>NZ_JBEGDX010000009.1:73686-195507 GCF_040202975.1 Xanthomonas sp. WHRI 10207 | reverse complement strand
CCTCGCCTGTGCTCCTGGAGACCGCTATCTGGTGGCTTACTGATTGCCGCTCGATTGCTTTTCTGCATGCCGACCTCCATATCGTGCCGTGCCGGTGCGTGACCGGCTGTTGCTGGATGCGCTGATGCCAGAATTGCCTGAAGTCGAAACTACGGTGCGCGGCCTAGCGCCGCATCTGGTCGGGCAGCGCATCCATGGGGTGATCCTGCGTCGGCCGGATCTGCGTTGGCCCATTGCCGAGCAGATCGAGCGCTTGCTTCCTGGAGCTACCATCACGCACGTCCGTCGACGTGCCAAGTATCTATTGATGGATACCGATGCCGGCGGGAGTGCGTTGCTGCATCTGGGCATGTCCGGGAGCTTGCGTGTATTGCCTGGTGACACGCTGCCGCGCGCACATGATCATGTGGATATCAGCCTGCAGAACGGTCGTGTGCTGCGCTTCAACGACCCACGTCGGTTTGGTTGCCTGCTGTGGCAATCCGACACGCAGGTGCATGAGCTGCTCGCTGCGCTAGGTCCGGAGCCATTATCTGAGGCATTTACTGGCGATTATCTCTATGCGCTATCGCGCGGTCGTCGCGCTGCAGTCAAAACCTTTCTGATGGATCAAGCAGTGGTTGTCGGCGTAGGAAATATCTATGCCGCTGAGAGCCTGCATCGTGCGGGAATCAGCCCCTTGCGCGAGGCTGGAAAGGTGTCGCTTGATCGATACCGGCATCTGGCTACTGCGGTGAAGGATATTCTGGGATACGCGATCCAGCGCGGCGGCACGACATTGCGCGACTTCATCAGCCCGGACGGGGCACCTGGCTATTTCGAGCAGGAACTGACGGTCTACGGCCGCGAGGGTGAGCCCTGCAAACAGTGCGGGCGGGCCTTGAAACACGCAACGATTGGACAACGCGCGACGGTGTGGTGCAGCAATTGCCAGCGTTGAGGTATGGCAGCACCTTTTAAGCAGTTCCTGCTGCCTCCCGGATCAGATCGATCTTCACGATCGATGTGCAGCCTCAGCGGATAGGCAGCCGGCCGGGCGATCAATGGCTCCACCTTCGCAGTAACAAGATGCAAACGGCTAGTTTCCACACGTGCACCGCGCCACAATCGATACGTCCTGCATTTGGAACTGCGTTATGCCCATGTCACCGCCTCTTTTCATTCCCTTGGTGGCTGGCGGTGCACTGGCGCTATTGCTTCCTTGCAAGGCGCATGCGGATGAGTCCGCGAAAGCTGGCCTCGCGCCAGTAGAACGTATCCAGTTGCACAACGATGCAGTGGAGCTGAGCGTCACGCCGGCATTTGGTGGCCGTGTGCTGTCCTTCAGCCTGCGCGGACACCCTAGTGTGTTGAAGATCGGAGCAGCAGTGGATCGCCAGCCTGCGCCTACGGTGTCTGCCGGCGCAGGCGATGTTCCGTATCTCGGTCACGATGTGTGGGTGGGGCCGCAGAGTCAGTGGTGGTTGCATCAGCAGGTCAACCTTGAGCGCAAGGCCGCCGCCGCGGTGTGGCCGCCGGATCCGTATCTCTCGTTGGCCAGTACGCAGGCCCTGGTACGTGGACCGACCGAGGTGACCCTGCAGGGCGTGCCCAGCCCGGTGACAGGCGTGCAACTGAGCAAGCGCATCGCCCTGTCTACAGCGCGCGCCGACACGGTAGACGTGCACGCCACGGCGCGCAATATCCGCAAGGATGCAATCGCTTGGGATCTGTGGTTCAACACCCGCGTTGCGGCGAGTACGCGGGTCTTTGTGCCGGTGGCCAATGCCGGCGATATTCGGGTGCAACCGCAGAGCGAGCCAGGCACGGTGCCGCCCGTGTTCGGTCACCATGCGGGCGTTCTGGCGTTGCGTGCCGACGTACGCGATGACGGCATGGTCCAGCGCGGCAAGGTGTTACTACAACCATCGGCGGGCTGGATGGCCGGCTTTGCCGGCGCGCAGGTGCTGGTGATCCGCTTCGTGCATCAGCCGTTGGCCGCGATCCATCCGGAACAAGGACAGGTGGAGCTGTACCTGGATGCCCCGCCCCTGCATCCCGAGCAGGGCTTGCTGGAAATGGAGGTGCATGCACCGTATCGCCAGCTTGCGCCAGGTGCGCAGATGCAGGCGCAGGAGCAGTGGACGTTGCTGCAGTACAGCGGGCCGGACGATGTGCAGGCGCAGCGGCGCTTCCTGTGCAGCAAGGCGACAGAGCTGGCTTTGGACAATGCGTGCGACGCCGCAGCTGCGGCGCCTTGACGCACGCACGCGCGTCCACGCCGGGCTTGTGGCTATGATGTCGCCCAATTCCCGATCAGATCGATGCGCATGCAACGACGCCACTTCCTGAAGAATGCCGCTGTCGCCTTGGCCGCGCTCGGTTTACCGGCATTGCCGCAGTGGGCGTTGGCTGCCAAGGCTGTGGGGCTGCGTCGGCTCGGGCAGCCGCAACCGTTCGACTATGCGTGGCTCAAGGGGCAGGCGCGTGCGCTGGCCAAGGCGCCGTACAAAAGCCACAAGCAGGTGCTGCCGGGGCCGCTGGAAGCGTTGAACTGGGATCAGTATCAGTCGATCCGCTATCGGCAGGACCATGCGTTGTGGGCCGACGGCAACGGCAAGTTTCAGGCGAAGTTCTTCCACCTGGGGCTGTACTTCCATACCCCCGTGCACATCTACGATATCGTCGATGGCAAGGCCCAGCAGTTGGCCTACGACCCGGCTGCGTTCGATTACGGCAGCAGCGGGCTAGGCGGCAAGCAGTTGCCGAAGGATCTGGGCTTTGCCGGCTTCCGGCTCAACACGCGCAAGGACACCGATCGCGACTTTTCGGCGTTTCTGGGCGCGAGCTATTTCCGTGCGGTGGGCAAGGAAGGCCAGTACGGGCAGTCTGCGCGCGGGCTGGCGATCGATACCGGCACCGGTGGACCGGAAGAGTTTCCGGACTTCATCGCCTACTACCTGGAGCAGCCGGCCGACGACTCCGACACCGTGGTGGTCTACGGCCTGCTGGACTCGCCCAGTGTCGCCGGCGCCTACCGCTTTGCCATCACCAATGGCGACGTGCTGGTGATGGATATCGACAGCGCGCTGTACCCGCGCAAGGCTATCGAACGGCTCGGCATCGGCCCGTGCACCAGCATGTACCAGGTCGGCGAAAACGACAGCCGGATGGATTGGGACTGGCGCCCGGAGATCCACGATACCGATGGTCTGGCGATGTGGACAGGTGGTGGCGAATGGATCTGGCGGCCGCTGTGCAACCCGCCGCATCTGCGCTTCAACATGTTTGTCGATGAGAACCCACGTGGGTTCGGGCTGTTGCAGCGCGACCGCAATTTCGACCATTACCAGGACGACGGCGTGTTCTACGAAAAGCGCCCGTGCCTGTGGGTGGAGCCCAAGAGCGGTTGGGGCAAGGGCTCGGTGCAGTTGGTCGAGATCCCGACCGTGGACGAGACCTTCGACAACATCGTGGCGTTCTGGAACCCGCAGGCCAAGCCGCAGCCGGGACAGGAGCTGTTGATGGGCTACCGGTTGTATTGGGGCGCCCAACCGCCGGCCAGTTCGCATTTGGCGCATTGCGTGGCCACCCGCACCGGATTGGGTGGCATCGTCGGGCAGAAGCGCAGCCATTTTTCATGGCGCTTTGCGGTGGACTTTGCCGGCGGCGATTTGCCTGGGTTGGTGAAGGATGCCAAGACCAAGGTTGAAGCGGTGATCCAGGTGTCGCGCGGCACCACGGAGATTGTCTCGGCGCGGCCGTTGCATGAGCTCAAGGGCTATCGGGCCATGTTCGACCTGGTGCCGCCGGATGACAGCATGCAGCAGATCGATATCCGCCTGTACCTGCGCGCCAACGGCAAGCCGCTGACCGAAACCTGGCTCTATCAATGGACGCCGCCGCCGGTGAGCGAGCGCAAGATCTATTGAGTGTGTGGCGGTGCGCACGGGTGCGCATCGCGCGGTTTCGTCTGCAGCGCGACGTCTTTGTAGGGCGCTCCGTGCGATCGAAGCTAGAAGCGAGGATGCTGCGGTGATCTCGGCGCGGTGGGTAGATCGCCGACATGCGTAAGTCGATCGCAACGACGGCAGACCGCCGCTCTCCCAGCCATGCGTACTTGTTGTGCGGCGGAGGCAAGCAATGCCTGCGCCTGCCGCACATCTCGCCGATCAGGCCTGGCTGACATCAGCGACCGACGTGCGATTTCGGGCATGCCGTGTCCGCCAATGCACCCATGCACGTCGCGTCTTTACGTGCTGTGCGGCGGAGGCGAACAATGCCTGCGCCTCCCGTACATCTCGCTGATCAGGCCTGTGCTGACCCCAGCGACTGACATGCGATTTCGGCATCCGGCGATGCACCGTTGCACAGCGCGCCGATCAGGCTGGGATGACGCCAATCACCGGCATGCGATTTCGAGCATGCTGCGTCTGCCAATGCACCCACGCACGCCGCGTCCTGGAGTGATCGCCGCACGAGAACGTGTGTGCCTCCAAAAGCGCCTATGCGTGGACGCGCTTCCGGAGCGCAACCGCACTGCTGCAGGACGCGATCGCCGCGGTGGGGCGGTATCGCCGGGTTTAAGCACTCAGGCCGAGGTGGTGCCGCTGACCAGGTGCATGCGCGCACGTGGTCGTGCGCAGGCCAGCTCCACGCGGAAGCAGGTGCCGTCCTTGCCGCTGGTGATACGCAGCTCGCCCTGATGCGCCTGTGCGATCTGCGCGGCCATGTGCAGGCCCAGATCCACTTCCGGCACGGGGCGGCCGGCGGTGTGCACGTGGGTGGAGGCGTGCAGCACATCCAGCCGGCGTGGGTCGATGCCATCCAGATTGCAAACCTCGATGCGCAGGCGGCCCTGTTCGGTGACCGCTACCGCCTTGATCAGCGAACTCTGCTGCCCCTGCACCACCGCATTGATCATCATGCTGCCGAACATCTGCGCCAGACGCACCGCATCGCCATGCACGGGTTCGTCGATGGCCACGTGCGTGGACAGCACCTGGTTGGGATAGGCGGCGCGGGTTTCGTCGACGACCTGCGACAGCGCATCGAGCAGGTCGCTGCCGCTGCCGTAATCCAGCTGCAGCCAGTCGCGCTCGATGCCGCGCGCGAAATCGGAGGCGAAATCGATCAGTTCTTCCATGCGCTGCAGGCTGCGCTGCAGGCAGCGGATGGCGCCGCCCTGGCGCTGGTTGAGCGGGTCGATGGCGAGCATGTCCACCACCGCATGCATGGACTGCAGCGGATTACGCAGGTCGTGCCCGAGGATGCCGATGAACTCTTCGCGCAACCGCGCCGAGGCACCGGCGCGGCCCAGTTCGCTGCGTGCGCGCCGCGATTCCTGCGCGCTCTCTTCGGCGCGCTGTTCGGCCTGGATCTGCGCGGCCAGCAACTGCGCGAGCAGCTCGACCTTCTCCACCAACTGCTGGTCCATGACCCGCGGTAACGGGTCCAGCGCGCACAAGGTGCCGAACACGCTGCCATCGTCGAAACGGATCGGCACCGAGACGTAGCTTTCGAAGCCATACAACCGCGGCGATGGGTGGTCGCGATAGACCGGGTCGTCGGAGGCATGCCCGAACCACACCGCGTTGCCCTTCACCCGCACGCTATCGCAGAAGGTGGTGGCCAGCGGCAGCTCGTCGCCCGGCATCAGACCGAAGGACAACTCGTCGCGCACCTGGCAGGTGATCCAGCGCGCCTCGGTCACCCGCGCGACGGCGGCAAAGCCCATGCCGGTGAGGCGGGTGAGGATGTTCAGCACATCGGGGACCGACGATAGCCGGCCAACACGCGCGATATCGGCGCGTAACTCGGGAGGAAGCGTACCCATGTGTGCCTCCCGACAAGTGGATGATCGCCAGTTTACAGGACTGCAGTTGGGCCTGGTGACGTGCCAAGCCACTGCAATCGATGCCAACGATACGCCTTGTCGGCCGGTGCCGGCGATGCCGCTGCGAATGCATGCCTGCATAGGTTTAGCCATGCGTTCGCAGCGTATAGCTGGACGCCAATGCGCGCTGGCGATCAGGGATGCGGCCACGGATGGTGGCGGCGCTACCGCAGCTGCCCAACGGCGCTGTGACTCCGCTGCGCTGACCAAGGCGACGGGTGATTCGTGTGTTCGTGCCACACCGCCATCTACCGCTTACGGCGTCGCCATGCGGCAGGTGGCGGAATGGGCGGACACTACCCGGCGCAGGCCGGACGGACCGACGCTGCGGTGTCGCCAGTCGGCAGGATGCCGGTTACTCAGGCGTCGGCAGACGGCAGCGGCAAGGCGATCTGCAGTGGGTCGATGCGACCTTCGCCGCGCATGATCTTCTTGAACTCGGGGCGGCTGACCGACACGTAGCGCTCGTTGCCGCCGATCTCCACTTGCGGGCCGTCCTGCACCGCATGCCCCTGTGCGTCCACGCGCACGGTCATGGTGGCCTTGCTGCCGCTGTGGCAGATGGTCTTGATCTCCTCCAGCTCGTCGGCCCAGGCCAGCAGGAACTGGCTGCCTTCGAACAGCTCGCCGCGAAAATCCGTCCGCAGGCCATAGCACAGCACCGGGATGCGCAGCCGGTCGACCACCTCGCTCAACTGCCAGACCTGTGCACGGCTGAGGAACTGCGCCTCATCGACCAGCACGCAATGCAGGGCGCCCTGGGTGGCGATGTCGCGTTCGACCAGTTGCTGCAGTTCGGTGTCGCGATCGAACGCGCGCCCGTCTGCGCGCAAGCCAATCCGCGATGCGACCACGCCGCTGCCGGCGCGGTGGTCGAGTTTGGGCGTCAGGATCAGCGTGCGCATGCCGCGTTCGCGGTAGTTGTGCGCCGACTGCAGCAAGGTGGTGGTCTTGCCGGCATTCATCGCCGAATAATAGAAATAGAGCTTGGCCATCGGGCGATTTTACCGGGCCGGGCGGCTGCATGCAGCGCGCGCTATTGGTGAGTGCTGCCGCGCGGGCCAACGCGGGCGGGCGCTGATGCCGTGCCGCCGTATCTGCAGACCTTGTGCGACAGAACCATTCCCCTGCCGACCTGAATCCATCGCGCCGGCCAGCCCGGGGCCGCCCCGGTACAATGGCGCGCTCTGTCGGAAGCCTCTATGCACGGTCTCAATCCCCCGCAAAGCGCCGCGGTGCTGCACTGCGAAGGTCCCTTGTTGGTGCTGGCCGGTGCCGGCAGCGGCAAGACGCGCGTGATCGTGGAAAAGATCGCGCATCTGATCGCGATCGGCCGCTATCCGGCCAAGCGCATCGCCGCGATCACCTTCACCAACAAGTCGGCCAAGGAAATGCGCGAGCGTGTGGCCAAGCGCATTCGCGGCGATGGCGCCGATGGCCTGACCATCTGCACCTTCCATGCGCTGGGGCTGAAGTTCCTGCAGATCGAGCACGCCGCGGCCGGTTTGAAGCGCGGTTTTTCGATCTTCGATTCCGACGATGCCGCCGCGCAGATCAAGGACCTGATGCATGGCGCCAAGCCCGATGCGATCGAAGATGCCAAGAACCTGATCTCGCGCGCCAAGAATGCCGGCTTGTCGCCGGAACAGGCGATGGCCGCTGCGCGCAGCAACCGCGAGAAGGAAGCCGCCAGCCTGTACGAGCGCTACCAAGCGCGACTGACCACCTTCAATGCGGTGGACTTCGACGATCTGATCCGCCTGCCGGTGCAGATCCTGGAAGCCAACGAAGAGATCGTGATGGGCTGGCGCGAGCGCATCGGCTACCTGCTGGTGGACGAGTGCCAGGACACCAACGATGCCCAGTACCGGCTGTTGAAGATGCTGGCCGGGCCGCGCGGCAACTTCACCTGCGTGGGCGACGATGACCAGAGCATCTACGCCTGGCGCGGCGCCAATCCGGAAAACCTGCAGCAGATGGGGCGCGATTACCCGGCGCTGGAAATCATCAAGCTGGAGCAGAATTATCGCTGCTCCAATCGCGTGTTGCGCGCGGCCAATGCGCTGATCGCGCACAACCCGCACGAGCATTTGAAGACGCTGTGGAGCGACCAGGCCGACGGCGAACGTATCCGCGTGTGGGAATGCCGCGACAGCGAGCACGAGGCCGAAAAGGTCGCGGCCGAAATTTCGTTTCTGGGCACCGCCAAGCAGGTGCCGTGGAGCGATTTCTGCATTCTGTTTCGCGGTAATTTTCAGTCGCGGCCGCTGGAAAAAGCCATGCAGCTGCTGCGGGTGCCGTATCACCTCACCGGCGGCACCGCGTTTCTGGAGCGGCAGGAGGTCAAGGACGTGCTGTCCTGGCTGCGCCTGATCGTCAACCCCGAGGATGACGCGGCGTTTTTGCGCGCGGTGCAATCGCCCAAGCGCGAAGTGGGGGCGACCTCGCTGGCGCGGTTGGCCGAGCTGGCCAGTGCGAAGTCGGTGCCGATGTCGCGCGCAGCCGAATCGATGGGCGCATTGCAGCACCTGCCGCCGCGCGCGGCCAATGGCCTGAGTGCCTTTACCGATATTCTGCGCGACATGCGCGAGCACTCGGCGACCATGCCGGCCGGCGAATTGGTGCGTACGCTGGCCGACAAATCTGGCCTGCTCAACGACCTGCGCAATCAATCCAAGGACGAAACCGGCTTCCAACGCCGCAAGCGCAACCTGGACGAGTTGGCCGAGTGGTTCGAAGGCGGCCCACGTGGCGCGAGCGCCAGCGATCTGGCCGCGCAGCTGGCGCTGTTGTCGCGCAACGACAAGGACGACGGCGGCAACCAGGTGCGCATGATGACCATGCATGCGTCCAAGGGTCTGGAATTCCGCTATGTGTTTATCGTCGGCTGCGAAGACGGTGTGCTGCCGCACGAAGTGAGCCTGGAAGAAGGCAATCTGCAGGAAGAGCGCCGGCTGCTGTATGTGGGCATCACCCGCGCCAAGGAGCAGCTGTGGATGAGTCACAGCAAGCTGACGCGCAAGTTTGGCGAGCATGTGCGGCTCAAGCCGAGCCGGTTCTTCGATGAGATTCCTGCCGAAGAACTGCAGCGCGATGGTGCCGACCCGGTGGCCGATGCCGAGCGCAAAAAAGAGCGCGCCAGCGCCGGGCTGGCAGCGATCCAGGCGTTGTTCGATTAGCCGCGGCTGATCAAGCCACCGCGCTCGTCGTCGGGTGGGCGCGGCCGGTGCGTGGTTAGCGTTTGGCACCTCGGTCTGGCACGCGCCAGCGTATTGGCGGCGGTGTGCCGACCGTTCCAGGCGTGTCATGCGCTTCAATACGCGTGAGAGTGGCTGCTGTACGGATCCGCACACTGCCGCATTGCATCGCGGCGCGGCAGTGACCAGTTGTCGAAAGCCTGGCGTTTGCTGCGCGCGGAATGGATTGTGACCGTCGACATTGATGTCGACATCGACATCGACATCGACATCGACTTCGACGTGCCAGGCTGGCGGCGCGTGCATGCACGGCGCGGATCGTCTGCTGGATGATTGCCGGTCCCACCTGGCTGTAGCGCGCGCTGAGGCTTGCCAGCGGCACACCCGCACGGCAGTCTGGTTTTCCCCGCTGCAGGAGTGCGCCGTGACTGTCGTGATCGAAACCCCGCGCTTGCGCTTGCGCACGCTCGATCCCGAGCGCGATGCCGATGCGATATTGACGCTGGTCAACGACCCCGGCTTTATCGCCGGCATCAACGACCGCGGCATCCGTACCCGCGAGCAGGCGAGCGCGCATCTGCGCGAGTGGGCGCAGGCGCATCACGACATGTACGGGTTTGCGCATTGGGCGCTGGAGACGCGTGACGGGTCCACCTTCATGGGGACGTTGGGTTTGTTGTGCCGCGACACCTTGCCGGTGCCGCATCTCGGCTTTGCACTGTTGCCGGCCTATCGCGGCAAGGGCTATGTGCGCGAAGCCGGGCGTGCGGTGCTGGATTACGCACGCGATGGGCTGGGGCTGACCCAGCTGTGCGCGATCGTGTCGCCGGACAACGCCGCTTCCATTCGCGCGCTGGAAGCGCTGGGGCTGCACCGCGAAGGCCTGCGGGTGTTGAGTCCCGGCACCGACGCGCTGGCGTATTACACGATCGACCTCGCCTCCACCGACATGGACAGCACCCCAGGTGTGCGGCACCCTGCCGGCCTGCCTCCGACTGCATAAGGACACCCGTATGCCGCTGCTGGTCAATGCCTATTCCACCTTGCGCGAACCGCGCTGGCCGGACTTTCTGCCCCACGACGCTGTGCAGCATCGCGACCATGCCGACCCGGAACTGGCCAACCATCTGCATGGCTTTGTCGGCTACGTGAATCAGGCGGGCGACGGGCAAATGACCCAGTCGCGGTATCACCTGATGCGGCATGTGCAGCGGGTGCGGCAGCACTTCAGCTTCCAGGTCGACGACAGCGCGTTTGGCGATCTGGCGCAGTGGGCCGAGCAGGCCAATGCGGTGTGTTTTCTGGCCGACGGCAGCGTGCGCGACCCGCAGGGGCGGGTGCTGATCAGCCAGGGCGAGCCGGCGCTCGATGACAAAGCGCAGGTGCCGTACCCGCCGGACGCGCTCGAGCGGCGAGCGCATCATCTGGCGCAGCTGAGCGCACAGGGCATCCGCGTACCGCCGAGCTTGCCGCCGGTGGCCGGCGGGGGCGAAGCGCGGGTGCGCGAGGCGACGGCGGTGACGCAACGGATGCTGGCGTTGTTTGCGGTGGCCTTGCGTGCGGAGATGCTGGCCGCCGGCGATGCACCACCGGCGTTGGAGGAGGTGGAGACGCGCTTGCCCGGCGTGACGGCTGCGCTGTCGCCGCAGGAGCACGCTTTCTTCGCCGAGGCGCACCCAGAAGCACAGATGCTGGCCAATTTTGGCTGGCGTTACGAAAGCCTGGCCGTGTTGCAGTGGGCGCTGGGCCTGGCCGACAGCTTGTCGCAGCCGACCGCCCTGTGCGACGTGCCGCTGGCCGCGCAGCGCGCGCTGGAGCATGCGCAGGCGCCTGCGCTCACGCTGCGGCCGCTGCCCGAATTGCTGGATGCATTGGACCTGCATCTGCGCCTGCACTGGGCCGTGCGTCAGGCCGGTCACACCCAGCAGGCACCGCCGGCCGGCATCGTGCCCGGCGTGGTGTACGAGCGCCATTACGCGCTCAACTGGCTGCTGCACTTCGAAGATGCGGACTGGGACGAGGTGGATACGCCGACCTGAGCGGAGCGCGCACCGATCACGTCGGGGCTAAGAGCGGCTAACAAAACGTAGCGAGCAGTCGTCAGGTGGGTGTGGACGGCGCGGAGGAACCGGAGTGTACGGGTGGTACATGAGGATTCCGAGCACCGGCCGCGCCCGCCTGGCGGCTGCACAGTAGTTTTGTTAGCTGCTCTAAGCGTCCCTCAAGGGATGCATCCGCATGGCGTTGTGGCGTCGCGCCTGCCATGGCGTGTGGTTCTCACACGCCATGGCAGGCGCCGAACAACGCGTCCGTGTGGTTTCGATCGACACCGCTGGCCATCTTCGCTACGCGCAAGCGCTTGATGTTCAGCAGGGAAGGCCGCCGTGTTTGAGCGACATCCCAGGTTCCCCCGTCATGCCGCGCGTTGTTCGGACCTTCCCTAGCCGAGGAAGGACATGGCGTGGGTCAGCGAGCGGTCGGTCTGCAGATCCAGCAAGCGGCCGTGCGCGTCATGGAACAGCAGATGGCCGGACTGCTCGCGCACCTTGACCGTGCTGCCCGCAGGCCAGTCCAGCGACGCAACGATGCCACCGTCATGGTGGCGCACCACCAGATAGCGCGAGCCGTGCGGCCAATGCAGGCCAACCAGGAATCCCGCTTCAAGCGCCACCACGCTCGATCCATCCGGCGCGCCGAATGCGGCACTGTGTTCGTTCAATCGGCACTGACGGGCGCTGCCGATGTGCTGGTAGTGCAGGTAACTGTCGCCATTGGGATCGGTGCGCACCTCCGTTTGCTGTGCGCTGCCGAGCCGATGCGCGAGCACCGGCGCTTGCGGGTCCACGCGCAGGGGATCGCGCGCTTTGAGGCGTCGCGCGGGCAGGCTGTAGGTCCAGTCCTCCAGGTGCTCGCCGGCTTGCACCAGATACACCTCGCAATCGCTGAAGAATCCCGCCGCAATCACCGGGCCGGGCAGGTCGCCGACATGCCACAGCACGCTGTGCAGATCCTTGTCGGTATCGACCACCAGCAGCCGGTTGTCGACCACGATGCTCCAGCCGATTCCGCTGTAGCTGGGCGCGGCGTACTGCAGTGCGAGCTGGCCAAGGTCGCGCACCGCATGGGTGATCAAATCCAGCCGATGCACGGTGGACACGCGCTCACGGGGTGCGATTGCCAGGGCGACCTGCCCGCTGTCGGCGATGACCACGCCAAAGGCAGGCGCCGGGTAGCGCCGCAGCAGGCGCCCGTGCGCGTCCACCACCGCCGCGCCAGCTTCGCCCAAGGCCAGCAGATAGCGGCGACCCGGGAGTGCAGCTACATCGTGGATGGCCGCCAGGCCGGCCTGCGGTGCCTGCAGTCGTAGCGGGGGGGCGCCATCCCAAAGCCTGGATTGGCTGGCCGCGACGTGTGGTTTGAAGGCTGGAATATCGGCGCTGAGCAGGGGGTCCTTGGCCAGTTTCAGCAGCGTGGTCAGATCGCCGACGGACAGGCTGTTGCGGGCGAACGCATGATCGGCGGCAATCGCCGGCAACAGCTGCCGCGCCAGCTGTTGCAGCGAGCGGTTGGGGGCAGCATCCACCAGCAGCGCGGCTGCCAGGTCGCTGCGCGGTGCGGGATCGGCAGTGGGGTCTGCAAGCGCGGCGATGCGGTCTGCGTAGTGTTCCAGCGTGTCCTGCAACAGCTGCGCGCGCTTGACCAGCGCGCGTGCGTGCAGCGTGCTGCCGGCCTGTTCTGCAGCCAGCAGCCACTGCGCGGCCTGGTGGCGCGCGTTGTGCAACGGCCACACCGCGTCCACGGCGGCCAGCCAGTCGCCGGCCTGCACCAGCGCCTGGCCCCAGTCCAGCCGCAACGCGTCGGCCAGTGCGCGGTCGGTGCCGTGCAGCAGCTGGATTGCGGCGGCAAAGGCGCCATCGCGGCGCGCGACCTGTACCGCACGCGCGTGGTCGCCGGCCAGCATCAGCAGCCGGATGATCATCGCCGCCGACATGTCCCAGCCTAGCGCCAGCTCCGCGGCCTGTTTGTAACGGGCGTGCTTGACCAGATAGTCGAGCGCTTCCTGGCGCGCATTGAGCAATTCGGCCAGCACGAACACCGCACGATCGATCTGGCCCTCGCGGTCCAGCCGCGCGAAGGCGCTGCGATAGGTCGCGCGCAGATGCGCCTGCAGCTCTTCGCCCAGGCCGATGCTGGTGCCGGCGCCGCGCGTGCGCGACAGACTCAGGTCGCTGCGCCGCTGTGGCACCCCGAACGCCTGCCCCAAGGATTCGCCCAGGCCATCTAGCGGCAGCGCGTTGCGCAAGGCTTCGTCCAGATCGCCGTTTTCGAACTGGCGCAGCATCCGGCGCATGTAGGCGCCCTGATGACGTCCGACCAGGCTGGCCATCCGTGAGGCAACCAGTGCGCGGGCCAGCCGCGTGCGCCAGGCCGATACCGATGCAGCGCCACGGCGTGCCGGCACGGTTGTGTTCTGCCCGGTGGCGGTGCCGGCGCCAGACGCTGCGGATCCGTTCGATGCCGGTGCGTGCTCGCGGCTCAAGGTGCGCTGAGCGCGCGTCAGCAGGCGTTGCCACAGCGTGGTGTTCTGCACGGCAGGGCGCTGCGTCTTCAGCGCGTGCAGGAATGCATCGCGCTCGGCGCTGGCTGGCGGGACGGCATTGCCCAGCAATTGCCGCAGCGGTTTGCCGCGCAGCCGGTCCACCTGCAGCGGTGGCTCGCTCGGGCTGCAGTCGTAGGGCATGTGCAGCGGGTAGCCAGACACGTCGATCGCCTCGGAAGGATCCAGCGCCACCGCGTGTTGCCACTGCAAGGCGATCACCTGGGCGCCATGGACCAGGCCGATATCGGCCGGGGGAAACTGCGCTGCCTCGGCGGCAGTCAACGCGCCCGAGAACAGGCCGCCGTGCACCTGGCACAGCGCCAGGCCGGGCGCCTGCTCGCAGACCAACGCACGCGGCGCGGCGAAGCACAGCACATCGCCGTCGGCAAAGCGCAGCGCACGGCTACCCGGTTGCCAGGCGCAGATAAGCCTGGCCAGGCGTTGTTCCGGGCTGAGCCACGCTGCCGAGAACCACAACGCCGACACCATCTGGCTGCCGTGCCACAGCGGGTAGCGCACGCTGCTGCCCGCATTGTCCGCGCGCGCCGGGCTAGTCATGGCCGGGTTGCTCGGCCTGGCCTTGCACGACCATCAACGGGGTCAGCCCGCCATCGCCCAAGATCCACGCCTGCCCCTGCAGGGTCACCAGTGCGACCCGCGCGCCATCGCTGGACACTGCCGCGGCGCTGATCTCGCTGGCGGCGCGATGCAGTGTCCGCCGGCCGCTGGCCCCGATGGCGAGCAGCGCGCGACGATCGGCCCGCAGCACCAGCAGCAGGCTGTGCTGCGGCGCGTCCGGGTCGCCGATCAGGCCGATCGGTCGGTCGCCGGACGCCACGATCGCCTCGAATTCCTGAAAGCCGTCGGCCGGGCCCCCGTGCAGCACCCGGTAAGCCAGCGAGCGGTCCCCGCCGGCCTGACGGCTTGCCAGTTCGAGGGCGATGGCGCCACGCCACTGGTCCTCCTGGACCAGGTTGCGCAGCAACACGACCGGCGGGCGCGACCCCAGCGCCAGCTGCAGGATGAGGTCCTGCTTGCCGTTGCGATGCAGGCGCAGCACCCGCAGTTCGCCAGCGACATGGGTGGCGTAGACCGCGTGTTCGGCATCGCCTTGCGCCAGCGCCACCACCTGCCCTGCGAGCTCGCTGCCTTGCGCAACCCGCTGCCGCTGGTTGGTATCGCGCGTCCAGGTCATCAGCCGGCCGTGCTGGTCCCACAGCAGGAACCGCTGTGGCTTGCCGCCGCTGTTGAGCCACACGCATGGACGCAGCCGCACCTGGCCGGGTGCGGGGCAGAGGCTCTGCCCGCCGGCTTCGATGGAGCCGTGCATGCCATCGAGATTCCAGAACGCGGCCTGCTCCCCGAAAGCGACGATGCCGCCCACGTGCTTGTTCTGCGCCGTCAGGCACAGCGGCTGACCGCCCTGCGCCCATTGGTGGTAGCGCGGCGCCGCCCGTTTGGGGATGTCGGCGGGCTGCACCTTCACCATCGCGCTGCGGTAGCCGTCTGCCAGCAGCAGCGCCACATGGCTGCCGTCCGGGCTGAACAGCGGCGCGTGGCGCAGCGAAAACTTGCCTTTGACCACGTGGTTTGCGGTGTCGGCTTGGGCGGGGCGTTGCGTGTCGGTGAAGTGCCCAAGCAGCAGCTGCCTGGCGGCCATGCTGGCAGGCACCGGCAACAGGCTGCTGCGGGTGCCGTGGCGCGTTTGCAGCACCACCTGCAGATGCGCATCGGCCGCAGGCACGATGCTGACCTGGTGGTGGAACGGCGCCATGCGCACCGGTTGCGCGCCGATCCACCAGCACTCGCTGGTGGTCGGGGTCGCGCTTGCCCACTGCGTGGCCCAGGCCTGCGCGTGCTGCGGGCCGGTCGCCTCGAAGGTGCGGCCCTGCAGCAGCTGTTGCAGCCGGGCAGGGCTGTCGGCGTCGTGCAGGTCGCCGGGCAGATGCGCCAGACCCCAGACAAAGCGCGCATTGGCGGCCTGCGCACGGCGTGCCAGCAGGATCCACAACGCGATCTGTGCCAGACGCGGCGCGCCCCATTGCGCCGGACCGGCATCGAAGATCGCCACCAGACGCGCATCGCGCGCGCGGGTCTGCATGCGGGGCACCAGGAACAGGTGCTCGGCATGCGCGGCGCGGCGCAGGAATTCCTCCGGCAGTGCGTCGGCCAGTGCCCACTCGCTCAGCAGCAGGTGGTCGTAGCTGCCGCGCCGACGCAGGTCGTCGATGCCGTCCGGTTCGCTGTCGCCATCGCGGCGGCGCAGGCTGTCGCGGCCGAGCAAGGGGTCCAGACGCAACAACCAGGTGCCGAGCTGGGAGGCGATTTCCGGGTCGAACCAGTCCAGCCACAGCCGCCAGGCCTGGAGCGGGGCGGGCACCTGCAGCGCGGCGCTCACGCGGCCTCCCAGCGCTGACGGATCTGCGCCACGACCTCGGCACGCGCCGGCAACAACCCATGCAGCGGCAGCACCAGCGCAGGTGATCGCAGCAGCAACAGCGGCTGCGGCCCGTGTTGGCGGCGCAGCGCACGCTCCAGCAGTTCCAGCGGAAGCGCGGGGCGTTCGGCGGTGGGCAACCACAGGCCAGCGGCGTCCGCGCGCGGTGCCACGTACTGCACGCCGTTGGCCCAGGGCAGCTGCGGCGCAGGGCCGGTCATCAGCAACGCCTGCGCGGTGGCGGTGACCAGCAAACCCGCGCCGTCGGGCAAGCGCGCCCATGCCGCCAGCAACGCGCGTGCGGCCTCGCCCACGCCGATCACTCCTTGCGGGGCGACCGGCAGCGGCTCGTCCTGCCACGACCAGGTCACGCGCCGCTGCCGATCTGCTCGATCAGGCGCGTGCGTTCGTGGGCCAGCTCGGCCGGCAGCGAGGTGGCCGTGAAGTTGGCATCGATCTCGCGCAGCAAGGCTTCGGCCATGGTGTGTAGGGCCGGATTGTGCTGATCCTGCAGGCAAGACTGGGCCGCCTCCACCAGCCGCGCAGTGCGCGAGAGCGGTTGCAGGGCGGCTTGTTCGACGGCCGCGCGCAGGGTGGGATTCGCCGCGGCGGCCAGGGTGCCGCGCAGCAGGTCCTGTGCGCTGGCTTGCTGCGCGCGCGTGGGCAGCACGTAGAACAGCGGCCACAGATCGGCCTCGCTGGCCTGGGTGCGTCCGGCCAGCACGCAGGCGGCGGCGATCAGCCGCTGGGTCTTGACCAGGCGACGGTCCGACAGCTGCACGCCTGCGCCGCGCAATGTCCGGATCGCTGCGGCGAGCGCCGTGCGCGCGCCATCCATGTCCACTGCACGTGCCTGTTCGCACAGCAGGTCCAGATCGGCCAGCCCGGCCACAGGCTGCAGCGGCGCACGCTCGGCCTGCCATCCGCCGGCCAGCAGCGCTTCGAGTTGATGGTCTGCCACCGGGTCGACGAACAGATGCAGCAGGAAGCGGTCGCTGAAGGCTGCCAGCGCGTCGTCTTCCGGCAGCGCGTTGGCCGCGCCCACGCACAGGCGCAACGGGCAATGCAGGTCGGTCTGGCCACGCCGGAAGCGGCGTTCGTTGAGCAGCCCGAGCAAGGTGTTGAGGATGGCGGTGGAACCCAGGAAGACTTCGTCGAGGAAGGCGATGTCCGCTTCGGGCAACATCCCGGTCACATCGATCTGCACGCTGCCCTCGCGCAGTTTGCGCAGGTCCACCGGGCCGAATAATTCAGCCGGTTCGGTGAAGCGGCCGAGTAGATATTCGAAATAGCGGCCGCCCAGTGCGGCGGCGACGCGCCGCACCACTGCGCTCTTGGCGGTGCCCGGCGGGCCGATGATCAGCAGATGTTCCTGCGCCACTGCAGCGAGCACGATCAATTCGGCCAGCTGATCGCGCTCGATCAATCCGGTGGTGGCGGCCTGGACGGTGGCGCGAATGCGCGCGGCGGCGGGATGGGCATGCATGCGATCGGTCCTTCGAACAAAACGTGCGGCGCGGTGCAGGCACCGGTGACCGCCTGTGGAACGGGCAATGGAACGGTGGCGCATGGCATTAACGAGGTTGCCATGACCGTGCGGTTATCCTGTGACCTCACCGAGCCAGGGAGGCAATGCAATGACGATCGGCGAGTATTCGGAATTCTATCGCGGCAAGCGCGTGGTGGACTTCAGTGTGGACCAGCCCGCCAGCGGCGGCGACGTGGTGTACCGGCTGCGGCAGGAGTACGAAAGCGAAGGCAGCCAGGCGGAGTTGCTCGACACCCTGCTGGCGCAGGTCGACCCGGCCAGCATCCAGGCATTGATCATCGGCCCGTGGCGCGAATCCTACGAGGAAGGCCCCAGCGGCTATCTGCAGCGGCTGATCGAACGCCGCGACGAACTGACCGCGCTGCGCGCGCTGTTCGTCGGCGACATGGTCTGCGAGGACTGCGAGGTGTCGTGGATTATCCAGACCGACTACACCCCGCTGCTGGCCGCATTTCCGGCGCTGCAGTCGCTGCGTGTGCGCGGGTCGTCCAAATTGGTGCTGACCCCGTTCACGCACACGCAGCTGCAGGAACTGGCGATCGAATGCGGTGGGCTGCCGTCTGCCATCGTGCAGGCGATCGCCGACTCCACGCTGCCGGCGCTGCAGCACCTGGAGCTGTGGCTGGGTGTGGAGGACTACGGCTACGACGGCGATCTGGGCACCTACCAGCGGCTGCTGGCAGCCATCGGCCCGGAGCGTCTGCGCTATCTGGGCCTGCGCAACGCGGCCAACACCGACGAACTGGCGACCTGGCTGGCCACCCAGCCGTGGTTGGGCAGCCTGGACACGCTGGACCTGTCGCTGGGCACCATCGGCGATGTCGGGGCGCGAGCCCTGGTCGAAAGCACGCAGCTGGGCCAGCTGCAGCGGATCGATCTGAGCCACCACTACATTTCTGCCGACTGGCAGGCCCGTCTGGCGACGCTGCCGGCCACGGTGATCCTGGAAGAGCACGAAGAGGAAGACGAAGACGAGCGCTACGTCGCTGTCTCCGAATGACGTGAGCGCGCATTGGGTGTTGGTGGGACCGCGAGGCAGCCGCAGGATCGCCGCCCTGCAGCAGGCATTGCAGGCGCAGGGGCAGCCCGCGGCGACGGTGTTCGACTATCTGCAGCTGCTGGACACCGCCGCGCCGTTGCAGGACTGGCTGGCGCGGCATCCGGCCGCGCTGGTCAAGCTGGAATCGCCGGGCGAAGCGCCGGCGTTGCATCAAGCGCTGATCGTGCGTGGTTGGCATTGCCTTGGACAGCCAGGGCCGGCACCTGCGCCATTGGCGCATGGCGAACTGGCGCATCAGCACCTGTGGCATGCCGGGTTTGCAGACCTGCTCGCAACCTTGCCGGCGGCGCGCTATCTCAATCCACCGGCGGACCTGCTGGCAATGACCGACAAACTTGGCTGCCAGCAGCGCTTGGCCGCGGCAGGGGTCAGCGTGCCGGCCCTGCTGGGTACGATCGACAGCTACGCCGGCCTGCGCGAATGCTTGCAGGCCAGCGGCTGCACCCAGGCATTTCTCAAGCCGCGCTACGGCTCGTCCGGCGCGGGCGTGCTGGCGTATCGCTGGCATCGCGATGGACGCCAGATCGCCAGCGGTTCGGCCGAGCTGGTGGTGCAGGACGGCCAGGTGCGCGTGTTCAACGCCTTGCGCCAGCGCCGCTATACCCGCACCGACGAGATCGCGCCGCTGGTCGATGCGATCGCCGCGCAGGGCGCTTACCTGGAACAGTGGATTCCCAAACCGCGCGCGCCCGGCCTGCCCGGTTATCACTACGACCTGCGCGTGGTCGCGTTCGACGGCGTGGCGCGGCAACGCGTGGCGCGTGCCAGCCGCGGCCCGTTGACCAATCTGCACCTGGGTAACTGGCGTCTGCCGGCGCAGGCCTGGCAGAGCGCCGACGTGGATGCGGCGGTGGCCAGCACCGTGGCGCAGGCGGCCAGCGCGTTTGCCGACTGTCGCATGATCGGTTTCGACCTGATCCAGCGCGCCGGGCGCTGCCATGTGCTGGAGGCCAACGGCTTTGGCGATCTGCTGCCGCAGCTGCGCTGGCAGGGACGCACCACCTACGAAGATCAGGCGGCACTCGGCGCCATCGCCGCCGCTGCCGGCATGACCGTCGACACGCGCCCGGAGGGCCTGCTGCATGGCTGAACTGCTGCCGGACATGCGCGCCATTGTCGGTGCGCACGACATCGTGCTGATCACCTTGGATACGCTGCGCTACGACGCTGCGCAGCGCTGTTTTGCGCGGGGCGAACTGCCGGTGCTGGCGCCGTATCTGCCGGCCGACGGCTGGGAGCGGCGGCACACACCGGGCAGCTTTACGTATGCGGCGCACATGGCGTTTTTCGCGGGCTTTTTGCCGACTCCCGCGCGGCAGGGCCCGCATCCGCGTCTGTTTGCGCTGGCCTTCGATGGCAGCGAAACCATCGTCGCGCAGACCCAGGTGTTCGCCGACAGCGGCACTATCGTCGATGGCCTGGCGCGCTGCGGGTACCACACGCTGTGCATCGGCGGCACCGGTTTCTTCAACAAGCGCAACGCGCTGGGCGCACAGTTGCCCGGCCTGTTCCGCGAAAGCCACTGGTCGCCGGAGTTTGGCGTCACCGCCGCCGATTCGACCGAGCGCCAGGTCGCGCTGGCCTGCGCACGCCTGGGCGACCCCGCGCTGCGCGATACCCGCTGTTTTCTGTTCATCAACGTCTCGGCCATGCATCAGCCCAATTGCCATTACCTGCCCGGCGCGGTGCGCGACGACCTCGATAGCCACTGCGCCGCGCTGCGCTATGTGGATGCCGCGCTGGCGCCGTTGTTTGCCGCACTGCGCGCGCGCGGCGGTGCGTTTGCCATCGTCTGTTCCGATCACGGCACTGCCTACGGCGAGGATGGCTACCATGGCCATCGCCTGGCCCACGAGGTGGTGATGACCGTGCCTTATGCCCATTTCCTGGTGATCCCATGAGCCTGCCTTCGTTGGCCGAATTGCTGCGCCAGCCGCCGTATCAGGCCTATTCGTACTCGTATCCGCACAAGACCAGCTACCGGCCGCTGCAGCCGGCCGTGCCGTTGTCGCAGGTCTGGGCCGACGAGCCCCGGCAGGCGCTGTTTCTCTACCTGCATATTCCGTTCTGCTCGTACCGCTGCGGGTTCTGCAATCTGTTCGCATTGGCGCGGCCGGCGCCGGCGCAGGTGGAGGCGTATCTGACGCAGATGGAGCAGCAACTGCGCGCCACCGTGCAGGCGTTGGGCACGCACCGCTTCGTGCGCTTTGCGATGGGCGGCGGCACGCCGAGCTATCTGGATCCGGCGCAGCTGCAGCGCGTGTTCGACATGGTGGACCGCCACGCGACGATTGCGCTGGACACCATTCCGGCCGGCATCGAGGTGTCGCCGGAAACCGTCGATGCCGAGCGGCTGCGGGTCTGCCGGCAGGCCGGCATCGATCGGGTCAGCATGGGCATCCAGAGTTTCAGCGCCGCCGAAGTGAGCGCATTGGTGCGGCCGCAGCAGCGCGATACGGTGGAGCGGGCGATCGCCATCATTCGCGCCCAGGACATTCCAACGCTGAATCTGGATCTGATCTACGGCATCGCCGGGCAGACCGTGGACAGTTTCCTGGCCTCCATCGACAGCGCACTGCAGCATGCGCCCGAAGAACTGTATCTGTATCCGCTGTACGTGCGTCCGATGACCGGCCTGGGCCGGATCGAGGCCAAGGCGGGCGGGCGACGCAGCTTTGTGCTGCAACCCGAGCCGCTGGACGAGCGCCTGGTGCTGTACCGCGCCGGCCGCGACCATCTGCTGGCGGCCGGCTACACGCAGGTGTCGATGCGCATGTTCCGCGCCCCGCATGCGCGCGATAGCGACGCGCCGGTGTACTGCTGCCAGAGCGATGGCATGGTGGGCATCGGCTGCGGCGCGCGCTCGTATACCGCCGGCCTGCATTACTCCAGCGAATACGGGGTCAGCCGGCGCTCGGTGGCGGAGATTCTCGAACACTATCTGGCGCGCGATCCGGCCAGTTTCGCCTGCGCCGACTACGGCATTGCGCTGGATGCCGACGATGCCATGCGGCGGCATGCGATCCAGTCGTTGTTGGTGTTTCCGGGGCTGGACTGCGATGAGTTCCGTCAGCGCTTTGGCCGCGATTGCCTGGAGTCTTTGCCACAGCTGCAGGAGTTGCTGGCGTTAGGGCTGGCGCAGCGGCACGGAGCGTTGCTGGCGCTCACCGCCGCAGGCATGGAGCGGGCCGACACCATTGGCCCGTGGCTGACCTCGGCGCCGATTGTCGAGCGCATGCAGCGGTACCAGGTCGGGTAGGCGGCCGATGCATCTGTCATTGCTCTATCGCGGCCGGCTGAGCAGCTGCAATTACGCCTGCGATTACTGCCCGTTCGCCAAGACCTACGACAGCCCCGCCGCGCTGCGTCGCGACGCGCAGGATCTGGCGCGGTTTGTCGGCTGGGCACAGGCGCAGACGCGGCCGTTGTCGATCCTGTTCACGCCCTGGGGCGAGGGCCTGGTGCGGCGACACTACCGCGAGGCGATGGTGCAGCTGAGCCAGCTGCCGCAGCTACGCCGCGTGGCGATCCAGACCAACCTGTGCACGGGCATGCGCTGGCTCGACGCTGCCAATCTCGACCGCCTGGCGTTGTGGTGCACCTACCATCCCAGCCAGGTGACGCGTGCGGCCTTCCTGCGGCGCTGCCAGGCGTTGCGCGACCGCGGCGTGCGCCACAGCGTGGGCATGGTCGCCGCGCACGCGCACATGGACGAGATCGAAGCGCTACGTGCGGCCTTGCCGGACACCACGCCGATGTGGCTCAACGCCTTCGATCCGCGTCCGCCCGATTACTACACGCCCGAGCAGGTACAGCGCTTGAGCCGGATCGATCCGCATTTCGGCTACAACCTGACCCCGCCGCCCAGCTTCGGCGCGCCCTGCCTGACTGGCGAATCGGTGTTGTCGGTGGATGGCGACGGCACCGTGCGGCGCTGCCACTTCGTCGATACGCCGCTGGGCAATCTCTACGACGGCAGTTTCGCAGCGCAGCTGCGTGCCCGCAGCTGCCCCAATGCGCGATGCGATTGCTTCATCGGCTATGCGCATCGGCCGGACCTGCCGTTCCAGGCCGACTATGCAGGCGGCGTGCTGGAACGGGTGCCGGCGACGGCGTGAGCCGGCCACTGCAGACCGGTGATTCGCCCCGGAGCGGCTGATAGCCCCCGACGCGCGTGCTACGGCGGAGTGGATGCGCGACGGAAGCGGAGTGCGCACGTGACGCCGCCCCGAAGACTGCGGCGTGCGCCCTGGCCTTCGCGCACGAACATGTCGATGGTCTGTTCGATGCGTTCGGCAAAACGGTCTTCGCTCCACGGCAAAAACAGCTCGGCCTGCAGGAACGGGTACACCGTGCGACCCAGCCGGATCAGACCGGCGCGGCTCATGCGGCGGTTGTTCTGGAAGCAGCACGCCACCCACGACGCGGCTGCGCAGTCGCTTCAATCCCCGCGTTTACTCGCCCAAGCGGGTACGCAGCTCGGTCACCTGCTCGCGCAGTTCCTGCAGCTGCTCTTCCAGACTCTGCACCCGCGCTTCCAGGGCGGCGGTGTCGGCGCCGCGTGGCGTGCTTTCGCGCGTTGCGGCGGCGGCCTGCAGCGCGTCGAGATCCAGCTCGCCACTGAGCAGGTGCGCATAGCGCTCTTCGCGCTGGCCGCTGGCGCGCGGCAGTTGTACCGCCAGGCTGCGCTGGATCAGCCGGTCCAGGTGATGGCGCACGTCGTCGGTATCGTTGAAGCGCGCCAGCCGCTCGCTGCGCGCGAACAGCTCGCCCAGGGTCTGCGGGCCGCGCAACAGCAGCAGGCCGATCAGGGCCACTTGCTGGCGCGTCAGATCCAGCACGCTGCCCAGCCGGTGTTCGTAACGTTCTGCACGCGAGGAGAACTGCTGGCGCACCAGTCCCAGCGTTTCCAACTGGCGCAGCGCGTGATGCACTACGCCGGTCTGCAGGTTCAGCACCGGCTCGCGCGCGGTCTTCTGGTTGGCGGCCACCTGTGCGGCGTTGACGGTAAGCGGATAAGCGTCCGGGGTGGTCGCTTCCTTTTCGATCAGGCAACCAAGCACGCGGGCCTGAGCGGCATCGAGGACGGGCGGTGGCGAGGTCTCTGTCATGGGTGGCTCCAGGGGCGATCAGCCCGCAAGGATATGCCGATCCGGCATCGGCGTTCTTCGGCTCGTGCGATCGTGCAGCGTGGCGCGTCGGCATGGACATGCCATTGCGGCGCCGGAGCCGGCAGCTGGCGCGCGCGGGCACGCAACCAGCGCCGCCATCCGGCCACCGGCCGTCGCACCGAAAACCCGGATCGACCAGGCCAGCGGCGGTGTGCCTTTGCGACTCTCGAATGCAGCGCCTTCGGCAGCGGCGAGCGGTGCGGCGCGAACCCGCTAAAATCGCGCTCTTCATTACCGCTCCTGTTCTGGTGGATGCCATGCGCCCCTCGCTTTACGCACCGTTGTCCTTGCTCGCCTGCACCGCGCTGGCCTTGAGCGCCTGCAAGCCCGGCCAAGAGGAGATGGGCCAGCGTGCGCAAGCCGCTGCCGTGTCGGCCAACGCGGCCGCCAGTGCCGCTGCGGCGAAACAGGCCTCCGCGCCAACTGCCAACACCGCACCAGCCGGCGACGACAACCTCAACGCGGTGCTGTGGATGCAGCGCTCGGAGGAATACCGTGCGGTGGCCGAGCAGACCTACCGCGCTGCGGCGGACAAGCTCGATGTCGCGCTCAAACAGCCCAACTGGGATGCGCTGGTGCCGGAAGAACGCGGCAATGCCGCCACCGGCCTGAAGCCGGCGGTGGTGCTGGACGTGGACGAGACCGTGCTGGACAACTCGCCCTACCAGGCGCGCCTGCTGCGCGATGGCAAGGAGTACGACGAATTGAGCTGGGACCAGTGGGTGGCCGAGAAGAAGGCCAGGCCGATCCCCGGCGTAGTGGACTTCGCCAAGGCCGCCAATGCGCGCGGCATCACTCTGATCTACATCTCCAACCGCGCCGTGCACCTCAAGGACGCCACCCTGGCCAACCTGCGTAGCGCCGGCCTGCCAGTGGCCGACGACAGCGTGTTTCTCGGCCTGGGCACGGTGGTGCAAGGCTGCGAGCAGAACGGCAGCGAGAAGAACTGCCGTCGTCAGTTGGCCGGGCAGACCTACCGCGTGCTGATGCAGTTCGGCGACCAGCTGGGCGACTTCGTACAGGTGACCGCCAACACCAGCCAGGCGCGCGGCGCGTTGCTGCAGCAGTACCACGACTGGTTCGGCGAGCGCTGGTGGATGCTGCCCAATCCCAGCTATGGCGGCTGGGAGCCGGCGCAGTTCAACAACGATTATTCCCAACCCTGGCAGACCCGCCACGACGCCAAGCGCGCCGCACTGGAGCTTGCACGATGAGCCGTCCCCCCTTGCCGCTGGCCGCGCACGAGCGGCTGATCTTCGCGTTGGACGTGCCCAGCCATGACGAGGCGATCGCCTGGGTCGACCGGTTGGGCGACTCGGTGGCGTTCTACAAGATCGGCATGGAGCTGCTGGCGTCGGGCGAGTACTTCCATGTGCTCGATGCCTTGGCCAAGCGCAACAAGCGCGTGTTCGTCGACCTGAAGTTCTTCGACATCCCCGCCACCGTGGCCGGCACCATCCGCCGCCTGTCACAATGGCCGGTGAGCTATTGCACCGTGCACGGCTGGCACGCCGGCATGCTGCAGGCCGCCGCCGAGGCCAACCAGGGCGACATGCGCCTGCTGGCAGTGACCGTGCTGACCTCGATGGGGCGCCCGGACCTTGCCGCCATGGGCATCGACCGCGAACCGGTGGACGTAGTGGTGGAGCGCGCGCTGGCCGCCCAGGCCGCCGGCATCGACGGCGTGATCGCTTCCGGCCAGGAAGCCGGCCCGATCCGCCGCGCCACCGGCCCGGCCTTTTCGATCGTCTGCCCCGGCATCCGTCCGGGCGGCCCGGTTGGCGACGACCAGCAACGCACCGTGGGCGTGGCGCAGGCCTTCACCGATGGCGCCGATGCGATTGTCGTCGGCCGGCCGATCCGCCTGGCCGCCGACCCGGCAGCGGCGGCTGCCGCTATCCAGGCCGAGATTGCGATGGCAGTAGTGCGATCTCGCGAGTAAGGCACACCTAGTTGTTTGCAATGACGCAAGACACGCCGCCTCATCGGCCGCGCGCTTGGCGTGGGGGAATCACCCACGCAGGGTAAGGCGTAGCCCGCTGGTGAGGATTGCGTGAAAGCCTGAATCTGTATTAGCAGGCGACCTAGACGGTGACCATCGTCTGCATGGATGTCGATGTGCGCTAGTGTCTGCGCCATATCCGCCAAGGACGGTGTGGCCGTAGCAACTAACGTTGCCGGACGCTGCCGATACGGGACACCGGCTTCGGATAATGTGTCATGCGAGATCTTTTCCGGCCGCTCATTGCGGCGCTGCTTTTGACTGGTATTGGCGGCTGTTCTCTCGTCGCCAACGTTCCGGAGTTGTTCCGCTACGACGAACCTACCGACGGACAACGAACGCGCCTGCGCATCGTCGGCGACGATGGCAACACTGTGATCTACCCAGGGACCACATGCGATCGCGCCAATGTTCCGGGATTCGGCCGCGCCGCTCGCGCGCTCGTGTTTGGTGGTCAAGATTTGGGCATGCCACGCCTGAGCGACACACCCAAACACCCACTGGAACTCGCCGTGCGGGCAGGTGAACCGATGGTGGTGGGATTCAGCGCCGGTGCGGTGGCCAGTCCGACATGCCCCAAGGCGCCGCCTGGCTATCGGATGGTCTGTAACAGCCCCATCGGACATGGGCCGACCTGTGTAACGACGCGCAGCTTCGTGCCGGAATCGGGCGTTGATTACGAAGCACATCTGGACTTCGGTGCAGGCCGCTGTCGGCTCGATGTGTATGCGCTGACCACGCGTCGCGACGGTACGACCGAACGCCGTGCCATCGCTGCTGCGTTACCCAGCTGCCCCGCCAGCTCAAAAGAATGATGACCATGTCCTACCTCTGGTCACCCAACGCTGCAATCCTGCACCCATCGAATGATCCTTCGCCGACTGGCAAGCGATGGACTACGCGACGGTCAAGCAGGTGAGTGCGCAATACGTTGCCCAGTGCAGTCAAGAGTTCGCACGCCGTTTCCCAGGCTTGTTTAACGAAGCCGCTATCGCCGTAGCGGCTGAATAATCAAGAGCTTAGACCAAGACTCTTGAAGTGTTGCTTTAACGTTAAAGTCTGGTTAGCATGCCGCGTCCGATGTCAGTCGGAAGCTTTGCCACTCATTGTCCACCGGGCTTGTCCCGGTTTTCGAAGGGATCGGGCCTTGTGCCCGATCCTTTTTTTTGGCCGACGCCCGGCGCAGATGCGCCGCTGCCACCCGACTGCGCACCGTGCTGGGGGCGGCGTCTTCGGCACGATCGCACGCGACTCCGGCATTGCCTCGCCAAGGGCGTGAGGCGCTCGCCCGGTACCGATCGCTGCACCGGCGGGCGCTCACAGCACCGGCGCGGCCTTGCAATAGCGGTCGATGAACTGCTGGTGGGTCGGCATGACGTCCACGCAGTGGCTGATGGTCTGCGCCACGCTGGCCAGGAAGCCTTCGGCGTCGGTGTCCGGCACCTGGTCCACCAGCGGGTGGTAGCCGGTCGGCAGGATGCCCTGGCCCACCATCACCTGCACCCAGCTGATCTCGGCGAACATCTCTTCGGCATTGCGATAGAACCGCCCGCTGTCACGGAACAGGTCCAGCGTGGCCTGCAACTCGGGGGTGATCGGCATGGTCCGGCAGTGCCGCCAGAACGCGCTGTCGTCGCGCTCGGTGGCGTGGTAGTGCAGCAGCAGGAAATCGCGGATGCGGTCGAACTCGAACGCCAGCCGGTCGTTGTAGCGCTGCACCAGCACCGGGCTGATGCCTTGCCGCGGGAACAGCTCCAGCAACTTGGAAATACCGGACTGGATCAGATGGATGCTGGTGGATTCCAGCGGTTCCAGAAAACCGCTGGCCAGGCCCAGCGCGACCACATTGCGGTTCCAGCACTGCTTGCGCCGGCCGGTGGTGAAGCGCAGCGGGCGCGGGTCGCCCAAGGGCGTGCCATCCAGGTTGGCGAGCAAGCTGGCCGCGGCTTCGTCGTCGCTGATGTGCGCGCTGGAATACACGTAGCCGTTGCCGGTGCGGTGCTGCAGCGGGATACGCCATTGCCAGCCTGCTGCGCGCGCGGTGCAGCGCGTGTACGGCGTGGGCGGGCCGATCTTTTCGCAGGGCACGGCCAGCGCGCGATCGCACGGCAGCCAGTGGGTGAAGTCGTGGTAGCCGGTGTGCAACGCGTCTTCGATCAACAGGCCGCGAAAGCCCGAGCAATCGATAAACAGGTCGCCGGCGATGACCTGGCCGGACGCCAGTTGCAACGACACCACATGGCCCGACTCGGGGTGCAGTTGCACCTGCTCCACCATGCCTTCGATGCGGCGCACACCGCGCGCTTCGGCAAACCCGCGCAAGAAGCGCGCGTACAGCGAGGCATCGAAGTGATACGCGTAGGCGATGTTGGCCAGCGGCGAGGTGGCCGGTACATCGCCGGCCGAGGTCATGAACTTGCCGCGCGCGGCGGCCACGGTATTGAGCGTGTACGCGCCCAACGGCTGCGCTTTGCCGCGTAGCTGTTGCCTGATCCAGTATTGATGGAATGGCAGCAGCCCGAGCGGATGGCCGATCTGTGTGCCGAAACCATGGATATACGCGCTGCCCGGGCGTTGCCAGTCGACGAATTCGATCCCCAGTTTGAAGCTGCCCTGGGTCTGGCGCACGAACTCGGCCTCATCGATGCCGAGCAGGTTATTGAAGGCCTTGATGTGCGGCACGGTGGCTTCGCCGACACCCACGGTGCCGAGCTGCTCGGACTCGATCAGCTGCACGTTGAAGGTGGGGCCAAGCACGCGCGCGAGGGCGGCGGCCGCCATCCAGCCGGCGGTGCCGCCACCGACGATGACGATGTTGCGAAGTGGAGCGGGGATCATGCCTGCACGTTCCTGATCGAGAGAGGACGGACAAACGAACGGGGCCAGCTGGCCCCGTTGCGAAGACCACACGCGCGCAGCCGCACGCGTGTGGCGATGACGCTCAATCAGAACTTGGCGCCGAGTTCTAACACCACGCTGCGCGGCACGTAGTTGATCTCGCCGCTGGTGTTGAGGCTGATATCCGGATCGAACTGCCCGTTGCTGCCGAAGCTGTTATAGGAATACGCGCTGTAGTTCTTGAAGTTGAAGGCATTGAGCAGGTTGACGCGCGCCGACATCTTGAAGTCGCCAACAACGGTGAACTCCTTGGTGGCCTGGAAGTCCACCGTGCGGTAGCCCCAGATATCGCCACCGACCAGGAACTTGCCGCTGCCCGGTGGCGTGACGCCCACCTGCTGGCAGGTCGCACCATCGGGATCGGTGAAGCCGAAGCAGGCGATCGTGTTGATCGGCTCGGGCGTTGCCAGTACCAGCTTGGCACCCAGCGTCACACCCCACGGGCCGTCGATCGAGCCGGAGGCCACAAAGCGATGCGCGGACACCGCGTCGGATTTGACGAACGGATAGTCGCGAATGGTGGCCTTGTCAAAGCCGTACGGCTCGTCGATGTTGCGGTTCTGGCGCGCGCTGGTGTGCGTGTAGGACAGGGTCAGGCCCCAACCGGATTCCTTGGTGTACGGCTTGTCGGCCGACAGCAGCACCTGGCTGTTGCGCTGCTCCAGGCCGTTGGTGCCCAGGATGGTGTTCTGGTAGCCCGGCACCGGCTCGCCCCACGGCACATTGCCATTCTGGAAGTACGAACCATCCGGGTAGCGGTTGATCAAACCCATCGCAAACCCGTCGTAGCTCAGCACGCGCTGGAAGGTCACATCGGTCAACCAATCGCCCACTTGATTGGTGATGCCGATGCTGTACTGATCGCTGTACGGCGTCTTGAGCTTGTTGTTGAACATAAACAGCTCGGCGCTGCCGCTGACACCGGGAATGGTGTTGAGCTGATCGATACCGTTGAGATAGCGCGGGTCGAACGCAACGCAGGAGCGATCCCTGCGATAGCACTGTTGGGTTGCCGGATTTTCGAAATACACCGCCACCGGCGACAACGCCGCCTTGCTGGTTTCCAGTGCCAACTGTTCGAACAGATTGCGGTCGTACGAGCGCGCCGCACCGCCGTGCAGGATGGCGCTTTCATCGCCGAAGAAGTCGTACGAGAAGCCGAAGCGCGGCGCCCAGGCATCCTTGAAGTTCTTGCGGTTATTGCCGGTGCTGATGTAGTCGGCCACGTTGATGCCGCTGGGCAACAGGCGGTTGGCCCACGGTTGGCCAGGGTTTTCGGCATCGTTGGCGTAGAGCGCGGTGACAAATTCCGGCGAGGTGACGAAGTTGGTGTAGGCCGGGGTGTCTTCGTAATCCCAGCGCACGCCGATGTTGATCATCAGCTTGTCGGTGGCGGCCCAATCGTCCTGCAGGTAGATACCGTACTGCTTGGACGGCGACACCACCGTGGCGCGCTGGCCCGGCGTGGTGTACGGCGCCACGAAGTCCACGCGGTACGGCGTGGACTCTACGCTGCCACCGTTGACGCGATAGCTGAACTGCGGGTTTACCGCCGCGGCGTCCTGCGAGGTCAGCTCGATGTCCTTGTAGTTCACACCCATTTTGATGGTGTGTTCGCCGTGCCACTGGAAGCTGGTGAAGGTCAGATCGTTCTGGATGAACCAGCCTTTTTGACTCTTGCGCTGCGCATTGAGGCCACCCGCCGAGCCGGTGGTCAAAAAGGTGCGCTCATCGATATCGGTGGAGCCGGCACGCGGCTGGAAATACGTATAGACGATGCCGTTGCCGAGCGTGCGCGGAGTCGGATTGTTCTCCGAATTCTCGGTGCCGACGATGACCTCGTTAAACCAGTTGTCGGCGCTGTGCTGCCAACGCAGATTGGTGCGCTTGTCCTTGTTGATCTTGTCGGTGGCCTGCGCCAGCGTATTGGTGCCGCCGACATTGGCGGTCTGGGTTTCGTCGCGGTAGATCGTGCTCAGCTCGATGCGATCGCGGTCGGTGGGTTCGAAATCGATCTTGCCGAAGAACAGGTCTTCTTCGAACGGCATGTTGGCCGGGCCGTACTGGCTGGCCAGGTTGGACGGCAGCTGATTGACGAAGGTGGCCGCCTCTGCGCTGGGCTGCACGCTCTTGGGCGCAACGTTTTCCTTGCCCTCGTAGGCAACGAAGAAATGCATGCGGTCCTGGATGATCGGCCCGCCCAACGCAAACCCGTATTCCTTGGTCTGCGAGTCGATCTTGCCGTTGTCTTCCTCGTCGGGCCGCTTATCGCGCAGATCCTGATCGGTGTAGCGATAGAACACTTCGCCGTGCAGTTCGTTGGTGCCGGACTTGGTGGCCGCGGTGATCGCCGCGCCACTGATCTGGCCGTATTCGGCCTTGTAGTTGGAGGTGATCACCTTGTACTCGCCAATGGCGAGCTGCGGGAACGGATTGCCTTGCGTGTCGCTCTGGCCGGCGACGCCGCCACTGCGCACGTAGCTCTTCTGGCCCACGCCATCGATGTACAGATTGCCGGCACTGGCGTTGGACGCACCGCCGCGCAGCTTGGTGTTGCCGTTGCCGTCCACCTGAAACACCATGCCCGGCACGGTGTCTGCAAACTCCAGGAAGTTGCGCGTGGCTTGCGGCAACTGCTGAATCTGCCGCGCGGAAATGGTGTTCCCCACCTCGGAGGTCTTGACGTCGCGAATCATCGGCGCGCTGACCGTCACCGTCTCCAGCGTGGTCGCATCGCCGGCCGGTGCAGCCGTCTCGGTGCCCAGGTCGACAGTGGCGCTGGAGGCCACCGACAAGGTCACCGTGCGGCTGACGCCGTTGGACTCGACCTTGTAGGTACCCGGCTGCAACCCGACGATGGTGTAGTTGCCGTTCGCATTGACCGGCGCACGACGCACCGAGCCGGTGGCGATATTGGTGACGACGACTTCGCTGCCGCTCTGCGCGGAGGCGACCTGGCCGCGCAACGTGGCGTTGCTGGACTGGGCCATGGCCGGGGTGGTGGCGAACAGCGAGGCGGCCAGGGCGCAGCACAACAGGCTGCGTGCCGGCAGGGTGGAGACGGTACGGTGCTTCTTCATGACTTTCCCCCTCCCAGGGGTAAAGCGCGAACCAGTGGAGTGACTGGCGCGTCGAGGTTGGTACTTTGATGTGAGTGAAACGGGACAACGGGCAACGCAACAAACAACAGCAACTGCAAACAAAAACGGCAAAGGCGCAAACGTTGCGGGGGCGCAGCGCGCAGTCAGTGCGCTATACGGCATGCGCCGCACCGAACCAGTAAGCGTTACCAGTCCAGAACGGCACGATCTCCGTGCGCGGGAAAACAGAAGCGTGCGACACCTGCGATCTGCACCAGTCGGTGGTGCAGACCGCGGGGCCGGCTTACCAGATGATGCGGGCGCTCATGAACAAGGTACGGGGCGGGGTGGAGATCGCGCCGTACTGGTTAATGCTCACGCGCGGGCTATACACGCCGGCATTGCCCCAGTCGATGGCGTACTGGTCGTAGTTGCGGAAGTTCAGCGCATTGATCAGATCGCCACGCACCTGCACGGTGAGTGCATCGGTGACATGCATGTCCTTGGACAACGACAGATCCAACTGGCGCGTGCCGAAGATGTCGCCGCCGGCCAGGAACTTGCCGCCCGGTGCATCCACCGACACGATGCGGATGTTGTCCGAGGTCGGGCCGCCGTACTGGTCGAACGACACCGCCTCGTTGCGCGGCGCCACCGTGGCCAGGGTCAGCTTGGCCGAGGCGCTGATGCCCCAGAACAGATCGTAGATGCCGGTGAGCACCAGCCGGTGGCGCGGCACCGAGTTCAGATCCAGGAACGGGTAGTTGGCGATCGTCGCCGCATCGAAGCCGTACTGATCGTCGTTGCCGCGGTTACCGCGTGCGTGCGAGAACGTGTAGGCGGCGGTCAGGCCCCAGCCGCTTTCCTTGGTGTAGGCCTTGTCGGTCGACAGCAGCAGCTGCGCGGTCTTGGTTTCGACACCGTTGTTGCCGATGATCAGGTTGCCGAAGCCCTGCGGCGGCTGGCTCCACGGCTGCGCACCGGCCTGGAAGAAATCGCCATTGGGAAAGCGATTGCCCAAGGTCAAGATCAAACCGTCTTTGCTGTGGATGTACGACACCGTCGCCGAGTTGCTCCACTCGCCCACGCGCGTGCGCAGGCCGAGCGAATACTGGTCCGAATACGGCGTTTTCAGATCGTTGTTGAGCAGGTCGATCTCGCCGTTACGCACACGTGCATTGACCAGGCCGCCCAGGCTGTCCGGGTTGCTGACAAAGGACGGATTGAAGTTGGTGCAGGTGCCGGCAGCCGGGGTACAACCGGAGGATTCGACAAAGCGAACGGTGTACTGCGACAGCGCCGACTTGACCTGCTCCAAACCCATGATGTCGAACAGGTTGCGGTCGTAGCTGCGCCCGGCGCCACCGAACAGCACCAGCGATTCGTCGCCACGGAAGTCGTAGGAAAAGCCCAGGCGCGGCGCGAAATTGTTGTTGTCCTGTTTGCGATTACGGCCGTTGCTGATGTAGTCGTTGATGTTCACGCCACCCTTGGCCAGTTGTTCGGCATAGGTGGCGCTGACCGCCGGGTTGGTGCCGGGGCCGTTCAATGCGGCGATCACTTCCGGCGGGGTCACGTTGTCCAGGTAGGACGGAATCTTTTCGCCATCCCAGCGGACACCGATATTCAACTGCAACTTGTCGTTGACGTCCCAATCGTCCTGCAGGTACAGGCCCAGCTGTTTGCTGGTGGTGGTCACCGACGGCGCGGCGCCGGCAAACGGCAGATTGAAGCGCACCTGGTAGGGAATGGACGCCGTGCCCGCGCCATCGGTCACCGCGTAGTAGAACGACGGGTTGGCCGCGGAGTTTTCGCTCTGGGTCAACTCCACTTCCTTGTACTTCACGCCCATCTTGATGACGTGGCTGCCGTGCCACTCGATGTTGTTGAAGGTCAGGTCGTTCTGGAAGCTGGGGCCTTTTTGTCCCTTGCGCTGAATCGCCAGGCCGCTGGTGGCATCGTCGTTGAGCAGCACATCGTCTTCGGCGATGCCGCGCGTGTACACGGTCTGGCTGCCGATGGTGTAGGCGGTCGGGTTGAACAGCACGTCTTCATACGACACCCGTGCTTCGTTGACGTAGTTCTCGCCGAAATGCTGCCAGCGCAAGTCGTAGCGTTCTTCGGAATTGAGATTGGTCTTGGCGGCGATGGCGGTGTTCTGGTCGCCCACGCTGTCGCGGCTTTCTTCGTCGCGCACCTTGGCGGTGAGCTCCAGGCGGTCGTTGTCGCCGATGTCCCAATCGATCTTGCCGAAGTACAGGTCTTCGTTGAACGGACGGGTGACCGAGCCCAGGCGGCTCTGCACGCCGGCCGGCAAATCGTCGCGCAGTGCGCTGAAGGCGTCCGGCACCGCAACCGGGTTGGCCGAGACTTCAAAGCCCTTGCCTTCGTAGCTGAAGAAGAAGTGCGCCTTGTCCTGGACGATCGGCCCGCTCAGCGCAAAGCCGTATTCGTCCTGGTGCGTCTTGCGCTTGTCACCGTCGGCGTTGGGCGCGCCGGCGCGCTCGTCGGCCTGGCGGGCGCGGAAATCGGTGTTGGTGGTGCGCCCGAAGATCTCGCCGTGGAATTCGTTACCACCAGATTTGGTGGACGCCACGATCGCCGCCGACCCGACCTGGTCGAACTCGGCCTTGTAGTTGGAGGTGATGACCTTGTACTCGCCGATCGCCAACTGCGGGAACGGGTTGCCCGCGCTCTGCTGCTGGCCGGAGACGCCGCCGAACAGATAGCTCTTCTGGCCCACGCCATCGATGTACACGTTGACCGCCGAGCTGGCCTGCGCACCGCCGCGGATGCGGCTGTTGCCGTTGGCATCGGTCTCGAACTGCATGCCCGGCACGGTGTCGGCAAATTCCAGGAAGTTGCGCGTCAGCTGCGGCACCGTGTTGATCTGCTTCAACGAGATGTTGGTGCCCACCTCGGAGGTCTTGACCTCCTGCAGCGTGGTGGCGGTGACCTGCACCGCGTCCAGCGTGGTGGCGTCGCCGGCCGGCGCCGTGGTCGTCGCATCGCCGCCGCCCAGGTCCAGGCTGACCGAGGAGGCCACCGACAGGGTCACGGTCTTTTCGGTGCCCGGGCCGGCATCCACTTTGTAGGTGCCCGGCGGCAGGCCGACCAGCGCATAAGTCCCGTCCGTACCGGTGGTCACTCGTCGCACCGCGCCGCTGGCGACATTGGTCGCGGTCACGGTGGTGCCCGCCTGGGACGTGGTCACCTGTCCGCGCAATGTGGCATTGCTGGACTGGGCCATCGCCGGAGCGGCGGACAACAACGAAGCGGCGAGGGCGCAGCACAACAGGCTGCGTGCCGGCAGGGTGGACACGGTGCGGTAGGTCTTCATGACTTTCCCCCTCCCAGGGGTCAGGCGCGTACCGGCAAAGTGGTCGGCGTGGCGCGGGTGGTGCGTTGTTTCAAAGACAGCAGAACGGCAACAAACAAACGACAGGCGTTATAAAAAGCATAAGAAACTGCAAAGAATTCGTGAAGATGCGACGTGGCGCATGGTGTCAGCCGCCAGGCGAGGCGCGCGGCGCGCTGGACGCACGCACGATCAGCTCAGGCACCATTTCCGAAAACGCCGGCGGCGCGGCATCGGCTGGCGGCGCGGGTGCATCCACCAACTGCTGGCCCAGCAGCAGGCGCAGCGCACGCGCGCCCAGCCCGGCGATATCCACCCGCATGGTGGTCAGCGCAGGCAACACGTAACGCGCCATCGGCACATCGTCGAAGCCGGCCAGCGCGATGTCCTGCGGCACTTTCAACCCGGCATGGCCGAGCGCAAACAGGCAGCCCAGCGCCATCATGTCGTTAGCGGCGAACACCGCATCCGGATGCACGTCCTGCGCCAGCGTCTGGCCGGCGCGGTAGCCGGATTCTTCATCAAAGTTGCCCGGCAGCACCCACGGCTGCGCATCCGCATCCAGCGCCAGCTCGTCGCGATAGCCGCGCAGGCGCTCGTGCGCGTCGAAGTTGTCGGCGGGGCCGGCGATGAAGGCAATGCGGCGGTGGCCGCTGTCGCGCAGGTGGCGCGTCATCACCCGTGCGCCGCCGTAGTTGTCGACATTGAGCACCGGGCGCTGGCTGGCGCGGCCGGCGCAGTTGAGCAGCACCGCCGGCAGGCCGCCGGGCAATGCGTCTTCGTGCACGCCCGAATCGCCCAGCGATGGCGACATCACCACCACGCCATCCACGCGCCCGGGCAGGCGTTCGAGGGCGCGCCGCTGCGCTTGCGGGTCGCCATGCGAACTGGACACCAACAAGTGATAGCCCTGGTCGCGCGCCACCTGGTCGATGCCGCGGATCAATTCGGAAAAGAACTCGCCATGCAGATCCGGCAACACCACCCCGATGGTGTGGGTGCGACGGCTGCTCAGGCTGCGCGCAGCGTGATGGGGAATGTAGTTAAGTGCGCGCGCCACCTGCAGCACGCGCTCGCGGACCGACTCGGCCACGTGCTGATGCCCGTTCATGGTGCGCGACACCGTGGCCACCGACACCTGCGCCTCGCGCGCCACATCCTTGATGGTGACGCTGCCGCCTTCCGAACGGGGCCGACTCATGGCGCTTTCTCCAAAACAAGGCGGTGGCGACCGTACGCCAGCACAGGGCGCACGGTCTGCTGGCGCAGAACGTTCGTGTCGCACAGGCTCATGAATGTCATCGGCCCCATCCGATGGCGACCTCGAAGCGAGATGGCGCGCACGCTAGCAGGAACTGCAAGCGCTTACATGATGCGCCGCACCATTGGGTCAAACATAGCTGGGACAAGGGCTGCGACCTAGTGGGTGGACAAAGTTGTCCGAATAAGACAACAGCAGCCAATGTCGGACACCGGCTGACATCGTGCAGGAAACCACGAAAACCTAACATCTTTGGTCCATACCTTTGCGTACGGCAGCGTCGCGCCTTGCCGCCAGTGCATTCAGACAGCAAGATGCGCCGATCGATCAGGGGAACATCGTGCGCATGTCGCCATTTACCGTCCGCGCCGGCCGGTGTCAGTCCATTGCGTGGGTGCTGCTGGCTGCGCTGTGCATTGGCGGCTGCCAGCGCAACGACACTGCCGCCCCTTTGCCCGGTGCGAATGCCGAGCCGGCCGCCGCGATGCAGTCGATGACCCTGCCGTTGCGCCGCAACGATCTGGTCGCCTATGCGCGGATCCGGGTGACGCCTGCGCAATACACCCAGTTGGAAGCGGCCTGGCGCAGCGGTGCCAGCCGCTGGCCGCTGACCGAGCTGCCGCTGCCCAACGAAGTCGGTGCGCTGCTGGGGTCGTTGTCGGCACCCGATGCCGAGCGCCGTCTGCAGCAGGCGTTCGACGCGCAGCTGGCCGGGCAGTCGCGCGGCATCGCCCAGGCCGCGCAGTCGCTGGGCCAGTTCGGCGTGCAGTACCTGCGCAGCCGTAGCGATTACCAGCCCGAGCAGCGCGCCCATTACGTGCAATTGGTCGACGCGCTGAGCGCCTGGGCGGCCACCGCGCCGCTGGCCGATCGCCCGCGCGCCAAGGCCAGCATCGCCGACCTGGTGGCTGCGGCCCGCGCCACCGGCATCAGCTCCGACGCCGACCTGCAACGGCTGGGCATGGAAGAAAGCCTGCGCCGGCTGGGGCCGTTCTGGGCGGCATGCAAAAAGGTGCTGGAGCGCTACGACCTGTCGATCGACACCAGCCTGGACGCGTTGCGCACCGGCTTGATCAAGCAGGACGGCGATAGCGCCCAGGTACGGCTGCGCTATCCGCTGGCGGCGCACGCCATCGACCTGACCGTGGCGCTGATCAAGCGCGATGGGCACTGGTACCAGCAGCAGACCCAGAACGAGATACAGGCGCTGCTCGACGCCATGCCGGCCAAGCCCTTACCCGATGCTGCGGCAGGCCCCGATACGGCGCTGCTACCGCCTGCACCGGCCCCAGACGCCGGGCAACGCCCGGCTGGGCGATAATGACCGCGATGCCAGAACAGAACCCCCTGCCGTTTCCGGACGGCCAGCCTGCCCCGACCACCCCGGTCGCTGCCGACCCCGGCGCGAGCGCGGCCGCCCTGCCGTTGCCGACCGCCGCCCCGGTGCCGCCGGAAGCATCGGCGTCGACAGCGCCGCTGCTGGCCACTGCACGTCAGGCCAAGCGCCCGTGGTGGGCGCGCCTGCTCGGGCGCCTGGCCGACCCGTGGCTGAGCCTGACCATCGAGCCGGAACCGCTCGCCCGCTACGACGACGGCACCCAGGTGGTTTACGTGCTGGAGGACTACGGTCTGTCCAGCGCCCTGATCCTGGACAAGGCCTGCCGCGAGGCCGGCCTGCCATCGCCCTTGGTGCCACTGCCGGGCGACCCGCTGCAGCGCAAGCGCGCCTACCTGGCGCTGTCGCGGCGTAGCAGCAGCAATTCGCTGATCCCCGAACAGCGCGGCGGCAAGACCCATTCCGACTCGCTGGCCAAGCTGCTGCAGGCGCATCGGGTGCGCGCCGATCTGGACGTGCATCTGGTGCCGGTATCGATCTTCGTCGGGCGTGCACCGGACAAGCAGAGCGGCTGGTTCGCCGTGCTGTTCTCGGAAAACTGGGCGCTGGTCGGCCGGTTCCGCCGCCTGCTGGCGGTGCTGCTCAATGGCCGCACCACCATCGTGCGTTTCGCCCCGCCGATCTCGCTGCGCCAGACCATGGCCGAAGGTCTGCCGCCCGAGCGTACCTTGCGCAAATTGCAGCGCGTACTGCGCACGCATTTCCGCCGTATCCGCGAGGCGGTGATCGGGCCGGATCTGTCCACCCGCCGTCTGCTGGTGGACCAGGTGCTGGCCGCCGACTCGGTACGCGAAGCCATCGCCACCCAGGCCAAGCGCGACAACTCCAAGCCGGTCGATGCCTGGCGCAAGGCGCATGCCTACGCGTGGGAAATCGCCGCCGACTATTCCAGCCCGGTGGTGCGTTCGGCCAGCTTCCTGCTCACCCATGTGTGGAACCGCATCTATGCCGGCGTGCTGGTGCATCACCTGGACAAGCTCAAGCAGGCCGCGCCCGGACACGAAGTGGTGTACGTGCCCAGCCACCGCAGCCACATGGATTACCTGCTGCTGAGCTACCTGCTGTACGAACGCGGCATCGTGCCGCCGCACATCGTGGCCGGCATCAACCTCAATCTGCCGGTGGTCGGCACGCTGCTGCGCAAGGGCGGCGCGTTCTTCATCCGCCGCAGCATCCGCGGCAATGCACTGTATTCGGCGGTGCTGAGCGAATACGTCGCGCAGCTGGTGGCCGGCGGCTATTCGATCGAATACTTCGTCGAAGGTGGACGTTCGCGCACCGGGCGCCTGCTGCAGCCCAAGGGCGGCATGATCGCGATGACGCTGCGCGCTTATCTGCGTCAGCCGCGCAAGCCGGTGCTGTTTCAGCCGGTCTACATCGGCTACGAGAAGCTGATGGAAGGCAACAGCTATCTGGACGAGCTCACCGGCCGGCCCAAGGAAAAAGAATCCATCTGGGGACTGCTGTGGTCGATCCCCAAGGTGCTCAAGCAGAACTACGGCCAGGTGGTGGTGAACTTCGGCGAGCCGATCGCGCTCAACGACGTGCTGGCCAAGCACGCCCCGGACTGGGACGGCCAGCCGCTGCCGGAAGATGCAAAACCCAGCTGGCTGGCACCGGCGGTGGATACCTTGTCCACGCAGATCCAGACCCGCATCAACTGCGCGGCCGACGTCAACCCGATCAACCTGCTGGCGCTGGCGCTGCTGTCCACGCCCAAGCACGCGATGGGCGAGGCCGATCTGATCGCGCAGATCGAGTTGTGCAAGAAACTGCTGGCGGAGATGCCGTATTCGGACCGCGTCACGGTGACTCCGCATACCCCGGCACGCATCATCACTCACGCCGAAGAGATCAACGTGCTCACGCGCGTGTCGCACCCGCTGGGCGATGTGCTCAGCGTCAGCGGCGATACCGCGGTGCTGCTGAGCTACTTCCGCAATAACGTGCTGCATTTGTTCACCGCATCGTCGTGGGTGGCGTGCTGCTTCCAGAACAACCGCCGCATGAGCCGCGCCGGTCTGATCCGGCTGGGTCGCACGGTGTACCCGTTCCTGCAGGCCGAGCTGTTCCTGCCGTGGAGCGAAGACCGCTTTGCCGAACGCATCGAACAGACCATCGACATGTTCGTGCGCGAAGGCCTGCTGCTCAATGTCACCGAAGACGACGGCGGCATCCTGACCCGCAATACCGGGCAGACCGATGAAGTGTTCCGTCTGCGCGCGATTGGCCACTCGCTGCAACAGGCATTCGAGCGCTATTACATCGCCATCTCGGTGCTGGTGAAGAACGGCCCCGGCGTGCTCGGCGCCGGCGAGTTGGAAAGCCTGTGCCAACAGGCGGCGCAGCGTTTGAGCCTGTTGTACGCACCTGCCGCGCCGGAGTTTTTCGACAAGACCCTGTTCCGTAGCTTCATCCAGAAACTGCGCGAACTGCGCCTGGTCTGGCCGGACGAGAACAGCAAGCTGCTGTTCGATGAGCGGCTGGATGCGTGGGCGAAGGATGCCAAGTTCATCCTCGGCCGCGAACTGCGTCACACCATCGAGCGAGTCAGCCCGGAGGCGGTGAAACCGGATGTGGTGTTGCCGCCGGAGTGAGGCGGCGGTCTTGGCGGTAAGGGCCGCGCACGTGGCGAAGCGCGCGGCACTGCTTGGCGCTGACGCAGTGTTGCCGTTCGGTTGAGTTGGAAATGGTGCGACATCGCGCGCTGCAGAGCGGCCGCAGTAAATCGAACGCGGTGCTGCCGCTGAAGTGGGACAGCGCGGCAGAGACGCAACGCGCGCGCGGCATAGACAAAACACCAGCGCGGCATCAAGGCACCCCACCTGCAGCAACGACCCGGTGACTCCTTCTCCCACCGGGAGAAGGTGGCGCATAGCGCCGGATGAGGGTGCGGCTGCAGGTAACCGTGCTGCACACCGCTCCTCACCAGGCATCGATCCGAAGCATATCCCACGACCCGATGATTCCTTCTCCCACCGGGAGAAGGTGGCGCGTAGCGCCGGATGAGGGTACGGCTGCAGGTAACCATGCAGCCATGCAGCACACCGCCCCTCACCAGACATCGATCCGCAGCACAGCGAGATTTCACACAACAGTTGCGTTCGTTTCATCAGCCGCTTGCGCGCATGTCGATAGCATCGAACCACCTTTCACAGTGATCGAGCGCATCGCAATGCTGATGCGCTTGGCAGGAGATTCCATGCGCGCAGCCATCCATACCCAATTTGGCGATCCCGCCAAGGTGCTTGAACTCGGCGAACGGCCCGTACCGCAGCCCGGCAAGGGACAGGTGCGCATCGCCATGCGCCGCTCACCCATCCACAACCACGACCTGTGGACCGTGCGCGGCAACTACGGCTACAAGCCGGAGTTGCCGGCGATCGGTGGCAGCGAAGGGGCAGGCGTCATCGACGCCCTGGGCGAGGGCGTGGAAGGCCTGCAGACCGGGCAGCGCGTGGTCGCGGCCGGCGTCCACGAAAGTTGGGCGGAGTATTTCCTGGCCGATGCAGCTGGCGTGGTCCCGCTGCCCGACGCACTGGACGACGACCGCGGTTGCCAGTTGATCGCCATGCCCCTGAGCGCCCTGATGCTGATCGAATTCCTGCGCGTGGAAAAAGGCGACTGGATCGTGCAGAACACCGCCAACGGCGCCGTCGGCAAGACCGTGGCCATGCTTGCCGCCGCACGCGGCATCAACGTGATCAACCTGGTCCGTCGCGATGCAGGCGTGGACGAACTCAAGGCGCTGCGCATCGGCAATGCAGTTTCCACTGCGCAGGACGGCTGGCAGGACACTGTGCGCGCACTGGCCGGCGATGCGCCGATCATCCGCGCCGTCGATTCGGTCGCTGGCACTGCTGCCGGCGACTTGATGGGGCTGCTGGCCGAAGGCGGCGAGCTGGTGTCGTTCGGGTCGATGACCGGCGAGCCGCTGCAGATCTCCAGCGGCGATGTGATTTTCAAGCAGGCCACGGTACGCGGCTTCTGGGGCAGCAAGGTGATGCAGGCCACAAAATCAGAGGACAAGCGCCGCATGATCGGCGAGCTGTTGAAGGCCGCCGTTGATGGCAGCCTGGCCTTGCCGGTGGAAGCAGTGTTCGACCTGAAAGATGCGGCCAAGGCAGCTGCGGCAAGCGACGAGCCAGGCCGCCGCGGCAAGATCCTGTTGCGCGCTGGCTGACACGCGCGTGGCTTAGCAAAAAGAGTGTCAGGAGGTTCGGGGCTGGTCGCGATCGGAGCAGTCCGTGTGCGGCCGAAGTAGAGCAACTGCGGCCAGAGTGGAACAACGCGGCCAGGGTAGGAATCTGTGGCGCCCACGGCGGACGCCGCACTCGCTCTTGTACTCGAATCCGAATCCACACCCACATGCATCTGCACTCAAATCCGGAACAGGGCAGGAGTAGGGCAGGGCAGGGCAGCAGAAGGTGCAGCAGAAGGACCGAAATCGGGCCCCATGTCCGTAGGCAAATTCAAACCTGTGAGCCGATTCGAATCGCGCCCGTCCCCTCATCCGCCCCTGCGGCGCACCTTCTCCCGCAGGCGGGAGAAGGTGCGCCGATACCTGCTGTGAAGCCCCTCTCCCGCCTGCGGGAGAGGGGTTGGGGTGAGGGGACGGCTTGCGAGGCACGGTGCGTCCACCCCGTGTGCTGCTTCACCACTGCTACAAAGTCGATCAGCCTAGGTCACGCCAGACCAGCGCCTGTAAAGGATCGCCGGACACCTGACACCGAAGCGCAGGTCCAAGCGCACCTGCCCTCGTAACGAAGGTCCAGGTCCGGGCAAAGCCCCCAACGCCTCAAGCGGGCTCGTCGGGCACCAGCTCCATTTCCAGCCGGATAATGCAGTCCTTGATCTGCAATTTGCGCTTCTTCAGGCGCTTCATCTGCAGCTCGTCTTCCAGGTTCGCGGGCATGCGCTGGATTTCGTCGTCCAACGCACGGTGCGTGCGTCGCAACTCGGCGATCTGTTCGACGATCTCGGCGGGTGAGAGGGTTTCCACGCCCCGAGCATACACAACCCCGGGCGACCCGCGTCACCCGCGCTTGCCAAGCGGCCGCAGGCTGCGACAATGCGTGTGCGCCGTTGGGGAAACGGCGGCGCGCCTCACCCCATCATTGCCGCGCGGCTACGGCCGTCGAGAAAGGAGTCTTTACGATGCGTTTGCGTTCTTCCCTGCTGGCCCTGAGCCTGCTCACCGCCGCCAACCTGGCCTCGGCCGCCGATGTGGCCAAGTACGACGGCTTTCTGTGCTGCAACCTGCGCACCGACGGCAGCTGGATCAGCGACAGCAACTACGCCGAAGACGGCAAGCGCGTGCTCCCAGTCGGCACCCCGGTCAGCGTCACCGGCTTTGGCCGTAATCGCGTCAACCTCAAGATCGCCGGCGAAAAGCAGTCCATCGGCAACGATTACAGCCGCGACCTGGACAACACCGCCTTCGCCGCCCGCTACATCGTCACCGCCGATCCCAAGCTCAAGCTCGCCACCTTCCCGCCGAAGATCCGCCAGGCCATCGTGGACGGCAAGCTCACCGGTGGCATGACCCGCGAACAGGTGCTCATGGCGGTCGGCTACCCGATCAGCAGCGAGAACCCGAATCTGGAAGCCTCGTTGTGGCGCTACTGGCGCGACAGCTTCGCCGAGTACCAGGTGCAGTTCGGCCCCAGCGGTAAGCTGGTCAAGGTGACCGCCGACCCGCAGCTGATGAATCTGGTCTGGGTGCCTTGATTTCACATGGCGGCCGTGTTTCGTGCGCGGTCGCCACTTAGCTGGTTCGTCATCGCGGCACCTCTGCAGATCACAGAGAGCGTACCGCGCTTCGACCAGCGTGCGGGACACCATTCAAGCAGACGCCCATGCCGTTTCTCTGTGGCCCAAAAAACTCGCGTTTCACCTACACAGGGAGCTTGTGTCCACATCTGGATCTGGCCTTGCGCTCTACAGCCCGCTCACTCGGCGAAGCGATTTTGGAATATGAGGCGCATTTCAACACCAAGATAGAACCGCTGGCTGAGCCATTCGAAGGAAATCCTGAGAATGTCGGAAAGTACTTCCACCTGATTGACCGCGATGACAGCGCAAATCGGATTGTAGACATTCATATCTTTCGTAAAAACAGCGAAATATGCGTCAAGCAGGATCTCGACTTCCCATTGGAACCCGACGATGTCGTTGAATTAGGTGAGCTGATCTGTTGATCGCTGTCAGCATCGCACGGTGCGCCCCAACAAAGCGCGCATCTTGTTTTGCAGTTAATGACCGCAATTTTTCTCAGCTTTCTATCTCAACAAAGATAGCGGAAACATCTTCTGTAACATTGCTGAGTGATGAGTGGATCTCGCCGAGTCCAGAGAGATCGTTTTCTAGTTGTGCTTCCTAGCAAGGAATTGGCGATGGAATTGGGCTTGATCATGCTGAGTTGCGAACAGAAGGCATGTTGTCGGTATTGCGAACAGACCAAAGACTTGCTTGCGGATGTCATCGTGTATCCGGGCATGGTTCTGATCTGCCAGCGTTGCCTTTGAGAAGGCCTGGCGTTGTAAGCAAAGCGCTTGGGTTGGATATCACGATGGTTTGAGTTCTCCCAGTAAGCAACAGGCATCTTCCGGCTGCAGTCGTTTATCTATCCTCCGATGTAAGACGATTGGTGGCTTTCGCCCTCATAAGAAGAGAACAAGTTAATGACAAACCCATACGACTCTTCGCCGATCCACTCAGCGACTTACTCGCTCAACGACACCATGGTAACCACAGCGCTAGAGCTTCCTGGGCATCGAATCATCCGCAATCTGGGCTTGGTGCGCGGTATTACCGTGAGGTCGCGCTCAATCGTCGGCAACTTCTTCGGCAGTCTTCAGAGCTTGTTCGGCGGCAACATCACCATCTACACCGAACTGTGCGAACAGGCGCGCTCGGAGACCTATCGCGACATGGTGCAGCATGCCAGGCAACTTGGCGCCAACGCCATCATTGCGGTGCGCTACGACGCTACCGAGTTGATGGCCGGCCTGACCGAAGTCCTGTGCTATGGCACCGCAGTTGTCGTCGAGGCGCAGCATGTATAGCGGCTCACGCGTTCACGGAGTGAGCTCCGTGAAACTACGGGGTATGGTGGAAGCCGTTTTGGCTCTGGCAACTTGGCTACCAGCGGCGCAGGCGTCGAACTCGTCCACCTTCATGTCCGAAGTCGGGCGAGTGTCGTCTGTGAAGGTCGCAAGCACCGGATCGCCTCTGGGCCTACATCACACACTCCGGAGCCGCTGCCGCCAGGTATGAAACGCCTAAGATGACTATTGGCGGTCCCTCGTGGCATGGCTGGGACGTGCACGCGTTGCAAGAAAGCGGAGGTGACCTCACCCCCTTCAGAAAGCGACGCTGTGCATTTTTCAGCAGTGGGCAATACCCGACCAAGACTGCCTTACGCTGAACTCTCAGGGCAGGCTCTGGCTACACGACTTGGCGGGATGCCCGGATGTTAGAAGACACAGATCGCTGACCGCCAAGGCGCTAAGCTTCTGTATCGGCCAACCAGGCGCCACACAGCGAATCAACCATGCAGCGAAATCTGGATCTGTATCCCAAAGACGATAACGGTGACACCCTGTGGCACATTGCGCAGCAGGGCGTGGATCTTTCCAAGCCGCGCGAGATTGCGTTTTCCGTGGTGTTCCCGAGCAAAGAGTCGGCACTGGAATTTTCGGTGACGTTGCTGCGCTTCGAGCAGAAGGTGCGTTGCTGCCATTACCCGGAAAACACCGCGTTTCCGATGGATGTCACGGTGTATCCGACCATGGTGCCGACATACAAGGCGATTTGCGCGTTCGAGGAGGAGTTGGCGGCAGAGGCCAAGCCTTTGGGCGGGTTGAACGATGGATGGGAATTTTCTGTAGACACCAAAGACGTCTGATGTGTGCGGCAGGTGCGTTGGAGAGCGCGGCGTGCGGGCTCTCCAACAGGTTGGGCCACATCAGCGCGGCGATTGCGGGACGCGGCGCAGCTGTGACACGTCGTAGCCCATCGCGGCAATGCGCGTGAGCGCCTGCTGATAGTCGGCATCGGAGACCTGCGGGGTCCGTGCCATGTACCAGACGTAATCGCGCTTGCTGCGCGCCACGATGGTCTGGGTGTAGTCAGCATCGCGCCAGGCGATGACATATTCAGCCTTGAACGGCCAGAGGAATTGCATGCTCCACAGCGCGCCGTTGCCATTCTCTGCGACTTGGCCGATCGGGTGCATGGATTTGAGCGGGGCCTGGAAGCTGCCTTTGCGGAAGGTGAAGGTGGTCTGGATACGGCCATCCGGTCGCAGCGCATAACTCTCTACTGCGTCGTAGGCTTTGCGTTCTGGACGGGTCGGAATATGTGCGATGACATACCAGTCGCCCATGAAGCGCGGCACGTCAACGCTGTCTGCGCGGGGCAGTGCGGCGCGCGGCTCGCTGCCGCTTGCATTGCCGTAGACCGCAAGGGTGAGTAAGAACAGCATCGACGCCTGGCGCATGGCAACCTCTCTCAACAGTCTCAGTGCAGGGGCATACGTTGCGACGATGCGTGTGGATGCAGCGTGCAATGCACCGTCTGTCGAAAGGCACGATGGTCGTCCGGTCGTTGACAGGCGCTACTGTAGCGGCTCCCTGGCGGGCACATAGGCAGAAGAACAGAGGCATTAAAGAACAAGGCCCGGATTATCCGGGCCTTGTTCTTCTACTTAGTAGGAAGAAAAGTCCCACTTCTGATTTACATCGCCAGTGCAGTCCCAAATGTAGGTGCGCGCACCGTTTGTGGCGCCACGGCCAGGATCGGCCAAGCAACGATTACTACCAACATTGCGGATTTCGCCAAGGAAATGCCAGGCCTGATGAGCGCCGCCGTTGCAGTCCCAAATGCGTACCGCATTTCCGTCTTGCGTGCCGCCGTTCGCTGATTCCAAACATTTCCCGGCATAGCGCAGGCTTCCTCGCTCGCCCACTTCCCAGCGCTGCTGGGCCGCACCACTGCAATCCCAAAGCTGAACCAGGGTTCCGTTTGCTGTGGAGCCACCCTCGACGTCTAGGCATTTACCACCGATGCCCGTAATACGCCCAGAGATTGGATCGTAGTTCCAAGTCTGACCGGCATTCGCCTGTGCCGAAAAAATCTGCAGCTTTGTACCGTTATTGCTTGATTGACCGATTGCATCAAGAACTTTTCCGCCGACGCCAACGATAGAGGCGCCCGTGAACCACCACTGCTGATTTGATGCACCCAGCCCGTTCCAGAGCTGAAGCGTGGTGCCATTGGAAGTCCCGAGGCCCTTGGAGTCGAGCACCAAGCCGCTGGGTACGCTGCGGATATAGCCAGAGCCAGACACAACGCTCCACATTTGTTGCACATTCTCGTTGCAAGAATACTGCTGAATCTCGGTCCCGTTGACCGAGCCGCCGCCTACGGCATCAAGACATTTATCGCCTATTCCCTTAATTAGCCCAAAAGCAGGCAGCGGCTTCAAAGTGATAGGTGCGGAGGATGAAGCCTTAGAAAAGTTTGAGTCTCCAGTAAAAGAGGCTGTAATCGTGACGTTGCTGTACTGGCTAGGGACCGTATAGCGAACAGAAAAATTTGCTTCACGCGCATAGAAAAAGTTATATGTGCAACGCGCATAGTCTCCCCCGGTAGCAAACAGACATCCCTGATCCACCTCGACGACCCGATTTACGACAGGGGTATTCGCACGACCGATACGGAACTGACCGATCGACACACCATTTGCAAAAAAATTGACACGTCCACCAATATCGTCGCCTGCAGCGGGATTGCCAGAGGTCACGCCAAGTGCAGGTGCAGCCACCTTGACATTTATCGTTACCGTCTCACTAGCGGAAGGGAAGAGGTTTGAAGACGTAACTGTGGTGGTTGTTTCATAATTCGAAAACCGCGAGCCAAGTGCCGAGGCTTGAAACGATACCGCAGCAAGTGCTGCACAGGCGATGCTGCCTATTCCTTTCATTATTGCTCCACTGGGTTGATTGATTATTTAGGCCCAAATGGGGGCGCACGATGTAAAACGCCCACCACAAAGCAGGCGTGCGCCGCGCCTTGCGTATGAGCGGATCTTCTTGAGGCGTGCCCCCAATTTGGCTCGGCAATCATGCCACTTCTTTCGAGACAAGCAACACCACTTGCAAGCACAACAGCTACGTGGTCGATGGATGTTGTTTTGGACCATGCCACCAAGAGCTATGTGACCAAATAGCTAGTAGTCGCTGACGACGGGACGTATGAGGAGTCGCAATCGCCGTTGACCGCGTGATCTCGGATCACGTGGTACGGCGCTGACTGGATTGGGATGCATACAGTCGCAATCTGCCGAGTGTGATCTGCAACAAGCAATCCACCTTTTCTAGAGGTGTTATGAACTTTGAAGGGTAGGGGCATCATTGCCGCCATCTCACCAAGGCGAGACAGCATCTTTCCCGTACGGATAAATCGTCGCAATCGTCCCATCCGCCAGATGCTCCAGCGGTGCCATCTTGATGTTGCGCAGATGGGTCTGGCCGCCCGATACCACGGCGTCGTGATAGAACAGATACCACTGGCCGTCGAAGGCGCAGATGGAGTGGTGGGTGGTCCAGCCGATCACCGGCTGCATCAGCACGCCCTGGTAGTGAAATGGGCCATACGGCGCGTCGCTGGTGGCGTAGCAGATCAGGTGCGTATCGCCGGTGGAATACGACAGGTAATAGCGACCGGCGTGGCGGTGCAGCCAGGGGCCTTCGAAGAAGCGACGGCCGAGGTCGTCGGCGCGTAGCGGGGTGCCGTGTTCGTCGAGGATGACGATCTCGCGCGTGGGTTCGGCCAGTGCGGTCATGCTCTCGTGCAGGCGCGCCACGCGCGGGCCCAGTGCGGGCGCATCGCCCACCGGCTCCTGGTTGGTCTGCGCGTAGCGGTTGTCGCGGTAGTGCTGCAGCTGACCACCCCAGATGCCGCCGAAGTACAGGTAATGCGCGCCATCGTCGTCGGCGAACACGGCCGGGTCGATCGAGTAGGTGCCGGCGATCGGTTCGGCTTCGGCGGTGAAGGGGCCGTGCGGTTGGTCGCCGACTGCCACACCGATCTGGAAGATGCCGTCGGCGCGCTTTGCCGGGAAATACAAATAGGTCTTGCCATTGCGTTGCGCTGCATCCGGTGCCCACATCTGGCGCTGGGCCCACGGCACGTCGCGCACGTGCAGCACTTCGCCCAGGTCTTCGACCGGCGCGTTGGGATGCGCCATGCGAAAGACGTGGTAATCCTCCATGCCGAAATGCGAGCCGTCGTCGCTGAAGGCCACGCCGGCATCGATGTCGTGCGAGGGATAGATGTACAGCGCGCCATCGAAGACGTGCGCGGATGGGTCGGCGGTGTAGAGATGGGTGACCAGCGGTGCGGAAATGGCGGCGCGCGCCAGGGCCTGCAGTGTGGCGGCTTGCAGTTCATCGGACATGCGCGGACCTGTGCATGAGGTGGAAGGAAGGGTTAGGGCGACGCGAGCGGAGCGGCCTGACGGCGCACGCCCAGTTCGCGTTCGATACGGGATTCCAGCGGTTTGTCGATCTCGTAAAACACCAGCAGTGCGGTGCCGAGCAGGAACGGGATGGACGCATACACGCTGATGGCTAACCGAATGCCGTCGGTGACCGCGCCGCTTTGCTGCGGCAGCGCAGCGTCGTAGCCATAGACGGCGAGCAGGCCGGCGACCAGTGCGCCGCCGACGCTCAGGCCGATCTTCAGGCCGCACAATATCGCCGAAAAAATGATGGCGGTGGCGCGGCGGTGGTTCTTCCACTCCGAGTAATCGGCCACGTCGGCAATCATCGCCCACAGCAACGGGATGGTGATGCCGTAGAAGAAGCCGTGTAGCACATAGGAGCCGAATACCCAACCGATGGCAGTCGCCGGATACACATAGAACGCCAGCAGAAACAGCGTGGAAATCAGCAGCGCCCCACCAAACACATTGCGCTTGCCGTAGCGGTCGGCCAGGCGTTTGGAAAACCCGATACCCACGATCATGGCCAGGATGCCGCCGGCACTGAACACACTGAACGCCGAGGTCGGCGCGTCTTGCGGCCACTGCAAGGCGCTCATGCCGGCCCCGGTCAGCACGCTGTTGATTGCGGCAATAAACCGGTTGAATCCAGCGGCATCGAGAAAGTGGGTCAGCGCGCCCGCGTCGAGGGTGTACTTGAAGTAGTAGATGTACATCCCGCCCTTCATGGCGAGATTGATGAAGACCAGAATGGTCAGTGCCAGCATCACCAGCCAGGGTTTGTTGCGTACCAGGTCGGTGAGGTCCTGTCGCACGCTGCTGCGTTGTTCGGCGATCGGCAGCACGCGCTCGCGGGTGGTGAAAAAGGTGATCAAAAAGCACAGCGTGCCGACCGCGGCGAACAATCCCATGGTGTTGCGAAAGCCTTGCGCCTTGTCGCCATTGCCCAGGATCAGCACCAGCGGCAGCAGCAGGACCTGGATGATGAACTGCGCAAACGTCACCGCCAGAAAGCGATACGCCGACAGGCTGTTGCGCTGCTCCATGCTACCGGTGAGCACGCCGCTCAGCGCCGAATACGGCAGGTTGTTGGCCACGTAGACCAGCATCAGCAAGGTGTAGGTGGCAAATGCGTAGGTGATCTTGCCGTGCTCGCCCAGCGCAGGTGTGTTGAAGGCCGCCAGCGACAGTGCGCCAAACGGCAGTGCGGTCCACAGGATCCATGGGCGGAATTTGCCCCAGCGGGTGTGGGTGCGATCGGCCAGGATGCCGATGATGGGCGTAAACACGAACGCGCCCAGCAGGCCGACCACGAAGATCAACGTGGCCGCCGCGCTCGCCGGGATGCGGAATACGTCGGTGTAGAAGAACGCCAAAAACGTCACCAGCGTCTGGAAGATCAGATTGGCGGCCAGGTCGCCCAGGCTGTAGCCGATCTTTTCGCGCACGGAGAGCTGCTGTGATCGATCGTTCATGAGGTGAGGCGGGCTCGAAGAGTGCTGCGGAAAACGCCGCGGCGCGCGCTACGCCGCTGGCCGCGATCCGTCTGGATCGCGGTTGCAGGCGCAGTGCCTGAAGTGTCGGGCAAAACATCGTGCGCCGTCGCGCAGGCACGTTGGACGGCGCGCGGCAGACGGAGTGCACGCGAATCACGCGTGCACTCCGAACACCGGCTACACCCGGCAACCAACGGCGAGCGCGTATCGATGCTCACTGTCAAAACGTGCCGCGGATGCCGAGCATGACGGTGCGGCCGGGCTCGTACAGGTCGTAGGTGGCGTTGGGCCACGCATAGGTGGTGCGCAGCGGCTCGTCGGTGATGTTGGTGACGTTGAGTGTGAGTTGCGGCTTGGAAGGCAGCCAGTCCAGCGCGTAGCTGGCCGACAGATCCAGCTGGCCGCGTGCATCGGCATTCAGGCGTGCGTAGGGGATGCCGTTCTGATTGGCGCCGGAGATCACCATGTCGTCGTTCCAGGTGTAGGACAGGCGCACCGAGGCGGCGTTCTTTTCCCAGTACACGGTGCCGTTCCACAGATTGGGCGCCACACCGACGGCCACTGCGGGAATGCCTTCGCCTTCCGAAGATTGGGTGACATGGGTGTAGTTCACGCTGAAGCCCATGCCGTCGACCAGCTTGTCCAACGGCTGCACCCAGATCGCTTCGGTGCCGCGGATGTTGAGCACGCCATCGGCGTTGACCTGGGTCTGCACGTCGACCGTGGCGGCATTGGGGCCACCGCGCTGGTCCAGGCCGGCTTGCTGGATCGGCAGCAGGCTCTCGTAGGGCACACCAAGATCGTTGAAGGGAATGCGCCGCACGCCATTGACGGTGAAGCCGCTGATGCGCTTGTTGAACAGCGTCAGGCCCACATAGCCTTCGCCGCCGGTGTACCACTCGCCGCCGAAGTCGACATTGGTGGACAGATACGGCGCCAGGTTCGGATTGCCCTGGGTCGCGGTCTGTGCGGACGGGTCGCTGAAGTTGGTGTTGGGCAACATCGCGCTCGGGTCCGGGCGCGTGAGCGTGCGCGAGCTGGACAGGCGCAGCACCACGTTGTCGGCCACATCCCAGGCCGCGTTGAACGAGGGCAGGGTTTCGGCGTAATCGGAATCGAGTACCTGCACGCGGCGGATGCCGTTGATGGTGACCGGGCCGGTGATGGTCTGGTCGGTGGTGACGTAACGCACACCGGCGTTGAAGCGCAGCGTGCGGTTCCACACTTCGGTTTCGGCGTTGGTTTCGATGTAGAAACCCAGGTTCTTTTCGCGGATGCCGCCGGCCGAGGCGCCGGTGTTGGCGGAGTTGGTTTCCGGGGCGGAATCGCGTAGCGCGTAATAGTTGGTGTCGCCCAGGAAACGGTTGAAATCGGCAGTGATGAAGCCGCCCGGGCCGGGCCGCAAGTAACTGGCCAGGGCCGCATTCGGGACTGCGGAGCCGGGGCCGCCGTTGCACACGTTGCCGCCACCGCCGCGGCACACCACCTGCTCCCAGGCGATGCTGTTGTCGAAGCCGCGAATGGTGCGCTCGGCCTGGTCGTAGGCAGCGCCGATCTTGATGTTGCGCTTGTCTTCGCCGAACTGCAGATCGGCACGTCCACCACGGGTCTGGGTGACGCGTTTTTCGTTCTGGATATTGACCCGTCCGCCGCTCCAGCCCCAGCCCAGGTTCGGGTCGTTGAGATCGAGCGGGCTGCTGATCGACGGGCGGTCACCGCCTTGGTTGCGGTAATCGACCGTGGTGAACGGCGAGGTGACCAGGATGCTGGGCGACTCGCGATCCAGCCAGCTACGCGTGGCGTTGGCCTGCACGTTGAGCTTGATGTCCTGCTCGGCACCGAACAGCAGTTCGGCACCGGGATTGACGCTCCAGAACTTGACCTCTTCGCGGTACGGGCGCGCTTCCAGGAAATACTGCGCGTTGGCGAAGGTGGCGCTGGTGACTACGTTGTTCTGATCCAGCTGCATGCCCAGCGGGATCATATTGCCGTTGCGGCCGATCAGATTCATGCTGATCCGCTCGGTGGTGCGCTTGGCTTCGGAGTACAGCGTGTCCAGGTAGAAATGCATGCTGTCGGAGGGCCTCCATTCCAGCGACATCACCGACGCATCGCGGTCGCGATCGCCATTCATGTACACGCTGCGGCCCAGGCGCGGAATCAATGCATCGCTGATCTGGTCGATGCTCAAGCCGGGGTTGCGCGCCAGCAGCCATGCCGCGTCGATGGTTTCGCCGGTGGTCAAGCCGCTGCCGGCGGTGGCCGGTACGCGGTCGGGAATGCGCCAGTTGCCGCCGCCGTTGACGTTGCAGGCCGCCGGTTGATTGGTCGCCGGCGTGCCTGCAGGCGGGGTGAGCCCGCATTGGGTATAGGTCAGGCCGGGGTTGGTCCAGCCCACGCTTTCGAAGCCGCGCACGCCCAGCTTGCTGCGCACCGAGGCCACGCCGAACAACGCGCCGAGCGTGCCTGCTTCGTTGGTCCAGCTGCCCATGAAGGCGCCACGCGGGGTGGTCTTTTCGCTGGTGCTGTTCCAGTCGGCCTGCGCCTGATAGGTGAAGTGCACGCCGGGGCGGTCGAACGGGCGCGCGCTGCGCATGTCCACCACACCGGAGACACCGCCTTCGAGCATGCTTGCGGTGGGCGTCTTGCTCACGGTGAGCTGGGTGAAGAATTCGGTGGGAAACAGGTTCAGATCGACTTCGCGATTCTGGTTCTGCGCATTCAGACCGATCGAGGCGGTGGCGATGCTGGCGCCGTTGAGCGTGGTCTTGGTGAAGCTGGTGCCCAGGCCGCGGATGGCGATGTTGAGGCCTTCGCCGTTGACGTCGCGCGAGAGCTGCACACCCGGGATGCGGTTGAGCGACTCGGCGATATTCATGTCCGGAAATTTGCCGATGTCTTCGGCAAACACGGTGTCGGCAAAGCCGACCGAGTCGCGCTTGGCATCGGTGGAAAACTGGATGCTGCGTCGGTAGCCGGAGACGGTGACGGTGTCGAGCTGGGTCACTGCATCGTTGTTGCCGGCCGTGGCCGGTGGCGTTTGCGCGGCGCTGTCGGCGTCGGTGGACTGTGCCCAGGCGGCAGTGCTGGTAATGCCCAGCAGGATGGACCCCAACGCGCAGGACAACGCGGTACGTGCGTAGCTGTTCTTCACCGTATTCCCTTCCCTAACAGGTGAGCAGATGTCCCACGCATCGCCCCTGCGTAGGGAGTGCCGCTGCCCGGAATCGGCGCGACGATGATGCGATGGGGGAGACGGGCGATCAGTGGCGCTGGATGTTAGCGCTACCAAATTCAGAACATCACGCTGCAGGGCAGCATAGTTGCCGGGGCATAGCGAAGCGGCGCTGCCATGACGCTGCACTGCGAGCACGCAACGCCGACGGACGGTCGCCGCGTGCTGCACTGCGCGATGGATTCCTGCGTGCAGCGTGGTAATGGTAGCGCTATCACCCGTGGCGCAAGGCCACCTTCGTGCAGGTGCAGTGGTCGATGAATCGAATCGGACAACGCGCAAGCGACATGCTGCTTGCGCCCTTGCTTGCCGCGATGCGCAGCAGGTATCGCGACAACGCAGGCGACACGGTTGCGCGCTTGCAGGAGCCTTGCCCATGAGCGATGCGCCTGCGGCCGATGCTGCCCGCCCCGGAGCGCGCCTGGGCCGGGTGCGCTGGCGCGTCTGCGCGCTGCTGCTGGCAGCGACCACCATCAACTACGTGGACCGCCAGGTGCTGGGCGTGCTGGCGCCGTTCTTGCAGACGCAGATCGGCTGGAACGAGATCCAGTACGGTTACATCGTCACTGCGTTTCAGGCGGCGTATGCGCTGGGCCTGTTGTGCAGCGGTGCGGTGATCGACCGCTTCGGGACACGGCTGGGCTATGCGTTGGCGATCGGGGTGTGGAGTCTGGCGGCGATGGGCCACGCGTTGGCGACCAGCGTGGTGGGCTTTGCGATTGCGCGGTTTTTCCTGGGACTGGGCGAGTCCGGCAACTTTCCCGCCGCGCTCAAGACCGTGGCCGAATGGTTCCCGCGCCGCGAGCGCGCGCTGGCCACCGGCATCTTCAATTCCGGCTCCAACATCGGTGCCATCGTCGCGCCCTTGCTGGTGCCGGTGATTGCCACTGCCTGGGGCTGGCAGGCGGCCTTTCTGTTTACCGGGATATTGAGCGCTACCTGGCTGGTGGTGTGGTGGTGCAGTTACCACGCGCCCGAGCAGCAACCCGGTCTGTCGAGCGCAGAACTTGCGCACATCCGCAGCGATGCGCATGAGCCGGTGCAAGCGCGGTTGTCGTGGCTGCAGGTGCTGCGGCATCGCCAGGCCTGGGCGTTCGTGCTGGGCAAGTTCATCACCGACCCGATCTGGTGGTTCTTCCTGTTCTGGTTGCCGAAATTCCTGCATGCCGAGTACGGCCTGAGCCTGCTGCAGCTGGGTGCGCCATTGATCGTGATCTTCGTGCTGGCCGATATCGGCAGCATCGCCGGTGGCTGGGTTGCCGGGCGCTTCATCGCGCGCGGCTGGAGCGTCAACCGTGCGCGCAAGACCGCGATGCTGATCTGCGCCGTCTCGGTGGTGCCGATCGTGTTTGCCGCACGCGCAGACAATCTGTGGCTCGCGGTGGGTCTGATCGGCCTGGCCACCGCTGCACACCAGGGCTGGTCGGCCAATCTGTTTACGCTGCCCTCGGACATGTTTCCGCGGCATGCGGTGGCCACCGTGGTGGGCATCGGCGGATTTGCCGGCGCAGTGGGCGGCATGTTGATCGCCACGTTCATCGGGTTTCTACTGCAGGCGACCGGCAGCTACGTGCCGGTGTTTCTGATGGCCGGTTCGGCCTACCTGCTGGCATTGGCGGTCGTGCATGCTCTGGTGCCTCGGCTGCAGCCGGCGCAGCTGCCTGCGGCCACCGCAACGCCTCCATCTTCCTGAGGAATCACCATGTACCTGCACACCGCGAAAATTGCACTGTTGCTGGCAGCAAGCATCGCATCGGTGGCGCAAGCCGCGCCGCTGGCAGCGGGCGCGTCCAAGTTTCTGGGTAGCGCATACAGCCCGCAACAGGCGCAGGGCTTTGCGCAGTACTGGAACAAGCTCACCCCGGAAAACGGCGGCAAGTGGGGCACGGTAGAGGCGGTACGAGACCAGATGGACTGGCGCACATTGGATACCGCTTACCGGTTCGCAAAAGCCAACGGCATGCCGTTCCAGATGCATGTGATGGTGTGGGGCAATCAGCAGCCGGAATGGATCAAGACCTTGCCCCCGGCCGAGCAGCGCCGCGAGATCGAGCAGTGGTTTGCCGCCGTGGCCCAGCGCTACCCGGACATCGACCTGCTGGAAGTGGTCAACGAGCCGCTCAACGACCCGCCCAGCAAGGCCGACACCGGCGGCGGCAATTATCTGCAGGCGCTCGGCGGTGACGGCGCCAGCGGCTGGGAGTGGGTGCTGCAGTCGTTTCGGCTCGCGCGCCAGCACTTTCCGCACACCAAGCTGATGATCAACGACTACAGCATCACCAACAACACGCAGGCCACGCAGAAATATCTGCAGATCGTGCGGTTGCTGCAGCGCGAACAGTTGGTCGATGCCATCGGCATCCAGGAGCATGCGTTCGAGACCACGCCAAACGTGGCGATGTCGGTGCATCGCACCAATCTGGATGCATTGGCCGCCACCGGCTTGCCGATCTACATCACCGAATTCGACCTGGATGGGCCAAGCGATGCGCAGCAGCTGGCCGATTACCAGCGTGTGTTCCCGATCTTCTGGGAGCACCCGGCGGTGCGCGGCATCACGCTGTGGGGATTCCGCCCTGGCCTGTGGCGCGACAAGGAAGCCGCTTATCTGGTGCGTGGCGATGGCAGCGAGCGCCCGGCGATGACCTGGTTACGCGATTACGTGGCGGCCCATCCCGGCACACCTGCGCCCTGACGCGCGCGTTGCATGACCCATCTCAACTGTTCGGTGCCCGACCCCATGCCCACCTCCTTGCCGCTGACCTTGCACGACGACCGCCTGTTGCCAGCCGACCCCGGCACGCGGGCGATTGCGCGCCGGTTGTATGCGCAGATCGCCACGCTCCCCATCATCAGCCCGCACGGCCATACCGACCCGGCCTGGTTCGCGACCAATGCCGCGTTCGCCAATGCCACCGAACTGTTGCTGGTGCCCGATCACTACGTGTTCCGCATGTTGTACAGCCAGGGCATCGACCTGGATGCGTTGGGTATCCCGCACGCCGATGGCACGCGCGCACCGGTGGACCCGCGCGCGGCATGGCGCGTGTTTGCTGCGCACTACACGTTGCTGCGCGGCACGCCGTCGGCGGTGTGGCTGAATCATGTCTTCCACACCGTCTTCGATCTGCGCATCCGTCTGGATGCTGGCACTGCCGATCATTACTACGACCACATTACCGCCGCGCTGCAGACGCCAGGCTTTCGTCCGCGTGCGCTGTTCGAGCGTTTCAACATCGAGGTGATCGCCACCACCGAATCGCCGCTGGACACGCTGCAGCATCACGCAACCATTCGCGACAGCGGCTGGGCCGGCCGTGTGGTGACCGCGTACCGCCCGGACCCGGTGGTGGACCCGGAGCATGAGCAGTTTGCCGGTGCACTGCAGCAGTTCGGCGCGCTTACCGGCGAAGACGTGCTGACCTGGCCAGGCTATCTGCGCGCGCACCGACAACGCCGCGCATTCTTCGCCGCGCACGGCGCGACCTCCACCGATCATGGGCATCCCAGTGCCGCCACCGCCGATCTGTCGCCTGGCGAGGCGCAACGCCTGTTCGACACCGTGGTGCGTGGCGCTGCAACGCCGCAACAAGCCGAGTTGTTCCGCGCACAGGTGCTGACCGAAATGGCGGCGATGAGCCTGGACGATGGCCTGGTGATGCAGCTGCATCCGGGCTGCTTTCGCAATCACAACCGGCCGTTGTTTGAGCGCTACGGGCGCGACAAGGGCGCCGATATTCCGATGCGCACCGACTATGTGCATGCACTCAAGCCATTGCTGGATCGCTACGGCAACGACCCGCGCCTGCGCCTGATCGTGTTCACCCTTGACGAAACCAGCTACAGCCGCGAACTGGCACCTTTGGCCGGCCATTACCCCTCGCTGCTGCTGGGCCCGGCATGGTGGTTTCATGATGCGCCGGAGGGCATGTGGCGCTTCCGCGAGCAGACCCTGGCCAGCGCCGGTTTCTACAACACGGTGGGTTTCAACGACGACACGCGTGCATTCCTGTCGATCCCGGCCCGCCACGATGTCGCGCGGCGGGTGGACAGCGCGTTCCTGGCCAAGCTGGTCGCCGAGCATCGGTTGGAGGAAGACGAAGCGGTGGAGGTGGCGATGGATCTTGCGTATCGGCTGCCCAAGCAGGCTTACAAGCTGTGATGCAACCGCTGCGCTGCGTGTGCGGCAGTGATACGACGCAGCAGCGGCGTGCAACGTCGCGTCATACGCAAGGCGGGGGGCTGAGGTCATGACCAACGGACAGTCGCCACGCGCTGCAACGTGGCGCAATGCCATGCGCGTTAGCTGCACCAACATGATCTACACCGTCATGATCTGTGCCGGGCTTGCACTGCCCACCCTCGATGCCACCGCACAGACCAGCGCACCGCGCGAGCGGGTGTCGCTCAACGCGCAATGGCGCTTTCAGCGTGACGACCCGCCGGGCAATACGGTGGTGCTCGATTACGACGCGCGCCCGCAGGTGATCCGCAGCGAAGACGGCAAGGTGGCCGATGCGCGCCCGGATCAGGCGCAGCAGCTGCGTGCAGCGGCCAAGGACGTGCTCAAGCCGTGGATTCTGCCAACCGCCAACGCCCTGATCGCCGACCCGGCGCAACGGCATCGACGCCCGCCCGGCAATCCCGGCAATGACGTCGCGTATGTGCAGCCGCAGTTCGACGATAGCCGCTGGCAAACCGTGGATTTGCCACATGACTGGGCTATCGCCGGGCCGTTTCTGGTCGATGGTCCGTACGGCGGCATGGGACGTCTGCCGAGTTGGGGCATCGGCTGGTATCGCAAAACCCTGGACATTCCGGCCAGCGATCGCGGCCGCTCGCTGTTTCTCGATCTCGATGGCGCGATGTCCTATGCCACGGTCTGGCTCAACGGCAGGCTGGTCGGCGGCTGGCCTTACGGCTACAGCTCCTGGCGTGTGGACCTGACACCGTATGCGATTGCCGGCGCGCGCAACCAGCTGGCGATTCGTCTGGATAATCCACCCGACTCGGCGCGCTGGTATCCCGGTGGCGGGCTGTATCGCAATGTGTGGCTGACCAAGACCGCGCCGCTGCACATCGCACAGTGGGGCACGCAGCTGACCACCCCCCAGGTGTCGGCTGCATCGGCACAGATCCAGCTGGCCGTGACGCTGGATAACGCTGCGCGCACTGCGGCGCAGGCGCAGGTCAGCACCGCCATCTACGTACTCGACGCGGCAACGGGCACACGCAGTGGCGATGCGGTCGCGCAGATTCCCGTAGCGCAGATTGCCGTGCCTGCCGGCGGTAGCACCCGCGTGCAGGGCAGCGTGCAGATCGACGCACCACGCCTGTGGGGCCCACCGCCGACCCAGCAACCGCATCGCTACGTGGCGGTGACCGAGGTGCGCCAGCGGGGGCAGGTGGTGGATCGCTATGAAACCCCGTTCGGCATCCGCAGCATCGTGTTCGATGCGGACAAGGGGCTGCTGGTCAACGGCGAGCATGTGCCGATTCGCGGGGTGAACAACCATCACGATCTCGGCGCGCTCGGTGCCGCGTTCAATGTGCGCACCGCCGAGCGGCAGTTGCAGTTACTGCAACAGATGGGGGCCAACGCCATCCGCATGAGCCACAACCCACCCGCACCGGAGCTGCTGGAACTCACCGATCGTATGGGCCTGCTGGTGGTGGACGAGGTGTTCGACAGTTGGGAGATGAAGAAGACGCCGCTGGATTTCCATCTGGTATTTGGGCAATGGCATGAGCCGGATCTGCGCGCGATGTTGCGACGCGACCGCAACCATCCGTCGGTGATGCTGTGGAGTGTCGGTAATGAAGTCGGCGAGCAGTACACCGGGCAACAGGGCGCGGCCATCGCGCGCACGCTGCACGCCATCGTGCATGACGAAGATCCGTCGCGGCCGGCCACGGTCGCGATGAACTACGCCTCGCCGGACATGCCATTGCCGGCTGCGCTGGATGTCATCAGCCTCAACTACCAGGGCGAGGGCATCCGCGATGCGCCGGAGTTTGCAGGCACCGAGCGCATCCGCAAACCGCCGCAATACCCGGCATTTCATGCCGCATTTCCGCACAAGGCCATTGTCAGCAGCGAAACCGCGTCGGCCCTGAGCAGCCGCGGTGTGTATCTGTTTCCGGTGAGCCCGGACATCAGCGCGCCGGTACGCGACGGGCGCGGCGGCGATTCGGTGGCGCATCAGGTCAGCGCCTACGAGCTGCATGCGGTGGACTTCGGCTCCAGTGCCGACAAGGTGTTTGCGGCGCTGGATCGGCACCCGTATGTCGCCGGCGAATTCGTCTGGACCGGCTTCGACTATCTGGGCGAGCCCACGCCGTATTACAGCTCGCGCAGTGCGTATTCGGGCATCTTCGATCTGGCGGGGTTTCCCAAGGATCGTTACTGGTTGTATCAGGCGCGCTGGCGCCCGCAGCTGCCCATGGCGCATCTGCTGCCGCACTGGAGCTGGCCCGGCCGCGAGGGCCAGGTGACGCCGGTACATGTGTTTACCTCCGGCGATGAGGCCGAGCTGTTCGTCAATGGTGTCTCGCAGGGGCGCAAGCGCAAGCGCGCGCTGCACTACCGGCTGCGCTGGGACGATGTGGTGTACCAGCCCGGCGAGCTGCGTGTGCAGGCCTACAAGGACGGCAAGCCGTGGGCCAGCGACCGCGTGCAGACCGCCGGCCGCGCGGCGCGCCTGCAGATCACGCCCGACCGCAGCCGCATCGACGGCGACGCCCGGGATCTGAGCTTCGTCACCGTGCAATTGCTGGATCGCGACGGACGTCCTGCGCCCACCGCCGGCGACCGCCTGCGGTTTCGGATCGATGGCCCGGGCGAACTGGTCGCCACCGACAACGGCGACCCCACCAATCTGGAGTCGTTCGCTTCGCCGCAACGCAACGCCTTTAACGGGCTGTGCCTGGCGATCGTGCGGGCGAAGGCGGGCGCACGCGGCACCATCACGCTGCATGTCGAATCGGACAGCCTGGACGCCGCGCAGGCACAGATCGTGGCGCAATGATGGCGCTGCCCACTACCTGTTGCCTGCAGCACCTCACCTTGGAACCTGCCATGCACAAGCACCTGCCCGTTCTTGCAACCCTGTTGCGCATTGCCATTGTGGGCGTCAGCGCGATCGCCGCCCTGCCCGCAGCCGCGCGTTGCGATACCGTCAGCACATCGCTCAAGCACGCGTATGCCGACGGGTTCTTGCTCGGCACTGCGGTCAATGCCGACATCGTCTCCGGCAAGGACGCCGCGGCCGCCGCATTGGTGGCCTGCCACTTCAACGCGGTCACCCCGGAGAACGTGATGAAGGCCGAGGTCGTTGCGCCGCGCCCGGGCGTCTTCGACTTTCGTGCTGCAGATGCGTTCGTGGACTACGCGCAACGCAATCATCTGTTTGTGGTGGGGCATACGCTGGTCTGGCACAACCAGACCCCGGACTGGTTCTTTGTGGATGCCCAGGGCAAGCCCAATAGCTCGGCCGCGCAGATCGAGCGCATGCGCGCGCACATCGCAGGCGTGGCCGGGCGCTACGTCGGCAAGGTGCAGGCCTGGGATGTGGTCAACGAGATCATCGACGAAGACGGCAGTTACCGTTCCACCAACTGGGTACAACGCGTGGGCGATGGCGACACCGTGGTGCGCAATGCGTTTACCTTTGCACAGCGGTATGCACCGGACGCGGAGCTCTACTACAACGACTTCAACGCATGGCGGCCGGCCAAGCGCGACGGCATCGTGCGCATGGTCAAGATGCTGCAGCAATCCGGCATCCGTATCGACGGTGTCGGCATGCAAGGGCACTGGGGGCTCGACTATCCCAGCCTGCGCGATATCGAAGACGCCATCGACGCCTACGCCGCACTCGGCATCAAGGTCATGATCACCGAGCTCGATGTGGACGTGCTGCCGCTCACCAAGGAAGGCCAGGTCATCGGCACCGGGTTGGCGCACAAGCAGTTCCAACTGCCAGAATTCAAGCGCTTTCTGGACCCCTACCGCGATGGGCTGCCGCCTGCTGTGCAAGCGCAATTGCGCGACCGCTACGCGGAGCTGTTCGCACTGTTCTGGCGTAAGCGCGACAAGCTTGCGCGCGTGAGCGTGTGGGGCGTCAGCGACGGCATGTCGTGGAAGAACGATTACCCGGTGCCAGGCCGCACCAATTACCCGCTGCTATTCGACCGCAATCACCAGCCAAAACCGGCGCTGGATGCGGTGTTGGCGGTGCCTGCGAGCGCTGGTCGATAGTCGCGTTCGCCAATATGCGCAGGGACCCTGCCGCCGCATGATGGCATGATGCACTCACCTGGATTTCCGGACTTCCCGATGCGCTTGCCGTCCTATCTGTTGTTGGCCGTTCCGTTGTTGGCGATTGTCGCTGCCTGCACCAAGAAGGATCCGCCGCTGCCGCGCTTCCCAGCCATCGGGCATGTGGAAACTTTCGATCGCCGCTTCGGCGATGTGGTTGCCGCAGACGCGCGGATCGAGAAGCTCACCGAAGGCTTCACCTGGTCCGAAGGCCCGGCATGGGTGCGCAATGGCGGCTATCTGTTGTTTACCGATGTGCCGGAAAACAAGCTGTATCGCTGGTCCGAACAGGCCGGCCTGTCGGTGTTGCTATCGCCTTCGGGCTATGTCGGCCCGGAGCAGGCCACGCTACGCGAAGCCGGTGCCAACGGACTGTATGCCGAGCCCGATGGCACCGTGTTGCTGGCCGACTCCGGTACCCGCATCGTCGCCAGGCTCGACCCGGGCACACGCAAGAAAACACCGCTGGCTACCAGCTTCGATGGCAAACGCTTCAATAGCCCCAACGATGTGGTCCGTCGCACTGACGGCGTGGTGTTCTTCACCGACCCGCCGTACGGCTTGAAGGATCTGAACGACTCGCCGGTCAAGGAGCTGCGTTTCAACGGCGTCTATCGTCTGGACACCGATGGCAGCGTGCATCTGCTGGACGACAGCCTGAGCTTCCCCAACGGCATTGCGCTCTCGCCCGATGCGCGCACCTTGTACGTTTCCAATTCCGATCCGGAACGGCCGATCTGGATGGCGTACGCGCTCGACGCGCGTGGCGCGGTCACTAGCAAGCGTGTGTTCGCCGATGCCTCGGATCTGGTGGGCAAGGACTCGCCAGGGCTGCCGGACGGCATGGCGGTGTCCGCCGACGGTCACCTGTTCGCCACCGGCCCCGGCGGCGTCATCGTCTTCAACCCGGCCGGCCAACGCCTGGGCCGCATCGAAACCGGCGAAGCCATCTCCAACTGCGCCTTCGGCAACGACGGTCACACGCTCTACATGACCTCGCACGCGATGCTGACACGCGTGCGGGTCAAGGCGCTGGGGTTGCAGTTTGCGCGGTAGCACCTATCGGGCGATCAAACCTTAGCCCATCCAGTCGCCGCTCTCGTAGGAGCGGCCCTGGCCGCGATGCAGCGTTACCGATAGCCCCGCATGACACGTCGCTTTCCCTTCAAGCCACTCCTGCGATTCGACTCGGCTGTCGCCCACGCTGCTTAGCGCATGGCTTCCGCGTTATCTAACACCAGCACATCATCCAGCTCCGGACCACCACCCCGGTTGCCGCTGCCCGCAACGATGTAGAGATCGTCGCCGACTGCTGCGGCCTGGGTGCCGTGACGCCCTTGCGGGAGTGCGGCCAGCGCTGTCCAAGTAGATTTAGCCGGGTCGTAGGCTTCTACCTCGTCATGCGCTTTGACCTGACGCATGCTCTCGCCACCGATGATCAGCAGCTGGCCATTGCGCACGATGGCGGCGGTGCCCGCACGCTGCGTCGGCAAGGCCGCCGGCGCGACTGACCATGTGCCGCGTTGAATATCGTAGATGTCCACTTCCGGAATCGTCTGCGCCAGGGTGTTGCCGCTTTCATGCGCGGACCTGCGCCCACCGGCGGCGTACAGCTTGCCGTCGATCACTGCCGCATGAAAATGGTCGCGTGCGTGCGGGGCGTCGGCCAGCTGCGTCCACTGCTGGGTCTTGGTGTCGAAGGCGTCCAGCCACGGCACATAGCCACTCATGTGTCCGCGCGCGTTGCCGCCCACCAGATACAGCATGCCCTCATGCACAACTGCGCCTGCCGCGCCACGCCGACGGTGTGCGGGAATCTCTGGCCCCACCTGCCAGGTGTCGGTCTGCGGATCGTAGATCAGCAGATGGGTCAGCGAGGCTTCCTCCGGGTAATTGCCGGTAAATCCGCCTACAAAATACAGCTTGCCCGACACCACCACTGCTTGCGCGTGGCTCACCATCAGCGGTGGCGCACTGCCTTGCGACCAGCGACGCGTTCGGGTGTCGAAGATGTCCGAGGGCCGCTGGTCGCGCCCGCCGATCAGATACAACCGCTCGCCGATGGCCACCATGCTGTTCTCGTGACGTGCATGCGGTGTGGTATCGGCGTGGATCTGTTTCCAACTCTCGCTTGCACCGATCTGATTGTGCGATGCCCGCTCTACGGCACACGCGTCCTCGACCGACAGTGCAAGGAGCGGCGCGGCGAACGCGACGGCGGTGATGACGGCTAGTGCTGACAGTTTCAAGGCATGTTCCCTCCGATGACAACGTGTGATCGAGTGTATCGGCACGCCGATGCCACGTCTTCGCTGCGAGCAGACTGATCCATAGGTGATCAATCGCGGTTCGATGGGCAATTCGACGTGGTCAGCCTTTCACGAGCATGCAGCAGCGCGGGTTCGCGTCGCCGCTTCAGGCGGCTGCCATTGAATCGACGACATACGCGGTGCATCGCAGGCTTGCAGCAATCATCGGCTGATTTGCTGGGTCATCGTGCAGCGCCGACGCATGGCACTAGGGAGTACGCGTCATTCTTTGGCGATTAGTTGATTGGCGTTGCGCGGGCAGTCGCTGCAGCGCATGTAGCACAGACAGGTCAACGATAATCGACGGCTACACGTCTTCACGTAAGCTGCATCGCAGATGCGAACACTACCGGTCACGCTTCCTGTCAGGACTCTTCGCATGGCGCGCACCGCTACGACGCACACGGTTGATCTCTCACCGCCAAAGAATGTCGCGCAGGCGGCCGCACGCGGCCTGAAGCTACGTGAGCAGCATGGGCGTGGCGGCACCGCGATTGGTGTGGCGCGTGCGCGCGATCTGTCCGCGCAGAAGTCGCTATCTGCACAGACGATACGGCGCATGCATGCGTACTTCGCACGTCACAGCGTGGACAAGCAGGGCAAGGGGTGGGCAGATGCCAAGGCACCTTCGGCCGGGTACATCGCCTGGCTGTTGTGGGGCGGCGATGCCGGGCAACGCTGGGCAGAGCGGGTGTTGCGGCAGCTGGACGCGCAGGCCACCACCAAGACGGCCACCCCATTGAAGCGGAGCACCAGCAGTACCGCTGCCGGAGGCAAGAAGGCTGCGACCAAGACAAGCGCAGCCAAGAAAGCAGCATTTAAAAAGGCCGTCAAGAAGGCCGTGGCGAAGACGGCCGTCGCTAAAACGACGGCGAGTAAAAAAGCAGCTGGCAAAAAGAGCAACGCGGGGTCTGTCGTGAAGGGGGTTGCAAGGAAAGCCAGCAAGAAGACAGCCAGCAAGAGGACAGCCAGCAAGAGGACAGCCAGCAAGAAGACAGCAGCCAAGAAGGTGTCGACCAAAAAGGCTGACACTCGCAACCGCGCTGCAAAGAAACGTGTTACTGCTCGTAGTGCAAACACGAGCGGCACGAAACAGGCCGCGCCTTGGACCAAGCCCAATCCGGTCAAAAAGTCGGCCTCAACGTCGCTGTCTCCTGCCCAAAAAGCCAAAGCCAAAAAGCGCGCCAAGGCAGCCGGCCGGCCGTATCCGAACCTGGTCGACAATATGGCAGTGGCCAGCAAGCGCAGTAGCACCAAGCGTGCGAGCAAGTCGAGTACGGCGAAGAAGGCGGCAACAAAGCGTTAGCGGTTGTCAGCGGATGCCCGCCATCGGGTCACGCTGCGTCAGCGTCAGAAGCGTGGCCGCAGCGGAGTAGCGTTGCGGCCTTATCAAGCCAGGCGGCCGGCAAGCGTTGCCAGCAATCGTCACCTGGGCAGTAATGGCGGGCTCGGCGCGGCGCACCTTCAGCGGCCGTATGCGGCATACCGATCCGAGCACCGACCCTGCCTGTTCGCCGACGACGCAAGCGGTAGGCCAGCTTCGCTAGGGGGCGGGTCGGTGCCGCTTGCTATCGCCGCGGCAACGGTCCGAGCAGTACTTCACCTCGTCCCAGACCTTCTCCCACTTCTTGCGCCAACGGAATGGCCGCCCGCATTGCACGCAAACCTTCTCCGGCAGATCCTGCTTTTTGCGCATTGCCATGTCTATGGTGGTAACGCATGTCGTCGTGAACACGGAGGTCAAGCATGTCACAGCGACACGCAGCGCCGAAACCCACACGTGATGCGTCTCGCCTGGCGTGCCGCAGATTCATCGCGGATGTGTCGGTCCGAAATCCAAGATCACCTGCCTTGATATAGTGCAGGCCAATCTTCCAGCGCAGATGCTGTCGCACAACACAGCCGCTGTGCATCATTTCAAGATAGGGACGTGTGTGAAGCTATTCCTGCTCGTGTCGTCGGCGCTTCTCTACCTGGTCGCGCTATGCCTTCCCGTGCTGCATGGGGGCGGAGATGACATCGGCGGTCTGGTCATCCTGCTGTTCGGTTGGATGCAGGTGCTCGACGGTCAATGCATTGCCTGGATGAGCAATCCGCTGTTTTTCATCGCCTTGCTCTGCTATTTCCTCAAGCTGTACCGGATGGCGTCGGCCTTGACGCTGTCGGCCTGCCTGATCGGGTTGGACACCTTTCGCGCAACAAAATTTGCAAAGAACGAAGCCGGGCACGAGGTGCTGATCGATCACGTCGGTGTGGCGTTCTATGTGTGGGAGTTTAGCTTCCTGGCGCTGCTTGCGCTGGTAGTGATACGTCTTTCAGAATCCAGGCGTCAGGTCGAAGTAGGTTAAAGCCACCACTGGCGTTTGAACGCCGATCATCTGCAGGCAGGAGTCCACGATGAGCACCCAGAGCAAGGTAGTTGACCAAACCATCCCAATCCTGCCCAGCCGCTCGATTGCGCAGACGCTGGCGTTCTATCGGCGGCTCGGGTTTGAGGGCGATGCGCATCCGCATGATGCGGGATACACGATCATGCGGCGTGGCGCTGTGGAGCTGCATTTCTTTGCGCATCCGGATCTCGACCCGGCTGCTTGTTATGCGGGGTGCTATCTGCGGGTGGGTGATGTAGATGAGATCTACGCGGCGATGCAGTCGGCGGCACTTCCGCAGCGCGGCATTCCGCGGATCGACTCGGTGGCCGACAAGCCTTGGGGGATGCGCGAGTTTGCGATTGTGGATGAGAGCGGCAATTTGCTGCGGATTGGTCAGGTCATTGCAGCCGGGTAACCGGGCAGGGATTCACGACGCGGGAGCATCGGATTCGACTCCCGTCGACAGCGCTCGACGGCAATGCTGACGCTGGCGCCGCGTTAGATTGCATGCCCGCTGATCTGCCATCGCGTCAGGCAGTGGCGCATTGCGTATCGCAGCGCTTTCAAAGCAGCACTTTCAAATCGATGGCCGACATATCGCTGGCCGAAATGGCGCCCAGCGCATCCGCTAGACAACACGCATCGCGACAAGCGCTTTCTCCACGTCGTGCGGTGTCGCGGCACCCAGCGCAGCGTACGCGGTAGTCAGCGCTGCAGAAAACCGCACATCCGCAGACAACGGTGCGAACACGGCATCCAGCTTGAGAAATAAGGCGATATCGTGGCCGGCATCGCCGGTTGCGTCGCGTCCCAGCGCGCTGAGCACCTCGCTCAAGGGATCGATCAGCGCAGTGCCGGTGTGCGCCTGCCTGCGAACGAACTGCAGCCACGCGGCCAGCGGCAGGCAGAGGCGATCGATCGGTTGGCCTGCAGCGAGCGCGTCGCCGATCGTGGAGAGCAGCCGCACCGGAAGCTTTTGCGAGCCGTCCCAGGCGATCTGTGCCAACAGATGGCGGATGGCGGGATTGCGGAACCGCGCAAGGATGGCATCGCTGTAGCGCTGCGCGTCGAAGCCCGGCATGGGCTGCAGGGTGGGGGCGATGTCCTGGCGCATCAGTGTTTCGACAAAAGCTGCTAATGGAGGCTGACGCATGGCGTCGGCCACGGTGTCGCGCTCCAGCAGACTGCCGAGATAGGCGAGTGCGGAGTGTGGTGCGTTGAGCAAGCGCAGCTTGGCGCGCGCGTAACCGGCGATGTCGTCGCTCAGCACGACACCGGCGCGCTCCAGCGCAGGACGTCCATTGCAGAAGCGATCTTCGACAACCCACTGGGTGTAACGCTCGCGCTGGATAGGCCATGCGTCGGACTGACCGAGTTGCGCTTGCACCTGCTGGCGCACCGCATCGTCGGTGGCTGGCGTGATGCTGTCGACCATCGAGCGCGGAAAGCTGACGTGCTGGTCGATCCACGCCGCAAGCGCGGGATCGTGCTGGCCTGCAAGCGTCACCACCGCGCGACGCAGCAGGCTGCCGTTGTCGGCCAGGTTGTCGCAACTCAGTGCGGTGAACGGTGCGATGCCGCGCTGCAAGCGCTGTTGCAGGCCGGCCACCAGATAGCCGATGGCGCTCCGGGGTGCGGCGGGGCTGGCGATGTCGTGCACGATATCGGGGTGGCTCAGATCCAACGTATCGCCGGCCAGGCAGTAGCCTTTTTCGGTGATGGTGAGCGTGACCAGGCGCACCGCTGGGTCGGCGAGGCGTGCGAGTACCGCAGCGTGTTCGTCCGCAGCGCACAACACTTCGCGAATGGAGCCGATGACGCGCAGCTGCGGCGTTTCGTCGAGCAGGGCGAGTGTGTAGAGACCATCCTGCGGACGCAGGGCGTCGCGCACCTGCGGGCTGTGCAGCGAGACGGCGCTGATGGCCCAACTTGGGTCGGTGGCAAGCAGGTCATCGATGTAGACCGCCTGATGCGCGCGAAAAAAAGCGCCAGCGCCCAGATGCACGATACCGATGGTGGTGGCTGCAGTGTCGTAGCCAGGGGTGATGACAGAGTGCGGTAGCGCGGCGAGTGTACTGCGTGACAAGCGTGGCGTTGGCATATGGGTTTCTGCGAGACGTGTTGCCTGGTGAAGGTGCGTGGGGCCGTACCCTCACCCCAACCCCTCTCCCGGTGGGAGAGGGGCTAATGCTTTACTTTTTGTCGATGGTGAAAACTTTTTTGGCGCGGATGTCGCTGCTGGACGCACCAATCTGCACTTCATACGTACCCGGGTCCACGGCGTACGACTTGCGCTGCTCGTCGTAGATACGCAGGTCGGTCTGTGGGGCGATGGTGAAGCTCACCTCGCGGTGTTCGCCCGGTTGCAGGGTGATGCGCTGGAAGCCACGCAGCTCCTTGCCGGCACGTTCGCGTTGCGGTGCGAGTGGATGCAGGTAGAGCTGTACCACTTCGTCGCCCGCACGTTGACCGGTGTTCTTCAGGGTCATGCTTGCGCGTAGCGTGCCATCGGCTGCGACGGTGTTGCGATCCAGGCGCAGGTTCGAATACGCAAATTGCGTGTACGACAGGCCATGGCCGAACGGGTACAGCGGTGTGCCGTTGAAATAGCGATAGGTGCGGCCGCGCATGGCGTAATCATCGAAGGCCGGCAAGCGCTCGTTTTCCTTGTAGAACGTGATCGGCAGACGACCGCCGGGATTGGCTTGACCAAACAACACATCGCCCACCGCGCTGCCGCCGCGCTGGCCGGGATACCAGGCCAGCAGAATTGCGGGGATGTGCTGCTGCGCCCAATCGATGGCCAGTGCCGAGCCGGTGGTCAGCACCATGACCACCGGCGTGCCGGTGGCCTGCAATGCCTGCAGTAAGTCACGTTGCGGTTTGGGCAGGCGGGTGTCGGTGCGGTCGCCACCGGCAAAGCCGGGGTAGTTGACGTCCATCTCTTCGCCTTCGACATCGCCAGTGAGCCCGCCGACGAACACCACCACCTCCGCGTTACGCGCGGCGTCCACGGCTTCCTGCAACGGTGGCTTGGCGCCGGGCATGCGCCAGGCCAGACGCACCCCGGCATCGCGGGTGGCTTCGTAATACTCCACGCGCAGGTCGTAGGCCTTGCCGGCTTCCAGGTGCACGCTGGCGTTGCCGCTGCGCATGCGCGGTGCATCGCTCCACTGGTCGATCAGCAACTTGCCATCCAGCGATAGCCGCACGCCGTCATCGGCGGCGATCTGCAGTTCGTAATCGCCGGTGACCGGCGGCAACAGCTGGCCGTGCCAGCGCACGCTGAAGTCGTCTTTCTCCAAGGCCTGCCCGGGCTGCAGTTCGCCACGGCCCAGCGCATCGTCGGTCGGCGCATTGCGGTCCCAGCGGAACGCAATACGCGGGTCGATGCGGGTGAGCACCGGTTGCCCGGCCAAGCTGCGTCCCTTGAAGTACTCACCGGTCAATCCGTTTTGTTTGGCATCGGCGGCTGGACGCAGATAGCGCGCGTCGATCGGCGCGGCGGCGTTGGGGTCTTCGCGTCCTTCCACCAAATCGCTGCCGCGCGCATACACCACCTGCGCCTGTGGCGCCGCATCGCGAATACCTTGCAGGATGGTGACAGGCGCGGCAGGCGTGCCGTAGTAATTGCCCAGCAGCGACATCGGGTCGTCGGCGGTGGGGCCGACCACGGCGATGCGTTTGAGCGTGGATTTGAGCGGCAGCAGGCCATTGTTTTTCAGCAGTACCAGCGATTCGCGCGCGGTGCGGCGTGCCAGTGCATCGTGCTGCGGCGATTGATTGGCCGATGCGGGAATCTGCGCCCAGGGCACCTTGGCCGGTGGGTCGAACATCCCCAAGCGCATGCGCGTGGTCATCAAGCGCTTGAGCGAGGTATCGATGGTGGCTTCGTCAATCAACCCGGCGCGCACTGCCTTGGGCAATGCCGCATAGGTGTCGCCGCAATCCAGGTCGGTGCCGTGTTTGACGCCCAATGCGGCAGCAGCCTCTGGCGTGGGGACGATCTTGTGGTTCTGCCAGATGTCGCGGATCGCCGCGCAGTCGCTGACGATATAGCCATCGAAGCCCCAGTCGTTGCGCAGGATGCCTTCCAGCCGCGTGCTGGCCGAGGCAGACTCGCCGTTGACGCGGTTGTAGGCGCCCATCACCGCGGCCACATGGCCTTCCTGCACCAAGGCCTGAAATGCGGGCAGGTAGGTCTCATACAGATCGCGTTCGCTGGGATGCACATCGAAGTGGTGGCGGTCGGCTTCCGGGCCGCTGTGCACCGCGTAGTGCTTGGCGGTGGCATCGAGCTTGCGATATGCGCCCTGCTGCGCCTGCAGGCCTTGCACGAAGGTCACGCCCATGCGCGCGGTGAGAAACGGGTCTTCGCCGTAAGTTTCCTGGCCGCGGCCCCAGCGTGGGTCGCGGAAGATGTTGATGTTGGGCGACCAGAACGTGAGCCCTTGGTAGCGCTTGTGTTCGCCGCGCGCCAGAAAGCCGTGATGTTTGGCGCGCGCTTCGTCGCTGATCGCGGTGGCGACCTCGGCCATCAGCGGGGTGTCGAAGGTGGCTGCCAGCCCGATCGCCTGCGGAAACACCGTGGCGCCACCGGCGCGCGCCACGCCGTGCAGCGCTTCGTTCCACCAATCGTAGGCGGGCACCTGCAGGCGCGGGATGGCCGGCGCGGCGTTCTGCATCTGCGCGGCTTTTTCGTCCAGCGTCATGCGCGACACCAGGTCGGCGGCGCGTGTCTCGAACGGCAGTTGGGTGTCCAGATACGGCGGCGGTGTGGCCGCCTGGGTAGTAGTGCTTGCGACGGCAATCGCCAGCAGCAGGCCGGCGACCAGGGCGCGGCGCGGGCCGGTGGTGAAACGGGCAGGGTGCGAAAGCATGGTCAGTCCTCCTTGGTACGGTCCGGTTGCAAACGGGCGAAGGGCCCGATCATGCTGCCGACGAAGCCGCCGGCCTGTGCGGTGCTGAGCATGCCGGCGTCGTCGTCGCGGCGCAGCGATTGCCAGCCGGCGCCGGTGGCGTCGTAGCCGAAGCTGTACGCGCCACCATCGCCACTGATCTGCAGCCGCAGCTGCGTGGTGGTGGCCGGGATGCGGGTGCGCGCCAGCGTGGTGGTGCTGGCGCCGTCGCGCTTGTCGACAAACACTTCCAGTGCAGCGCCGTCGCGGCGCACGCCCAGTGCATACCACGCGTTGGCGTTCTGGAACGCGGCCAGCCCGGCCTGCACGCCGGCCTGCGTAGGCACCGCCAACGCGGTGCTGGCATGAAAGCGGGTGTGTTGCTGGCGACGCGCCACAAACGCGGGCGTGCCGCTGCCTTCCAGGCCTTGCGCGGTCGCATGCAGGGTCAACCAACCGGCGCGTGCCTGCGTATCGGCCACCGCGCGTTTGGGTACGCGCAAGCTGAGCCATTCGCGCTGCAAGGTGGCGGCAGTGAAGTCGTCGTGCCAGGTGAAGTTGCCCGACAGCGGCGCCTGGTCGACAGGCGACCTTGCCCCTGCAGGTGCGTTGGCGATGGAAGGAATCGGTGTGCCGGCGGGCAGGATCGACGGCCAGCCATCGCGCCATTGCACCGGCAACAAGAACGTTTCGCGCCCGGTGTTGTAGCGCTCGCCGGAGTACGGCCGGCTGGCCAGAAACACCGCCCACCATTGTCCGTCGGGAGCTTCGACAAAATCGGCATGACCGGCATTGCTGACCGGATGCGCACGCTCGGCGGGCAGGTCGCGCTGGGTGAGGATGGGGTTGTGCGGCGAGGGCGCATACGGCCCCCATACGTTGCGGCTGCGCAGCACCACCTGCGAATGTTGCGGCCCGGTGCCGCCTTCGGCGCACGACAGGTAGTACCAGCCGTCGCGTTGATACAGGTGCGGGCCTTCGATCCAGATCGGCTTGCTGGCCAGGTCAACGCCACCGTTGAGCAGCACCTTGCGCGGGCCGGTGGACTGATTGGTGGCGATGTCGAAGCGCTGCATCCAGATCGCGCGGTGGCCTTCGTACAACGGTGTACCTTCCGGTGGGCCGTTGTTGAGCAAATACGCGCTGCCATCGGTGTCGAAGAACAACGACGGGTCGATGCCATCGATGCTCGGCAACCATGTGAGCGCCGACCAGGGGCCGGACGCGCGTTCGGCGCTGGCGATGAAATTGCCGCCGCTGTCCACCGACGTACCCACCACGTAGAAGCGCCCGTCGTGATGCCGAATGCTGGCGGCAAACATGCCGCGCGATACGCCCAGGCCGTCGTAGTCGAGCTGGTCGGCACGTTCGACCACATTGCCGATCTGCGTCCAGTGCACCAGATCGCGGCTCTCGAACACCGGGATCGCCGGAAAATACGCAAACGTGGAATTGATCAGGTAATAGCGCTCGCCCACGCGGCTGATGCTGGGATCCGGATAGAAGCCGGCCAGGATCGGGTTGCGGTACTGACCAGCTGCCAGCGGCGCGGCGAACACCGCATCGTCGCCGCGATAATCGAACCAATCGAAGGCGACATCGGCAGTGATAGCGGCGCTGGCCTGCGCCTGCGCCACACCAGGCGCAAGCGCTGCCATCAGCAAGCTCAGCGCTGCCGGCAACAGGCGCATCACCAGTCCCACATCGCGCCGTCTTCCAGGCGTGCAATCGGCAATTGCTTGGGCACATAGGGATACTTGGCAGCGAGTTGTTCGTCGATGTCCACGCCATGCCCTGGGGTTTCGCCGCAATGCAGGCGCCCGTCGCGGAACACGTAGTCGTGCGGGAACACCGCATTGGCTTCGTCGGAATGGAACATGTACTCCTGGATGCCGAAGTTGGGCACCCAGGTGTCGAAGTGCAACGCCGCGCCCATGCACACCGGCGACAGATCGGTGGCGCCATGGAAGCCGGTACGCACCTGATGCAGGGCGGCAAAATCCGCCAGCCGCCGCACATGGGTGATGCCGCCGGCGTGCACAATCGTGGTGCGGATGTAGTCGATCAGTTGCTGCTCGATCAGGTGCTTGCAGTCCCAGATCGAATTGAACACTTCGCCCACCGCCAGCGGCGTCACCGTGTGCTGGCGAATGATCTCGAACGCGCGCTGGTTTTCCGCAGGCGTGGCATCTTCCAGCCAGAACAGCCGGTATGGCTCCAGATCGCGGCCCAGGCGCGCGGCTTCGATCGGTGTGAGCCGGTGATGCGCATCGTGCAGCAATTCGATTTCATCGCCGTGATCGTTGCGCAGTTGCTCGAACAGTTTCGGCACCACACCGAGATAGCGCGGGGTGGACCACACGGTTTCGGTGGGCAGTTCGCTCTCGGCCGGCTCGTAGGGCTTGCCGCCGCTGGAAATGCCATAGGTCTTCTTGATGCCGGGCACGCCACATTGCGCGCGGATGGCGATAAAGCCCATCTCGCGGAAGCGGCCCACTTCGTCGCTGGTTTCGGCGATATCGCGGCCGTTGGCGTGGCCGTAGACCAGCGCACCTTCGCGCGAGCGCCCGCCAAGCAGTTGGTACAGCGGCATGCCGGCCATCTTGCCCAGGATGTCCCACAGCGCCACGTCCACCGCGGCAATCGCGCTCATCGTCACCGGGCCACGGCGCCAGTAAGCACCGCGATAGAAGAACTGCCAGATGTCTTCGATACGGCCGGCGTCGCGGCCGATCAGGTTGGGCACCAGGTGTTCCTGCAGATACGCCGCCACCGCCAGCTCGCGGCCATTGAGCGTGGCATCGCCCAGCCCGGTGATGCCCGAGCGGGTGCGGATCTTCAAGGTGACGAAGTTGCGGCCCGGGCAGGTAACGATGACGCGCGCCTCGACGATCTCGCGATCGCGGGCCGAGCCTTGCAGCGGAGCAGGGGAGTCGGGGGTCTGTGACATCGTGGTCTCGCTCATGGGGAAGAGGCGGTAGTGATGGGAAGTTCGAACGGACCTGCGGGCAGCCCGCTGCGGTCGTACAGCGTGCATACCGGGCTGTCGGCCCAGCAGTAGCGCACGCGCGTTGCGGTGATGCCGGAAGGAATGCGCAGGCTGACTTCGCGGCCCTGCAGCGTGGCGCTGGTGTAGCGGCAACTGTTGGCTGCCGCGGCGCAGACTTCAAAGCCGATCGGTGCGTCGTTGCCATAACTCAGCAACGCCGCTTCCACGTCGTCGAAAGCGATGCGGATACTGTCGCCATCGCGACGTGCGCTGCGCGACACCGGGCCGGATGGCGCAATCGTCTCGCCATACACCACATGCCGCGCTGCACGCGCCAGGCGCCGCCCAAGTTCCTGCTTGTTGGCGGGATGGATGTCGTAGCGGTCGCCGATGTCGATGGCCACCGCCAGGCCGGCATGCGCATCGTCGGCAACGAAGCGGCGCTGCGCCTCGCGCAACTGCGCCCAACCGCTTTCCACCGGTTGCGTGGGCGGCGCGCCGTAATTGGCCAGCTGCACAACCAGCAGCGGCAGCTGCGCACCGAAGCGTGCACGCCAGTCGCGCTGCCACGCCTGCAGCAGCGCCGGGTAATGCACCGCATCGCCGGCATTGGATTCGCCCTGATACCACAGCACGCCACGCAGCCCGAGCTGGCCAAGCGGGGCGATCATGCCGTTGTACAAGGTGGTCAGCCCGGCGGCCGACGACCACGGCGCACGTGGCGGTGTGCCCAGTTGCGGCGACACGATCTGGTACTGCCAGGGCGCATCCAGCGGCAACGTGCTGCCATCGGCAAACTGCAGTGCACGCGATGACGCATCGCCCAGCAATCCACCACGGCGATAGGTGTTGAGCACGTTGAGCACGATGCTGTTGCGCCCGGCATGCAGGTGGCCGCGCGGCAGCGTGTAGCGGCGAGGCTGATCGGCACCGTAACTGCTGCCTACGCCCGTGCCATTGACCCAGGTCTGGTCCAGCTCGTCCACCGGCCCCAGCAACAGGGTCGCTTGCTGCGCGGCCTGCGCTGCGGTCAGCTCAATGGTGGTGCGGTACCAGACCATGCCGTTGAAACCGACCAGCTGCGGCACGCCCCAGTCGTCCCATGCGCCCAGCGCCGCAGGGGCGGGTTGCCACGCGCCCGGCGCATCCGGTTGCCATAGTGTGCCGTCGCCATGCGCACGCCACCAGGTTTCCCACAACGTGCCCCAGCGCGGCGCGGCATCGGTCGGGTTGGTGGCGTAACGCGCCAGCACGTCCAACGCCGGACCATCGTCGCCTGCCGTACGCAATGCCTTGTCGCCGATCCAGGCCTGCATCTGCGAGCCGCCCCACGAGGCGTTGATCAAGCCCATCGGCACCGCGACGGTCTTCTGCAATTCGCGTGCAAAGTAGTAACACGCCGCAGAAAAGTCCTTCACCGTTTCCGGCGTGGTGAGTTGCCATGCCACCTCGCCACCGAAGCGTGTCTGTGGCGTGGGGCTGGATTGCGCCGGCACCTTGAACATGCGGATGCTGGGGTGATCGGCATCGGCAATTTCGCTGCGCGCATCCAGCGAGCGGTGCACCTGCAATTCCATGTTCGACTGGCCCGAACACAGCCACACATCGCCAATCAATACATCGCTCACCTGCTGCGTCGCGCCGTTGGGCGTGCTCGCCTGCAAGCGGTACGGACCACCGGCCGGGTGTGCAGGCAGGCGCGCCTGCCAATGGCCATTACGGTCGGCGCGTGCCTGCACCTGCTGCGCATCCAGCTGCAAGATGACGCGTGCGCCGGGCGCCGCATCGCCCCAGACCTTGATCGGTGCATCGCGCTGCAACACCACATGATCTTGAAAGAGCGCATGCAGCAATGGTGCATCGGCAGCCTGCGCAGCGTTGGACAGCATCGCCGCAGACAGTAGCACCGCCAGGGTCGTCATCACGCGCGCGCTCATTTCGGATTTCCTGGTGCGTAGGGAAATTTCAATGCCTGGTAATACGCCAGCGGATGCGCAGGCGGTACCACGCCGGCCGGCAATGCGCGCCCGGAGACGCTCTGAAAATAGGCAATGCTGGCATCGCGCCACCACTGCGCCTCGTTCTGCTGAATGTCCAGAAAATCGCGCACCTGCTGGTAGCGCGGCGCATCGATCTTGCCTGCCAGGCCTTGCCAGGTCGCACGCATCGCACGCACTTCGTCCACGCCATGGTCGTAATGCCACACCAGCTCATCCCACAGCGGCCGCCCGGAGGCCATGCGCCGGTCCCACGGCACATGGTGGAACCACAGCAGGGACTGCTCGGGCACGCGCTGCACATCGCCGAACACACGCGCCACCGGCGCGGCGTATTGCGCCACCGCATTGCTGCCGCTGGCGCTGCGATCGAAGCCAATGCCGTTGCGATCGGCGCGGTGGTAATACACCGGGTCCCAATCCGGCCGCTCGCTGCCCGCATCCCACGGTGCCGGCCCGTAATGATGGCCGCGCCCCATCAGGTGGTGCAGCCCGAGCGGGGTCATGTAATCCACCACCGCCTCGCGCGAGCGCAGCATCATGCCGACCACCGGCGTTACCACCGCAGGGTCGTTGGACAGGGTCATGTGCACCCAGTCCTGCGCGATGGCCTCTGGCGATAACGCCGGATCCCACGCCAGCCGCCCGTAGGCGTACCAGTTGGCCTGATCGAAAAGCGAGCCGCTCCAGTTGCGATCCGCCCCGATATTGGCCACGCCGGCAATGCCGGTGAGGCGCGGACGCTTGCCAGCGTTGAACAGCGTGCCGTCCAACGTTTTTGCCACCGTCGAGCCCTTGCCGCGCGCATAGGTATCGGCCTGCAGGGTCTCGGCAAACAGCGTGCCCAGATACGCCAGATGGGTGGAAAAGCCCAGATACTCCTTGGTGATCTGAAACTCCGGCATCAGCGGTGTCTTGTGCATCGCGCCGAACAACGGATGAAACGGCTCGCGCGGTTGAAAGTCGATCGCACCGTTTTTGACCTGCACGATCACGTTGTCGCGGAAGGCGCCGTCGAGCGGCATGAACTCGCTATACGCCTGCTTGGCGCGATCGTCCGGCTGCTCGTGCGAATACACGAACGCGCGCCACATCACCACGCCGCCGTGTGGCGCCAGCGTGTCGGCCAACAGGTTTGCACCATCGGCATGGGAGCGCCCGTAATCCTGCGGTCCGGGCTGGCCTTCGGAGTTGGCCTTGACCAGGAACCCGCCAAAATCCGGAATGCGTGCGTAGATCTCGTCGGCCTTGGTCCGCCACCACTGCTGCACCTGCGGGTCCAGCGGGTCGGCGGTGCGCAGGCCGCCAATCTCGATCGGCGCACTGAAGCGCGCGCTGAGAAACACGCGGATGCCGTACGGACGAAACACCGTGGCCAGCGCCGCGGCCTTGTCCAGATACTGCGGAGTCAGGCTCCAGGCTTTGGCATTGACGTTGTTGAGCACGGTTCCGTTGATGCCCAGCGATGCGTTGGCACGCGCATAGTCGGTGTAACGCGGGTCCAGGTAGCCGGGCAGGGTCTGCCAGTTCCACAACGATGCACCGGCATAGCCGCGCTCCACCACGCCATCCAGGTTGTCCCAATGGTTGAGCATGCGCAGCTGCAAGCGCGGCGATTCGCGTGCGCTCAGCGCGGTGATCGGCTGGCCGGTCTGCAGCAGGCGCAGGAAATGAAAGGCGCCATACAACGCACCGACATCGCTGCCGCCCACGATGGCGGTGGCGCGATGCCCATCCACACGTACCGTCTGGATCAGATACCCCTCACGGCCCAGATCGCCGGTTTTCAGCTGCAATGCGGCGATTTGCGGTGCGTTGGCGTCGCCGAGCAAGAGTGCGCCATCGGCCGTCACCGTGGTAGCGCTCTGCAATGCGTGGCCGAGCAAGCCCTGTACGCCGCGCGCCAGCTCATCGCGCGCCGCATGCAGGGTGGGAGAATCGCCGGCAACCACCAAGGTCCGTGCGCTTGCCTGCAACTGCGCGGCGTCGCGCACCGTCTGGTAGCGCAACCATAATTCGTAGCCATCTTCGGCCTGTACCGGTGCCGCCGGCAGTAGCACAGCGCCCAACAGCACCAGACACATCAGCGCCAACGCACGCACGCTTGCGCGAGTGCGTCCCATCGGCCAAGCGCTCATGCCGTACGCTCCGATGCGGCACCAGCGGTTGCGCGCATCACCCCGCTCTGTCTGCTTCCCGGTACCATGACGTGCATCCTCATGCGCGCACCCGCTGCACGTGCACCAGCAGCAACACGCATGCATCCGCCAACGTTCGTTCGCACTTGAAGAGGCCACGCTTGGAGAAGGTCAGGAAATCGGTCCGCCGCACCAGCCGCGCGACCACCATCGACGAGGTAGCGGCGCTGGCAAAGGTGTCGCCGATGACCGTTTCGCGTGTGGTCAACAACAACGGCAGCGTGCGCGATGCTACCCGCGAGCGCGTGATGCGTGCGGTCGACAAACTCGGCTACACACCCAACCTCGCCGCAAGTGCGCTGGCCGCTGCGCAGAGCACGCGCATTGCGCTGATCTACAGCGATCCCAGCGGCGCGTATCTGCGCGAGTTGCTGCTGGGCGTGTTGCGAGTCGCCTCGCGCACTTCGATCCAGCTGGTGATCGACTGCTGGGACGACCTGGACGCCGATGCCGAACGCAAGGCCGCGCGCAAACTCGCCAAGGGTGTGGCCGGGGTGATCCTGCCGCCGCCGTTGTGCGAATCCCGTGCTGCGGTGCTGGAACTGGTGCGCGCCAAGGTGCCGGTGGTGGTGATCGCGTCCAATCATTTCAGTCCCGACGTGGCCTGTGTGCGCATCGATGAATTTGCTGCGGCCAAGGAGATCACCGAGCATCTGATCGAGCAGGGGCATACCCGCATCGGCTACATCGCCGGACATCCCAATCTGTCGGCCAGCACGCGGCGTTTCGAAGGGTTTCAGGCCGCGCTTGCGCAAGCCGGGCTGCGTCTGGACAAGCATCTGGTGCAACCTGGCGACTACACCTACCGCTCGGGTCTGCTGGCGGCCGAAAAACTGCTGGCCCGCAAGCGCCGTCCCAGCGCGATCTTCGCCAGCAACGACGACATGGCCGCTGCGGCCATCTCGGTGGCGCATCGGCGTGGGCTGGACGTGCCACGCGATCTGTCGGTCGTCGGCTTCGACGACACCTCCGCCGCCACTGCCGTCTGGCCCGAACTCACCACCGTGCAGCAGCCCATCGCCGCCATGGCCGATGCCGCGCTGGACATCTTGTTGAAGACGATTCGCGCCAAGGAGCGCACGTCGAAGATGGTCGATCATGTGGTCGCGCACCTGCTGGTCAAGCGGGATTCGGTGGCCGCACCGATCGCAATCGGCCCGGCCGAGTAAAAGCGGCTAGCGCACCACGGTGTCGCTGCAAGGTGGGCGCTAGCTGAGTTGTGCATGTCTCACGTGCTTTGCGGTTGTCGGTGCAGTGATCCCCTGACTAAAGCACCACGTTGTTAGCCATGTCGATACGTCGCGCGGTCGCGTGCATCGCGTGGTGGCACTGCACGCAGTTGCCGTACACGCGCGGCGTCATACCGCGCGCATGCGATGGCAAACATCAACGCGTCAGGTACTGATTGATCAGGTTTTCGTAGGCTTCCTGGCGGCCGCTGATCTGGGTCGGCACATTGCCGGCCGCATGCTTGGCCACGTCCACCAGCGTGCTGGACCCATTGGCGAACGCCGCGCCGGCGCCGCTGTCGAAGCTGGCGTAACGCTCGGCGCGCCAGGTTTCCAGCGGCGAGGAGGTCAGCAGCGCATTGGCCACTTCCAGACCGCGTGCGAACGCGTCCATGCCGCCGATATGCGCCATGAACAGGTCCTGCGGGTCGGACGATTCGCGCCGCACCTTGGCATCGAAGTTCAAGCCGCCCGGAGCCAGCCCGCCCTGCCGCAGCACCACCAGCATCGCGCCGACGGTGTCGTACAGATCGGTCGGGAACTGGTCGGTATCCCAGCCGTTCTGCGGGTTGCCGCGGTTGGCGTCGATGCTGCCGAGCAGGCCGGCATCGGATGCCACCTGCAGGTCATGCTCGAAGCTGTGGCCCGACAACGTCGCGTGGTTGGCTTCGATATTGAGCTTGAAATCCTGGTCCAGGCCATGCTGACGCAGGAAGCCGATCACCGTGGCGCTGTCGAAGTCGTACTGGTGCTTCATCGGCTCCATCGGCTTGGGCTCGATCAGGAAATTGCCTTTGAAGCCGATCGCGCGGCCATAGTCGCGTGCCAGGGTGAGGAAGCGCGCCATGTTGTCCTGCTCGCGCTTCATCTGCGTGTTGTGCAGGCAGGCATAGCCTTCGCGACCGCCCCAGAACACGTAGTTTTCGCCGCCCAATTCCACGGTGGCATCGATCGCAGCCTTGACCTGCACCGCCGCACGCGCCACCACATTGAAGTCCGGGTTGGTCGATGCGCCATTCATGTAGCGCGGGTGCGAGAACAGGTTGGCGGTGCCCCACAGCAACTTGATGCCGGTGTCGGCCTGGCGCTGCTTGGCGATGCCGACCATGTGGGTGAGGTTGCTTTCGTATTCGCCGATGTCGTCGGCATCCGGCGACAGGTCGATGTCGTGGAAGCAGTAATACGGCACGCCGAGCTTGGTGAAGAATTCGAACGCGGCATCGGCCTTGGCTTCGGCGCGCCCCAGCGCGGTGTTGCCCGCATCCCACGGATACGCGCGCGTGCCCGGGCCGAACGGATCGGCGCCGTTGCCGCAGAAGCTATGCCAGTAGGCCACGGCAAAGCGCAGATGCTCGGCCATGGTCTTGTCGCCGATTTTTTTGTTGGCGTCGTAGACCTTGAACGCGAGCGGGTTGTCGGAGTCGCGGCCTTCGAAGCCGATCTTGCCGATGCCGGGAAAATATTCCTTCGCGCCGATGAAAACGGTGTTGCTCATGGGGTGGACTCCTGCAGAAAGGGGGGCGTCATGGGGGAGAGGGATGGCATCGACACACAGCAATAATGGAACGCGCAACGGCCGGTGGCGCCGCGTCGCTGCAGCACATGCCGTAGATCTGTGCATGCGTGTTCTGCTTCGCAACCCAAAAAATGTTAGCGCTACCAAAAAGCCGACTGAAAAAAGCCGCGCCATACAGCGAAGCCCAAGGTGTCATGCCGATCCCAGCTGAAACGTTCCTGCGGACTTTACCCAGCCCGTCGCCGAAAGGCTTGCTGCGCTGCGAGATGCGGACTGTTCCGTGGCTACCGGATGTGGGGATGCCGGTGATGTGCTGGCGTGCTGCCCTCACCCGTCCTTCGGGCACCCTCTCTCGCGTGCGGGAGAGGGGACCAGCAGGAGAGGGGACCAGCAGGAGAGGGGACCAGCAGGAGAGGGGACCAGCAGGAGAGGGAACTGCCGGGGGGAGGGGGGGCTAGGTGGGCGGCGCTCCCCGTAGACGAGGGCTTGCTCCCTTCCCCCGTGTACGGGGGAAGGTGCCCGAAGGGCGGATGGGGGCGGCCACCTCAGGCACGACCCAATCCTCCGGGCAGCTACAATGGGCGGCTTATGACCGCTGTCCTGCCGCTGCCGCAACCCCTGGCCGACCCCGCGCCGCGCGACCCGCGCCAGCGGTTGCAGCGTGAGCAGCTGCGCCTGGGCAAACGGCTGCAACGCCAGGTGGGCCAGGCGATCGCCGATTTCGGCATGATCGCCGCCGGCGACAAGATCATGGTGTGCCTGTCCGGCGGCAAGGACAGCTACACCTTGCTGGACATGCTGTTGCACCTGCAGCGCAAGGCGCCGGTGCCGTTCACCTTGGTGGCGGTGAATCTGGATCAGAAACAGCCGGACTTCCCCGCCCATGTGCTGCCGGCCTACCTGCGCGAGCTGGGCGTGCCATTCGACATCGTCGAGCAGGACACCTACTCGGTGGTCAGCCGGGTGATTCCGGCCGGCAAGACCATGTGTTCGTTGTGCTCGCGGCTGCGGCGCGGCGCGCTGTATGCCTATGCGCAAGCGCATGGGGTGACCAAGATCGCGCTCGGCCATCACCGCGACGACATCGTCGCCACGTTCTTCATGAATCTGTTTCACCACGCGCGGCTGGCCGCAATGGCGCCCAAGCTGCGCAGCGACGACGGTGCGCATGTGGTAATCCGCCCGCTGGCCTATGTGCGCGAGGCCGACATCGCCGAGTACGCGCAGGCGCGGCAATTTCCGATCATCCCGTGCAACCTGTGTGGCAGCCAGGAAAACCTGCAGCGCCAGCAGGTTGGCCGCATGCTGCAGCAGTGGGACCACGAGCAGCCCGGCCGGGTCGAGCAGATTGCGCGCGCGCTCGGCGACGTGCGCCCCGAGCAACTGGCCGACCGCACGCTGTTCGATTTTATGACTCTGGGCGGTGCGCCCGACACCGCCGCGTCCGCGCACGATTCCACCGCCTGGTTCGCCACTGGCGACACCACACACGACAGCGACTGACGCGCCCACCCGGTCGCCGTCGGTCTTCCACCTCCACGTTTCTCTTCTTCGGTCTTACGCATGTTCTTTCGCAATCTCACCCTGTTCCGTTTTCCCACCACGCTGAATTTTTCCGAGATCGAGACGCTGCTGCCGCAGGTGCAGCTCAAGCCGGTCGGCCCGCTGGAAATGAGTTCGCGCGGTTTCATTTCGCCATTCGGCCGCGACGAACAGGAAGTGCTCTCGCACCGCCTGGAAGAGTTCTTGTGGCTCACCATCGGTGGCGAGGACAAGATCCTGCCCGGCGCGGTGGTCAACGACCTGCTTGAACGCAAGGTCGCCGAGATCGAAGAGAAGGAAGGCCGCCGCCCCGGTGGCAAGGCCCGCAAGCGCCTCAAGGACGACCTGATCCATGAGCTGCTGCCGCGCGCCTTCGTCAAGAGCTCGCGCACCGACGCGATTCTGGATCTGCAAAACGGCTACATCGCGGTCAACACCTCCAGCCGCAAGAGCGGCGAGAACGTGATGAGCGAGATCCGCGGCGCGCTCGGCAGCTTCCCGGCGTTGCCGTTGAATGCCGAAGTCGCACCGCGCGCCATCCTCACCGGCTGGATCGCCGGCGAGCCGCTGCCCGAAGGCCTGAGCCTGGGCGAAGAGTGCGAAATGAAGGACCCTATCGAAGGCGGCGCGGTGGTCAAGTGCCAGCATCAGGAACTGCGCGGCGACGAGATCGACAAGCATCTGGAGGCCGGCAAGCAGGTCACCAAGCTGGCGTTGGTGCTGGACGACAATCTGTCGTTCGTGCTCGGCGACGATCTGGTGATCCGCAAGCTCAAGTTCCTCGACGGCGCGCTGGACCAGCTCGAACACAGCGACGACGATGGCGCACGTGCCGAACTCGATGCGCGCTTTGCGCTGATGAGCGCGGAAATCCGCCGGTTGTTCCTGCTGCTGGAAACCGCGCTGAAGTTGAGCAAGGCGGAGTAATCCGTACGACGCCAGCCGCAGTTGTCAGCGCGGCTGGCGTCGCATCCCAGCGTGCGGCGGATGCCTCGCTTACCGGTTCGCACTGCGTGGCACGCACCGCGTTGACCGCACCGCGTGCGCATCCGGTGCCTGGCATTCTGCGCTGCAGGCGTGTCATGCAGACGGGCAGTCACGGTGTCCACATCGCGTCCGATGCAGGCAGTCATCCGGCCTCACGCACGCATCCATGCCAATGCCGCCGGCGTCTCACCACCTGACACATCGCAGCGCTATCCTGTGCCCATGTTCAAGCCCGTCCGCCGCCTGATTGCGCCGCCCTCGCAGGTTGTCCAACGCGACTGCGTGCGCGTGCAACTGGAAGGCCGTGAGATCGAGGTGCTGCGCGTGCGCGACTCACGCGCGCGGCGCATCAAACTCAGTGTCGACGAACGCGGTGCGCGGCTCACCTTGCCGCTGCGGGCCAGCCTGATCTCCGGCGAACGGTTTCTGCATGCGCATCTGGATTGGCTGAGCACGCAGTTGTCGCGGTACCAGCAGGTCGACGCGTTTCCTGCATTGGAGCGCGGTGTGCCCGGGCTGCTGCCGTTGCGTGGCGTCTTGCTGCCGCTGCACTGGCACGAAGGCCGTTACACGCGCATCGAAGTCGATGAGGCAGGCGCGCATTTCCACGTGCCGTCCCGATTGGGCGACGCCGGCCTGCGCCGCACGCTGAAGGAATTCTACGAAGCGCAGGCACGCGCCGACGTCGGCCGCTGGTTGCCCACGTATCTGCCCGGCTTGCCGCGCCCGCCCACGCGTCTGCGGCTCAAGGTGATGTCGTCGCAATGGGGCTCGCTCGCGCCGGATGGCTCGATGGCGCTGGACCTGGCGCTAGTCCTCGGGCGTCCGTCGGCGTTCGAATACGTGCTGGTGCACGAGCTCTGCCATCTGCTGCAGGCCAATCACTCGCCCGCCTTCTGGGCCGAAGTGGAACACCGCTTCCCCGCCTGGCGCGACGAGCGCAGCTACTTCCACGAACACGGCCGCCAACTCAAGGCGCAGCTACGGCGGTTGTTGCAGGGCGAGTGACGCAAACGTCGCTGCGGAAACTACGCCTGCCGCGGCGGCTGCAATCATCAGTACGCGTTTCGAATCCCGCAATGGCTCAGCAACAGGGCCGCCGCCTGCCGATCACGCGTGATGGCACGCTTGGTTAGCGCCACGCGTACGACGCAGCCCTGGCAAGTTGCCGGCAGGCCTGCGCTGACAACCACGCAAAGTGCGATGTCAGGGCACTCTCCGCTGCCGCCGCGCCTGCATCCAGCGTGCCACCCGACGTCCAGTGCTCGGCGTGACACGCCATTGACCACACCTGCTGCAACAGCAGGCGATCATCGGCAGTCAAGTGTGGTGTCGCGTGCACCGTGTCAAAAAACGTCCACGGCGCATTCCACACAGCGAAGGATTCAGTCGCAGTGACCACACGGATGGGATCTGCCATCGCGTCAGCTTATCTGCGTATCGCGCATGCCTGCATCACGGCTGCGGCAGCGTCGCCAAAAACCCATTGATCACCGCTGCCACCGCCTGCGGTGCTTCCATATGCACATGGTGGGTGCCCGGCAGCAGGTGCAGGCGGGCGTCCGGCACCATGGCCACACGGTGATCGCGCAGGGTGTCGGAGAAATACGGCTGCCCCGGCGTGGCGAAGATCGCCTGGGTGGGGCACACGATGGCGGCCAGCAACGCATCGATCTGCGCTTCGGTCATGCGGATGGCGGTGGGCAAGGTCAGGCGCGGGTCGGTGCACCAGCTGTAGCCGCCTTCGACCACGCGCAGGCCACGTTCCACCAGCAAGCGCGCCGCCGGCTCGGTGAGTTGATTGGCCATCATGCGTGCGCGCACCGGCGCGTCCATCGAGCTGAAGACGCGCAGCGGCCGCTGCGGCAGGGTACGGGTCGAGCGCACGGAGTCGCGCAGTCGTTCGGCGGTGCTTTCCACCGGTTCGGCCAGCGCACCCAGCGCTTCGATCGCCACCAAGGCCTCGATGCGCTCCGGCGCGGCGGCGGCCATCAGGCTGGCGACGCCGCCACCCAGCGAATGGCCCAACAACGTGAAACGGTCCCAACCCAATGCATCGGCCACCTGCAGCAGGTTATGAATTGCGCTGCTCAGCGTGTATTCCGCAGCCATCGGCAGCCACGCACTGTGGCCGTGACCGGGCAGGTCGAGCAGCACCAGATCCAGATCGGGTGCATGCAGATGCGCACTGAGCGGGACAAAACTGGCCGCGTTATCGAGCCAGCCGTGCAATGCCAGCACCCGGCGTGACCCGCGGTCTGTGTTGCGCAAGCCGGTGACACGCCCGATGGCCAGCTCGCACGCAAACGGCTCCAACCTCATGCGCGACGCGCCAATGCGGCCAGTGCCTGCGCGTGTGAAGTGGCAGCGTTGAGGCAGGGGATGTAGCTGAGCGTGGCGCCGCGTTCGGCCAGCGTTTCGGCAAAGCCCAGGGCCACTTCTTCCAGCGTCTCGATACAATCGGTGGCAAAGCCCGGGCACACCAGATCGAAGCTGCGCACGCCGCCTTCGGCCAGCGCCCACAGCGTCGGTTCGGCATACGGCTGCAGCCAGCGCTCGGCACCGAAGCGCGACTGGTAACCCATCTGCCACTCGTCCGGGCCCAGGCCCAACGCGGTCACGATTGCCTGCGCGCTGCGCTCGCATTGCTGCGGATATGGGTCGCCGGCATTGGCCACGCGTTGCGGCAGGCCGTGGAAGGAAAACATCAGCTTCTCGCTGCGCCCGTGTACCTGCCAGTGCGCGCGGATGGAATCGGCGATCGCCGCCACCCAGCCGGCGTCCTCGCAATACTCCTGGATCACGGTGACGTCGATCTCCGGTGCGCTGGGGCGCCACGCATCCACCACGTCCTGGATCGAGGCGGTGGTGGTGGTCGAATACTGCGGATACAGCGGCAACACCACGATGCGCTTGATGCCGCGCGCGCGCAGGGCATCGAGCGTCTTGCGCAAGGCCGGCTCGCCATAACGCATCGCCCATTCCACCTGCCAGTCGGGCATCGCATCCTTCAAGCCCTCGGCCAGGCGGCGGGTGTACACCGCCAGCGGCGAGCCGTCGGGCAGCCACACCTTGGCGTATTTTTCCGCCGACTTGGGTCCGCGGATTGGCAGGATCACCCCGTACAGCAGTGGCTTCCAGAACAGCGGCGGGATCGCGACCACCCGGCGGTCGCTGAGGAACTCGGCCAGGTAGCGGCGCACGGCCGGGGCGGTCGGCGATTCGGGGGTGCCGAGGTTGACGACCAGCAGGGCGGTATCGGAGGTGGTGTTCATGCACGCCATTCTGGCAGAGCCGGGCAGGACTGCCGAGGACAGCGCATCAATCGTCCCGATCTGCGCCGTCTTGGCGCCGGGTGCGCTCACCACCGATTCATTGCGCCAGCACTAACGTCGCGGCATTGCTATCTTTGACGGATCGTCCTTTGGAGCTTGTCATGCCTCGTTTGTCGCGTCTGGCCCTGTTGTTTTCGCTGACCTTCGCCGCCGGCCACGCCGTCGCCGGCCCGGAAGAGGACCAGCGTGCGCGTAACGCAGTGCGGGTGCTCAACGAGATCATGAAGATTCCCGAGCAGTCCATCCCGGACAAACTGCTCGACGAGGCGCGCGCCATCGTGGTCATTCCCGACACGCTCAAGGCCGGCCTGGTGATCGGCGGCCGCCGCGGCCACGGGTTGATGTCGATGAAGAACGCCGACGGCAGCTGGTCGCAGCCGGTGTTCGTCAAGCTCACCGGCGGCAGCATCGGCTTCCAGGCCGGCGTGCAGTCCTCCGACGTGGTGCTGGTGTTCCGCAACGACCGTAGCCTGGACAACATCGTCAACGGCAAGTTCACTCTCGGCGCCGATGCCGGCGTGGCCGCAGGCCCGGTGGGCCGCAACGCCGCCGCCGCCACCGATGGCCAGCTCAAGGCCGAAATCTGGTCGTGGTCGCGCGCCCGCGGCTTGTTCGCCGGCGTCGCGCTGGATGGTGCGGTGCTGCAGATCGACGATGCCGCCGACCTCAACGCGTACGGCGGCGGTGCCACCCCGCGCATGATCTTCGAAGGTCGCACCAACGAGCGCCCGTCCACCGACGTGATCGCCTTCCGCGACCGTCTGGAAGAGGTCACCTACACCGCGCGCGCCAATCGCAGCAGCGATGGCGACAGCGACGAGACCGCGCCGCCACCGCCGGCGCGCGCGCCTAGCGTGGCCCCGGCAGCGCAATCGGCCCCGCCGCCGCCGGCCAACGAGGCCAGCACGGTCCCGATGCAGCCCAGCACCACGCCGCCTCCGCAGCAGGGGTTCCAGTCGGTATCCGATGGCGAAATCCGCACCGAATCACTAGACGGCAACCGCTAAGCCGCTGTCATCCCCCTGCGCGGTGCGCTGGGGTATCCTGGGTCTTCCTTCTTTTCAGCAAGCGAGCAGATCATGGGCGGTTTCAGCATTTGGCACTGGCTGATCGTGCTGGTGATCGTGTTGCTGGTGTTCGGTACCAAGCGTCTCACCAGCGGTGCCAAGGATCTCGGCAGCGCGGTCAAGGAATTCAAGAAAGGCATGCACGACGAAGACAAGCCGGCCAGCAAGCTCGGCGACGAGTCCCGCACTGCCGAGCAGGCGCGTGAGGCGCAGGCCGAACGCGACCGCGACGCGCGCTGATCCGGAGCAGCGTCGGTGTTTGACATAGGTGTTGGCGAACTGACGCTCATTGCGATTGTCGCCTTGGTGGTGCTCGGCCCCGAGCGCCTGCCCAAGGCCGCGCGCTTTGCCGGCTTGTGGGTGCGCCGTGCGCGCATGCAGTGGGATTCGGTCAAGCAGGAGCTCGAACGCGAGCTGGAAGCCGACGAACTCAAGCGCAGCCTGCAGGACGTGCAGGCCTCGCTGCGCGAAGCCGAAGGGCAATTGCGCAACACCCAGCAGCAGGTCGAAGACGGTGCGCGCGGTCTGCATGAGCAGGCACGCGGCCTGCACGAGGAGGTCGGCCGCGATATCGACATCCGCACCAGCGCCACTCCGGTGGCCGCACCGCTGGAGCTGCCCGCCGATGCGCCGGTGGTGCTGGCGCCGGGCAGCGTGCAACCGCATACGCATGTGCCGGGGCCATCCCCGGTCATCGCCCAGGCGCAGCCGATTGCACCGGCGCCCCGGCAGACGCTGGTGCCGGCACCGCACGGCAGCCTGGCCTCCATGCCGGTGAACGCGCAGGGCGCGACCGCGCCAACGACCGCAACTAGCAGCACCCAGGAGAAGGCGCCTTGAGCCTGTTCGACGACGCACAGGCCGAAAGCAGTCTGATTGAGCACCTGGTCGAATTACGCGCCCGTCTGGTGCGCGCACTGATCGGCCTGGGCGTGGTGTTGCTGGCGCTGCTGCCGTTCTCGCGCGCGATCTACTCCTGGCTGGCCGCACCGTTGGTCTCGCAGCTGCCGCTGGGGCAGACCATCGTTGCGGTCAATCCGGCCGGCGCGTTCTTCGCCCCGCTCAAGCTCACCTTCTTCGTGGCGGTGTTCTTCAGCGTGCCGTGGCTGCTGTATCAGGCCTGGGCGTTCGTGGCCCCGGGCCTGTATCAGCGCGAGAAGAAACTGGCCTTTCCGTTGCTGGCTTCGGCGGTGGCGCTGTTCTACATCGGCTGCGCGTTTGCGTACTTCCTGGTGTTGCCGGCGGTGTTCCATTTCCTGACCACGTTCAAGCCGGACGTGATCGCGATTACTCCTGACGCCACCTCGTACCTGGACTTCGTGCTGGCGATCTTCTTCGCCTTCGGTGCCAGTTTCGAGTTGCCGGTGGCGTTGGTTATCCTGGTGCTGATGGGCTGGGTCACGCCCAAGCAGCTCAGCGAAGGCCGCGGCTACGCCATCGTCGGCATCTTCATCCTGGCCGCCGTACTCACCCCGCCAGACGTGGTCTCGCAGCTGATGCTGGCCATCCCCATGTGCCTGCTTTACGAGCTGGGCATCATCGCCTCGCGCGCTGTGGTGCCGAAGAGCGCTTAGTCTGCGCAAAGTCCCCGGGCTGGTTTGGGAATGCAGAGAACCGTATCAGAGCAGGTGTTCGAAACCTTCTGCGCGCACCATCGGCTGGACTGTCAGCGAATTGCCGAGACATCCACCCGCACGCCCGATTATCACGTGTGGCTTGGCAGCACGGTGGTTGCGGTGGAGATCAAGCAGATTGAGAGTACGCGCGGAATCGATCCGAATGGCGGATGGTCCAGGACGATCGGTTGGCACGTGCGCCAGAAGATTTCCGAGGCGCGGGCTCAGCTGCGTGTGGCTGCCAGTGCCGGTATGCCGACGGTGTTGCTGATTCACAACACCGTCGATCCGTTCCAGTTGTTCGGTACCGAACAACACGACTTCCTGAGCGCCATGTATGGCGAGCTGACAGTCCGCATCGATACGTCCGGCAAGGCGGCGAGTAGTCTCTACCACGGCCGTCATGCAGCCTTGAGAGAAAACGCCAATACGTCCTTCAGCGGCGTGGGGCACCTGCGCGCAACGCGCTCCGGTGCAGAGGTGACCTTTTACGAGAACGTGTTTGCTGCGCATGCACTGCCGTTCGGCGAGATACCCGACTGCATTGCGATCGTTCGCGTGGAACTCGACTAGACGGACTGACCGATCGAACATCGTAGGAGCGCACCCGGGCGCGATTGGCGTTCCTCGGAAAGCTTCATCGCGCCCAGGTGCGCTCCTACGGTTCTGCGGGATCGGGCGGCAATACATCCGGACGCGAGGGCGGCGGAGCTCGATCAGATGGGCCAACACTGCGCAGATCGATCGAATGTCGTAGGAGCGCACCCGGGCGCGACGGGCGTTACCGGGAAAGCCTCGTCGCGCCCAGGTGCGCTCCTACGGTTCTGCGGGATCGGGCGGCAATACATCCGGACGCGAGGGCGGCGTGGGCTCGATCAGGTGGACCGACACTGCGCAGACCGATCGAACGTCGTAGGAGCGCACCTGGGCGCGACGGGCGTTACCAGGAAGGCCTCGTCGCGCCCAGGTGAGCTCCTACGATCCTGAGGGATCAGGCGGCAAACACGTCCGGGCGCGAGGGCGGGGTGGGCTGTGCGGTGGCGCCTTCGTGGGTGAACATCTGCTTCCACGCGGCGTAGACCGAGCCGGCGAAGACCGGCATCAGCACCGCCATCAGCAGCAGCTGCGCCAGCCACATCGCTACGGTTTGCCCGGCCACCAGGCCGACGATCAGCGCGACGATCATCACCGCGAAATAGATCGCGAAAATGGCGATAAAGGCCAGCACGAAGAACACCAGCATCGCCGGCAGGTTGTGCAGGCTGGCGCGCAGGCTTTCGCGCAGCGCGTGGCCGCCGGTGCTGCGGTCGAACATCACCTGCGGCGGCATCACGAACAGCGCCAGCGTCATCGCCGCGAACGTGGCGATGGTCAGCAGCAGCCACAGCAGGATGCGCCCGGCCGGCAGGCTGGCGGCAAGCTGCTCGATCTGCACCGGGTCCGGCTGCGCGCCGGACTGGCTGATCTGGTTGATCTTGAGCATCACCTCGGACAACTGCTGCAACCCGTTGGCGCCAATCATCGCCAGTAGCAGCACGCCCAGCAGCAGGCCGGCGATCAGCTGCGGCAGCAGCGATACCAGCAGATGCGGCGCGCGGCCGTCCTGCAGGCCATGCAGCAGGTGCGATGGCTTGGCGATGCGGCCCTCGTCGACCTCACGGATCGCCCACAGCATGCCGCCCATGAACAACGGGCCGGCCAGCACCAGCAGGAATTGCAGTGCCGGGCCCAGCAGCGGCACCAGTACCGACAGCGACACCACCAGCGAGGCGGCCACGCTCCAGATCACTCCCAGCGAGCCAAGCGCCAGCGGCGCCCGCTTCAGCAGCGAGAAACCGGTCAACAGCCATTCTGCGCCGGCAGACGCCGGCACCTTGCGAATTTCGCTCATTCCCATTCCGGATCGATACGCACCGGACCATCCGGCGTAACGCGATTATCGCTGCTTTTGCGTGTGCGCGGCGGGATGAGCGTTCACTGTTTGCAGGCCGCGGGCGTGATGCACGAACCGGCGCAGCAGCTTGCGGGCGACCGGGGCGGCGGTGACCTCGCGGGCGACCGTGCGGGCGCAGTGGCCGTGGCGGGCAATGCACTCGGCACGCGCGCGCACGTAGCCGCGCATATGGTGGGTGGCGAACTCCGGGTGGAACTGCACGCCCCAGGTGGCGCGGCCCCAGCGAAAGGCGTGGCAGCGGTCCTGACGCGAATGCGCCAGCACGATGGCACCGTCCGGCGCGCGCACGACCGTCTGCAGGTGGGTGGCATGGGCCGGGAACTGCGCCGGTAGGCCTGCAAACAACGGGTCCTGTTCGGCCGGCGGGTGCAGCTCCAGCGCGATGGTGCCGGACTCGCGGCCGGCCGGGTTGTAGTCGACTTCGCCGCCCAGCGCGTGGGCCAGCAGCTGATGGCCGTAGCAGATGCCCAGCAACGGCTTGCCGTCATGGGCGGCGTCGCGCAGCCAGTGGGCACTGCGCTCGCTCCAGTCGGCACGGTCGGTGACGAAGGCGGCCGAGCCGCTGATGATGATGCCGGCAAAGCGGCCGCGGTCCGGCAGGTCGTCGCCATTGGCGACATCGATCACCACGGTTTCGTGTTCGGCCAGCCCGGCCGCCACGCGGATCCAGTGCGGAAAGCGGCCGTATCGCTTCATCTCCGGCACAGGGTGACCGGTTTCGATGATCAGGAACGGCAAAACGGACATGCGCGACAACCCGGACACGACAGATGCCCCCGATTGTAGGCGGCAGTGGCGCGTTTTTTTCAAGCCAGGACCCACTGCGGACGCTGTGCGTGATTGCCGATTGCCATGTGCTGATGCCCTCGCGGACGGGTAGATGGAATGGCGATGGTGGTGGCTGGCGGCCATCGCACATCATCGATATCGGCAGGCAGGCCCACGACTGGATTGCCGCAGCGTCATCGCCTTTGCACTTGGAGCATGCCGTGGGGCGCTTGAACGGGAGACGGACGGGGCGCTGCAAGGCGCAGCCCTGGGTGTTTCAGCGCGTTGGTCAGCGGCATGGTCGGCCCGTCCCGATCTTGGCAGGCCGGCAGGCGGAGCATGATTGGACCGCCGCAGCCTACTCAAGCCTGCCGTCGGAGCATGTCTTGGGGCGCTCACACGCGCTGCAACCATGGCGCTGCACTCCTCAGCGCCATGGTTGCAGCGCGTTCTTCAGCGAAGTGATCGGGCGATACCGATGATCGGCGGCAGCACACGACTGGACCGCTGCAGCGCCCTCAGCGTGGTAGTCGGAGCGTGCCTTGGGCGCTAGGAACGGGACAGCGACGGAGTGTTGTCACGTCTGCTCCCAGGGCGTGGCAGCGTCTTCGCCAGCGATGTGCGTCGGGGCTGTAACGGGTGTCGGCCAGTTTTTGTGTAGGGGCTCGTTCTTGCTGGTTGAGTGCCGTGGCCTAAACGCCCTCACACCAGGTGGCGGTCATGCGTGAGTGCGGTTAGCAGAGTGCATATCCGCATGCGGGATGCCGCGTCCTCGGCTCGGGCGGGCACATCAATGCCGCCGTCGGTCTGCCCAGGATCGGCGCAGCTGCCCCCGAACATGCACAAACGACCTGCGTCGCTGGCGATATGCCGCGTCCTCACGCTCGCACGTGCCCATCAATGCCGCCGTCGGTCTGCCCAGGATCGGCGCAGCTGCTCCCGAACATGCACAAACGACCTGCGTCGCTGGCGATCACCCGCCTATTCGCGCGGCGGCAGTACCGACAGCACTTCTTCGATGGTGGTCAGGCCGGCGGCGACCTTTTCCAGCCCGGTGCGACGCAGGGTGCGCAGGCCGTCGCCGCGGGCGGCCTGGCTGAAGCTGGCCAGGTCGGTGTCGGCGCGGATCAGGCTGCGCAACCGCGGGCTCACCGGCAGCAATTCGTATAGACCGACGCGGCCCAGATAGCCGGTGCGGCGGCATTCCAGGCAGCCGACCGGGGCGTGCACATTGAGCGTCTCCGGCAGCGCTTCGCCCGGTTCGCGGATCGCCGCCCAGTCGTCGTCGCTGAGCGTGTGCGGGCGCTTGCAGTGCACGCACAGCGTGCGCACCAGGCGCTGTGCCAGCACGCCGTTGAGCGTGGAGGCCACCAAGTAATGCGGCACGCCCAGATCCAGCAGACGGGTGATCGCCGACGCCGCATCGTTGGTGTGCAGCGTGGACAGCACCAGATGCCCGGTGAGCGAGGCCTGCACCGCCATCTGCGCGGTTTCCAGGTCGCGGATTTCGCCGATCATGATGATGTCCGGGTCCTGCCGCAGCAGCGTGCGCACGCCGCTGGCGAAATCCAGGTCGATGTTCTGCTGGACCTGCATCTGGTTGAATTCTGGCGCGATCATTTCGATCGGGTCTTCCACGCTGCACACATTTACATCCGGTGTGGCCAGGCGCTTGAGCGTGGAATACAGCGTGGTGGTCTTGCCCGAGCCGGTGGGGCCGGTCACCAGCACGATGCCGTGCGGGCGCTCGACCAGCGCGCTCCAGCCGGCGGCTTCTTCGGGGCTGAAACCCAGTTGCTCGATGCTCTTGAACGCCGAATCCGGGTCGAAGATACGCATCACGCATTTTTCGCCGAACGCGGTGGGCATCGTCGACAGACGCATTTCCACCTCGCGCCCACCGGGCGAGCGGGTCTTGATGCGGCCGTCCTGGGGGCGGCGGCGCTCGGCCAGGTCCATGCGGCCGAGCACCTTGATGCGGCTGACCACGGCGGTCATCACCGACGGCGGTACTTCCAGCACCTTGTGCAGCACGCCGTCGATGCGGAAGCGCATGCGCCCGGCTTCGCGGCGCGGCTCCAGATGGATGTCGCTGGCCCGCTGCTCGTAGGCGTATTGCAGCAGCCAGTCGACGATATGCACGATGTGATGATCGTCGGCATTGACGTCGCCGGCGCGGCCCAGTTCCACCAGTTGTTCGAAGCTGGGCAGGCCCGCTCCCGGCTCGGCACTGCGCGCATCGCCACGCGCGCCACGCACCGATTGGGTCACGCCGAAGAACTCCATCGTGTAGCGATGCAGGTCCAGCGGGTTGATCAGCGCCAGCTCGATGCGGCGGCGGCTCAGGTGCTGCACGTCGGCCAGCCACTCCAGCGCCAGCGGCTCACTGGTGGCGATCAGCACGCGCTCGGCATCCAGTGCCAGCGGCAGGATGCGGTGGCGGCGCGCGTAGGCATGCGAGACCACGCCGGTGACGGCGGCCACATCGATGCGGGTGGGGTCGATACGCAGATAGCGCAGCCCGGTGCGGGTGGCCATCCATTCGGTGAGCCGCTCCAGGCCCAGCTCGCCGGCTGGCGCCTGCGCGGCATGCAGCTTGAGGTTGGCCAGCAGCACCAGCGGATGCACTTCGCTGGCGTTGCGCACGCCGGCGGCGGAGAACTGCACGCGTTCGTGTTCGTGCGGTACCACCATGCCATCGGCAAGCAATGCAGCAGCCACCGGGTCGAACATCAGCCGGCCGCGCGGCAGGATCGTCGCTGCGCTGTCCGGGTCGGCGTTGCGCCGCTGTTCCATGCTGGTGGTTCCCCTGCCGCGATGCTCCCGCGGCAAAGCGCTGCGGGTGGGCCGGTATACTAGCGCACCCCTTTCGCACGGCCCCTGCTGCATGTCCGATTCCCGCCGCGTTCCAATCACGTTCCAGGGCCTGATCCAGACTCTCAACCAGTACTGGGCCGATCAGGGCTGCGTGCTGATCCAGCCGCTGGACCTGGAAGTGGGTGCGGGCACGTTCCACCCGGCCACCTTCCTGCGCGCGCTGGGCCCGGAGCCGTGGAATGCGGCCTACGTGCAGCCCTCGCGCCGTCCCACCGACGGCCGCTACGGCGAAAATCCCAACCGGCTGCAGCGGTACTACCAGTACCAGGTGGCGATGAAGCCCAACCCGGACAACATCCAGGACCTGTACCTGGGCTCGCTCAAGGCGCTGGGTATCGACCCGCTGGTGCACGACCTGCGCTTTGTCGAAGACAACTGGGAATCGCCCACGCTCGGCGCCTGGGGCCTGGGCTGGGAAGTCTGGCTCAACGGCATGGAGGTGACCCAGTTCACTTATTTCCAGCAGGCCGGCGGGCTGGAGTGCAAGCCGGTGCTCGGCGAGATCACCTACGGCCTGGAACGGCTGTGCATGTATCTGCAGAGCTGCGACAACGTCTACGACCTGGTGTGGACCTACGGCCCGGACGGCAGCCCGGTGAGCTATGGCGATGTCTACCACCAGAACGAAGTGGAGCAGAGCGCCTACAACTTCGAGCATGCCAATGTGGAAGAGCTGTTCCACCGCTTCGATGCCTGCGAAGCCGAGGCCAAGCACCTGATCGAGGTCGGCCTGCCGCTGCCGGCGTATGAGCAGGTGACCAAGGCCAGCCACGCGTTCAACCTGCTGGATGCGCGCCGCGCGATCAGTGTGACCGAGCGCCAGCGCTACATCCTGCGCGTGCGCGCGCTGGCCCAGGGCGTGGCGCAGGCGTATCACGCGCAGCGCGAGAAGCTGGGGTTTCCTGGCGTCAAACGCTGATGCTGTTGCCTTCCCCCGCTGGCGGGGGAAGGTGGCCGTAGGGCGGATGGGGGCAGCATGCCTTCGCCGCCGTCTTACACCCCTCATCCGGCGCATCGCGCCACCTTCTCCCGCTTGCGGGGGAAGGACATCATCAAGCCACCTTTCGTCGGTTGACGAACGAAGGGAAAACCAAGGTCCGACGCAATGACTCAGATGCACCCCCTGCTGATCGAACTGGGCACCGAAGAGCTGCCGGTCAAGGCGCTGCCGGGCTTGGCGCAGGCGTTCTTCGATGGCGTGCTGGCCGGGCTGGAGAAGCGCGGCGTCGCGGTCACCCGTGGCGATGCCAAGCCGCTGTCCACCCCGCGCCGCCTGGCGGTGTTGCTGCCGGGCGTGGCTACCGAACAGCCGGAACAGCGCTCCGAAGTGCTGGGGCCGTATCTCAACATCGCGCTGGATGCCGATGGCAACCCGACCAAGGCACTGGCCGGGTTTGCCGCAAAGGCTGGCATCGACTGGACCGCGCTGGAGCGCACCAGCGACGCCAAGGGCGAGCGCTTTGTGCATCGCGCAGTGACGCCGGGCGCGCACACTGCCGCGCTGTTGCCGGAGATCCTGCGCGAAGCGATTGCCGCCATGCCCATCCCCAAGCCGATGCGTTGGGGCGCGCATGCCTATGCGTTCGCGCGGCCGGTGCAGTGGCTGGTGCTGCTGTTCGGCAACGACGTCATCCCGGCCGAACTACTGGGCGTGCGGGGTGACCGCATCACCCGCGGCCATCGTTTCATGCACGAAGGCGAGGTGTCGTTGTCCGCGCCGGGCGATTACATCGACGCGCTGCGCAGCGCGCATGTGCTCGTGGATGCCGATGCACGCCGTGCTCGTATCGTCGAAGAAGTCCAAGCGGCCGCCAAACAGGCCGGCGGCAGCGCGCGCATCAGCGACGACAACCTGGAGCAGGTGGTCAACCTGGTCGAATGGCCGTCGGCGGTGCTGTGCAGCTTCGAGCGCGCGTTCCTGGCGGTGCCGCAGGAAGCGCTGATCGAAACCATGGAGATCAACCAGAAATTCTTCCCGGTGCTGGATGATGGCGGCAAGTTGACCGAGCAGTTCATCGGTATTGCCAACATCGTGTCCAAGGACGTGGCCGAAGTGGCCAAGGGCTACGAGCGGGTGATCCGTCCGCGTTTTGCCGATGCCAAGTTCTTCTTCGACGAAGACCTCAAGCAGGGGCTGGAAGCGATGGGCGCGGGCCTTGCCGGTGTGACCTATCAGGCCAAGCTCGGCAGCGTGGCCGACAAGGTGGCGCGCGTGGCGGCACTGGCCAAGGCGATCGCGCCGCAGGTCGGCGCCGACCCGGCGCAGGCACGCCGCGCTGCGGAGTTGGCCAAGAACGATCTGCAGTCGCGCATGGTCAACGAATTCCCGGAACTGCAGGGTATTGCTGGGCGCCATTACGCAAAAGCCGCTGGCGAGCCAAGCGAGATTTCGCTGGCCATCGACGAGGCTTACCAGCCGCGCTTTGCTGGCGACGACATTGCGTTGTCGCCGCTGGGCAAGGTGCTGGCGATTGCCGAGCGTCTGGATACCTTGGCCGGTGGCTTTGCGGCCGGCTTGAAGCCGACTGGCAACAAGGACCCGTTTGCGCTGCGGCGTAATGCGCTGGGCTTGGCGCGGACGGTGATTGAGTCGGGATTTGACTTTGATCTGAAGAAATTGCTTGCCGAGGCCAGGACTCAGATCAATCTCCAAGCAAGTGCCCGGCACTTACTCAAGACAGAAACTGCTGTAGCAAAGGCTAAAGAAGCCGGCGCCGCCTTATCGCAATCTGTCGAAAAAGACGCGCACACCGCGCTTGCGCAGACCAGCCAGGACGGCGAAATCTTCGACTTCATCCTCGATCGCCTACGCGGCTACTACGCCGACAAGGGCGTACCGGCAACGCACTTCAATGCAGTCGCTGCATTGTTCTCGGTCGCGCCCGAGGGCGCTCCTACAGGGCTCGTAGGAGCGCACCTGGGCGCGACCCACGGCTCCCTCTACGACTTCGACCGCCGCATCGATGCCATCGGCATCTTCGCCACGCTACCCGAGGCCGAAGCGCTGGCCGCGGCCAACAAGCGCATCCGCAACATCTTGCGCAAGGTCGACGGCGAGATCCCCGGCGACATCGACACCACGCTGCTGCGCGAACCGGCCGAAGAAGCACTGGCCGAAGCGGTGGAAGCGGCCATCGGCGACACCGGCGATGCACTGCACCGCCACGACTACGTCGCCGTGCTCGCTCGGTTGGCCCGCCTGCGTCCGCAGGTGGATGCGTTCTTCGACGGCGTGATGGTCAATGCCGAAGACCCGCAGCTGCGTGCCAACCGCCTGGCGCTGCTGAAGAAGCTCGGCGACCGCCTCGGTAGCGTTGCCGCCATCGAGCATCTGTCCAGCTGATGTCCATCGCTGCCGGCGCGACGCAGTGGCAACGTGCCCAGGACGCGCTGGCCCGCCGCGACATGGTCGCAGCAGCGTCGGCGTTGCAGGCAGTGTTGGCGGTGGAGCCGGCGCATGTTTCGGCAAGGGTGCTGTTGGCCGGCACCGTGCTGGCGAACGGCAAGATGCGCGAGGCGGTCACGCAGCTACGCTTGGCCGCGCGCGATCTGGGCGACGATGTGGCGCTGCGTTGCCGTGTGGCGCAAGCGCTGTTGCGCGTTGGCGAACATCGTCCGTTGCATGCGCTGCTGCGGCATCCATCGGTAGTGCAGTGTGGCGATGGCGCGACGCTGGCCCTGCTGGCGCATGTGCATCAATCCCTGGGCGAACATCCCGAGGCGCTGGCGATGATGCAGCGCGCGCAGGCCTGCGGATTCGATGGCGCGGATTTCCGCTTTTTCCTTGCCGTGCAATTGCAGTTCAACGGGCATCTGGATGCGGCAGCGCAGGCGCTGGAACAGACCTTGGCGCAGCAGCCCGGCTACGGCCGTGCGGCGCTGACGCGTGCACGCTTGCGCCGCCAGAGCGCGACCAGCAACCATGTCGCGCCACTGCGCCAGCAGTTGCAGCGCGCTGCACCCGGTAGCGAAGACCGCGCCGGGCTGGCATTCGCGCTGTACAAGGAGCTGGAAGATCTGGGCGAGACCGATGCCGCCTGGGAGGCGCTGCAGCATGGCAATGCAGTCATGCATGCGCGCTTGCGCCACGACGCCGAAGCCGAGGCATCGCTGTATGCGCAGTTGGGCACCTTGGCCGATCAAGGCGTGTTTGCGGCCCAGCCGGCTAATGCTGCACCCGGTCCGCAACCCATCTTCGTGCTCGGCCTGCCACGTTCGGGCACCACGGTGCTCGAACGCATGCTGGGTAACCATTCGCAGATTGTCTCTGCGGGCGAGCTGAGCGACTTCGGTCATCAATTGCGCTGGGGCGCAGACCAGGCCGGGCGCAGCCTGCTGGATGCGGGCCTGTTGCAGGCGCTGCCCACGCTGGACTACGCGCAGGTTGGGCAGCGCTATCTGGAGCAGACCCAGTGGCGCGCGGGGGCGGCGCGCTGGTATATCGACAAGTTGCCTGCCAATGCAGTGGCGATCGGGCCGATCGCACGGGCGTTGCCGGGTGCACTGATCGTGCACCTGGTGCGCGAGCCGATGGCAGTGTGCTTTTCCAACTATCGCGCGCTGTTCGGCGATTCCTATGCTTACAGCTACGACCTGCAGACACTGGCGCGTCATTACCAGGCGTATCACGGTTTGATGGCGAAGTGGCGCGCTGCGCTACCTGGCCGGGTGATCGATGTGGACTACGCGCAGATGGTGCGCGATCCATCTGCGGTGCTGGAGCAGTTGATGACGCGCTGTGGGTTGGCGATAGAGCCAGGGCAGATCGACATCACCCGCAATGCAGCAGCGTCGGCCACGCTGAGCAGCGTGCAGGTACGCGAGGGTGTGCATGGGCGCAATGTGGAAGCGTGGCGTCGCTATGCAACGCAACTGGAACCGCTGAGGCAGGCCTTGCTGCAGATGGGCATGATCGAAACAGACGCTACACGCTAAGCCCAGCTGACAAGCGAATGCGCTCACCGTCAGGTGGGCAGCCTGCTGTTTGATCCCCGTCAGCCCACTGCCACGTTGGCAGGTGCGATGTCCTTGCTGCTTGCGGGACCGCTGTTGGCGGGATGGATGCCCCATAAGAACCTGCGTGGATGGACGCGCGGCGTGTCGTGCAAGCGGTGAGGGCATCGCGCCCTCATCCCACGTGTTTGGCAACATGTTTGCCAAGGCGAGTGCGACCAGACCTGGCCTCCATCGAGACGGCGTTCAAGCGCTGCTGATCGCTGCTTCCAGTCCAATCCAGGCGCCTATAAGTCAGCGGCCTTGCATCAAAAAAGACCGGCAGTCATGATGACTGCCGGCTGTTGGTCACAACCGATGACTCACTGCGCGCCGAAGCGCCAGTTCAATTCCAGCATGTACGAACGGCCATAGCCGGTGTAGTTGAAGATGTTGTAGTAAGGGTAGTCGGTGTAGGTGCGATCACGCGGTGGGCGGGTGTCGGCGAGATTGTTGACGGTTGCCGTCAGCGAGATGTCGTCGTTGATCGCATAGTCCAGCGTCGCATTGAAGGTGGTCCACGCTCCGACCTTGCGTGCGCCTTCCACTGCATAGCCATCGGTACTCTGCTGCGCGAGGAGGTTAGGGGTACGGCCGTAACGCTGGCCGAACAAGGTGGTGGTCCATGCATCCTTCTGCCAGGTGATCGAGGCATTGGTGATGCTGCGGAACTCGGTAGAGAAGAACGGCTCGCTCAGCAGGTCGCGCACCGGGTCTTGCGGGAACTGCTGGCTTTCATGCTTGAGCGTCAGGTTGTATTGCGCGTCGAACACAAACAGGCCCCAGGATTCGGTGGCCAGGTTGTAGGTCGCCTTGGTCAGCACACCGGAGATTTCCTCGCTGGAGATGTTGACCGGGTTGATGCGGATGTTGCTCAGGCGATTGGGTACCTGCGCATCGGCGGCGGTACGGTCGATACGCGACAGCGCGTCCACGCAGGTCGGCGAGTTGATGTCCAGGGCGCCGAGCCGGCAGGCCGATTCGTTTTGCAGCAATGTATCGGTGCTCAGGTCGCTGACCTTGTCATCGATCTTGATGTTGTAGTAATCGGCATTGACGCTGAAGCGTGCGCTCGGCGACCACACCACGCCGGCGCCCCAGGATTTTGCGGTGATCGACTGCAAATCCGCATTGCCGGACCGACGGCCCTGGATGGTGGCGCCGGCATAGGTGCAGTCGGCAATCGGCACGCCGGGTTCTTCGACCGCGCAGCGGTAGTAGTCGTTGACGCCCTGGAAGAAGCCGCTGTCGCCAGCGAACGAGAACGCCATGTCCGGTGCCTTGAACGCTGTGGCGTAGTTGCCGCGGAACAGCAGCGAATCGATCGGGCGGAATTCCAGTGCGGCCTTGTAGGTGAACTTGGAATCGCCACCGCCACCCTGGTTCTTGTAGTCGTCGTAGCGGCCGGACAGATTGGCGGTGAGGGTGCTCAGGATCGGCACCCGCATTTCGAAGGCCGCCGCCCAATTCTCGCGCTTGCCGCTGCCCTGGGTGCCGGTCAGCTGGTAGAAGTCGCCGGCAATCACGCGCGGGTCGGTCGGATTGGTCCAGTACTGATTACCGGCCTGCAACACACCGGCGACGCCGACCGCACCGGCCGGCAGGTTGAACAACTCGGTGTTGGTCAGCTGCAGGTTGACGTTCTGGGTCCACGTCCTGGACTTGGTGCGGATTTCATCGTTGAAGCTGCGGTATTGCGCCGGCGTCAACGCGCGATAGAAGTTGGCATCGTTGGGCGAATAGATCGGGTAGCCGGCGAAGTCGCCCTGCGACGCGCCAAGAAACTGTTCGCGGAAGAAATCTTCGATGCGGTCGGCCAGCGGCCACTGCTGACGGCTGTCGATCCGATACTCCGAGCGTGCGTAGTACGCATCGTAGGTCCAGTTGCTGGCACCCAGGCCGCCTTTCAGGCCGAGCGCGATGTTGTAGGAGTCGGCGGTCTGGCGGTTGTTGTTGAAATCTTGATTGCCGGTTTCTTCAGGTGCAAAAACGCGTTGATAGCTTTCGAGCTGCTGGCTGTTCTGATTGTAGAAAAGGCCACCGGTGTCCGACGAGGTCTGCCAGAAGCCGGGTCCGCTATTGACCTCGACCTTGGTGCGATTGAGTAACAAGGTCGAGTACAGCTCGGTGTTGTCGTTGAACGCATAGCTCAGGTTGGCATAGCCGCTGGCGCTGCGTTCCTTGTTGAGGATGCTGGCGTAGCCTGGTACTGCGCGGCTGCTGCAGAAGTTGCCGCGGTTGGCGCGGTTGTCGTATTGCACCGACCCATTGAACAGCGCCCCCAACGCCGCGCAGTTGTCTGCGCCGGGGTCGACATAGGTGGCCGGGGGGCCGGCGACGTTATGCAGCGCGATGCGTGAGCCATAACGCAGCGTCGGGTCCGGATTGTCGTTGGTGGAATCGAAGTCGCGGCGCTGATAGCCATAGATCGGATCCTGATTGTTGAGCTGCAGGCCCCAGACGATGTTGGCGCCGCCGATCTCGTTGCCGCCGGTGAGCTGAAAACGCTGGTTGTTGCCGCCACCGCCGTCGTAGGTGCCCATGCGGTAATTCATCTGCACGCCGTCCATGCGCTTTTTCAGGATGATGTTGACCACACCGGCGATGGCGCTGGAGCCGTAGATCGAGGACTGGTTACCGGGCGCCACGTCGATGCGCTCGACCATGCCCACCGGCACGCTGGCCAGATCGACGAAGTTGCTCTGGCCGTTGTAGAGCAACGGGTAGTCGGCCATCGGCCGGCCATCGATCAGTACCAGGGTGAAGCCGGGATCCAGGCCGAGCAGGCTCAGCGATTTTGCACCCGCGGTGAAGCCGTTGCTGAACTGGCTATCCTGGACCGCGCCGGTGGCCATCGGCTGCGAGCGCAGCACGTCGTAGACGTCTTTGAAGCCGCGGCGCTGGATGTCCTGGGCGGTGATCGAAAACACCGGGGTTGCGGTTTCGACCTGGGACCGGGGGATCAACGATCCTGTCACCGTCACCTTGTCCAGTTGAGTCACTTCACCTTGCTGCTGTGCCAGTGCAAGCGATGGCATGGTCAGGGCGGTGCACACGGCGGTAACCAGCAAATGACGCTTCATGAAACGAACCTCTCTCTCCAAAGGTATGAACGGGCGCGCGGCAATCGGGGGGCCGCGCGCAATGGGTGTCAACGGAACGTTAACAACGTACCGACTGTACCCAGTCCCGTCCGGTTCCGTATAGGCGTGTTTGCGCAGATTTTTTGTCCCTTCACGCCTAGGCTGGGTATCCTTTGCCGATGCTTAAAGCCGTCTTTGCTCTCTCCCTGCTGTGCACCCTGTTCGTTCCGCTGCAAGCGATTGCCCGGGCGACCATCGACAAGATCGAGATCAAAGGGCTGGACGACGGCGACGATGCCGAGATGATCGAGAACATCGAGGTCTCCCTGTCTCTGTATGAGGCCGTCGGCAAAGAGCAGGGCGAGTCGCGATTGGAGTACCTGCTGGCGCAGGCGGAGCGGCAGACGCGCGAGGCGCTGGAGCCGTTTGGTTACTACTCGCCGACCATCGAACTGGCCGCGCCGCGCAATGGCGACAAGGTGACGGTGGTGATCACGGTGGACCGTGGCGAGCCGGTCCGGGTACGCACCTCGCATATCTCCATCACCGGCTGGGCCGAGCAGGACCGTTATCTGGGGCAGGACCTCAAGCAGTTCGAGCCGCGCGAAGGCCAGGTCTTCAGCCACCCGCAATACGAAGCCAGCAAGGTGCGCATCACCCGTCGTCTGGCCGAGCGTGGATACTTCGACGCCGACTTCACCCAGCGCCGGGTGGCGGTGACGCGCGCCGAACACGCTGCCGACATCGACCTGAATTGGGATAGCGGCCGTCGCTACGACATGGGCAAGGTGCGCTTCGACTACGACTACTTTCGCGATGGCCTGTTCGACCCGCTGGTCTATTGGGACGAGGGCAGCTACTACCACGAAGGCAAACTGGATCGGCTGCGCGAGTCGCTGACCAAGCTGGATTACTTCAGCACCATCGATATCCAGCCCAAGCCCGAAGACGCCGATGCCGATGGCCGGGTACCGGTGGACGTCAAGCTCACCCGCGCCAAGCGCACCGTCTACACCTCCGGTCTGAGCTACGGCAGCGAGAGCGGCGCCGGTGTGCGCGGCGGCGTGGAGCGGCGTTATGTCAATGCGCGTGGCCACAAGATGGACACGCAGCTGGACTACGCGCAGAACCGCAAGAGCCTGACCACCAGTTACCGGGTGCCGGCGTTCCGCTGGCTCGACGGCTGGTACACCGCCTCGGCGCGCCTGTACGACGAGCAGACCGAGTACATCGACCTGCGCAACGTCAAACTCACCGGCAGCCGCAGCGGCCAGATCAACGAGCGCTGGAGCGCGATTGCCTCGATCAACGCCTTGCGCGAGCGCTGGCGGTTCAGCAGCGGCAACGATTTCGAAGGTGCGGTGTACGAAACCTCCACGCTGATCTATCCGCAGCTGCAGGCCAACTACATCAATGTCGACGACCGGCTGTTTCCGCGCAGCGGTGTGTCGGGCCAGGCGCTGATCCGTGGTGGCGCCGAAGGTGCGGGCTCGGACACCAACTTCGGCCAGCTCTATGGGCAGCTGCGCTGGTTTTTGGGCGCCGGCGAGAACGGGCGGGTGATCCTGCGCGGCGAAGGCGGCACCACCTGGACCAGCGATCTGGTGGCGATGCCGCCCAGCCTGCGGTTTTTTGCCGGTGGCGCCAACAGCATCCGCGGCTACGCCTTCCGCGAAGTGGGCCCACGCACGCCCAGGCCGGACGAATTTGCGCTGGGTGCCAAGAACGTGGTCACCGGCAGCGCCGAGTACGAGCATTACCTCAAGGGCGGCCCGTGGGGCGGAGCGGTCTTTGTCGATAGCGGCAGCGCCTTCGACGACCGGCCCGATTGGCATACCGGCATCGGCTTCGGTCTGCGTTGGCGTTCGCCGGTGGGACCGGTGCGGGTGGATATCGCACACGGCTTGAACGACCCCGACTCGCAGTTTCAGCTCTACATCGATATCGGGGCCAACCTGTGAGCACACCCACGCCACCTGCCGCACCGCGCCGCGCGCGTTTTTATCGCCGGCGCCGGTTCTGGGTGGGCTCGGGGCTGACAGTGCTCGGGCTGGTGCTGCTGGCCCTGATCGCGCTCTATTGGTTGCTACAGACCGTGGCCGGGCGCGACGTGTTGCTGGCGCAGCTGGTTGCGCGCTTGCCGGTGGGTGCCAGCTTCAGCTACGGCAGTGTCGAAGGCCCGGTGGCCGGCCCGCTGACCTTGCGCAATGTCGACTTCACCTATCAGGACATCCACTTCACCGCCGAGCGCGTGTATCTGGAGCCGGATCTGCGCCCATTGCTCGGCCGCAAGCTGCAGCTGGATGCGGTGCAGGTGAGCAACGCCACGTTGAATCTGGGCAAGAGCGACGAACCGTTCAAGCTCCCCAGCTGGCCCGAATCGCTGCCGCAGATCAACGTGCCGCTGGCGATCCAGGCCGACAAGATCGCGGTGGATAACCTGCGCATCACCCAGTTGCAGCAGCCGATGATCGTGCTGCACAAGATGCAGGGCGGGCTGGAAGTGGCGACCGGCGAACTGCGCACGCGCGACCTGGTGATCGATACCGACATGGGCGACTTCCGCCTGCATGGCGATTACATTCCCAACGACGCTTACCACGCCGATCTCACTGCCACCGCGGTGCTGCCGGCTGCGCGGGGCCGCACGCCGGCCAGCCTGGGGCTGGTCGCACGCGGTGATCTGGACAAGATGGAAGTGGCCATCGCCGGCCGCGCGCCGGCGCCGCTGCAGGCCAGCCTGGTATTCACCGGCCGCAACGACCCGACCTGGGCGTTGAAGGCCGTCACCGAGGCACTGGATACCTCGCTGCTGATTCCGGCCGCCGCTGGCGTGACCAACGCACCGGCCACGCCGATCGCAGTGAACCTGACCGCATCCGGCAAGGGCGGCAAGGCCGATCTGCAGGGCAGCGTCAAACAGGGCGCGCTGAGCGCGACCTTGCAGCCGTCGCACATCAGCTTGCAGGAGCAGGTGTTGACCGTCGAACCGTTGGTGATCGATACCTTCGAAGGGCGCACCCAGCTGCGCGGCACCGCCGATTTCCGCGATACCCAGAATCCGAGCTTCCGCTTTGCGGTCAATGCCAAGGGCCTGCGCTTCACTCCCGCGTCCGACCCGGCCACCCCCGATGCGCCGGTGGTGCCGGTGGAATTGATCGACGCACGCCTGGGCGTGGCCGGCACGCTGAAGGCGTGGGCCGCGATCGGCCGCGCCACCGTGGAGCGCGACGGCCAGCAAGCCGCGCTAGTGTTCGACAGCCGCGGCAACGACCAACGCGCGCAGCTCAAGCAGGTGCAGGCCACCACGCCGGGCGGCTCGCTGGATGTCACCGGCGAAGTGGGCTGGGCACCGGAGCTGCAGTGGGATGTCACCGCGCAGCTGGCCAAGTTCGACCCGGGCTATTTCGCGCCGGGCTGGAACGGCAATCTGTCCGGCAAGATCGCCTCCAAGGGCCGGCAGTTGCCGGCGCCGGCCGGTGGCGTGTCGCCGGGCGTCGAAGCCACTGCCGATGTTCCCAGCCTGACCGGCCAGCTGCGCCAGCGCGCGCTGTCGGCCAACGGCAAGTTCGCCCTGCGTGGCGAACAAGGCGAAGGCGAACTGCAACTGTCGCTGGGCAATAGCCGCGTCACTGCCAAGGGCAAGGTCGGCGACCAGCTCGATATCGCCGCGCAACTGCAGCCGCTGCAACTGGACGACGTGCTGCCTGGCGCCACCGGCACCGTGCGCGGGCAGTTGCAGGTCAGCGGCCGCCGCGATGCGCCGGACATCAGCGCCGACATCGCCGGCAATGGCCTGCGCTGGAACACCTACACCGCGCAGAGCATCAGCTTGCGTGGGCGCTTGCCGTGGCGCGGCAGCGATGGACAACTGGCGCTGCAGGGCACCGCCATCGAAGCGGGCGTGGTGCTGGACAGCGTGCGCGTGCAGGCACGCGGCGCGGTGGAAGCGCTGCGTCTGGATGCCGATATCGCCAACAGCATGGCCAGCGTCGCGCTGCAGGGCGATGTGCGTCGTAATGGCGCGCGCTGGCAGGGCCAGGTCGCCACGCTGCGCATCGCACCGTCGAAGGGCGATGCCTGGGCGCTGCGGCAGCCGGCGCAATTCAGTACCGATGGTGCGGCATTCACCTTGTCCGACACCTGCCTGGGTGCAGCCACCGGCGGCGCGCTGTGCGCCAGCGCCAACTGGCCGCGCGAGGGCATGGTGGTGCATGGCGACGCCTTACCACTGTCGTTGGTGCAACCGTGGTTGCCCAAGCAGGAAGGCCGGCAGATCTATCTGCGCGGTGAGCTCGCACTCGACGGCAGCTTCAAGCCGCGCGGTAATGCATGGGAAGGCAGCTTCCGCATCGCCTCGCCCGAAGGCGGTATCCGCCTGGGCGAAACCCGCTACGCCGCGGTGGCCGGCAACCCCAATCGCGGTGAGTTGCTGCGCTACGACCAGTTCAGCATGCAGGCCGATTTCACCCCGCAGCAGATCCAGGGCAAGCTCGGTGTCGGCTTCCAGGGCGCGGGCTTTGTCGATGCCAAGTTCAACACCGGCTGGGACGCGTACGCGCCGCTCAATGGCGAGTTGTATCTCAACATGTCGCGGCTGTACTGGCTGGAGCTGGTGGTGGCCGATGTGGTGCGGCCCAAGGGTCTGGTCGAAGGCCATGTGAGCCTGCGCGGCACCCGCGACAAACCGCTGCTGGGCGGCGACGCCACCTTGAGCGACTTCACTGCCGAATATCCGTCGATGGGCCTGACCTTGAGCGAGGGCAAAGGCCGCTTCGACGCCTTGCCGGACGGCTCGGCCAAGATCACCGCCTCGGCCAAGTCCGGCGAGGGCACGCTCACCGTCGATGGCGGGCTGTCGTGGTTTGGCACCAGCACGCCGTTGCTGCTCAACATCCGTGGGCAAAACGTGCTGGCCTACAACACCAGCGAGTTGCGCATCATTGCCAACCCGGACATGCAGTTCGGCATCGTCGACAAGACCATGCAGCTGCGCGGCAAGGTCACCGTGCCCGAAGCCGATATCGACCTGGAACGCCTGGATCGCGGCACCTCGGTGTCCGAAGACGTGGTGGTGCTGGACCCGGTCGACCCGGAGGTCGCTCCGTCCTCGCCATTGGATATGGACCTGGCCATCGTGCTCGGCGACAAGGTCAACATGAGCGGCTTTGGCCTGAAGGGCGGCCTGAGCGGGCAGATGCAGATCCGCGCGCGCCCGGGCCGCGAAATGACCGCCAATGGCGGGCTGGATGTGCGCGGCCGCTACAAGGCCTATGGCCAGGATCTGACCATCAGCCGCGGCCAGCTGACCTGGAACAACAACATCGTCTCCGACCCGCGCGTGAGCCTGCGCGCCGAGCGCAAGATCGGTGATGTCACCGCCGGTATCGACGTCAGTGGCCGCGCCGAATCGCCACGTGCCGATGTGTGGTCGGAGCCGGCGATGTCGCAATCCGAAGCGCTGTCGTATCTGGTACTCGGCCGCGGCCTGTCCACCGCCAGCAGCGACGAAACCCAGCAAGTCAGCGCCGCTTCGGCCGCACTGTCGGCGGGCAGCAGCCTGATCGCTTCGCAGATCGGCGCCAAGCTCGGCCTGGACGAAGCCGGCGTCAGCCAATCCAGCACGCTCGGCTCGGTGGTGGGCTTCGGCAAATACCTCTCGCCCAAGTTGTACGTCGGCTACGGCGTCTCGATGATCGGCGGCGGCTCGGTGCTCACGCTCAAATACCTGCTCAGCCGCGGCTTCGATGTGGAAGCCGAATCCAGCACAGTGGAGACCAAGGGCTCGGTGAATTGGCGGCGGGAGAAGTAGTGGTGTGCCAATCCTGACGATGTGCTTAGGGATGCGAGGCATTCATGAAATTCTGCGCCAAGCTCGGACTTGCGAAAAAAACCACTGTAATTACTTGCTGCAGCGTTAGCAGATTCTTCTCGCCAATTCGTCCACGTACGATGAGACTAAGGGGTTGGAATTAAAACAGCTACGCTAATTATATGTATGATTATTAATAACCACTATAACTTTATTTGCATACTTTCACGTAATCGAGTGAGTTAAAAGCGGTAAGTTTTGAAAATAAATATTGCATGGCTATTGGCTTCGTGGTAGATAAGCGTTGCAGGGGCGTTCGTGGATTACCCAGGGCTTTACTAATCTATAGAGTAAGTGTTGCGAGGCACCGCTTTTAGGTCAATAAACTTAAAGAACTAGGATCGATTCTATAAAAATAGTGCAGTTAGTACTATTGGTTACGCAGAAGATTCTAAGCAACATAGCGTGTTTTTTGACTTATAAAAATGTTGTACGGTTTTTGTGCGCCTTGGCTGAAGCTGTTCGAAGATTACAAATCACTCGGTAATTATCGATTCAAGCTATCCATATAAAAGGATCTTAAAGTGCAGAAGCGTAAATTTGTTCTTGTCGCCAATGTGATGGCCGCTATTCTTATGCTTACAGGTTGCGAATGGTCGGCTACTATTCGCAAGAAGGTTGGACAGCCTGCGGAGGGGGAGATTACAATCAGAGGTGGCGGAAGATCTTCCATCTTGCAAAATATGGGTTTAGTAAGTGCGGCTATTAGTGCTACTGATATTTATATTGAAACGGCCGGGACGGATTTCAATCTGAATTCAGTTGGAAATGTTGTCGTTACGCTATCGGACGATTCTGGAAATCTTCTTGCTTCATCTACGTTTCCATGGGTAAAATCTGGCACAAAGCTCGTTTTTCAGAATCCAGAGACGGTTCAATCGTGGCTAAACTCCTACCCATCAGCAGTTGGGGTGAATACAAAGATCAATTATGGGAACATCCCTATAGATGGGGCTGATCACGTTATCTCTTCAGCAGTTATGTATCAGGGAGAAAAGCGTGCATCAAGTAGCATCACAGTGCCAGCTGAATGCTGGTCACGGTTTAGGACTAGGGTGGCGTGCTCCAGTATCTGAGACCAACGGAAGTTGCCGCTTAGGCGGCAACTTCCGTTAATGGAGGTTGGTAATGACGATAGATAAGTCGGCCGTCATTATATTTTCAATCATCATTGCTGTATCTCTGGCAGGCTGTACTGTTGCGGTCCGCGCTCCGAGGATGGCCTTCAATAAAGTCGTTAAGTTGGAAAACGATGGCTACGAGGTCGAAAGCGCCTTCAATACAAAAGTTGTACGATGGCCGGGAGTGACGTGGTCAATATCAGGGACATATCTCCCATTGGGAGATGGAATGTCTGCCGCGTCCCGCAACGTCTTCAAGTACGGCTATGCCAAATCGTCATCATTCCGGCTTCATGTGAGAGGAACCGACGCCTGCGCGCCTTCCAAGGTAGCTGAGGAAAATACGACAAAGGCCCTCGACAATTTCTTTGCTCGGATTGGTGGCTGGCCAGCTCGGGGCGAAACAACCTTGACGCTAGTTGAAACAATGAAGCCCGTCCAACGTTACGCATTGTCGGCCAGCTTTGGTAAAGCGTTCCATCTGGACTATTTGGTTCCATGTACCCCATCAAATGCCGAAGACTCCCTCTGGGTGGCACTGATGGTGGCCATGCATGAATCCACCCACGCAACTCTTTCCGTTCTTGGGCAGACACCGAAGGACACAGAGCGTAGCGAAAGAATTGCTGAAGGGGCGGAGTCATGCCTCTTGATCGAGTTGAGCAACGACACCGTGGCACTACTATCAACTCATCCGAGAGCGGCTTTGCGTATGGCAGGACATCATGAATCCATTGCTCAGTACAAGGATATGCAAGCGCTGTGTCTGAACTGGAGCGAATATATGAGCGATGTCATCATGCAGCAAAATAGCCACTGATCCGGGGTGGGTTTCTAGAATGCGCCGGGTTTCCTGCAGTGGTTTTGGTTCGAGTTGCGCCAACCTGATCGACTCAGGATAGCGAGCAAGGGACTTGGCATCAGGCTAGGACAGTGATATTCCCGATTGGCGCTAGTAAGCGACCGTTTTCGATCGAATCGAACCGATTTAGCTTGGCGCGTTTGACCCAACTTGGCGTGCGTCAGCACGAGTTATGATGGATCACCTAAGCTCTTTCGGTGTGTTGATTATCTCGGTCTGCGCATCGTCGCAAGAGTTTCCCGCGCTGCCCATCGACGGATGCAGCCAGCGGCGATGAGCGGCTCCACGTAGCGGATCGACTCGTAACGGACGCCTCGGTCGCTTTAGTTGACCAAGCACCAACGGGCTTCCTCGCTTAGAGCGTTTGTTCGGAGACGTCGAGTATGACGCGGGTCTGCATTGAGAGAGCGATGCTTTCCAGTTGACATTGCGATGCGCGCGGGCATCAATGACGAAGGCCACCTAGACCCATCCTTTCAATGGCGAAGCGCACGTGAATCCAATGAACGATAGCGGCTGCTGACCACTGCGCCTGACGTGCCGATGGCGATCCTAGCGAAATGTCTAAGTTTTGGTTAGTTTGGCTCCAGCACTTGGGTAAATCGAGGCCTGCAGATATAAATTTTTTACGCGTTAACCCCAATGCGCGAATAGCAACTTTACGTCTGCAGGATCTACCTTGGCACTCCCGCACAGTGGTGCGTTGAGCCAAACACTATGTGTATCCTGATTTTGCAAGGTCCCCAGGTTGATCTGGCGCAAGCGTTGCCGGTCATGGCGCCCGAGTGTGGTGGTCGCGCGCTACGGACGGTGGCGTGCGCCGATGTCGATAGCTTGATTGCGAGCTTGCAATTGGCTGGTGGCGATGCGGAGGTGGAATTGGTGCTGCTGGACTCGGGCGATCTGCCGTTGTCCGAGCGCAGTTGTGCCAGGGCCTTGCGTGCAGCGGTGGATGCGCTACCTACGCCGTACATCGAGCTGCATGCCGATGCGGCGCAGGAGCTGGAGCCGTGGCTGCATCCGCAGCATGCGCCGTTGGCTGTTGTGATTGCGCCGCACGATGCGCCGCGTGCGTATGCGATGTCGTTGGGCATTGCCGCGCGTTGTCTGCCGTTGTTGCACGCGCCGTTGCACGTAGCTGCCTGAGGACACCGGCATGTCGATCATGATCGTGCGTGGGCCCGAGGCAGTATCGCCGCGGGTGCGTGGGCCGCAGCCGTTGCCGCGGGCCGTCGTCCGGCAGCTGGTGCAATGTGCCGGCGATGCAGGCAAGACGGTGGCGTTGCGCGCCTGCGGGTCGGAGCAGGAGTTGCTGGATGCGTTGCGCGTGGCCGGGCAGGCGCGGGTGGAAATTGCATTGATCGATCCGGGCAGTTGCGTGGACAGCGTGCGCCTGCATCGGGTGCTGGCGGCGTTGCGCTATCCCTATGTGGAAACGCACGACGACAGTACGGACCGGCCGGAGCGCTGCCTGCCGGCAGGTCTGGGCGAGTGCGTGGCGACGGTGCGCGGTTACTGCGCGCAGAGCTATTTACTGGGGCTGGAAATCGCGTTGGAACATCTGGGCTGCACGGAGATTCAGGGCGATGTCCACGTCGGGACCTGAGTCGCGCCAGCAGCATTACTTCGCCGACTACGAAGGCTATTGCGATGGCCGGCCGGTGCTATGGGGGCAGCTCGCTCACAGCGTGGAGGTGTCTGCCGATGGCGTGCTGGATGCCGCCGAGCTGGTATGTGCGTTGCGCCGTCGTGCGGCAGAAGCGCATGGGCTGGAAGCGGGGCAGATCCGGCTCTGTCAGGTCACGCGGCTGTAACGGCATGACCTGCGCTTGTGGTGTAGCGCGCTGTACGCGCGTGTTGCGGTCGATCAAAAACGCGGCGCCATCCCATGCGCCGCAACGAGACAGTGCCGGAGACGGCACACCCATCGCTGCACCAGCATGTAATGGTCTTACGCACGCTACCCATGATGCGCCACCGGCCGGCGCCGCTGTTCTGCGATCACGCGACTGCACCGAATGCAGGGCATCGCTTGGCGCCGTCTCCATACTCGATCAGCAACAGCAACAGCAACAGCAACAGCAACAGCCAACAGCAACAGCCAACAGCAACAGCCAACAGCAACAGCCAACAGCAACAGCCAACAGCAACAGCAAAGCGAACAGCAAACACCACACACGCCAATCAACGCGCCGCGCTACGCTCTTTACCAGCCCCACAAACAACGACGCCACCCGAAGGTGGCGTCGTTGTTTTGCTTTCACTGCGCATCACGCAACGCAGAGCACGTGCTAGCCGATTACTTGGCCGCTCCGCTCTCCGGCACGAACTTGATCAGCTGATTGCTGGTCGCGGCGGTGCCGAAGTTGAAGCGGCCGTAGCCGGCGCCCCAGTACAGCGCACCATTGACCACGGCCGGCGAGCTGAGCACCGAGCCGGTGGCGTCGTAGTTCCACAGCGTGGCGCCAGTGTCGGTGTCGAGGGCGACCATGTTGCCGGCCATCGAACCGGCGTACAGCAGGTTCGGCGACACCGTCAGCGAGCCCTGGCCGCCGGCCGGTACGGTCGGGTTGACGCGGTTGATACCCGGCACCTTGACCTGCCATTTGATCTTGCCGGTAGCCGCATCCAGCGCCGCCCACGAGCCGCCGTTATGGCTGACGGTGTTGTCCGGTCCCAGGGTGTAGGTGGTGTTGTTGTTGTTGTTGATGGCCACATAGATCTGCGACTTGTACGGGTCGAACGCGGTGCCCCACTCGACGCCGCCGGTGGTGCCGCCGGGGCCGACCTGGGTCGACCATACCTTGGCACCGGTCTTGGCGTTGAAGGCCCAGTAGATACCGCTCTTCTGTCCGGCACCGACTAACTGCTGCGGCTTGCCGTCGCGCCACACGGTGAACAGGTTGACGCCAGCGCCGCCGAAATCGTAATCGGGGCCGGTCAGGTTGGTGGCCTGCGTATTTGGGCACAGACCGTTGGTGGGCGCGATGATGCACGACAGGTTCCAGGCATCGTAGCCCTGTGCACGATTGGCCCAGGCCAGCTTGCCTGTGTCCAGATTCAGCGCGATCACCGAGTCGACATAGTTATCCGGTGCCATGCAGTTCAGCTCGTCCTGCACGGTCAGGTCGCTGCCCAGATAGGAGCGTGCATTGGAGACGCAATTGCCCACGCCCTCGGGGATGTTGTAGTTGTTGCCGGTGCCGAAATACAGACGCTTGCTGATCGGGTCGATCGCCACCTGCCCCCACACCGAGGCGCCGGTGTAACCCTCGGGCACGTTGTAGAACTGCCATAGCTTCTTGCCGGTGTTCAGATCCAGCGCCACGACGCTGCCGCGGAAGCTGAAGGTGTGGTTGGGCGCCAGATTGCCCCAGTCGCCCGAGGAGATACCGACGTAGATGCGGTTGCCGTAGATCACCGGCGAGGAGGTGATGCGCGCCTGCGGGTTGGCTTCGGCGGTGGTCTTCCACAACAGCTTGCCGGTCTTCTTGTCGATCGCCATCACGGTGCCGGCAGCCTGGTCGCCGACGATGATGCTCTTGGCGGTGATGGCCGGGGTATTGCGCGTCACCGAGGCGGCGTTGCCGGTGTAGTCGGACAGCTTGGCCTGCCAGTTCGGCTTGCCGGTCTGGGTGTCGACGCTATACAGAGTGCCGCCCCAGTCGGGCACGTAGAGGGTGCCGCCTTCGACGCTCGGCGTGGCCGAGATGTCGCCGGTGGTGGTCAGGGTCCAGGCCGGCTTCAGGCCTTTGACGGTGGTGCGATTGATCTTCCACTCACCCGGCGCGAAGCGCGCGTTGAAGTAACCGCCACCGGCGGTGGTCCAGCTGGTGGGGCTCGCGAACGGGAGGTTGCTGCCGAAGGCGCTCCACACCTGGCCGGAGCGCGCGAAGGCCTGGGTGTCCAGCGCAGACACCGGCTGTTGTGCGGTGGCGGAGCCGGGCTGGGCGAAAGCCACTGCGCTGGCGAGCAGGCAGGGAATGAGCGTCAAACTGCGTAACCGCAAGCGGCGATTGGAGTTGGTCATCACGGCATGTCCATTAATGGAAGGAAGCGCTGGATCCCCCCGGATCTGCGTGGTGAAGATCGCCGATTGCGGTGCCCGCGCAACACGCATGCGCTGTTGCATTCACGCAACGGTCGGGTCCGTCTGCATCTGGTAATACCAAGTCGAAAATTTTGCGTTCAGCACGTGCGTTAATCGCACAAATAGTGATGATTCATCACTATTTCGCTCCAGTACGATAGAAAAAATGATTCAACGCTGCAGCAGCGAATTCGTCAGTAATTCATAGGTTTGCAAAAGGTAACCAGGAAATTTTGCGCCACCTTGTACGGTGGGTCGCCGTCGGATGAGGCGCTGCCCGCGCCACTCAACGTGGCGCGTCACTGACTCTCGATGGGCGAGCCAACCAATCAGTTACACGACGACAAAGCCCTCTCCCCGCGGGAGAGGGGTTGGGGTGAGGGTACGAGGCGTAGCCCTGATGTATCCCAACCGCGCGGTGCTTTGAGCGCACGGGCATACGGCGCTTCGCGCCACTTTCTTCCGATGGGGAAGGAACGATCGAAAGCCCCTCTCCCGCAGGAGAGGGGTTGGGGTGAGGGTTACGAAGCGAAGCCCTGTTGTATCCCAACCGCACGGGGCTTTGTGCGCACCGGCATCCTGCGCTTCGTGCCACCTTCTCCCGATGAGAGAAGGAACGATCGAGAGCCCCTCTCCCCGCGGGAGAGGATTTGGGTGAGGGTACGAGGCGTAGCCCTGATGTATCCCAACCGCGCGGGGCTTTGCGCGCACCGGCATCCTGCGCTTCGCGCCACCTTCTCCCGATGGGAGGAGGAGTGATCGAGCGCACGCTCAGTGGTGGGCTTGGCCAGCGGTGCGCTCGGCGCGTTACGCGCGTTGAGGTGAGTGCGCGGCTGTGTGCACTGCAGCAGACGCGCTCAGCGCCAACTGCGCGATCGCATCGCGCACCACTTCCGGCACGGTCGCGTCCACATCGACCGACACCACATCTGCCTCGTCCAACGGCAGTTCCAGCGTCTGCAGCTGGCTGTCGAGCAGGCTGGGCGGCATGAAGTGGCCGGCGCGTGCGCTCAGGCGTGCGGCAATCACATGCGGCGCCGCATGCAGGAACACAAAGCGCATCGGTACGCCGCTGCCGCGCAGCAATTGGCGGTGCGTGCCGCGCAATCCGGAAAATGCCAGCACCACCGATTCGCCGGCATGCACGCAGTCGCGCAAGGTGGCGGCCAGCAGCTCCACCCACGGCAGACGCATGGCATCTGTGAGCGGTTGGCCGGCTGCCATCTGCGCGCGCGCAGCCACGCTGTGATAGTCGTCGGCATCCAGAAAGCGGAAGCGGTAATGCGCAGCGAGCGCCTGCGCGATGGTGGTCTTGCCGCTGCCCGAGACGCCCATCACAACGATGGCCATGGGCGAAGCGGACGCGGGCGTGGCAGGTACGGCGGTGTCCATCACGTCAGGTTATATCTCCGGATCGATTCGGCATTTGAGCCGATTTCACGTTGGCGGCAGCCGATGCGTGGTGTAGCGTCGGCGCTCCTTGCCAGGTGAGCGGGCACCCAGCGTAACGGCGTGCCCGGCCGGGTACAACGCATCCGAAGGTCTGTCGATGACGTCAACACCTGCACCGTCTCCTGCATCGGCGCGCCTGCGCTGGCGCGAAAAGCTGGGCTACGGCGCCGGCGATCTGGGCCTGAATCTGTATTGGGCCAACATCTCGGCGTTTCTGCTGATCTTCTACACCGACACCATGCATCTGCCGGCCGCAGCGGTGGGCACGATGATCCTGTTGACCAAGATCGCCGATGCGATTGCCGACCCGGCAATGGGCGCCATCGCCGACCGCACCCGCAGCCGATGGGGCAAGTTCCGCCCGTATCTGTTATGGGGCGCAATACCAATGGCGCTGACCGGCGTGCTTGCCTACACCACGCCGGACCTGGATCAGAACGGGCGCATGGTGTGGGCCACGGTGACCTTCCTGGTGATGATGCTGGCCTACACCGTGGTGAGCATTCCTTACTCGGCCTTGTCGGGCGTGATCACCGCCGACAGCCAGCAGCGTACCGGGCTGATCAGCCTGCGCTTCATCGGTGCGTTTGCAGGCACCACGTTGGTCAATTACTTCACGATGGATCTGGTGCGCTGGTTCGGCGGCGGCAACGATGCACTGGGCTGGCAGCGCACGATGATGCTGTACGGCGCAGTGGCGCTGGTGTTGTTTGTCACCGTGGCATTGACCACGCGCGAGCGCGTGCAACCGCCTCCGCAACAACGCACACCGATCCGGCGCGACATCGCCGATCTGTTGCAGAACAAACCATGGTGCGTGTTGTTCGTGCTGTCGTTGATCATCATGATCACGATCACCATGCGCGGTGGTGCAGGCGTGTACTACCTCAAGTACTACGTGCAACGCCCGGATCTGGTCGGCTTGTTCCTGGGCAGTTATTCGGTGGCCTTGGGCGTAGGTGCAGCCATCACCCCATTGCTGACGCGGCATTGGGACAAGCGCCAGCTGATGTGCGGGCTGATGGTGATCGTGGGTGTGTTGAGTTGTGCGATGTTCTTCGTGCCTGCCGATGCGGTATGGGCGATCTTCGCGTTGAACATGTTGATCGGCCTGGCACTGGGGCCGAAGTCGCCGTTGGCGTTTTCGATGTATGCCGACAGCGCCGACTACACCGAATGGCGTACCGGCCGGCGCGCGACGGCGATGACGTTTGCGGCGGCGACGTTTTCGCAAAAGCTTGGCGGCGCGCTGGCCTCGGCCGGCATCGCGTGGGTGCTGGCCGGGATGGGCTATGTGGCCAACAGTGCGCAGTCCACCGGGTCGTTGACCGGCATCGTGCTGCTGCTGACGGTGATCCCTGGGGTGGTCGCGCTGCTGGCTGCCTGGACCATGCGTTTCTATCCGCTGGACGACGGCTTGCTGAGCCAGATCCAGCACGAACTGGCCGCGCGCAAGCGCGACGAACCGGAGCACCCCTGACCGTGTCTGCAACGCCCACCGCTGCGTCCGACCCACTGTCCACCTTGATGGCGCCAAGCGCCGATGGCATGCGCTACGCGCTCTACAGCCCGACCGCCATGCCCAATGCCGGCGGCTTTTTGTGGAACCGCCGCATGATGTTGCAGCTCACCTGCCGCGGCTATGCCACCGGCCAGTTCATGCAGCCGGAGCCATCCAAGTACGCGCATGCACCAATGCTGGAAGCGCGCAATTTCATGATGCCCGAGCAGCCGTACTACGCGCATCACCCCGGGCGTTTTTTCTATCTTAAGGACGAAGACAGCGGCGCGCTGTACTCGGTACCGCACGAGCCGGTGCGCGCGCAGCCGCAGGCCTTCGAATTCTCTGCCGGCAAGCACGATGTGCGTTGGCGCGTGCAGCATGACGACATCGTGGTGGAGCTGTGCGTGGCCTTGCCTACCGACGATGCGCTGGAGCTGTGGGAATGCCGCGTGCATAACGCCTCCGGGCGCGCGCGGCGGCTGAGCCTGTATGTGTATTTTCCGGTCGGTTACATGTCGTGGATGCATCAATCCGGCGGCTACGAGCCGGCGCTGGGTGGCATCGTCTGCCGCAGCGTGGCGCCGTATCAGAAAGTGGACGATTATTTTCGTCAGCGCGATTTCAAGGACTGCACCTTCCTGCTGCATGAGCAAGCGCCGGTGGCATGGGACGCGCAGCAACTGGCGTTCGAAGGCGAGGGTGGGTTGCATGCGCCGTCTGCCATCCAGGCCGAGCAGCTGGGCAACAGCGAGGCGCATTACGAAACGCCGGCCGCCGCGCTGCAATATCGCCTGCAGCTGGAGCCCGATGCGGCCAGCGTATATCGCTTTGCATTCGGGCCGGCCAAGGACGATGCCGAAATCGCCGCGCTGCGCGCGCGCTATCTTTCGCAGGAAGGATTTGCCGAGGCGGCACGCGCCTATGCGCAGTATCTGCAGGCCGGCCACGGTTGCATGCAGATCGCCACACCCGATGCGGCGCTGGATAACCTGGTCAATCATTGGTTGCCGCGGCAGGTGTTCTATCACGGCGATGTCAACCGCCTGACCACCGATCCGCAGACGCGCAACTATCTGCAGGACCACATGGGCATGGCCTATCTTCAGCCGGCGACCGCGCGTGCGGCGTTGCTGCATACCTTGTCGCAGCAGGAACCCAGCGGCGCGATGCCGGACGGCATCTTGCTGGTGGAAGGCGCCGAGCTGAAATACATCAACCAGGTGCCGCATACCGACCATTGCGTGTGGTTGCCGATCTTCCTGAGTGCGTATCTGGCCGAAACCAACGATGCCAGCGTGCTGGAGGCGGTGGTGCGCACGCACGATGGCCAGGCGCTGAGCGTGGCCGAGCGATTGGATGCGGCGATGCAGTGGTTGCTGGATGCGCGCGATGCGCGCGGCCTGAGTTTCATCGCCCAGGGCGATTGGAACGACCCCATGAACATGGTCGGCTGGCGCGGCAAGGGCGTCTCCGGCTGGCTCACCGTTGCTACCGCGTATGCGCTGCGGCTGTGGTCGGACATCTGCGCCGCGCATGGACGCACCGCGCAGGCCCAGACATTCGGCCAGGCAGTGGGCAGGGTAAACGCCGACGCAAATCGCGAGTTGTGGGACGGCAACTGGTATGCGCGCGGCATCACCGACGACGGCGTGCGCTTCGGCATTGCCGACGATGTGGAGGGGCGCATCTATCTCAATCCGCAGAGTTTTGCGCTGTTGGCCGGCACCGCCGATGCGCAGCAACGCACGGCGCTGCTGGAGGCGGTGCGCGAGCAACTGCACACACCGTATGGCCCGGTGATGCTGGCACCGGCCTACACCCACATGCGCGACGACGTGGGGCGCCTTACCCAGAAATGGCCAGGTGCGGCGGAGAACGGTGCGGTCTACAACCACGCGGTGGCGTTTTATCTGTACAGCCTGTACCAGATTGGTGAGGCCGACCGCGCCTGGGAGATCCTGCGCGCGATGCTGCCGGGCCCGACCCGCGAAGACGTGCTGCAGCGCGGTCATCTGCCGGTGTCGCTGCCCAACTACTACCGTGGCGCGTGGCATCAGTACCCGCGTACCGCCGGGCGATCGAGCCAGTTGTTCAACACCGGCACGGTGGCGTGGGTGTATCGCTGCGTGCTGGAAGGTTTGTTTGGCCTGGTCGGCGAGGGCGATGCGTTGGCGATCCGCCCGCAGCTGCCGTCGCACTGGCCGCATGCGCAGGTGACGCGGCAGTTTCGTGGCGCGCAGTTCGAGGTCGTGTTGACGCGCGAGGCGGGTCGTCGCGACAGCGAGATGCTGCTGGATGGCGAGGTCTGCCCGGATCAACGGGTTCACAACATCGTGGCCGGTCGCACGTATCAGGTGCGCGTGCGTCTGCCGGGCTGAGGGGTGGCTGCGGCTTGCTTAGCCAGCGGCCCTCACCCGCCCTTTGGGCACCCTCTCCCCCAGGGGGGAGAGGGGAGGTTGCCGGCTTTTTAGATTGTCGTTGCTAGAGCTAGAGCTAGAGCTAGAGCTGGAGCTGGAGCTGGAGCTGGAGCTAGATCCAAAGCCAAAGCCAAAGCTAACGCTCAAAGCCAGATCCAGGATCTAGAAGCCGTAAGCCGTAAGCCGTAAGCCGTAAGCCGTAAGCCAGAAGCCAGAAGCCAGAAGCCAGAAGCCAACATCCAGAAGCCAACAGCCAGAAGCCAACAGCCAGAAGCCAACAGCCAGAAGCCAACAGCCAGAAGCCAACAGCCAGAAGCCAACAGCCAGAAG
>NZ_JBEGDX010000009.1:0-73587 GCF_040202975.1 Xanthomonas sp. WHRI 10207 | reverse complement strand
GCCAACAGCCAACAAAGCCAGCAGCCAACAAAGCCAGCAGCCAACAAAGCCAGCAGCCAACAAAGCCAGCAGCCAACAAAGCCAGCAGCCGGCCTTCCGTTCTCATCCGCTAGGCCTCCTTCCCCCGCCTGCGGGGGAAGGTGCCCGAAGGGCCGATGGGGGCAGCCACGTCATCCCCACCTTCTCCCGCCGTCCACGCGCAGCGCCCCGCTACCCAATCCGCCGCCGGCAGCGTTCCGTCGCCCACGCGCTGTTCCCCACTGCGTAAACTCCCAGGCTCGCATCGCGCCGCCTAGGACACCCATTGGTCTCGAGCTGGATATTGCTGCTGGTCTCGCTGGGTTACGCCGCGCTGCTGTTCGGGGTGGCGTGGTGGGGCGATCGTCGGCCGATGTATCCGGAGCGGCCGTGGCTGCGCCCGGCGGTCTACAGCCTGGCACTGGCGGTGTACTGCTCGTCGTGGACGTTCTACGGCGCAGTGGGCTCGGCGGTGCGCAACGGTATCGGCTATCTGCCGATCTATCTCGGCCCGCTGCTGTTGCTGCTGTTCGGCTGGCGCATCATCGAACGGCTGGCGCTGATCGCACGCTCCGAAAACACCGTGTCCATCGCCGATTTCATTTCCTCGCGCTACGGCCGCTCGCGGCGGCTGGCCGCGTTGGTGGCGGTGATCGCGCTGGTCGGCATCGTTCCGTATCTGGCGCTGCAGTACAAAGCGGTGGCGATGAGCCTGGAGGTGCTGACCGGGCATAGCAGTGCCGGGCGCGGCATCTTTGCCGATCCGGCGTTGTATGTGGCGCTGCTGATGGCGTTGTTCGCCACCTTGTTCGGCACCCGCCAGGTGGATGCCACCGAACACCATCACGGCATGATGCTGGCCATCGCGCTGGAGTCTGTGATCAAGCTGATCGCCATCGTGGCGGTGGGTCTGTTTGCGTGGATGTGGCTGAGCGATCACCAACTGCACATCGCCGATTCGGCGCGCACCCTGTTCGAGCACACGCCGTCGGTGGGATTCATCTCGCAGACGCTGCTGAGTTTTCTGGCGGTGATCTGCCTGCCGCGGCAATTCCATGTGGCGGTGGTCGAATGCAGTGATGTCGGCGATATCCGGCGCGCGCGCTGGTTGTTCGGTGCGTACCTGGTGATCATTTCGGCGATGGTGGTGCCGATCGCCTCGGCCGGCATCGCGTTGTTCGGCAAGGGCAGCGCGGTGGTGGACGATGCGGTGGTGCTGGCCTTGCCGCTGAGCCAGGGCAACACGGTGCTGGCGCTGGTGGCCTACGTTGGCGGGTTTTCGGCCGCCACCGGCATGGTGATCGTGGCCAGCATCGCCTTGGCCACCATGGTCAGCAACGACCTGGTGATGCCGGTGCTGCTACGCCGCCGCGGCAGCGCGGATGCGCGTGCCGCGGTGGCTTCGCGCGTGCTGTGGATCCGCCGCGTGGCCATCCTGCTGCTGGCGCTGGTGGCCTACGGCTATCACCGCAGCGTGGCCAACGACACCACGCTGGCGGCCTACGGATTGATGGCGTTTGCGGCGGTGGCGCAGTTTGCGCCGGGCGTTATCGGCGGGCTGTATTGGCGCGGGGCCAGCCGCAAGGGCGTGGAAACCGGCATGGTGCTCGGCTTCATGACCTGGATCTACACGCTGCTGCTGCCGGCCGCCACGCGTGCGGGCTGGCTGCAGCCGGAGTGGTTGGTGGACGGGCCGTTCGGTATCGGCTGGCTTCAGCCGCAGCAGTTGTTCGGCATGCGCGGCTGGGACCCGCTGGCGCATGGCACGTTCTGGTCGCTGCTGATCAACGTCGGCGCGATGATGCTGGTGTCCGCACGCTGGCGCCCGGGCGTGGACGAGCGGCTGCGTGCGGCACCGTTTCTGGACCCGTATGCGCAGCGTCCGGCGGTGGCCGGCGACTGGCCCGGGCATGTGCGCGTGGCCGATCTGCAGGCGCTGGCCGAGCGCGTGGTGGGCGAGCGGCACGCGCATCGCGCCTTTGTCGACCAGGCGGTGCTGCTGGAGCGCGAGCTGCAACCGACCGTGGTGGCCGACCGCGCCTGGGTGCAGTTCACCGAGCGCCTGCTGGCGGCCTCCATCGGCGCCGCGTCGGCGCGGCTGGTGCTGACCAGCTTGTTGCGCGGCTCGGGCATGGAACTGGGCGAAGTGGTGGCGGTGCTGGACGAGGCCGGCCAGGAACTGCGCTTCAATCGCGAGATCCTGTCCACCACGCTGGAAAACATCAGCGCCGCGGTCAGCGTGGTCGACCCGGAGATGCGCCTCACCGCATGGAATCGGCGTTATCAGCAGTTGTTCGGTTACCCGGATGGCATGTTGTATGTCGGCCGCCCGGTTGCCGATCTGATCCGCTACAACGCCGAACGCGGCGAGCTGGGCGAAGGCGATATCGAAGACCAGATCGATCGCCGCATCCGCCACATGCGTGCCGGTTCGCCGCATGTGTTCGAGCGCACCCGCAGCGACGGCAAGGTGATCGAAATGCGCGGCCAGGCGCTGCCCGGCGGTGGCTATGTCACCAGTTACAACGACATCACCGACTACAAACGTGCCGAGCGCGCGCTGCTGGACGCCAACGAAAACCTGGAGCAACGCGTGGCCGATCGCTCGCGCGAAGCCGAGCTGGCGCAGCAGTCAAAGACGCGCTTTCTGGCCGCGATCAGCCATGACGTGCTGCAGCCGCTCAATGCCGCGCGGCTGTTCGCCTCCGCGTTGCGCGAGAGCCATCAGAACAACGAAGAACAACGCCATCTGGCCGAGCGTGTGGATGCTTCATTGCGTGCGGCCGAAGAACTGCTCGACGGTCTGCTCGACGTGTCGCGTCTGGATGCCGGTGGGCTGCGCCCCACGGTCGAAGACTTCGATGCCAGCGCATTGATGCACGAGCTGGCCGCGCAATACGCGCCGGTGGCGTCCAGCCGCGGCCTGCTCCTGCAGGTGCATAGCCGGCCGATCTGGGTGCGCAGCGACCGCCGTTTGCTGCGCCGTGTGATGCAGAACTTCCTGGCCAACGCGCTGCGCTACACGCGCCAGGGCCGTATCGTGCTGGGCATGCGCGGGCGTGGCGAACAGGTGGAACTGCAGGTGTGGGACACCGGTCCTGGCATTCCCGAGCACCACATGCGGCAGATCTTTGAAGAGTTCCGCCGCTATCAGCAGCCCTTCGATTGGGGCGAGCAGGGCTTGGGATTGGGGTTGTCCATCTGCCAACGCATCTCGCGCCTGCTCGATCACGATCTGAGTGCGCGCAGCCAGGTCGGCCGCGGCAGCATGTTCTCGATCCTGTTGCCGCGCGTGGCGCCGGTGCCGGTGGCGCCGCTGGTGCCGGTGCCGGCCACGCGCGCCTTGCCCAGCGGCGATTCGCTGGCCGGATTGCGCGTGCTGTGCGTGGATAACGACCGCGAGATTCTTGATGGCATGCGCGCGCTGCTCGGCCGCTGGCAGGTGGAGGTGATCACCGCCAGCACCGTGGATCAGGCGCTGGACTGTGCGCGCGAGCAACCGGATGTGATGTTGGTGGACTATCACCTGCACGACCGTCTGGATGGACTGGACACGCTGGATGCGGTGCAGGCCGCCGCGACTGCGCCGATCGCTGGCGCGCTACTGACTGCCGACGGTCGTGACGAACTCAAACAACTTGCACGTGCGCGCGGCTATCGCTTGCTCACCAAACCGGTAAAGCCCGCTTCACTGCGTGCATTCTTGAGCGCGCTCCACGACGCGAAAAAGCGCTGACGGGTATCGATCCGAATGCAGCGTAGGAGCGTGCCTGCGCGCGACGGGGGATTGTCGATAACGCTTCGTCGCGCGCAGGCACGCTCCTACGAAGGACTGGCAATGAAGATGGCGCTTGCGCTGACCACGACGAACGCAAGCAACTTGCGCATCAATGCGGCTACCGCTTGCTCACCAAACCGGTAAAGCCTGCCTCACTACGTGCATTCTTGAGCGCGCTCCACGACGCGAGAAAGCGCTGACGGGTCTCCACCCGAATGCAGCGTAGGAGCGTGCCTGCGCGCGACGGGGCATTGCCGATAACGCTTCATCGCGCGCAGGCACTTTCCTACGAAGCACTTGCAATGAAGATGGCGCTTGCGCTGGTCGCGACGAACTCAAACAACTTGCACGTGCGCGCGGCTATCGCTTGCTTACCAAACCGGTAAAGCCTGCCTCGCTGCGTACATTCCTAAGCGCGCTCCACGATGCGAAAAAGCGCTGAGGAGTAGCCACCCGAATGCAGCGTAGGAGCGTGCCTGCGCGCGACCGGGCATTATCGATAACGCCTCGTCGCGCGCAGGCACGCTCCTACGAAAGAACTGCCAGTGAAGGTGCGCACACGATGGTCGCGATGAACTCAGGCAAGTTTCTACAGAAAACAGGCAGTCGAAAGATTCCCTGTGAGCAGAGCCCTTACGCCGCGCCGCTGAGGTGTTCGTACAGGATCACACTGCCGACGATCACCAGGATCGCGCCGCCCAGGATCTCGGCACGTTTGCCGATCAGCGCGCCCAGTGCGCGGCCCAGCATGATGCCGGCGGTGACCATGCTGAAGGTGCACAGGCCGACCACTACGGCCACCACGCCGATGTGCACATCCAAAAATGCCAGGCTGACGCCGACTGCCATCGCATCGATGCTGGTGGCGAAGCCGGTGGCGGCCAGTGCAAGCAGGCCGTTTTTCTTCGGCGCATCGGCTGCCTCATCTGCATCGTCAGGATCGGCGCGCAGGCCGGCCACGATCATGTGCGTGCCCAGCGCGCCAAGCAGTACGAAGGCGATCCAGTGGTCATAGGCGGAGACATAGCTGGACGCCGCCCGTCCCAGCAACCAGCCGATCACCGGTGTGATCGCTTCGATGCACCCAAAGATCAATCCGGCGCGTAGCGCATCGCGCCACTGCGGTTTGCGCATCGCCGCGCCCTTGCCGATCGCAGCGGCAAACGCATCGGTGGACATCGCAAAACCGATCAACACAATGGAAAAAGGAGACATCGGCACTCTCGGGCTGGGCACGGTCACAACGGCATGCGCCCGCGCCAACCGTCGTCGTACGCGCATGCCGCTGGTCTCGCCAAACCACGATTGGTTGCCTGCACCACGGCGCAACGGCCGAGTATGTTGATGCAAGCGCTTTCGATAAACGAAAGCAGGCTACTCCCCAAGGGGCGCGCAGTGTAACAACGCAAAACTCGCTTTCGGGCGTTTTGCCTGCACGCGAAGGTCGGTCTGATCTTTATAGCCGTGGCTATGCAGCGGCCATCGGTGGGGTTGCAGCCGCAGTAGAACGGCCGGAAAACCATGGGCGAGCCCACGGCCCGATGGCTGTGCTGTCAGTGTGTCGGCCGCGCTTGCTGGCCACTCAGCAGGGCACGCACGGTGTCCATTTCCACATCCCGGCCGGCCTGCAGATCCTGCACGGTGATCTGCACCGGCACGTCGGGCAGCACGCCGCGATCAGGTTGCGTGCTGGTTGCGAACTGCCCGACCAGCGGCAGATCCACCTCGATGTGCGAGTTGGGCAAGTGCAAAAAGAAGAACGCGCTGCCGTTGATGCCGCGCAGATTGCCGCCGGTGGGCTGGCCGACCAGCGTGCCCAAGCCGTTGCGCTGTAGTTGCTGCGCAAACGCGAAAGTGGCCGAGCTGTTTTCGGCGTCGATCAACACAAACACCCGACCAGTGAAATGCGGTGTACGCAATGGCAGGTAGCGCTGTGCAGCGCTGCCGGTTTGCGCATTGAGCGTGTAGAACCGCGTGTCGTAGGCAACCGCGCGCGTGCCCCAGTCGCGGAAGCCGCGATCCCAGGTGGTGACGTAGGCCGCCAACGCATCGGGCACGCGTCGATAGCGCACCAGGTTGCGCATCGGCGGCGCCGCGATCTCGCCTGCTGCCAGATACCCCAGCAGCACGCTGCCCACGTCCAGCCCGCCCTCGTTGCCACGCAGATCGATCACCAACGCAGGCACCTTGCGCTCGGCCAGGCGCGTGAAGCTGCGCGCCAGAAATGCCTGCCAATCCCAGGCGCTTTCATACAGCGCCCAATCCGGCATGCGCAGAACCGCCAGATCGGCCGAGTCCATCGTCAGCGTCCATGCCGGCGCTGCGCTGTCGCGCGTACGTTTGGCCGCCATTGCATTGCGCTGCGCCGCGTCGATGCCGTGCACCTGCAGCGCGCGTGGAGCGGTGGCGCCGGGCGCGCGGACCTGCAACACCGGGTTGGCGGAAATCTGCGGAAACAGCAACGGCAGATACGCATCGAACGCCTCGATCTGCGCAAACCCCTGCACCTGCATCTGGGCGATGCGCTTGGCGTCGTTGCTGCCATCGGCGCGCGCCACTGTCATCAACGCCGCCAGAATCTGCGAGGTGGCAATGCCATCGATGGACAGCACTTCTGTGCCGGGCAGCAAGCCGGGCTGATCCGAGCCATTCCGGCTGACGATCATGCGGCCCTGTAGCCAACGAAAATGGAACGGCAGGCGCCGGCCGTCGCCGAACAGGGCCTGCTGGATCGGCTCGGGTTGATTGACGAAATTGGGGAAGCTGTGGCCGCAGCGCACGCTGGCGGTCAGGCGTGAGATGGCGAGGTAGGCCTGGCCGAGCGTGGCGCCGTCTGCCAGTTCGGCGCGCAGCTCGGCAAAGCGTTGCGCAACCTGCGCCTCGGTGGCGTAGCGATACAGGCCCGGATGCAGTGCGCCATAGGCCTGTTGCAGCATATCAATATCGGCCAGCAGCGCCGGACCGGGCAGTGGGCTGTCGCGTGTCAACGCGGGTGCGGGCGGGGCCGCCCACGCGACGCAGATCGGCCAGAGCAGCACGAACAACACGGAAAGAAGACGGATGCGATGGGACATGGCAGCTCCTGGGCAAGAGTCGCCAGCATCGGCAGCTGCGCGGTGGCAGGCGACTCAAATGCCCAGTTGCCAAAAATTTTCAGGATGTGCGACGTTGCGCGCGCCGGTAGTCGCTGGGCGTGCAGCCGAAGTGGGCACGAAACACCCGGTTGAAGCTGGCCTTGGAACCGAACCCCACCGCCAGCGCGATGGAGAGGATGTCCTGATCGCCGGCCAGCAGGCGCTGGGCGTCGGCGATGCGCAGCGCGTTGATGAAGGCGCTGAAGGTCTGCCCCAGGCCTTCGTTGAGCGCACGCGACAGATAGTTGCTGTTGGTGCCCATGCGGCGCGCCAGCTCGGGCAGGCTGAGGTCCGGCTCGCGCCACCAGCTGTGCACAGCGACCTCGGCAGCCACGCGTTGCCCCAGCGCCTGCCAGTCCTTTTCCGCCGTAGGCTGGGGGGCAGCAAGCGTTGCCGGGTCGGGCGGATCTGGTGGCGGCTCCAGCATCAGCGGCGTATCGCGCGGCGGGTAGTGCAGCCGGGCATGGCGCCAGCCTTCCAGCCCCAGGTAATAGACCAGCGCTGCGGTGGCCAGGTAGCGCGGAAACTCGTCAAAATAGGACAGCGGCTTCCACAGCCGGTCGCTGGCGGTGAAGCCAAGCCGCAACACCAGCAGAAAGAACGCGGCCAGCAGAAAACCACGCAGCCACGGCAAGCGCAGCTCCTCGCGTGCACCGCTGTGATGTTCCAGCCAGCGTTGATAGGCCAGATACTCGCGCCAGGCCAGCACCAGATAGGCCGTCAGCGATACCAGCACCAAGGCGTCTTGCAGCGGGGCGACCCAGGGCACGTGGACGGCGGCGTTCCAGTCCCACTTGCGTTGCAGTGGCCAGGTGAACAGCCATGTGTAATAGCCGCCTTGCAGCAGCGCCGGCAACAGATGCAGCGCCCAGCGCAGCGGCAGCTGCCGGCGCGCCAGTTGGCGCACGTAGAGCCACACCAGTGGCCCGATCGCCAGTTCCCAGAACAGCGGCGCGTAGGTCAGGTCAGGGTAGGCATCGTAGGCGCCGGCATAGCCCAGCGTGTACGGCGTCATCAGCGCCACCACCACCAGTAGCAGTGCGGCCAGGCAACGGTTGGCGATCCGGTTGGCCGGGGCCAGCAGCAACAGGCCCGCGCCGAGCACGCCATGCGCGCTGCCCAGCAGCAGGATGGTGCTCCACATCCCGAACGTGAGGCTGGACATGCGATCCCGCGTGGTCGACCGCGCCGAGTATAGGGGGATGCCTGGTGCAACGCGCCTGGGCATCTGCGCCAGGCAGCGTGGATTGCCTGAGGTCAGTGCAGCGCGTTGGAAATCTCTTGCGTGGCCGCACACAGCGCCTGCAAGGCCGCGTGCGGGCCCACCAGTTCCGGGCGGCGTGCGATGAACGGCACCGTGAGCGTGTAGGTCGCACTGCCGCGTTGCAGGATCGGCGCAGTCAGATCGACCACGCCCACCACCGCTTCGCTGGGTTGCATGGCGTAGCCATCGGTGCGTGCCTGCGCGGCGGCGGCCAGGAACTGCGCACGCTCGAACGGCACCTCGCTGGCGTCCAGCATGTCCAGCCAGCGCGCCTGCACTTCCGGTTGCTGAAAGGCGAACAGCACCAGCCCGGAGCTGGAATGGGTCAGCGGGCGGCGATGGCCCGGGCGCACCACCAGGCCCAGATCGCTGGGCACATCCATTTGCGCGATCACCACGATCTGGTCGCCCGAGGGCGCCACCAGGTGGCAGGGCTGGCAGATCGCATCTGCCAGCCGCCGCATCACCGGCAATGCGGCCTCGCTGATGCTCTGTACCGGCGGCTGCTGCATGCCGAGCATGAACAGGCGGTTGGTCAGCACGTAGTCGCCTTCGCCATCGCGGGTGAGATATCCGCGTTCTTCCAGCACCTGCAGCATGCGGAAGATCTCGCCGCGCGAGCGGCCGATGCCTTGCGAGATCGCGCCCATGCTCATCGGCTGCGCCTGGCGGGCAAGAAGCTCGAGGATATCCAGCCCCTTGTCCAGGGCCGGCGCGCGGTACTTGGCGGGTTCGGGGCTCATCCGTTTGCGATTCCAGGCAAGGTGCGGCGCGCCAGGGTACAGGCATCGCCGGCAGGGGTCAGGGTGGGTGCTTGCGTGCAAATATAAACAAAGATTTTATATTTGCATGGCGTTGGCGCGCGCAGTACGCTCGCGCCATTGCAACGCAAGCGCCACAGCCTTGGGAGGGGATCGGTCGCATGCATCACAGTGACATTGCCGCGTCACCGCGCGGCAACCTGGCGCGTACCGCCATGGTTCCCCTGTTGTTGATCGTCAGCCTGTTCTTTTTGTGGGGCATGGCCAACAACCTCAACGACATCCTGATCAAGCAGTTCAAAAAGGCGTTCGAGCTGAGTGACCTGCAGGCCGGGTTGGTGCAGAGCGCCTTTTACATGGGCTATTTCGTCTTCGCGATGCCGGCGGCGATGTTCATGCGTCGCTACAGCTACAAGGCCGCGGTGGTGCTCGGGTTGCTGCTGTATGCGTGCGGGGCGTTTCTGTTTTACCCGGCCGCGCAGGTGCACACCTACTGGCTGTTCCTGCTGGCGCTGTTCGTCATCGCCAGTGGCCTGGCGTTTCTTGAAACCACGGCCAATCCGCTGGTCACGGTGCTCGGCCCGGCCGATGGCGCGGCGCGGCGGCTGAATCTTGCGCAGGCGTTCAACCCATTGGGGTCGATCACCGGCGTGTTGGTCGGCCAGCATTTCATCTTCTCTGGTGTGGAGCACACGCCCGCCGAGCTGGCGGCGATGGCACCGGCCGCGCGCGAGGCGTTCTTCGCTGCCGAATCCTCAGCCGTACAGATGCCGTACCTGATCATCGGCGCAGTGGTAGTGCTGTGGGCGATCCTGATCGCGCTGGTGCGCTTTCCCACCGGCGCGCCGGAGAGCGACAGCGGCGTGGCGCCCAAACGCGCACGCTTTGGCGAATTGCTGCGCAACCGGCGCTTCATGTTTTCGGTGGTGGCGCAGTTCTTCTACGTAGGCGCGCAGGTCGGCATCTGGAGTTATCTGATCCGCTACCTGCAGGACGCGGTGCCGGGCACGCCGGAAAAGACCGCGGCCACGTATCTGACCATCTCGCTGGTGCTGTTCATGGCCGGCCGCTTTGTCGGCACCGCGTTGCTGCGCTATCTGGCACCGGCGAAATTGCTGGCGAGTTTTGCCACGATCAATGTGGTGTTGTGCGCGGTTGCCATCGCGCTGCCCGGCTGGACCGGGTTGTACGCGCTGGTGGCGGCAAGCGTGTTCATGTCGGTGATGTTCCCGACCATCTTTGCGCTGGGCCTGGATGGCATGCACGACGACGCACGCAAGCTGGGCTCTTCCTTGCTGGTGATGTCGATCATCGGCGGCGCACTGCTTACGGCGGTGATGGGCGCGGTGTCGGACATGGCCGGCATTCACTGGGCGATGGCGGTGCCGGGCGCGTGCTTTGCGGTGATCTTGCTGTTCGCGTTGCGCGCACGTCGTGTCGCGCCTGCGATTGCCGGAGCCTGAGCATGCCGCGTCTTTGCTATGTACTGGATCTGCACGACGATGCCGCGTTGATCGCCGACTACGAGCGCTGGCATCAGCCCACCGAGGTATGGCCGGAAGTGGTGGCCTCGTTACAGCAGGCCGGCATCCTGGAACTGGAGATCTTTCGCAGCGGCGATCGGCTAGTGATGCTGATGGAAGTGGGCGACGATTACGACCCAGCCGCCAAGGCCGCGCGCGATGCGGCCGATCCGCGCATCCAGGCGTGGGAAGACCTGATGTGGCGCTTCCAGAAGCCGCTGCCAGGCAGTGCGCCTGGGGAAAAGTGGCGGGAGGCCGGGCGGATTTTTGCGTTGAGTGAGGCGGTAGAAGCACAAGGGTGAGTCGCATCCCTCATCCGCCCTACGGGCACCTTCTCCCGCAGGCGGGAGAAGGGTGGTGGTGAAGTGGCTGCAGCGTGCATGTTCCGCTCGCAGCCATGACTAGGCTAGCGTTCTCGCACTCGCAGTCATGACGGCTCTTTCCTTGCTGCTCGCAGTGATTTCTGCTTCCCCGCTCCCTCATCCGCCCTACGGGCACCTTCTCCCGCAGGCGGGAGAAGGGGAGGCGGTGAAGTGGCTGCAGCGTGCATGTTCCGCTCGCAGCCATGACTAGGCTAGCGTTCTCGACTTTTCCGCTCGTAGCCATGGCTAGGCTACCGTTCTCGCCCTCGCAGTCATGACTGCTCTTTCTCTTGGCTTGGCCCGGCCGATGGCGCGGCGCGGCGGCTGAATCTTGCTGCTCGCAGTGATCTCTGCTGCGTCGTTGCCCGCTCACGCTTCCCTTCTCCCGCGAGCGGGAGAAGGTGCCCGAAGGGCGGATGAGGGCGCTGGTCAGCCCTGTCGATTGGCTGCCAGGTCTTCCACCCAGAAACGTCCATCCGGGTAGCTGAATTCCGCAATCGAAGACGCGTGCATTTCTGCCGAGAAGCCGGGCACCTGTGGGGCAAGATAGCGGCCGTGTTGGATGCGCACCGGGTCCAGGAAGTGCTGATGCAGATGGTCGACGAATTCGATCGCACGGTCTTCCATCTGGCCGGTGATCGCGACGAAGTCGGCCATCGCCAGATGCTGCACCAACTCGCACAGGCCCACGCCGCCGGCATGCGGGAACACGCGCACGTTGAACTTGGCGGCCAGCAGCAAGATGGCGAGGTTCTCGTTGACGCCACCGACGCGCGCGGCATCGATCTGGATCAAATCCACCGCGCCGGCCTGCAACAACTGCTTGAACATCACCCGGTTCTGGGTGTGCTCGCCGGTGGACACCGGCACCGGGGTGATGCCCTGGCGGATCGCCGCATGGCCGAGCACATCGTCCGGGCTGGTGGGTTCTTCAATCCAGGCGATGTCGAATTCGGCCAGTTGGCGCATCCAGTCGATCGCCGGGCCCACGTCCCAGCGCTGGTTGGCATCCACTGCCATCGCGATGTCCGGGCCGATCGCTTCGCGCGCGAGGCGGCAGCGGCGGATGTCGTCCTGCACGTTGGCGCCGACCTTGAGCTTGATGGTGCGGAAGCCATCGACTACCGCTTCCTTGGCTAGCCGCACCAGTTTTTCGTCGGAGTACCCAAGCCAGCCGGGCGAGGTGGTGTAGGCAGGGTAGCCTTGCTCGATCAACTGCGCAGTACGCTGCGCGCGCTGCGGCTGCGCGGCGCGCAACATGGCCAGGGCTTCATCGCGGGTGAGCGCATCGGTGAGGTAGCGGAAGTCGATGGTGTCGACCAGCTGCTCGGGCGTGAGTTCGGCGATATAGCGCCACAGCGGCTTGTTGGCGGCACGCGCGGCCAGATCCCAGGCGGCGTTGATCACCGCGCCGATGGCCATGTGCATCACGCCTTTTTCCGGGCCCAGCCAACGCAGTTGCGAGTCGTTGGTGAGCCGGCGCGCGAAGCCGCCCAGGTCAGCGATGACGTCTTCCACGCGCAGGCCGACCACGTGTTCGGCGAGCGCGGCCACGGCGGCGGTCTGCACGTCGTTGCCGCGGCCGATGGTGAACACCAGGCCGTAACCGGCCAGTGCATCCGGCGCATCGGTGCGCAGCACGACGTAGGCGGCCGAGTAATCGGGATCGGGATTCATCGCGTCCGACCCATCGAGCTCGCGCGAGGTGGGGAAGCGGACGTCGTGGGTATCGAGGGCGACGATGGTGCTCATGAAGGTCCTGGGCGATGGAAACGGGAAATAGAAAACGGGCGAAAAAGAGCGTGGGGAAGAGGGACGCTTGAGCCCCTCTCCCACCGGGAGAGGGGTTGGGGTACGGACGCGCAGCGCCGACTGTGTTGAAGCGTTGCAATTACTCATGCGCTTGCAACCCAGATCAACGAATCACTGCGCGACCACCTGCGTGTGGATACCGACGCGCGAAAGCACTTGGAAGTTCAATGCCCTCGCACGCCGCTTGAAAATTTTGCGCATGACGCATCGACACAGGTGCCGACATGTCATGCCTGACAACAGGGCACATTGCGACGACCTGCCTGGATACGTCGCTACGTACCCTCACCCCGACCCCTCTCCCGAGGGGAGAGGGGCTTTAAGCTGCGTCGTGCGGAGGCGTTACCACGTGCGTTGAGCGCAACTTGGCACGCAATGCGACCAAAATCCTGGAAAGGGAAAAGGAGCTTTAGGCCGCATCGCGCGGATGCGCCACTACCGGCTGACGCTGACGCCCCAATCCTTCGATCTCCAGTTCCATCAGATCGCCCGGCTTCAAATACACCGGCGGCTTCTGGCCCAGGCCCACGCCCGGCGGGGTGCCGGTGCTGATCACATCGCCCGGCATCAGCGTCATGTAGCGGCTGATGTGGCTGACCAGTTCGGCCACGCCGAACACCATCGTGCGGGTGCTGCCGTTCTGGTAACGGTGGCCGTTGACCTCCAGCCACATCGACAGGTTCTGCGGGTCTGCCACTTCATCGCGGGTGACCAGCCACGGGCCGATCGGGCCGAAGGTGTCGGCGCTCTTGCCCTTGACCCACTGGCCGCCGTGTTCGAGCTGGAACTCGCGTTCGGACAGGTCGTTGATCACCGCATAGCCGGCCACATGATTCAGTGCGTCGTCCATCGAAACATCGCGTGCGATATCGCCGATCACCACGCCCAGTTCCACTTCCCAGTCGCTCTTGACCGAGCCGCGCGGGATGATGACGGTATCGTTCGGGCCGCACACCGCGGTGGTGGCCTTCATGAAAAGAATCGGCATTTTGGGCACTTCCATACCCGATTCGGCGGCGTGGTCGGCGTAGTTCAAGCCCACGCAGATGAACTTGCCGATGCGGCCCACTGCGGCGCCATAGCGCTGCTCGCCTTCGATCAGCGGCAACGTGGACAGATCCACTGCACGCAGTTTTTCCAGGCCGGCATTGGTGAGGTGCTCACCGGCGACATCGTCGATGACACCGCTCAGGTCGCGGATGCGGCCTTCGTTGTCGATCACGCCGGGACGTTCGTGGCCTTCGGCGCCAATACGTACGAGTTTCATGCAGTCTTCCTTTGCAGGGGAGGAATCGAAGCGAGTCGCCACCTGTTGCAAGATGTTTCAGCAGCAGGTGGACGACGCGCTCGGAACAGGAATGTCGGTGATGCGTGCTGGCAACAGGCCGCCTCAGGCGTGCGATGCGACGTGTTGTCAGCGGTCTTCAGTGCGGCTAACACATCATCGCGAGCGGCCATGGATCTGGCCGCTGCACAGCAGTGTGGTCGGCTGGGTTTAGAGCGGCTAACAAAACGTAGCGAGCAGTCGTCAGGTGGGTGTGGACGGCGCGGAGGAACCGGAGTGTACGGGTGGTACATGCCGATTCCGAGCACCGGCCGCGCCCGCCTGGCGGTGAGCACAGTAGTTTTGTTAGCTGCTCTTAGTTGGACCAGCCCCCGTCGATGATGTGGGTCTGGCCGGTGGTGAACGACGATTCGTCCGAGGCCAGATACACCACCAGCTGCGCGATCTCGCGCGGGTCGCCCAGACGGCCCATCGGCTGGCGATCGGTAAAGCTCTTCCACACCGCCTGTTCGTCGCCGCCCAGGGCCTGCACGCGCTGGCCCAGCGACGGCGTCTTGATGGTGCCCGGGCAGATCGCGTTGCAGCGCACGCCTTGGGCCACGTAATCGGCAGCAATGGCCTTGCTCAGGCCGATCACCGCGGCCTTGGTTACGCCGTACACAAAGCGATTCGGCACGCCCTTGATGCTGGACGCGACCGAGGACATGTTGATGATGCTGCCGCGGCCGCGTTCGAGCATGCCCGGCAGCACCGCCTTGCAGGTGTAGTACATCGCATCGACGTTGATCGAGAACGAGCGGCGCCATGCCGGCTCGTCGCAATCGAGAATGCTGCCCTGATGCACGTAGCCGGCGCAGTTGAACAACACATCGAACGGGCCGTGTTCGGCGACCAGTGCCGCAATCGCGGCGGCATCGGTGACATCGAGCAGCTCGGTGGTGATCGCATCGGACTCGGACGCGAGCGCCTGCAACGCAGCTGCGTCGATGTCGGTGGCGATTACCTGCGCGCCGGCACGTGCGCAGGCCAGCGCGCTTTCGCGGCCGATGCCGGCGCCAGCGGCGGTGATCAGGCAACGCTTGCCCTGCAGACGGGTGTTGGGCGTGGTGGGAATGGAGACTGTCATACCGATAAGGTTCCGTGGGTGGGGGCCGCCGGCCGTGGCAGACGATAGAACGTGCGTGCGTTGTCGCCGAATACCGCATCAGCGTGTTCGGCGGCATGACGGGTAACGAGCTGTTGCGCAAGATCGAACCATTGCGCGTAATCGGCGCGCAGGGTCAGCACCGGCCAGTCGCTGCCCCAGAGCAGCCGCTGCGCACCGAAGCGCGCAAACAGATGCGCAACATACGGCTCCAGTGCATCGATGCCGGCACCGCGCGCGGCTTCGGTGAGCAATCCGGACAGTTTGCAGTGCACGTTGGGATGCTGTGCCAACGCGGCCATGCCGGCGGCCCAGGCGACGAATTCGCCGGCCGCAATCTGCGGCTTGCCGCCGTGATCGACGACCACGCGCAACTGCGGGTGGCGCTTCAAGCGCGCCTGCAATGCCGGCACATGCACAGTGCGGATCAAGGCATCGAAGGCCAGATCGTGCGCCAGCATCGCGTCGAAGGCGGCGTCCAATGCGGGGTTTGCCAGCCACTGCACATCGGCGATGTCCTGCACCATCGGGCGCAGCCCCTTGAGTACACCGCCGCCTGCGCGGACCAGTGCGCCGATGCGTGCGGCGGCATCGGGCGCAGCAAAATCCGTCCAGCCGACCACGCCGGTAATGCGTGGCGCGTCGTGGGCGAGCTCGAGCAGGTAACAGGTTTCGGCTTCGGTTGCGGCGGCTTGCACCACCACCACGCTGTCGACACCGGCCGCATCCAGCGCGTCGTCCACGTCATGCGGCGCGAAGTCGCGGTACAGCGGCGCAAGCTCCGGCGTCAGCCAGGCGTAATCGCCACGGGCCAGGTGCCAGAAATGCAGATGCGCATCGACGCGGCTCATGGTGTGGGCAGGTCCGTATCGAGCAGGCCGCCATCGCGCAAGCGCTGCCACAGTGCGGGCGGGATCGATGCCTGCAAGCGCGTGGCGGCCGATTGCACCTCGGCCAGGGTGCGCATGCCGGCCACCACGGTGGTCACCGCCGGATGCGCCAGCGGGAACTGCAGGGCGGCCGCGCCGATATCCACCTCGAACGCCGCGCACGCCGCATACAGCCGCTGCGCATGCTGCAAGGTGGCGGTGTCCACCGGGGCGTAGTTATAGGTGGCGCCGGGGCCGCGTGCATCGCTGAGCAGGCCGGAACTGTACGGGCCGGCCGACAGGATCGACACGCCGTGTTGCTGCGCCTGGTCGAGCAGCGCACGCGCGCCGTGCTGTTCCAGCAGGGTGTAGCGCCCGGCCAGCATCACGCAGTCGATCGGGAAGCGTGCCAGCACGTCCAGTGCCACGTCCTGCTCGTTGACGCCCAGCCCGATCGCCCCGCACGCACCGGACGCTTTCAACTCCGCCATGGCCGGCAAGGCCTCCTCCAAGGCCTGCTGCAGCACATGGGCGTGGTTGTCGCCGTGGGTCAGCGCACCGATGTCGTGCAATAGCAGCACGTCGATGTAGTCGGTGCCCAGGCGCTCCAGGCTGGAGGCGAACGCGCGCCGCACGCCGTCGGCGCTGTAGTCGAATGCGGCGCGGCGGCCGGCCACCGCAAAACCGTCGCGGCCGGCAACGGCCTGTGCGTCGTCGTAGACGCAGCGGCCGACCTTGGTCGACAGCGTGTAGGCAGCGCGCGGCACGCCGGCCAGGCCGCGGCCCAGGCGTGTCTCGCTGAGTCCGTAGCCGTAGTAAGGCGCGGTGTCGAAGTGGCGGATGCCGGCCTCGAACGCGCCTGCCACCGCCGCCAGTGCGTCTGCCTCGGCGACTTCGGTGTACAGGTTGCCGATCGGCGCAGCGCCGAAGCCCAGCGCCGACAGCTGCACGTCGGTGCGGCCCAGACGTTGCCGCGCCACGGCGCTCATGCGCCACGCTCCGCAAGGGTGGCGCAGGCGCGAAGGGAATCTGGAGGGCAGCTGGGCATCGCAACGTCCACCAGCCGGCAGGTGCCCGGCTGTTCGCATATGAATATCGCAATCATCAATGAACAGATCACGCTGCAGTGCAGCATGGCGAGCCAGGGCGGCTGACGGATTGAGCAATCGGCGCCGTGCGCGTCGCTTTCTCTCTGTTCGTGCGCGCATCGCTTGTGGCCGTCTGGTCCATTGGCCATCGGCTAACGGCTAACGGCAACACCGCATTCCGCTGGCTACTCGGATCTCTCGTGCGGCAGCGCCGTTGCGGCTGGTGGCACGGCAAGCGTGTGGAATCCATGACCCGGACACGCATGGTCTTCGCCCGTGCCCCCATTGCGAACTCGGTTGTCCGCGCGCGCTGGATAGATCGCCCTGCGGCTCTCCAGGCCAAGGGTAGCGCCGCGCTGATCGCGCGAGCACGCCTGCTTTCGCCGTCTGGATACCCGCACTACAGCGCAGCGGCGTGACCCCTCGCGTTGCAACGCACTCCATCCCGGCTATTTCAAAATCCGGGCCCCGCATCACTAGTTCCTATAACGCAGCCTGCGCGGTTGCCTCGCACCGGCGGCTAGGGCTAGATACCAGCCTTGATCCGATGAAACTGATGCATGCCAGACACGACACGGCGGGAGTTGTTCAAGGTGCTGGCCGCAGGCGCATTGGTCGCGCCGTTGCCTGCTGCCGCGCAGGCATCAGCCGTGCCATGCGCCGCGCAACCGCCGCCGTGGGCGCGCGGCATCGAGGGCCAGCGCAAGGCCGACCTGGGCAACGGCACCTATCTCAACCCCATCGTGGCCGGCGATCACCCGGACCCCACCATCCTCAAGGATGGCGACGACTACTACATGACGTTTTCGTCGTTCTTTTCGTACCCGGGCATCGTGCTGTGGCACTCCACCGACCTGGTCAACTGGACCCCGATCGGCCCGGCGCTGCGCCAGGAACTGGGCACGATCTGGGCGCTGGATCTGTGCAAGCACGACGGCCGTTACTTCATCTACATCCCGGCCAATCCGGACGACAAGGGCTGGTCGATCTTCGTGATCTGGGCCGATGACATCCGCGGGCCATGGAGCGCGCCGATCGATCTGAACATCGCCGGCTGCATCGACCCCGGCCATGTCGTCGGCGAGGACGGCAAGCGCTATCTGTTCGTCAACGGCATCCGCAAGATTGGCCTGCGCGACGACGGCCTGGCCACCGATGGGCAACTCGAACCGGCCTACGCGCCGTGGCGCTATCCCGACGACTGGGTGGTGGAGAACTTCGCGCCCGAAGGCCCCAAGCTCACCTGGCACAACGGCTGGCTGTATCTGGTCACCGCCGTCGGTGGTACGGCCGGGCCGGTGACCGGGCATATGGTCATCGCCGCGCGGTCGCGCTCGGTGCACGGGCCTTGGGAACACTGCCCGCGCAACCCGCTGGTGCGCACGCTGTCCGAACAGGAGCCGTGGTGGTCGCGCGGCCATGCCACGCTGGTGCAAGGCCCACGCGGCGACTGGTGGCTGGTCTATCACGGCTACGAAAACGGCTTCCGCACCCTGGGGCGCCAGACCCTGCTGGAGCCGATCGAGTGGACCGCCGACGGCTGGTTTCGCGCCACTGGCGGCGACCTGTCCAAGCCGTTGCGCACGCCGGCACGCGCTGCCACCGGCAGTGCGAATGTGGCCGCCGGCTTCGCGTTGTTCGATGACTTTTCCACTGACCGATTCGGCACCCAGTGGAGCCTGCACGCGCCCAAGCCCGGCGAGCAGGCGCGCGTGCGGCGGGCCAACAAGGCATTGACGCTGACCTGCGCAGGCACATCGCCGATAGATAGCGCACCGTTGACCTGCGGCGTACCCGACCGCGCCTACGCGGCTGAGGTGACGCTGGAGCTGGTCGGCAATGCCGAAGGCGGCCTCCTGCTGTTCTACAACCACAAGGCCTTCGTCGGCATCGGTTTCACCGCCGACACCATGAAGACCTACGAATATTCCGAAGAACTGGTGTGGGCACGCGCGCCCAACACGCATCGCCGCATCCGCGTGCGGCTGACCAACGATCGCCACATCGTGAGCTTTGCGTATTCGTTCGACGACGGCCGGCAGTGGACGCGTCATCCCACGCGCATGGAGGTGTCCGGATTCCACCACAACGTGTTCGGCGGCTTCTTGAGCCTGCAGCTGGGCGTGTATGCCGCGCAGCAGGGCGAGGTGGTGTTGCGCGATTTCAGCTATCGCGCGCTGGGCTGAGCGTGGCTGAGCACTGACGACTGACGCTGCGTGTTGTCAGTGTTTCGGTTTCAGGACGGCTGTCGGAGATACCGTCAGCCCGATCCGATGCTTGAAAGCAGAGGCCTTCGGAGACCTCTCAAGGCAATCCCGGCACCTGCCAAAACACATCGTGGAGACACCGGGTGTGTCTGCCACGTGGGGCCTTGTGTTGCCTTGCATGCCTGCGGCTTTCAATGCCGCGACGATGTGGGATTCACGCTATACCGTCATGGACCACAGAAACGGTCGATTGACGCATCCTAATTTGCAAGCGCAGTCAGCACGCTGACAGCGCCGCTGCGTATGCCGTGCAAGATGCCGAAGAGAAGCAGTGAGAAACCTCGTCAACTGATCCGCGACGCCGCACTGCACGCGGATTCGAGTGCATCAACGAGCAGATCGCGCTGGTCTTCCAGCAGTAACTTCAGCGGTTCTAAGCCGAGCTGGGCGCGTGCACGTCACCGCAGGGGGCGGGGCCTTGAGGGCCCCGCCGCTGGACTCAACCGCAGCAGTAGCAGACGTTGCCTTGCCCGAGGTCGCCACCGAACTCCGGACACTCGGCCTTGCAGGCCCATGCACTACACGACTCGGCTTTCGGCTGTGCGCCGTCCACGGCCATCACCTGGAACGCACCGAAGCCGGTGCTGGCCAGAAACGTCGCTGCCATCAACGCACTGCGCAAGCTTACCCAACGCTTTTTCATGCATTACTCCCTCAACGTTGCAAAAGCCGCTGGCGCATCCGTGCGGCCCAAGGCGGCGACCAGGTCCTGCACCCGCTCCGTGGTATCGAATACGCCAACATGGGAATGGCGCACGCGCCCGTCCCCATCGATGGCCATCAGCAGCGGCACGTTGCGCGCACGGAACAGCATCAGCGCGCGACGATCGGTCAACGTGACCACCGGAAAATCGAAGCCATGCACATGCGCATAGCGCGCGGCCTGCACCGCATCGCAATGGCACACACCCAGCAATTGCGGTCGGCCCGGCAGGTTGGCCTGCAACTGCCTCGCCGCGCGCAGCACGGTCGGTGCCGAGCGCTGGCAGTACGGACACGTGGTCGTAAAAAAGAACAGCACCTGCGCCGGCCCCTGCGGCGCACCCAGCAGATGGCGCTGACCGTCGGCGTCCATCGCCTCGATGCGCGGCACGTACATGCCCTCGTACGGCGTGCTGATGCGCGTCTGCAGCCATTGCTGTTGCACGCGCAGTTGTCGGTTTTGCCACGCCAGCGCCGCAATCAATGCACAGGCCATCAGCAGGCCGATCCATAGCCAGGGAAAACGTCGCGCCATGCCAGCTCCAAAGCGTCCTTGATGCCCGAGCCTTGCCCAGGCATCAGCTCATGGTCAATGGTGATATCTACAACTGCGATGTCGCGCGGTGCGCAGGTGTGGATGCGATCACGCCGGTGCGCTTGGGCTTGCCACCGTCGGGCAACGACATGCGTGCGGTTTGCGCAAGTAGTGCGGCAGGCAGGCCTTGCGACAGTAATGCACGCGGTAGTCGCGCCTTGTCATCTGCCGATGCGATCAGGCCGGTGCGCTTGGCCTTGCCATCGTTGGGCGATGACACACGGACGGTTTGCGCAAATAGTGCTGCAGCCAGGCCTTGCGACCGGTAACGCATGCGGCAGTCGCGCCATGTCATCTGCCGGTGCGATCAGGCTGTTTCGCTTGGGCTTGCCACCGTCGGGCGATGACATGCGGGCGGTTTGTGCAAGCGCGATTGCAGGCAGGCCTTGCGACCGGTAACGCACGCAGCAGTCGCGCCATGCCATCTACCGAAGCGATCAGGCTGTTGCGCTTGGGCTTGCCACCGTTGGGCGATGACATGCGGGTGGTTTGTGCAAGCGCGATTGCAGGCAGGCCTTGCGACCGGTAACGCACGCGGCAGTAGTGCCATGCCATCTACCGATGCGATCACGCCGGTGCGCTTGGGCTTGCCATTGGTGTGCGCTGACATGCGGACGGTTCGCGCAAACGCGGCTGCAGGCAGGTCTTGCGACAAGTGCGCGGCGTAGCTGTCGCGCGCTGCCATCTGCCAGTGCGCGGTGCATGGCATGCTGTGCAGTGCGGCGCGTCGGTACGTGCCGGTTTTGGGGGAGCGATGCACAAGGATTCAATGGCGCGCCGGCTGCTGCTGGCGGTGTTCGTCTGTGCGACAGCGCACGCCAACGACAGCAGTTTTGGCGACGACAACGGCACCATCCGGCTGCTGCATCAGCCCGACATCAGCATGGACAAGGAGGCGCTGCTGCTCAGCGAAGAACGCGTGCAGGTGGACTATGTGTTCACCAACAACAGCGAGCGCGACCTCAGCGTGCCGGTGGCCTTCCCGATGCCGCCAATGTATTTCGGCATGGCCGACCACAGCGAACTCACCGACTTCAAATTGTGGGTGGACGGCAAGCCGATCGCCACCACGCGCAAGCTGGTGGTGTTGCTGGACGACGGCAGCGACATCTCCAAGGCGTTTGCTGCCACCGGGTGGACCCAGGACGATGTGGAGGCCTTCACCGAATCCGGCACCCCGCCCAAGGCCCGCAAGCCACTGCCCGCGCGCTGGGTCGATGCCGACGCGCAGCCGCGCTTCACCCTCAACGAGTACTTCGTCTGGCAACAGCTATTTCCGGCGCGCCGCAGCGTGCAGATCAGGCATGCGTATGTGCCCAGCCTGTCCACGGGCGTACCGCAGCCCAGCACGTATCTGCTGGAGTCCTATGCAAAGGACACCTGTATCGAACCGGCCACCAAGACCAGCATGCAGCGCCGCGAAGGCCAGTCCGGTCTGGCCTGGGCCAACTTGCGCTACGTGCTCACCACCGGCAAGAACTGGAACGGCCCGATCAAGGACTTCCAGCTGACCATCCGCAAGCAGGCCGCCAGCGACATCCTGAGTCTGTGCTTCGACGGCGAGCTGAAAAAGATCGACCCGTTGACCTTCCAGTTCAAGCAGGCCAACTTCGTCCCGATGCGCGATCTGAACGTCTTGTTCGTGCGCGCGCCGGAGTAAACGCTACAAGCCCCACACGTAGGAGCGCACCCGGGCGCGATGGAGCTTTCCCGGTAACGCCCATCACAGTCGCACGTGCCAGTGCGCGTCAGGTTTCTGTTGCAAAACAAGCTTTACCGGTAACGCCTATCGCGCCCAGGTGCGCTCCTACGCTCGTGTCGTGTCGTGTCGTGTCGTGTTGCTTCGCGTTGCACGGCATAGCAAATCTATCGTGCCCACCAACGACGAAGGCAGACGTGGTGGGATCACACGTAGGAGCGCACCCGGGCGCGATGGAGCTTTCCCGGTAACGCCCATCACAGTCGCACGTGCCAGTGCGCGTCAGGTTTCTGTTGCAAAACAAGCTTTACCGGTAACGCCTATCGCGCCCAGGTGCGCTCCTACGCTCGTGTCGTGTCGTGTCGTGTCGTGTTGCTTCGCGTTGCACGGCATAGCAAATCTATCGTGCCCACCAACGACGAAGGCAGACGTGGTGGGATCACACGTAGGAGCGCACCCGGGCGCGATGGAGCTTTCCCGGTAACGCCCATCACAGTCGCACGTGCCAGTGCGCGTCAGGTTTCTGTTGCAAAACAAGCTTTACCGGTAACGCCCATCGCGCCCAGGTGCGCTCCTACGCTCGTGTCGTGTCGTGTCGTGTCGTGTTGCTTCGCGTTGCACGGCATAGCAAATCTATCGTGCCCACCAACGACGAAGGCAGACGTGGTGGGATCACACGTAGGAGCGCACCCGGGCGCGATGGAGCTTTCCCGGTAACGCCCATCACAGTCGCACGTGCCAGTGCGCGTCAGGTTTCTGTTGCAAAACAAGCTTTACCGGTAACGCCCATCGCGCCCAGGTGCGCTCCTACGCTCGTGTCGTGTCGTGTCGTGTCGTGTTGCTTCGCGTTGCACGGCATAGCAAATCTATCGTGCCCACCAACGACGAAGGCAGACGTGGTGGGATCACACGTAGGAACGCACCCGGGCGCGATGGAGCTTTCCCGGTAACGCCCATCACAGTCGTACGTGCCAGTGCGCGTCAGGTTTCTTCTGCAAACCAAGTTTTACCGGTAACGCCCATCGCGCCCAGGTGCGCTCCTACGCTGGTGCCGTGCCGTGCCGTGTTGCTTCGCGTTGCACGGCATAGCAAATGTATTGATTGCCCACCAACGGCGACGGCAAACGTAGCGGGATCACTCGCGGGATCACACGTAGGAGCGCACCCGGGCGCGACCGGGCTTTCCCGACCAACCCCAACTCCCGCAGACACACCGCTGCGCGCGTCAGTCGTCTTCCGGCGGCGGCAACACGATGCCGTCGGAGTCGATGGCGAGCTTGCCGGCCATCAGCACGGCCTGGGTACGGTTGGTGACGCCGAGCTTGCGCAGGATTGCGGTGACGTGCGCCTTGATGGTGGCTTCGGACACGCCCAGATCGTAGGCGATCTGCTTGTTGAGCCGGCCCGCGCCGAGCATCTGCAGTACGCGGAACTGTTGCGGGGTGAGATCGCGCAACCGCTGGCCAACCTCGCGCTCTTCGCTATCGGTGGGCGGCAGGTTCTGCGCTTCGGCCGGAATCCAGCGCTCGCCATCCAGCACCGTGGCCAGCGCGCGGCCGATGGTGTCGGAGTCGGCGGATTTGGGAATGAAACCGAACGCGCCATGGTCGATGGCACGCCGCATCACCGTGGGTTCTTCGCGTGCGGACACCACCACCACCGGCAACTGCGGATGCAGCGAGCGCATATGCACCAGGGCACTGAAGCCCTGTGCGCCCGGCATGTTGAGATCCATCAACAGCAGGTCCGCGTCCGGTTGCGCATCGGCCAGCGTGTACAACGCATCCACGTTGTCGGCTTCGAACAATTGCACGCCCGGCATGACCCGCTGCACCGCCCCGCGCAAGGCCTCGCGAAACAGGGGATGGTCATCGGCAATCAGCAGGGTGGTCATTGAGGGGCCGGGAGTGGGGAATCGGGAATCGGGAATCGCAAAGGCAACAGCAAACAGCAACAGCAACAGCAACAGCAAACAGCAACAGCAACAGCAAACAGCAACAGCAAACAGCAACAGCAAACAGCAACAGCAAACAGCAACGGCAAACAGCAACGGCAAACAGCAACGGCAAACAGCAACGGCAAACAGCAACGGCAAACAGCAACAGCAACAGCAACAGCAAACAACAACAGCAAACAACAACAGCAAACAACAACAGCAAACAGCAACAGCGTCGATGCGGTGACGTTGAAGATGAGAATTGGCAGCGATGAATAAATGTAGGGGTCGGGAACCCGCTTTTACGAATTCCCAATCCGACGATTTATTTCCCACTCCTCAGGGAACCGCTCTAACGATTCCCCAATCCCGATTCCCCATTCCCAACGCGCGTCAGCGCGTCAGCCGCTCATTGACCAGCGAATCCACCACCGACGGGTCGGCCAGGGTGGAGGTGTCGCCGAGTTGATCAGGTGCGTTTTCGGCGATCTTGCGCAGGATGCGGCGCATGATCTTGCCCGAGCGCGTCTTCGGCAGGCCGGGGGCCCACTGCAGGTGATCGGGCGAGGCGATCGGGCCGATCTCCTTGCGCACCCAACTCACCAGCTCCTTGTGCAGCTCTTCGCTGGGGTTCTCGCCGGCGATCAAGGTGACGTAGGCATAGATGCCCTGGCCCTTGACGTCGTGCGGGAAGCCGACCACCGCCGCTTCGGCGACCTTGGGGTGCGAGACCAGCGCGCTTTCCACTTCGGCAGTGCCGATGCGATGGCCGGAGACGTTGATCACGTCGTCCACGCGGCCGGTGATCCAGTAATAGCCATCGGCATCACGGCGGCAGCCGTCACCGGTGAAGTAGCTGCCTGGATAGGTGCGGAAGTAGGTGTCGATGAACCGCTGGTGGTCGCCGTAGACGCTGCGCATCTGGCCCGGCCACGAATCCAGCAGCACCAGGTTGCCTTCGGTGGCGCCGTCCAGGATCTTGCCTTCGGCATCGACCAGCGCCGGCTGCACGCCGAAGAACGGCAGCGTGGCCGACCCAGGCTTGAGGTCGACCGCGCCGGCCAGCGGCGAAATCAAAATGCCGCCGGTTTCGGTCTGCCACCAGGTGTCCACGATCGGGCAGCGGCTGTCGCCGACCACTTCGTAATACCAGCGCCAGGCTTCCGGGTTGATCGGCTCACCGACGCTGCCGAGCAGGCGCAGGCTCTTGCGCGAGGTCCGCTTGACCGGCGCTTCGCCATCGCGCATCAGCGCGCGGATCGCGGTGGGCGCGGTGTAGAACAAGGTGACCTGGTGCTTGTCGATCACGTCCCAGAAGCGCGAGACGTTGGGGTAGTTGGGCACGCCTTCAAACATCACCGCAGTGGCGCCATTGGCGAGCGGGCCGTAGACGATGTAGCTGTGGCCGGTGACCCAGCCCACGTCGGCGGTGCACCAGTAGATGTCGTCTTCGCGCAGGTCGAACACCACTTCGTGCGTGTAGCTGGCAAACAGCAGATAGCCGCCAGTGGTGTGCAGCACGCCCTTGGGCTTGCCGGTGGAACCGGAGGTGTAGAGGATGAACAACGGATCTTCCGCGTTCATGCGCTCGGGTTCGCACTCGGCCGGCTGGCCATCGACCACGTCATGGAACCAGCGATCGCGCGGCGCCTGCATGTCCACCGCGCCACCGGTATGGCGCACCACCAGCACGGTTTCGACCGTGTTGGTGCCGGGAATCTTCAGCGCCGCATCCACGTTGGCCTTGAGCGGAATCTTCTTGCCGCCGCGCAGGCCTTCGTCGGCGGTGATGATCAGCTTGCTCTGGCAGTCGATCACGCGGTCGGCGATCGAGTTGGCGGCAAAACCGCCGAACACCACCGAGTGCACCGCACCGATGCGCGCGCAGGCGAGCATGGCCACGGCCGCATCGACGATCATCGGCAGGTAGATGGTGACCCGGTCGCCCTTCTTGACGCCGAGGTTGCGCAGCGCGTTGCCGAGCTTGCAGACGCGCTCGTACAACTCGCGGTAGGTGACCGGGTAGGACGCCGCATCCGGGCTGTCGGGCTCGAACAGCAGCGCGGTCTTGTCGCCGCGCGTGGCGAGCTGGCGGTCCAGGCAGTTGACGCTGGCGTTGAGCTCGCCGTCGCCGAACCAGCGGATATGGAAGTCGTCCAGCGCAAAGCTGACGTCCTTGACCTGGGTGGGTTGCTTGAACCAGTCCAGCCGCTGCGCGGCCTTGCCCCAGAACTGCTCGGGATGCTCGATCGATTCGCGGTACAGCGTTGCGTACTGCTCGCCATTGACGCGTGCGCCCTTGGCGAACGCGGGATCGACGGGATAAACATCAGCCATGGCACCCTCACTTGCGATGAACTTGTTGGGAGAGGGCACGGCAGCTGCCCTCGGTAGGCGATCAGTGTGCCGCATCCATTCTGTCCCGGCGGTCAACGGCGCGTTAGACCATGGTCGTAACCTAAGGCGTGCGCTGGCGCACATCCATTGCGGGTCCTGGTGCGACCATCGGTCACCTTGTGGAATGCTGCGTTGCAGCTACGACCAAAGGCGAATAGGCTGCAAACCGCGGACTGCCTCACGCTCCGCACAGCATCGCCATCAAGCGCGAGGCCTTCATTGGGGAGAGGGTTCCATGAAACACCGTACTGCACCGTTGGTGCGCCATCCGTTGGCGGCCGCATTGTTCGTGGCCAGCATTCTGCCGGGCGTTGCGTTCGCGCAGACGGCAAAGGAAAAGGCGCTGGAAACACGTATTGCCGAGCTCGAGCGTCAGGTCCAGCTATTGGTGACCGCGCAACAACAACAACAGGGCCAGATTGCCCAGACGCAGACGCAGGTCACCGAGGTGCGCACCTTGCAGGCGCAGACTCCGCCCGCGCCAGCGCTCCCGGCCGGCAAAAAGCCGATCCAGCTGACCAGCATCACGCCGAACGCGTTGCCGGGGACAACGTTTCGTTACGGTGGTTTCATCAAGGCCGACTTCATGACCACCCGCACCAGCGACGGCGCCTTGCCTGAAGGTGCGGTGGGACGTTACCTGTACATCCCGACGCAGACGCCTGTCGGGGGACAGGCGTCGAGCACCGACACCGACTTCCATGCCAAGTTCTCGCGCTTCAACCTGGGCGTGGACACGGTGACCGAAAACGGCGACAAGCTGACTGGGTTCATCGAACTGGACTTCTTCGGCAACGCGCTGGCCAACCAGGTCAACAATCTGTACGGCGGCACCTTGCGGCACGCCTACATGAGCTGGAACAACTGGCTGGCCGGCCAGACCTGGTCCAACTTCGTCGACGCCACGATCCTGCCGGAAGCGGCCGACATCGTCGGGCCGACCGACGGCGCGCTGTTCAGCCGACAGACCCAGATCCGCTACACCCGCGGCGCTTTCAGCGTGTCGGCAGAAAACACCGAAACGCTGACCACGCCATACCGGGGCGGCAACACCATCCTGGCCTCGGACCATGGCGCGATGCCGGATCTGACCGCGCGGTACAACTGGAAGGGCACCTGGGGCACGTTCGGCCTGTCGGCGATCGCACGCCAGTACCGCACCCGCAGCGCGCTGACCAACGACACCGACTTCGGCGGCGCCATCGCCGGCGGCGGCCGCTGGATCATCAACTCCAGCAACGACCTGCGCTACCAGCTGGCCTACGGCGAAGGCCTTGGCCGCTATCTGGGCCTGGGCAACGGCTCGGACGTGGAAATCGACATCGACGGCAACATCCAGACCGTCAGCACGGTGGCCGGCTGGGTGGCTTGGCGGCACGACTACAACGCCAAGTTGCGCAGCACCATCATGTATTCGCGCGTGGATTACGACCATTCGCTGGCCAACACCGGCGGGCTGGCGAGCAAGTCGCAGCAGAGCATCCGCGCCAACGTCTTCTATTCGCCGCTACCCAAGGTGGATGTGGGCGCAGAGCTGATGTACGGCCGCCGCGAAGCCGAAAACGGCGATTCCGGCGACATCTCGCGCCTGCAGTTCACCACCAAGTACAGCTTCTAAAGGTTCACCCATCGGCCGCCCGCCACGCATGTGGGCGGGCCGTGCTGCCCGCACTCCAGGAGACAGACCATGACCGTCTCGAATGACGCATTGATCGCCAAGATCGATGCCAATCCGAAGTACCACGCGCTCAAGCGCCAGCGCAACACGCTCGGCTGGACGCTCACCGTGCTGATGTTGTTGGCCTATTTCGGCTATATCGGCCTGATCGCTTTCGACAAGGCATTTTTGGCCAAACCCATCGGCGATGGAGTGACTTCGATCGGCATTCCGATCGCGATCGGGGTGATGGTGTTCACCATCGTCATCACCGCCATCTACGTGCGTCGTGCCAACAGCACCTACGACCAGCTGACCGCGCAGATCCTGGAGGAAGCCCGCAAATGAGCAAGACTTCGCGCCTTCTTCTGATTTTGGCCGGCTTGCTGCCGGCAGGCCTCGCGCTGGCCGCCGGTGGCGACATGGGCCAGGTCGACAAGCAGCCCACCAACTGGGTGGCGATCGGCATGTTCGGCTTCTTCGTGCTGGGCACCTTGTGGATCACCAAATGGGCGGCGGCCAAGACCAAGTCGGCCGCTGACTTCTACACCGCCGGCGGCGGCATCACCGGCTTCCAGAACGGCCTGGCGATCGCGGGCGACTTCATGTCGGCGGCGTCGTTCCTGGGCATTACCGCGGCGGTGATGGCCAACGGCTACGACGGCTTGATCTATGCCATCGGCTTTCTGGTCGGTTGGCCGATCCTGACCTTCCTGATGGCCGAACGGCTGCGCAACCTCGGCAAGTACACCTTCGCCGACGTGGCCGGCTACCGCTTCGCGCCCACCGCCATCCGCAGCTTTGCCGCTTCCGGCACGCTGGTGGTGGTGCTGTTCTATCTGATCGCACAGATGGTCGGTGCCGGTGCGTTGATCAAGCTGCTGTTCGGGCTGGATTACTGGGTGGCAGTGACCCTGGTCGGCGTGCTGATGATGGTCTACGTGCTGTTCGGCGGCATGACCGCCACCACCTGGGTGCAGATCATCAAGGCAGTGTTGCTGCTGACCGGCGTGACCTTCATGGCCGTGGCGATCATGTGGCACTTCAACTTCAGCTTCGAGGCGTTGTTCGCCGAGGGCGTGCGGGTGAAGACCGCGATTGCGGCCAATGGCGGTGCATCGCCAGACGACGCGGCCAAGGCCGGCCTGTCGATCATGGGGCCGGGCGGTTTTGTGAAGGACCCGATCTCGGCGATCTCGTTCGGCATGGCGCTGATGTTCGGTACCGCCGGCTTGCCGCACATCCTGATGCGTTTCTTCACCGTTCCCGATGCCAAGCAGGCGCGTAAGTCGGTGCTGTGGGCCACCACCTGGATCGGCTACTTCTACATCCTGATCTTCATCATCGGCTTCGGTGCGATCGCCCTGGTGCTGACCAACCCGCAGTTTGCGGACGTCGCCACCGGCACCATCCACGGCGGCAAGGGTGCGGCCAACATGGCGGCGGTGTTGGTCGGCAATGCAGTCGGCGGCAACGTGTTCATGGGCTTCATCTCGGCTGTGGCCTTCGCCACCATCCTGGCGGTGGTTGCAGGGTTGACCCTGTCCGGTGCCTCGGCGGTGTCGCACGACCTGTACGCCACTGTGATCAAGAAGGGCAACCCGGCGCCGGGTTCGGAGCTGAAGGTCTCGCGTGCCACCACCCTGGTGCTGGGCGTGATCGCAGTGCTGCTGGGCATCGTGTTCGAGAAGCAGAACGTGGCCTTCATGGTGTCGCTGGCCTTCGCCATCGCCGCTTCGGCCAACTTCCCGGTGCTGATCCTGTCCTTGCTGTGGAAGAACTGCACCACGCGCGGCGCGGTGACCGGCGGTTTCCTGGGCCTGATCTCCTCGCTGGTGCTCACGGTGCTGTCGCCGTCGGTGTGGGTGGACACGCTGGGTAACGCGGCCGGGTCGGCGCCGTTCCCGTACACCTCGCCGGCACTGTTCTCGATGACCATTGGTTTTGTCGGCATCTGGCTGTTCTCGGTGCTGGATCGCAGCCCGCAGGCGGCCAACGAACGCGCGGCGTTCAAGGCGCAGCAGATCCGTGCCGAAACCGGCCTGGGTGCCAGCGGTGCGTCGGGTCACTGACCCATCGCGTAACCCACCGCTGTCAACGCAGAACGCCGGCCTTGTGCCGGCGTTCTGCGTTTTGGCAGAGGGTGAGACCGCGCAGCGAGGCGAGTCCGCCAGCGCCAGGGCCGGTCCGCAGCGATCGACGCTTGGCAGAGCGCAGAGGCAGGCAGCGATCCAACGCGGTGCTCACCAAGATGCGAGCGGCTTCAGATGTCGATACGCAGGACCCACCGTGCTGCGCGCGCATGCCGCCATCGCGGCGGCGTTGCGTGCCACTGCGCGATTGCGGTCGTCCACTTCGTTTTTCACGCAACGCCTGCGCGATCGCGAACAACCGCAACACCAGCGAAGAAATTAAGTCATGGAGAGTGACTAAATTGGCCCGCAAGCCGAACACTGATCACGCACGGCTTGGCCTCTCCCCGGTATCGACCGGCTGGCGAGTGCGCTGCAAGCGAGTTCGCCGGTTGCGTCGACCCATCGGCTCTCGTCCATCCCTTGCCCTTCCTGCACCTACGAACCGGGACACAGACACCATGCCTACCACCCTCGCTCCACATCCGCTGGCCCGCGCCTGCCGCCTGCTCGGCGCACTGGCCCTGCTGGCGGCACTGCCGCAGCTGGCACTAGCTGCCTGCAGCGACAGCTCCGACGTCAAGATGCAACGCATCTTGTTCAACTCCTCCAATACCGTCGTGCTGGCGCACCGTGGCTTATGGGGCAACTACGCCGGCATCGCCGACATGCCGGAAAACTCGCGTGGTTCGCTGCAGACTGCCAACGACCAATGCATGGATGGCGTGGAGCTGGACGTCAAGCTCACCAGCGATGGCGTGCCGGTGTTGCTGCATGACTACAACCTGGGGCGCACCACCACGGTGTGGCAGCACCATCCGGGGGTGAAGTACGACCCGATCACCAATCAGGGCGTCAACCCATCCGTGTTGGTCACCCCGTGGTCGGAAGTCAGCCAGTTGTTCCTGCTGGCGCCGAATCGTCGTACCACCACCGGCTATCACGTGCCGCGTGTGGATGAGCTGTTCGCCTATTACAAACAGCGCCAGCTGCGCACACCGATGGTGTTCGATATCAAGGACGCCAAAACCGTGCGTGCGGTCAGCAGTGCAGCCAATAAGGTGTTTGGCATCGCTTCCGGCAGCTACGTCGCCGCCAAGGTCAATGCAACGCTGTACACCAGTCGCGATGCTTACCGTGCCGATGGCAGCGGCATGGTCGGCATTCCGGTGTTCACCACCAACATGCTGGGCAAGATCAATGTGCGCCAGACGATCTCGGCATGGATGAACTCGGGTAACCAGACGATGGAGATCAACGTCAAGCAACTCGGCGGCTTGCTGCAGAGCGATGCCGATTTCATTCGCGAGCGTGGTTATCGCGTGGGCGTGTTCCAGGCAATTCCGGATGGCCCGTCTGCCGGCAAGTTCTATCAGAACAGCGGCGCTTGTTGCTACGCGCTGTCGGATCTGTATTTCTCTTACGGCGGTGGCCGCGACACGGCCGACAATCGCGGCAATCTGGATTTCATCGTGCGCGACGAGGCCTTCGGCCTGATCACCAGCGACAACCCGAAAGCGGCCATCGCCTACCTGCGTGCGCGCGGCAAGCACGACTAAGAGCGACTCACAACACCACTGCGCGGCCGCCAGGCGGGCGCGGACGGTGCTATGAATCGGCATGTACCACTCATACACGCCGGTTCTGAGCGCGCCGTCCACGCCCACCTGACGACCGCTCACTACGTTGTGTTAGCTGCTTCAAGCAGCTGTTACCGGCCCGCGCGGGCCGGCTGTCCTGGCGGCGGCACCTGCCGCCGCCGGGTTCATGCCATCACGGAGATTGCCCATGTTTTCCACACCGCATTTTTTCAAAGTGCTTTCGCTGAGCCTTGCCTGCTGCACGCCGCTGGCGCATGCCGCCACGGCCGATGCACACCTGCAGACTGGCCCGGCTTCCGTAAAGGTGCTGCAGATCGGGCAGCAGGCGTTCAGTGCGCCGGAATATCGCGCGCTGGCCCTGGCCGATTTGCCGCAAAACGCCAATCCGGCCGTTGCGGCCGACCCGAGTTTCGTTCGCGAATTCGCCGACCGGCTGCTGCTGGTGGACCAGGCGCGTCAGACGCATCTGCAAGACGACCCGGTGGTGGCCGCGCACATCCGTCAGGCCACCGATGCGATTCTTGCCGAGGCGATGCAGCGGCGCGCACGCGATGCCGCAGCGATCGACGCGACCCAAGTGCAAGCGCAGTTCGATGCGCATCCGCACGATTACGACGAGGTGCGCCTGAGCCATCTGTTCGTCGCGTTGCAGCCACAAGGCGATGCGCGGCGTGGCACACCGTTGACCGATGCGCAGGCGCTTGCACGCGCACAGCAGCTCAAGCAGCAGCTGGATGCCGGGACGCCCTTCGAAGAACTGGCGATGCGCGAATCCGACGATGGCAGCACCGCGGCCGAGGGCGGCCAGTTGTCATCGATTTTCCTGCGTAACGTGGCCGATGCCTTTGTTGCGCCGGTGGAGGGAATGGGCGTGGGGGAGGTGTCGGCCCCGGTGCGCGGGCCGGAGGGGTATCACTTGATCCGTATGGATGCGCGTAGTCCCGCCACGCTGGAGACAGCGCGCGGGCAGATCGAAGTGCAATTGCGCGACCAGGCCGCCACCGCTGCGCTGGAACGTCTGCGCCAGGCCCATCCGTTGCAGTTCGATCGTGCCGCGCTGGAAGCGGCGCTGCGTTGATGCCGGCGCCTGCGCTGAACGTGGGCACGCAGCCATGCCATCGGCCCCGGCTGCTCTGGCCGGTGGCGGGGGCGGTGTGTGTGATTGCAGCGGTGTTGGCAGCAGGGATCTGGAGCGTGCGCACGCCGGCTGCATCGCCTCTGCAGCGCAGCGTTGCTGCGCCCCAGTTGCTGCCTGCCGGCGTTGCGTCCACGCAGCCGCCTGCGCACGCCGCGCAGGGCCTGTTCGACAGCGCCATGCAACAGCTGGCCTGTCGCGAGCAGGGTGAGCAACGCGCGGCGCAGATCGCGCACGGCAGAGCGCCCAGGCCGTCGTTGGACGCGCGTCGCTGCGTCGCCGGCACGCCGTTGCAGATCGAGGCGCTGCTGCGCACGGCCGCAGCGCACGGCGATGCCGACGCGCAACGCTATCTGCTTGCCCAGCGCGTGAGCGAGTTGCTGCAACGTGCGGTGGCCGCCGCACCCGCCGGGATGCCCGCGCAACTGTCGGCGAACGACGAACAGGAGGTGGCCGCGACGGTGGCCGAGCTGGAAACGCTGGCGCTGGCAGGCCATCGCGATGCCATCGAGACCCTGGCGCAGGTGGTGGAATCACCGCTGTTGCACGCACCCGACCCGGTGTATGCGGCGGCCTGGCGGCTGGCCGCGCGGCAACCGCCGGGCCGCGCGCTGGATGCAGCTGCACCGTTGCAGGCAGAAGACGAGTTGCTGGAGTCGATGCCGCAACAACAGCAGCAACAGGCACGTGCGCTGGCGGTGGAATTATTCGGCTATTGCTGCCGAATGCCGGTTGCGGCAGCACGGTGATGCGCCCTCTCCAGCGCGGTCGCCGAGGGGGTGCGCGGTCGACGGCCAGGCAGCGTGCCTGCCAGCGCCAGCGCCGCTGTATCGCTGCCACCACTCAACGAAAGTAACGCGCCTTCAACGGCAGCGTAGCCGCGCCGATCGCACATGCATCGGCCGGTGCTTCGGCCGGCAGCAGCAGCGGCATCGGGCGGCCCTGGCCACGGCGCGGCTGGTTGTCGATCTGCACGGCGGCGATCAGCCGTTGCGCCAGATCCGCCGGCAGGCGACCGCCGAAGACGATGGCTTCCGGGTCGCACACCGCGGTGATCGCCGAGACGATCAGCGACACGCCCGGCGCGCTGCGTGCGATCCAGCGCTCGATTGCCGGCCATGCCGGGTCGTAGGCGGCCAGCAACGCACGCACGTCCGGCAGCGCGATGCCGTCTTCGGCCACAAGTTCGCGTAGCAACTCCAGCGTGGCGCGTTCGAGCTGCTGCGCGGGCAGCATGCCGGCGAACTCACCGGCGTTGCCGCGGGCGCCGCGCAGCACCTGGCCATCGACCACCAGCCCGCCGCCAAAGCCGTAACTGAGGTAGAGATAGGCAAAATCGCGATGCCGCCGGCCCACGCCCAGCATCGCTTCGCCTGCCGCTGCCACGCTGCCGTCGTTGTCCATCCACACCGGCTGGGTAAAGGCGTCGGCCAGCCACGGACACAGCGCGATCTGGCCCAGGGCGCGCAGCGGCTCGGGCGGATTGATGAAGGTGTCCACGCCGGTAAAAAAGCCGCTCATCGCCACCCCGATGCCCAGGCGCGGGCCGGCATCGTCGACGCTCGCCAGCAGCGCGGCATCGGCGGCCTGCAGCTGGGTCAGCACGCCGTACAAGGTGGTATCGGTCAGCGCGACCTCGTTGCCAGCCAGCACCGCACCGGAAAAGTCCATCAGCGCCAGGCTCAGCGCATCGGTGGCGATGGAGATGCCCAAGGTGTGGCCGTGCCCCGGGTTCAACGACACCGCCACGCCCGGCTTGCCACGCCCGGCGCGCGCGATGCTGCTGCCCATGTGCACCATGCCGCGCGCCTGCAGACCTTCGATCAGGCGCACCGCGGTCTGCACGGTCAGCCCGGTGCCGCGGCTCAGGTCGGCGCGGGTCAGCACCCCGGCCAGCCGCAAGCGGTCGAGCATGTCGCGCTCGTTGAGGCTCAAGCCGGGCAAGGTGGGCGTGTGTGGAGGCAGCGCAAAGGCGGCAGTGGAGGACATGGCGCGCGGTGTCACGGGGGAACCGCAAGCTTACCCGCACCGGACTGAAATAATTAATTCACAGGAAGTTATTAAATTAGCGGTCTCATCTTCGACTGGCCGCCCCATGTCCCGCTTCACTACCCGCCCGTGCCCCCGCCTGTGTCTGCTGGCCCTGTGCGTCAGCGCCAGCCTGAGCGCCCATGCCGCCGACGAGCCGGCGCCGTCCGCGGCGGCTCCCGCCAGCGACGTACCAGTGCAGCTGGATGCGGTACAGGTCTCCGGCCAGCATCTGTCGATCCGCCAGGCCATCGGTGCCAAGCGCGAGGCCGCAGTGGTGTCCGATGGCGTGGCCGCCGACGATATCGGCTCGATCCCCGACTTCGGGCTGGGCGAGGCGTTGCAGCGCGTGCCGGGCGTGTCGATGGTGGTCAACAACGGCCGCGGCGAGGCGCAGTTCATGAGCCTGCGCGGCTTCAATCCCGACTACAACACGGTGCTGATCGACGGGGTGGCGCTGCCGTCCACCGAAACCAGCCGGCGCGTGCAGTCGCTGGATCTGATTCCTGCATCGCTGGCGCAGCAGGTGGACATCTACAAGACCTTCAACGCCGACATGGACAGCAATGCCATCGGCGGCATCGCGTCGCTGCGCACGCGCAGCGCGTTCGATCACGACGGCCCGTTCTCCACCGTGCGCGCGAATCTGGCCGATTGGGAAAACCGCAGGCAGCTGCAGGGCAGCGGTCCGTCCGGGCAGGTGCAGGGCAGTTTCAGCAACACCTTCGGGCCGGACCATCGCTTCGGTGTGGTGCTGTCGGCCGATTATTTTCGTCGCGATTCGTCGTCGTTGAACACCGCCATCGACAGCTACAGCTACTACGCCAATGGCGCGCGGCAGACCCTGGTCCCCACGCTGGACACCAACGGCATGGCGATCGCCCCGGACCGCTTCCGCCCGCTCAGCTACGACAACGTGCGTCAGCGTCGCAGCGTGTTCGGCAAGCTGGAATACGACGATGGCGACGCGCTGAAACTGGCGTTGAGCGCCGGCTCCTTCGAACACGGCAACGACGAACAACGCCGCTCGCAGTGGATCAACCGCGTTGGCAACGCACTGGTGACCGATGCCGACGACGGCCGCTATGCACAGGGCAGCGCACAGACCGATGCCAACCGCTTCGACCAGACCCGCACGCTGCGCTATGCGCAAGTCAACGGCAGCTTCCGCCTCAATCCGCAGGGCCACATCGATGTGTTGTTCAACCGTGCCACCGGCAAGTATCGACAAGACACGCGCGAAGATGTGTTCACTGCGGCCGCCTCCGCACGGCTGGGATTCGGCTACGCGCTGGGCAACGACACGCGCCCGACCATCGCCCTGGTCGACCCCGGCTACTACAGCAACCCGGCCAACTACCTGCAGTCGTACTTTCTGACCCGGGTGGAAAAGAGCAGCACCGATACCACCACGGTCAAGGTCGACTACAGCCAGAACGCCGATGCCGATGCGCAGGGATGGGGGCTGCGTACCGGCCTGCAGTACCGCGATCTGCAGCAGCGCTACAACCTGGACGAAGTGCGTCGCAATCCGGTCGGGCGGGTCAGCCTGGCGACGGTAGGGACCGACGATGCGCGCATCTGTCCGTATGCCGATTTCAGCTGCCTGCTGCTGATCGACCCGGCGCGGGTGGCCGCGTTTGCGGCCGCTTCGCCAGGCGCCTACGTGCTGGCCAACACCAATGCGCGCAATAGCGCGATTGGCGATTTCCGTATCGACGAACGCAATGGCGCGGCCTACCTGATGGGTACCTGGCATGGCGAACGCACGCAGGCCACCTTCGGCCTGCGCAACGAGTACCTGCAGCGCGAGGTGCTCAGTGCGGTGCCGCAGCCGCTGAGCAGCACCACCAATTATCTGCAGCAATCCGACGCCAGCGACCGGCGCTTTCTGCTGCCATCGGCCAACCTTGCCTGGGACATCACTCCGGCGCTGAAACTGCGCATGGCCGGCAGCCGCACCATCGGTCTGCCCACCTACGGCGATATCGGCCAGAACAGCAGCCCGGTGGTCGATACCACAGGCTTGACCATCAACCGCAGCATCGCCAACCCGCAATTGCGTCCGCGCCGCGCCGACAATCTGGATCTGTCGCTGGAGTGGTACCCGGACCAGGATTCGCAACTGTCGATGGCCGTGTTCCACAAGCGCATCGACGACGAGATCGTGCGCGTCACCAATACCGATCTGCAGCGCGATCCCGGTGGGCTGGTCGGCACCTATCAGGTCACCACCACCCAGGCGATCAATACCGGCGCGGCCAGCGTGCGCGGCGTCGAGTTCACCGCCATCGATACGCGGTTCGATTTTCTGCCAGGTGTGTGGTCGCATCTGGGCGCGATGGCCAATCTGACCGTGCTCGACCCGCGCACCGCCGACGTGCAGATGAGCGATGGCAGCCTGCGCGCGCTGCCCGGCCTGATGGAATCGCCCAAGCGCAGCGCCAATGCCTCGCTGCTGTATGACATTGGCCGCTTCAGTGCACGCGTCAGCGCCAATTACACCGGTCTGCAATTGCTGTCCGCAGCCACCGACAATCGCGTCAATGACCGTTACTACGATGCCATCACCAGCTACGACGCACAGCTGGCATGGCGCTTCAGCAGCAAGCTGCGCATGACCGTGCAGGGCCGCAATCTCAGCAACGCGCGGCTGACCCGTGTCATCGGCGCCGATCAGCAATTGATGCGCGAGCAACTGGATAACGGCCGCGCGTATTACCTGGGAGTGGACTATGCGTTCTGATCGACGCAGCGCAGCGGCGCTGGGTATCTGTCTGATGGCCGCATGCATCGGCAATGCGTGTGCCGACCAAGCGGCCACGCCCGCAGCAACACCGCCGTTCGTGGCGATGGAGACCATCGTCAGCGGTGATTGCTGGGGCCAATGGCCCGGCGACGTGCTGGCGGCGGTAACCCGCTGCAAACCGGCCGAGCACAATCGTATTGCGTTGCAGGTGCTCGACGATGCCGACGGCCCGGCACGCGTGGGCAGCGACACTGCATCCTGCAGCGGTGCGCGCTGCGTCGGCCTGGCACAGCTGCTGCAGTCGGCACCGGCGCAAGCGCTGCTTTTGCGCACACCGCCGGCACGCATCGATGCGGTGCTGGCCGCGTTGGATCACGCGCAGGCGCGTGCGCGCGTGACCATCGAGCCGCTGGTGCAACCGGTGCCCGCACCTGCCGCGCCGGTCACCCTGGCGCCGGGCGTGCGCTATTGGCGCCAGCGCGTGGATGGGCCGCAGCAGGTGATGCTGCACATCGCCCAGATCGACCTGACCACGCCGGGCCTGCAACTGGTCGGCACGCACGGCGACCGCAGCGGCGGTGGCGAATTTCTCGCCAATCCCACCACTGCCTTCGTGCGCGATAACGGGTTGGCGCTGGCGATCAATGCCGACTATTTCCTGCCGTTCGATGGTGGTCATTTGTTCGACAAGGCGTTCGTCCCGGCAGCCGGGCAGGGCGTCACTGCCGAAGGCCTGGCCATCGACGATGGCCATCTCGATTCGGCCGCCGCAACCAGTGATGCGCGCGTCGATGCCGCTTTTTGCGTAAGCGCGCGCAACGCCGTGCGCATCGTGCGCGGCAGTTGCCCGTCCGGCACACGTGTCGGTGTGGGCGCCGGCCCGCTGCTGTTGCTCGATGGCAAGCGCCAACCACGCGAAGCCAGCCGCGCCGACTACTACGACGGCCCCGAACCGCGCAGCGCGCTGGGCCTGGACCGTGCCGGCAAGACACTGTGGATGGTGGTGGCCGACGGCCGCCAGCCCGGCTACAGCGCCGGCATGTCGCTGGACGTGCTGACCGCCGTGCTGCAGCAGCTCGGTGCCAACGCCGCCATCAACCTGGACGGCGGCGGCTCCAGCACCCTGGCCGCCCGCGTGGACGGTCGCGTGCGCACGCTCAACCGCCCTATCCATACCGGCATTCCGGGGCGCGAGCGCCCGGTCGCCAACCAGTTGGGTGTGCGGATCGCACCTGCCAATTGAGAGCAGCGAACAAAACGACGGTGCGCACCGCCAGCTGGGCGCGGCCGGTGCTCGGTGCGCATGTACCACGCGTACACACCGGTAACTGCGTGCCGTCCACACCCACCCGACGACTGCTCGCTATGTGTTGTTAGCCGCTCCAACAGCGACCGACACCTCTGCTGCGCGCCCGCCAGCCGGGCGCTGGTTTCCGGACGCGGCATGCGCGAGGTACACGCCGGTGTGCTTGCGTCGTACAGACGCTCTAGGTCTTCGCTCGCCACGCGCGGTGAGTCTCTCTGATGCATTCTTCCGCTACACGGCGGCGGCGTCGCATCGGTCTGCCGAGACGGCTATACCTGTGAAATCAGGCACTCGCCCGCTTGTCAGGCCGCTGGTCTGCGCTATGCTGCGCATGTCAGTATCGCTTGCATTCGCCGATCCATCGATTCGCCATCGCGGGTCGGCGGCAGAAACGCGCGGTACGGCGATCACCCTCACCGCGTCCGGACTGCGGACACGGCGCAACGGAGGCGCGCGTGAAGCCATCGCATTTGTTCATTCGGTTCTGCTGCATGGTGCTGCTGGTCATCACCGGCTGCTCGCCAGCGGCGCAATCGCGCTATCGGCCCGATCGTAACTTCACCGACCCCAAGGCCTTGGCGTTGGCGCTGGCGGCCGAGCAGGGCGATGCCGACGAAGTGCAGCGGCTGATGAAGGTGGAGGGCGTGAACCCGGACACGATCTTCTCCAAGGACGGATATCCATTGTTGTTCTGGCCGATCTTTACCCACAACCCGGCCGGATTGAAGGCGATGCTGGACAACGGGGCTGATCCCAACGCAGGACAGTTGCATCCTTTGCAAGAGACTACGCGGTTTAAAGGGCGTTACCGGAACCGCGCAATGGTGTGGGCCGCCGAGCAAGATGATCCTGTTTATCTCAAGCTGCTGCTCGATCACGGCGGGGATCCGAACACCTACAATTCAAACGGCGAGACACTGCTTTTTCATGCACTGATCAAACAGGACAAGTGGCCAAACATCCAGTTGTTAGTGGAGCGCGGCGCCGATGTGAATGCATTGGCGGGCATGGGAGGAACCCTTGTGGAGAATTACGCTGGCTCCGGTGGATTCGAGCGGGTTTTCTGGTTGATGGAACACAGTGCGGACCCGCGGATTGAGTATTCCGGAGGTGCCGCGACGAAGAAACTGGATTCACGCACGATCACATCGATCTATTGGCATCCTGGAAATCCCAAGGATCCAAGCTGGCAGCGCCAATGCCAGCAATGGTTGCTCACGCGTGGATACACGCGGCCTGCGATGCCGGACCACTACAAACGTATGCGTAAGGCCTTTCACTTCACCAACTGAAGAAAAAGAGATCCCGTTGCTTTGACCTCCATGCACAAGGATTGATCGCATGCAAACGCCCAACCAGCACGTACGCCGCTTCTGCCAGCCAGGAGTGCGAGCAAAGTGCAGAGCATGTCGCCGGAGCCAGGTAGCAAAATGCCCTACCATCCAATCCCTATGCATTCAGCCGCAACAGAGGCGCGCGTGAAGCCATCGCATTTTTTCATTCGGTTCTGCTGCATCGTGCTGCTGGCCGTCACCGGCTGCTCGCCAGCGGCGCAATCGCGCTATCGGCCCGATCGTAACTTCACCGACCCCAAGGCCTTGGCGTTGGCGCTGGCGGCCGAGCAGGGCGATGCCGAAGAAGTACAGCGGCTGATGAAAATCGAGGGCGTGAACCCGGACACGATCTTCTCCAAGGACGGATATCCATTGTTGTTCTGGCCGATCTTCACCCACAACCCGGCAGGGTTGAAGGCGATGCTGGACAACGGGGCCGATCCGAATGTGGCGCTGCCTTATCAAACGCTGGATCGAGGAGTTCGCAATAACTCGAATGCCATGGTCTGGGCAGCCGAGCAGGACGATCCGATCTATCTCAAGTTGCTGCTGGATCATGGCGGTGATCCGAATACGCGCAATGCAAACAACGAGAGCTTGTTGTTCCACGCATTTATCAAGCAAAACAAATGGGAGAACGTAAAGCTGCTTGTTGAGCGCGGCGCAGATGTAAACGCGCTTGCGGGAATGCTAAATAGCATCACAGCCGCCTACGCAATCCGCGGTGGCTTCGACTTCGTCTACTGGCTTCTGCAGCATGGAGCAGATCCAACCATCGAGTTCGCTTATGGAAAACCTGTCCATCTCAAAGACTCTGGAATAATTGAGGCCATATTTTGGCATCCAGGCAACCCCAAGGATCCGCATTGGCAGCGACAGTGTCAGCAATGGCTGTTGAAGCGGGGGTATGAACGCCCTCCATTGCCAGAGAATTATCGCAGTATGCGCAAGGCGTTCCATTTCCCGACGGAAGAGAAAGATATTCCGCTGCTTTGACCTGCATTCGCAAGGATTGATCGCATGCAAACGCCAGATTTGCACAGACAACGCGAGCAACTGTTGGAAGATCTGCGCGCTAGTGGCACTGCGGAGGCCGCATCGCGTGCTGCCGAGCTGCAACAGCTCTATCACGCGCATGAGATGGCTTCGTTGGCAGATGACGTTTACGACTCTGCGAAGGGAGATGGCCGGGCGCCGCATGGTTGGGCTCGCGGTAGCGAAGATTCTGACCGACTCCGTGGCAGCGTCCCACATGTGTCGAAGATAAGCGACGAGGAGCTGCGAAATCTTCTCCGACCGGAAAAATCCGGCTTCCGCGCCGAAATCTATCTCCCAGATCCGGCAATCCTCGGACCCGGCTACAAGCCCACCGTGGTCTATAAAGGTTCTGCAGGGGAAGTAAAAACCGCCAATGGCCTGCGTGACACCAGCGCCGAAGATTTTCTGGCCAACAACTTCCCGCAGTCGGTTGGCATGCAGACCGATTACTACGACCGTGCCATGCAGTTGGCAGCGACCTTGAAAGAGCAGAGAGTCGATTTCGAGATCGCCGGACATTCTCTCGGCGGTGGGATGGGCTCTGCTGCTTCGGCCGTCAGTGGCGCACCGGCCACCACCTTCAATGCAGCGGGCCTGCACCCGGCCACTGCGCAGCGATTCGCACTGGCAAATGGGTTGCCTACCTACGACACCGCCGACACCGTAGTGGCCTATCAAGTCCAGGGCGAGATGCTCAACAACGGCATCCAGGACAACATCCACCGGCTGGATGCGGCGCGGCGCCAGCAACTGGCGGCGGTGATGGGCGACACTGCCACCCTGCTGCGCACCTTGCCGGAGGGGCAGGCCTTGCTCGATAGCGCACTCACCCAGGATGTACCGGTGAATGCGCAGCCGGCGGTGCATGCGTTCGTGGACCGGCTGGCGCAGGGCGACACCGCCCACCTTCTGCAGCAGCTGCCGCTGGCCGCCGGCCGTATCGAGCCGGTGCTGCCGGCCAAGATGCAGGGCCAGGATGGCGCCTTGGTGGACCGTGCGCAGGCGCTGACCTTGCAGGAGAGCCTGTACCTGGCCGGCCCGGCGCTGGATGTGTTGCGGTCCGGTGCTACCGGCGCGCAGATCGGGCGCGGCCTGGGCGAGCAAAGTGCTGCACTCGGGCGGGCGGGCGATGCGGCGCTGGATGCGGCCGGCGACGGCGTGGCGCGCGGCCTGCAGATGGGTGGCGCGGCCGTGCGCCATGGCGGTAGCGCGACGGGTGCGGCACTCGAAGCCAGTGGCGACAGCCTGGGCCGTGGGTTGGCCGCAGGCCGTGCGGTTGCCGGCGAGCTGGATGCCAGCGCGCAACGCTGGGCGTTGCAGGCCCAGGCGCAAGCGCAGGACACCGCCGCCGACGCACTGCGCGGTGCCGCACGCTGGTTGCCCGATTCCGCACAGGCCACCCTGCTGGAGCAGGCCCAGGCCTTGGAACGCCAGGCCCAGGCGGACCGCCAGCAGGCCGAGCAGCAGGCCGCACAATTGCGCGAAGACAGCGCGCGCCAGGCCGAGGCCTTGATGCGCACCACCGCAGGCGCCGCAACGGCGGCCGCAGACCAGGTACGCAGCGCCGCGGCGCTGCCGCAGCAACTGCTGGACACGGTCGGCACGCGCCTGCAGCGCAGCCTGGATGCCAGCGGCGATGCGCTGGCCGCCCTCACCGCAAACGCGCCCAGCGCCGGTGCGCTGGAAGGTGCGGTACTGGGCGCCGGTGCCGCCACGCAACTTCGGTTTACGCCGAGCAACCCGTACAACCTGGGCAATGTCGCGCAGACGGCCACCTTGTCCGTGCACGGCCAACGCTCGCTGCACGAAGCGCTGGAACGCCACCTGATGACCGAGACGGTGGTGCCGAGCCTGCAGGCGCGGATCGATGCGGAAGAACAGCAGGCCCGTCAGGTCCTGGGCCAGGGCCGCACGGCCGCGCAGCAGCAGGACCCGCACACGCCGACGGCGCTGCGCACCGGCGACCCGGATATCGACGCAATGCTGCAGGCGCTGCGCAATCACGACGAAACGGCGGTGTTCAAGGCGGCCGAGCGGATCCGGCATTCGCCCGAAGGGCAGGCGCTGCTGCAGGAGGGACAGGTCTTGATGCAGCAACGCGAGCAGGAGGCGGTGACCAATCAGTTGGCCTGGACCCCGGCCGACATGCAGCCGGCCGATGTGCAGATGGCGCATGGACCGGTACGCGTGATGAGCCTGATGCAGCAGGGGCCGGCGATGGCCGCCGCGGATGCAGGGGGCGGTGGTGGCGATGGCGGAGGAGGGGGCGGTGGTGGTGGCGGAGGCGGGTAAGCGCCTGCGTGTTTTGCCAAGCGGAATGCACGGTGGGAATGCGCGGTGACGGAGACGACGGATGCGCGAAGAAGAGCTGAAAGACCTGGCCAGGGCGTTGGGCACGCTGGCCGCCACGATCGACGCGCGCGATCAGCGCCAGCACGCCGCGCTGGAGCAGGACATGGCAGCGTTGCGCACGCTAGCCGCGCGCAACGGGGATGAAATCAACCGCCTGATCGGCGGCGCGGTGCCGCAGCTGCAGCAGGCCTGGCAACAGGCGCTCGACAGCAGTCTCGCCCCCGCTTCGCGTCGGCTGGACGCGGTGATCTCACGTTCCGGCACGGCATTGCAGGCGGTGGAAACCGCGCACGAAGCGCTACGCAGCCGTTGGCTTACCCGCGCCTGGATCACCTGCGCCGGGCTGATCGTCGCGACGGTGCTGGCCTGTGCTTCGAGTGTTTACCTGCTGACCGAAGCGCGCCGCGACCTGACCCGATACCGGATCGACGCCAAGGTGCTGCAGGCCGTGGCCAACAGCGACGTGGTCCTGTGCGGAGACCGCTTGTGCGCCAATGTCGATCCGCGCGGAGCACGCAGCGGCACACGCAACCAATATCGGGTGGTCAGGCCGCGGCCCTGACGGGGCGCCCTGAGCGCCATGGCGGCGCAGGCGCGTCGGACCGACCGGCGAGGCCACGGTACCATTGGCGGTTTGGACCACGGCCCCCGCCATGAAGATCGCCTCCTGGAACGTCAACTCGCTCAACGTGCGCCTGCCGCACCTGCAACAGTGGCTCACCGACGTCGCGCCGGACGTGGTGGGTATCCAGGAAACCAAGCTGGAAGACCACAAGTTCCCGGACGCGGCGCTGGCCGCGCTTGGGTATCGCAGCGTGTTCTGCGGGCAGAAGACCTACAACGGCGTGGCGATTCTGTCGCGCGCGCCGGCGTTGGACGTGCAGATGGGCATCCCCGGGTTCGATGACGTGCAACAGCGCGTCATCGCCGCCACCGTCGATGGTGTGCGCATCATCAATCTGTACGTGGTCAACGGGCAGGACGTGGACACCGACAAATACGTCTACAAACTGCGCTGGCTCGATGCGGTGCACGCCTGGATCGCGCAGGAGCTGCAGCGCCATCCGCAGTTGGTGGTGCTGGGCGACTTCAATATCGCCCCGGACGCGCGCGACGTGCACGACCCGGTGGTGTGGAACGAGACCCACATCCTCACCTCCACCGCCGAGCGCGCCGCGCTGGAAAAATTGCTGGCGCTGGGCCTGCATGATGCGTTCCGTCTGCATCATGACGACGCCGAGCAATTCAGTTGGTGGGATTACCGCCAGGCCGCGTACCGCCGCAACCTGGGGCTGCGCATCGACCTGACCCTGGTGTCGGATGCGCTGCGCGCGCGCGCGGTGGCGTCGGGCATCGACCGCGAACCTCGCACCTGGGAACGCCCCAGCGACCACGCCCCGGCCTGGGTGCAACTGGCGGAGGCCGGCGCATGAGCGAGCGTCATCTGCGTCGCAGCACCCACAAGATCGGCGACGTGACGCTGGGGCCGGTCCACCGTTTGAGTTGCCATTGCGGCGCCGTGCAGATCGACCTGGAATTGCCGCATGGCCTGCTCGATCCACGCCGTTGCGATTGTTCGATGTGCCGCCGTCGTGGCGCCATCGTCGCCTCGGTCGCGCTCGATGGCCTGCACGTGCGGCAGGGCCAGGACGTGCTGCGCCTGTATCAGTTCAACACGCACGCCGCCGCGCACTATTTCTGCGGGGTATGCGGCATCTACACCCATCACCGGCGCCGCTCCAATCCCAACGAATACGGCTACAACGTCGGCTGCCTGGACGGCGTCAACCCATATGCGCTGAACATCGCGGTGCAGGTGGAAGACGGCGTCAACCATCCGGCAGATCGCGCCGCTGCCGGCAGCTGAAACGACACTGCCCGGGCAAGCGCAGGCAGTGCAGTCACCGATGTGGCGCGATTTCGGCTAACCAATCGACCGCGCAGTCGTCAGAGGCGCGGCCAGTGCCCGGAATCGGTATGCACCGCTCGTATGCTGCGGTTCTCCCGTGCTGTCCATTTCCACCGGCGGCTGCCCTTAGCCGTTTTGAAAGCCACCGGCAAAACAGCCAGGCGACTAACGGGTGGATGCGGCCGATGCCCGGAGGCGTATGCCGCGTACGCTACGATGACGCCGTGGTGTCCGCATGCACCTGACGGCCGCACCCACCGGTTTATAGGACGCTGTTAACGCACGCGGCCACGGGTAAACAGATTGACGATGGCCAGCAAAATCACCGCACCCACCAGCGACCAGACAAAGGTCATCAGCGTGATCGCCTGATTGATGCCGCCGCCTAAAAACCAGCCAGCGATCATTGCACCGACGATGCCGACCACCACATTGAGAATGATGCCCTGCTGTGCATCGCGACGCATGATGATGCTGGCCAGCCAACCCACGATGCCGCCGATGATCAACCAGATAATGATGCCCATGGTGCCAATCTCCTCGTTCACTTGCACCGGGAGCGGTGCATGGGCGCCATTGGACGCAGCGCGCCGTGAAGCAGCTGTCGAGCGCGATGCGCGTAATTTCCCTGCGTTGGGGTTGGTGTGCACGGCGTGACAGCGCACGTTGGGTGGCAGCATGGCCCGGTGCGGCTATGGCTGCGTCCGCATCGGCCCGGTGAGCGCGGTGAGCCGCAGGCGCGGCAGCTGCTTGGCCCGGCCCTGGCGATCGACCCGGCCGAGGTGCCGCTGCTGCGCGATGCGCGCGGCCGCCCGTCCCTGCAACCGGCGCTGCCCGACTGGGATACCGGCTGGAGCCACAGTGGCGACTATCTGCTGGTCGGGCTGGGACGCGGCGTGCGGCTGGGGGTGGATCTGGAACGCATCCGCGCACGCCCGCGCCTGCTGGACATAGCGCAGCGTTTCTTTCATCCGGACGAACTGGCGTTGCTGGCGGCGCTGGAGACTGACGCACAGCAGGCACTGTTTTTCCGTCTGTGGTGCGCCAAGGAAGCCTTGCTCAAGGCCTATGGGCATGGCCTGTCGTTCGGCCTGCATCGGCTTGCGTATGCCGTTGACTCGGATGGCGCATTGCACCTGCAATGGTGCGACCCCGAACTAGGTGATGCCGCACAGTGGCAGCTGCACGAATGGTGGGCCGCGCCGGACTGCCGCGCCGCGTTGGCGTTTTATCCTCAGCCCGCCGCGTGAGGCCCCGCGCCATACGGCAAGATCGGTTGACGGAACTGCGCCACGCCATCGAGATCGCGCAAGGTCACCGTCAACACGCCGCTGGCGCCATCGATCTCCACCTCGCCGAAGAACTGATACCCGGCCAACGGTGAGGTGTTCGGCGCGGGCGGCGCCTTCTGAAACACCACCGTCGGGCCGAAGGTGGCATCCAGCGCATTCGGCCCGAAGCTGCCGGCATTGAGCGGGCCGCCGACGAATTCCCAGAACGGCTCGAACTGCTGAAACGCGGCGCGGTCCGGGTGGTAATAATGCGCGGCGCAGTAATGCACATCGGCCGTCAGCCACACCGTGTTGCGGATGCGCGCGCGGCTGATGAAGCGCAGCAGCGCGGCGATCTCCTGCTCGCGTCCGCGCGGCGCGCCGTCATCGCCATTGGCGATCGCTTCCCAGCGCGGGCGCCCGTTGCCATCTTCGCCATCGGGGACCTGCAAACCGATCGGCATGTCGGCGGCAATCACCTTCCACTGCGCGCGTGAGCCGGCCAGCTCGCGCTGCAACCAGGCCAGCTGCTCGGCGCCGAGAAATGCGGTCTCCGCGCTCGGCGTGGGTTGCAGATTGTCGCTGTTGGCACCGCGATAACTGCGCATGTCCAGCACGAACACATCCAGCAGCGGGCCATAGCCGATCTTGCGATAGATGCGCCCATCGCCATCGGCACGCACGCCGCGCATCGGTGCGTATTCCAGAAACGCCTTGCGCGCACGCCTGGCCAGCACGCCGATGTCGCGCACCTGGTAGCGCGCATCCAATTGCTTGCCGGGCGACCAGTTGTTGGTGGTTTCGTGGTCGTCCCATTGCCACAGTTGCGGCACCTCGGCATTGAAGCGGCGCACATGCTCGTCGAGCAGGTTGTAGCGGTAGTTGCCGCGAAATTCGTCCAGCGTTTCGGCCACCTTGCTCTTGGCCGCGGTGGTGAGATTGCGCCAGCGTTTGCCGTCTTCCACGGTGAGTTCGGCCGGGATCGGGCTGTCGGCATAGATGGTGTCGCCGCTATGCAGAAAGAAATCCGAGTTGCGTGCGCGCATCGCGCTGTAGATGCGCATGCCGCCGATGTCGGGATTGATGCCGAAGCCCTGGCCCACGGTGTCGCCGCTCCAGACAAAACGTACATCGCGGCGCGTCTGCGGTGCACTGCGCAGATGGCCATGCACCGGCGCACTCAGCACACCGCTGTCGGCGTCTTCGAAGCGCACCCGATAGAAAATGTCCTGATCGCACGGCAGCCCGCCCAGATCCAAGCGCGCGGTGAAATCGTGGGCGGGTACCGCCATGCCTCCCTCCACGCGACGCGCCTGGCGCAGGCTGGGTCGCGTATCCCATTCCACCCGCATCCGCGCCGGGCGGTCCGCGCGGCTCCATAGCAGTGCGCGACCGTCGCGCACATCGCCGCTCTGCACGCCATCGGTGATGATCGGTCGCCCGGAGGGCGCGGCCAGACTGCGTGCAGACCAAGCGCCGGCCGCCGGCAGCAACAGCCCGGCGCCCAAGCCTTGCAACACGCAGCGGCGCGCGGGATCGGAAGCGGTCATGGGGTGTCCTTCGCGCAACGGGGGAGCCTGCAGATGTAGCGCCACTGTCTTACCGCTGCGTGTCCGGCACCGGCACGGCTCCAGGCCGCGTGACCGGGATCACGCCGATGCCGGTAAGCGATGCGCCCGCATCGCCGGACACGCCGCACCGCACGCCCGCGATGCGTTGCCGTATCGCGGCCGCCAACCAATGCCGTGAAGTGGCGGCCGACTGCGTCGACGCACGCTCCGTTTGAATCCTGCTTCAGATCATTCCTGCGAGCATCGACGATTCCCGATTCCCGATTCCCGATTCCCGATCCCCGATCCCCGATTCCCGATTCCCAATCCCCAATCCCCAATCCCCAATCCCCAATCCCCAATCCCAATCCCAATCCCAATCCCGCCACGCCACGCCACGCCCACCTGCGATAATCGCGCCATGAACGATGCCGCACTTCCCCCCGATGTCTCCGCCGCGCTGGCGCATGGCCTGCAGGCCCAATCCCTGGATGCGGATTTTGCCGCGCCGTTGCTGCGCTATCTGACGCTGCTGGTGCGTTGGAACAAGACCTACAACCTCACCGCCGTGCGCGACCCGCGCGAGATGGTCACTCGCCATCTGCTCGATTCGCTGGCCATGCAGCCCTACATCGCCAGCGGCACCCTGGCCGATCTGGGCACCGGCCCCGGCCTGCCCGGCATCCCGCTGGCGATCACCCGCCCGCAGCTGCAGGTGACCCTGGTGGAAAGCAACGGCAAGAAGGCGCGCTTCATGCGCGAGGCCTTGCGTCACCTGGCGCTGGGCAATGCGCGCGTGGCCGAGTCGCGCGCCGAAGCGCTGGACGAGCCGGCTGCCTACGACCACCTCACCGCCCGCGCGCTGGATACGTTGGCCGGCATCATCGACGTCGGTGGTCACCTGCTGCGCCCGGGCGGCAGCCTGCTGGCGATGAAGGGGATTTATCCGCACGAGGAAATCGCCGCGCTCCCGGCTGGCTGGACGCTGGCCGAGGTACACCCGCTGCAGGTGCCTGGCCTGGATGGCGAACGGCATCTGGTGGTAGTGCGTAAGGCCTGAGCCGAAGCCACGTTTATCGGCCTCGAGCGGCCCTCACTCCGACTCTCTCCCGCAAGCGGGAGAGGGGGCGATACTGCCCTCGCCAAGCACGTCACGTCCTTTACCTCCGGCGAAGAGGTGACGACCGGCTTCTGACAAGCCCGCCACGTCCCTTCCCCCGCCTGCGGGGGAAGGTGCCCGCAGGGCCGATGGGGGCAGTCCCTGACTCGCCCCGCCATATCAATCCAGCCGCCGACACTCCAGCTACACCCGTGCGCCGGCCCGCGTTGGGACTTCCGGCCCATGGCAGCGCCCCCGGGGGCTGCCATGATCGGGCGTTCGCTCCAGATCAGGCTCTCCGCACGTGACCTCTCCCCTTGCCGCCGCACTCTCGCTCGCCCTGCTGGGCCTGTCCTTCGGCGCTGTCGCCGCTCCGTCCGTCGCCGCTCCGGCCACGCTGACTGCCGAAGCACCTGCCGACGCGCGCTTCCGCGCGATCTACGAAAAAGAGTGGGCATGGCGCCAGGCCGAAACCGGCCAGGCCGATGAAGACACCGACACCACCGGCGACAACACCAAGCTGCCGGACGTCGGCGCTACCGCGCAGCAGGCGCGTCTGACGGTGTGGGAGGGTGTGCTCAAGCAGCTCGACGGTATCGACCCCAAGCAGCTCTCGCCGGCCAACCAGATCAACCTTGCGATCTATCGCCCGCAGGTGGAAAACCTCGCAGCCGAAGTGCGCCTACGCCTGTACGAGATGCCGTTCAATTCCGACAGCTCGTTCTGGTCCAACCTGGGCTTCATGGCGCAGCGGCCAATGAAGACCGCCGCCGAGTACCGCGCCTACATCGCGCGCTTGAACGATGTGCCGCGCTATTTCGACCAGCAGATCGTCAACATGCGCACCGGGCTGGCGCGCGGCTTCAGCGTGCCGCGCGCTGTGCTGGACGGGCGCGATGTCTCCATCGCCACCGTCGCCGAGGTCAAGGACCCCGCCGAGTCCACCTTCTACGCGCCGTTCAAGCAACTGCCGGCGCAGATCCCGGCCGCCGAGCAGGCGCAGTTGCGTGCGCAGGCCAAGGCCGCGGTCAGCGGCGCGGTGCTTCCGGCCTACGCCAAGTTGCTGACCTTTTTCCGCACCGACTACATGCCCAAGGCGCGCACCACCCTGGCCGCCGAAGCGCTGCCCGATGGCAAGGCGTTCTACCGGCAGCAGATCCGCGAATACACCACGCTGGAATTGACGCCCGAGCAGATCCACCAGATCGGCCTGGACGAGGTGGCGCGCATCCAGACCCAGATGAACGCCATCATTCAGCAGGTAGGGTTCAAGGGCAGCTTCGCGCAGTTTCTCACCTTCCTGCGCACCGACCCGCAGTTCTACGCCAAGACCCCGCAGGAGCTGCTCGATCGCGCCGCATGGATCTCCAAGCGCGTGGACGGGCAGGTGGGCAAGTTCATCGGCACGCTGCCGCGCGGGCGCTTCACCATCAAGCCGGTGCCGGCCGATATCGCCCCGTTCTGGACCGCCGGGCGCGGCGGCGCCACGACCTATTGGGTCAACACCTACAACCTGCCGTCGCGGCCGCTGTACAACCTGCCGGCGCTGACCTTGCACGAGTCTTCGCCCGGGCATTCCTTACAGGGCTCGCTCGCATTAGAGCAGGGCGAGCAGCCGGCGTTCCGGCGCGAAAACTACATTTCCGCCTATGGCGAAGGCTGGGCGCTGTACACCGAAAAGCTTGGCCAGGAGATGGGTATCTACGAGACCCCGTACGAGGAATTCGGCCGGCTCACCTACGAAATGTGGCGCGCCTGCCGGCTGGTGATCGACACCGGCGTGCACCACGACGGCTGGACCCGCGAACAGGCGCTGGCCTATCTGCGCGACCGCACCGCGCTCAGCGAGCACGAAGTCACCACCGAAGTGGACCGCTACATCTCCTGGCCCGGCCAGGCGCTGAGCTACAAGCTGGGCGAGATCACCATCGTCAAGCTGCGCGCCGAAGCCGAACGCGAGCTGGGCGAGCGCTTCGACATCAAGGCCTTCCACGACGTGGTGCTGAAGCAGGGCTCGGTCACCCTGCCGGTGCTGGAGCAGCAGGTGCGTGCGTTTATCGCCGAGAGCAAGGCGCGCCCGGCCAAGCTCAAGTCAACCGCTGCCGCCGCGCCCTGAGCGATGCCGGCGATGCGGCCAAGGCCGCGCCTACGTCGACCGCGTCGACCGGGTTGTGACCGCATCGCGGCCAGGTCCGCTCCTACAGGCGACGGAGCCGGCTGATTGTGCCAAAGCCAAGCTATCGTAGGAGCGGCCCCGGCCGCGATGCCGTACCGACTTCCTCAACACCGCGACGCGTGATCGGCCATTTGGCACACCAGACACCGCCTCGACGGTCCATCCGCCTCCTTCCGGTGGCCGTGAATCGTTCGGGACTGCGTCGCGGCCAGGTCCGCTCCTACAAGTCATCAGGACCAGCCGATTTTGCCGAAGCCAAGCTGTCGTAGGAGCGGCCCCGGCCGCGATGCCGTCCCGACTTCCTCAACGCCGCAACGCTTGATCGGCCATTTGGCACACCAGACACACCGCCTCGACGGTCCATCCGCCTCCTTCCGGTTAGCGTGAATCGTTCGGGACCGCATCGCGGCCAGGTCCGCTCCTACGACGGTTGCCGGTGAGCGCCTTGCGATCCGGACCGGCCACTGCGCTCCCGGATGCGATTGTGTAACTGCCCTGGCCCCGATACGCTGCGTGCCATGCTATTTCGACGCGCCCGCTTATTGCACCCTCTGTTGCGCCTGATGGCGCTGGCAGTGTTGGTGTTGGGCGTGCTGGTCGCGCCGGTGGCCTGTGCACTGGGCGATGTGCATGCGCTGGCGCATGACCAGGCGCATCTGGACGACAGCGCGCCGCACGGTCACGACGGCGCCGATGAAGACGATGCCGGCGAGCGCGATGGTGCCGGCCTGCTGCATGCCTTGATGCACAGCGGTTATTGCCATGGGCATAGCCCGGCGATGCTGCCTGCCATCTCCTGGGGTCCACTGCCGATGCGCGCACACGCGCAGCCGGCCGCGCTGACCTCCGACTACCGTTCGCATCTGATCGATACCTTGCTGCGGCCCCCGATCGCGGCCTGATGCCTTGCCGGCGGCTGCCGGCCTGTCCATCGATCCCGATTCGCGGAGATACCCTCATGTGGTTGCGACTGGCGGCACTTGCCGCCCTCGCGGTAGTGCCGTGCGCCATGGCGCAGGACGTACCGCCCCAAACTGTGCTGACCCTGGACGACGCCATCGCGCGCGTCGCCGCCCAGCACCCCGATCTACGGCTGGCCGACGGCCAGCAGGCCGTGCTCACCGCCGAGGCGCAGCGCGATGCGTTGCGCCCGCCGCTGCGCATCGGCGCGGAGATCGAAAACGTATTCGGCAGCGGACCGACCCGCGCGCTGGACCAGGCCGAACTCACCGTCACCCTGGCCAGCGTGCTGGAGCGCGGCGGCAAGCTGGATGCGCGCCGCACCCTGGCGCAGGCGCGCATCGATGCGCTGGCTCCGCAACGTGCCATCGCGCGGTTGGACGTGCTGGCCGACGTGGCGCGGCGCTATCTGGCCATCACCGCCGCCCGCCAGCGCCACACCATCGCGCTGGAAACCCTGGCGCAGCGCCAACGCACCGTATCCGCCGCCCGCCAGCGGTTGCAGGCCGGCGCATCGCCCGAATCGGTCCTGCTCACCGCACAGGCCCTGCAGGCGCGTGCGGAACTGGACCGCGACCGCGCGCAGCTGGAAGTGGCCACGGCACGTCGGCAACTGGCGCTGCTATGGGGCGCGCGCAGCATCGAGGCCGACCAGATCAGCGGCGATGCCTTGCAACTGCCGGCTATTCCCGAGTTCGAGGTGCTGGCGCAGTTACTCGACAGCACGCCGGAGCTGGCACGCCTGAACAACGAGCAGCGCCTGCGCGATGCGCGGCTGCAGCTGGCCCGCAGCCAGGCCAGCCCGGACCTGGACTGGCAAGTGGGCGTGCGCCGGCTCGAAGGCAACAACGCCACCGCGCTGGTCGGCAGTGTGTCGCTCGCACTGGGCAGCGCCGGTCGCGCGCAGCCGGACATCCGCGCCGCGCAGGCCGAGCTGTCGCTGCTGGATATCGAACGCCAATCGCAGGCCTTGCAGCTGTACGCCACCTTGGCCGATGCGCATGGGCGTTACCGCGCCGGCCAGCTGGAAGTGGCGCGCATGCGCGAGGAGGTGCTGCCCGCGCTGGCACGCGCCGATACCGCTGCAGAGCGCGCTTACCGCGCCGGTGCCACCAGTTATCTGGATTGGGCGCAGCTGCAGGCGCAGCGCAGCGATGCACGGCAGCAGCAACTCGCTGCCGCAGTGGAAGCGCAGAGCGCATTGATCGAAATCCAGCGGCTGACCGGGCAACCGTTTGTGGTCACGGCGGAGACGACTCCATGACGACGACCATCCAGATGTACGCGCGGTTGCACACACCGTTGCACGCCATCTCGCCCACACCGCTAGCCGCAACCTGCACCGCAGACGCCGCAGACGCCACTCACGTGGGCACTGTTAAGTACACGGAGCCGCCGCGCACGCCGCGCCGCGCCTCACTCGCTGCATCACTCGGCGCACTTCACGCGGGCAGTGCTACGTGCACGCAGCCGCAGCGCACGCCGTGCCGCATCTCACTCGCTGCACCGCTCGGCGCAGTGCGCCGGCATTCCAAAGGATCTCGTTCGATGACGCCATACATTTTTACGCCGCTACTGCTGGCGCTGTTGCTCGGCGGTTGCGGCCGCGCCGATGAAGACGCCCACGGCCATGCAGGCAGCGAGGCTGGCCATGCCCAAGAGGGCGGCGGTGGCGAGCACGCCGACGAGGCCAAAGGCAAACACGGCGGCCGGCTGCTGAGCCAGGACGGCGACAGCGTAGAGCTTGCGATTGCCGAAGATGGCCGCCCGCCGACGTTCCAGGCCTGGCTGTATCGCGATGGCAAACCAGTGCCGGCCAGCGCCGGCAGCGTGGAGGTCAAGACCACGCGGCTGGGGGGCAAGGTCGACACCTATCCGCTGCGTGCGCAGGCCGACGGAAGCCTGCTGGCCGCCAGCGAAGTAGGCGAGCCGCATTCGTTCGATGTGGAAGTGCGCGCCAGCGTGCAGGGCAAGACCCATCGCTGGACCTATTCCAGCTATGAAGGCCGCACCACGATCGCCGCCAAGATTGCGCAGGACGCCGGTATCCGCATGGCGCCGGTGGGTGCCGGCAGCATCGCCGATCAGCACGAAGTGCAAGGCCTGCTGACGCCGGCAGAAGGTGCGCAGGCGCAGGCGACCGCGCGCTTTCCCGGGCCGGTACGCAGCTTGCGCGTCAACGTCGGCGATCAGGTGCGTGCGGGCCAGGTGCTGGCCACGGTGGAGAGCAATCTCAGCCTGACTACCTACTCGGTCACCGCGCCGATCGGCGGCACAGTGCTGGCGCGTAACGCCAGCTTGGGCAGCAACGCGGGCGAGGGCCAATCGCTGTTCGAGATCGCGGATCTGTCGAGCCTGTGGGTGGATCTGCACATCTTCGGTGCCGACGCCGGGCATATCGCCGCCGGCGCGCCGGTGACGGTGACGCGCATCAGCGATGGCGTGATGGCACAGACCACCCTGGAGCGCGTGTTGCCGGGCACGGCCACGGCCAGCCAGAGCACGGTGGCGCGCGCGGTGTTGCGCAATACCGACGGGTCATGGCGACCAGGCTCGGCAGTGAAGGCGCGGGTGACGGTGGCGCAGCAGCCGGCAGCGATGGTGGTGCCGGTGGGGGCGTTGCAGCAGTTTCGCGACTGGAATGTGGTGTTCGTGCGCGTGGGCGATGTGTACGAGGCGCGGCCGGTGACGTTAGGGGCGCGCGATGCGCAGCAGGTGGAGCTGGTCGCGGGCGTGTCGCCGGGCGACACGGTGGTGGTGGAGCAGAGTTATCTGGTGAAGGCCGACATCGAGAAGTCGGGGGCATCGCATGATCATTGATCGCGTTGCGGTGGGCGGCATTGTGTCGTCGAGGGAGGGCGTTTGTTGGGTGCAGGGGGATGCGCCACGTCCAAGGCGTTCGCGCCCTTCCAGGCTAAAGCAAAGGCCTTTGCGCCCTATCGGGCTAGGGCAAAGGCTTTCACGCCCTGTCGGGCGCGAGTTACTTTTCTTTGCTTGTGCAAGAAGCGCTTTACGGCAGCCGCAGGCTGACCAAAGTAACCAAAAGAAAGCACACCCCGTCCTCGCGCCCTCCGCCCCTACGGCGCTGCGGGTCCGCAAGTCCGGCAGAAATTTTTGTAAGGCACATCCATGTCCCTTACAAAAACGTCGCGCATCCATGCGCGCCGCCCTGCGGGTTGTATCTGCCGGCCTTGCCGCTGCGGTATGGGGCCCCAAACGCAAACAGCAACAGCACCAGCAACAGCACCAGCACCAGCACCAGCAACAGCAACAGCAACAGCAACAGCAACAGCAACAGCAACAGCCTTGGTGCTGGTGTGCGGATGGGCGTTTGTTTGGCGTGCTGCGTCGCACCGCGATAGGGAGGCCGCGTTGTCGGTCGGTGGCACCACGAGGGTGGCGCGCGGCGCAGTGCGGTGCCAGGAATGCACGGAGGGGCCTGTCATGCTGACCAATATCATCCGTTTTGCGATCGCGCAGCGCTGGTTGATGCTGGCGTTGACCGGGGTATTGATTGCGATCGGGGCGTGGAGTTTTTCGCGGTTGCCGATCGATGCCACGCCGGACATCACCAATGTGCAGGTGCAGGTCAATACCGCAGCACCGGGGTATTCGCCGCTGGAATCGGAGCAGCGGGTGACGTTTCCGTTGGAGACGGTGCTGGCCGGATTGCCGGGGCTGGAGTCGACGCGCTCGCTGTCGCGCTATGGCTTGTCGCAGGTGACCGCCGTGTTTGCCGATGGCACCGATCTGTACTTTGCGCGGCAGCAGGTGGCCGAGCGTTTGCAGCAGGTCAAATCGCAGTTACCGGCCGAGCTTGAGCCGCAACTGGGGCCGATCGCCACCGGCCTGGGCGAGATCTTCATGTACACCGTGGAGGCCAAGCCCAATGCACGCAAACCCGATGGCACCGCGTGGACGGCGACCGATCTGCGCACCCTGCAGGATTGGGTGGTGCGGCCGCAGTTGCGCAATGTGCCCGGCGTCACCGAGGTCAACACCATCGGCGGCTACGCGCGGCAGATCCATATCACCCCGGATCCGGCGCGTCTGGTCGCGTTGGGCTTTACGCTGGATGACGTGGCGCAGGCGGTAGAGGCAAATAATCGCAATATCGGTGCCGGCTATATCGAACGTAACGGGCAGCAGTTTCTGGTGCGCGTACCGGGGCAGGTGGATGACATCGCGCAGATCGGCGCAATCGTGCTGGATCGCCGCGAAGGCGTGCCGATCCGGGTGCGCGATGTGGCGCAGGTCGGCGAAGGTCGCGAGTTACGCACCGGGGCCGCCACGCAGGACGGCACCGAAGTGGTGCTCGGCACGGTGTTCATGCTGGTCGGTGCCAATAGCCGCACCGTGTCGCAAGCCGCTGCCGAGCGCCTGAAAGTGGCCAACGCCAGTTTGCCGGCCGGCGTGCAGGCGGTGCCGGTGTACGACCGCACCGCGTTGGTCGACCGCACCATCGTCACCGTCGCCAAGAACTTGATCGAAGGCGCCTTGCTGGTGGTCGTGGTGTTGTTCCTGCTGATGGGCAATGTGCGCGCGGCGTTGATCACCGCGGCGGTGATTCCGTTGGCGATGTTGTTCACGCTCACCGGCATGGTGCGCGGTGGCGTGTCCGGCAATCTGATGAGCCTGGGCGCGCTGGATTTCGGCTTGATCGTCGATGGTGCGGTGATCATCGTGGAGAACTGCCTGCGTCGCTTCGGCGAAGCGCAATTGCGACTTGGGCGTGTGCTCGATCGCGACGAACGCTTTGCACTCACTGCCGAGGCCACCGCCGAGGTGATCCGTCCCAGTCTGTTCGGCCTGGGCATCATCACCGCGGTGTATCTGCCTGTGTTCGCGCTCACCGGCATCGAAGGCAAGATGTTCCACCCGATGGCCATCACCGTGGTGCTGGCGCTGAGCGGTGCGATGCTGTTGTCGCTGACCTTTGTGCCGGCGGCGATCGCCTTGCTGCTCGGCGGCAAGGTGGCCGAGCATGAAAACCGCGCAATGCGCTGGGCGCGCGGTGTGTATGCGCCCTTGCTGGATCGCGCGCTGCGGCACGGGCGCTGGGTCGGCATTGCAGCGCTGGTCACGGTGGCGCTGTGTGCGGTGCTATCCACACGGTTGGGCAGCGAATTCATCCCCAATCTGGATGAAGGCGATGTCGCCCTGCATGCCTTGCGCATTCCCGGCACCAGTCTGGAACAAGCCATCACCATGCAATCCACCCTGGAAAAACGTATCAAGCAATTTCCGGAAGTGGCGCATGTGTTCGGCAAGCTCGGCACCGCCGAAGTGGCCACCGACCCGATGCCGCCATCGGTGGCCGACACGTTCTTGATCATGCATCCGCGTGCGCAATGGCCGGACCCGCGTAAGCCCAAGGCGCAGTTGGTGGCCGAGATCGAAGCGGCGGTGAAGCAACTGCCGGGCAACAACTACGAGTTCACCCAGCCGATCCAGATGCGCATGAACGAGCTGATTTCCGGCGTGCGTGCGGATGTGGCGATCAAGGTCTACGGCGACGATCTGGCCACGCTGGTGAAAGTGGGGCAGCGCGTGCAGGAGATCGCCAGCAGCGTGCCCGGCGCAGCCGACGTCAGCCTGGAACAGGCCACCGGCCTGCCGATGCTGGCGGTGGTGCCCGACCGCGCTGCACTGGCCGGCTACGGGCTCAATCCCGGTGTGGTGCAAGACACCGTGGCCGCTGCGGTGGGCGGGCAGGAGGCCGGGCAATTGTTCGAAGGCGACCGCCGTTTCGACATCGTGGTACGGCTGCCGGAGGGCTTGCGTCAGGACCCGGCCGCCTTGGCGGATCTGCCGATCCCGCTGCGCGGCGATGGCGAGCGTGGCGATGCCGACGAATCCAGCCGCGCGGCCGGCTGGCGCAGCGGCGAGCCGACCACCGTGCCGCTGCGTGAGGTCGCCAAGATCGAGACCGTGCTTGGCCCGAACCAGATCAATCGCGAAGACGGCAAGCGCCGCATCGTCATCACCGCCAACGTGCGCGACCGCGATCTGGGCGGTTTCGTGGCGGAGGTGCAGCAGCGTGTGCAGGCGGAGGTCGCCTTGCCCACCGGTTACTGGATCGGCTACGGCGGCACCTTCGAGCAACTGATCTCTGCCGGCCAGCGCCTGGCCTGGGTGGTGCCAGGCACCTTGTTGCTGATCTTCGCGCTGTTGTACTGGTCGTTCGGTTCGTTGCGCGATGCGGTGGTGGTGTTCAGCGGCGTGCCGTTGGCGCTGACCGGTGGCGTGGTGGCATTGGCCATGCGCGGGTTGGCGTTGTCGATCTCGGCCGGTGTCGGCTTCATCGCGTTGTCGGGCGTGGCGGTGCTCAACGGCTTGGTAATGATCGCCTTCATCCGTGGCTTGCGCGCCGACGGCATGCCGTTGGAGCAGGCCCTGCGCGAAGGCGCATTGTCGCGCCTGCGGCCGGTGTTGATGACCGCATTGGTCGCCGCGCTGGGCTTCGTGCCGATGGCCTTCAACGTCGGCGCCGGTGCGGAGGTGCAGCGTCCGCTGGCGACAGTGGTGATCGGCGGCATCGTCTCGTCCACCTTGCTCACCTTGCTGGTGTTGCCGGTGCTGTATCGGTGGCTGCATCGGGAGCGATCGGGGCGATCCAGAGCTGTTGTCGCGGCAACGCCACGCGGAGACGGCGCATGAGCAAGTCCTGTTGCGGGTGTGGCAAGACACTGGATGTGGCAGCGATGCAGGCCCGTCAGCGGCGCGTGCTTTGGTGGGTGTTGGCGATCAATGTCGGCGCCTTTGCGCTGATGCTGGCAGGTGCGCTGCACAGTGGCGCCGCCTCGCTGCTGTCCGGCAGCCTGGATAATCTGGGCGATGCGCTGACGTACGCACTGAGCCTGGCGGTGGTGGGCGCGAGCCTGGCGGCCAAGGCGCGGGTGGCCTTGCTCAAGGCCGGGTTGATCCTGCTGGCAGCGCTGGCGGTGGCGGCGGAGATCGGCTGGAAACTGGCTCACCCGCAGCTGCCGTTATTCCAGAGCATGGGCGTGGTGGCGGCGCTGAACTTTGCCGCCAATCTGGCATGCCTGCGCCTGCTGTGGCCGTACCGCAACGGCGACATCAATCTGGCGTCGGCCTGGGCCTGCTCGCGCAACGATGTCTACGAGGGCATTGCGGTGCTGGCTGCCAGTGCGGCGGTGTGGGCGTTCGGCAGCGGTTGGCCCGACCTGATGATCGCGGTGGCGTTGCTGCTGCTGTTCCTGCGCTCGGCCTGGCAGGTGGCGCATGCAGCCCTGGCGGAGTTGCGCCAGGTCACTGCGATGGTGCAGGCCGGGGGCGGCTGATCGACGCCTGCGCACGCGCCGGGCAACGGCGTTGCCCACGTCAACGGGCTCGCCGTAAGTGCTTGCGATACAAGGAATTGCCGTGCATAATGCGCGGCTCGCTGTGCCCGGATCGCTCCGGATGGCGGCACCCAGCGCGATGGGGTTGCCGGCTCGTTCCCAGCGTAAGTTCTTGATTCCCAACGTTGCGTGGCAGCTTGATGCTGTCGGGGCCGCCGCTCCCCAGGCTATGGGTGGCAATTCATTTATCGAGGTGCGTAATGTCCCGCGTATGCCAAGTGTCCGGCAAGCGTGTGCAGACGGGTAACAACGTCTCCCACGCAAACAACAGAACCCGTCGTCGCTTCCTGCCTAACCTGCACGAGCGCCGTTTCTGGGTCGCCAGCGAAAACCGCTGGGTGAAGCTCCGTGTCTCCGCGCATGCATTGCGCACCATCGACAAGAACGGGATTGATGCCGTTCTGAAAGAGCTGCGTGCGCGCGGCGAAAAGGTCTGAGGAGTAAGCAGTCATGGCAAAAGGCAAGCGTGACAAGATTCGTATGATTTCCTCGGCCGCTACCGGCCACTTCTACACCACGGATAAGAACAAGAAAAACACTCCGGGGAAGATGGAAATGATGAAATACGACCCCGTCGTGCGTAAGCACGTGATGTACAAGGAAGGCAAGATCAAGTAATCCACCGATTACACGATCTGCATCCAAGCAAACACCCGCCGAAAGGCGGGTGTTTGCGTTTGGGGAATCGATCGCGACATTCTCGACTGCCGTAACGCGTTTGATCGGCATACGTTGATGCATGTTATTGTGTTGCGCTGAGCAAACGTTGGGATGCAGCTTGGTTTGCTGCACTCCCTTCCCTGTGTGGCAGAGAGTGAAGGGCGAAGCAGTTGGCGTTTCATTGCTGAAGGCGCGTGGCGACGCGTTTGATATCGCAGGCAGTGACCACTCTCCGAGGCGCCCCCTCATCCGCCCCGTCGGGGCACCTTCTCCCGGAGGGAGAAGGAAGAGCTATAGCCCACGCGCGCGCAATTGCGCGTCCAGGCGTGGATACACGCGCCGTGCATTGCCTTCGAAGACCTTGCGCTTGTCTGCATCGGAGATTGCCAGTGCATCGATATAGCGTTTGGTGTCGTCGAAATAGTGCCCTGTCTGCGGGTCGATGCCACGCACCGCGCCGACCATTTCCGAGCCGAACAGGATGTTGTCGATGTCGATTACCTCGAACAGCAGGTCGATCCCGGGTTGGTGATACACGCAGGTGTCGAAGAACACGTTGCGCATCACGTGCGTGGATAACGGCGGTTTGCCCAACATGTCGGCCAGGCCGCGGAAGCGACCCCAGTGATACGGAACGGCGCCACCGCCGTGCGGGATGATGAAGCGCAGCTGCGGAAAATCGGCGAACAGGTCGCCTTCCAGAAACTGCATGAAGGCAGTGGTGTCGGCGTTGAGGTAATGCGCGCCGGTGGCGTGGAAATTGGCGTTGCAACTGCCCGACACGTGCACCATCGCTGGGACATCCAGCTCGACCATTTTTTCGAAGAACGGGTACCAGGCGCGATCGGTCAACGGCAGGCCGGTCCAGTGGCCACCGGATGGATCGGGATTGAGATTGCAGCCGACAAACCCGAGCTCGGTGACACAACGTTCCAGCTCCTTGATCGAGTGCGCGATCGACACGCCCGGCGACTGCGGCAGCTGGCACACGCCGATAAAGGTGTGCGGATATAGCTGCACCACGCGGCCGATGAGGTCATTGCAATGCCGCGTCCAGACCTGGCTCACGGCTTCATCGCCGATGTGGTGCGCCATGGTGCTGGCACGTGGCGAGAAGATCGTCATGTCCGCACCGCGCTCGCGCAGCAGGCGCAATTGATGCTGCTCGATGCTGTCGCGCAGCTGGTCATCGGAAATGTGCGGATACACCGGTGCCGGCACGCTTGCGTCGGTGTAATGCGCAATCTGCGCCTTGCGAAACGCATCGTGTGCAGCAGGTGCGGTGGTGTAATGGCCGTGGCAGTCGATGATCATGGCGATGCTCGTTGAAGTGCGGGTCGGATCCGTCGGACGCGTTCGGGTGAAGGCGTGCAGCGTGTGACAGCGGCCACTGCTGCGTCTGCGTCTGCCCAGCCGCCAGTCGCACGCAGTCGCTGAGTGGGTGTGCCATCGCGATCGCCATCCATCACGGCATCTCCGGAATGCGTTTTTCGCGGTGCGCGGCGAACCGACGGCACTGCATCAGTACGTGCATGCCACTGCAGGTGCATCGTTTCCTGCTTCAAGCTGCCCCCCAGGCCGTCCGACGCGCCCACCACGTAGGAGCGCACCCGGGCGCGACCGGCATTCGATCCGCGGCAGGTGCTGCTTCCCGTCTGCCACGCATCTGCCTGGCCGGCAAGGCGTTGCCGAGATGCAATGGGACGTTGCGCCGATGTGCGATTCGCAGCGGCGCAAGCACACGCTCTCGCATGACGACGCAGACGATACCGTGCAGCGCATCGATGATCGGACGAGTGCAGTGCGCACGCCGCAATCTCCCAGCTCGAACCAGCCTGACGCTGGCAACACAGCGCGAGACTGGCAGTGCTTACCCAAACAACACCCCATCGAATAATTTGCGTGCCGTCCTGACCACCGCGGCGTGCACCACCGCGCCATGTGCATCGCGTTCGATGACGCAGCCGGTCATGCCGCTGGGGTGCTCCACGTCCACCTGCTGGATGCTGCCGCCGGGCAGCTGCGCCAGCGCGTGCGCGGGCGACTCCGGCAGCAGGCAGGCGGTGGCGACGGTGACAGCGCCGAGCACACCGATCGACGCATGGCAGCGGTGCGGGATAAACGAACGCACGCTGATTGCGCCACCGTTGCGCGGTGCGGCCACCAGCATCATCTTCGGCACTGTCGCTGCACTGACATCGCCCAACTGCATCAAGGGGCCGGCCTGCAGGCGAATGGATTCCAGCCGTGCTTTGAGTGCGTCATCCGCATCCAGCGTGGCACGGTCTTCATAGCCGCTAATCCCGACATCGGCGGCGCGCAGCACCACGCACGGCATGCCGTTGTCGATCAGCGTCACCGCCACGCCATCGAGCAGGTCCACGGCGCGCCCGGTGGGCAACAGCGCGCCGCAGGAGGAACCTGCGATCTCAGCAAATGCCAGCGTAATGGGTGCGGCAGTGCCCGGCACGCCGTCGATGCGCGCGTCGCCCGCATACGTGACCCGGCCGCCGGGCGTGTGCACGCTGGCCGTTGCCAGGGTGCCGGTGTTGCACATGAAGATGCGCACGTCGGTCTGCCCATCGTGCGTGGGTAGCAGGCCGCGCTCCAGCGCGAAGGGCGCCACGCCGGCCAGCATGTTGCCGCAATTCTGCGCATCGCTGACCTGCGCCTGTTCGACCGCCACCTGCAAAAACAAATAGTCCACATCGGCATCGGCGCGTGTGGAGCGCGACACCACCGCGACCTTGGAGGTGAGCGGGTCGGCGCCGCCCATGCCATCGATCTGGCGCAGGTCCGGCGAGCCATAGGCGCGCAGCAGCAAGGCATCGCGTACGGCAGTGTCGGCGGGCAAGTCGTCGGCCAGAAAAAAGCCGCCCTTGGAGGTGCCGCCGCGCATCCACATCGCGCGCACCTGCTCAGACATAGCGCAGCCCCTTGGCCGCCAAACGCTCGCGCATGGCGTAGATATCCAGGCCCAGTTCGCCGCGCGCCAGACGTTCGCGCTTGATCAGTTCGCGCGCTTCGCGGGCCTGCGCTTCGGCCAGCACGTCGGCCGCGGTGGCGCGCGGCACCACGCACACGCCATCGTCGTCGGCCACCACCACATCGCCGGGCTGGATCAGTTGCCCGGCGCAGACCAGCGATACGTTGACCGAGCCCAGCGTCTCCTTGATGGTGCCCTGCGCGCAGATGGCGCGGCTCCAGGCGGGAAACTGCATGGCGGTGAGGTCGCGCACGTCGCGCACGCCGGCATCGATGATCAGCCCGCGGCAACCGCGCGCCTGCGCCGAGGTGGCCAGCAAATCGCCGAAGTAGCCGTCGCAGCAGTCGCTGGTGGGCGCCACCACCAGCACGTCGCCGGGCTGCAACTGTTCGATGGCCACATGCATCATCCAGTTGTCGCCGGGCGGTAACGACACCGTGACCGCGGTGCCAGCGATGCGGCAGCCGGCGTAGATCGGGCGCAGCCGGTGATGCAACAGACCGCTGCGGCCTTGCGCCTCGTGCACGGTGGCCACGCCGGCCTGTGCCAGCCCGTCAACGAGGGCGATCGGGGTGCGCGCAACCTGGGTGACGACCTGACTCATCTATCCATCCTCGTTAGTACTGCGCCGAGTCTGAGCGGCGAGAGTCAATCAGCTCAAGATTCATTTGAGGTATGCGTATTGATTTTGCTTATAGTTAGAGCATGCCGCCGATGCCCGAGCCGAACCTGCGTCATCTGTATGCCCTGGTCGTGGTGCACCGGCTGGGCAGCATCAGCGCGGCCGCGCCGCAGGTGAATCTGTCGCAGCCGGCCTTGACCCAGGCGGTGGCGCGCCTGGAACAACAACTGGGCGTGCGGTTGTTCGAGCGTCAGCCTGGCGGCATGGCCGCCACCGAGGCCACCCAGCTGGTGGTACCTCGGATCGAGCGCGCCTTGGCGCATCTGGGCCGGGGCATCCTGGTGGCGCGGCGTGCGCTGCGGCTGCCGGCGCGCCCCGGTCTGGAGCGACGGGTGTCGTTGGGCCAGCTGCAGGCGCTGGTGGCGGTGGATGTGGCAGGCAGCTATTCGCTGGCTGGGGTACAGCTGGGTGTGTCGCAGCCGGCGGTCTACCGCGCGGTGCAGGCGCTGGCCGATGTGATCGAGGTGCCGCTGACCATGCGCCGCGGCAAGGCAATGCAGCCCACGCCGGTGGCGGAGCGGTTGCTGCGGCAGGTGCGGCTGGCGCTGGCGGAGATACGTGCCGCGCTCGATGAAGTGGCCGCCCTGCGCTCGCAGCACGCCGGGCGGGTGGTGGTGGGAGTGATGCCGCTGGCGCGGGCGATCCTGTTGCCGCAGGCGTTGGCGCGGTTTGCGCGTGCGCACCCGGCCGCCAGCATCAGCGTGGTCGAAGGCCCGTATGCGGAGTTGCTGGCGCATCTGCGCGAGGGCGGGCTGGATTTGCTGATCGGTGCGTTACGCGACCCGCTGCCGGTGCGCGACGTACTGCAGGAGCCGCTGTTCGACGACGAGCCGGTGATCGTGGCGCGTAGCGGGCACCCGTTGGCTGGAACGGCGTACGCGTTTGCGCAGCTGCTCGACTACCCATGGGTGATGGCCGCGGCGGGCACGCCGGTGCGCGAGCGCTGGGAACGTATGTTCCGCGATCGGCAGCTGGAGCCGCCGCCGCTGCGTATCGAATGCGGCGCCGAGCTGACCGTGCGCGGCCTGTTGCTGGAAGACGATTGGCTGACCCTGATGTCGCGCGACCAGTTCCTGTTCGAGCGCCGCGCCGGCCTGCTGCGCGAGATCGGCAGCGCCGGGCCGCGTTTGCGTCGGCAGATCGGCATGACCACGCGCAGCGACTGGCACCCCACGCGCGCGCAGACCGCCTTCGTGCAGACACTGCGGCAGGTGTGCGCCGAGCGCGTGCATCCGGCAGCAGCAGATGCCGGCCCGTTTCGCCATTGCATCCAACCGGTGGGGACCGCGTCGTTGCGTTTACACGCGGCCGGGTCAGAATCGGCTTCCTCATGAGAACGGAGCGCTGATGCTGCCCGACTGGTTGCAAGGGACCTGGCTGTTGGCGCTGGACTGGGTGATCCGCCTGGCCGCGCTGCTATGGATTCCTACCCGCACCACGCCTGGCGCGGCGCGCAGCTGGTTGCTGCTGATCGGCTTTGTGCCGGTGGTCGGCCTGCCGCTGTATCTGTTGCTCGGCCACCCGTGGTTGTCGCGGCTGCGCGTGGAGCGGCAGGCCACCGCCTCGCAGGTGATCCGCGAACAGCAGCTGCCGTTGCATGCGCTGCGCTGGACGCCGCCGCCCGATACCAGCAGCGCCGAGGTGGTGCCACTGATCGAACGGCAGGGCGACTTCATGCCCACCTTAGGCAATGCGGTGGAATTGCTCGATGACTACGCGCAGTCGCTGCAGGCGTTGATCGTCTCGATCGATGCGGCCGAAAAGCGCGTGCATCTGCTGTATTACCTGATGTTCGACGATGCGGTGGGCGATGCGGTGGTGGCAGCGCTGCAGCGGGCAAGCGCGCGCGGCGTGCGCTGCCGCGTGCTGCTCGATGCGGTGGGCGCCAAGCGCGGCCTGCGGCGCTATCGCAAGCGGCTGCAGGCCGACGGCATCGAGGTGCTGGCGGTGCTACCCGGTGGGTTGCGCTGGCGCCGCAGCGGGCGCATGGATCTGCGCAATCACCGCAAGATTGCGGTGATCGATAACCAGGTGGGCTTTGTCGGCTCGCAGAATCTGGCCGACGCCGGCTTCATCGACGGCGTGCCCAATCGCGAGCTGGTGGCGCGGGTGCGCGGGCCGGTGGTCAATCATCTGGAAGCGGTGTTCGCCAGCGACTGGTTCACCGAAACCGGGCAACGCCTGGATGTCTGGCCGGATGCGCCGGTCTGCGAGGCCAATATCGCCACCCAGTTGCTGCCCAGCGGGCCGGCGTACCCCTTCGAGAACGCGCGCGATGCGATCAATGCAGTGATCCATCTGGCGCGACGAAAAGTGGTACTGGTGACACCGTACTTCGTGCCGGACGAGGCCTTGCTGAGCGCCTTGCGCATCGCCGCGGTCTCGGGCGTGGATGTGCAGCTGATCCTGTCCGAGCGCAACAACCAGCGTCTGGCAGCGTGGGCACAGGAAGCGTATTTCGACGAGCTGCTGCGCTGTGGGGTGAAGATTGCGCTGTACCGCCCGCACTTCCTGCATGCCAAGCACCTGAGCATGGATGAAAACATCGCACTGGTGGGCTCGATCAATCTGGATATCCGCTCGTTCGCCCTCAACGCCGAGATCGGCATGGTGTGCTACGACACCGGCGTGGTGCAGCGGTTGCGCGCGATCGAACAGGACTATCTGGCCAACGCACGTCAGCTGGATCTGCAACAGTGGCGGCGACGCCCGGCCTGGCGACGCAGTCGCGAGGGCATCGCGCGGCTGGCGGATGCGTTGATGTAGTGGCCTGCGCTCAGTCCGGGCGCATCACCTGGAACACGTTTCCCTCCGGGTCGCGGCCGTCGTACATCTGGTAAGCGAAGCCCGCATAGCGTTTGAGTTCATCCACACGCACGCCTGCGCTGCGCAGTTGCTCGCGATGGGCGGCCAGATCGGAGGTGATGGCGAACACCAACTTGGTGGTCGAGCCTGCCGCCGGTGCCGCATCGGATGCGGGCGATGACGGCTGCTGTCGGTACCTGTCACCCATCAGGTGCAGCGCCAGTTCGATCTGGCCCGCCGCCAGGACGACCCACTGATCGGCGATCTCCTCGATGACGGGAAGCGCGAAGTGGGTCTGGTAGAACGCCTTGGCCGCAGCGACGTCGCGGACATAGATGATGAGCCTGACCAATGCGATGGACATCCTGTGGGCCTCCCGCGGCGTTTACCGAGCGTGCGCGGCTGATCGTACGTGCTTCTGATGCCGGGGCGCATGGCAGACGTTCCCACCCTTGCGGTGGCGGCGACGCACCTTCGCAGAGGGTGATGCGGTGACCGAGGGGTCTGGTCAGCCATCGCCTACAATGCCGCAATGAACACATTGCGTGATCCCGACGTTGCAGCGATCGCCATCGTCGGAGGCGGCGCTTCCGGTGTGCTGGTGGCCTTGCAGCTGCTGCATCAGGCGACCATGCCGCTGCAGATCGTGTTGATCGAGCCGCACCCGGTGCTGGGCGAGGGCGTGGCCTATTCCACCGCGCGGCCCGAGCATCTACTGAACGTGCCTGCCGCGCGCATGAGCGCGCTGGCCGATACGCCGCAGGATTTTGTCGACTATCTGCGCATGCACGCATGCTGCCCGGAGCTGGACGACGCGCAGCTGCCGCAACAGTATGTTGGGCGCAGGCATTACGCCCCGTACCTGCGCGAGCGCTTGCAGGCCGCGCGTGCAAACAGTCCTGCGACCTTGAGCGTGCACACCGCACGCGTGCAGACCCTGCAGCCCAACGCAGACGGCGCGCTGTTGCAGCTGGATGACGGACACACCGTGCAGGCCGCCGCCGTGGTGTTGGCGGTCGGTAATGCGCTGCGTCCGTTGCCGTTGCGTGGTGCCACCGGCCTGTCGGCGGCGCAACGGGTGGAAGCCTGGGATACCGAGGCGGTGGCCGCGCTACCGCAGGACGCCGCCGTGTGCATCGTCGGCTCGGGGCTGAGCATGGCCGACACCGTAGTGACGCTGGCCGCGCAAGCCCATCGCGGCGCGGTGCATGTGGTGTCGCGGCATGGTCTGCTGCCCTTGCCGCATGCGCATGGCGCTGCCGCCGACTTCGATCCGCAACCATTGCTTGCCTTGTCGTTGCGCGCACGGATGCGTGCGTTACGCCAGCACACCCGCGCGGCGCTGGCACAGGGGCTGCCGTGGCAGAGCGTGATGGAACGCATCCGGCCATTGAGTCAGGCCTTGTGGCAGACCTTGTCGGTGGCCGATCAACGCCGTTTCCTGCGGCATGTGGTGCGCTACTGGGATGTGCATCGGCATCGCATTGCCGCGCCGGTGCATGCGCAGTTGCAGGCGATGCAGACGCGTGCGCAACTGCAGTTGCATCGTGCACGGCTGGATGTGGCCTTCGAGGTAGGTGCCTGCGTGCGTGTGAGTGCCGGCGCCGCCAGTGCCGGGCATGCGTTGCAGCTGGATGTGCAGACGCTGGTCAATGCCACGGGCGTTGAAATGCGCGTACAGGCGATGCGTAACCCGTTGCTGCAGCAGTTGCTGGGGCAGGGCATTGCGACGGCCGGCCCGCATGGGATCGGCGTGGACACCGCTGCCGACGGCAGCCTGCTCGATGCCGACGGGCGCGCCAACCCGCGGCTACGGGTGATCGGCAGCCTGCGGATCGGTTCGTTGTGGGAGAGCCTGGCAGTGCCGGAGTTGCGCGAACAGGCAGCGGCGATTGCGCGGGATGTGTTGGTGCAGCTGGAGCGCCGATAGGCGTGTCGGGAACAGAAAGGGAGCTTGGCTGCCTTCTCCGGCCGCGACATTGGCCTCTTCGAGGGGCGAAGGCGACCGGATGAGGGTGCGAGCGAAGCCTCGGGTGACCCGCACAATGCGTCGTGGCTGCGCCTCGTGCCCTCACCCCAACACCGGCTCCGTGCCCCGGCCCGCGCCGCAAGCGCGGGCCGTGCCTTCTCGCCCCGCAGGCGGGAGAGGGGCCCTGCCATGGCGAGCACTGCCTGATCTCTAGCAGGCGGGAAAACAATCAACATCCTGCCTTCTCAGGCAGGCGTCAGAGCAACCAACATCCTGCCTTCTCAGGCAGGCCGCAGAGCAATCAACGTCCTAAGCTCCTCTGGCAGGCGGCAGAGAAGCCAGCATCCTGCCTTCTCCCGCCTGCGGGGGAAGGTGCCCGAAGGGCGGATGGGGGCAGCAATCCCAAACCGCTTCATCGCAATCTCAGCCGCAGCGACGTCACAACCGGTAAAATGCGCCGGTGGATGTCTCTCATTTGCTCGATCATTTAAACCCCGCCCAGCGCGAGGCCGTTTCCGCACCGCCGGGGCATTACCTCGTGCTTGCCGGCGCCGGCTCCGGCAAGACGCGCGTGCTGATTCATCGCATTGCCTGGCTCAACGAAGTCCAGGGCGTGCCCAACCACGGCATCTTTGCGGTGACCTTCACCAACAAGGCCGCCGGCGAGATGCGTCACCGCACCGACCTGCAGCTGCGGAACGGCAGCCGCGGGATGTGGATCGGCACCTTCCACGGGCTGGCGCATCGGCTGTTGCGCCTGCATTGGCATGACGCGCGGCTGCCCGAAGGCTTCCAGGTCATGGACAGCGACGACCAGCTGCGGCTGGTCAAGCGCGTGGTGCAGTCGCTGGAGCTGGACGAGAGCAAGTATCCGCCCAAGCAGATGAGCTGGTGGATCAACGAGCAGAAGGACGAAGGCCGTCGTCCGCAGCATATCCAGCCCGAGCCCAACGACGATTGGACCGAGGTGCGCCGGCAGGTGTATGCGGCCTATCAGGAACGTTGCGATCGCTCCGGGCTGCTGGATTTCGCCGAGCTGCTGCTGCGCGCGCACGAACTGCTGCGCGACACCCCGGCATTGCTGGCGCATTACCGCGCGCGCTTTCGCGAAATTCTGGTGGACGAGTTCCAGGACACCAACGCCATCCAGTACGCCTTCGTGCGCGTGCTGGCCGGCGAGACCGGGCATGTGTTCGTGGTCGGCGACGACGACCAGGCCATCTATGGCTGGCGCGGTGCCAAGGTCGAGAACGTGCAGCGGTTCCTCAAGGATTTCCCCGGCGCGCAGACGGTGCGGCTGGAGCAGAACTACCGTTCCAGCGCCAATATCCTGGGCGCGGCCAATGCGGTGATCGCGCATAACCCGGACCGCATCGGCAAGCAGCTGTGGACCGATTCCGGCGATGGCGACCCGATCGATTTATACGCGGCCTATAACGAAGTGGACGAGGCGCGCTATGCGGTGGAGCGCGCGCGCCAGTGGGTGCGCGATGGCGGCAGCTACGGCGAAGTGGCGGTGCTGTATCGCAGTAATGCGCAATCGCGCGCGCTGGAAGAAGCGCTGATTTCCGAGCAATTGCCGTATCGCGTGTATGGCGGCATGCGCTTTTTCGAGCGCGCCGAAATCAAGGATGCGTTGGCTTACCTGCGCCTGCTTACCAACCGCAGCGACGATGCTGCGTTTGAACGCGCGGTCAATACGCCCACGCGCGGCATCGGCGACCGCACGCTGGACGAAGTGCGCCGGCTGGCACGCGCCAATGCGTTGTCGTTGTGGGAAGCGGCAATGCTGGCCACGCAGGAAAACAGCCTGGCCGCGCGTGCGCGCAATGCCTTGGCGACCTTCCTGAGCCTGGTCGGCCAGTTGCACGCCGAAACCGGCGAGATGGAACTGGCCGAACGCATCGACCACGTGCTGATGCGCTCGGGCCTGCGCGAGCATTGGGCCAAGGAAAGCCGCAGCGGGCTGGATTCGGAATCGCGTACCGAGAACCTGGACGAACTGGTGTCGGTGGCCTCGCGCTTCACCCGGCCGGACGACGAAGACAGCCAGGGCATGACCGAGCTGGTTGCGTTTCTGGCGTACGCCTCGCTGGAAGCCGGCGAAGGCCAGGCGCAGGCAGGCGAAGAAGGCGTGCAGTTGATGACGCTGCATTCGGCCAAGGGTCTGGAGTTTCCGATCGTGTTTCTGGTCGGCCTGGAAGATGGCTTGTTCCCGAGTGCGAGGTCGCTGGAAGAAAGCGGCCGGCTGGAAGAAGAACGGCGTCTGGCGTATGTGGGCATCACTCGCGCACGGCAGAAGCTGGTGCTGTGCTACGCCGAGTCGCGCCGCATCCATGGTCAGGACAACTACAACGTCCCGTCGCGATTTTTGCGCGAGATCCCGCGCGAGTTGTTGAACGAAGTGCGCCCCAAAGTGCAGGTCTCGCGCACCGCCTCGTTGGGCGCAGCGCGTGGCGGCCCGGTGCACGGAATTGTGGAGACCGCGCCGATCAAACTCGGCGCCAACGTCGAGCACCCCACCTTCGGCGGCGGCGTGGTTGTCGATTACGAAGGCAACGGTGCGCATGCGCGCGTGCAGGTGCAGTTCGACGAGGTCGGCGCCAAATGGCTGGTGATGGCGTACGCGAATCTGACGGTGATGTAGCTAGGCGATGGCGCGCTTTCTCCTCTTCCTGCAGGCAGGTGTGGCGCGCAGTTCTGGATGAGGGTGGGTCGCGGTGACGGAGCGTCATCTTCGTGTCCAGGCCGTTCCAGAACCGTATCGCGCCGTTGTGCGCTGCCCGATGCATTGGCCACAGCATTCGTGACACGCTGCGGTCGAACCGACTGCATGAAGACACACGGCCCGATGCGCACCGAAAAACAGAAAATGCTCGCAGGCGAGCTGTACAACGCTGCCGATGAAGCACTGCAGGCCGATCAGGCGGCCGCTGCCGAGTGGATGGTGCGTTACAACGCAGCTGCCCTGCAGACGGCTGAGCAGCGGCACGCGCTCTTGCGCGAGCGGTTGGCGGACGTGGGCGCGGGCGCGGTGATCCGTGCGCCGTTTCATTGCGACTACGGGTACAACATCCGTCTGGGTGCGGGCGTGTTCCTCAACTTCAATTGCGTGATTTTGGATATCTGCGAAGTCAGCATTGGCGATGGCACGCAGATCGGCCCTGGCGTCCAGCTTTACGCTGCCGATCATCCGCGCGATGCGGCCGGCCGTGCCAGCGGTCTGGAATTTGGACGCCCGATCCGCATCGGGCGCAACGTGTGGATTGGCGGCGGGGCGATCATCCTGCCGGGCGTGAGCATTGGCGACGATGCGTTGATCGGCGCAGGCGCGGTGGTCACCCGCGATGTCCCCGCAGGTGCGACGGCAGTGGGCAATCCGGCGCGCGTGCGCGAGATGCGGCCTGATCCGGATGCCGTAGCGACGGATTGAGCGCAGTGAAAGACGTGTTGCGTGCGATGTGAGCGATCTTGCATGCGTTGGACGTAGGAGCAAAAACACCACGAGTCGCCACACTAGCAATTGCAGCATTGATCCACATCAAGGCAGCCACCACCAGCGCCTGTCACCGTGAGTCTGGCACTACCCTTTGGCAGCACTGCCACCCTTGCAGGAGGTCACCATGTACAAACGTATTCTCATCGCCATCGATGCATCCGAGCTGTCGCATCGCGGCTTGTTTCAGGGACTGGAATTGGCCAAGGCGACCGGTGCCAAGGTCGACATCGTCACCGTGTCCGAGCCGTGGGCGATGGGCATGTACGACGCGATGGGCTGGAGCGTGGGATACGAGGCGAGCCCGGAATATCGTAATGAGCGCGAAGCCGCTGCCGAAAAGATTCTGCGTCCTGCACTGGAGCTGGCGATAGCTGCAAACATCAAGGCGACCTCGCGGCATGTGCTGGACCGCTTCGCTGCCGAGGGCATCGTGCAGATCGCAGAAGAATGCAGAAGCGATCTCATCATCATGACCTCGCACGGGCGACGTGGCGTGCGCCGCATGCTGCTCGGCAGCCAGACCGTGGAAGTGCTCACGCACAGCACGATCCCGGTGCTGGTGATTCGTTGAGGCCGATGCCGATATCAAGTTGTTGATGAGCAGGCATGCAGACGGCTCATCGGGTTGTGACACGTAGGAGCGCACCTGGGCGCGACTGGCGTTCCCTGTAATGCCAGTCGCGCCCAGGTG
>NZ_JBEGDX010000008.1:129893-287105 GCF_040202975.1 Xanthomonas sp. WHRI 10207 | reverse complement strand
AACTTCGACTTCTTCATACAGAGCTCCTTGGGATGGAACTCTACTTCCAAGTGGATCGAGTTAACGAGGACGCTTCACTATGATGAAATCTGCCTCGGCTTGTATGTGGACGCTTTGTTTTGGTAGTCCATATCAATCTCCTGCGGGATGGACGGATGCCAGTAGCGAGCCAAGGAGGGCGCGCCGGAGGGAGGAAAATCTCGGAGCAGGCACACGCCTTTAGCGAAATCAGGGGTGTGTTGATCTGGTCGCAATGCTAAAGGGAACCTGTCGTACCAATAGGTTCCGATGCAGATTGGCTCATGGCCATTTTTTCGATTGCTCGATTACAGGTCTCATCAACACGTGGAAATCCTCTTCGAAGTCGCCAACGCTTTCCGCGTCTGCATTTTGGAAGCGATTCTTCAGGTCCGTGAGGAAGTACAGTCCACTGAACTTTGGATTTTTCTCAAGTCCGAACACCTCGACCATCGAGCGATCCTTGAGCGTCGCGCAGGTGTAGATCGCACCTTCAAAGCTGAGCACGCGATATGGCACCTTATCGATCAGATCTACAGGAAGCCCCTTTTTGCTGAGCTGATCGACTACATGATCATGTAGCGTCATCGTGGTTATATCGCTAAACAAGATCCAGTCTTCGAGAGTGATGATGATGTTGAAGTACTGGCAATCCTCTTCCTGCTTAGCCTGCAGCTCACGATGGATGTTGGCGTAGTTCTGAATAACCGCCTCGGCAAGTTTGACGATGTCCTTTTCCAAATCGCTGGCCTGCTCTGCCACACGTCCACCCAAAGACAAGCGCTTTGATTTGCACTCTACGAATGCGCAGTTTCCGGGCGACCTAATGATCCAGTCCGTCCCGTCATATCTAAGCTTTTTAATCTTCTTGGGCCGCACTTCTTCGACTTCATAGCGCGGCTCCAAACTCATGAGTATCCGACCTGTGATGCTCTCGAACGCATCACCGAAGGCTTTGGGAAAACCCTTGGCGTCAACTAAATCGAAGTAAAGACCTTCAAGCAATCGCCGCTCCAATGCTGGTGGCAGTGGACACAGGACACGCTCCGGGTGGTCTGGAAAGAGTGAGATCAACGGATAGAAGTGAAGTGCATTGAAGGTGTACTCCCAGCAATCGTTATGACGCTGTGTATCAATTAGCTTCTTGCGCATCGGCCCCAAGCTACCGCTGATGCGTTCGAAGAAGCGTGTCGACTGCGATCTATCCACCCCGAGAATTTCGTAGTCCGTCATGGTGTTCATCTGTACACGGCTGAGTGCTGATGCGATCACGGCAAACGTCAAGACGAAATATATGTCGACATCGATGCCCAGATGATCTTCGAAGATCGCCCGAAGGGCTGGCGTTCGGTACATCGCCAGGTAGCGACCGATCTTGGCACGTGTCAGTCGGCTGAACAGCGGAAATTGTGCCTGCGCAATTCGGTGCAGCGTCAGCATGATGTCAGTGTATGGATTGTCCTCGTGTACGTCATTGGCGAACGTATCCAACGCACTCTTTACGTTGGCAAAGTCCGGCCAATTCGCCAGAGAATGGCCTGTATGCCTCCCACTCCTATCTGCATGCAAAAGCAGCTCGCGAGCCAGAAGCTCCAACTGATGAGGGTGGAGATACTTCTCGATATCGTGGGAGTAGCCCCGCTCATCCCGGTGCACATAGCTGTCAGGTAGCTTCACCTGACCCGACACGAGCCTTGAGTACTGCCATATGTGGCGAAGCGAACCCTCCAAGGGCATCTTCCGTAGCGCTGATTTGACCTTTCCGTAGTCGGCTGGCACGTCGCGGATTGCCCCTGAACGAAGGTACCAAGATTAGCATCGGCAAGCCTCGCCAATGCTCATAGTGTCGATCTGCGCGACAGTAGCATCGCATGGTTGCCGGAATCTTGGACACGATCCTGTGGTCCGCTTCCGGGAGAACGCAGGTTCCCAGCAGGTCCTCAAGCACCACTGATGATCGCTACACCCACTCGCCGGTTCTCCGAATATGCCAGGGGTTCCTGACCCCAATGGTTCATAGCCCTGATAAACAGAAGATATCGCCTGGTGCTGCATACTTGGCCATAACGCCAAAAAACTAATTTGTATGCGGTTAGGACGGGGTTTCGCATTGGGATCTATCACTTCCAGCAGCGACACATTGTCAACAATGCTTTGTCTTCATACCATAGGGCCAGGAGTTCGCCGGAGGGACGCTCACATTGGCAATCAAACCTTGGGTCCACGGCCCCTTCGACCTACTCCGCCACGGGGAGGAACATCGCCAAGGCTCGCGCGACTTTGATCGACGCATAGCGCTTATCAGCTTCGACAATGCCATCGAGATGGCGGTGGTGACATATCTGGATCTAAACCCTGCGCAGCGAGGCGGGCTTAGCTACCGGCAGGAAGACGTGACGCATTGGAAGCGAAACTTCCACACCAAACTTGAATTCATCGAGCGCTTTACAAATTCGAAGGGCACTTCGATGCTAGTCCAGCGCGACGAGATGATCTACTACCATGGCCTGCGAAATGATTTGTACCATGGTGGTAATGGCACCGTACCGGCGCTACATGCCATTGAAGGTGCACGACGCGCTGCATTATGGATCGTCACGCTGCTATTTGATGTGGATGCGGGAGCCTTGCTAAGCGAGGATGTAGACCTAGCACTCGCTCAGATACAGCCCGCCTCGCCTGAAACTGAATTCCTAGGGCAGTTTCTCGACATCAAGAAGACGCTCGACGAAGTTCTTAACGTCCTCCATGCAACGGTCGCTGCCGACAGCAGCCTTGGCGAACGCATGCGTGTTGTCCCACCCGAAGCCCGACTACAAACGTTGGCGTCACGCGTGACCGCAGAGGCGGAACTGATCAAGCAGCGCCTAGTCGAAGGCCAACCCACAGGCATCAGCGACACTGATCTGCAATCTCTTACAGAGCAACTCGGCTCTTTGTCCTCATACTACCGCGAGCGCTTGCGCGCCTACCAGCTCGACCTGATCGAAGCTGCCTTCGGAGCCACACTGCGAAAACGATCTACGGGTGGCATCGCCGGATTGATTCAGCAGCCGGTAGGGTCAGGCATCACATCGTCCATGATTGGATACTTGGCGCGTTGCCGTGAATCGGGCGAACTCGGTTCAATCCCGCAGATCGTAATTGTGGACCGGCTAGTCTTGGCAGAGCAATTGATCCAGTCGGTCCGGCAGGCGCCAAACGATGGTGAAGCACTGGACGTCGTGCGTGCCGACTCTAGAGAGGAATTGTACAAACTGCTGCTAGATAGCCGCCCGAGGTTAGTTGTGGCCACACAACAGTCGATTTCCATGCTGGAAAAAACGATCCCCCATACGTGTCTGGTTGTCGGTCTATCGTTGGCTTCTATTGAATCGGCCGCACAGGTCTGGCTGCGCATGTTTCCACAAGGCATCTTCATAGCCTTCAGCAGTCACCATGAGCGCCGGACTGGTATGGCATGGGTGCCGTTGATCGCCGAGTACAGCATGCAGCAGGCGACATCCGACGGCCACATGCGCCCCGTGGCCATTGAGCTACGAGACGGGGTTGTTACCGATAGTGTCCGCCTCTTGGATGCCAGTGATGCCATAGTGGCGGCGTACGCACGGCAGATACTTGAAGATTTCGCCGTTCGGGTTGGTTCCGGCATTTTCCTCAAGGGCATCGTAATAACCGACTCAGGAATGGCAACGCACAGACTTTTAAAGACGCTTGCAGCAAACAATGCGGCGACGTCCCTCGCAAACTTACAGGTTCATGCATTGGGACAGACGGACAATCCGAATCATGTTTGGCAGACCTTCCATAATGGCGACGAACCGCAGCTCCTTGTTTCGACGTATCGTCGGCTGGTGGGAGCCGATACGGGCAGCGACACTGCTTATTACGTCACTTGCTTCCTATCCACTTCATTCCAGACGCGCATCACCGCGATGGCTGGGCGCCCGGGTAGAGATGCGAGTGTCCATGGCTTGATCGTCGATCTTGCGGGCAATCATTGGGGCGAGAAGCTTTCCGGGGAATAGCCGAGCATTTCGCTTCGGTGTTGTCCAGCAAGTGGTGGTAAGCCCCTCAGCCCGGGAATAACCTATCCCACCCTCGATAACGCTCCCTAATCAGCGTAATTCCATCTCATTTCTGGCCGAACAGGGAAAGTCCCGAGGGCCTGTTCACTTCCCTCGGAAAACAGCATCGCCAATTGACGATGGCGGGCGGAGTCATGGGCCCCTTGCGAGCTCCAGAGTCTGGGCCGCTCCGTCCCTACCCAGCTCAACAACTTGGCGTAAGCACAGGTGAGACGGCGCAAACGGCGGTGAACACCAACGACACGCTATCTTTCTTGATCGTACGTATTGAAAGCTAGGTGCTCGATGTCGCGGCGTGGAGAGGCATCAGAGCGCCTATCAAGGTCTCGCGACCACGACTGCATTCCCCCGTTGCGATGATGCCCCACAGAAACAAGCGCTTGACCGATTTTTCGATATCGGCGTTAGGTTTAGCAAGGTTGTAGGCCAGAACCAGCGCAAACAACGGAAAGGCCACGCGCCCCAATTCGGCGATGCCCGGGACGTAACCCAGCCCCAGAATCTTCAAGGCGTGATCGCCCGTCATGAAGACGGCAGCCAACCATTTCAAAAACTCACGGCCGCCGCTGGTCATTGAGACCTTTCGCGTTGGTCGCCGCAAACGCCGTGGCACCCACCCACCAGCTGGAGGCGCATTGACGCACGGTGTTGATGCAAGCGCATGCCCCGCTTCGCTCCATCTGGCTGTGCTGGACGCTCATCGCGCAGCACCCTCATTCGCCCTCACGGCGCACCGCCCCCTTGTCCTCCTGCAACTCCCGCTTGAACGGTACATCCGGCGGCGGTCGCGCGGTGGCGGGCTGATCGTTGAGGTTGGGGTCGCTCAGGCCGCAGCCGCCGCCGAATTGCAGCAACGACACGACGCAGCTGATCTTGGTGGTGGTGCCCGGGATCGGGATCTCGATCTTCTTCAGGCCGCGGCGTACCCATTCCTGCAGCAGCGACTGGTTCGGCATCCAGTACTTATCCAGCGAGGTCGGCGTGTAGCCGTACGGCGGGCGCTTGAGCCAGGTGCCGCCTTGGGCGATCTGGTCGCGGGTCCAGGTGTCGGTGTCGCTGCCGGGTGGCCCGCGGTCGCCGGCTCCCTTGCCGGCATCGCCTGCCCCCGCCACGCGCACGCTGCCGTCACTATTGAACATTCCATCGCGCTGGCCGTTGGCACCAGTGGGCTCACCACGACGGTTGCGGTCGGATTTGCTCCAGTCGTCGGCATTGGCAGCGACGTCCCAGCCGCCGCTGCGGTCCGCCGCTGCTGGCCCGGCAGCGGTATTGGTCGCGGGCTTGGTTGACGAAGATGCTGCGGCAGCGCTGTTGCTGGACTGCTCGGATTTGGCCGATGACGCTGTTGCCTGCGGTGCGGACGTAGCGGGTGCCGGTTGAGGAACGGAGGCGTTCGCTGTCGATGTAGGCGGTGCCGACGTCGGTGCGGCAGTTGCCGGTGCGGTTGGCGGCACAGGCGCCGGCGTAGATGCCGGCTCCGGCACGTTGGGCAGTTCCGTGGTGCGCACCGCCACCTCGGGCATGCGCACGGTTGGAGTGACTTCCCTAGGACGCATCGTCGGTGCTGCAACCTGCGGCCGGTCCGGCACTACCACTTCGCGCTCGCGCACGGCAGGTGCATCGGCAGATCGCACGGCCACGGCTGCGGCAGGGCGCTGCAATTCGCGCAGCTGAGGCCGGTCGGTCACGGTCTGGATCTCGCGCTGACGCACCTCCACCTGCGGCGCGGTTGGCGTCATCGCTCGCGGCGCCACGGTAATGCTGGGCGGTGGAGGAACCACAAACTCGTTGGTGGCGACCGCAGTTTCGGTCACCTGCAGCGGTGATTCGATCGTCACTTCCGGCACCTGCACCGTCACTTGCGGCACCTCCGGTGTCGCCGGCTCGCTGGCAGCGGCGGTAACCGGCTCCGGCGCGCTTTCCTGCGCCTGCGCCGCGCTGGTTGCATCGACAGGCTCGGCGGCAGCCTGCGGCGGTACCGATGCAGGCGTCGTCGGTTGTGCAGACTCACCAGGGGCCGCACCCGCACTGGCCTGCTGCGCGGCAGGCGCGTCGGCAGAGGCCGCCTGTGCCGAAGCCGAAGGTTCTGCTTTCCCTCCCCCCTGCTCCGCTGCGCCGTCGCCGATAAAGGTCATGCGCACACGCGACTCTTCGCCCGGTTTGGTTTCGTCCGGCGCCCAACGCACGGTGACCACCCAGATCAGCAGCGCGATGAAGCCGATGTGGATCAACAGACTGCCCAGCAGCGCGAGCCAGTGTTGCCGGCGCTGATCGGTCGGGCGCGGCTCCCAGTGCTGCCACCACAGGCTGCGAAATGCCTGGAACGGCGTCAGCGTCGCAGTAGCATTTGCACCATGGGCGGCGGATGGACGTGCCAACAGCACATCCATCACCTGGTCGTCGTTGAACGGCGCCGCCGCGTCGTCGCGGTTGCGCATCCAGATCGCCCACCCGTATGGCAGGCCGGTGCGCCGATCCAGAATGAGCTTGGCTGGCATGCGCGCGCGCAGCGCCTGCAGCAGATCGGCAGCCGTTGTCACCGGTGACGCGGAATCAGGCCGCGCTGTCGCGCGGAATGTACGGTGCGTCGCCGGTGGCGTGGTCGGTGGCATCGCGCACCGCAATCACGCCGGGTACGCGTCCCATCAAGGTCTTTTCGATGCCCTGCTTCAGCGTGACATCGGCCATGCCGCAGCCGTGGCAACCGCCGCCGAAGCGCAGCAGCACCACGCCGTCGGCCGAGACTTCCTGTACGGCCACACGTCCGCCGTGCGATGCCAGCTGCGGGTTGATCTCGTTTTCCACCACCCAGCGCACGCGCTCCACCATCGAGGCAGAATCCGCTGGTGCTTCGCCCTTGATCTTGGGCGCCTTGATGGTCAACTGCTGGTTGCCGGTGGACTGGGTGACGTAGTCGACCTCGGCACCATCCACCCACGGCACGCTGGCGGCGGCGACATATAACGTGAAGCCGTCGCAGTCGATGGCCCACTCGTCGCCGCTCAGGTCCGCGGGCTCTGCGAACTCAAGCCTGGCATCTGCGCGAGGAGTGCCTGGGTCCACCGCGCTCAGGCGAACGCCCATGCCGGGCACGCCTTCGCGTTCGATGAGCTTGCGGAAATAGGTTTGGGCTTTGTCGGATATCTGGATCATGCGGGTTATTCTACCGCTCAAAGCGCCCTCGCTCATGGAACACCGTGATCCTGGTGGGTGCGCCGTCCGCCACCCCTGCGAGACCGTCATGACTGATCTGATTCCCCTGGAGCAGGCCCATTGCCTTCCGCGCAAGGGTAGCGACCACAAGCTTGGCGAGGCCCGCCTGGCCGAGCTGCTGCCGCAGATACCCGGCTGGGAGCTGGCCGAGGCCGGTATGGCCATCACGCGCACCTTTCGCTTTGCGGACTATTACCGCACCCTCGCCTTCGTGAATGCGCTGGCCTGGATTGCCCATCGCGAAGACCACCACCCCGATCTGGGTGTGCATTACGACCGGGTGGTGGTGCGTTATTCCACCCACGATGTGGGCGGGCTGAGCGAAAACGACTTCATCTGCGCGGCCAAGACCGCGCAACTCTACGATCAGGGAGTCACTGCATGACCATTTCTCGCGCCGCCCTCGCCGGCCTGTGTCTGGCGGCCGGCCTCAGCGGCTGCGGCAAGTCGCCGCAACAGGCTGCCGCGCCTGCGGTGGCCCCCACAGAGCTTGCCGCGCTGAAGACGCCGCCGCCGGAGTACGCACCGGAGCTGGCCTGCGCCGGGGTCGGTGGCACCACCGTGCTCAAGGTCGTCGTCGGTACCGAAGGCACACCGACCGAGGTGGCGGTGACCCAGAGCAGCGGGCAGCCGGTGCTGGACGAGGCTGCACAGAAGCGTGTGCGCGAGTGGAAGTTCAAGGCGGCCACCCGCAATGGCCAGGCCGTGCCGCAGACCATCCAGGTGCCGGTCGCCTTCAAGCCGCCGGTGCCGCGTCCGGACGAATGCTTCGCCATCGAAGAACGCGCGCGCCGCGGCGGTTGAGCGCAGCCGTCAGCCTGCTGCAACGGCTCTGACTAAGCGACGACGGGCAAGACGCTCGACACCGCGATGCATCGCTCATCGACACCGGTCGCCCCGGCCGGTGGTTGCACATGAACGTGCGGCTGTCTTCGGCACCACGCCTTCGTCATCCATGCCTGACCATCCTGCTGCCGCCAGTGGTCGCGTGATTGCGCTGACCACACCAGGATCGCTTCCCACTCCACGAGGTCGTCGCGTCGCATGCTTGAGGTGTCATCACAGAACGTCTGGACCGCGCTGGCGGTCACCTTGGCCGCGGGACTTGCCACCGGCCTCGGCAGCCTCATGGTGGTGTTCGCCAAAAAGCCCAATCCGCGCCTGTTGGCGTTCGGGTTGGCATTTGCCGGTGGCGCGATGGTGTACGTGTCGTTGTCGGAGATCCTCAACAAGTCGATCGCTGCATTTTCCAACGCCTACAACGACAAGCTGGGCTTTACCTTCGGCACGCTGACCTTTCTGGGCGGCATGCTGCTGATCATGGTGATCGACCGCCTGGTGCCCAACCCGCACCAGAGCCTGTCCACCGACGACCCGCAATTTCGCGACGACAACCGCGCCTACATTCGTCGTGTCGGCCTGATGACCGCCATCGCGATCACCGCGCATAACTTTCCGGAAGGGCTGGCGACGTTTTTCGCCACGCTGGAAAGCCCGGCAGTGGGCATGCCGTTGGCATTCGCCATCGCCATCCACAATATTCCCGAAGGCATCGCGATCGCGGTGCCGGTGTATTTCGCCACGCGCAACAAGTTCTATGCCTTCGGTGCCAGCCTGCTGAGCGGCCTGGCCGAACCGATCGGCGCCGGCATCGGCTATCTGGCGCTGTCCAACGTATTGTCCGAAGCGGTGTTCGGCACGGTGTTCGGGCTGATCTCCGGGGTGATGGTATTCCTGGCGCTGGACGAACTGCTGCCGGCGGCCAAGCGCTACGCACAAGGCCACGAAACGGTCTACGGCTTGGTATCGGGTATGGCCACGCTGGCGATCAGTCTGGTGTTGTTCCGCTTCGCGGCGCCGTGAGGCGTGAGGCGTGGCGCGCCGACCGCGAGCAACAACCGGCGGTGCTTGTTGTAAGAGCTGAGGTTTTCCGCATGCAAGCATGGGCCGGGCCGACGCCGCTGCTAGGCAACGTGCGCACGTGCCACCGAATACTGCCCTGACGTTGTGACGCAAAGGTGGTCTTGCGCACGCTCTGCAGCGCTGCGATTCGTCAGCACGCAGTCCTCCTGAACGCTGCCGTGCCAGGCCATTACCGGCACCACGTCAGCAAGCTTCCAGACATCGAATGCGGCGCATCGTACGCGCGTCATCAACGCGCACACAGCGAGGTGCCGTATGCAACGCACATGGTCACAGGGGCGCATTGGCTTGGCGCTGGCAATCGCATCCAGTGGCGCCTTGGCACTGGTCGGCTGCCAACGCACCGTACCTTCGGCAACCGCAGCGGCTCCAGTCGAACCACCCGCCTCCACAGCCCCCGCCTACACGCCGCCGACGGCCGATCAGCTGTATCGGTTGGTCGCTCCGATCGCCCTTTTTCCGGACAAGCTGTTGGCCCAGACCCTGGCGGCTTCGGTCTACCCGGATCAGGTGCTCACCGCGCAGGATTGGCTGCACAGCAATCGCAACTTGGCGGCCACTGCCCGAGCGCAGGCCACGGTGTCGCAGCCGTGGGATCCCAGCATCAAGGCATTGACCGCCTTCCCCGATGTGGTGGACCAGCTGGCCGGCAATCTCGATTGGACCCGCGCGCTCGGCGATGCGTACGCGCATGACCCCAACGATGTCCTCAACGCGGTGCAGATCATGCGCCAGCGCGCTCAAGCCAGCGGCCACCTGCGCAGCACGCCGCAACAGCAGGTCCAGGTTGCGCGGCATGTGGTGGTCACGCCGATCCTGGATGGCGAACGTGTTCCGCCGCCGTCGCAAGTCATCACCATCGAACCCGCGCAGCCAGAGGTGGTCTATGTGCCGCGCTACGACCCGGGTGTGGTCTACGGCACGCCGGTCGATGTCTATCGCGACTATCGCTATCGCCCGGTGCGCTGGTACGACCAGGGCGATGTGGTAACCACCGGAGTGGTGTCGTTTGGCGTCGGTGTATTGGTCGGCAGGGCGCTGGAACACCACCACGGCTGGTTCGGCTGGGCCGCACCGGCACCGGCGTGGCACCACTGGGGCTGGAACAGCTGGAGCGTGGACTGGAACGCACCGCCTGCCGCACCGCATTACGTGGTGTACCAAAACCACGTCTATGCGCCGCGCACCACCATCATCAACAACCGCAACACTTATATCGACGCGCGCTCTTACGTGCGGCAGAACCAGCGGTATGGGCCCAACAGCACTGCGGCATCCGCACTGGCTCCCGGATTGGCGCCGACAGGGCTGCCGGTCAACAGCGCGGCCTTGCCGATCGCCGCGGCAGCAGGTGCGCAGTCGCTCAGAAACCTGCAGCGCCCCAATCGCATAGCGCCCTCGCCCGCCAACGCTCCACGTCCGCCCGACTATGCGCACTTGTCAGCGCCGCATTTTGACCGGCAGATGCTGCAGCCTGGCCGCCCAGTGGCAACGCGTGCTGCAGCGACGATGCCGGCAAATATGCCGTCGCAGGCGCAGACAACGTTACGCGCAACGAATATCCCCGCACCGATGCTCGCCTCTGGCGCGCATTCGGCGGTCCGCATATCCGCGGCACCGGTTGCACAACAGCGCATGGCGCAATTACAGCCGCTGCATCAGGCGAGCAATGCGGCCCGCGTGCCGGCGGTCGAGCAGCCCCGTTCGGCACCTCCAGCACTCACTACACACGCTGCGTTTGCCAGCCGCGACCCACACGATGTCAATCATCGTGCGCCAACAGCGGCGCAATTCCAGTTTCCACAGATGCACGAGCAGCAGCGGACTGCGTCACCTCAGCAAGCTGCCTTGGCGCCACCGCAACGGATGGAACGTGCGCAGTCACTGCCGCCGCGCCAGGAGCCACGGCCGATCCCCCAGGCCCAGCCGCAACAGCACCCGCAGCGCATGGTTTCCTTTGCACCTCCGCGCCCTGCTACCGCCCACCCGGCAGAAATGCATGCGCAACGTCCGCCCGCTCGTGCACAGGCACCGCAGCATCGCGGCCACCATCACGACAGCTAAGCGTGCTGACAGAGCTTCGACGTAGTTGCCGGCTATGAAGGCCGCCGCCCTGGGACTCTCACCAAACCGAGACCGCAGCACCGCCGATGTCCTGCTGAACGATGGGCATCACGTGCCAGGTACGCGAAACGAGAGGCGCGCGCAGCCTGAAATGGCTATGTCAGCGCCCCAGCCGATCCAGCGCCTCGGCCAGCTCCAGAGCAAGCGGCGCGCTCAGCACGTACGGAGTCTTGCCCGCATCCAAGGCGAACTCCAGCGAGGCCGCATGCAGAAATAGCCGCTTCAGACCCAGCTGATCGCGCAGGCGCTTGTTGACCTCGGCCTCGCCATATTTATCGTCGCCGGCGACCGGGTGGCCCAGGTGCTGGGCATGTACGCGGATCTGATGAGTGCGGCCGGTTTCGATGCGCACTTCGCAATACGAGTGCCCGCCGCGCCGTTCCAGCAGTTTGAAGTGGCTGAGCGACGGCTTGCCGATCGCATTGACCTGCACATGCCGCTCGCCGCCCTGACGCAGGCCGATATGCAGCGGCGCGTCGACGGTCATGACGCCGTCCGGCATCCGCCCCACCAGCAAGGTCAGGTAGCGCTTGGTGATGCCGCGCCCTTCGACGCGATCGTCCTCGCGCATCAGCGCCTGCAATTCGGTCAGCGCCGAGCGCTTCTTGGCCACAATCAATAGGCCGGATGTATCGCGATCGAGCCGGTGCACCAGTTCCAGGGTCTGGTTCGGACGGAGCGCGCGCAAGGTCTCGATCGCGCCAAAGCTGATGCCGCTACCGCCATGGCTGGCGACGCCGGTGGGTTTGTTGAGCGCCAGCAGACGCGCGTCCTCGAACACGATCGCCGCCTCCAGCCGCGCCATAAACGAAGACGGCGGCGCTGCCTTGTCGCCTTCCTCGTTGACGCGCACCGGTGGAATGCGCACTTCTTCGCCGCCCTCGAGCTTGCGCTCGGCCTTGGCACGCCCGCCATTCACCCGCACCTGGCCACTGCGGACCAGCTTGTAGATCAGGCTGCGCGGCGCACCCTTGAGCTGGCCGAGCAGAAAATTATCCAGCCGCTGCCCAGCGCGGTCTTCCGGAACTTTGAGAATACGCACGCCCACACGGTCGGCGGGCGGCTTGGGGGGCTGGGGGTCGGTCATCCGGCTCTTTATTCTGTTACACTCGGCGAGCGAGATAAGGGTTTGATTTCGTTGGAAGTTGATAGGCCAGAAGCCTGACTTCCGATGATTCCGGCACAGTGCGCGACCACCGCCCCAGGGGCGGCCATGTTAGCGGCTCACCGGCCTACCCGGCCATCGCCGGCGGTTTTTGACCGTTGCGCTGAACATGTCCCGTGCGCTGCCCCGGTCCGTCCGGACGCGGCTGCCGGCCCTGAAACACCTATAAAACTTAAAGACAAGCGCTCCCGCGGCCTGCCGTGGTGTTGCAGCGCTGGAAACCCTGGTCAGGCCTGTCCGCGCGTTGCGCGAAGGGCCGACAAGCTGTTCCAGAGGCGAAACGTCACGGCGTTCCGCGCGGTAGAGCGCGTGAGGAACGCAACAATGAAGCGAATGCTGATCAACGCAACGCAGGCAGAAGAACTGCGCGTGGCGATTGTGGACGGCCAGACCCTGTACGACATCGACATCGAACAGCCGTCCAAGGAACAAAAGAAGTCCAACATCTACAAGGGCCGTATCACCCGGCTTGAGCCCTCTCTGGAGGCGGCGTTCGTGGACTATGGCGCCGAGCGCCATGGCTTCCTGCCGTTGAAGGAAATCTCCCGCGATTACTTCCAGGCCGGCGTCGACCACAACAAGTCGACCATTCGCGAGCTGTTGCGTGAAGGCCAGGAAATCGTAGTGCAGGTCGACAAGGAAGAGCGTGGCAACAAGGGCGCCGCCCTGACCACGTTCATTTCGCTGGCCGGCCGCTACATGGTGCTGATGCCCAATTCGCCGAGCGCCGGTGGCGTGTCGCGTCGGATCGAAGGCGAAGACCGTGCCGCGCTGAAGGAAGCGCTGGACAAGCTCGATATCCCCGACGACATGGGCGTGATCATCCGCACCGCCGGTGTCGGCCGTGACGCCGAAGAACTGCAATGGGATCTGGATTACCTGCTGCAGACCTGGAAGGCGATCGCCGAGGCTGCGCTGAGCAAGCCGGCCGCGTTCCTGATCTACCAGGAATCGCGCCTGATCATCCGCGCACTGCGCGACTACCTGCGCGCCGACGTCGGCGAAATCCTGGTCGATACGCCGGAGCTGTATGCCGACGCCCAGGAATTCATGAAGCAGGTGATGCCGCAGAGCCTGCGCAAGCTCAAGCACTACACCGACGACATTCCGCTGTTCAACCGCTTCCAGATCGAATCGCAGATCGAAGGCGCCTACGAGCGCAACGTGCGGCTGCCGTCGGGCGGCTCGATCGTGGTCGACCAGACCGAAGCGCTCACCGCCGTCGACGTGAACTCCTCGCGCGCCACCAAGGGCAGCGATATCGAAGAGACCGCATTCCAGACCAACCTGGAAGCGGCCGAAGAAGTCGCACGCCAGCTGCGCCTGCGCGACCTCGGCGGCTTGGTGGTGATCGACTTCATCGACATGGCGTCGACCAAGCACCAGCGCGAAGTCGAAAACAAGCTGCAGAACGCGCTCAAGTACGACCGTGCGCGCGTGCAGCTGGGCCGCATCTCGCGCTTCGGCCTGATGGAAATGAGCCGTCAGCGGCTGCGTCCGAGCCTGGGCGAGTCCAGTCAGATCGTCTGCCCGCTGTGCGATGGCCATGGCCGCATGCGTAGCGTGGAATCGCTGTCGTTGTCGATCATCCGCGTGGCCGAAGAACACGCCATGAAGGAAAACACCGGACAGGTGCTGGTCCAGGCCCCGGTGGAGATCGCCAATTACCTGCTCAACGAGAAGCGCAGCGCGCTGCGTGAGATCGAGCAGCGCCACGATTCGCCGATCATCATCGTCGCCGACGAGCAGTTGCGCACGCCGCACTACGAAGTCACCCGCCTGCGCGAAAACGAGCTCGGCGAAGACAGCGGCAAGCCCAGCTACCAGCGCGGCACTCCGCGCAAGTTGCCGGTGCATGCGCTGACCAAGGCACAGTTGAACATTCCGGCAGCACCTGCGGTGACCTCGATCAAGCCGAGCCAGCCGGCTCCGGTGCGTGAAGAGGCCCCTACCCCGGTCGCACCGACTCCCGCGCCGGCCCCGGTCGTGACCGTGCCGATTCCGGCACCGGTCACCGGTGTGGTTGGCTGGCTGAAGCGCATCTTCGGTGGTGTCGAGCCGGTTGCTCCTGCAGCCGAGTCGAACCAGCGTCCGCGCCAGAACGATGCAGGCCGCAATAATCGAAACGAGCGCGGCGAGCGTGGCGGTCAACGTCGCGATGGTCGCGATGCCCGCAACGGCAACGGTGGCAATCAGCAGCGCGGCAACGGCAACGGTGCTAACAAGGAGCGTCGCGACGAGCGCCGTCAGCCGGCCAATGGCCAGAACGGCCAGACCGCACAAGCTGGCGCCCAGGCCCAGCAGCAGGTGCAGGTACCCAAGCCGCCGCGCAACGAAGCGCAAGCACCGAAGCAGCAGCAACAGCAACCGCAGAAGCCCAAGCAGCAGAACCAGACGCCGCGTCCGCCACGTGCACCTGCACAGCAGGACGGCGTGCCGTCCGAACGGCAGCCGCGCCCGGCGCGTCAGGATGAGGAAGGCACAGCTTCGGCACAGACGCTGACGTCGACCGCAGCAACGGCAACCACCTCGACTGTCGTTGCGGCCATTGCCGACACCGCTGCACCTGCCAACACGCAAACCACCGCGAACGAAGTCAATCAGGCCCACCCGGTCGACGTTGTGGTGAGCGAGTCCACCGCCGATCACGGCGTAGACGCGAGTGCGGATGGCCAGACCCAGGACGCGTCGGGCGACGATGCGGCCAATGGCGAAGGTGGAAGCCGTCGTCGTCGCGGCCGTCGTGGCGGTCGTCGTCGTCGTCGTGGCGCCGGTGCAAATGGTGAAGGCGGCAGCAACGCCGATGGTCTGGAAACGGACGATCTGGACGGTGATTCAGACGGCGATCTTGATGGTGACAACGAAGGCGACGAAGCCGGTACGCAGAACTCGGCATCCGCCGCTCCGCGTGCAGGCCAGCCGGAGTTCGACTTCGACGATGACGCACCGGCCCCGGCCGCCCGTACCAAGCCCGAGACCACTGCAGCGGCAGCGCCGAAACCGCGTCCGGTTCCCAAGGAACGTGCGGAACTGCAATCGGACAGCGACATGACGTCGACCACCGCGCCGGTCTCGAACGCTGCATCGTCGTTCGCACAGCAGGCATCGGCACCGGTTGCCGATGCAGCGGACCGAGCACGTGATGGAGCGACAGTGGCGGCCGCGTCGGCGGCACAGCCGACCGTTGCGACTCCGGCAATTGCACCGTCCCCGGTTGCTCCGACAGCTGCGGCTTTGGCACCTGCCCCGGTCGTCACGCACGCTCAGGTTGCTGACGCGACCTCGGGTGACGCTCCGGCTGCGGTTGCATCGACCGCTGCCGCCCACACGGCAGCGGCTGCGATACCTGCAACTGCAACGCCCAACGCTGAGGCAGCCCACGCTGCACCGGTTGCGGTTACCAAGCCTGTCGAGCCCTCTGCCCCAACCGCGTCGGTGGTCGAAGCGACGGTGGTCACGCCGGCCAAGCCGGTGCCCAACGCATCGGCTGACACTGCGGCTGCGGCACCGTCGGCCGATGCGCAGGCACGTGCTGTTCCAGCTGTCGCTGCAACGCCTGCGGTGCAATCGGAGTCCGTCACGCGTGCGGTGCAGTCCGAGCCCGCGAAGTCGGCACCAGCAACGCCTGTTACCGAGCAACAGACGCCTGCAGCAACGGCAACATCTGCGGCACAGGCCGCCGTGGTCACAGCCGCGGCGCCGCATGCCGAGCCGACCAATGGGAGCAAGCCTTCGGTGGACGTCGCTGTGACTTCCACCGCCACGGTTCCGCAGGCAGCCGCAGTATCGGACGATGCGCAGGCAGCTCCGGTGCGCAAGCCGTATGCCCCGGTGCAGACGACCATGCTGGACGCGCTGGCTCCCAAGGCCGACGCAACACCTGCGTCGTCGGCGGCTGCAACGTCGGTACCGCACAAGGCGCCAGTGCAGTCGACGCCAACAGCACCGCAGGCAGCTGTACAGGTGCAGGAACAGGCGGCCGACAAGCCGAAGCCGACCGTGGTCGTCTCCGAAGCCGCAAAGCCTGCAGCGCCCTCAGCTGACGCCGGCACTGGGTCGGTACAGGAAGACGACACCAACAAGCCGCGCGACGATCACTGATCGTTGCAACGCCTGGTCGATCTGGCCCGAATTGCTCGGGCCAGGTCTGCGTCAAATACGGCGGCCTTCGGGCCGCTTTGTTTTTGTGCGCGATTCGCCAGGACAATACCGATGCAACGCGTCGAACTGGATGCATTCCCGGCTCACGCAAATGTTCAGCGCAGCGTCGATTGCCTGGTGCTCGCAAGGACGTGTTGTCCCCTCGCCCTGAGGACTTGACCAGTCTGCCCCCTAATCAAGTGGGCAAAGACAGGGTTCAAGGGGAACGGCCTCGGCTTTATCCAGCGGTTTCAACGCTGCCTCGCATCAACGCGATCAAGAAATCTGGTAAACCGGCAGAGCAGATGACGACTGCACATGGAGCGTCAATACAGCACCTGCGCAGCAGTAAGACACGCGCGGTCCGTGGTCAGCATCGGACATGCACTGCGTGGCGGACAGGTCGGTGCGCCGCATGTCGATCAAGCGACGCTTGCAACCGCGCAGTTCGGCTGGCTGCAGTAAAGCAGTCGGTCCAGTTAGTTTCCGTCGCCTACGCCGGCCACAGGCTCATCACACTGGCCCGCAGTGAGGCGGCGGATACCGTTCTCACGCTATCCGCCCAGTCGGGGTGCGGATTCACTTGCCTGACAATTGCCCGCTACGGCTAGCTAGTCACATTCACTGCCATGCATAAACAGCGAACAGGCGCATAGGCACTCAGGTCCACCGAATCACTCAACTACGCTCAACCAACGCGCAGAGGCGACTGCAGAGGGTGAAAGCGCTACATCGTGCGAGCAGGATCGGTCAGGCCGTATTGATTCGCAAGGCGTGCGAGAGCGATGTTGTCCTGGATACCGACTTTTTCGAACAAGCGCGCCTTGTGCGTATTGATGGTCTTGGCGCTGAGATTCAGCCGCTTGGCGATGTCTTCCTGCCGCAGACCTTGCGTCAGCAACAAGGCGACTTCCAGCTCGCGCGGCGACAAGGCGTCGAATGGCGAGCTGCCACCCTCCAGATTGGACAGCGCAAGATTCTGCGCAATCGTGTTGCCCAGATAACGCCGCCCCAATGCAACCTCGCGTACCGCGCGCAACAACTCATGCGCGTCGCCACCCTTACCCACATAGCCGGACGCGCCCGCTTCGAGCAGACGCTTCGGCAACGGGCCATCTTCCAGCACCGAGACGATGATCACACGCGTGCCGTAATCGCCCTTGACGATGCGCTCGGTGATTTCCAGGCCACTGACACCGGGCAAATGCAGATCGCACAGCACGATATCCGGCTTGAGCTGACGAACCTGCGGCAATGCCGCTTCGCCGCTCTCTGCCTCACCCACGACATCGACGTCCACTTCCTTGGACAGGATCATCTTCATGCCGGTACGCACGAGTGCATGATCGTCGATCAGAAAAACTCTGATGGTCATCCTTGTTGTCCTCGCTGTGCGGCTGGCTGGTGCAGCCTAGCTCCGTGAATAATTCAGGGCAAGCACGATGCGACGTATTACATTCAAGTTAGAGCGAAAAGTGCGCTCTTTTGCGTGTAACCACACGTGCCTGGTGTGCCATTGCAATGTGTTCGCATGATGCAAGCGCCCGCAGGACCGGCTGCATCGGGCAATACAGCCGCGTCCGGTCAGACTTTTCCCGGTTCTGTGGTCCGCGCATCGTCCACCAGCGGGCGCAATGCAGGATCCAGTGCGACGCGCTCGTCGAACACGAAACAGCGGCCGTCATAGCCTTCGCCACCGACTTCTTCGAAATAGCCAAGAATTCCGCCTTCCAGCTGCAGCACGTTATCCATGCCGTCGGCCTGCATCCATAGCGCAGCCTTCTCGCAACGGATGCCGCCGGTGCAGAAGCTCACCACCGTCGCATCGGCCAATGCGGCACGATGCGACGCGAGTGCTGCGGGCAACTCGGTGAACTTGTCGATCGGCAAGGTCAACGCGCCCTGGAACGTGCCATAGGCCACTTCCTGCGCATTGCGCGTATCCAACAGCACCAACGGGCGCCCCCGGTCATCTCGTCCGTTGCGCATCCACTCGCGCAGCACAGCAGGCGTCACCGTCGGCGCACGGCCCTGCAGCGGCGATGCATCGTCGCGACGGAAGCTGATGATCTCCGGCTTGACCCTGACCTTGAGCCGCGCAAACGGCTGCTGCGTGCTCTGGCTGTACTTGATGCGCATCTGCGCAAACCGTAGGTCGGCCTGCAGCCAGCGATAAAACGCACCGATCCGCTCGGCGTCGCCCGCCAGAAATAGATTGATGCCCTCTTCGGCCACCAGCACAGAGCCCTTCAGCAGTTGCTGCTCGGCGTGTAGCAACACGCTGTCTGCCAGCTGCTGCGGGTCCTGGATGGTGACGAATTGATACGCCGCGGTATTGGTGATCATCCGGGTATTTTAGGGTGCCCGACCCCGGGTAGCGAGCGCTCGTCGAACGATCCATCGCCCTGCAGGCAGCGAGCGCAGACCGTGCTGACTCAATGCGCGTCAGGACAACAGGTGTTCGGATGTGCCCCGCTCCCGCCACCATCGCCGGTCACGGCGCTGACAGCCGTCAGCCGCGCAGCAGCAGAAATGGCAGCAACACCAACGATGCGACGATCAGCATCCCCAGCAACGTGACGATCACGAAGACAGGGCGCTTGCGCAGCAATGCGCCGAACGTTTCTGCGGTGCCCGCAGCAATCGCTTCCTGGCGCTGCGACCGCGCAAGCGCGCCGCGCTGGGCTTGATACGCATCCAGTACCGCCTTGGCGCGCGGGTACTCGGCATCGTCGCTGAGCCAGAGACCGCCAGCGGAAATGCCCCAGTTGCTGGGCCGGGTCTCGTAGATCTGCACAAGGTGTTCGCGCAGCAATGCCCGCACCTCATCGGCCTCGTCGTCGGGAACATTGCGCAGATTGAGCAGCAGCTTGGCCATGGCGCGATGATAACGGGAGCCAGGTGCGATAATGGCGGCCTTCCTTCATGGACCACCCCATGCGCCTTCTGTTGACGCTCTGTGCCGCCTTGTTGCTCGCCAGCTGTGCACCTGCCCTGCCGCCGTCCGGTGGCACGATCGCCAGCTTCGAGCGGATCGACCGCACTGTCGGCACCGGCGCGGAAGCCACTCCGGGCGTGATGGTCACCGTGCACTACACCGGCTGGCTGTACGACGAAAAAGCTGCCGACAAGCATGGCAAGAAATTCGATAGCTCGCTTGATCGCGCAGAACCGTTCCAGTTCGTGCTGGGCGGTCGCCAGGTGATCCGCGGTTGGGACGAGGGCGTTGCCGGCATGCGCGTGGGCGGCAAGCGCACCTTGATGATTCCGCCTGAGTACGGTTACGGCGACAACGGCGCGGGCGGTGTGATCCCGCCGAGCGCATCGCTGGTGTTCGATGTGGAGCTGCTCGGCGTACAGCCGCGCTGAGTGCCTGAGCAATGATGGACGCACACAAACCGCGGCTGGCGGTCATTGGCGGCGGGCCTGCGGGGCTGATGGCGGCAGAAGTCGCGTGCGCTGCCGGGATCGCGGTCGATCTCTATGAAGCCAAGGGTTCGGTAGGACGCAAGTTTCTGATTGCCGGCAAGGGCGGGCTGAATCTCACCCACTCCGACCCGATGCCGCTGTTTGCGCAGCGCTACCGCGAGCGTACGCAGGAAGTGGCATCGTGGCTGCAGGACTTCGATGCGAACGCCTTGCGTACCTGGGCGCGCGATCTGGGTGTGGAAACCTATGTCGGCAGCTCGGGGCGCGTGTTCCCGATCAATCGCAAAGCTGCGCCGCTGCTGCGTGGCTGGGTGCGCCGACTCAAGGACCAGGGCGTCAACTTCCACGTGCAACATCGCTGGTTGGGATGGAGCGACGACGGCGCGCTGCAGTTCGCAACGGCAGCAGGCAACATCGCGTGTCATACCGATGCGGTGGTGCTGGCACTGGGCGGCGGCAGTTGGCCGCAACTTGGCTCGGATGGGCGATGGCAGGCACAGCTGCAGCAGCGCGGCATCGACGTTGCGCCGCTGGTGCCCGCCAACTGCGGTTTCGATATCGACTGGAGCGAGCACTTTGTACAACGGCATGCAGGCGCGCCGCTCAAGCCGGTCGTCGCGCACTGGCGCGATGGCGCCGGCGTGCAGCACGCATTGCAGGGCGAATGCGTTGCGACCGAAAGCGGAATCGAAGGCAGTTTGATCTACGCAATCGCCGCAGAGTTGCGCAACCAGATCGATGCACATGGCGAGGCCGAGCTCGGCCTGGATCTCGTGCCCGGACGGACGTTGGAACGGGTAAGCGCCGAGTTGGCTCTGCCGCGCAAAGGGCGCAGTTTCAGCGAGCATTTGCGTCGCCAGGTCGGCATCGAAGGCGTCAAGGCCGCACTGCTGTACGAGCACCTGGGCAAACAGGCCGGCGACGATCTTGCGCGAGTTGCACGGACGCTCAAGCACCTGCCACTGCGGCTGCTGAGGACGCGCCCGCTGGCCGAGGCAATCAGTTCAGCCGGTGGCGTGCGATTGGAAGCGCTGGACGCGCAGCTGATGGCGCGCGCACAACCGGGCGTGTTCTGTGCCGGCGAAATGCTCGATTGGGAAGCCCCGACTGGCGGCTATCTGCTGACCGCATGTTTTGCCAGCGGACGACGCGCCGCGCTCGGCGCCGCCGACTGGTTGCAACAGCGGCACGAGCGCACTACAGGCGGTCGCTGACGGCCGCACGCGGCCACACCGACTTGACGTCATACACCACCGCGCCTGGCTTGCCGAGCGCTGCGATGCGCTCAACGTCGTAGTCGCGATACTGCGCATGAGCGACTGCCAGCACGATGGCATCGTAGGTCCCCTCGTCCGGCGACTCGCAGAGCTGCACCCCGCCATGCTGTAACGCTTCGGCAGGGTCTGCCCACGGGTCGCAGGTATCGACGTGCACGCCGGCCGCCTGCAGCAACTGCACCAATTCCAGCGCACGGCTATTGCGCAAGTCCGGGCAGTTTTCCTTGAAGGTGGCGCCCAGCACCAACACCCGCGCTTGTGCCAGCGTTACGCCGCGCAGCGCCAACATGCCGCAGACGCGCTCGGCGACATGCCGGCCGACACGGTTATTGACCTGGCGCGCGGTGTGGATCAGGTCCGGGTGGTACCCCACGCTTTCGGATTTGTGCATCAGGTAATACGGATCCACCCCGATGCAGTGGCCGCCGACCAGACCGGGCCGGAACGGCAGAAAATTCCACTTGGTTCCGGCCGCTTCGAGCACATCGAGCGTGTCGATTCCGAGTTTGTCGAAGATCAGCGCCAGCTCGTTGACCAGCGCGATATTGACGTCGCGCTGGATGTTTTCCACCACCTTGGCTGCTTCTGCCACGCGCATCGACGACGCGCGCCAGGTGCCTGCGGTGATGATGCTGGCGTACAGCGCATCGACTGTGTCGGCAGCCTGCGGCGTCGAGCCGGAGGTGATTTTGCGAATATCACGCAGACGCCGCTGACGGTCGCCCGGATTGACGCGCTCGGGGCTATAGCCGCAGAAAAAATCTTGGTTGAAGCGCAAACCGGAGCTAGCTTCGAGCAGCGGTACGCAGACTTCTTCGGTGGTGCCCGGATACACGGTGGATTCGTAGATCACCAGATCGCCGGGCTTGAGCGCGGCGGCGATCAGTGCCGTGGCGCTGCGCAACGGCTCCAGGTCCGGCTGCTCGAAGCTGTCGATCGGGGTCGGCACAGTGACGATGAAGATGCTGCAGCTCGCCAGGTCAGTGGCGGTTGCGCTGTAGCGCAACAGCGTTGCCGCGGCCAACTCGGCGGCGTCCAACTCCAGCGTGGCATCGTGACCGTCGTGCAGTTGCGCGACCCGCTGCGTATCGATGTCGAAGCCCAGGGTGTCGCGGTGCTCGCCGAACGCAACGGCCAACGGCAAGCCCACATAGCCGAGCCCGATGACGGCAATGCGTTCCTGCTGCAGGGGGAGAAGCGTGTTGCCGGACATGCAGTTCCTTGGGATCGTGCGCGGTCGGTTGCCGCGCGGTATTGCGGCGGCAGCATAGCGCACGCGGCATGTCTCGGGCCGTCGGCAGGATCGTCGTTTGGAGATTCACAATCGCCGCGCAATCAGGCACGCTATCGCAATGCCCGGGTGGCGAAATTGGTAGACGCAAGGGACTTAAAATCCCTCAGCTGCAAGGCTATGCGGGTTCGACCCCCGCCCCGGGCACACTCTGACAAGTAAATCTGCTACCAGACGCGATGATATGTCGTCGTCCGATAGGCTCTGTCACGCCGCGATGAGCTGGCTGTTGTGCAGTCAGCCTGTTCCGAGCAACGTCGCCTTCCGCAAGCGCAGCCCCGCGAACAGTTGTTTGGGGTGCGCGAGCATGCGGTGAGACCTGCTTCATGCACTGAAACGTGTCCGCTGCTCCCATCGCGGCGCTTGCCCGCCAAACGCTCTTGCAAGCGTCGCGCTGCCAGCAGTCGGCGTATACGCTCCGAACTTGGCCAGGCCGCTTTCGCGCTTCTAGGGATTCGCAGCCCGTGAGACGTTGACTGTGTGGCGATCAGCTCCCGAGAAGTTGCCGCTGAATGAGACGGTGGCACATCTCCGATCATCTCGATTCACCCGTTCTTGCCAGATAGCGATCGCACGGGCCTCAGCCTGGCACGGGCCTAAGTGTGTATCTGATCGTCTGCGTGCCGACACCGCATGCCGCGCATACGCGTGCGCCTACCACGCAAACGCACAGGTGCTGTGCCGTCCTGAAGACATTTTCTTGGCCGCCAATTCACATGAATGGCAGTTTGATCATTCGAGAACGTTCTTGATGATGCGGCAAATAAAAACCCCGGATATCGTGAGATATCCGGGGTCTGAATTTGGAGCGGGAAACGAGACTCGAACTCGCGACCTCAACCTTGGCAAGGTTGCGCTCTACCAACTGAGCTATTCCCGCATGAAACTAAATTGTACAGCTTGTCACTTCGTTGCGCTAGCCCCATCAATGCTGCCGATAAGAAACATACGCATGCGATGTGGAGGCCTGGGCCGGAATTGAACCGGCGTACGCGGATTTGCAGTCCGCTGCATAACCACTCTACCACCAGGCCGAAACATCAAACTCAAGGCATCCTGCCTTGAAACAACGAGACCTCGGACATGGGGCCTTGTCTAAATCTGGAGCGGGAAACGAGACTCGAACTCGCGACCTCAACCTTGGCAAGGTTGCGCTCTACCAACTGAGCTATTCCCGCTTGGGAGGCGAAATTCTACAGCGAACAGGATAGCTGTCAACTGTTGCTTTCGATTTTTTTCGGCTTGTTGCTGATTGCCGCTTTTTCGTCCGCACGCAGACTTGGCCATGCCGCCTGCAGATACTGAAAACCCGACCACAACGTCAGCAGTGCAGCGATCGCCAATGTCCAGTAGCCGGCGCGGAAGATCAGATTGCCTAGCCAGATTTCATGCGTGGGCATCTGGCCGGGGGTGACCGAATACAGCAAGCAAAGCAGCGCCACCATCTGGGCCGTGGTCTTGACCTTGCCGATCATCGCCACACGCACCTTGGCGCGCTGGCCGATCTCGGCCATCCACTCACGCAATGCGGAGACTGCGATCTCGCGGCCCACGATGACAGCTGCCCAGAACGCCATCCACGGCGTCGGATGTCCCTGCACGATGAGGAACAATGCCACTGCGACCATCAACTTGTCGGCGACCGGATCGAGGAACGCGCCGAACGCGGAATACTGGTGATAGCGCCGCGCGACCCAGCCATCCAGCCAGTCGGTGATGGCGGCGAGCGCGAACACACCGGCGGAAGCGAAGTTCGTCCAGGTGTATGGCAGGTAGAACACCACGACCAACACCGGGATCATCAGGATCCTCAGCAGTGTCAGCCACGTGGGGATGGTCAACTTCATTACGGACTCGACTCGCCTGCCGCATCGGGAAGCGCCAGCCCGTGCAGGTTAGCGTAGATTCGCGCAGCAAGTGCGGCATTGACCCCGTCCACCCGCGCAATCTCAGCTTCGCCGGCCGCCTTGAGACCGACCAGGCCACCGAAATGCTTGAGCAGGCTAGCGCGGCGGCGTGGGCCGATGCCGGGGATATCCTCGAGCTTGCTGGTCATGCGCGCTTTCTGGCGACGCCCGCGATGTCCGGTGATCGCAAAGCGGTGCGCTTCGTCACGGACCTGCTGGATGAATTGCAGTGCCGGCGATGCGGCGCCCGGTCGCAGTTCGCGGCCGTCGGCCATGATCAGTGCCTCGTGCCCTGCCCTGCGTTCCTCGCCCTTGGCCACGCCGACCAGCACGACGTTTTCCACGCCAAGGTCGGCCAACGCGGCCTGCGCCTGCGCCAGCTGGCCGGCACCGCCGTCGATCAGCAGCACATCGGGGAGCACGCCATTTTCTTCCACTGCACGCCGAAACCGCCGTTCGATCGCCTGACGCATCGCCGCGTAATCGTCGCCCGGCGTGATGCCGGAAATATTGAAGCGGCGATACTGTCCACGCACCGGGCCGCTGGCGTCGAACACCACGCACGAAGCCACCGTGGCTTCGCCCATGGTGTGACTGATATCGAAGCACTCGACGCGCTTGACCTGCTCCGGCAGCCCCAGCATCTCGCGCAGGGCCTCGCTGCGTGCGTGCTGCGCACTCTGGCTGGTGAGTTCGGTCACCAGGGTCAGCTGCGCGTTGCGGGTCGCCAGCAGCAGGTAGCCGGCACGCTCGCCGCGCACGTTCCATCGCAGCGCCACCTTGTGCTCGGCGGCAGTGCTGAGCGCGGCCTCGATCAGTTCGGCCTCGGGAATTTCGCGATCCAGCAATATCTCGCGCGGCGGCGAATGTTCGGCGTAGTACTGCGACACGAACGCCGCCAGGATTTCGTCGGCGCTGTCTTCGCCATTGGTCTTGGGAAAAAACGAACGCGTGCCCAGATTGCGGCCGTCGCGGAAGCTCAGCAGCAACACGCAGGCCTGACTGGACTGGGTGGCGCAGGCCAACACATCGAGATCGGCGGCGCGGCCGTCGACGTACTGGCGGTTCTGCATACCGCGCAGCGACGACAGCAGGTCGCGCAGACGCGCGGCACGCTCGAATTCGAGCGCTTCGCTGGCTTGCTGCATCGATTGCATGATCTCTTCGCCGAGCTGATCGCTCTTGCCTTCCAGAAACATGGTGGCGCGGCGTACCGATTCGGCGTAATCGGGCGCGGCCACCAGATCCACGCACGGGCCGCTGCAACGGCCGATCTGGTACTGCAGGCACGGCCGCGAGCGGTTGCGAAACACGCTGTCTTCGCAACTGCGCAGCTTGAACAGCTTGTGCATCAGGCTCAGCGTTTCGCGCACGCCGGTCACGCCGGTGTAGGGGCCGAAATAGCGCCCCTGCACCGCACGCGGGCCGCGGTGCAGCGCGATACGCGGCCAGTCTTCGCGCGTCAGCAGGACGTATGGATAACTCTTGTCGTCGCGCAACGACACGTTGTAGCGCGGCGACAAGGATTTGATCAGCTGGTTTTCCAGCAGCAGCGCTTCGGCCTCGCTGCGGGTCACGGTGACGTCCATCCGCGCGACCTGCGACAGCATCGAGGTCAGCCGCGCATTCTTTGGCGTGCCGTTGAAATAGCTGCCCACACGCTTACGCAACGCACCGGCCTTGCCGACGTACAGCAAGGTGTCGTCGCTCGCATACATGCGGTAAACGCCGGGCGCGGTGCTCAGTTGCGCAGCAAACGCTTTTCCATCGAAGTCGGCTTGGGGCCTTGCGCTCATTCTTCTATCGCAACATCACTCAGTGCGCCGCTTGCAAGGTCGTAACGCAAAACGGCATGGGCATCGGTTTCGGCAATCCAGACTGCGCCGGCGGCGACAGCCAGCCCGGCCGGGCCGTGCAGACGTCGCGGTAGTTCGACCGTTGTGAGTTCGCCGCCGCCCAGACGCAGGCAGCGCAGCCGTCCATTACCGGTGTCGGCAATCCACAGCATCGGCGAATCGGCGCCCAGTGCGATGGCTTGCGGAAATTGCAGGCGCGCGGTGCCGCGGGGGCCGTCTTCATCGCCGAACTGCCAGATGCCCTGCCCGCCCACCAAGGTCTGCACCAGATCTCCGCGCAGCTGCATGGTGCGGATCGAGGAGCCCAACCCATCGCACACGTAGGCAACCTGTTGCACCGCCGCCAACCCTGCCGGTTGCGCGAAGGCCGCCAGATGACCGCTGCCGTCGCGAATTTCAAGGGAGCCGGTGCCGGCACGCGCGCTCAGTGCAGCGCGTCCCAGGTCGTAACTCCAGATGCGGTTGTCGCCGGCCATGGCGATCAACACCTGGTTGTCGGCAATGGCCAGACCTTGCGGATAGTTCAGTGCAGACGCACCGGCAAAGGCCAACGGCCCTTCCACCGGCTCGCCTGAGCGACCGGTGCCGCACAAGGTGTCCACCTGCCCGCTGCGCAGGTTGATCCGACGCAATGCGTGATTGCCGGTGTCGGCGACGTACAGCTGATCGCGCTCCAGCGTCAGACCCTGCGGCCGACGAAAGGCCGCTTCGCCGGTACCGCCATCGATGAGATCGGCATTGCCGTGACCGAATTGCCGCAGCACCCGGCCGCCATGCGTGCATTCCAGCACGCGGTGGTGCCCGGTATCGGCGATATACAGACGGTCTTCGGTGGCAGCCAGGCCGGTCGGAAAGCGCAGCGCCAGCCGCTGTTCGGGGTCGCGTTCTGCAATGCCTTGCAGGTCGGCGTCGGAGGGCGGTTGCTGGCCTTCGCATAATGCGGCCAACGCCTTGTCCAGCTCAGTGGTGACACCCACCAGGCGCTGGCGTTCGCGACCATAGGCATCCAGCAATACCAGCGTGGGCCAGGATTCGATACCGAAGCGGCGCCAGGTTTCCCAGTCCTTGTCGAGCAGGATCGGCGCACTGACGCCGTGCCCGCGCAGTTGCTTGAGCGAGCGTTGTGGCAGGCGTTCGCTATCGAAGCGCGGCACCTGCACCACGATCACCTGCAGCCGCCCGGGGCTACGCGCCTGCCATTGCGCAAGCTCGGCAAGACGCTCGGCGCACCACACCGAGCTGGCGTTGACGAACGCCAGCACGAGCGCGCGGCCGCGATGCTCCTGCAAGGTGGATGGCCTGGCATTGAGCCAGGTGGGAAATTCCGGCAGTTCCTGGGTGAGCTGGGCAGTCATGCGGTAATTATGCCCAAGCGCGATTAGCCGCGGGTGAGTCTGGCGACCGTCTGTCGCGCCGCGGTATCGACCAGTTGCCAGACCTCCTCGAAATCCTTACTGCCGCCGGTGTACGGGTCCGGGATCTCGTCGCGCGCGTCCACGCCGGCCCACGGCAACCACAGTGCGACCTTGTCGCGTTGTGCTGATGGCGCCAGACGCTGCAAATCGCGCAGATTGTTGCCGTCTGCGCACAGCAGCCAATCGAAGTGGTCGAAATCCTCGTCGCGCACCTGACGTGCGCGCAGACCAGAGATGTCCACGCCGTGCCCGCGCGCGCAACGGATAGCGCGCGGGTCGGGCGGATCGCCGGCATGCCAATCGCCGGTGCCGGCCGAGTCGACCTCGATGCGGCGCGACACGCGTGCCTCGTCCAGCCGCGCGCGCAAGGCGCCCTCGCCCATCGGCGAACGACAGATATTGCCTAGGCACACGATCAAGACCTTCATGCCGATGCCACCCGCGCTTGCGCACGTGCCAGATCGTCCGGCGTATCGATGCCCGGCGGAAATTGCTCGGGCGTCAGCGCAACGGCGATGCGGTGACCGGCTTCCATCGCGCGCAGCTGTTCCAGCGATTCGATGCGTTCCAGCAGGCCGGGCGGCATCGCCGCGAACTGCTGCAGAAACCCGGCGCGATAGGCGTAGATGCCGATATGACGCAGCCATTGCCCCTCCTCGGGCAAGCGGTCGCGCTGCCTGGCGAAGCTGTCGCGGTGCCAGGGAATCGGCGCACGGCTGAAATACAGTGCATCCCCGCCCGCGCTGCGCACCAGCTTGACCACATTCGGATCGAACAGATCGTGCGCGCTCTCCACCTGCGCGGCCAGCGTGGCCATCTCCGCGCCGGAACGCAGCAGCAGCTCGGCGACCGCGCGAATGCCGGCAGCCGGCGCAAACGGTTCGTCGCCTTGCAGATTCACCACGCAGGTGTCGGTGTCCCAGCCGGCGATGCGCGCGCATTCGGCCAGGCGATCGGTGCCGGAGACATGGTCGCTTCCGGTCATCGCCACGTGCACACCGGGCACGCCCTCGATCGCGTCTGAAATTCGTACGTCATCGGTCGCGACCCATACCTCGCGTGCGCCTGCCAATAGCGCCCGCTCGGCCACGTGCTGAATCATTGGACGATCGCCGATCAACTGCAGCGGCTTGCCGGGCAGGCGCGTGGACGCGTAGCGCGCCGGAATGGCGACGACGAAATGGGCAGACAGGGTGTTGGTCATGTGGTCGCGCTCTCGGCAGCAAGGATTGTTGGAACGGCGGGACGGTCTAGCATGTATCGCACTCTTGCATCAGCAGCGCCGGCGAAAACTGCAGCGCTGCGACGGCTAGCTACGGTTGCAGCAGTACAGCATGGCGACAGCAGTCGTATAGCCACTGTCGCTGGTGCGGCCGCGCAAGGATGCAGCCCTCGTGCTGGAACAGGAGCGGCGAACACCACGCCTGCGCTCAGCGCCAGGCCAGCGCGTGCCGGTGCCCGGTGCGGCTTGTCCCACGCGTACAGTGCGGTTCTGAGCGTACGGCCCGCCCCACCTGACGATTGCTCGCCATGTGTTGTCAGCCGCTCCAGGCGCGTCGCTGCCTACGCAGTGTCTCAACAGCCAATCGCTGCCCGGTCTGAAGCGGCATTGGCGATCGGGCGAACTCCAAGGGCGACGCGCAACCGCTCCTGCATCCGCAGCGCGCGCCGCACGACACACTGCCAAGATCAAACGCCCTGCCGGCTGGCCAACTTGTCCAACCGATCCAGCAGACTCACCCAGAACGCAGCCGGCAACTCCGCCTTGAGCGGCACGCTATACAGCCACTCGTCGGCGAACGGCCGGCACTTCACCGCATCCTTTTCGGTCATCAACACTGGCAGGCGGCTACCGAAACTGAAATCTGCGGCGCGATACACATGATGATCGGGAAAGGCATGTGGGACGACGCCAATACCGCGGGCGCGCAACATGGCAAAAAAGCGCTCGGGGTGCGCGATACCGGCCACGGCGTGCACGCGCTGGCCAGCGAGCATGCTCAGCGGTTGCGCCCGTTTGCCGTCCATCGGCTGCACGCTGTCGATGCTCAGGCGCATCTGCCATTCGCCGAAACCGGCGTCGTCCATTGTCTGTGGCGCTGTGGTGGCGCTGGCCTGGCCCAGATTGACCACGCGGAAGTCGCAATCGTGCGCGCGCGCGGCCGGTTCGCGTAGCGGTCCGGCTGGTAGCAGGCGGCCATTGCCATAGCGGCGCTGTCCGTCGACTACTTCGATTTCCACGTCACGTGCCAGCCGGTAATGTTGTAACCCGTCATCGCAGACGATGATGTCGCACCCCGCCTCGACCAGTGCGCGCGCAGCGGCGACACGGTCGCTATCCACGCGCACGCGTGCGCCGGTTTTCCAGGCGATCAACACAGGCTCGTCGCCGCCAAGTGCGACTGCCGTGTCCGCATCAACCCACCGGGCAGTGCCGGAATCATCGCGGCCATAGCCGCGGCTGGCCACGCCGGGGGTCCAGCCGGCCTCTTGCAGCTTGGAAACCAAGGCAATGGTCAGCGGAGTCTTGCCGGTGCCACCGGCAGTGACGTTGCCGACCACGATCACCGGCACCGGCACGCCATGCCGCTTGCGCCAACCGCGGCGGTACAGGCCGCGCCGCAGCGCGATGGCGGCGCCGTAGATGGGTGCCAATAGACGCGCCGGTAGCGGTATCGGCGCATTGTCGTACCAATACCCCGGCGTGCGGGTGCCGCGCTTGCTCATGCCTGACGTTCGCGAAACTGCATGCCGTGCAGATGCGAATACAGCCCGCCCTGCGCCAGCAATTCGTTGTGTGTGCCGCGCTCGACGATGCGGCCCTGGTCCATCACCAGCACCTGATCGGCATGCTCGATGGTGGACAGCCGGTGCGCGATCACCAGCGTGGTACGGTCCGGCATCAGTTTGTGCAAGGCATCCTGCACCAGTCGCTCGGACTCGTTGTCCAGTGCCGCAGTGGCTTCGTCCAGGATCAGGATCGGCGCATCCTTGAGCATCGCGCGTGCGATCGCCAGCCGCTGGCGCTGCCCTCCGGACAGCCGCCCGCCCTTGGTGCCGACGTGCGACTGCAAGCCCTCGGGCAGTTGCGCCACGAACTCCATCGCATTGGCGCCAAGGATCGCGCGCTCCAGTTGGCCGGCATCTGCCGTGCGCATTTCGCCATAGGCCACGTTGTCGGCGATGCTGCCGTCGAACAGCATGACCTGCTGGCCGACCAGCGCGATCTGGCGACGCAGATCGGCCAACGAATACGCCTGCACCGGGTGACCGTCGAGCAGGATCTGCCCGGCCTCGGCCTCGTAAAAACGCGGGATCAGTTTGATCAGGCTGGACTTGCCGCTCCCGGAGCGGCCGACGATCGCCGTCACCGTGCCGGGCTGCGCGACGAAGCTGACCTCGGCCAGTGCCGGATTCACCTGCCCCGGATAGCGCGCGGTCACATCGCGAAACTCGATCAAGCCCTTCGCACGCGTCAGCGGCACCGCGCCCTGATCGGGCTCGTCCGGGCTGTCGAGCACCGAGAACAGCCGCTCGGCCGAGGCCAGGCCACGCTGCACCATGTTCTGCACATTGGTGAGCTGCTTGAGGCCCGGGATGATCGTCAGCATCGAGGTCATCAGCACCACGAAGTCGCCAGCGGTCAGACGCCCGGCCAAGGCCTGGGCACCGGCCACGAACAACAGCGCCGACAACCCGATCGCGCCGATCATCTGTACGGTGGCAGTGGAAATGCCGCGGGTGGATTCGACCTTCATCGCCAGACGCAAATTGCGATCGGCCAGCGCGCCATACCGCTCCATCTCGGTTTGCTGGGCGCCGTAAATCTTGACCTCCTGGTGGCTGGACAAGGTCTGGTCGGCGGCCTGCAACAGATGCGCGCCACTTTCCTGGATGCTGTGGCTGATGCGTCGATACCGGCGCGCCACCTTGTCCATCACCCACGCCAGTACCGGTGCGAGCACCAGGATGGTCAGCGTGACCTGCCAGCTATGCCACAGCATTAGCGCCAACGCGCCGATCACCTGCAGCGACTGCTGGATCATCACCTTGACCGCATCCACCGCAGCCTGTGCAACCTGATCCGAGTCCGAGCCCAGGCGGATCAGCATCGACGGGACCGGTTCGGAATCGAAACGCGAGCCTGGCAGGCGCAGATACTTGGCCATTACCTTGATGCGCAGATCGCGCGCAATGCTGCGTGCGGATTTGCCCATCGCCATGTCGGTGATGTAGCCGGCAATGCCACGCACCACAAACAGCAGGATGATCTGCACCGGCAGCCAGCGGCTGACGTCGGCGTTCTTGTAGATGAACGTTTCGTCGGTGATCGGCTTCATCAACGCCAGAAAGCCGGTGGTGCCAGCGGCTTCGACCAGCGCAGCAATCAGCGCAGCGATCAGCAACAGCCGGTACGGCTTGGCGAAGGCCAACAGGCGACGGTACGTGCGCCAGGACGAAACTGGCGCCGGGCGGTCGTTGGAGGTGGTCACTGGCGGGTTCCGTTATTGCGTGTTTTGCCGGCAGTGCCGGTCTGAGGTGCAGTCGCAATGGCGATACGCCGGAAGCCGAGTTGTCCCAACGCATCCTGCGCAGTGACCACGGCCTGATACGGGGTACGCGCATCGGCGCGCATCAGCACCGTCTGCTCGCGGTCGTCGCCGGCGATCTGAGCGATGGTCTGCTTCAGCGAGTCCACATCCGAGCGCAACACTTCCTGGTCGTTGATGAAGTAATGCCCGTCGGCATTGACCAGCACGCTGAGCGAACGCGGCGGCGCGCTGGTGTTCTGGTCACTGGCGGTCGGCAACTGCAGCTGCAGCGTCGAGCGTGCGTCGAAGGTCGTTGTCACCACGAAGAAGATGATGAGGACGAGAATGACGTCAATCAATGGCACCAGGTCGATCTGCGGCTCGTCCTGGCTTCGGTCGCTGCCGATGCGCATCCGTCAGCCCTTTGCCATGACAGGCTTGCTGCCCGCCGCTACCGGCGCTGCGGATGCCGGACCCCCCCGGCCATCCATGGTGTCCAGCAACAGCGTGGCTTCCTGCTCCATCTCGATGATGTAGCCGGCAATGCGCCCCTTGAAGAAGCGATGCGCCATCAGCGCAGGTACCGAGATGATCATGCCGGTGGCGGTGCACACCAGCGCTTTGCCGATACCACCGGCCAGCTGGTTCACATCGCCCACGCCGTGATCGAGGATGCCCAGAAACATCTGGATCATGCCGACCACCGTGCCGAGCAAACCCAGTAACGGGCCGGCCGACGCGATGGTGCCCAGCGCGTTCAGATAGCGCTCCATGCGATGCACCACGTGGCGACCGGTGTCTTCGATGCGTTCACGGACCAGATCGCGCGGACGGCCACGGACATCCAGTGCAGCAGCCAGTAGCGCACCCAGTGGTGAATTGCGCCGTAGCGACTCGATATGGGTGGGATCCAGCTGGCCGCGCGCAGCCCAGTTACGGACCTCTTCGCCCAGCCCGGGCGGCGTCACCTCGTTGCGGCGCAACGTCCACAGACGCTCCAGCACGATCGCCAGGGCGATCACGCCCAGCAACAGCAACGGCACCATCGGCCAACCGCCCGCCTTGACCAGCTCCAACACGATTCGATTCCTCCGGCAACGCGGCCGCCTGTTCGCTGGCCGATAGGATAGCAGTCGACCGCCGCCGTTCCGCAGCATCCCACAGACGTGGTTGCCAACGCCGTCGCTCGCGCACCTGCAGGCCGTCCGCGCCCAGCCATACCCTGATCGCACCGGACTGGGCAGTGTCGAGCAATTCCGCGCCACTGCCCTGCCAGCGCTGAACTACTTGTGTGCGGGGATGGCCAAAACGGTTGCCATGCCCGGAGGACACCAGCGCCAGCCGCGCGCCCGTGGCGGCAATGAAGCCGGCATGCGAGCCATCTGCGCTGCCATGGTGCGGCACCACGACCACGTCGGCACGCAGCCCCACAACCTGCTCGCGCATCAACCGATGCTCGATGAGTTCGTCGATATCGCCCGGCAACAGCGCACTGGCATGCCGCGTCTCGACCCGCAGCACGCAGCTGGACTGATTGCGCAGATACGGAAAATCCGCACCTGGATGCAGAAAGCGAAAGCGCACGCCATCCCACTCCCACTGCTGGCCGGCTTGGCAGCGCGCACTGACGTCCAGCGGTGCCCCCGGGGGCGCAGCCGTCATCGCGACCGGTAGCCCTGCACGCACTGCTGCATAGCCACCGGCATGATCGGCATCGGCATGACTGAGCACGAGTGCATCCAGTTGGCGTACCCCGAGCGCACGCAGGGCGGGCAGCACCACGCGCTCACCGGCGTCGAAACCATCGCGCACTGCGGGGCCGGTATCGAACAGTAGCGCGTGCCGTTGCGTGCGCACCAACACTGCAAGACCCTGCCCCACATCCAGCACCTGCAGATCGGCTTCGCCAGCACCGGGCAAGGCGCGATCCGGCCATAGCAGCGGTAGCCACAGCAGCACCGCCATGGCCTTGCCCGGCGTGCCTCGCGGCAGCAATAGCCAGAACGCCCCCAATAGCGCTGCGATCAGCGCAATGGCATCGGATTCGGGCACCCACCACAACGCCAGCGTGGTCTGCCCAAGCCAGACAAACCCCGGCCAGGTGAGTTCGAAGCACCAGCCCGCCAAGTGCCACGCCCAAACGCCCGCACCGGCATGCAGTGCCTCAAGCGCCGTTCCCAGCAGGCACAGCGGCACCACCACAAAGGTCCACCAGGGAATGGCGACAAGATTGGCCAACGGCCCCACCAGCGATGCTTGTCCAAACAAACTGACCGTCAGCGGCAGCAAGCCGACGGTGGCGACGGTCTGCGCGGACAGGAAGCCGCGCAGAATGCTCCGGTCATCTGCGGGCAGGCACCACACCAGCCAGGCGACACCGGCAAAACTGAGCCAGAAGCCAGCTACCAGCACGCTCAGCGGGTCCCATACCAGCACTGCAAGCAAGGCCAGCGCGAGAATCTGCGCGGTTGTGGCGCGTCGCCGCGCGACCCGCGCCAGTGCGACGACGGCGATCATCAGCACGGTGCGGACCGTGGGCAGCGCCAGCCCTGCCAACACTGCGTACGCAGCCGCGCCGAGCAGCGCGGCGATGGCTGCGGCGTGGACGCGCGGCATCAGCAGGCTCAAACCCGGCCGCCATCGCCACACGCCGGCCACCGCCAATGCAAAGAACGTGGCAACCAGGCCGACATGAAATCCCGAGATGGCGATCAGATGGCTGAGCCCGGTCGCGCGCAGAGTCGCCCATGCCGCGTCGTCCAGACCGCGCGTGTCGCCCAACGCAAGTGCACGCAGGTAAGGCGCGGAAGGCCCGGAAACCTGTTCGGCAATTCGCAGCGACATCCGGTCGCGCCAGGCATCCACGCCACGCGGGGCGGCAACCTCGCGCGCAGCGCCGAGGTCGCTCACGTAACCGGTGGCTGCAAGGCGCTGCGCCAACGCCTGACGCTCCGCATCGAACCCACCCGGATTACGCAGACCGCGCGGTGCGCGAAGCTTGAGCTGCAGTTGCCAGTCCGCCCCGGCACGCAAGGTAGCACGCGGCCCGATCTGATCGGCGCCGAAGGGGTCGTACCACGCCAGTTGCAAGAGTTTGCCGCGCAGGGCCGCCGGCTGCGTTCGATGGTGTTCGACACGCAACTGGAAGCGCGTACGCCGCTGTTCGGCCACCGGCAGCCCGGCAATGCGGCCACGCACGGTAATCTCGCGCGCTTCGTCACGCGGTAGCAGTTGCGACTGCACTACCTGGGCGGCTTGCCAGCCGGTCAACCCGAAGCCCACCGCAGCAGTTGCAAGCACCAGCATCCACACAGATCGCTGCGGGTGCAGCCACAGGGTGAGCGCGATGCCCAGCACGCCCGCGAACAGGCAGGCGACATACAGCGCCTGCGGCAGTAGCGCTGGCGACCATGCACAAATGACCACACCCAGCAGCAACGCCACTGCGACCGGCACTGCCGATGCAAGACGCGGCAGCGGCGCCGCATGTGCCGACACATCCACATCCATAGTGGCGCTCATGCTCCTGATCGTCCTGATCCAGGAAACAACGCTAGGCCAACCCATCGACTGACGGCAGCGGTGATGTGCGCGCAAGACCGTAGGAAGACACCGGATCTGCTGTAGCGCATTGCCGGCATGTCGTTGTTCGGCGCGAATGCCCACCGGTAACGTTCGCGTATCGACAATGCCTGTCACTGCTGCAGTCCATGTATCGGATCGATCGACTACGTACCGGGGCCTGGGCAGCCGTTGGTCGGGGCCAACCCGTCGAACCAGGTAGATCGATCAGATACAGCTGACGCAGCCAACGTCCGATGAGTCCAGCCGGGCACCTAGTGCTGCATTCGCCTCGATTTCATGACCGAAGCGCTATGTTCGACACTGTCTTTGAGGAGTTCCCCCACATGCGTAAAGGCATTGCATTGATTGTCGGCGTGACCGGCATCTCCGGCTATAACCTCGCCAACGTGCTGGTAGCCGACGGTTGGACCGTTTACGGCCTGGCGCGGCGCCCGCTGCCGCACGACGGCGTCATTCCTGTCGCCGCCGATCTACTGGACGCCGACAGCACCAACAACGCGCTGCGCGGTCTGCCGATCACCCACGTCTTTTTCTGTACCTGGACACGTCGCGACACCGAACGCGAGAACGTCGAGGCCAATGGCGCGATGATGCAGCACCTGTGCGATGCGTTGAGCGACGCGCCGCTGCAGCACATGGCGCTGGTCACCGGCACCAAGCACTATCTGGGCGCGTTCGAAAACTACGGCAGCGGCAAGGCCGAAACGCCGTTCCGCGAAAGCGAGCCGCGCCAGCCGGGCGAAAACTTCTACTACACGCTCGAAGACCTGCTGTTTGCGCATGCCGAGCGTCACGGTTTCGGATGGAGCGTGCATCGCTCGCACACCATGATCGGCATGGCCAATGGCAGCAATGCGATGAACATGGGCGTGACGTTGGCGGTCTACGCATCGCTGTGCAAGCACACTGGCCAGCCGTTCGTTTTCCCAGGCTCGCAGGCGCAGTGGAACAGCCTCACCGATCTGACCGACGCCGGCCTGCTCGGCCGTCAGCTGGCCTGGGCAGGTCTCAGCCCGGCGGCGCGCAACCAGGCATTCAATACCGTCAATGGCGATGTGTTCCGCTGGCGCTGGATGTGGGGCGAGATCGCTGCATTTTTCGACCTCGATGCCGCGCCCTGCCCCGACACGCCGCAGCCGTTGGAAGCGCGCTTGACCGAAACCGCGCCGGCGCTGTGGGCCGAACTGGCCGCGCAGCACAATCTGGTCGAGTCGGACGTCAACCGTCTGGCCTCGTGGTGGCACACCGATGCCGACCTGGGTCGCGAGATCGAGTGCGTCAACGATATGACCAAGAGCCGCGAACTGGGCTTTGTTGACTTCTACGACAGCCGCGCCTCGTTCTTCGAGCTATTCACCCGATTGCGGGCACTGCGCATCATTCCTTGAGCGATGCCACCCCATCGCTGCAGGCCGCAATGGCCTGCAGCGATGTGGATAGAGGTGGAGTTCAAGGGTTTGGAGCAGCTAACAAAAGGAATGTGCAGCGGCCAGGCTGGCGTGGCCGGTGCTCGGTGCAGCATGTGCACTCTTACATTCCGGCACCTGCGCACCCTGCCAGACCCTCCTGATAACTGCTCGCTAGGTTTTGTTAGCCGCTTCTAGAGCTGCGCTCTGGAAGTCGCACCAAGTGAGCGACGCACCAAACGAACGCGTTGCGCATCCTGCACGCAGCGACATATCGCAAAAGCTACGCCCACTTTATTGCGCGACACGACCGGCAACCCGATCGCATCGCAAGCACTCACACTGCCGAGGGTGCCAGCTCGCGCAGCTTGCCTTGATGCAGCTCCAGCACGCGATCCAGACGACGCGCCAAGCTGCGGTCGTGGGTGACCAACACCAGGCTGGTGCGCTGCGCGCGGTTGAGTTCCAACATCAGCTCGAACACGGTGCCGGCAGTCTTGTCGTCGAGGTTGCCGGTGGGCTCGTCGCCCAGCACGCATCCCGGCTTGTTCACCAGCGCACGCGCCACCGCACAGCGCTGCCGCTCGCCGCCGGACAGCTCGCTGGGCTTGTGCTCGATGCGATGGCCGAGCCCGACCGATTCCAGCAGCTGCAATGCCTGCCCGCGCGCCACCGCCACCTCCTTGCCGGACAGCAGCACCGGCATCATCACGTTTTCCAGCGCGGTGAATTCCGGAAGCAGATGATGGAACTGGTACACGAAGCCCAGCGCCTGGTTACGCAGCCTGCCGCGCTCGCCATCGGACAGCGCCGACATGCGCCTGCCAGCGACATACACCTCGCCCGACGTCGGAATATCCAGCCCGCCGAGCAGATGCAGCAACGTGCTCTTGCCCGCGCCGGACGCGCCGACGATCGCCACCGTCTCGCCGGTCGCCACCGACAGGTCCAGACCATCAAACACCGGCGTGCGCATCTTGCCTTCGGCGTAGGTCTTGGCCAGTGCCTCGGCGCGGATCACCACATCTGCTGGAGTTGACTTCTGCACGCGCGATTCCAGGATCTCATTCATAACGCAACGCCTCCGCCGGCTGGGTACGCGAGGCGCGCCACGCCGGGTACAAGGTCGCCAGGAAACTCATCACCAAGGCCACCAAGGTGATCACCACCACATCCTGGGTTTGCATGTCGGTGGGCAGGCCGGTGATGTAGTACACATCTTCGGGCAGCAGTTTGACGCTGAAGATCGCCTCGATCAGGCCGAGAATGCGCTCCAGATTGAGCGTCAGCACGATGCCGCCGATCACCCCCATGATCGTGCCCATAAAGCCGATCAACGAGCCCTGCACCATGAACACCTGCATCACTCCGCCAGGCGACAAGCCCAGCGTCCGCAGGATCGCGATGTCGGCCTGCTTGTCGGTGACCAGCATCACTTGCGACGACACCAGATTGAACGCACCCATCGCCACGATCAGCGACAGCAGGATGCCCATCACGGTCTTTTCCATCTTCAACGAGTGATAGAGATTGGCGTTTTCCTGGGTCCAGTCACTCACCCGGTACGGGCCGTGCAACTTCAGCGCCAGATCGCGCGCGACGTTCCAGGCCTGATCCATGTCGTGCAATCGCAGCCGCACGCCGGTGACGCCATCCATGCGCAAGACCCGCCCCAGATCCTGCATGTTGACCACGGCAAGGCCGCGATCGATCTCGTTGTAGCCGGCTTCGAAAATCCCGCTGACGGTGAAGCGTTTGAGCCGCGGCATCGCGCCGAGCGGCGTGGCCTGCGTGTCGCTGAGCAAGACAACGATGCTGTCGCCCACATCCACGCCCAACCACAGCGCCAGCTCCTTGCCGATGACGATGTTGTAGGAACCCGGGGTCAGGCTATCGACCGAACCCTGCTGCATCTTCTTGGCCAGCACCGACACCTTGTTCTCTTCGGCCGGAACGATGCCACGCACGATGGCCGGCTGCTTGCGCGGGCCCTGCAGCAGCGATTCGGTTTCGATATACGGTGCGGCGCCAGCAACACGCGGGTCGGCCATGGCGACCTCGACCGCATGCTGCCAGTCGCGCATCGGCGCACCTTCGGCGCTGACGGTGGCATGCGCGGCCATCTGCAATAGGCGGTCGCGGATTTCCTTCTGAAAACCGCTCATCACTGCCAACGTGGTGATCAGCACGGTGACGCCCAGGGCGATGCCCAGGATCGATGCCATCGAGATAAACGAGATGAAGCCATTGCGCCGCTTGGCACGCAGGTAGCGCAAGCCGATGGCAACCGGGATAGGTTTGAACATGCGGTTCAACCAGAAAAGGGACGCTATGGTGACACTTGCGGACGCCCGGACGAAATCGCGTGTGCCTGGGCGGCCAGACGCAGTTCACGTCGTTGCGGCGCCGGCAAGGTATCCGGCCAGAAATGCAGGCGCTCGCGGCGCGCATCCAGCCGGGTCCATGACACCACCGCAATCGGCCCGCGCCAGGCAACCTGCAGGTTCTGCACCTGGGTGCCGTCAATGCTGGCGGGGCTCTCGCCCCACGGCACCACCAACTGCCGCAGTGGCGAACGCAACAGCAGCCACAGCGATCTTCCGACCGATACCGGTACAACGATGGACGAGATGACAGCCAACCAAGCCGGCACACCGCTACGCCAGACGGCGCACAGTGCCAGCACGGCGAGCAGGCTCAGTGCGCAAACAAGCCCGCGCGAGGGCCGCCATTCAAGCCGGCAAGGCGCGAATATCGGCGATGAGTGCGGCGTTGGCGACATCCGGGCAAGCCTCGTAACCCATGAACCAGCGCCACAACTTATCGTCTTCGCAATCCAGCAGCTGTAGGAAAACCGCGCGTTCCGACTCGGAAGCCTGCGCCCAGCGTTGATCCAGATAGCGCCCGAACAGCTGATCCAGCTCGCGCATGCCACGCCGGCAACGCCACCGCAGCTTTTTCAACAAGGTTTCTTCGTCCATCCCTCTCTCCTCCCTGCCCTGCGGCGGGGACGAAAACAACAGCGGCACCTGACCATCAGGCCGGTGCCGCTGAGAACCACATCCCGCAAACGCGAGACCTCTGTGCCTTGCGATCAGGCGCGACGCGCCATCATCAACTTCTTGATCTCGGCGATCGCCAGCGCAGGATTCAGGCCCTTCGGGCAGGTCCGTGCGCAGTTCATGATGGTATGGCAACGATACAACTTGAACGGGTCTTCCAGATCGTCCAGACGTGCGCCGGTGTCTTCATCGCGCGAGTCGACGATCCAGCGGTACGCCTGCAGCAAGATCGCCGGGCCCAGGTACCGCTCGCCATTCCACCAGTAGCTCGGGCAGCTGGTCGAGCAGCATGCGCACAGGATGCACTCGTACAAGCCGTCGAGCTTCTTGCGGTCTTCCGGCGATTGCAGGCGTTCGCGATCCGGCGGCGCTGGCGTCTGGGTGCGGATCCACGGCTTGATCGACGCGTACTGCGCGTAGAAATGTGTCAGGTCAGGGACCAGATCCTTGATCACATCCATGTGCGGCAGCGGGTAGATCGGCACTTCGGCCTTGCCGCAGGCATCGATCGCCTTGGTGCAGGCCAGCGTATTGGTGCCGTCGATATTCATCGCGCACGAGCCGCAGATGCCCTCGCGGCACGAACGACGGAAAGTGAGGGTCGGGTCGATCTCGTTCTTGATCTTGATCAGTGCGTCCAACACCATCGGGCCGCACTTGTCGAGATCGATCTCGTAGCTGTCGGTGCGCGGGTTGGCGTCGCCATCCGGATCCCAGCGGTAGACCTTGAAGGTGCGCGTGTTCTTGGCGCCCTGCGCAGGGTAATGCTTACCCTTGCCGATCTTTGAATTCTTGGGGAGGGTGAACTCTGCCATAGCTGCTCTCGTTGGCTCAGGCGATGCGCGGTGCGAGCGACAGCCGCACCGTGCGCATGAAGGTAAAAACGATGGATGCCGCCACCGAAGCGGCGGTGCAACGACCGGCGTATTGCCGGCGCTGCCCCTGCGTGATGAAACGCCCCGACCGCTGCAAGTAATTACCGCCACGCCAGGACAACCCGGCGGTTGGCTTCAATGCAGCGAAGGCGCGTTGCATGCGCATCGATCAGTAAACGCGCGGCTTCGGCGGGACGACATCCACGTCCTGACTCAGCGTGTACATGTGCACCGGGCGATATTCGAACTCGCACTTGCCCTTGTCGTCGACGGTGACCAGCGTGTGCTTCTGCCAGTTGACGTCGTCGCGGTCCGGGAAGTCTTCATGAGAATGCGCGCCGCGGCTTTCCTTGCGCTGCTCGGCCGAATTGATCGTCGCCACTGCATTGAGCAGCAGGTTGTTCAATTCGTAGGTCTCGATCAGATCCGAGTTCCACACCAGCGAACGGTCGGACACCTTGACGTCTTCGAAGGTGGCGAAAATCTCGGCCATCTTGTCCACGCCTTCTTTCAACGTTTTGCTGGTGCGGAACACCGCAGCGTCGGACTGCATGGTGCGCTGCATGTTGTCGCGGATCACCGAGGTCGGCGTGGAGCCGTTGGCATAGCGCAACTTGTCCAGCAGGCCCAGCGCCTTGTCGCAAGCATCGGACGGCAACGTCTTATGTGGCTGGTTGGGCTTGACCGTCTCGGCGCAGCGGTTTGCCACCGCACGGCCGAACACCACCAGATCCAGCAACGAGTTGGAACCCAGACGGTTGGCACCGTGCACCGACACGCAAGCGGCTTCGCCGATCGCGTACAGGCCGGGCACCACCGCATCCGGGTCGTCGCCCTGCTTGCGCACGACTTCGCCGTAGAAATTGGTCGGAATGCCGCCCATGTTGTAGTGCACGGTCGGCAGCACCGGGATCGGCTGCTTGGTCACGTCCACACCGGCAAAAATGTGGGCGCTTTCGGCGATGCCGGGCAGCTTTTCGTTGATGACTTCCGGGCCGAGGTGGGTCAGGTCGAGCAGGATGTGATCCTTGTGCTCGCCGACGCCGCGGCCTTCGCGGATTTCCACGGTCATCGAGCGCGACACCACGTCGCGCGAAGCCAGATCCTTGTAATGCGGTGCATAGCGCTCCATGAAGCGCTCGCCGTTGCTGTTGCGCAAAATGCCGCCTTCGCCGCGCACGCCTTCGGTGATCAGGCAGCCAGCACCGTAAATGCCGGTGGGATGGAACTGCACGAACTCCATGTCCTGCACCGGCAGGCCGGCACGCATCACCAGGCCGCCGCCGTCACCGGTACAGGTGTGAGCGGAGGTGGCACTGAAGTAGGCGCGGCCATAGCCGCCAGTGGCCAGCACCACGCCGTGGGCGCGGAACAGATGCAACGAACCTTCGGCCATGTCGAGCGCCAGCACGCCGCGGCAGACACCCTCTTCGTCGAAGATCAGGTCGAGTGCGAAGTACTCGATCATGAAACGCGCGTTGTGGGCGAGCGACTGCTGATACAGGGTATGCAACATGGCGTGGCCGGTACGGTCGGCTGCCGCGCAGGTGCGCTGTGCCGACGGGCCTTCGCCGTACTTGGTGGTCATGCCACCGAACGGGCGCTGATAGATCTTGCCCTCTTCGGTACGCGAGAACGGCACGCCGTAGTGTTCCAGCTCGATGATGGCCGGAATCGCTTCGCGACACATGTACTCGATTGCGTCCTGGTCGCCCAGCCAATCGGAGCCCTTGATGGTGTCGTAGAAGTGGTAGCGCCAATCGTCTTCGCCCATGTTGCCGAGCGCAGCGGAAATACCGCCTTGCGCCGCCACGGTGTGCGACCGGGTCGGGAAGACCTTGGTCAGGCAGACCGTCTGCAGGCCTTTCTGGGCCAAGCCGAACGTGGCACGCAGGCCGGCGCCGCCGGCACCCACCACGACCATGTCGTACTTGTGTTCAGTGATCTTGTAAGCGGACATCTAATCTGGATTCCTGTTCTGTGTGCCCGATGACTCAGGCACCGCCCAGCGCGATGCGCGCCACTGCGAAAATGCTGACGATCGCGCCAAGCACGGCGATGAACTTCACCGTCGTCTGCAACGCCAGCGCCAGCAGCGAGTTGTGAATGTAGTCCTCGAGCACGACCTGCAGGCCAAGCTGCGCGTGCCAGAACATCGCCACCAGGAACCCGACCAGCAACACCGCGTTCCACGGCTTGGACACCGCGGCGACTGCGGTCGTGTAGTCGGAACCGAGCAGGCTCAGCACGAATGCCACGAACCAGATCGCCAGCACGACCAGCGCTGTCGCGGTCAGGCGCTGCATCACGAAATGTTCGGTACCGGTCTTGGCCGCGCCCAGACCACGCACATTTTTTAACGGGGTGCGATAGCGGCTCATGCGGAAGCTCCAGTCAGGACATACGCCCAGATCGCAGCGGTCAGCACCAGGCTGACGATCACCGATGTCCAGCTGCTGCGGATAAAGGCGGGAATGCTGAAGCCGCGGCCGAAGTCTTGGACGATGTGACGGATGCCGTTGGACAGGTGATAGGTAAAAGCCCATGACCAAGCGAACAGGAACAACTGGCCGTACCAGGCGCCCAGATGCTGGGTCAGACAATTCCAGTGGTCCTCACCTAGCATCAGCAAGAGCAACGAGACGGCGATGACCAGCGCGCCTCCGGAAAGGATGACGCCGGTAGCTCGATGCAGGATCGAGGTCGCCATCTGGATCTGCCAGCGGTAGACCTGCAGATGTGGAGAAGTGGGACGTTCGCGGATCGCCATTCGCTGGGCTCGTTTTCTCGGCTGGGCGGCACTAGGCCGCTGTGGCTAAAAGCTGCTCAAAAATCGATGCAGCGTCCATTTTTTTCCCAGTCGCCGTAGCGCGTTGGCTCGGGGCCGTCGCGTCCACCAATCTCCTTCGGCAGTGGCTTCTTCTCGGGAATCTGCTCCTGAGGGGAAGGCTGCGTCTCGGAATCCAGCGCTGGGGTGGGGGTTGGATGGCCTATCATAGTGGTCTCACAACGTTGCGATTTTAGTCCTCCCCCTCCATGGCTGACAACCTGAATCTTATTCCACAGGGTTTTGGCTCCCTGCACGATATGCAATACGTCCGACTGGTCGGGACGGATGCAGTGTCGTTCGCGCATGCCCAATTCGCCAATGACGTCCAGGCGCTGGCGATCGGGCAGTGGCAATGGAATGCGTGGTTGACGGCGAAGGGGCGCGTGATCGCCATCTTCGCACTCCTGCGTGAGGACGACGCGCAGTTGCTGATGGTGTTGCCGGACGGCAACGCGGCCGAAATCGCCGCGCAACTCGGCCGTTTCGTGTTCCGGCGCAAGCTGAAAATCAACGCGGCCGCGCTGCTTGCGTATGGCGGCTTCGCGGCGCCAGAGCATGCGCAAGGCGCACATGCCGAGATCGGAACGCTGCGTATCGCGCTGGATATGGGCGTCGCCGCCCTGCCACGCACGCTTTTGCTTTTCAGCGATGACGCATTGGCCGCGCCTATCGAATTGCCCAGCATCGACGCGCAATGGCGCCGCGCGGATCTGCAACTGGGCCTGGTTCGCCTGCCGGATGCGCAGCGCGAACAATGGACGCCGCAGCAACTGGCACTGGACCGCCTGCAGGCTTTCAGCGTCAAGAAGGGCTGCTACCCGGGTCAGGAGATCGTTGCGCGCACGCATTTTCTGGGCAAGGCCAAGCGTGCGTTGCAACTGTTGGAGACTGAAGGCGCTGCCCAGGCGGGCGATAGCGTCGAACTGGACGGTGCAGCCATCGGCACGGTGGTCAGCGTTGCCGGCGATCTGGCGCTGGCGGTGTTGCCACTGGAATTGACCGTGGACGCCAGCACCACCCTGCAAGCCGGCGCGCACCCGGCGCGCCCGCTTGCCATCTTGTCCGGGCTGGAGCGTTAAGCCGGCTCCAGCCGCTGTCCAGTTGCCGGGTCGAAGAAATGCAGGGCATCGCTGCGCAATGCCAGGCGGAGAGGCTGACCGACCACTGGCAGCGCCTGCGGCGCGACGCGGATCACCAGCGGCTGCCCGCCGCGATCGAGGTTGAGGAAGATCTCGTTGCCGACCGGCTCGATGACCTCTACCTGCGCATCGAAGCCCAACTGCGCATCGCTGGACGGCTGCAGATGCTCGGGGCGCACGCCGACGATCACGTCCTGACCGAACCAGCGGCGATCGACCTGCGCGGCGCCCAGCGGGACCCGCCAGCCATCGGCCATGACGAGATGCAGGCCATCCTGCTCATCCAGCCGTCCCTGCAGCATATTCATCGCCGGGCTGCCTAGGAAACCGGCAACAAACAGGTTGGCCGGACGGTCGTACAGCGCCATCGGGCTGTCGATCTGCTGAATCACGCCGTCCTTGAGCACCACGATGCGCTGGCCGAGGGTCATCGCTTCGACCTGATCGTGGGTGACGTAGATCATGGTGGTGCCGAGCTTGCGATGCAGCTGCGCGATCTCGGTGCGCACGCTGTGGCGCAGTTTGGCATCCAGGTTGGACAGCGGTTCGTCGAGCAGGAACACCGACGATTCGCGCACCATCGCCCGCCCGAGCGCCACACGCTGACGCTGGCCGCCGGACATCGCCTTGGGCAACTTGTCGAGCATCGGGGTCAGACCCAGCAGTTCGGCGGCGTTATTGACGCGCTCGGCGATGACCTGCTTCGGGTGACCACGCAGCTTGAGCCCGAAGGCCAGATTTTCCGCCACGGTCATGTGCGGGTAGAGCGCATAGCTCTGGAACACCATTGCGATGTCGCGGTCCTTCGGCGCCACGTCGTTGACGACGCGTTCGCCGATCTTGAGCGTGCCCGCGCTGATGTCCTCGAGCCCGGCGATCATGCGCAACAGTGTCGACTTGCCGCAGCCGGACGGCCCGACCAGCACCATCAGCTCGCCATCGGCCACCTCGAAGCTTGCGCCCTGCACCGCCACCTGGCCGTTTTCATAGACCTTGCGGACACCTTCCAACTGCACTTTCGCCATCGTTCGGCCTCAACGTTTGTATGCGCCCTGCCCTCGGCCCTCCCGATGGCAATGACGACCGACCCGTTTGCGAGGAAATCTCCTGCAAACGAATGCATTGGTTTATTCTGACATGTAATCGTTTTCACATGGCAACATCGATCTCGGGAGGGACCATGCCGCTACCGACCCACGCCGCCGTTTCCGGCGACGTTACCTGCATTGCGCGAGCGGGCATTCCGCCACGCAGGTGCAGGTATGCCGCCCAGGCGCTAACCGCTGACCACCAGTTGCTGCAACAATCGGGGATTGGGCGTCGCCGTCCATCCCCCGCTGCGCGCACGCAAGTGTCGCTCAGGAACAGACGTACCGACCGCCGGCTGTCCGGCGCCTTTTCGCGAAACTGCTGATAACGATGTCTCCAGAATCTGAAACTCGGTCCATGCACAACACCCTGATCCTGTTCGGCGCTACCGGCGATCTCGCCCAGCGCTATCTCTTTCCGTCCCTGCTGCGCCTGTTCGTCGACGGCCTGCTGCCGGAGGACTTCCGTATCCGTGCGCTGGCATTGTCGCCGCACGATACCGAGGCTTTCCGTGAAGTGTTACGGCCACGCCTGACCGAAGCGCTGCCGATTGCCACCCCGGAGCAGATCCAGACGCTGCTGCAGCGCGTGGATTACCGCTCGGTGGACCTGCGCAATGCCGAATCGGTGGCCGATGCAGTCCGCGAGCTGGCCAGCCGCCAGATCGTGAGCTACCTGGCGATCCCGCCGGGGCTGTACATCAGCACCTGCCAGGGCCTGGCCCTGGGCGGCGCCTTGGCTGCACCGCACCGGCTGATGCTGGAAAAGCCGATCGGCCACGACTCCGATAGCGCTCGCGAGATCCTGCAGTCGATCGGCGCGCTGATCGACGAAGACCGCGTGTTCCGCCTGGACCATTACCTGGGCAAGGCGGCGGTACAGAACCTGATCGCGCTGCGCTTCGGTAATACGCTGCTCGAAGCAGTCTGGAACCGGACCTACATCGAGTCGGTGCAGATCCTGGTCGCCGAAAGCGAGGGCGTGGACGGACGCGATGCGTATTACGCCCGCTCCGGCGCGCTGCGCGACATGGTGCAAAGCCATATCCTGCAGCTGCTGTGTCTGGTGGCGATGGAGCCGCCGGCCTCGCTGGAAGCCGACCGCATCCGCGACGAGAAGGTCAAGGTGCTGCGTGCGCTGCGCCCGATGACCGCCGAACACGCCGCGCACGACAGCGTGCGCGGCCGCTACACCGCCGGCACCATCAACGGCCAGCCGGCGCAGGCCTACCACCCGCCGGAAGGCAGCGACGTGGAAACCTTCGTCGCGGTCACCGCGCATATCGACAACTGGCGCTGGGCCGGCGTGCCGTTCCATCTGTGCACCGGCAAGCGGCTGGCCGAGCGTTCCACCCGCATCGTGGTCACGCTCAAGCCGGTGACGCATTGGTTGTTCGAGCGCCCGGATCGCCAGAACGCGGTGCCCAACCGCCTGACCTTCCAGCTGCAGCCGCAGGAAAACATCGAGCTCGGCCTGATGAGCAGCCTGGCCGGCCCGGAATGGGGCGCGATCGAGCTGCAACCGCTGGAACTGGAATTGTCGGTGCCGACCGGCCTGCACCGTCGCATCGCTTACGAGCGGCTGTTCGTGGATGCCTTCAACGGCAACCCGGCACTGTTCGTGCGCGACGACGAGGTCAAGGCTGCCTGGTCCTGGATCGACAGCGTCAGCGATGCCTGGAAAGACGCAGCCTTGCCGCTGCAGCCCTACCCCGCCGGTAGCTGGGGCCCGGACACTGCCGCACCGTTCCTGCCTCCTGCCACCGACGCACAGGGAAACACCGCATGACCGCTCCTTCCAAACCGGTGCTGGTTGCCGATATCGGCGGAACCAACGCGCGGTTCGCGCTGGCCGATGTCGATGCATCGGTCCCGTTGCTGGATGACACCTCGCGCGAGTTCGCGGTGGTGGAGTTCGCTTCGCTCGGCGAAGCCGCGCGGTACTACCTCGACCAGATCGGCGTGCAGGCCACCCAGGGCGTGTTCGCCGTGGCCGGCCGCGTCGATGGCGACGAAGCGCGCATCACCAATCATCCGTGGGTGATCTCGCGGTCGCGCACCGCTGCCATGCTGGGCTTCAGCACCCTGCACCTGATCAACGACTTTGCAGCGCAGGCCATGGCAATCAGCCTGCTGCGTCCGCAGGATGTGGTGCAGGTAGGCGGTGCCAGCTGGCGGCCGGCACCGATCGATCAACCGCGCAACTATGGCGTGATCGGTCCCGGCACCGGCCTGGGCGTGGGTGGGCTGATCATCCGTAACGGGCGTTGTTTTCCACTGGAAACCGAAGGCGGCCACGTCAGCTTTCCGCCCGGCACGCCGGAAGAAATCCGTGTGCTGGAAATCCTCTCCGAGCAGTTCGGCCGGGTCTCCAACGAGCGGCTGATCTGCGGCCCCGGCCTGGTCAACATCCATCGCGCATTGAGCGAGATTGCCGGCATCGACCCGGGCCCGCTGGAACCCAAGGACATCACCGCACGTGCGGCGGCCGGCGACCCGCGCTCGGCGCGCACCATCGACCTGTTCTGCGCCATCTTCGGTGCGATCGCTGGCGACATGGTGCTGATGCAGGGTGCATGGGATGGCGTGTTCCTGACCGGCGGTCTGGTGCCCAAGGTGCTGGAGTCGCTGCAGCACTCCGGCTTCCGCCAGCGCTTCGAACACAAGGGCCGGTTCTCCGCGATCATGTCGCGCGTGCCTTCGCTGGCGGTCATGCATCCGCATGCCGGCCTGTTGGGCGCCGCAGCGTATGCGGTGGATGCGCAGCGTCAGCATCCGGGGGAGCAGCGATGAACCTGCAGGACAACCCGCGCATCACTCTGGTGCGCTACGAAGATCCCGCCGAGTGGACCGAAGCGGTCGCCGGCGAAATGGCCGATCTGCTGGAACAGGAAATTTCGCGCCGCGGGCAGGCACGCATGCTGCTCTCCGGCGGCACCACACCGGCGCCGGTTTACGAATCGCTGGCGCACCGTCCGCTGGACTGGTCGCGGGTCGAGGTGGGCCTGGTCGATGAGCGTTGGCTCTCGCCGCAGGATCAGGACAGCAACGCGTGGCTGGTCAATCACAGCTTCCTGACTCATGCGCCGGCCGCGACCTTCATCCCGTTGGTGCGTCCCGGGAAGCAATTGCCCGAGTGCGTGCACACCGCCAACCTGCAGGCCACTCATGCCGAGCCGGCCTGTCTGGCGGTGCTGGGAATGGGCGGCGACGGACATACCGCATCGTTGTTCCCCGGTTCGACCGATCTGCCCAAGGCGCTGGCCAGCCCGCAGCCGTATGCATCACTGGATGCGACCGGTTGCCCGGGCGCGAACCAGTGGCCGCTGCGGATCACGCTGACGCCGACCGGCCTTGCCGCGATTCCCACCCGCCTGCTGCTGCTGCGCGGCAAGCAAAAGCTCGATGTGCTGCAAGCCGCACTGGCTGGCGAGGACATCAGCGAGTACCCGATTCGTGTCGCGCTCCAGCAGCCCGGTCCGCGGTTGCGGGTGCATTGGTGCGGTTGAGGGCTGGCGGATGCCGCGAGCCCTTCGCGAAAGTGGATGCGCTGTGAGTACTTCGCAACAGCCAATGCAACGTGCGTCGCTCGCAACCACAGCTTCAATGCGAGTGCCTCGCACCAGTCCGCACATCCAGGTGCGGGTATTTAAACTACGTAACAGCGTGCTTTCTTCTCCCCCCGTTTCTCATAGCCGGTAGCCAATGAGCCTGCATCCGAACATCCAAGCTGTCACCGACCGTATCCGCAAGCGCAGCGCGCCGTCGCGCGCGGCGTATCTGGCCGGCCTCGATGCCGCCCTGCGTGAGGGTCCGTTCCGTAGCCGCCTGAGCTGCGGCAATCTTGCGCACGGCTTTGCGGCGTCCGAACCGACCGACAAATCGCGTCTGCGCGGTGCGGCCACGCCTAACCTGGGCATCATCACCGCCTATAACGACATGCTGTCGGCACACCAGCCGTTCGAGCATTACCCGCAGCTGATTCGCGATGCCGCGCGTGCGCTCGGCGCCACCGCGCAGGTGGCCGGTGGCGTGCCGGCGATGTGCGACGGCGTGACCCAGGGCCGCGCCGGCATGGAGCTGTCGCTGTTTTCGCGCGACAACATCGCGCAAGCCGCAGCGATCGGCCTTAGCCACGACATGTTCGACAGCGTGGTGTACCTGGGCGTGTGCGACAAGATCGTGCCGGGTCTGTTGATCGGTGCGCTGGCCTTCGGTCATCTGCCTGCGCTGTTCATGCCGGCCGGCCCGATGACGCCGGGCATCCCGAACAAGCAAAAAGCCGAAGTGCGCGAGCGCTATGCCGCCGGCGAAGCCACCCGCGCCGAGCTGCTGGAAGCCGAGGCGTCGTCGTATCACTCGCCTGGCACCTGCACCTTTTACGGCACCGCCAATTCCAACCAGGTGCTGCTCGAAGCGATGGGCGTGCAATTGCCCGGCGCCTCGTTCGTCAACCCGGAATTGCCGCTGCGCGATGCACTGACCCGTGAGGGCACCGCACGCGCCTTGGCGATCTCCGCACTGGGCGATGACTTCCGTCCGTTCGGTCGCTTGATCGACGAACGCGCCATCGTCAATGCGGTGGTCACGCTGATGGCGACCGGCGGCTCGACCAACCACACCATCCACTGGATCGCCGTGGCGCGTGCGGCCGGCATCGTGTTGACCTGGGACGACATGGACCTGATCTCGCAGACCGTGCCGTTGCTGACCCGCATCTATCCCAACGGCGAAGCCGACGTGAATCGCTTCCAGGCCGCAGGCGGCACCGCGTTCGTCTTCCGCGAGCTGATGGACGCCGGCTACATGCACGACGATCTGCCCACCGTGGTCGAAGGCGGCATGCGTGCCTACGCCAACGAGCCGCGGTTGCAGGACGGCAAGGTCACTTATGTGCCCGGCACCGCGACCACCGCCGATGACAGCGTGGCGCGCCCGGTCAGCGATGCGTTCGAAGCGCAAGGCGGCCTGCGCCTGCTGCGCGGCAACCTGGGCCGCTCGCTGATCAAGCTGTCGGCGGTCAAGCCGCAGCACCGCAAGATCGAAGCGCCTGCGGTGGTGATCGACACGCCGCAGGTGCTGAACAAGCTGCACGCCGCCGGCGTGCTGCCGCACGACTTCGTGGTGGTGCTGCGGTATCAGGGCCCGCGTGCCAACGGTATGCCGGAGCTGCATTCGATGGCACCGCTGCTCGGCCTGCTGCAGAACCAGGGCCGCCGCGTGGCGTTGGTCACTGACGGCCGTTTGTCGGGTGCCTCGGGCAAGTTCCCCGCCGCGATCCACATGACGCCGGAAGCCGCGCGTGGCGGCCCGATTGGCCGCGTCCGCGAAGGCGACATGGTGCGGCTGGACGGCGAAGCCGGCACGCTGGAAGTGCTGGTCTCGGCCGAAGAATGGGCATCGCGCGAAGTGGCGCCCAATACCGCCGTGGCCGGCAACGACCTGGGCCGCAACCTGTTTGCGATCAACCGCCAGGTCGTCGGCCCGGCCGACCAGGGCGCGATCTCGATTTCCTGCGGCCCGACGCATCCGGACGGTGCACTGTGGAGCTACGACGCCGAGTACGAACTCGGCGCAGATGCTGCCGCAGCCGCCGCGCCGCACGAGTCCAAGGACGCCTGATCCCCTTCCCTCTCAGCGACCGCCCCGGCGGTCGCCGTCTAATGGAGTTGCAATGACGATTGCCCAGACCCAGAACACCGCCGAACAACTGCTGCGCGACGCCGGCATCCTGCCGGTGGTCACTGTCGATACGCTGGACCAGGCGCGCCGCGTGGCCGACGCGCTGCTCGAAGGCGGGTTGCCCGCGATCGAGCTCACTCTGCGCACACCGATCGCGATCGAAGCGCTGGCCATGCTCAAGCGCGAACTGCCCAATATCGTGATCGGCGCTGGCACCGTGCTGAGCGAACTGCAGTTGCGTCAGTCGGTGGATGCCGGTGCGGATTTCCTGGTGACGCCCGGCACGCCTGCCCCGCTCGCGCGCTTGCTGGCCGATGCGCCGATCCCGGCCGTTCCCGGCGCAGCCACCCCGACCGAATTGCTGACCCTGATGGGCCTGGGCTTTCGCGTGTGCAAGCTGTTCCCGGCCACTGCCGTCGGCGGCCTGCAAATGCTCAAGGGCCTCGCCGGCCCGCTGTCCGAGCTCAAGCTCTGTCCCACCGGCGGCATCAGCGAAGCTAACGCAGCAGAGTTTCTGTCGCAGCCGAACGTGCTGTGCATCGGCGGCTCGTGGATGGTGCCCAAGGACTGGTTGGCTCAGGGCCAATGGGACAAGGTCAAGGAAAGCTCGGCCAAGGCCGCGGCGATCGTTCGGCAGGTGCGTGCGGGTTAATTTCTGGGCGCCGCATCCAGAGCGTTGAAAAGCCGGGCTGCGGTGGAAAGCTGATTGGCTGACAAAAACTGGTTGGCTGAGGAAAGCCTGGTTGGCTAGCGCTTTCAAATGATTGAGGAAAGCGCAGTTTGTTGACGCTTTAGGTTTGGCTGAGGAAAGCCTGATTCGCTCGCGCATTTCTCTTGTGCGTGGAGCGGCCCGCGGGCACCGGGGCAGGACACGCCGTGAACCCATCCATGGGGGCTCTTACACGACATTCTTGTCGTGTAAGGTCCTGCCCCGGCGCCCGCAGACCACTCATCGAATGTTCCTGTGTTGGCGGAACGTGGAGCAGCGATTACTGTCGGGCACGCTCCCCCGCCAAGCTTTGAAGAATTGCTTTACCTGATCAAGATCATGATGGCGACTCGCCGAGGCGGCAGCGTGGCCGGGGATTGGCGGAGAGCGGCACAAGGATGTGTCGCGGCGGCGAGTCAGACAGGATGTCTGACCGAGCCGAGTAGCCGATTCCCGGCCGCGCTGCTGCCTCTCACCGAAGCCAGTAACCAACAGCCGCGCACTTGGCAGTACCAGGAAAACCGTACCCTCACCCCAACCCCTCTCCCGGCGGGAGAGGGGCTTCAGGCGGCTCATGACGTTCAAGGCTCTAGCGCTACGTAGCGGTGGCGTTTTCGGCGCACCACGACACCCCAGCAGATCCCTGATCTGCTGCTGTCATCGAAAATCGCGCAGGTCATGGGAAACAGGAAGGAGAATTCGCTTGGCGATGCAGTGACTCGCCGAGGCGACAGCGTGGCCGGGGATTGGCGGAGAGCGGCACAAGGATGTGCCGCGGCGGCGAGTCAGACAGGATGTCTGACCGAGCCGAGTAGCCGATTCCCGGACGCGCTGTCGCCCCTCACCGAATCCAGTAACCAACAGCCGCGCACTTGGCAGTACCAGGAAAACCGTACCCTCACCCCAACCCCTCTCCCGACGGGAGAGGGGCTCCAGGCGGGTCATGACGTTCAAGGCTCTAGCGCTACGTGGCGGTGGCGTTTTCCGCGCACCACGACACCCCAGCAGATCCCTGATCTGCTGCTGTCATCAAAAATCGCGCAGGTCATGGAAAACAGGAAGGAAAATTCGCTTGCCTTGACCAAGGCGTTGCAGTGACTCGCCGAGGCGGCAGCGTGGCCGGGGATTGGCGGAGAGCGGCACAAGGATGTGCCGCGGCGGCGAGTCAGACAGGATGTCTGACCGAGCCGAGTAGCCGATTCCCGGACGCGCTGTCGCCCCTCAACGAAGCCAGTAACCAACAGCCGCGCACTTGGCAGCACCCGGAAAACCGTACCCTCACCCCAACCCCTCTCCCGGCGGGAGAGGGGCTTTGAGACGGATCGTTGGTCGTTCAAGACTCCAGCGAGGCTCTCGCCTGCGTCGTCTTCGGCACACCCCGCGCACGTCGTACCAGCGCCGCTGCGCCGTTGCTCATGTCATCGAGAATCGCGTAGATCGTCGGCAGGAACAGCAGGCTCACCACGGTGGAAAACGCCAGGCCGCCGGCGATGGCGCGGGCCATCGGGAAGTACGGCGGGCCGTCGCTGAACATCGTGGTGCTGGTCAGCGAGATCGGCACCATCGCCAGGATCGCGGTGCCCATCGTCATCATGATCGGCCGCAACCGCTCGCGTGAGCCCTCGACCAGCGCCTGCGTCCGGCCCATGCCGCGTCGGCGCAAATTGTTGATGTGCTCGATCATCACGATGCCGTTGTTCACCACCACACCCATCAGCACCAGGATGCCGATGAAGGACATGATGCCGAACGAGGTGCCGGTGATCCAGAACAGCCAGAACACACCGAAGATCGAAAACAGCACGCCGCTCATGATCGCGGCCGGGAACAGCAGCGATTCGAACACCGCCGCCATCACCACATAAATCATCACCAACGCGATCACCAGGTTGAACAGCATCTGGCCCATCGCTTCACCGTCGTTCTGATAGTTGCCGCCATCGAAGGTGTAGCTGTAACCGGCAGGAAAATTCATTGCCTTGAGCGGCTTTTCCATCGCCGCGCGTGCTTCCGGCACGGTGATTTTTTCGGCCAGATTGGCCTTGATGGTCAACGTGGTCTGGCGATTGGTGCGCCCGATCTGCGTGGCCGCCGGGCGGATCTGCACATCGACCAGACTCAGCAGCGGCACGCTGCGGCCATCCTTGGTGCGTACGCTGAAGCCGGCCAGATCTTCCGGCTTGCTTTGCTCGGCGCCAGCAAAACGCACCCACACCGGCACTTCATTGTCGCCACGACGGAACTCGCGCAGCGGCGTGCCGCGCAGTGCCAGCCCCACGAAACTGGCCACCTGCTCCGCACTGAAACCGAACGCGGCAGCACGCTCGCGATCGACGCGGATCGCCAGCTCGCTGGTGCGATCGCCGGTATCCACATGCACGTCGCGTAACTCCTTGCGTTGCGCCAGCAGCGGCACCACCTCATCGGCCAGCGACTTGAGCGCCTCGGTGGAGTCGCCAACCAATTGCACCTGCACGCCCTGGTTGCCGCTATCACCATCGCCCTGATTGCCGATGCTGTAGTCGGCACGCGCAGACCGCGGCAACGCCTTACGGATCTGCTCCAGCAATGGCGGCAGGTCTTTGACCTTGCTCGCATCGAAGGTCACCGTCGTGCTGCTGCCTTCCACCTCGCTGAACCACGAATAGACCTGGGCGATGTGGTACTTCTCGCGATTGGCTTCCAGGTAATTCTCGACTCGCCCGACCTCTTCCCCCAGCTGCTCATGCGTGTACGAGCCCTTCCACTGATATTGGATGAAGGCCTCGTTGCCGCCATCGCCGCCGAACATGTCGACCTTGGTCAGTTTCATCGGCACCAAGCTGATGGCGCTCACCAGGATGATCCCGGCCACGCTCCAGCCGCGATGGGCCAGCGTCCATGCAAGTACCCGCGCATAGCGCTGTTGCAGTCTTGCGATCACGCCATGATCGGAGGTCACCATCGGTGGCGTCTTCATGCGTGCCGACAGCATCGGGATCAGGCTGATCGCCACCAACCACGACGCCAACAACGACACCGAAATGGTGATCGCGATCTGCGCCATGAAGATGGAGATGTTGTTGGTTTCGCCGAACAGATTCGGCACGAACACGATGCAATGGCACAGCGTACCTGCGCTCAGCGCAATCGCCACGCTGCGGGTGCCGAGCAATGCCGCGAGCTGCGGCTGCCCGGGCATGCGCTCGCGCTCCTGGTAGATGCTTTCCACCACCACCACGGCGTTGTCCACCAGCATGCCCACCGCGAGCAGCAAGCCCATCATCGTCAGGATGTTGAGCGTGACGCCGACGAAATACATGAAGCCCAACGTGATCGCAAAGCAGATCGGGATCGCCAGGGTCACCATCAAGGTCGATGGCCAATGCCGCAGAAAAAAGAACAGCACGGTGATCGACAACAACAGGCCCACCGCCCCGGCTTCGGCGAGTTCGGCCAGCGACGAGGTCACGGCCTTGCCCTGGTTGTCGATGACCTTGATCTGCACATCGCGCATCGCGGGCTCGGCGCGAATGTCTTCCACCTCTTTCAGCGCGGCCTTGGACACTTCCACCAGATTGGCGCTGCGCTCCTTGAAGACATCCAGACCGATCGCCGGGCGCCCATCCAGCCGCCGCCCGTAGTTCATGCGCGTGGGCTTGAGGCGCACCTCGGCGATATCGCCAAGACGCAACCCCTTGGCATTGAGGACCAGATCACGCAGTTCCTGCAGGTCGCGCAACTCGCCGATGGGCTGCACCCGAATGCGCTGTCCGTTGTCGTCGATCTGCCCGGCGGACACCGAGAAATTGAGCTTGCCCAGCCGCTCGCTCAGGTCGTTGAGGCTGAGGTCGTGCGCGGTGAGGCGATCCGGCGCGATGGCGATCTCCACCTCGTTGGGCGGAGCACCGGAAATTTCGACCTTCGCCACGCCGGGAATGCGTTCGATGCGCCGCTTGAACTCGCGGTCGAGCATGTCGTACGCGCCGGTCAGATCGGTCTGGCTGGCCAGGCGCACCTTGAGCACCGGCTCGTCGCTGCTGGACCATTTGAAGATATGGAAACGCTGCAGATCGTCGGGAAATTCGTCGCGAATCGCATCCAGCCGCTCGCGCGCATCCGATGCCGCGATGGCGATATCGCGGTCCCAATCGGAGAACTCGATAAAGATGTTGGCGCCATCGGCAGTGGCGGTGGAGCGCATGCGCTTGATGCCGGTCATCGTGGCCAAGGCTTCTTCGGCCGGCCGCACCAGATTGCGCTCCACCTCGTCCGGCGTGGAGCCGGTGTACGGCAGTTGCACGAACAAAAACGGCGCCGAGATGTCCGGCAATGCCTCCAACGGCAATCGGAAGGCGGCGATCAAGCCCACCACCACCAACGACACAAAACACATGATGGTGGTGACCGGGCGACGAATGCTGAAGGCCGCAACGCTCATAGCGCCTCCAGTCCGTCGGTGTTTTCACGCGTCTGCGCCTGCTGCCGCGCCATGCGCCGGCCGCGCTCCAGGTAGTACGCGTCCGCACGGCGATCCAGCAAGTCGTACACCACCGGAATCACCAGCAGGGTCAACAGCGTGGACACCAGCAGGCCACCAATCACGGTGATCGCCATCGGTGCGCGCACTTCCGCGCCCTCGCCCATCGCCACCGCCAGCGGCAGGAAGCCGAACAAGGTGCACAGCGTGGTCATGACGATCGGCCGCAGACGCGAGCGTGCGCCTTCAATCAGTGCCTCACGCTTGGGCACGCCTTCTTCGCGCAACTGGTTGACCTTGTCGATCAGGATGATCGCGTTCTTGGTCACCAGGCCCACCAGCAGGATCAGCCCGATGAACACCACCACCGAGACCGGCTTGCCGGTCATCAGCAGCGCCAGCACCGCGCCCACCATCGCCAGCGGGATGGTGAACAGGATGACGAACGGGTGCAGCAGCGATTCGAACTGCGACGCCATCACCAGATAGACCAGAAAGATCGCCAGCCCGAACGCAAACAACAACGATTTGACCGACTGCGCCAGCTCCTCGCCCTGCCCGCCGATATGCATGCCGACGCCGGCAGCCAACGGATCCTTTCGCACCAGCGTTTCCACTTCGCGCACCGCACCGCCCAGGTCGATGTCCTTCAGGCTGGCCGACACGATCGCCACGCGGGTCTGATCGGCACGATGGATCTCGCTCGGGCCGGTCGTCGCCAGCACCTCGGCCACGGCGGCCAGGCGCACGGGGCGACTGCTGCCCGGATTGACGATCAGCTGGCGGATCGCATCCACGCTGGCACGGTCGCTGTGTTGCGCACGCACCAGCACATCGATCTTGCGGTCGCGAAAGCTGTAGCGCGTGGCCACATCGCCACGCACCTTTTTGACGATGACATCGGCGATCTGCCGCGTGGTCAAGCCCAGTGCACCGGCACGCTCTTGATCGAAGCGGATCTGGATCTCCGGAAAGCCCTCTTCCACCGTCGATTTGACGTCGGCATAGTGACCATTGGCGCGCAGCATCGCGGCCAGTTTTTGCCCGGCCCGCTCCAGCTCGCCCAGATCCTGACCGCGCAATTCCACTTCCAGCGGAGTCGAGAAACTAAACAGCGCCGGCCGCGCGAAATCCACCTGCGCACCGGGGTGCCCGACCATGCTGCTGCGCAGACGCTGCGTCGCCGCCGCTTCCACTTCGGGGCTGCCGCCGCCGGCCATCACCACGGTGAGCTTGCCGATGTTCTCCCCGCTTTCGGTGGGGTTGGCATCCAGCCGCGTGCCGCTGCCGCTCACGCCATACAACGATGCAATGCCGGGGTCTTTGTCGTGCGCGAGTTGCAGCTCGCGCACCAGTGCATCGGTCTGCGCAAGCGGCGTGCCGGACGGCAGTTTCACGGTCATCTCGAAACGATCCTGCGCCAGCTGCGGGATCAGGTCCGCCCCCAGCATCGGCACCAACAGCACGGTGCCGACAAACGCGGCCGCGGCCAATCCCAGCACCAGACCGGGCCGACGCAACGCTGCCGGCAACATCGCCAGATAGCCACGCTCGGCACGGCCGTACGGCGCCATCGCAATGTCGCTGGCCTTGCGCATCACTGGCGACACCACCCGTGAGATGCCGCGCCACAATTTGACCACCGCCCACGCCCCGCCGAAGAACGCATAGCGCACGCTGGCCCCCGCCCCGCGACGGCCGGCAGCCACTGGCTTGAGCCAGCGCTGTTCGGGCGTCCAATCCGGGTGGTCCGGCTCATCCGGAAATGCCATCGGTGGCGCACCCTTCAGTGAGCTCAGCATCGGAATCAGCGTCATCGAGACGACCAACGAGATCGCAATGGCGATCGCCACCGTCAGCGCCTGATCGCGGAACAACTGCCCGGCGATGCCTTCGACGAACACCAGCGGCAGGAACACCGCAATGGTGGTCAACGTGGACGCCATCACTGCCATGCTCACTTCGCGGGTACCGGCAATAGCCGCATCCAGCACGCTCAAGCCACGTTCGCGCGCCTTGGCGATGCTCTCCAGCACCACGATCGAATCGTCCACCACCAGGCCGGTAGCCAGTGCCAGCCCGCCCAGCGACATTACGTTGAGGCTCAAGCCAAGCTGGCCCATGAAGAAGAACGTGGTGATGATCGACACCGGCAACGACAGGCTGATCACGAACGTGCTCCAGCCGTCGCGCAGGAACAGGAAGATGATCAGGATCGCCAGCACACCGCCGATCACCGCATCTTTTTTGACATCGCTGATCGCGTGTTCGATGAAGTGCGACTGGTCTTCGATGGTGGTGATCTGCACATCGCCCGGCACGGTTGCCTTGAGCTGCTCCAGTCGCGCGCGCAGTGCGGCCGCCGTGGATACGGTGTTGGCATCGCCTTCCTTGTAGATCGCCAGCTCCACCGCTTCCTTGCCGCCAAGACGGATGATCGCCTCGCGCTCCTTGTAGCCTTGGCGCACGTCGGCCACATCTTTCAGCCGCACCGGCATGCCGCCGGCGATGCTGCTGCTGGACGCCGACGACGTGCTCTGCACTTCCGCCGCTGCCGCCAGCGCCGCCTGCGAGCCGGTGGACGCGGCAATCGCATACATCTGCTGCATCGCTGCATCGGCGGCGCTGCTACTGCTGCTCTGCGCGGTGACCAGCATGTTGCGGATCTCGTCCAGATCCACAAACTGGTTCACCGTGCGCACCAGATACCGCTGCGAGCCTTCTTCCAGCCGGCCGCCGGAGATGTTGACGTTCTCCTCCTTGAGCCGGGTGATCACGTTGTCGATGGGCAGATTGAGCTGCGCCAGTTTCTGCTGATCGATATCGACCTGGATCTCGTCTTCCAGCCCGCCGCCGACCTTGACTGCGGCCACACCGGCCACCGGTTCGAGCTTCTTTTTCAGGTCTTCGTCGGCATAGCGGCGAAGACCGGTGAGCTGACGGATCGCATCGGCGTCCGACGCCGGGGCCTGCTTGGGCGACAACGCCAGCCGCATGATCGGTTCGGTGGATGGATTGAAGCGCAGCAGCACCGGCGGCTTGGTTTCCAGCGGCAGCGACAGCGCTTCCATCTTGTCGCGCACTTCCAGGCCGGCCTGGTCCATGTTGGTGCCCCAGGCGAATTCCATCACCACATCGCTCTGCCCGGTGCGCGAAATCGACTTGAGCTTGCGCAGGTTCTTGACCACGCCGACGGCTTCTTCCACCGGTTCGGTCACCAACGTTTCGATTTCCGCCGGCGCCGCGCCGGTGTATTCGGTGCGCACGGTGAGCGTGGGGTAGCTCAGGTCGGGCAGCAGATTGACCTTGAGGCTACGCAGCGCGATCAGGCCGAACAACAGCATGGTCACGGTGATCATGGCGATGGTCACGCGCCGCCGCGTGGCGAAGGCCACCAATCCACCGCCGCCGCCATGCAGAGGCGCGTGCGGGTCGTGCACGGGTCCGTGCGCGTTGCCGTGATCGCTCATGAGCGCGTCTCATCGCTGCCGGTCTTGTCGCCGGCCGCCGGTATCGCAGCAGCAACTGGTTTGCGTTCTGGCTGGCCAATCACCTGCACGGCAGTGCCATCGCGCAGCGCCACCTTGCCGGCAGTCACCACCTGATCGCCTTCCTTCAAACCCTGCCGCACTTCCAGCCACGGGCCTTCGGCGTAACCAAGCTTCACCGGGACCCGGCTGGCCTTGCCATTGCGCACCACAAACACCGCAGGCTCACCATCATCGAGCAGCGCCAGGCGCGGAATCACCAATGCATCCTTGCGCTGGTCATAGTCGATACGGATGCGCCCGAACATGCCCGGCTGCAGCGACTCGGCGCCCTTGCCGAAGGCGCACACCACACGGAACGTGCCGCTGCCCGAATCCACCACCGGCGCAATGCGATCCACCTTGCCGACGAACTGCTGGCCCGGCAGCGCATCGGCCAGCAAGGTCACCGGCTGGCCCGACTTCAACGTCGCCAGTTCGCGCTCGGGCACGTTGAGCGTGGCTTCCAGCTGCGAGTCGTCGACGATGCGGAAGATCGGCGTGTTGATCTGCACGAAGTTGCCGGTCTTGATCGAACGCGAAGCGATCACGCCGGAAATCGGCGCCTGCACCGTGGTGTAGGACAGCTCCAGCGATGCCAGCCGGTGCTGCGCGCGGCTGTTTTCCACATCGAACTTCAGCTGATCCACATCGGCTGCACTCACCAGCTGCTGACCGACCAATTGCGTGGCGCGGCGGTAGCTGTTTTCCAGCTTGCGTAGTTGCGCTTCGCTTTGCGCAACGGCCAGATGCGCGCGATCCGGATCCAGTCGCACCAGCGCCTGGCCGGCCGACACTTTCTGACCCTCTTCCACCATCACCGCCAATGCCACGCCGGAGGTCTTGGCGACCACCTGCGCTTCCGCACGCGGCTCCAGTGCTGCGGTACCGGTATAGCTGGCAGCCACCGCGCGACGCGCCGCCTTGGCGATTTCCACCGGCACGGTATCGACGGCCTTTTTTTCTTCCGAGGCCTTGGCTTCCCCATCGCCGGTCTTGCAGCCGCCCAACAACAGACTGGTGGAGATCAATACTGCGGCGGCGCAAATTCCGCTGCGGCCGGGCAAGAAGGAAAGTGGCGACATCGTCGTGTCCTAGTGGATGCGTGAACAGGTGTTGTAGGCAAGTAAACCACCCGAACATGCATGTCGCCAATGCGCCAAAGGTCATGGTCTGTTCAACTTCGCGTATTCACCCCGTTTGCTCCACGCCAATTCGCAGGCATACTCGGTCCGGTTCCGTCACGCCCCCACCGTGCGGACGCTCAATCAGTCTTCCGGATACGAAACCATGCGCCCGCAGCCGCTCGCCGCTTGTCTCGCTCTGGTCGTCTTCCTGCCGTTTGGGGGCGCATCAGCGACACCGTCAGTCACGCCAGCAGTACCGGCCACGCCGGCGCCTGCCGCCGCCGCACCTGCTGCCGCCGCGCCCGCAGCGCCGACCGGCAATCCCTCCAATGGCCGCCTGCTGGCGTATACCTGCCAGGGCTGCCACGGCTTGACCGGCTACAAGAACGCCTATCCCAGTTACCGCGTGCCCAAGATCGGTGGCCAGTCCAGTCAGTATCTGACACAGGCGCTGACCGAATACCGCAAGGGCAAGCGCAAACACCCGACCATGCAGGCGCAGGCGCAGAGTTTCTCCGAGCAGGACATCGCCGACATCTCCGCCTTCCTGTCCACCCTCAAATAAGCGCCCACATGCCGAACGCCCTGCACGCTCCGCGTCTAGCCATCGTCCTGGTCGCTGCCCTGATGATGGCGGCCTGCTCTCAATCCCAGGTCGAATCCACCGATCACTCCGCCGGCGATGCCGGCCATGCCAGCGGCGAGCACGGCTCTGGCTCCTCTGCCGGCTTGCCCACCGGTCGCGCCGAGGCTGGCGACAAACTTGCGCATACCAAAGGCAAGGCCACCGGCCAGAGCTGCGTGGATTGCCACGGTGCCGATGGCAATGCGCCGATCGACCCCAGCTATCCCAAGCTTGGCGGCCAGTACGGCGACTATCTTGCGCACGCGCTGCAGGCCTATCGCAGTGGCGACCGCCAGCACCCGTTGATGACTGCGCAGGCCACTGCATTGAGCGATCAGGACATCGCCGACCTCGCCGCGTATTTCGGTGCCCGGCCGACGCAGCTGCGCGATCTTCACGGCGTCAAGTGAGTTTCAGGCAGCGCTGCCGAGCGCACGCGCTGTCTCAATCGGAATGAAAAAGCGCTTGCGCGAACATTAACGGGTCGCTATCATTTCGTTCTCAGTTTCGTGGGGCCATAGCTCAGCTGGGAGAGCGCCTGCATGGCATGCAGGAGGTCGGCGGTTCGATCCCGCCTGGCTCCACCATCTCAGACATTAGGCCGTCTGACTTGACAACTCAGGTTTTGATCTGCGTCCCCATCGTCTAGAGGCCTAGGACACCACCCTTTCACGGTGGACACCGGGGTTCGAATCCCCGTGGGGACGCCAATCATCCAAAAGCCCTGGCTCTGCCGGGGCTTTTTTTTGCCTGTTTTTTTGCAGTGATGAGCGCTCTTGCTGTGTCTCGGTAGCAGCCTCGCTGCCGCCCTGGATGTGTCAAAAAATTCGAGCGTCGTTGCGTTGCGCACGGCCTGGAATGTACATCGACACCATCGGCGACCTGCCGAACGAGGGCTCACTGGAACCGGCCTGCGCGAGTGTGGCGCAGACGTCCTGCGCAAGCAGTCGCGTCGATCACGCGCTCGCATCGTCAGCGGCGACCCAAGCGCGGCATCGAGTGCCACGTGCGGTTGCGCAACGAACGCCGCGCACAACGTGGACGTCGAGCATTGGTCGCTAACGTCGACTTCGCCGTCTGTTGCGAATGCGGGCGCTGGATGCTGCCACTGATCACGATGTTGATGATTGACGGCAGCGCGTCGATGCTGCGGTCCATGCGCCAATGCGAGACGACATCCGCAACTCTTACCTACTCCGCAACGCCGACGACGACGACGAACCATCCAGGCCATCGGATTGATCGCAAGAACCTTCGCGAGAAGAGACGTATTGATTGGCTGCATACGCAACTTCGTGCTGATCACGCAATCCAGTTGGACGCGCCGAAGCGCCGGAGATCTTTTTTGCACAGACCGCTTCCCAAAGCCTTCTTCAGTCGGTATGATTGCCGGCTCGCAGCAACGCGGGGCCATAGCTCAGCTGGGAGAGCGCCTGCATGGCATGCAGGAGGTCGGCGGTTCGATCCCGCCTGGCTCCACCACTTCAGACATTAGGCCGTCTGGAATGGACAACGAGGTTTTGATATGCGTCCCCATCGTCTAGAGGCCTAGGACACCACCCTTTCACGGTGGACACCGGGGTTCGAATCCCCGTGGGGACGCCAATCATCCAAAAGCCCCGGCTCTGCCGGGGCTTTTTTTATGCATGTTTGCAGTGCTCAGCAGTGATGCCGAAGACCGCCCGGTTGAAGCGAAGTCTTCGATCTCTGCAAGCGTTGGATTACCACGCAAATGCAACCCGCGTGTGGCGCGCCCGGCCATCAGGTTGCGATGTCGATCGAGCTATCACAGGCACACACGCATCGCCACACAACACTTGCATGACAAGATCAGGCCTGTCCGTCGTCCAGCGCCTTGCGACCCTCGTGGGTCAGATCGATATCGCCGTCTTCGGCTTGCGCGGCATACCCTGCACGCACCGCCCAATTTGCTTCCTCGTCGGACACCGGCTTGGTGTCGTGGATGTCGCGAAGAATGCGCAACTGCTGCGAAGCATCGAAATCCATGGTGGCTACCTGTTTGAAGGAGAACTCCACGGTACCGACCGGGCGTGATGGTTGCGTGCCTGCAACGCCAACCGAGACCCCAGTTGCGTAGGGAACAAACGCATCTTTAGCCAAGCATGGCCAAGGCGATCGCACGATGCGCGAAACCGACGGCGATGACCTGAGAACAAGCGCACGACGCCTGCTGCGCGCAAACGCTCCGCGATCACGCGCATCGGACGTCGCGCTGGCGCCAATCCGTAGCACTGCCGCAGCACAAGAGCACATAGCAAAAAGCCCCTCCGGATTGCGCCGGAAGGGCTTTCGCTGTTACTGCAACATCTTGGTGCCGAAGGTGGGACTCGAACCCACACGCTTTTAAGGGCGGCGGATTTTGAGTCCGCTGCGTCTACCGATTCCGCCACTTCGGCGTGGCCGCGCAGTATAGCGGCTTGCGAATGAAACGAACAGTGTCAGGATGCTCCTGACGAATTCAGCTGCAAACGGTGTCGGCAACACCGTGGTCGACCAGCCTCGATATACTGGCCGACTTAAGTGAAGGAGTAAGCAATGTCGGTGCTGCGTGGAGTTCGGGTACTCGTAGTCGAAAACGATGACATGAATGCCATGCTGCTCGAGTTGCAGCTCGTCCACGCGGGTGCGGCTGTGGTCGGCCCTGTCGGCGAGGTGCAGGATGCCCTGCAGTTGATCCAAGCCGATGCGCCGGATATCGCCGTGCTGGACTATCGCCTGGGCAATGGTCAGACAAGCGAGCCGGTTGCCCGTCTGCTCTCGCAGCGCGGCATTCCGTTTGTGCTGGCCACCGGCGTTGCCAGCGGCAGCATTCCCACCGGCTTCGAACGCGGTGTCATTCTGACCAAGCCTTATCTCTCCGAAGAATTGGTCGGCGCCTTGTCGCGTGCCCGGCAGATGAGCAGTGCCAGCAGCTGATGCCATGGCTCGCCACCTGACCGGTTGTCGGCGGTTTGGTTGCCACCTGAGCGCTTGTCACTAGAATCAAGCATCCAAGATCTGCAGGTGGTTGCTGGATGGAAAGTGCCGTGTCGCCGTTTGCCGGCCTGTTGCCGGAGACGAGCGAAACTGCAGCATTGGTACTGGCGTCCGCATGCGTCGCCGACCCGCTGCTCTGCGCCAGTCAGGCGCTGCATACCGCGCTGTCGGTGTGCCTGCACGCACAACACCCGATGCTAGTGGTCTGGGGCGAGCACGCATGCTGCATCTACAACGACGCCTGCATCGCGTCATTGGGCGAAAGGCACCCTGCTGCATTCGGCCAGCCGCTTGCCGAGCTGACGCGCGCCGACCTGGCTAGCGGTCTGCCGGACGATGCGAACACTGCAATCGATCTGGCGACCTGGTCGTGCAGTCCGATCCTGGACGCCGGCAAGCAGGTGGGCGCGTTGTATGTGGCTGCTGCGCCCGCACGTGATGCGCGCGAACAGCGTAGCGATGCCATGTCGCTTGCGGCGCCGCCCGCGCTCGACCAGTCGCCGGCCTTCATGGCCGTGCTGCGTGGGCCCGACTACATCATCGAGAGCGTCAACCAACGCTTCCACGATCTTGTCGGCGAGCGTCCACTGCTGGGCCGTCCCTTGCTGGAGGCGATGCCGGAGATCGCCGATCAAGGCTATCTCGGCCTGCTCGACGAGGTCCGTCGTAGCGGCCAGCCGTTCATCGGCGAATCGATGACCGCCTATCTGCAGCGCACACCCGGCAGCACGCTCGACGAAACCTTCGTCGACTTTCTGTACCAGCCGATGCGCGACAGCGATGGTCGCGTCGATGCAATTCTGGTGCACGGGTTCGATGTCACTGCGCAGCGACGCGTCGAGACTCGCGACAGTTTTCTGCTGATGCTCGAAGACGCCTTGCAGCATGTCTCCGATCCCCGTCACGTCATCGACACCAGCGTACGCTTGCTCGGCGAACACCTGCAGGCCAATCGCTGTGCGTTCGGACTGGCCGCCGCAGATGGCAGCATCATGCATGTGATCAGCGACCATGTGCAGGACATGCCGAGCCTGCAAGGCGACTTCCCGATGGAAGTGGCCCAAGGCCTGCGCGATGCACTGCTGGCCAACCGGCCCTGGTTCACCGCCGATGCGATGGCACCGGGTGCGCCGGACTATGTGGCCGAGCAGTATCGCCACTCCGGCCTGCGTGCGTCGTTGGCGATACCGCTGCATAAACATGGCCGGTTGGTCGCGGCAATCGGCGTGCACCAACGCGCACCGCGGCGCTGGTTGTCGACCGAGATCGAGCTGGTGCGGCTGGTGGCAGCGCGCTGTTGGGAGTCGATGCAGCGAGCCAAGGCGCAGCAGCAACTGGCCGCCAGCGAAGCGCGTCTGCGCCGGCTTGCCGACACCTTGCCGCAGATCATCTTCATCGCCGGTCCCGATGGCCAGCTGCACTATTTCAATCAACGCTGGTACGAATACACCGGGCTGGATCCGGGCAACAACGAAGGCGCCGCGTGGCATCGGGCCCATACCGCCGATGGCCTGCAGCTATCCGTGCAGGCATGGCAGGACGCATTGCTCGACGAGCGCGCTTACGAGATCGAATGCGAATTGCTGCGCCACGACGGCCAGGCGCGTTGGCATCTGGCACGCGCCCTGCCCGTCCGCGGTGACGACGGCTGCATCAGCGAATGGATCGGCACATATACCGACATCCATGATCGCCGCACCTTCGAGCACCGTTTGCGCGAGAGCGAAATCCGTTTCCGTGCGCTGTGCGAGACGGTCCCTGCAATGATCTGGATGTCCGACGCGCAAGGCGATTGCGTGTACTGGAACCCACGCTGGTACGACTTCACCGGACAAGCCGAAGATCAGGCGCTGGATCAGGGCTGGTGGGATGTGATGCATCCGGACGATGCCGGCCGCGTGCGGTTGGCCTTCGAACAGGCGCTGGAACGACGCGGCGAATTTTTAGCCGAATACCGGGTGCGTCGCCACGACGGCCAGTACCGTTGGTGTATTGATAACGCCTCGCCGCATTTCGCCAGCGATGGACGTTTTCTTGGGCATATCGGCTCGCTCACCGATATCTCCGAACGCAAGCACATCGAAGATGCCACCGCGTCCGACCGCGCGATCCTGAGCCTGATCACCACCGGCGCACCGTTGCCGGTGGTGCTGGATGCGATCGCATTGAGCGTGGAGGCGCGCGGTGAGATTGGGCTGTATTGCTCGGTGATGGTGCTGGACGAGGTGCGGCATACCTTGAGCTTCGGCTCGGCGCCGCACTTCCCGCTTGCGTATCACGGCAACTTCGAGCCGGCGCCGATCGGTCCGGATGGGCCGCCTTGTTCGCGCGCCGCACATCTTGGCCGGCAGGTCATCTGTGCCGATCTCCAGGCCGATCCAAGCTTCGGCCCTCATCATGCCGTTTCGGCGCTGCTCGGAATCGCGGCGTGTTGCGTGACGCCGATCTTGTCCAGCGACGGCCAGGTGCTGGGCACGCTCAACATCTACTACGACCGCCCGTATCTGCCCTCGCTGCGCGAACAAGCGATGGCGCGCTCTGCATCCCACCTGGCCGGTATCGTGATCGAGCGGACGCGCGTGGATGCCAAGCTCACGTTGTCGCTGCAGGCGGAAACCACTGCGCGCGGTCAGGCCGAACACGCCAGCCGGGTCAAGGACGAATTTTTGGCCACGCTCAGCCACGAATTGCGCACGCCGCTCAATGCGATCCTGGGCTGGTCGCGACTGATGCAAGCGCAGACTTTCGCGCCGGAGAATCTGGGTAAAGGCCTGGTCATCATCGAGCGCAGTGCGCGTGCGCAGACGCAGATCATCGACGACCTGCTGGATATGAGCGCGATCCTGTCCGGCAAGATCCGTCTGCAGGCCGAACATTTCGACATTGCCGGGCTGGCGCGCAGCACGCTGGAGCTGATGCAGCCGGCCGCGCTGGCGCGCGAGATCGCCCTGGAACTGGACGCGCCGGCGGGCAGCGAATTGTGGTTTTTCGGCGATGCCGGGCGCTTGCAGCAGGTGCTCACCAACCTGCTCAGCAACGCGCTCAAGTTCAGCGCGCCGGGCGGCAGCGTACGGGTGGGATTGGACGTTGAGGAAGGACGTCTGCGGCTATGCGTGCAGGACAGCGGGATCGGCATCGCGCCGGAGTTTCTGCCGCACGTCTTCGATCGGTTTCGGCAGGCAGATGCCGGCACCACGCGGCGTGTTGGCGGGCTGGGGCTGGGCTTGTCGATCTCGCGTCAGCTGGTGGATCTGCATGGCGGCAGCCTTGGGGCCTCCAGCGCCGGCGAAGGCCTGGGTTCGGTGTTTACCATCGTGCTGCCGTTCCAGCACGGGGTCAGTGGTCTGCGCCCGTCATCGGAGGATTCGAGCCAACCTGGGCGACTTCCGGCCGATTGCAATGGGCGGCTGGACGGCGTGCGTGTGCTGTTGGTCGACGACGATCAGGATTCGCGCGAAGCGGTGATGCAGTTCCTGATGCTTGCCGGCGCGCAGGTGCAGGCGGCAGGTTCGGTGGATGCAGCCGAGCACTATCTGGCTACTGCGGCGTTCGATGTGCTGGTCAGCGATATCGCGATGCCGCTGCGCGATGGCTACGATCTGATCCGCACCGTGCGCACCGGTCGCGTCGATCTGCCACGGCATATCCCGGCAATCGCGCTCACTGCCTATGTGCACGAAGAGGACCGTGACCGTGCCGTGGCGGCCGGCTTCGATGCGCATATGGGCAAGCCGGTGGAGCCGCCCGGGCTGGTTGATCTGATCGAACGCTTGGTGGTGCCGATGCGCGCGGTGCCGGGAGCGGCGTGAGATCGCCCGAGAGCGGCCGATAAAAGCAATGCAGGCAAGGAGCAGGAAGAATCCCAACGCCCCGATCGCGAATGCAGACTTCTTGCAGGAGCGCAGCGTCTGACACCCCGGCACGTTTCAAATGCCGCCCGACTGCATTCCAGACTGCATCCGCACAACGGGATTCGAGTCGTCGCGTCGCTTGTGAGATGCAGTCAAAAGCTCAGGTCGTCGAGGGCGCGGTGCCCTCGCCGATTGCGGGACACGCGGTGAATCCATCCATGGAGGCCCCGTGGCGGCAGGGATGCCGCCACAGGGTCCCGCAAGCGACGAGGACACCGCACCAACCTGTGAGTCGGCTGCGTTGTTGAAGACATGCACACCGACCATTTCGACTGGTCATTGCCCGCCTACCGTCGCGGACCCTTACGCGGCATGGATGCCGCATAAGAGCAGACAAGGACGTGCTTGCGGCGTGTCCCGCGATGGTGGGCGGGCAAGGGCCCTGCTGTAACGTTGCAAAGCAACCGCTCTGCAACGTTGCTATCAATCAATCAGACACAGTCGCCACGCCAGGCAGCATGACTCAGCTGCGCTTGGCGCGCGCGAACGCCGCGGCCAGTGCGTTATCGGCCGGTGGCGCAGTGGTCCGCGGCTTGCTGTTGCCGGATGCCGGCCCACGTCCGCCGCCGTCGCGACGGCCCTGCCCCGGCCCGCCATTGCCGCGCGCATCGCGCGACTGCGCAGTGCCATCTGCCGCCGGCGGCGTGTCGGACAGGCGGCAGGTCAGTGCGATGCGCTTACGCGGCACGTCCACTTCCAGCACCTTGACCTTGACGATATCGCCGGCCTTGACCACATCGCGCGGATCCTTGACGAAGGTGTCCGACAACGCGGAGATGTGCACCAACCCATCCTGATGCACGCCGATATCGACGAAGGCGCCGAACGCGGCCACATTGCTGACCACGCCTTCCAGCACCATGCCCGGCTTGAGGTGCTTGATGTCCTCGATGCCCTCGGCAAACTGCGCAGCCTTGAACTCCGGACGCGGGTCGCGGCCGGGTTTTTCCATCTCTTTCAGGATGTCGCGCACGGTCGGCACACCGAACTGCGCATCGGTGAACAGCTCCGGCTTCAAGCCGCGCAGGAAGCTGCCATCACCCAGCAACGCCTTGATCGGCTTGCCGGTGTTGGCGACGATGCGCTCGACCACCGGATAGGCTTCCGGGTGCACGGCCGACACATCCAGCGGCTCGTCGCCATCGGCAATGCGCAAAAACCCAGCGCATTGTTCGAAGGTCTTGTCGCCCAGGCGCGGCACCTTGAGCAGATCCTTGCGACGCTTGAACGGGCCGTTGTCATCGCGATGGCGCACGATGTTTTCCGCCACCGTGCCGGACAGGCCCGACACGCGCGACAGCAGCGCGGCCGAGGCGGTGTTGACGTAGACGCCAACGGCGTTGACGCAGTCCTCCACGCGCGCCTCCAGTGCTTTGGCCAGGCGGTACTGGTCGACGTCGTGCTGGTACTGGCCCACGCCGATTGCCTTGGGCTCGATCTTGACCAACTCGGCCAGCGGGTCCTGCAAGCGCCGTGCGATCGACACCGCGCCGCGTAGCGAGACATCCAGCTCCGGGAATTCCTTGGCGGCAAACTCGGACGCCGAATACACCGACGCCCCCGCTTCGCTGACCACGACCTTCTGCAACTTGGTCGCCCCGCACAGCGCGATCGCCTCACCGGCCAGCTTGTCGGTTTCGCGGCTGGCGGTGCCGTTGCCGATCGCGATCAGCTCCACGTTGTGCTGCATGCACAATTTCTTGATCGTTTGCAGCGACTGGTCCCATTGCCGCTTGGGTTCGTGCGGGTAAATGGTCTCGGTGGCTACCAGCTTGCCGGTGGCATCGACCACGGCGATCTTGCAACCGGTGCGGATGCCCGGGTCCAGCCCCAGCACCACGCGCGGGCCGGCTGGCGCGGCCAGCATCAGGTCTTTGAGGTTGTCGCCGAACACCGCAATCGCTTCGGCCTCGGCCTTCTCGCGGGCCTGGTTGAACAGGTCCAGCAGCAGGTGCATGTGCAACTTGGCGCGCCAGGTCAGCCGGCACGCGTCCAGCAACCAGCGGTCTGCCGGGCGGCCCTGGTTGGAAATACCGGCACTGCGCGCCACCCGGCCTTCGGCGTACTGATGCCCGGCTTCGGCATCGCTGCCTGGGTCGAGATCGAGATACAGAAATTCTTCGCGGCGCGCGCGGAACAGCGCCAGCAAGCGGTGCGACGGAATTTTCGCCAGCGCTTCGGCGTGGTCGAAGTAATCGCGGTATTTGGCACCGGCCTCTTCCTTGCCCTCGGCGACGCGTGCGCGGATCACGCCGTTATCGTTGAGCCAGCTGCGCAACTCGCCCACCAGCGCGGCATCTTCGCCCCAGCGCTCCATCAGGATGGCGCGGGCGCCTTCCAGCGCGGCCTTGATGTCGGCAACACCCTTCTCGGCGTCGATGAAGGCGGCGGCGGCCACCTCCGGCGCCTGCGTCGGGTCGGCCAGTAAGCCCTCGGCCAATGGCTCCAGCCCGGCTTCGCGCGCGATCTGCGCACGCGTGCGGCGCTTGGGCTTGTAAGGCAGATACAGATCTTCCAGCCGCGACTTGGTGTCGGCAGCGGCAATCTCGTTGCGCAGTTCGTCGCTGAGTTTGCCCTGCTCGCCAATGCTGGACAGGATCGCCGCGCGGCGGTCTTCCAGCTCGCGCAGATAGGTCAGACGCGTTTCAAGGTTACGCAGCTGGGTATCGTCCAGGCCGCCAGTCACCTCTTTTCGGTAGCGGGCGATGAACGGCACGCTGGCGCCTTCGTCGAGAAGCGCGATGGCGGCGCGCGCCTGGGCGGGTTGGGCACCGATCTCGTCGGCGATGGTGCGAGCGATCTGCTGGGCAAGCTGGCTATCGTGCATGGCGGCGCGGAATAAACCGCTTCACTGAAAAAAAGCATTTTCGCAGTGTGGGCGCGCGACGGAAACCCGTTGACAGCGCCGCCGTAAACCTATGCCGCCGCGCTCAGCTGGCGCGGTGCGCGTAATGGGTGGCGGCGCGCTCGACCAGAATGCTTTCGTGCATGGATTCCAGTGCCATGACACGGATCTTGCCGACGTTCTTCAGCGGCACCATGCGTTCCACATAGATCTCCGGGCCGGCGTCGGTCATTGCCCGCGACTTGCTGAACCCGTAAGGCACAACGCCCTTGTCGCCATCTTTGCTGCCACCGAGGTACAGGACAATCGACATGCCACACCCTTTTGCTGCTGTTGTTGCGTTGGAGGCGCGAGCATAACGAGCGCGTCGTGAGGAGCTTTCCACGCACGTTAACGCCGGCTGTTTGCGGTTTGGTGACGGCCTCAAGACCTGACGCACCTCACGAGTGCTTCACCCTGCTTGGTCGTCCAATCTCGGTCCACCCGCTTTCTCACGACATCGCATGGACCTCAAAAGTGGCTACCCGTTCTGGTCGATCCGTAATGGATTGATGCGCGCCTATCCACGCCTGGAGCAAGACACCCAGGCCGAGGTCGTCATCGTGGGCGGCGGCGTGACTGCCGCGCTGATCGCGCACGAATTGCTGCGCAATGGCCATGAGGTGGTGGTGGTCGAACAACGCGAGATCGGCTGGGGCAGTACCTCGGCCAGCACTGCACTGCTGCAATACGAAATCGATACGCCAATGGTCGATCTGGCCAAACAACACGGCATGCCGGCAGCCGCGCTCGCTTACGGCGCCTGTGCGCAGGCCATCGTCGACCTGCAGGACCTGTGCGACAGCCTGGGTGGCTGCGACTTCACCCGCCAGGACAGCCTCTACTACGCCAGCCGTGCGCGCGATCTGAAAGATCTGCGGCGCGAGCTCGACGCACGCCAGACCCATCAGCTGCCGGTGGAATGGGTCGACCGCGAGCCGCTCTGGCACGACTACGGCGTGCGCTCCGACGGCGCCATCCTCAGCCGCCTGGCCGCCAGCGTCGACCCGTATCGGCTGTGCTATCGCCTATTCGCCGAATGCGAGCAGTACGGCGGACGCATCTTCGATCGCACTACGATCGCTAGCATTGTCCCGCACGATCAGCACGTGGAATTACGTACTCACGAAGACGTCGTCGTGCGCGCCAAGCACGTGATCATGGCCGCAGGCTATGGCAACCAGCAGTGGCTATCGCAGCGTGTGGCACGTAATCGCAGCAGCTATGCGTTCGTGACCGACCCGCTGCACGACAGCGAGATCGGTGCGCTCAAGCACACCATGATGTGGGAGACCGCACGCCCGTATCTGTACCTACGCAGCACACCCGATGGCCGTGTGGTGGCCGGCGGTGAGGACGACAACGTGGACATCCCGGCGCGCCGCGATGCGCGCGTGGAAAGCAAATTGAAGACGCTGCTGAAGAAGATCGGCAAGACCATGCCGGACGTACATCTGCGCCCGGTGTTTTCGTGGGGCGGCACGTTTGCCGAAACCGCCGACGGCCTGCCGTTCTTCGGCACGCATGCCGAGCAAGGCCCGCGCGTCTTGTTTGCAATGGCGTACGGCGGCAACGGCATCACCTATAGCGCGATCGGTGCCGGGCTGCTGCGTGCGCAATTGGAAGGTAAGCCGCACCCGCTGTCGGACCTGTTCGGGTTCTCGCGCCTGGATTGAGGGCGATTGCGTCTTGCGATGCAGCCGCCGAGCAGGCGCTGCTGCCACTAAGCGCGGCTGAGAACACATAACGAGCGGTCTTCAGACGGGCGTGGACTGCGCCATCACAAACGGGGTATGCGCGTACACCGAGCACCGGATGCGTCAGCCCCGCAGTGAGCGCAGGAACGTTGTTAGCCGCTCCAAGTCGATGGCCACCACGGCCACCAGCCATGGCCCTGCATCGCGTACGTATCGGCCGCCCGCTCCAGCGGGTTGCGCACATGGATGCCGCCGCACACCAGATACACCGGCAGGAACAGTGGCCCGAGCAGCATGTATTGATACACATGTGCGCGCTCGTGATCGCCCAGACGCACCGGCGGATGCTCGCAGCGGCCGGCCGCGTGTGCATAGGTGCTGCATTGCAGATCCAACGATGCGCCCTTGAGCAGGATCACATTACCCAAGGTCATCGCCCCGCCCGGCCCCCAGGGCCAGGCATGAAAGACGAGCGCGAGCTCGTGGCGGGACCAGCGCGGGCGGGCGCCAAAACAACTGCCGATGGCGCCGATCAACAGGCCAAGCGCGGTATTGGGCAGCGTCCACAACGCGCCAAGCACCAACACTGCCGATGGCGCGCGCCGCAACGGGCTCAATCGGCCTGCGTGGGGATCAGCAGCCACAGGATCAGATAGACCAGGATGCCGGGAAACGCGGCCGAGGCGATCGAGACGATCACGAACAGAACGCGCAGCAAGGTGGAGCTCCATCCGAAACGACGCGCAATTCCGCCGACGACACCGGCGATCATGCGGTCATTGAGAGAACGGGACAGTGCAGTGGTGGCCATGAGAACGCTCCTTCAAACGTAGCAAGCAGTCTAAAAAGCCGGGCGACAGCAGGCCGTGATGGGCGGCGGTAGGCGGTCGCACGCAGTCTGCGTACTTGCACGCGACACATCAGGCGACGCCGTCGCGCTCCTGCAGCCAGCGATGGATCGCCACCGGCACCTCGCGCTGGGCACGTCCGGACACGTAGATCCCGATATGTCCGCCGCGAAAACTCAGCTCGCTGTAATCCTTGCTGCCCACCAGCCCACGCAAGGCGCGCGAGGCATCCGGTGGCACCAGATGATCGTGTTCGGCATAGATATTGAGCACCGGCATATCGACTTCCTGCAGATCCACCGCCTGCCCGCCGATGCTCACCTGGCCGGTGACCAGCCCATTGCGTTGGTAGAACAAGGTCACGAATTCACGGAACGCCTCGCCCGCCAGATCCGGCGAATCGAAGATCCACTTTTCCATGCGCAAGAAGTCTTCCAGCGCCTGCTTGTCGTCGAGGATGTCCAGCAAGCCAACGTACTTCTGCAAATTAAGCCGGAACGGCTTGAGCATCAGGTAACTGGCGTTCATCAGATCCGCCGGCACGTTGCCCATGGTGTCCACGAACAGATCCACATCGACCATGCGCGCCCAGTTGGACAGCATGTTGTCGGGGGTGTGGAAATCCACTGGCGTGACCATGGTGATGAGGTTGCGCACCTTGTGCCGTTGCAGCGCGGCGTAGCACAACGAAAAGGTGCCGCCCTGGCAGATGCCGAGCACGTCCACCGCCTCCAGCCCCGATTGGGCACGCAAGTAATCCACCGCGCCATCGATGTAGCGCAGCAGATAGTCTTCGAGCGTGAGATAGCGCTCGGAGCGGTCCGGGTAGCCCCAGTCCAGCACGTAGACATCCTGGCCGTGACTCAACAGGCCCTTGACCAGCGAACGGTCGGCCTGCAGGTCCACCATGTACGGACGATTGACCAACGCATACACGATCAGCAGCGGCGTCTTGGCCACCGGCGCCTGCTCGCCGACAAAGCGATACAGCACCACCTTGCCGTCGCGCCAGATTTCTTCGCGTTCGGTGACGCCATAGTCGACGTCTTCCACACCGGGCAGCAGTTTCAGGCCTTCGCGCAGCTTGCGTTGCAGCGACAGGGTTTCCTGCATCAGGTCTTCGGCACTGAATCCCAACGGCCCTTTCATGCCTTGGCTCCACGTGGGGTGCGTGCGACCGGCTTACTGCCGGACGCTTTGCCGGACGACGGTTTCGATGCGGCTTTCGCTGTGGCGGTCTTTTTCACCGCAGGTGTTGCAGGTGCGGTCTTCTTGGGCGCAGATTTTTTGGCCGCGGTCTTTTTTACTGCAGCGGTTGCCGCGGCCGGCTTGCGCGCAGCGGCGGCGTTGGGCGGCGCTGCACGTTTGGGCGGAGACGACGCCTGCGGATCAGCGGTGGTGTCTTCGGCCGGCTTGCCAGCCGCCTTGGTGCTGGTGCCGGCAGCGGTGCGCAACATCCGGCGCACCGCGCGCTCCAGTTCTGCGATACGGCGATGCGCGGCATCCATCTCCGAACGCGTCGGCATCCCGAAACGTTCGCTGAGCTGTTCGACCTCCTCCTGCAACGCCGCGCGCAAGCGCATGTGCGCGTTGGCGAACCCGCCGTACACGTCGCGAAACCGATCCGACAACGCCACATCGGCATAGGACTCTTCGGCCGCCTCGATCCACAGATCGAACAAGGCGCGCGCGCTGGTCAGCTGGCTGCCGCTGCTTTCGTGCTCGCTCAACTTGGTGGTGAAACGGGTGAAGGCCTGCTCGATCGCTGCCTTGAGTTGCTCGCCGTAGGCCTGCGATTGCGCCTGATAATCCTGTTGCGCGCGCGCCAGTTTCTGCAGGCGCGCCTGATGATTGCGGTTCAAGCCGAAGGCCGGCATGTCCAACCACGGCGCGTTTTCTTCGCGCCATTTACCCAGGGCCTGCGCCGCCTGCTGCAGCCACGGGTCGAAGCCGCCGGGGCTGCCGCCGCGCAGCGAACCCAGCGTCCACTGCATCAGTTGCTCGCCCTGCCCCTGCACGGCGCGGCGCCAGGCATCGGAGACTTCGTTGGCGGAGGTGTCGCGGCCGGCGAACTGCCCGGCCACCTGCTGCATGGTGCCGAACCAGCCGCCAGCCTGGGTGCGGAAGCGGTCGATGGCTTCCTGCGCCTGCGGCGCGGCCTGGGTGGGCAGCAGCTGCGACCACCAGTCCACTGCCTTTCTCCAGTCCTGCGGGGCATCGCCGCCGGACGCCGGCGGTGGCTGCGCAGCGGAGCCAGACTGGCCGTGGCGCATGGCGTCTCCCCAGGCCGCCCAATACTGGCGTGCCTTGTCCTCGACGTTGCCGTTGTCCGAACCGCTGCTTGCCATCATTCCCTCCTGTGACGATCCACCGAGCCATCCTACCGCGTGTAACCAGGCGTGCCGCTCAGGGCTTGGGGATCCGCAACGTCTTGCTGATCATCAGCGAGCCGGAGACGGCAAACAGCAGCACCAGCGGGTGGAACTGCCACGGCCCGAGCTGCCACTGGCCCCACCACAGGGCGTCGCCGATATGCCCGCTGCTGGCGGCGACTGCGAGCAGGATCACCAGCACCAGGCTGGTCGGAATCGGGGTGCCTTCGAAGTACGGCACTTTGTCGGCCTCGCCAGCGATCTCTTCGGCCGTCACGTTGTACCGCGCCAGCCGGCTCACGCCGCAGCAGACGAAATAGCTCAGGACCAGCCAGTCCCAGCCGCCACGCATGCCGCAGGCATAACCCAGCGCCGCCGGCGCCACGCCGAATGAGATTACGTCGGCCAGCGAATCCAGCTCGCGGCCCAGGGTGGAAGACGCCTTACGCCACCGCGCGACGTGCCCGTCCAGCGCATCGAACACGAACGCCAAGGGGATCAGCGCCATACCCAGCAACAGGTCCCCACTGTGACCCTCCTGCAAGAACCGCATCGCTGCGAATACTGCGCCGGTGCCGCAGAAAGCATTGGCCAGCGTGAACCAGTCCGCAAGTTGGAAATCGCGCAGCATCGAAAAATGGCGTTTCATGCGGAACCTGATCAGAGCGAGGCGCAAAGGGTAACGCGCGCACGCCATGCAGGCGACCGTTTGCCCGTCCTCCGCTAGGCTGGCGATCAGCGTGGCCGCTCCCGGCCGCGCATCACAGTGAAGGACACCCGATGCGCAGCATCCTGATCACCGGCGCGGGCAGCGGCATTGGCGCCGGCATCGCCAGCCATCTGGCAACCGACGGCCACCATCTGCTGGTCAGCGACATGGACCAGGCCGCCGCCGAGCACACGGCCAAGCGCGTGCGCGACGCTGGCGGCTCGGCCGAAGCACTGGTGCTGGATGTCACAGACGACGACAGCATTGCGCACGCGCTGGCCGGCGCCTCGCAGCCGCCGCAGGTGCTGGTGAACAATGCCGGCCTGCAGCAGGTCGCCGCGCTGGAAGATTTCCCGATGCAGCGCTGGGCCCTGCTGGTCGACGTCATGCTGACCGGCGCAGCGCGACTCAGCCGTGCCGTGCTGCCGGGCATGCGCGCGGCAGGCTATGGACGCATCGTCAATATCGGCAGCATCCATTCGTTGGTCGCCAGCCCCTACAAGAGCGCGTATGTGGCCGCCAAACATGGCCTGGTCGGCCTGGCCAAGGTGATCGCACTGGAAACTGCAGACTGCGACATCACCGTCAACACGCTGTGCCCCAGCTATGTGCGCACGCCATTGGTAGAGCGCCAGATCGCCGACCAGGCGCGCACGCGCGGCATTGCCGAAGAAGCGGTGGTCCGCGATGTGATGCTCAAGCCGATGCCCAAGGGCGCCTTCATCGAGTACGACGAGCTGGCCGGCACGGTGGCGTTCCTGATGTCGCATGCGGCACGCAACATCACCGGGCAATCCATCGCCATCGATGGTGGCTGGACCGCCCAATAATCGCACTGGCGAAATTTTGACCAACCGGTGCGAGCGCGTTGCGCCGCAGGCGGCTTGCGGACTTGTCCACAGACTTGCGCAGCGTCCATCCACAGGGGATGTGGAAAACTGTGCGGGTAATCTCGCTTGACTGATTGCGGAGATGGCCGACGCCACGAGTGAGCCGGACAAGTACGACTTGGCATGCCGGCGGACCGGAGCACGGCGCCGGCGCAAGGCGACCCGCACGCCAGCCGATCAGACCCGCGAATAGCTCCACGATTGCATGCGCCCGTCGCGATACGGCATCACCCCATGGAAGGGGCGCGGGTCGCCATCGAACACCAACGGCAGGAAGTTGCGGTCGCCCTCCCACATCGGCACCTGATCCATCTGCGCGAGAGGCACCCACTCCAGCGTGCCTTCGGGATTGGATGTATGCGGTGTGCCATCGAAGCTGCGGATCAGGAACACGAAGCCCAACCAGTCCTCGCCCTGCTTGCCGAAACCGGGCCAGCTGATGGTGCCGCGCAATTGCATGTCGCCGCACGCGACGCCGGCTTCTTCGCGGATCTCGCGGCGCATGCAGGCCAGCACGTCTTCGTCCGGCTCCACCTTGCCACCGAGCCCGTTGTACTTGCCCAGATGTTGATCGCCGGGACGGGCATTGCGGTGGATCATCAGCACATGCGTGCCGTCGGGCGACAACAGATAGCCAAGCGTGGCGACAATCGGGGTATAGGGCATGGCGCGCGATCTGCAACGAAGCGCATCAGTATGACCGATGACATGCGTCTGCCGTGGTGACAAACGGTGATTGGGCGCTATGCGGTCGTGCCTTGAACGACTCCGGTGGACGGTGCGCCAAGCCATCGGCAAGTTCCATCCGCATGCCGGTCACTGGCCATTTCCGTCTAACAGCAGCGCTCGCTAACGATGCGCACGCGACATCTGCCTACTGCACTTAACCAACAACCACCTGCGAACTGGGCCGAGGCGGCGCAACGTAGTCGGTGTCCAGCCGCAGAGTGGCAACCCCATGGCCGCGTTCGGCCAGGTACTCCAGCCACTTGCCCAGGAAGGTGTTCATGCGCATGCGGTGACTGATCAGCTCGGCCGGCGGCGGGAACATCCCCATCACGTCCTGCCAGCGACGGCCCACATAGCAATGCGTGGTCTCGGCCTGACGTGCATCGCGGTACAGACGCACATACGCAGACGGATCCGGCTCACCGGTCACCGGGTCGCACAGGTCGTAGGTCAGGCGCAGTTCGACGGTGTAGCGATGGCATTCGATCACGTCCAGCCGCAGGTTCAGCCCATCGCTGATCGACGACACATACGAGCCAGGCGCCAGATCGGCCGGCGCGAACAGCCGGGTGAGATGCTGGAAGTTTTCTGCGTACAACCCCATCAGCCAACCGAACCGGCTCAGACGGGGGATGATCTCGAGTTTGCTCAATGCTTGGGCCATGCACCGATCCTACACGCTGCGCTGCCGCACGGGCAGCATTGACGAGGGCCCAATGGCAGGCCTACCTTGGCGGAGCCCTGCCCCGCCCGCTTGATTTTTCTTGGGCTGCCGGCACGCCGTCAGCCGCGTCGCGGCAGCCCCCGAATTGTGGACGCACCGCCTGCTTGCCCGATCCCGCATCCCGCCCCACCAATCCCGGCCTCAAAACATTTCGCGCTGCAGTCCCAGGGTCGACAACACCTTGCTGGAGATTTCTTCGATCGAGGTGTTGGTGGTGCTCAGCGTGGGAATGCGCTCCAACTGGAACATGCGCTCGGCGGTTGCGACTTCGCGTCGGCAGGTTTCTGCCGCGCTGTAGCGCGAGTTGGCGCGACGCTCCTGACGAATCTGCTGCAACCGTTCCGGGTCGATGGTCAGGCCGAACAATTTGTTGCGATAGTTGCGCAACCGTGGCGGCAGTCGTTCGCTTTCCAGATCTTCTTCGGTCAACGGATAGTTGGCGGCGCGGATGCCGTAATGCAAGGCCAGGTAGATGCAGGTGGGCGTCTTGCCCGCGCGCGATACCGCCACCAGGATCACATCGGCCTCGTCATAGTTGAGCGCAATGCCGTCGTCGTGACTCAGCGCGAAGTTCATCGCATTGATGCGGCGGTGATAGGTCTCGAAATCGACCATGCCGTGCGCGCGGCCCACGCGCGAGTGGCGCGGCGCGTTGAGCTCGCGCTCCAGCGGTTCGATGAAGGGCGCGAACACATCCAGCATCAAGGCACCGCTTTCGGCCAGGATCATGCTCAGCTTTGGATCGACGCATGAATTGACCACCACCGGGCGCACCTGGTAACGCTCGCCGGCAGCGCGCACCCGCATCGCGGCATCGCGCGCTTTTTCTGCATCATCAATGAACGACATGCGGTCGGTGACGAAGTTGAACCCGCTGAACTGGGTGAGCAGGCTATGCCCAATCGTTTCAGCGGTGATACCGGTTCCATCGGAGACGTAAAACACCGGCCGGATTGTTGACATCAAGACCACCTCTTTGAACTAGTGTCCAAAACTTACGGGTTCATGCTTGTGCAGGTTCCGCTGTGCACTGCATCATAGCGGCTTCTTCCTACGGTCGCGGCCATTCAGCCCGCTCGGGCGATGGCCTTACGGAGCATCGCGCTTGAACGAGAATATCCTGTGGTTGCATGAGCTACGCCTGGTCGATCTGGCCCGCGTAGGCGGTAAAAATTCCTCGCTCGGCGAGATGATCGGCAACTTGGCCGGGTTGGGCGTTTCGGTTCCGGGTGGATATGCGACCACTTCAGAAGCGTTCAAGGACTTCATCGCACACAACGATTTGTCCAAGCGGATTTTCGACAAGCTCGCAACGCTGGACGTCGAAGACGTCACCGCGCTCACTGTAGCCGGCAAGGAAATTCGCGGCTGGGTGATCGATGCCCCGCTGCAGCCGGAACTGGACCGCGACATCCGCACCGCCTACGAACAGCTGTGCGCAGAAAACGGCGGCGGCGAAGTGGCCGTGGCGGTGCGCTCTTCTGCAACGGCGGAAGACCTACCGGACGCCTCCTTCGCAGGCCAGCAGGAAACCTTCCTCAACGTGACCGGCGCCGACGATGTCGTGCACAAGGTCAAGGAAGTGTTCGCCAGCCTCTACAACGACCGCGCGATTGCGTACCGCGTGCACCATGGCTTCAAGCACGAAGACGTGTTCCTGTCGGCGGGCGTGCAGCTGATGGTGCGCTCAGGCGTCGGCGCGGCCGGCGTGTTGTTCACGCTGGACACCGAGTCCGGCTTCCGCGATGTGGTGTTCGTCACCTCCAGCTTCGGCCTGGGCGAAATGGTCGTGCAGGGCGCGGTCAATCCCGACGAGTTCTACGTCTACAAGCCCACGCTCACGGCAGGCAAGCCGGCGATCCTGCGTCGCTCGCTCGGCAGCAAGGCGATCCGCATGGTGTATTCGGATGTGCCCGGCGAGCGCGTGCGCACCGAAGACACCCCGGTGGAACTGCGCAACACCTTCTCGATCAGCGACGAAGATGTGCAGGAGCTTTCCAAGCAGGCGCTGGTGATCGAAAAGCATTACGGCCGCCCGATGGACATCGAGTGGGCCAAGGACGGCGTGAGCGGCAAGCTGTTCATCGTGCAGGCGCGCCCGGAAACGGTGAAGTCGCGCAGCCACGCCACCCAGATCGAGCGGTTCTCGCTGGACGCCAAGGGCGCCAAGATCCTGGTCGAAGGCCGCGCGGTCGGCGCCAAGATCGGCAGCGGCGTCGCGCGCGTGGTGCGCTCGCTGGAGGACATGAACCGCGTGCAGGCGGGCGACGTGTTGATCGCTGACATGACCGACCCCGATTGGGAGCCGGTGATGAAGCGTGCATCGGCGATCGTCACCAACCGTGGCGGCCGTACCTGCCATGCGGCGATCATCGCGCGCGAGCTCGGGGTGCCGGCCGTGGTCGGCTCGGGCAACGCCACCGACATGATCAGCGACGGCCAGGAAGTGACGGTCAGCTGCGCCGAAGGCGATACCGGCTTTATCTACGACGGCCTGCTGCCGTTCGAGCGCACCACCACCGACCTGGGCAACATGCCGCCGGCCCCGCTCAAGATCATGATGAACGTGGCCAACCCGGAGCGCGCCTTCGACTTCGGCCAGCTGCCCAATGCAGGTATCGGCCTGGCGCGCCTGGAGATGATCATCGCCGCGCACATCGGCATCCATCCGAACGCGCTGCTGGAATACGACAAGCAGGACGCCGACGTCCGCAAGAAGATCGACGCCAAGATTGCCGGCTACGGCGATCCGGTGAGCTTCTACATCAACCGTCTGGCCGAAGGCATCGCCACGCTGACCGCCTCGGTGGCGCCGCACACGGTGATCGTGCGGTTGTCGGACTTCAAGTCCAACGAGTACGCCAACCTGATCGGCGGCTCGCGTTACGAACCGCATGAAGAGAACCCGATGATCGGCTTCCGCGGCGCCAGCCGGTATGTCGACCCGTCCTTCACCAAGGCGTTCTCGCTGGAGTGCAAGGCGGTGTTGAAGGTGCGCAACGAGATGGGCCTGGATAATCTCTGGGTGATGATCCCGTTCGTGCGGACGTTGGAAGAAGGCCGCAAGGTGATCGAAGTACTTGAGCAGAACGGACTCAAGCAGGGCGAGAACGGGCTGAAGATCATCATGATGTGCGAGCTGCCGTCCAACGCGCTGCTGGCCGATGAATTCCTGGAGATCTTCGACGGCTTCTCGATCGGCTCCAACGATCTGACCCAGCTGACCCTGGGCCTGGACCGCGATTCGTCGATCGTGGCGCATCTGTTCGACGAGCGGAACCCGGCGGTCAAGAAGCTGCTGTCGATGGCGATCAAGTCGGCGCGCGCCAAGGGCAAGTACGTGGGCATCTGCGGCCAGGGGCCGTCGGATCACCCGGAACTGGCCGAATGGTTGATGCAGGAAGGCATCGAGTCGGTGTCGTTGAATCCTGACACCGTGGTCGATACCTGGCTGCGTCTGGCCAAGCTCAAGAGCGAGAGCTGATGGGACTGTTGGGTGCAGTGATGGCGGCAGCTGCGGGAGCAGCTGCTGCAACCACCAAAACGGTAGCCACTGTCCCGAAGCAGCCGACGGGCTGGGACAAGGTCGACTGGGCGCAAATCTTGCTGAACTGGGGAGTTGCGCTCGTCATTCTGGTTGTGGGCATGTGGCTGGCAAAGCAGCTTAGTCAGTGGCTGCACCGTGCTTTGACCCGTGCACGCATTGAAATCACGCTGACCAATTTCCTGCGCAATGTGGTCTATGCATTGCTGCTGGTATTGGTGTTCGTCAGTGCACTGAGCAAGATCGGCGTACCGCCGACCTCGTTGATTGCGGTGCTCGGTGCCGCCGGCCTTGCAGTCGGTCTGGCGTTGAAGGACTCGCTGTCCAACATCGCCGCCGGCGTCATGCTGATCGTGTTGCGGCCGATGCGCGATGGCGACCATGTGGTGATCGCGGGCCAGGAAGGCATTGTCGATGAGATCCGGATCTTTCAGACCCGGCTGCGCGCGTTCGACGAACGCATGATCACCCTGCCCAACAGCACCATCACCACGGCGCCCATCATCAACTACAGCACCCTGCCCAACCGCCGCCTGGAAGTGACAGTGGGCGTGGGTTACCAGGATGATTTGAAAAAAGCGCAGCAGTTGTTGCTGCAGATCGCCAAGGACAATCCGAACGTCCTGGATTCACCCGCACCGTTCGTGCAGGTGACCAACCTTGGCGAAAGCACGGTCGATCTGATGCTGTTTGCTTACGCCACCAATGGCAATTTTGGTGCGGCCAAGAGCAGTACGCTGGAGCAAATCCGCAACCAGCTGCTGGAAAACGGGCTCAACATTCCGTACCCGCAGCGCGACCTGCATGTGTATCACCACGATGCCGATGGCAAGCCGATCTCGGATCTGTTGCGCAAAGGCATTGCCGATGACGGCGACCTGACCAAGGGGCCACCGTTGGCGCGCTGAACATCTGCGTCATCTTTCAAAAGCAAAAGGCCGCATCGAAAGATGCGGCCTTTTATGTTTTATCACTGCCTGCTGCGATTTTACTGCGATTGCGGCCAGTTGCCCTGGCGTTAGCGCGCTCGACGCGCAGCGCGCCAAAACGCATGCCGCCCATCCGCCAGATCAGCCCTGCGTGCCAGCCTCGGTATCACCGCCGAGCGCCCCCATGAACTGCCGATAGTGGCGCAGTTCGTCGATGGAATCGCGCACATCGCTGAGCGCAGTGTGTGCCGAGTTCTTGGCAAATCCGTTGGCCACCGTCGGTGCCCAGCGGCGCGCCAGTTCCTTGATGGTGGATACGTCGAGGTTGCGGTAGTGGAAATAACGTTCCAGACGCGACATCTGGCGGTGCAGGAAGCGGCGATCCTGGCAGATCGAGTTGCCGCACATCGGCGAGGCGCCGGCACGGATCCATTCGCCCAAAAACGCTACCGTCTGCGCTTCGGCCTGTGCGTGGGTGACCTGGCTGTCGAGCACACGCTGCCACAGGCCCGAACGACGGTGCTGGTTGCGGTTCCACTCGTCCATCGCTTCCAGCGTTGCCAGCGGATGGGCGATGGCTAGTTCCGGTCCTTCGGCCAGCACATTCAACTGCGCATCGGTCACGATGGTGGCGATCTCGATGATCGAATCGCGATCGGTATCCAGGCCGGTCATTTCCAGATCGATCCAGATCAGTCGGTCGTTGCCCGCAACGTTGTCTGCCATATCACCGTCCTGTGGAGGCCGTTGCCGGCCGGGGTACTGAAAGGGCGCGCATCATACCGCGGCCATGCCGCTCAGGGTACGAGCGGCGGCTTGCCACGCTTGGCGCGAAAGTAATTGGTCAGCCGCAGGCTTGACTCTGCCGCCAGCACGCCGCCTGCCACCTGCACGCGATGGTTGTGACGCGGGTCGGCCAACAGGTCGAAGACACTGCCACAGGCGCCGGTCTTGGGGTCGCTGGCAGCGAACACCACGCGTGCGATGCGCGCGTGGATCATGGCCATGGCGCACATCGCGCACGGCTCCAGGGTGACGTACAGGGTGCAACCGATCAGGCGGTGATTGGCCAGACGGCGTCCGCCTTCGCGCATGGCCATGATCTCGGCATGCGCGCTGGGATCGTGACTGGCGATGTTGTAGTTCCAGCCCTCGCCCAGCACGTTGCCGTCGGCATCGATCAATACGGCACCAACCGGGATTTCGTCATAGTCGCGCTCGGCACGCTCGGCCAGACGCAGCGCATGCTGCATCCACTGCGCATCGATGACCGCCTGCGGTGAATCGATCGACATCGCGGCCGGCACACTCACTTCGCCTTGCCGCCCTGGCGGTCGAGAAATGCGGCGAATGCGGCAACGGTCGCCTCGCTGACATGGTGTTCGATGCCTTCCGCATCGCGGCGTGCGGTGGCTTCGTCGATGCCGAGTGCGAGCAGGAAGCGCTCGACGATCTGATGCCGCTGCCGGCTGGAAGCCGCCAACGCCTCCCCGGCCGGGGTCAGGAACACACCGCGGTAAGGGCGCTGTACGACCCAGCCGTCGCGGACCAGGCGCTTGAGCATCTTGGCCACGGTGGGCTGAGCCACGCCCAGGCGCGCAGCGATATCGACCTGCCGCGCTTCGCCGCCGTCGACCAATAGATCGGAGATCAGCTCCACATAGTCCTCGACCAGCTCGGCACGGCGCGCTTCGCGCACCTGGCGGAAGCTCTCCATATGCACCTGCGCATCGATCAGGGACGGCGTGGCCGCCTCCAGCTTTTCGCTCTTGCCCACCCGCATCCTCGTCGTCGCGTCCGGCGTCGGTGCCGGGGTGCGTAGTGTGAAGCACGCAGCCGATCAATACGATTGAGTTTGCCAATGCTCAATAGCATAGCACTTGCTATATCATCCATCCGACGCCTCCAACCCGCCGCCCTGCATGTCCGTCGACACCGTTCCCTCCGCACGTTCGCCCGCCTCCACCAATGGTGGGCTGGGCGATCATCACGCCAGCGTTGCCGTGCCCAAGAACGGCCATTGGTGGTTCCGGCTGCTGGCCTTTCTGGGCCCGGGCTACATGGTGTCGGTGGGCTACATGGACCCGGGCAACTGGGCCACCGATCTGGCCGGCGGCTCGCAGTTCGGCTACCTGCTGCTGTCGGTGATCCTGCTGTCCAACGTCATGGCGATCGTGTTGCAGAGCCTGTCGGCGCGTCTGGGTATCGCCACCGGGCTGGATCTGGCACAGGCCTGCCGTGCACGCTACCCACGTGGCGTGAACCTGGCGCTGTGGGGACTGTGCGAGCTGGCGATCATCGCCTGCGATCTTGCCGAAGTGATCGGCACCGCGATCGCATTGAAGTTGTTGTTCGGCATTCCGCTCACCGTGGGCGCGATCATCACCGCGATCGATGTGGTGCTGGTGCTGTTGCTGATGAATCGCGGCTTCCGGGCGCTGGAAGCATTTGTGATGGCGTTGCTGCTGATCATCTTCGTGTGCTTCGGTATCCAGATCGCCTTGGCGGCACCGCCGATCGCCGCAGTGCTGGGCGGGTTCATTCCGCGTGCGCAAGTGATCACCGACCCGCAGGCGCTGTATCTGGCCATCGGCATCATCGGCGCCACCGTGATGCCGCATAACCTGTATTTGCATTCGTCGATCGTGCAGACGCGCGCCTACCCGCGCGATGACGCGGGACGCCGCTCGGCACTGCGCTGGGCAGTCACCGACAGCACGGTGGCGCTGATGTTCGCGTTGTTTATCAACGCCTCGATCCTGATCCTGGCCGCAGCGGTGTTTCATGCGCAGGGCCGCACCGATGTACAGGAAATCGAACAGGCGCATGCCTTGCTCGCGCCGATGCTCGGCGTGGGGTTGGCCTCGACCCTGTTTGCGGTCGCCCTGCTTGCCTCGGGCGTCAACTCGACGGTCACCGCGACGTTGGCCGGGCAGATTGTGATGGAAGGCTTCCTGCAATTGCGCTTGTCGCCGTGGCTGCGCCGCTTGCTCACCCGCGGCATCGCCATCGTGCCCGTCGTCGTGGTGACCTGGCTGTACGGCGAGGCCGGCACCGCGCGGCTGTTGGTGCTGAGCCAGGTAGTGCTGTCGATGCAACTGCCGTTTGCGGTGATCCCGTTGGTGCGCTTTGTCTCGGACCGAACATTGATGGGCGCGCTGGTGGCACCGGCCTGGCTGGTGCGCACGGCCTGGGTGATTGCGGCGGTGATCGTTGTATTGAACGGCAAGCTGCTGTGGGACACCGCGCTGCATTGAGCCTCGGGCGCAACACGCCCGCTCGATGGGATGCCGGCCTGTCGCACGTTGCAGAGCCGGACGTCGATGCGCTGCGGCGTCATCGTGCGTTGCAGAGCCCGATATCGATGCACGCGGACGCGTCGCGCAGCGCCGCGATTCGCCAAAATTGCGCTTGTAGTGCGGGCAGATCCACAACGTTGGATCGGCTACAACAAACAATCTGATCCGCAGCGTTGCCGATAACTTTTGTAGAGCGCACGCAGATGCAATCTGCACTGCGACGCAGGCGGTCTACTGCTCGCATGCACCGGCGCGCCCGTGGCCTGCCTCGCGCTGCGCGGCGCGGCCACGCGCCAGCATGATGCGCACCGCATCGTGCGACCGCCGGGCTGCATGCCCCTCGCCCACAGGAGGTTCCATGGATCCGTTCGAGGCGCATCCGGCCGACGCCGGACGCCGCAGCTTTCTCATCACCGGCACGGTCGCCGTGGCAGCGTTGTCGTTGCCCGCGTTCGCCACCGCCGCAGCTCCCGCACGCGCCCCCGCTGCCACCCCGCCCCACTCGTCCACTCACGGAGTCAACCCGATGTCCAATTTCGTCAAACGCCCCGACGGCGCCAACATTTTCTACAAGGATTGGGGCAAGGGCCAGCCAGTCGTCTTCGCACATGGCTGGCCGCTCAGCGCCGATGCGTGGGATCCGCAGATGCTGTTCATGGGTCAGCACGGGTATCGCGTGATCGCGCACGACCGCCGCAGCCATGGCCGCTCGTCGCAGACCTGGGACGGTAACGACATGGACACCTACGCCGACGATCTGGCCGCCGTGATCGACGCGCTGGATCTGAAAGACGCGATCCTGGTTGGCCATTCCACCGGCGGTGGCGAAGTGGCGCATTACGTTGGCCGCCATGGCAGCAAGCGCGTGGCCAAGGTGGTGTTGGTCGGTGCGGTGCCGCCGCAGATGGTCAAGAGCCCGACAAATCCCGGTGGCCTGCCGATGAGCGTGTTCGACGGCATCCGCGACGGCGTTGCCAAGGACCGCTCGCAGTTCTATCAGGACCTGACCACGCCGTTCTTCGGTGCCAACCGTGATGGCAACAAGGTCACCCAAGGCATGCGCGATTCGTTCTGGCTACAGGGCATGCTGGGCGGCCACAAGGGCCAGTACGACTGCATCAAGGAATTCTCCGAGGTCGATTACACCGCCGACCTGAAGAAGATCGATGTGCCGGCGCTGGTGGTGCATGGCGACGACGACCAGATCGTGCCGATCGATGCGTCGGGCAAATTGTCGGCCAAGATCATCAAAAATGCCGAACTGAAGATCTACGCCGGCGCGCCGCACGGGTTGACCATCACCCACGCCGATCAGTTCAACAAGGATCTGCTGGCCTTCGCCAAGAGCTGATTCTTGTTTCAATGCTTAAGACAAAGGCCGGCTCGTGAGAGTCGGCCTTTTGTTTTGGTACGCATGGGTGCGTGGTGATGAGGGTAGCAGCGTTTGTGTCGATAGGCCTGTTGCCATTCTCTAGGGAGTGCATGGCAACACCGCGCATTGTGGATGGATCGCAGGCGAGCCGAGGACCTGTGCTGCGCTCGAAAAGATGTCGAGCTAGCAAGCGAGGTGGCAACGCGTCACCTTCCCACCGTGAGCACAACAAAGGCCAACCGACCACGCTTATGCGTAGACGCGCAAGTCACGATTTGGCGCAACACCCAGCTGGACAGAATGAAACCGCCAATCACCGCAACCACCAGCAACGCGCCAGTCGGCGTTGCAGTGCCGGCAACCGTAGGTCAAGCAATCTGCATCCAATGCTGATCAGCAGCGCAAGCGATACGTCGACCAGTGCAAGACTTTTGCATCGCCCTGCCTTATCCGACCTTGCTGCAAATCGGGCCGTTGCAAGGAATGAGATTGCATGTAATCCACTTGGCCAGAAAATGCTCCAGCAATGCGTAGTCTCAGTTTATTGCCAGTACCAGCAAGGTGCCAACAAACGCGATGGCTGCGGGCGACGGAATTCCCGCCGCTCGCAGCCCAAATCACTGGCCATGTCAGTGCCAGACCGATCATGCGTGTCGCGTTGAAGTGCTCAGATATCCGAATGCGCATGCGGCGGTAACGCGACACCGCCGCCGCCGACGAAGTGACGGACCAAGGGTGCGCGTTCGCCTTGATGCAGTGCGCGGATCTGCTCCTGCAACTGGCGGTCGTCGCCGGTGACGCGCTCGTGCTGGCGCAGATGTTCCAGCCACGAGGCGACGATGAAGTATTCCAGTTGCACGCCGGGCGTGGCGGCGTCTTCAGCAATGCCCCAGACCACCGCGCCATCACGACGCCGTGCGTTGCCCAGTTGCGTCATCAACTGCAAGAAGGTGACACGTGCTTCGGCAGCGATGCGGTATTCGACCGTCACCAGCACCGGGCCGCGATCGTGCTCGACCGCATCCGATTGCGCCGGTGCAGGCCAATGCCCGCCGGGAGCAAGGTCCAGCTGCTCGGTGCCGGCAATGCGCGCACGCTTGACCAGCAACGCCGCGATCACCGCACCAACGGCAGCGATCTGCAGGGCGGTCGCGATCGAAGTGCGCTGCGCCAACGCGCCCCAGACCAGCGAACCCGACGCCATGCCCGCAGAAAACACCACGATGTACAGCGACAATGCACGTGCGCGCACCCAGGCAGGCACAGCCGTTTGCGCGGCGATCTGCAAGGACGACAGCACCGTGATCCAGGCCAGGCCGTTGACCACCATCACCACGCACAGCACACCGATCTGACGCGACAACGCCAGCCCCAGTAACGACGCCGCACACACCAGGGTGGCCACAAACACCAGCAGGTCACGGTCGTAGCGTGCACGCAGGCGTGGCAGCAGCAAGGCACCACTGATCGCACCGATGCCGATGCAGCCCAACAACACGCCATAACTGCCGGCACCCAGCTGCATGTCGCGACGGACCACCAACGGCAGCAATGCGGTCAACGCGCTGGCGAACAGGAAGAACCCGGCGGCCTTGATCAGTACCGCCTGCAGGCGCCCGGCGCGCGCGGCATAGCGCAGGCCGGCACGCAGGCCCGCGCCGAAGCTCTCCGGTGGCAATGCAGAGGCATGCGCGTCGCGGCGCCAACGCCACAACACCAGCAGCATCAATCCGAAGGTCACGCCATTGAGCAGAAATGCCCACGGCGGCCCGAATTGCGCCACGATCAGGCCACCCACCGCCGGGCCGATCGAGCGGGCGATGTTCATGCCGATCGAATTGAGCGCCACCGCAGAGGCCAGCATCGGCCGCGGCACCAGCTCCGACACGATCGCTGCCTGCGCAGGCATTGCCATCGCTGCGCCCATGCCCATCGCAAAGGTCAATGCCACCAACACCCACGGGGTGAGCAACTGCAGATGCGACAGCAAGGCCAAGACGCCGGCCACCAGCAACATCCAGCCCTGGGTGAACATCAGGTAGCGACGGCGGTCGACGATGTCGGCCAACGTGCCCGCCACCAGCGCGAACAACACCACCGGCAAGGTGGTGGCCGATTGCACGGCCGCCACCATCAATGGCGAGCCGGTCTGTTCGGCCATCACCCAGGACGCGGCGACATCGTTGATCCAGGTGCCGATGTTGCTGCCTAAAATGGCCAGCCATAACGCACGAAAGATCGGCTCGCGCAGCGGCGCCCAGGCACCGCCATCGGCGGGTGCGGCAGAAGAAGTCATCGCGGCAAAGCTCCAGTTGACGGGGTGAAACAAACAAGGTGACGGTATGAGATGCGCCGGCAGGAGCATCGAGACAGTGCCGATTTCAGAACGCGAAACACGCGCAACCCAATGCGCCCCAGAAGCCGCGCAGATCATCGCTGGGCGCAGCATGCTGCGCTGCATGGCCATGCGGCCCGTGCGCGCGACACCCGTGGCCGTGCGTGTGCACATGCGCGGCACTGGCAAGGCCGCTGACCGCACCGCCCACGTGATAGCCACCGAACCGATTGACCGGCGACCAGTCCGGCATGGCCGGCGGCAAGGTCGGCGCCAGCGCGGCAAAGTCGCCATCGCCATGCACCACGCGCCCACCCAACACAGTCAGCACGCTGGTGATGTCGGCAATGGCGGCATCATCCACACGGAAGTAGTCGTCCGACAGCACGATGAAATCGGCCAGCTGCCCCGCCGCCAGCGTGCCCTTGTTGCTCTCGTCGCCAGAGAACCATGCGCTGCCCTGCGTCCACAGCCGTAATGCCTGCTCACGGTCGAGCAGATTCTCTTCGCTGTACAGGGCCAGGCCGCCCACCGTGCGTCCGGTGACCAACCACGACAACGCCACCCACGGGTTGTAACTGGCCACACGCGTCGCATCGGTGCCAGCGCCCACCGGAACGCCGGCGGCCAGCATGCGACGCACCGGCGGTGTGTGCCGCGCAGCCTGCACGCCATAGCGCTCGACAAACGCTTCGCCCTGATACGCCATGCGATGTTGCACGGCGATGCCGCCGTTCAATGCACGAATGCGATCGATATTGCGTGGCGTGATGGTTTCGGCGTGGTCGATAAACCAATGCAGGCCATCGAACGGAATGTCGGCGTTGACCTTTTCGTAGACATCGAGAATGCGTTCGATGCTTTCGTCATAAGTGGCATGGATACGGAACGGCCAGCGTTTTTCGACCAGCAACCGCACCACCTGCTCCAGTTCGGGCTCCAACTCCGGCGGCAGCTCCGGGCGCGGCTCGCTGAACTGCTCGAAATCCGCCGCGGAAAACACCAGCATTTCGCCGGCGCCGTTGTGCCGCAGCAGATCGTCGCCCTTGCGCACCGGCAGCATCTCGGTCCAGCCGCGGAAGTCGTCGACTTCCTTACCCTTGTTCTGGGTGAACAAGTTATAGGCAATGCGCACGCTCAATTGGTCGGCCGCATGTAGCTGCTCGATGACCTGGTAGTCCTCCGGATAATTCTGGAAACCACCGCCGGCATCGATCACCGAAGTGATGCCCAGCCGGTTGAGTTCGCGCATGAAATGACGCGTGGAATTGGCCTGGTACTCCAGCGGCAGGCGCGGGCCCTTGGCCAGGCTGGCGTAGAGAATCAGGGCATTGGGTTTTGCCAGCAGCAAGCCGGTGGGATTGCCCAACTTGTCGCGCTCGATGCGCCCGCCTGGCGGATCGGGAGTAGCCTTGTCGTAGCCGCAGGCGCGCAAGGCCGCGCGGTTGAGCAAGGCGCGGTCGTAGAGATGCAGCAAAAACACCGGCGTATCCGGTGCGATGGCGTTGATTTCGTCCAGGGTGGGCAGGCGCTTTTCGACGAACTGATGCGCGGTGAAGCCACCGACCACGCGCACCCATTGCGGCGCTGGCGTGCGGTCGACCTGCGCCTTCAACATCGCCATGGCATCGGCAAGCGAACGGACGCCATCCCAGCGCAGTTCCAGGTTGTAGTTGAGTCCGCCGCGGATCAGATGGGTGTGGCTGTCATTGAGTCCGGGCAGCAGGCGTCGGCCTTGTGCGTCGATGCTGCGGGCACCGTTTGCAAGCGCCATGATCTGCGCGTCGTCGCCCACCGCCACGATGCGCCCATCGGCCATTGCAATGGCAGTGGCGCTGGGCTGACGAGGATCCAGCGTGGTGATGCGCGCATTGCGAACGACAAGATCGACCATCGGAGATTTCCTTGAAGCAGACGAAGTGCCGGGCAAGGCGCCCAACGCAAGACCGGCCGCAGCGCCCTGCATCCACAGGCGCCGCCCGGCATCGTGATCATTGGGTGCGCCACTCATGCGGCACCACGCTTGCGCAGCCCATCCAGCGACCACGCGCCACCGCCGGCAGCGACCAGGGCCAGCAATACCAGCAACCACATCAGCGGGTACTCCATGCCACCGTGCATCCAGAACCAGCCCTTGGGCACGGCCACCACGACGGTTGTAGCGATGAACACCGCTGCCAACGCAGCACTGGCACGCGTCCACAGACCCAGCAACACCGCCAGCCCGGAGAGCGTCTGCACCAAGGCCAGCAGCAACGGCAACGGCGCTGCAGACGGAAAGCCGAATTGCTGCAATTCAGCGGCAAAACCGGGCAGCCCCGGACCACCGAACCATCCCAGCAACTTGCCCAGGCCATGCGGCAGCAGGAAGCCGCCGCCGGCAATGCGCAGCATCAGCAACGCCGACGCAAGGCCGGCGTTGCCGCGTGGTGCCGATGCGTTCAATGCCCGCCTTCCTGTGCGCCGAACATGGTCTTGGCGTATTGAATGCCGATGCCGTAGCCGCCTGCATGCGCACGTGCGATGCCGGTGGTGAGGTCGTAGGTGTCGCTACGCGCCCAATCGCGCTGCAATTCCAGCAGGTACTGCACGCTGGTGATGGGCGCAGCGCCGGCCTGCACCATGCGCGTCACTGCACGCTCGTGCGCTTCGTCGCTGACATCGCCGCAGGCGTCGGTGATGACGTACACCTCAAACCCCTGCTCGATCGCCGACAGCGTCGGGCCGACGATGCACACGCTGGTCCACAGCCCGGCAATCACCAGACGCTGCTTGCCGATGGCGTTGATGCGATCGATCACGCCCTGGTCTTCCCAGGCATTCATGCTGGTGCGGTCGAACACCGGCTCGCCGGCAAAGATCTCCGGCAACTCGGGAAACAGCGGACCGGAGAACGACTTTTCTGCAACGGTGGTCAGAATCACCGGCACCTTGAAGCCTTTGGCGCCCTTGGCAATCAACGACACGTTGTTGCGCAGCGCCGAGATGTCGATGGTGTGCGTGGCGAACGCCATCTGCGATTGATGGTCGATCAGGATCAGCGCGTGGTCGGCGGGCGACAACAGGGATTTACCGGGGACGGCAGTGGCAGTGGTCATGCGTGATGCTCCATGGGTGTTGAGAAGGATTGAGCGTTGTGCCGATGTGCACGCGGTACGGGTGTCGCGGTGCAGTTAACGTTCGCCACTTGCGCGGCAAAGCGTGCCGGCGTGCACCCTGTGGCGTTGCGGAAGCTGCGCACGAAATGGCTTTGATCGAAGAAGCACAGATCGGTGGCGATCTGGCTGATGGTGTGGCGGCCTTCGCGGAGCATCGCCTGTGCGCGTTCGAGCCGACGACGCCGCAGATACTCCATCGGACTGGCGCCAATCGCGTCGCGAAACACGCGTGCGAAATGGAAACGGCTCATGCAGGCGGCGCCGGCCAGTTGGGTCACGCCGATGGGCTCGTACAGATGTGTGTCGATGTACTGCAGCGCTCTTGCAACAGCACGTACGCGTGGGGCATGCAGTGCGCGCACGTTGCCTGCCTGCAGATCGGGGCGACCAGCGGCAATCAGACTTGCCATGTGGCGTCTCCGGCGGGGAATGTCGCCATGGTGCGGCGAACATCCGTATCGCCCCACCCCTGATGGTGAGGCGGATCGCTCACTCTTTAGGGTGAGTCACATGCCGCTGCGACAACCTGGCACCGGATCTCACGCCTGCATCGATGCAACATGCACCACGCGTGCATGCCGGCACACCGGCGATAGCGCGCATCCCTTCTGCTGTGTGCGTTGCAGTGTCCAGGTCAGCGTCACCAGCACAGCGGGCCAAGCGAACCCCACCGCGCAACACCACGCCGTGCACAAGCAACGTTCCTGCGCCGATCGAATGCTGCCACCAACATTGGGGACGCCACGCAGCGCACACCGCGTCGCGACGGCACGCGCCCGACGCGATGCGCCAGTCCTTGCGTACTCCAGCCTTACCCGATTTTCTGTCCCACGTCCCTCCCCCGAAAGAGGTGGTGGTGCTTCCCCCGATCTCGCCCGACAATGCTGCGATGCCGCATGAGCCCGTCATCCGATCCCCCCTGCTGTTTCGCCTGTGCGCGGCGGTGATCGTCGTGATGTGCAGTTGCTGGTGGGTATGCCCGCCCGTGCGCGCCGAAGGCATCGCCGCCACGCGTGCGGGGCTGCTGCAATTCCACCACACCGCCTGGAGCACCGAACGCGGCGCACCGGCCGACATCTGGGATATCCAGCAAGCCGACGCCGGGCCGTTGTGGTTGGCGACCGGCTTCGGTCTGTTTCAGTTCGATGGCGACCACTTCGCGCGGCAGGCGCCGCCGGATGGCGAGGCCTACGCGTCGCACAACATGACCGCGCTGGCGCTGGCGCCGGACGACACCGCCTGGATCGGCTACTTCAACGCCGGCATCGATCGCCTCGCGGACGGTCACCTCACGCACTTCCGCCCGGGCAAGGACGTGCCCGACGGCATGGTGTTCCGCATTGAGCACGATGGCAGTGGACGCTGGTGGGCGGCCATCGATGGCGGTTTGTGCTGGTTCGATGGCCAGCGTTGGCAGCGTGCCGGTGCCGAATGGGGGTACACCGCCGAACGCGCGCATTGGTTGCTGCGCGATGTGCGCGGCACGCTATGGGTCAGCGACGGTACGCAGATTCTGTCGTTGCGGTCTGGTGCCAAGCGGTTTGAACCCAGCGGTCAGCAGGTGGGTGTCTACGTCACCATGGCCGAGAGCCCGGACGGTGCGATCTGGGTCGCAGACCCGTACCGCGGCGTGTTTGCGTTGACCGATGCGCAAGGCAGCGTGCTGCCCGCAGCGGCGCGTGCCCGGCCGCAGTTTCCCGGGTTATTCGCGCGGCGCATCCGCTTCATGCGCGATGGCGCGCTGTGGGGCAGCGACTATGCGGCGCATGGTCTGTTCCGGATTGCCTTGCCCACATCGTCCACGCCGGTGCTGGAACGCTTCGGACCGGTGCAGGGGCTGACCTCGGCCACCGCCGGCCCGTTGCTCGAAGATCGCGAAGGCAATTTGTGGGCCGGCACCAATCTGGGCCTCAACCGCTTCCGGCATCGCGCGTTGCTGCCGCTGGCGCCGTTGCTGCCGGGCCAGGCAATGGCCGTGGCGACCTTTAACCCCGCACCCGGCACGTCTGCACGCCCGCTCCTGGCCAGCCTGCGCGATGGCCGGCTGCTGGCGCTGAGCCGCGATCGCGTCGCAGGCCTGCAGCATGGTGCGTCCACCCACATCCTGGATGTGCCAGCGACCACCAACGGCTGGGTGCTTGGCGAGCACGCCCTGCTGCGTCTGCAGGCCGGCCGCGCGCAGCCCGTGACGCTGCCGCTCGGCCTGTCCACCGGCGCCATCCGCGCCTTCGTCGTCGACAGCCGCAACCATCCCTGGGTCTGCCCCGATGCGAGCGGCCCCTACGCATTCGATGGCAGCGCCTGGCAGCCGCTGGCCAATCTGCAGGACACCCCATGCACGGTGCTCGCCAACACGCAGGATGGCGGCATGTGGGTGGGCACCATCAAGGGCGATGTGCGCTTGCTGCGGAGCAGGCAGTTGACGCACTACAGCGCCGAAGATGGCCTGTCGGTGGGGCCGATCACCGCCATCTGGCAACGCCCGTCGCTCACCCTGGTCGCCGGCGAAACCGGGCTGGCAGCGCTGGGCGCCGATGGCCGTTTCCGGCAGGTGCCCGATCAGACCAATCCGCTCCTGCAAGGCATCACCGGCATCGTGCAGGACCGCCACGGCACCTTGTGGTTGAACGGCAACCGCGGCGTGGTGCAGATCAGTCAACGCGCGTTGCTGAGCAGCGTGCAATCGGGCGTGGCCAGCCCGGTCCTGCGCCTGTACGACATCATGGACGGGCTACCCGGTGTCGCCCAGCAGGCCACGCCGGTCCCCACGGCCATCGCTGCCGACGACGGCCTGCTGTGGTTCACCACCAATCAGGGCCTGGCCTGGCTGGATCCCGAACAGACCTACCGCAACCCCACCGCGCCGGAGGTCTTCATCACCGAAGTGGTTGCCAACGACCGCCCCTATCCGCGCACGGCTGGACTGCGGCTGCCCCAATGGACCCACCGCCTGCGCATCGGCTACGACGCGGTCAGCCTCACCCGCCCCGAGCGCGTGCGCTTTCGCTACCGGCTGGAAGGCGTGGACGCGCAATGGCAGGACGCCGGCAATCGTAACGAGGCGTTCTATACCAACCTCACGCCCGGCCGTTACCGCTTCCGCATTGCCGCCGCCAACAACGATGGGGTGTGGAACGAGCGCGGAGACACGCTGGACTTCGTGATCGAAGCGGCCTTTGTGCAGACCTGGCAGTTCAAGGTGTGCGTCGCGCTGGCTTTGCTGCTGACGCTCGCGATCAGCTGGCGCATGCGCACCCGGCACGTTGCCGGACGCCTGCGCGCGCGGCTGGAAGAGCGTTACCGCGAACGCGAACGCATCGCCCGCGAGTTGCACGACACCTTGTTACAGGGCACCCAGGGGCTGATCCTGCGGCTGCATGCCGCCAGTCGCTCGTTGCCCGGCAACGACCCGCGCCGGCTGGAACTGGAGCAGGCGGTCGATCTGGCCGAAAACGCACTGGTCGAAGGCCGCGACCGCGTCAACGGCCTGCGCGACAGTTACTCGCTGCGCCAGGATCTGGCCGCCGCATTGCAGCGCTCGCGCGATGCCACCATGCCCCCGCCTGCGGCCAAGCTGCAGATCTCGGTGGAGGGTCGCCCGGTGGCGCTGCGCCCGATGGTGGCCGACGAACTGTTCCAGCTTGGCCGCGAAGCATTGGCCAATGCCGATCGCCACGCCGACGCCGCGCAGATCACGCTGGAACTGCGTTACGGTTCACGTGACTTCGTGCTGCGCATCCGCGACGATGGCTGCGGCCTGGACCCGGACGTGCTGCATGGTCATGCGCGCACCGGGCACTGGGGGCTGACCGGCATGCAGGAACGCGCGCAACGCATCGGCGCCAAGATGCAGTTGTGGTCGCGTCCGGGCAGCGGCACCGAAATCCAGATCATGCTTCCCGCCCGTACCGCCTATGCAACGCCACCGCGCTGGTGGTGGCCATTTCGACCTGCACAATCCACGGAGAGCTCCAATGGCTGAGATGGTCAAACCGACCGACGTACTGGTGGTAGACGATCATCCGCTGCTGCGCGACGGTCTCAGCGCCATGCTGACCGCCGAACACGACATGCGCGTGGTCGGCGAAGCCGAAGACGGCGAACAGGCAGTGGCCTGCTACGCCAGCCTGCGCCCGGACGTGGTGCTGATGGATCTGCAGATGCCGCGCGTGGATGGCGTCGAAGCCATCCAGCGCATCCGCCGCGTCGACCCCACCGCCAAGGTCATCGTGCTGACCACCTATACCGGCGATGTGCGTGCGGTGCGCGCATTGCAGGCCGGCGCCTGCGGCTACCTGCTCAAGAGCGCACTGCGCCGCGAGCTGGTCGACACCATCCGCGACGTGCGGCGTGGTCAGCGCCGGCATGTTCCGGCGTCGGTGGCCGAAAACATCGCCGCCCACGTGCTCGACGACGCGCTGTCCGCCCGCGAGACCGAAGTGCTGAGTCTGGTCGCGACCGGGTGTTCCAACAAACAGATCGGCAACGCCCTGAGTATTTCCGAAGAGACGGTCAAGGCACACATGAAGAACATCCTGGCCAAGCTCGGCGTGCGCGATCGCACCCATGCGGTCACCGTTGCCTTGCGCCGCGGGATCCTGTCGCTGGAAACCTGAGTGGCTGACAGCTGACCGCTGGCCATGCCATGGCCAGGCGGATGGCGCATCCGGGTGGTCGCTCCCCAAACTGCGCGTCCTCCGGCTGCCACGGCTCGGTAACAGCGGCAACCGGGCCCTGCAAAGACGCATCCATGGTCGATTGCCCCAAGGACAGCCACCTCAAACCGCCCAGCGCACCCACCAGCAGCCGCATTGCAACCCAGTGCACCATTCTTGAACGCAAGGCGCACGACGCGATCGACGCGCACTCTCAAATCGATCGGCTTGAGCTATCTTATGCACCGCCAAGCGGCATGGGGGCCGCTTCAGCATCTTGTCTGGCAGCCGATAACGGCTAGGTCCGACCGCTGCACTGCGCTGCGGCGGCACTCGATTCAATCATTTAAACGCGTTCAGGGGAATTGCGATGCTTCGTCACTCTTTGCGGGTGCGCCTGCTGTTGCCGGTGCTGGCCTTGGTGCTGGTTGTGGTGGTGGCACTCACGGTCATTCTGGCCATTACCGAAGCGAACCGGGTCAAGTTCGAAGCCGGCGACGCGATCGAGCGCCAGTCGGTGTCCTTGCAGACCTTGTTCGCCATCACCCGCTCGATGATGCTCGACCGCGTCAATTCCTCGATGCGCCAGCTGCGCAAGGAAGCCAATGCGCAGGGCGCCCCGAGCATGGGCAGCGACATCCGCGTTGCCGACCGCAGCGCCAGCGACCTGCTGCTGGGCCAGCGTCCGCAGGCGAACTCCTTCACCATGCTGGACGAGGTCACCGCGATCCACGAAGGCACCGCGACGCTGTTCTCGCGCACCGGCGATGAGTTCGTGCGTATCTCCACCAACGTCAAGAAGGAAGACGGCAGCCGCGCCATCGGCACCGTGCTCGATCCCAATGGCCAGGCCGCGGCCAAGCTGCGCAACGGCGAAAGCTTCTACGGCGTGGTCGACATCCTCGGCAACCCGTACGTCACCGGCTACGAGCCGATCTTTGCCGGCAACGACAAGCGCGTCATCGGCGCCTGGTACGTCGGCTACAAGGCCGACACCCAGGCCCTGGAAAACGTGGTCAGCAGCCGTCGCGTGCTCGATTCCGGCTTCATCGCCGTGTTCGACAGCAAGAACAAACTGCGCTTTCAGTCCACCACCGGTGCCACCACCGACACCGCCACCATCGAGCGCATCGTCAAGGAAAGCCCGGACGACTGGGTCGTGACCAAGCAGGAAGTGCCGGATTGGGGCTTCACCCTGGTCTCGGCGTATCCCAAGAGCGACGTCAATGGCGTGATCGTGCGTCAGTCGCTGTGGATCGCCGGTATCGGCCTGTTGGTTTGCGCACTGTTGCTTGGCCTGCAGTGGGCGCTGATCTGGAGCCGCGTGTTGCGCCCCATCCAGCATCTGACCACCGTGGCCGAAGAACTGAGCCTGGGCAAGTGGAACCACACCATCGAAGAGGTCAACCTCAAGGATGAAATTGGTACCCTGGCGCGCGCCATCTCCCGCCTGTCCAACAGTGTCCGGTTGGCCATGGAGCGCCTCAGCAAACGCTGAGCCGCTTCACCCGATTTCGTACCAGATGATGCAAGGAAGACGCCATGTCCAATGAATTCCGTCCGCTGATCGATGTCCTGCGCGAGCTCAGGGCGTTGGCATTGAAGAAGGCGTCCGGCTTTCTGTTTGTCGTCACCGAAGAAAACCATTCCTGCATCGTCCGCCTCAACGCCGGACAGATCGAAGAAGTGGTCTTTCGCATGCTGCGCAATGATGAGGCGGTGCAACGCCTCACCATGGTCGGTGCCGCGAAGGCCCGCTTCCAGGTGGACCCCGGTGCCGGCATGGGCAAGCCGTCGTTGCTGAGCGAAGACTCGCGCCAGTGGTTGATGGGCGGCTTCGAACAGGATCTGGGCGGTGCCCCTGCCCCGGCGCGCGCACCCGTGGCACCCGCGCCGGTGGCGGCTTCACCGGTCGCAGCCGCCGCACCAGCACCCGCGCCGTCAGGCAACGCCAGTGCCGGCGCGCCGGATGATCGCGTACGCGATGCCTTGGAAAAAGTCGCGCTGAACTATCTCGGCCCCATCGCCGGCATGCTCTGCGACGAAGCCTGGGACGCGTCCAGCGATATCGAGCAGGTGCTCAGCCAGCTCGGCGCCAACCTAGCCACACCGCAGGAAGCGCAGAAGTTCATGGCCGACGCACGTACGGCGTTAGCCCGCGTACGTTGAGCGGGATCGATGGCGAGCTGATCGTTTCAGCTCGCTGTTGCTGCATGCGACGCCGCAAGCTACGCATGCTGCATCTCATTTAAGCGGCCTTCGATGCATTGCTCCAAATGATTCCGATCGACACCGACGAGCGCTTGGCGCTCGTTTTTTTTGTTTGCTCGCGACGCTGGCGAACAGCAACGCTGCAGGCGCAGCCTGCGTTTATTGACTCTCGATGCAACTGGGCTGTGCGCCGTGGCCTAACCATCGGCTGCGCTACGCACAATGGCGGCGGAATTCCAGCTGGTCTAAGCCCATTGTCATGCGATGCCTCGCGATTGCGTTGTCTCGCCCGCACCGCGCCTGTGCTATCCCCATCAAGCTCGGTCAGCGTCGCTCTGTCCAGTCGTCGATCTCCGATTTGAGCGCAGCGTCGGCGGCTAGCAATGCATTGGCCGCATCGCCCAGCGGCGGTGACGTTGTCTCCACCACGCCGATCGACTGCAGCACGGTTTCTGCCTTCACGAATGCTCGGTTACCGCGGTCATAGAAGCCGATCAGCAGCAGCCCTCTGGCAGCCAGGGCTTTGTCCGATCCAGTAAATATCCGCTGCTCGACGATCAGGCGGGTTCCGCTCCAGCCGATGAGCCGTGTTTCAAGATCGAATGCGTGGAAGGGCTTGAGTTCCCTTCGAAACTGGATGGCTCCCGAACCGACAATCGGCGCCCACTTCGCTCGCACCGCTACCTTGGCCAAGCCGGTACGCAACACCATGTCCAAGCGCCCGAGATCGAAGATCGTCCAGTAGCGTCCATTGGTCATATGCAGGTTGGCATCGATGTCGTTCGGGAGCACGCGCAATCTGAGACGCGACACGTCCGAGCGCACCTGCATCCGCGGCCGGAACAGACTTGTCACGAACAAGATCATCAGGCGAAACCAAAGATTCATTCCAATGCCTGCGATGGGTAAAGAGTGATGGAACTTGACGATCGAGCCAGGCGCTTGTTGATATGCGTCGCCAAAACCATGCTCGACCATCATGGGTGGCGCACCCGCTGCCGAAGAAAACGCCGTCAGACTCCAAGCAGCACTGCAGCACTGCAGCAACGTCTTCGCGATCATCCGCGCACAGTCGACGATACAGGTGACGGGAGCCGTGGCGACATCGGCCTGCCCTACTCCTCTGCAGACGGCACTGGGTGATCGGACTAGCCACTGCAGGTGCCAACAACATGCGCGTCATCCAACACGGCGCATGCCCGCTTGCCACACCACATCAACGCGCCTCAAAAGCGATTGCTCATGGCGCAGCTCCTGATTCAAGACGGGAGTGTGTCATCGGTAGCGTAATGGGCGGGGATGCCGCCCATCGATGCGACTGCGCGCCATCGTCTTCCTGGTGGACGCAGAGCATGCTGCGCCCACCAGGCAAGCGATGCGGTTAGCTGGGCTGGAAGGCCAGCTTCAGCTCCGGGTACCACTGCGCCGTGACGGTGGCGATGAAGCGCCCCAGGTTCGGAAGCGTGCGGGCGTAATCGGTGATCTCCGGGTGCAGACCGTGCGCCTGGAAGAACGCTTGGGTGAAACCAAAGACCACCGCGTCATAGGAACTGGGGCGATCGCTGCCGAGCAGGAAGCGCTTGTCGCCGATCAGCACGTCGATCGCGCTCAGGTCCTTCTTTGCCTTGTCGATGATCTCCGCTTCGGTAAAGCGCGCAATGCCTTGATCGAAGCAGCGCTTGCGGAAGTCTTCGCGACGCGTCTTGAGCGCTTCCTGGATCTCTTCCGGCAGTGCCGTCGGATCGCCAACCATGGTCTTCATCAGGAAGTCCCAGCCGCCTTGGTCGAAGAACTCGTAATAGATGATGATCCAGTAGAGATGGTCTTCGAGCGTGCCCTGCACTACTTGGCCAAGCGCTTTCTGCTCTGCGCTCAGGTGTGCATCGGGGTCGCCGAGCGTGCCCTTGAGATAGTCGATGACGAGGCTGCTGTCGGCGATCTGGGTGTCGCCGACGCTGATGAAGGGAACCTTGCCGCGTGGGCCAACGTCCGGGACCGGCACCGAAACGAGCTCATGCTTGATACCGAACATCCGAAAATACGCCTGCAACTTGGCGGCATAGGGGGAAAGACTGGCAACGTAAGCCGACAGACTGTTCTCGCCGAGCGTGACCGCATGCAGGTTCAGGACTGTCTCGGCATCGATATGGAGGGCGTCGTACGGGTTCTCATAAACAGGGTATTGCTGCATTTCAATTCCTTGAGCACTGGCTCGGTGGGTGCGGATTGCCGGGGAACCGGCAGCTGGATACGACGGGCCGGATGGCGATGACAGCGCGGCCGTATTTTTGTACTATATCGAACATAAATCGTGCCGACAAGGATTTTTTGCGAAATGGTACATAAAAAAACCGAAGGTCCCGTGCGGCCCCGCGGGCGCCCACGGAAATTCGACGAGGCCACCGTGCTGGAACGTGCGCGCGATGTGTTCTGGAACCATGGCTACGCCGCCACGTCGCTGGACGAGCTCGCTGCCGCAACGGGGCTCAACCGCCCTAGCCTCTACGCGACGTTTGGCGACAAGCACGCCCTCTACCTGCGCGCACTTGAGGAAAACAAAGCGTGGTCCGTAGACGGGGTTCGCCAGCACATGGGCAGCGATGGCCCGCTGCACGAGGTGCTGCGCAGCTTTTTTCTCGCTGCGGCAGAGAGCACGCTGGCCGGCGAGATGGGAGCGCGCGGTTGCTTCGTCGTCTGCACGGCGGTCACCGAGTCGCTTCGCGACCCCGAGACGCGCACCGTGGCGGCAAGCTATGTCGAAGGTGTCGACCTCGCCTTCCGTGAGCGCTTCGAACGCTCGCAAGAGGAGTTGAACAGCGGCGTCGATCCCGCATCTGCCGCCGCCGTCGCGTCGGCCATGCTGCAGACCTTGGCGGTGCGGGCGCGTACCGGCAGTGGGCGCGAGGAATTGACCGGCATCGTGCATGCTGCGGTCATCGCGATTTGCGGTCGCCCGCCTGCGGGAGTTGAGGCATGAGAGCCGCGGTGTTCGATGCGGGCGGCGCACCCGAATCCTTTCGCATTGCCGAACTCCCGGACCCGCGTCCGGGCGATGCGGACGTGCTGATCCGCGTGGCGGCGATCAGCATCGAAGGCGGCGATCTTGCGGATCGGCGGACGGGCCGAACGCGGTATCCCGGCATTCCCGGCTACGCTGCCGCGGGAGTGATTGTTGCCCTGGGCCGCGCCGTCAGCAGGTTACGTGTCGGGCAGCGGGTGACCAGCTTTGCCTTGGACGGCTCGCACGCCGAACTGCGCGTTGCGCCAGCCGCAACCACCTTTGCGATTCCCGACGGCCTCGACATGGGAGTTGCCGCGGCGATTCCCTGTGGGCCAGGCACGGCGGCGCTGGCGCTTCAACTAGGCAACGTGAGTTCCGGCGACACCGTCCTGATCACCGGTGCAACAGGCGGCGTCGGCAACGCCGCAGTGCAGATTGCAGCAGCCAAGGGCGCGCGCGTGATCGGCACCTCACGCAGCCGCGAACGTCTGGAAAAGCTCAGGCCGATGGGGCTATCCGATGCCATCGTCATCGGCGATCGACCAACCAGCCAGCAGCTGCATGAAATGACCGATGGGCGTGGCGCCGATTTGCTGATCGACACGGTCGGAGGCGATGCGCTGACGGACGGGCTGCTGGCACTGGCAGACGGAGGCCGCGCCGTGATGGTCGGGGTGATTGGTGGCTTCAATACGCCGATCGATGCCGGCGTTCTTCTCCTGCATCGGCTGACGCTCACCGGCTGCTTCTTGGGCCCGGTCATGGGTGAGCCGGCCACACGCGCATTGATCGAAGATCTACTCCTCGCGAGCGCGCAAGGACGCTTCACCGTGCCGGTCGATGCCAGATTCGCATTCGCCGACATCGCCGCCGCGCACCGCCACGCGGAGACGGCTGGCAGGGTGGGACGCGTGATTGTTTCCGTGCTGCCGGAGGACTTCCGAACCTGACTGCGGCAGCACGTGCGCTGGCGGCTGCGCTTGTCCGATAAGGCGGCTGATGACCTACACGCGCTTGCACGACCGGATGCAGTTCCACGATCCGGCCGCCGGTTTTTATCGCCGCCTTTTCCACCAATCTGTCAGCGCCCGTCAACCAGAGCTGCCGCGACGCATGGTGTTGCAATCAATACGTCGCGCAATGCATTGCTAGCCAAAAGTCCCGAAGGACCTCACTCACTCCCACTCGATCGTCGCCGGCGGCTTGCCGGAGATGTCGTAGACCACGCGCGAGACGCCGCGCAGTTCGTTGATGATGCGGTTGCTCACGGTGCCGAGGAAGTCGTAAGGCAGGTGCGCCCAATGCGCGGTCATGAAGTCGATGGTCTCCACCGCACGCAGTGCGATCACCCATTCGTACGCACGCGCATCGCCGACCACGCCGACGGATTTCACCGGCAAAAACACCGCAAATGCCTGGCTGGTCTTGTCGTACAGATCGGCCTTGCGCAGCTCGTCGATGAAGATCGCATCGGCCTTGGCCAACAGTTCGGCGTATTCGCGCTTCACTTCGCCCAGGATGCGCACGCCCAGGCCCGGGCCCGGGAACGGATGGCGATAGACCATGCTGCGCGGCAGGCCGAGTTCCACGCCGAGGCGACGCACTTCGTCCTTGAACAGTTCGCGCAGCGGTTCGACCAGGCCAAGCTTCATGTGTTCCGGCAGGCCGCCCACATTGTGGTGGCTCTTGATCACGTGCGCCTTGCCGGTCTTGCTACCGGCCGACTCGATCACGTCCGGATAGATCGTGCCCTGCGCCAGCCACTTGGCATTGGCCAGCTTGTTGGATTCTTCGTCGAAGATATCCACGAACAGGTTGCCGATGATCTTGCGCTTGGCCTCCGGGTCGCTCACGCCTTCGAGTTTGGCGAAATAGCGGTCCGCCGCATTGACGCGAATCACCTTGACGCCCATGTGCTCGGCAAACATCGCCATCACCTGGTCGCCTTCCTGCCAGCGCAGCAGGCCGGTGTCGACGAACACGCAGGTCAGCTTGTCGCCGATCGCCTTATGCAACAACGCAGCGACCACCGACGAATCGACGCCGCCGGACAGGCCAAGAATCACTTCGTCATCGCCCACCTGTTCGCGCACGCGCGCGATCTGGTCGTCGATGATGTTGGCCGCCGTCCACAGGGTCTGGCAGCCGCAGACATCGACTACGAAGCGGCGCAGCAAGGTCTGGCCCTGCAGCGTGTGCGTCACTTCCGGATGGAACTGCACGCCATACCAGCGCTTGTCCTCGTTGGACATGGCGGCCACCGGAATGCGGTCGGTCACGGCAGTAATGGTGAAGCCCGGCGGCACCTGCGACACGTGATCGCCGTGGCTCATCCACACGTTCAAGCGCGAGGCACCGGCATGGTCGGTCAAGCCGGAAAACAGCGCATCGGCCGCCACAACGTCCACTTCGGCATGGCCGAATTCGCGTTGGTCGGCCGCTTCGGTGGCGCCGCCCAGCTGCGCAGCCAGGGTCTGCATGCCGTAGCAGATACCGAACACCGGCAAGCCGCTGTCGAATACTTCCTGCGGCGCTACCGGCGCACCCGGCAAGGTGGTCGATTCCGGGCCACCGGACAGAATGATGCCCTTGGCCCCAAACCCGGCAATCTCGGACGGATCATGATCCCAGGCCCAGATCTCGCAGTACACGCCGATTTCGCGGATGCGCCGCGCAATCAGCTGGGTGTATTGCGCGCCGAAATCGAGGATGAGGATCTTGTCGTTATGCAGGCTGGACATCGTTACTCGCAGGGCGAAGGCGGCGCGCTCGGCGCCACTCCAGGAAAAGAATAAGCAGCGGAGCGCAGAGCACTCCCGGCCACAACAAAAGCGTTCCCATCAACATGTAGAGCAAGCCGTAGAGCGCACTGGCCAGCAGTGTTGCCGACGCGACGCGCACCACCACGCGCTGCAGGTGTACGGTGGCGCCAAATGCCAACAGCACCGGGGCCGATGCCACCACAGATACATCAACGCGAAGAACGTCCAGCGATACAACACTGAAGACACCGCCAGCAATCCCAGCGCTACCACGGTCATTGCCGAGATGACCGCAAGATAGGCGAGCGATGCCTTCCACATTCGAATTACCCCGCCCGATAGTTCGGTGGTTCCTTGGTGATCTGCACGTCATGGACGTGGCTTTCGCGCTGGCCGGCGCCGGTGATCTTGACGAACTTCGGCTTGGTGCGCATGTCTTCGATCGTGGCGCAGCCCACATAGCCCATGGTCGCGCGCAGGCCACCGATGAGCTGATGAATGATGCCGCCGACCGAGCCGCGATACGGCACACGGCCTTCGATACCTTCCGGCACCAGCTTGTCGGCGTCGCTGGAATCCTGGAAATAGCGGTCCTTGGACCCCTTTTCCATCGCGCCCAGGCTGCCCATGCCGCGGTAGCTCTTGTAGCTGCGGCCCTGGAACAGCTCGACTTCGCCCGGCGCTTCTTCGGTACCGGCCAGCAGACCGCCGACCATCACCGTGGACGCACCCGCCACCAGCGCCTTGCCGATATCGCCGGAGTAACGGATGCCGCCATCGGCGATCAACGGAATACGGTCCTGCAAGGCTTCGGCCACCATGTCCACCGCGGTGATCTGCGGCACGCCCACACCTGCAACCACGCGCGTGGTGCAGATCGAACCCGGACCCACACCGACCTTGACCGCATCGGCGCCGGCATCCATCAGTGCCAGCGCTGCATCGCCGGTGACGATGTTGCCGCCGATCACCTGCAGGTGCGGATAAGTCTTCTTGACCCAGGCCACACGGTCGATCACGCCTTGCGAATGGCCGTGCGCAGTATCGACGATGACCACGTCAACGCCGGCAGCAGCGAGCAGTTCGATACGCTGTTCGGTATCGCCGCCCACACCGACTGCCGCACCGACCAATAGACGCGTGGACGAATCCTTGGCGGCGTTGGGGTTGTCGGTCTTCTTCTGGATGTCCTTGACCGTGATCAGGCCGCGCAGCTCGAAGCTGTCGTTGACCACCAGGATCTTTTCGATACGATTGCGATGCAGTAGCTCAAGCACTTCCTCATCGCTGGCGCCTTCGCGCACGGTGATCAGGCGATCCTTCTTGGTCATGATGTGGCGGACCGGATCGTCGAGCTTCTTTTCGAAACGCATGTCGCGACTGGTGACGATGCCGACCAGTTCGCTGCCGTCCACCACCGGCACGCCGGAGATGTTGCGTGCACGCGTCAGCGCAATCACTTCGCCGATCGTGGTGTCCGGGCTCACCGTAAACGGCTCGGTGATCACGCCGGACTCGAACTTCTTGACCTTGGCCACTTCGGCCGCCTGCTGGGCAGGGGTCAGGTTCTTGTGGATGATGCCGATGCCGCCCAGCTGTGCCATGGCCACCGCCAGGCGGTGCTCGGTCACCGTGTCCATCGCGGCCGACAGGATCGGCAGCTTCAGACGCAGATCGCGGGTCAGCCGGGTTTCCAGGCTGACATCCTTGGGCAGGACGATCGAATGAGCGGGGACGAGCGAGACGTCGTCGTAGGTGAGAGCTTCAGCCTGGATGCGGAGCATCGGCGGACCCGAGTTTGGGGAAGCGCGGCATTTTACCCTGAAAGCCTTCACGAAGACACCACGCAGCCGCAATGCTGCGTTACACCGATCGCTCAACCAGCGGCGTCGGCCGCTTCCAGGGTGTTCTGCATCAGCGTGGCCACGGTCATCGGCCCCACCCCGCCCGGCACCGGCGTGATCCAGGCTGCGCGCTGTACGGCGGCATCGAAGCCGACATCGCCCACCAGGCGCCCGTCTTCCAGCCGGTTGATGCCCACATCGATCACCACTGCGCCTGGCTTAACCCATTCGCCGGGAATCAGCCCGGGGCGGCCCACCGCCACCACCAGGATGTCGGCATTGCGCACGCTGGCCTCCAGCACATCGGCGGGGGTGAACTTGTGGCAGCTGGTGACCGTGCAACCGGCAATCAACAGTTCCAGCCCCATCGGCCGGCCGACGTGATTGCTCACACCCACAATCGTGGCGTTGCGCCCGCGCACCGGTTGATCGGTATGCCCGAGCAAGGTCACGATGCCGCGCGGCGTGCACGGGCGCAGGCCGAATTCGCGCAGTGCCAGATGCCCCACATTTTGCGGATGGAAGCCATCCACATCCTTGCGCGGATCGATGCGCTGGATCAGCCGGTTGGCATCGGGAATCCCCGGCAGCGGCAGCTGGATCAAGATGCCGTGGATCTTGGGATCGGTGTTGAGCTCATCGATCAACGCCGCCAAGTCGGCCTCGCTGGTGCCGTGCGGCAGGTCGTAATCGAACGCTTCGATGCCCACTTTTTCCGCCGCGCGTCGCTTGTTGCGCACATACACCGAGGATGCCGGGTCGCCGCCGACCAGCACCACCGCCAACCCGGGCCGCGCCTTGCCCGCGGCCACGCGCGCATCCACGCGCAACTTCAGCCCGTCGAGCAGGTCCTCGGCAATGCGGCGACCATCGAGAAGGCGGGCCGGAGCGGAGGCAGCTGGCGCGGAAGCGGTCATGGGGCGTCAGGTGTAGAGTCGAAGGCCGTCTATTGTCCCCGATTCCGTCATGACCGACACCACCCCGCCCACCGATTCGACCACCACCGCCATCGAAGCGGCTGCATTCCGCCGCCTGCTGCAGCATCTCAATCAGGAGCGCACCGATGTGCAGAACATCGACCTGATGATCCTGGCCGGCTTCTGCCGCAACTGTCTGGGCGACTGGTACCGCGAAGCGGCCGAGGCGCAGGGGCAGCCGATGAGCAAGGACCAGGCACGCGAAGCGGTCTACGGCATGCCGTTCGCGCAGTGGAAGCAACAACATCAGAAAGACGCGACTCCCGAACAACTCGAAGCATTCGCTGCGGCCCAGCGCAAACACGGCTGATCGTTGGTCAGGAAGCGCGGCTGTGGGGTGACTGCTGCGCCTCCACTTTGCCTAGCTGACATCTGCGTGGCCATCCAGCGAGCATCGTTGCCCCTCGATGCGGTTCGCGGCCGTGGCACGAATCCACGCTGGTGTTGCGTGCATCGCTTCCACCTAGGTACTTATTGCTAGCGATGTCTTGTTGATGGCCTCAAGACTCGAAAAGTTTGGGTGCTTGGGAGGGTTGAACGCAGTGGATAGATCTAATGCAGAGCACATGATCTGCGCTCTGGCTGCAGGGCTCTTGCCCGCCTACCGCCGCGAGACACGCCGTGAATCCGTCCATGGAGGACCTTATGCGGCATCCCTGCCGCATAAGGTCCCTCGCCGCCAGGCAGACAACGGCCAGTCGAGATGGTCGGTGTGCATGGTTGCAAGCAACGCACGAGCCCCGCCTTTTAGTTGCTGACCTTTTATCAGCGGCGCGGGCTGAAAGACATTCCGCCGACCGGGCCGCTGCCGGTGTCGGTACCGGGCGCAGTGGATGGCTGGTTCGCGCTGCATGAGCGCTTCGGGCGCAAGCCGATGGCGTAGAACCTGGCGCTGGCGATCCGCTACGCGCGCGAAGGCCACCGCGTCCGCCACGCAAACCGCGGCGTCGCAATACCGAGCGACTTCGCAACGAAAGTAAAGTGCAGTACGGCCAGCTGTTTACCTGGCCACCGACCAACGCTCTGGCTATGCGGCATCCATGCCGCATAAGGTCCCCCGCCGGCAGGCGGACAACGGCCAGTGGAGAGGGTCGGTGTGCACGGTTGCAAGCAAAGCACGAGCCCCGCGGTTTAGTTGCTGACCTTTCATCGCCAAGTGAAAGTGCAGTACGGCCAGCTGTTTACCTGGTCACCGACCAACGTCCTGGCGCGGTGCCCTCGCCGCTTGCGGGACCCTGTGGCGGCATGGATGCCGCCACGGAGCGTCCATGGATGGATTCACAGCGTGTCCCGCAAGCGGTGAGGGCATCGCGCGCTCGACGACGCGACCTGAGCATCCAGCTGACGGCAACAGGAGCCAACAGGCACCAAAAGACTGCACCACCGCCAGGTGCACGCACCCCTACATTCGGTTCCCGCGCAGCTCCCTCGCCCAACTGACGATCACGGCGTGTTGTCAGCCGTTCTTGGCCTCTGCCGCAGCCTCTTCACCGGCTTGCGCCAACGCATCGCGGTTAAGCGACCGGCTCTCCCGTCGCGGCGGCGTAAACGGCGTGGGCTTGGGCACCGTCGGCGTGATGTTGCCGAACATCAACCCTGCCCCGGCACGCACATTCCCCGCAGCGATTTCCAGCTCCAGCCGCTCCGCATCGCGGCGGCGGATCTCGCGGCCAATCATGCCGGCCTCATCCTCGTCCACGCCCAACTCGACCAGCGCCATCTGGCCGAAGGTCACCGCCGACTCGAAGGTTTCGCGAATCTGGTAATCCACACCGGCGGCGATCAGCTGCAGCGAATGCTCGCGATCGAACGAGCGCACCAGCAGGCGCGCATGCGGGAACTCACGCGTCGCCAGCTCGACGATGCGGTTGGCTGCCTCGCGATTGTCGATGCACACCGCGATCGCCTGCGCAGTATGCGCACCGGAAGCATGCAACACGTCCAGCCGGGTCCCGTCGCCGTAATAGATCTTGAAACCGAACTCTTCCGCGCTCTGGATCATCTCGATGTCGTTATCGATGATGGTCACGTCCACGTCGCGCGCCAGCAGTGATTGGCTGGCCACCTGACCGAAGCGTCCGAAGCCGATCACCAGCACGCTGCCGGTCTGACCGTTGGCGGCTTCAACACCGTCCAGCGATACAGCTGCCGGCGGGGTCAATCGTCGCTGCACCAGCACGAACAACGGCGTCAGCGCCATCGACAGCACCACGATGGCGGTGAGGGTGGCATTGACCTGCGCATCGATCACGCCCGATGCCGCGGCCGCCGCAAACAGCACGAAGGCGAATTCGCCGCCCTGCGCCATCAGCACACCGCGGTCCAGTGCCTGACGATGATCGCTGCGCATCAGCCGCGCCACCGCATAGATACACACCGCTTTGCCCACCATCAGCGCCAACACGCCGACAAGGATAAGCCGCCAGTCGGCCGCAACCACGCGCAGGTCCAGGCTCATGCCCACGCCCAGGAAGAACAAGCCCAGCAAGATGCCGCGGAACGGCTCGATATCGGCTTCGATCTGATGCCGGAAGGTGGATTCGGACAACAGCACCCCGGCCAGGAACGCCCCCATCGCCATCGATAGCCCGCCCACCTGCATCAGCAGTGCGGCGCCCAACACCACCAACAGCGCTGCCGCCGTCATCACTTCGCGCGCCTTGGACGCGGCAAGAATCCGGAAAAGAGGATTGAGCAACCAGCGCCCGGCCACCAGCAGGCCGACGATGCAGGCCAGGCCGATCCCGACGTCATGCCAGCGCTGCGACGCGGCCTGCGGATCGCCACTGGAACCCATCCAGGCCACGATCGCCAGCAACGGGACGATCAGCAGGTCTTCGAACAACAGGATCGCTACGATCTTCTGCCCCGAGGGCAAGGCCACATCGCCGCGCTCGGCCAGCAACTGCATCACCACCGCGGTCGAGGTCAGCACGAAACCGGACGCAGCCACGAAGGCCACCGGTGGCGCAAAGCCCAGCAACATGCCGATCCCGGTGAGCACCAGCGCGCACACGCAGATCTGCACGGTGCCCAAACCGAAAATTTCCTTGCGCAGGCTCCACAGATGCGAGGGCCGCATCTCCAGGCCGATCACGAACAGGAACATCACCACGCCCAATTCGGCGACATGCAGGATCGCCTGCGGGTCGTCGAACAGGCCCAGTCCGAATGGGCCGATCGCCAGCCCCGCTGCCAGGTACCCGAGCACCGAGCCCAGGCCCAGCCGCCGAAACAATGGGATCGCAACCACCGCAGCGCCCAGCAGAGCCACCACGTTGATCAGTTCACTGGAATGTGCAGGCTGGCTCATACCCGGATTCTAACGACACGCGCGCGGGGACGCCTTGCATCTGCTTGCTTGTTGCGCAGACCAGCCTGGGCGCCATCGTTTCCACCGAGCACTCGCACTTTGATCGGGACGCCTAAACGACAAACGACGCCGGATGGCGTCGTTCGCGATGAAACAGTGGCTAAGCGATCAACCGCGCGCGTCGGCCTGGGCCAATGCGTTACGCAGAATTTCCTTCGCCGGCCCACCATGCTTCTCATGCTGAAGCGCAAAGTGGACGGTCGCTTCGATCAAGCCGATGTGCGCGCCGCAATCGAAACGACGGCCCTCAAAACGGAACGCATCGACCTGCTCTTTCTTCAACAGCTCGGCAATCGCATCGGTCAGCTGGATCTCGCCGCCGGCGCCTGCACCGGTCGCTTCCAGCAACTCAAAAATCTTCGGGCTGAGCACATAGCGGCCGACCACGGCCAGATTGCTCGGCGCCACTTCCGGCTTGGGCTTTTCGACGATCGCATTGATTCGGCCCTTGCGGCCGTCGAATGTATCGGTGGAAACAATGCCGTAGCTGGCGGTCTTGTCGTGCGGCACATCTTCCACGGCGATGACGCTGCCGCCGGATGCTTCGGCCACATCGGCCATCTGGGTCAGCGCGGCATCGCCGCGGTTCCACATCAGATCGTCCGCCAGCAACACGGCGAACGGCTCATCGCCGACCACTGCCTTCGCACACAACACCGCGTGGCCCAAACCCAGCGCCTCAGCCTGCGTCACAAAAATGGCGCGAACGCCTTCCGGCAACGCATGACGCACCAGTTCCAGCTGCTCCAGCTTGCCTGCACGCTCGAGCTTCTGCTCCAGCTCGTAGGCCTTGTCGAAGTAGTCGGCAATCGAATGCTTATACCGATTGGTGACGAAGATCAACGTATCGCAGCCGGCCTGGATGGCCTCGTCGACAGCGTACTGGATCAATGGTTTGTCGATGATTGGCAGCATTTCCTTCGGCACCGTCTTGGTGGCCGGAAGAAAGCGGGTCCCAAGACCTGCGACGGGGAATACGGCCTTGCGAATACGCTGGCTCATTACAGTCTTCTGACCTCACGTGCGGGGAATGGAACGACCGTATCAGATCGCGCGTCGACTTTCCGTCGAGCAGCCGCAAAATCCGGCATCAGGCTGCCCAGCACAGTCTCCATTGCCTTGATGTCATAGCGATTAACCGCCTCGCGCAAACGCGTCACCAGCTGCAACACCTGCTCGTGCGAGAACTCGCGCACGCCGGCTTCCAGAATCTTGGGATGCGCGGTGGGGCGATAGTCTTCGTCGGAATAGAACAGCGTTTCATGCAGTTTTTCGCCAGGACGTAATCCGGTGTAGAGAATCGCCACATCCTTGCCCGGCTGCTTGCCGGCAAGACGGATCATCTGCTCGGCAAGCAGACGGATCGGCACCGGTTCGCCCATGTCCAGCGTATAGATCGCGCCATGCGACGCCGAGGCAGCTGCCTGGATCACCAATTGGCACGCCTCGGGAATGGTCATGAAGTAGCGCGTCACGTCCGGGTGCGTCACCGTAACCGGGCCACCCTGGCGGATTTGCTCGCGAAACAACGGCACCACGCTGCCAGCCGAATCCAGCACGTTGCCGAAGCGCACGGTGATGAAGCGCGTTGGCGCATCGCGCGCATCAAGACTCTGGCAGATCATCTCCGCGTAGCGCTTGCTTGCGCCTAGAACGTTGACCGGCTCGACCGCCTTGTCGGTAGAAATAAACACGAAGGTTTCGATGCGTGCGCGCTGACAGGCGCGCGCCACGTTCTCGGTCGCCAGCACATTGTTGCGTACGGCCTCGCGCAGCTGTTCTTCCAGCAACGGCACCTGCTTGTACGCGGCGGCATGGAACACCGCATCCGGGGCGGCGGTGTTCAATGCATGCGCCACCACGGCCGGGTCGCCGCAATCGCCAAGCACCCGCACCACTTCGATATCCGGGAACAAGCGACGCAGATCCGAATCGATGGTCAGCAACGCCAATTCATCGATTTCCAGCAGCACGATGCGACGCGCACCGTGACGCGCACACTGGCGGCAGACTTCCGAACCGATCGAACCGCCAGCACCGGTCACCATCACGGTCTTGTTGGTCAGCCAGTCGCGGATCAATCGCCAGTCCGGCGTCACTGGCTTGCGATTGAGCAGGTCCTCGATGGCAACCTCCTTCAATTCGCCCGGCAGCGAACGGCCTTCCAGCACATTGATCAGCTTGGGCACCATCCGGAACGGCAGGCCGGTGCTCTCGCAGATCGCCACCACCCGCTGCATGCCGGAGGCATCGAGCGAGGGAATCGCGATCACCAGCAGCTTGGCGGCGGTTTCTTTCGCAATCGAAGCGGCCTGATCCAGATTGCCCAGCACGTTGAGGCCTTGAATCTTGGCGCCGTGCAGGTTGTTGGCATCGTCCAGAAAGCCGACCGGCACGAAGCTACCGGTGCGGCGAAGATCGCGCACCAGACCTTCAGCAGCGCGTCCGGCGCCCAGGATCAGCACGCGTTGCGCCGCATCGCCGGAATGTGCGATCTGGTAATCCTTCCAGGCGCGATACAGCAGACGCGGCGTCCCGAGCAGCGCCGACAGCGCGAACGGATAGACCACCAGTACCGAGAGCGGCACGCCGTCCAGGCGGTCGTACGACAACGCCAGCACGATCGCCACCAAGCCGAGGAAGCTCGACTTGAAGATGTTCCAGAGGTCAGGCACCGATGCAAAGCGCCAAAGCCCGCGGTACAAACCCATCTTCCAGAACACCAGCCCCTGTGCCACCAGGACCACGGCGGTGCGCCAATCCCAAAGAGGAAGGTCCGGTGCTTCGCGCAGCATCGAATAACGACCCGCATGCAACAGCTGCCAGCACACCCAGACCATCAGAAGGTCGTGGACTACCACTGCAACTTGCGGCAGCGCCTTGGTCAAACGGTCACGCCAGGAAATCATAAGAATCCATTACTCAGGAATTGCGCAATCCATCGCGCAGAAAATACCAACTGGCACTAGCGCCCAAGCCCCACACCACGGCTGCCCAGACTTGCTGACCAAACACATCATGACGAAGTAACACATACAAGCAGACGGCAGCGACGCTGAAAGCGAAATAAACAGCGGTTACCGGAACATGCGTTCCAAGCCGGCGCGCCAGGCGTTGATACACGTGTTGCGCGTGCGGCTCCCACCAGCGCTGCCCGGCGAGCATGCGAGACAGTAGCGTGAAGCCTGCGTCCACAAGGAAGGCAGTCAGCGGCAGCCAGCCGATCCACCAGCTGACCTGCCCACCTGCGACGTTCAGCGCAAGCAACGCGGCCAGAACATATCCCAGCGCACCGCTGCCACCGTCGCCGAGGAAAATGCGCGCACGCGGGAAGTTGAAAGGAAGAAACCCCAGACATGCTGCCGCTACCGCCAGACCAGCCAGCGACCAGGCTGCCGGAGCCACCGCCGCAAATGCCAGTGCGGCCAGCGCGGCCTGGCTGGCGGCTAATCCGTTGATGCCGTCCATGAAGTTCCACACATTGATCAGCACCACCGACGCGACGGCGCTGAGCACGCCATCCCATGCATTGCCCGTGCAATACGTGACCAGCAATCCAAGCGATACGGATGCGGCCAGATGGATCGCAAACCGCAGCCTGGCCGACAACGGCCGATGGTCGTCCCACCAACCGACACCTGCCACCAGGATCAACCCGACCGCAAACCAGCCGACCACCACGCGTGCCGCTGGCCACAGCAGGCTGGCCGCAACGCAACCCAGCAGGATCGCGGCAACGATCGCCATGCCGCCACCACGCGGAGTGGCCACCACGTGGCTGCGCCGCTCGCCGGGTTCATCGAGCAGGCGACGATGCAACGCATACCGTCGCAGCAGCCACGTTCCAAGTGCCGCAACGATTACGTGCAAGGCGCACCAGAGCCAGATCTGAGGCATCAGCGCGTATCACCGCTCTCAGGACCACGGGCACATGACAGGCGCTTTTCCGAATCACGCATAAGAGACCCGCACAGAACAATTGGCCACAGCTGCAAGCAGGCCCGACCCAGATCGGAGGCATCGGGCAGCACACGTCGTAGCGGTCCAGGTGACATCTGCGCAGTTGCCAGCCAGCGGATTGCCACGGGCATGATTGGCGCCGAAGCAAGCTGCGACGGCGCGACCCGCAAGTCGATCAAACCAACAGCGGCTAACAAAACGTCGCAAGCGGCTGGCAGACGAATGTGGACGGCGCGCAGGAAGCGGAGTGCACGAGTGGTACATGCTGATTCCGGGCACCGGCCGCGCTCGCCTGGCGACTGCGTCGTCGTTTTGGCAGTCGCTCTAAACGCAGTGTGCCGAACAGACAGAAACACGCCTTACACCACCGCGTAGTTCAACAGCGGCTTGACGGTGCCCCACTCCTTACAGCTCGGGCATTGCCAATGGTGGGTTTTTGCGCCAAACCCACAACGGGTGCAACGGTAGCTGGGGTTACGCACCAATAGCTGGTCTGTGATGTGCTTGAGATCGTTCAAGGTACCAACCGGGTCGCTGCCTTCGGCAAGCGTCAGGTCGATCAGCGCCGACTCGCCGCGCACCGATGGCCGGTCCTTGAGCTGGCGACCGAGATAGGCCAGCGCGGGCGCAACCCCATCCTGCGCCTCAATCAACTGGGTCAGTGCCAGCACCGGTGCGATACCGCGGTAGTGCTCGGTCATCTCCGACAGGAAATTACGTGCGCCGGCAATGTCGCCGACGCTCCGATAGGCGGCCATCAGGGCAGGAATGATTTCCGGCAGATACTCCGGGTCGTGCCGTGCGGCGCGCTCGAAGGCACGCACGGCGGCCTCGTTATGGCCGCGCTCGGCTTCGATGCGCCCCTCCAGAATGCCGGCGCGGACCGACGTGCCGTCGGCCTGATACGCACGCGCGATCGCCTGCAAGGCTTCATCGACCTTGCCCAGTCCGCGGTATCGATCGGCCAGCTCGCATTCGAACTGCGAGATCAGCTTGCCCATCGGCTCGCCGGTGACTTCTTCGTAGCGGGTGGCGTTGTCGATCGCCTTTTCCCAATCGCGCTCGGCCTGATAGATGCCGATCAGGTGACGCAGTGCCTGCGGCGCGCGTTGATCCAGCTGCGCAAGTTCGGTAAAGACCGTTTCGGCGCGATCCAGCAGACCGGACTTCATGTAGTCCTCGCCCAGCGCCAGCAAGGCCTGGACCCGCTGTTGATCGGTCAGGTCGGCGCGCTGCACCAGGCCCTGATGCAGGCGGATGGCGCGATCGACCTCCCCGCGGCGGCGAAACAGGTGACCCAGTGCGACCTGCGTCTCGAAGGTTTCCTTATCCAGCTCGGCGATGTGCAAAAACAGCTCGATCGCCTTGTCCGGCTGCTCGTTGAGCAGATAGTTCAAACCACGAAAATAGGTGCTGGACAGCCGGCTGACCTGAGTGTCGCCATGACGCTGCCCACCACGGCGGCCGACGATCCAGCCACTGAGCGCCGCCAGCGGTAAAAACAGGAAAAACCAGAACCACTCGGTCAGGAAGTCCATACGTGCTTAGAGTCCATCGAGAGGGCGCGGCTCGACTGCGGCAGGCGTGATGGGCCTGGCGTCGGCGCGGCTGACCGCAACAGCCTTGTTGGCCTGGCGCAGCTTGGAATAGAGAGGAATGACCACACTGACCAGCACCATGCCGGCACCGATCAACACACCGACCAGCAGCGCGACGATGATCGCCACCCCGGAACTCGTGTGCACACTAGAAAACAGGAAATCGAGAGTGATGTCCTGGGAATTGACCGCACCGATAATCAGGCCGACCAACAAGAAAGCCAGCATCACCAGCAAGCGAAACACCTTCATCGCGCGACTCCGTCGGGAAGGCGCCTAGCTTAACCGAGCCGACATAAACGCAGCGGTAGAGCCGCCTCAGTCTGCGGAATCGGCCAGATCGACCGGGACCACGGAGCTGACACGCTCACGCAATTCCTTGCCCGGCTTGAAATGCGGAACATGCTTGCCCGGCAGCGCAACCGATTCGCCGGTCTTGGGATTGCGCCCCAGACGTGGCGGACGGTAATGCAGCGAAAAACTGCCAAACCCGCGGATTTCGATCCGATCACCATCGGAGAGCGCCTGCCCCATCATTTCCAGCAGTGACTTCACCGCCAGATCCACGTCGTCCGACTTCAGATGCGCTTGGCGTCGCGCCAGGATTTCAATCAATTCGGACTTGGTCATGGGAACTTGCTTTTTTCGACTGACACATCGGAATCGGCCCGGGCAAGCCCGGGCCGATCCATCACGCTCGCGAGAGCGCTACGCGCTTACTCGGACTTGTTGCTGTTCAACTGTGCACGCAGCAGCGCGCCCAGCTGAGTCATGCCGCCCGACGCAGCGGAAGACTGATATTCCTCCAGCGTCTCGCGCATTTCGGCATCGTCCTTGGCCTTGATCGACAGCTGCAGGGTGCGGCCCTTACGGTCCATGCCCACGAACTTGGCTTCGATCTTGTCGCCGACCTTCAGGTGCTGAGTCGCGTCGTCGACGCGCTCGTTGGCGATGTCGCGTGCAGCGACGTAGCCTTCGATACCGTCAGCGAGGTCGATCGTGGCGCCCTTGGCATCCACTTCACGCACAACGCCTTCGACCTTCGTCCCCTTCGGGTTGGACACCATGTACTGACCGAACGGGTCCTGCTCCAGCTGCTTGACGCCCAGGCTGATGCGCTCGCGCTCCGGGTCCACTGCCAGCACGACGGCTTCCAGCGTGTCGCCCTTCTTGTAGTTGCGCACGACATCTTCGCCGGTGGTGTTCCAGCTGATGTCGGACAGGTGCACCAGACCATCGATGCCGCCGTCCAGACCGATGAAGATGCCGAAGTCGGTGATCGACTTGATCTGACCGGACACCTTGTCGTTCTTCTTGTGGGTCGCAGCGAAGGTTTCCCACGGATTGGCGGCAACCTGCTTCATACCCAACGAGATGCGGCGACGCTCCTCGTCCACATCCAGCACCATCACTTCGACTTCGTCACCAACCTGCACAACCTTGGACGGGTTGACGTTCTTGTTGGTCCAATCCATCTCGGAGACGTGCACCAGACCTTCGACGCCCGGCTCGATTTCGACAAATGCGCCGTAATCGGTGACGTTGGAGACCTTGCCGAACACGCGGCTGTTGGCCGGGTAACGACGCGCGATGTTGTCCCACGGATCTTCGCCCAGCTGCTTCAGGCCGAGGCTGACGCGGTTACGCTCGCGATCGAACTTCAGCACGCGCACGTCGAGCTCGTCGCCGACGTTCACGACTTCGGACGGATGGCGCACGCGCTTCCAGGCCATGTCGGTGATGTGCAGCAGGCCGTCGATACCGCCCAGATCCACAAATGCGCCGTAATCGGTCAGGTTCTTGACGACACCCTTCAGGATCGCGCCTTCCTGCAGCTTGTCCATCAGCTGCTCGCGCTCTTCCGAATGCTCGCTCTCGACCACTGCACGACGCGACACCACGACGTTGTTGCGCTTGCGATCCAGCTTGATCAGCTTGAACTCAAGCTCCTTGCCTTCCAGGTAGGCCGGGTCGCGCACCGGGCGCACATCCACCAGCGAACCAGGCAGGAACGCGCGAACATCCTTGATGTCCACGGTGAAACCACCCTTGACCTTGCCGCTGATGCGGCCGGTGATGGTTTCGTTCTTTTCCAACGCTTCTTCCAGCTCGTCCCACACCATCGCGCGCTTGGCTTTCTCGCGCGACAACACGGTCTCGCCGAAGCCGTTTTCGATGGAGTCCAGCGCAACCTTGACCTGGTCGCCCACGCCCACATCGATCTCGCCAGCGTCGTTACGGAACTGCTCGATCGGCACGATGCCTTCGGACTTCAGGCCTGCGTTGATCACCACCACGTCGCCGCGCACTTCCACGACGGTACCGGTGACGATCGAGCCCGGCTTCAGCTTGGCCAGATTGGCTTGACTGGCTTCGAACAGTTCAGCAAAAGATTCTGTCATTTGGATTTTACTCAGTTGAACACACGGGCGTTGATCGTCGGGTTGCGACAGATACGGACCGCCCAGCCTGTTGGTCGACCCCAACAACGAGTCGGTTTAGAAGTAGTAGAACCGCCACGCAGGATGCGCGACGGAGCTGTGGAACGCCTTACGGTCGGCGGGACATGCCCGCTTGCGAAACGCTTACGACGACGTGTGGACAGCTAACATCCCGACCACACGCTGGACGACATCCTCGATCCCTATCCCGCTGGTATCGATGAGCACGGCGTCTTCGGCCGGCCGTAATGGCGCCACCACCCGCTGGGCATCCCTGGCATCTCGGGCCATGATCTCGCGCAGCAGGTCGTCAAAGATAACCGAAACACCCTTTTCCATCAACTGTTTATGACGACGGCCCGCACGTTCTTCGGCACTGGCGGTCAGGAAAACCTTAAATGCGGCATCCGGGAAGATCACCGTGCCCATGTCGCGCCCGTCGGCGACCAGGCCGGGTGCGCGCCTGAATGCGCGTTGGCGTTCCTTGAGGGCACCGCGCACCTCGGGAATCGCCGCAATCGCCGAGGCCAGGGCGCCAGTGGTCTCCAGACGCAATTCGCCGGTCGCATCCACGCCGTTGACCAGGACCCGCAAGCCCGCTTCGCCGGCGTCGTCGAACTCGACCTTGGTATCGAAGGTGCAGCGCACCAGCGCAGCCGGGTCGGACACGTCCAGATCGGCCCAGCTCGCCGCCACCCCCACCGCGCGATACAGTGCGCCCGAATCAAGGTAGTGCCAGCCCAGCCGGGCAGCCACGATGCGGCTCACTGTGCCCTTGCCGGCGCCGGAGGGGCCATCGATGGTGAGGACGGGCGAAAGGTCGGTCATTCAGGTTTCCGGTAGGTCATCAGGCGCTAGTGTAGCGCCGCTCGCAGCGATTCGGATGCAACCACTTGAAAGCACGACGAAAAGCCGGTTAGAATTGCCGGCTTAATTGCGGGTGCAGCCTCGATCGCGCGCACTCTTCCATCGAATCCAACCGTTTACGCCGAGGTGTGCCATGAAAGTCCTGTCCTCCCTGAAGTCTGCGAAGACCCGTCACCGCGACTGCAAGGTGGTCCGCCGCCGCGGCAAGGTCTTCGTGATCTGCAAGTCGAACCCGCGTTTCAAGGCGCGTCAGCGCTGAGCCTTCGCGGCGCGTGCAAGACCCGAGAAAGCCGCCTTCGGGCGGTTTTTTCTTGGCCGACGCTTGATGCGGCTCCATCCTTGGCGTGCTGAGCAAGGCATCTGCTGCCACGCGTCGACGTCACCGCCCGAGTGGCACGCATCGCGCCAACGTTTGTCCTGGTTTTTTGCTGTAATCACCATCCGAATCTTGTCCACTGGGGAGTAGATGACATGCGCAACCGTTTGTTTGTGATGCCGCCGATCGTGCTGACAATCGCGCTGATGGGGATCAGTGCCGCCGCATCGGCCGAAACGCTGTTGGTCGATCGTGCGCAGCAAAAACCCGCCGCCGCCCTGCCCTTGCGTGGCGACAGCATGAGTCAGGTCGAAGGCCGCTACGGTGCGCCGCAGGAGAAGCTCGACCCGCGCGGTGGCCAGAAGCGCCAGTGGCCGACCATCCACCGCTGGGTGTATCCGGCATTCACCGTGTACTTCGAAAAGAGCAAGGTGATCGACGTGGTGGCCAATCAGGCCGATGCCAACGAGATCGGGCCGAAACCGCCGATCCAGTAAGACGCGACATCACCTCTCCAACGCGTGCAGACATCGTTCGCTGCACGTCTGGCCCAACGCATCGCAGCACCATGCATCTGGTCCGTCAGCACTCGGACATGCGTTGCTGCGAATCTGCATCAAGCCTGGCGCGGCAATGTGCGCCAGGAGCGCAAGAGCCTGCACTCGGGTGCGGGGTATCGATGAACGTCCGGGCCACTGCCCGGACACCAAGATGAGTATTGCCTCGCATGACCGACCGTCTTCGTTTTCCCGCCGAATGGGAACCTCAATCCGCCGTGTTGCTTGCGTGGCCGCATGCCGGCACCGATTGGGCCGAGCGCCTGGCCGATGTGGAAGAGACCTACATCGCGCTGATTATCGCGATCTCCCGCTTCGAGCCGGTGGTCGTCTGCGTCGCCGATGACGATCTGCAGATCTATGCCGAAGCGCGGCTGCGTTCGGCGCGCGTGGACATGACGCGGGTGCGCTTTGTGATCGCCGCCTACAACGACACCTGGTTGCGCGATTCCGGCCCGATCACGCTGCGCCAGGATGACGGTTTCCGCCTGATGGATTTCCGCTTCACCGGGTGGGGCGGCAAGTTCGAGGCCAGCCTGGACGACCAATTGGTGAGTTCGCTGGATGCGGCGCAGATCTTCGTGCCCGCCCCGGTGCAGACGGTGGATTTTGCGCTGGAAGGCGGTGCGATCGAAACCGATGGTGCCGGCACACTGCTGACCACCTGGACCTGCCTGCACGAACGTCACCCGCAGCGCACGCGCGAGTCGCTGAGCAGCGATCTTGCTGCATGGCTGTCGCAGGATCGCGTGCTGTGGCTGGACCACGGCTACCTCGAAGGCGACGACACCGACGCGCATATCGACACGCTGGCGCGCTTTGCCGGCCCGCACGCGATCGTCTACCAGGGCTGCGATGTGCCCGGCGATTCGCATTACGCCGAACTGCAGGCGATGGGCAACGAGCTGGCCGCGTTGCGCACCGCCGACGGGCAGCCGTACCGTTTATTCGTGCTGCCGTGGGCCGAGCCGATTCTGGATCAGGGCCGTCGCCTGGCTGCGTCGTATGCCAACTTCCTGATCGTCAATGGCGCGGTGCTGATGCCGGCGTATGGGGATCCGGCCGATGCGACCGCGCAGGCGGTGCTGGCCGAAGCGTTTCCGCAGCACGAAATCGTGCCGGTGCCCTGCCGTGCGCTGATCTGGCAGAACGGCAGCCTGCATTGCCTGACCATGCAGTTGCCGGCCGGCCTGCTCGCCGCCTGACCAGTGCGTTCGACGCGGCTACGTATGTGGCGCGTCGTTTCTTGTTCCGGCCGGCAGGCCGGTGTTATGCCATGGCGCGCTACCTTAGTGCGCACCTTTGCAGGATGAGATGCCATGTCCCGTCACCTTCTTTCCGTCGCGCTGATTCAAGAGCGCAACCACGGCGACGCCGAGGCCAATCTGGCCATCATCGAATCGCGCGTGGCCGAGGCTGCCGCACAGGGCGCCAAGTTGGTGCTGCTGCAGGAGCTGCATAACGGCGCGTACTTTTGTCAGCACGAGTCGGTGGACGAATTCGATCTGGCCGAGCCGATCCCCGGCCCGAGCACCGAGCGCCTGAGTGCGCTGGCCAAGCAACATGGTGTGGTGCTGGTCGCCTCGTTGTTCGAGCGCCGCGCCGCCGGCCTGTATCACAACACTGCGGTGGTGTTCGAAAAGGACGGCCGCCTGCTCGGCAAGTACCGCAAGATGCACATCCCCGACGACCCGGGCTTCTACGAGAAGTTCTATTTCACGCCGGGCGATCTGGGGTTTACGCCGATCGATACCTCGGTGGGCCGCCTGGGCGTGCTGGTGTGCTGGGATCAGTGGTACCCGGAAGCGGCACGCTTGATGGCCTTGGCCGGTGCGGAACTGCTGCTCTACCCCACCGCGATCGGCTGGGACCCGGACGATCAGCAGCCCGAGCAGGAGCGTCAGCGCGATGCGTGGATCCTGAGCCATCGTGGGCATGCGGTCGCCAATGGCGTGCCGGTGCTGTCGTGCAACCGCGTCGGGCATGAACCTTCGCCGCTGGGCGCGTCCGGCATCCAGTTCTGGGGCAACAGCCATGTGCTGGGGCCACAGGGCGAGTTCATCGCCGAAGCCGGCCAGGAGCCGACCGTGCTGATCTGCGATGTCGACCTGCAGCGCAGCGAACATGTGCGGCGCATCTGGCCGTTTCTGCGCGACCGTCGCATCGATGCGTACGGCGACCTGCTCAAGCGTTACATCGACTGATCGCATGGCCGTCGAGCTGCGTGCAGTCCGCGATACGGACATCCCGGCGATCACCGCGATTTATGCGGAGCAGATCGCCGGGTTCAATACCTACGAATACAGCGCGCCGTCGAGCGCGGACATGCACGCCCGCATGCGCGCGATCGTGGATGCCGGCTACCCGTATCTGGTTGCAGAACATGCCGGCGCTGTCGCCGGCTATGCCTATGCCAGTGCCTATCGCGCACGTGCGGGCTACCGCTGGACGGTGGAGAATTCGATCTATCTTGCCGCCGACATGCAGGGCCGCGGGATCGGCAAGGCCCTGTTGGGCGAACTGATCGCGCGCTGCGAGCAGCGCGGAGATCGGCAAATGATTGCGGTGATCGGCGATGCCAGCAACCAGGCATCACTGCGGCTGCATGAACGTTTTGGATTTCGCACGGTCGGAGTGTTCACCGGTATCGGCCGCAAGCAGGGTCGCTGGTTGGACGGCGTGCAGATGCAGCGCCAACTCGGCTCCGGTAACACCGCCCCTCCTTCTGATGAATGACCCCATGACTGAGCAGACCACCCACGTTCTGGACGATGCGCTGTCCGGCCAGCCGCACCGCATCGTCGAACGCGATGGCGTGCGCTACACCTTGCTGGGAACTGCCCATGTCTCGCTGGCCAGCGTCGCCGCGGTGCAGCGGGCGATCGGCAGCGGCCGCTACGACGCGGTGGCGGTGGAGCTGGACGCGCAGCGGCTGCAGGCGCTCAGCGACCCCGATGCCCTCGCCCGCCTGGATCTGGTGCAGGTGATCCGCAAGGGGCGCGTGGCCTTGTTCGCCGCCAATCTGGCATTGGCGGCCTACCAGCGCCGCCTGGCCAAGCAGTTGGGCATCGAGCCGGGCGCGGAGTTGAAAGAAGCGGTGAATCTGGCGCGTGCGCAGGGACTGCCGGTCTATCTGATCGACCGCGAAGTCGGGCTGACCTTCAAGCGTGCGTCCGGGCGGTTGGGATTCTTCGGCAAGATGAAACTTGCCGGCGGTCTGCTCAGCGGCCTGTTCGCCGCCGACGAGGTGGGCGAAGAGGAGATCGAAAAGCTCAAGCAAGGTGACATGCTGGAGGCGAGCTTCGGCGATTTCGCCAGCGAGAGCCCGGAGCTCTACGACACGGTGATAGCCGAGCGCGATCGCTACATGGCCACGCGCTTACGCGAAGAAGCCGGTGCCGGGCAGCAGGAAGTGCTGGCGGTCGTCGGCGCCGGACATCTGGCCGGGCTTGCGCGGCACCTCGAACAGGACACCGATGCGCCCGGCCCGCTGCGCGAGTCGCTGGAATATGTGCAGCAGCGCAAGCGCGTTCCCTGGATCACGCTAGGCATCCTGGCAGTGATCATTACCGGGATCGGCATCGGGTTCTGGCGCGGCGGCCTGAGCATGGGCGCCGACCTGTTGCTGCAGTGGGCGATGTACACCGGCGGGCTGGCCGCACTGGGCTGTCTATTGGCCGGCAGCCACCCGTTGAGCATCCTGACCGCTGCAGTGGTCGCCCCGTTCAAGCCGTTCCGTCTGAGCGTACCGACCGGTGCCTTCGCCGCGCTGGTCGAAGTGCATATGCGCAAGCCGGCCTATGGCGATTTCCTGTCGCTGCGCGACGATGCGCAGACCCTGCGCGGCTGGTACCGCAACCGCGTATCGCGCGTGGTGCTGACGTTTCTGTTGACTAACTTCGGCAGCATGGCCGGGGTGTGGCTGGCAGGCGTGCAAATCTTCAATCGCCTGCATGGATGATTGAGAGGCAGTCGACAAGATGCGGTATACCGACGCCTTGTAGGAGCGCACCTGGGCGCGATTGGACGTTATCGGTAAAACCCGTCGCGCCCGGGTGTGCTTCTACGTGGTTGGCGTTACGGAGCGGCTGATTGATCCGGTGCGAGCTGCAAACGCACCCACACGCCATAGTGATCCGATGCCCAGCGGCCTTCGGCATATGGGGTGTCGAACAGAATGCGGGCTTCGCGGGCGAGCAGGCGGTTCTGCTGGAAGAACACGTGGTCGATGCGCGCCGGCGTGTCGAAGACATGCAGATTCAAGGTACTGACCGTGGCATCGCTGTTGCGGTGCACGCTGCCATAGCTGTCGCCATAACCTTTGCGTAGCGCCTCCAGATCCAGCGCGTCGGCCGCGATGTTGAAATCGCCGGCGATCACCACCGGTGCCTGCGCGCTGGTGGAGGCAATGAACTCCAGCAGGTCGCCGACCTGGCGCGTGCGCGTTGCGGTGCCGCGCGCATCGGCGCGTTCGTTGAGATGGGTGACGTAGACATTGACCGGCTGACCATCGATATCCACCTGCAGATGCGCCGCAACGCGGTAGTCGTCCAGCGGTTGCAGCAGGCGCTCATGGCGCGCCAGCACCTTGCGCCGGCTCAGTAACGCATTGCCATAGCGCTTGGCGGCACCGGGGGGATCCACCGAGGCGAAGATCACCTCGTAGCCCAGCTTGCGCGCTAACCAGGCGGATTGGTTTTCCACGCTACCGCGGCGCTCGATGACCTCCTGCAACGCAATGACATCCGGTGCCAGTTGCTTGAGTTCCTTGGCGATATAGGCGCGGCGGGCCGGCCAGTCTTCGCGGTCGTGATGCAGGTTGAGCGTAACCAGGGTCAGGCCGCGGGCAGACGGAGCTAGGGTTGCCTGCCCTGCGGGGTCACTGACCGCTGCAGAGCCGCCCTGCCTGGGCTGCGCTGCAGCACGTAACGGCCCAGCCTGACCAGGCTGGCCTGCCTGCACGTGCGCGCAGCACAGCGCCAGTGCGACAACGGCTGCACACCGGCCAGCGCGGCGCCAGTGTTGCCCTGCCCCTACCGCCCAAGGCATCGCCATCACTGCGTGGCGCGCTCGGCCCGCCGCACCGCGCTGGGCACATCGATCTGCACGGTGGCCGGCATCTGCTGGATGCGCAGCTCACCGTTCTGCCACTCCACCGTTTCGCCGTTGACGCTCGCCTTGCCGGGTTCGCCCTGATACGGCCAGACAAACACCACACCGCCCGGCGGCAGCAACAGGCCGGGTTGCAGTTGCAGCGATAGCTGCTTTTCGGTGCGCTGCAGCGTGTAGTTGAGGCGGCCGTACGGCGTGCGCAATTCGGCAATGCCGATGCCCTTGCCTTCGAACCAGCGGGTCGGCGTGCCAGCGGCGATCACGATGCTTTGATCGGACTCGCGGGTGTAGGCGAACATGTCCAGCACCGAACGCACGAAGTCCGATGCGACCCAGGCGTGCGGCAGATCGCCGACGAAAAACGGTGTACGCGGCGTGCGCGAGACCACCTCGGCCCACTGATTCCAGGGCTGAGGCGCGCGATCCTTGAAGAAGAATGCGGTGGCATCCCAAGCACGCTCGCGCCAGCCCAGCCGCACGAACGCGGCGACGTTGCGCCATTCGTACGGGGTGTAGTCCTTCCACTCGCGTTTGCCGTCGCGGCGATCGGAGAATTCTTTCCAATAGCGTTCGAAGGTATTGGTCAGCAGCTCCTGCGGCAGACGCTGCTGCTCGCCGCCCGGTGTCAGCGCGATGGTGGTGGAGGTCGCGTCGAAATCGCCTAGTTCGGCCGAACCGGGCAGGAAATCGAGCTTGTGCTCGCGCACCGCCGCACCCAGCGAGGCGATCAGGTCGCCGCTGAATTCGTCACGTGCAGCGCTGAAACGGGTGACGTCCTCCGGCTTGTCCAGCACGCCGGCCAACATCGTGGCGTCCTTGTAACCGCGCAGCGCCCAGAAGTTGTCCCAATACGAATGCACCGGTTTGGCCGAATAGCCTTCGTGGCTGATCGACACCGGCATCATTCCGTAGAACGCCGGGTTACGCATGAAGTTGTCTTCGGTGCGCTCGCTGGCGCGCAGTTTTTCCATGTAGTCGAAGGCGCCGGTCACGTGCGGCCACATCTTCTCCAGGAACGGCCTGTCGCCGGTGTAGCGGTAGTACTCGGCGACGTTGTAGATCAGTTCGCCATGACTGTCGTTTTCGGGCACCGGGTCGCTGCCACGGTCGTCCACGCAGCACGGCACCATGCCGTCGGCAAATTGATACGGCGCAAACCAATCCACGTAGTCGCGCACCACGTCTTCGCGGCCGAGCCGCAGCAGGCCTTCGGAAATCATCGCGCCATCGCGGATCCAGCTGCGCGAATACGAGCGCGTTCCCGGCTGCAGGCGCGGGCCGATACGCGAAATCAGCATGTGCGCCAGCGCCGTGCGCAACGTATCGACCACCGGCTTGCCTTCGGCCGGCACACTGATGCGCACGCGATCGAGCTTGCCGCGCCACTGCTGGGCCACCTGCTGCTGTGCGGCGTCGGCATCGAAGCCGGCGGGCAGTTGCGCCGCGCCGGTCTGCGGGATCACCAGCGCCACTTCGCGCTTCTGGCCGGGTTCGAGCTTCCAGCGATACAGCAGCACGCCCGACGCCAGGCCGGTTTCGTCCTTGACCTGGGTGAGCGTAGGCGGCGTGGCGGCGGTGAGATGGCTGACATCCATACAGCTGTCGAAGGCACTGGCGAAGCTGGCATCGGGACGTTGCGCGGCGAAGACGCGCGGCTTGCCATTGACGCTGACCTGCGCGCCATCCACCGCCAGTTGCTCGATCCGGCTGACGCCGCCCAGGGTGTTGAGGAACTGCGACGGCGGGTTGACCTGGAACGGACGTACCGCCAGGGCCAGGGTGAACTCACGTGCCTCCTTGCCGGTGTTGTGCAGCTGATAACGCGCGACCAGTTGTGCCTGATCCGGTGTGCCCTGCACAAACGCGGTGACACGCAGATTCATCAGGTCGTGGTGCCAGTCGACGCTGGGAATCGGCAGGTAATCGTCCTGCAGGCTCTGCTCGCTGCTGACGTCGGACCAGTGCAGCACCTTGCCACCGGTGACCACGAACGGCTCGATGCTGAAACCGCCCTTGCCCACTTCCACCGCACCGTCTTCGCCGATCAGGCCCTGCTCGGTGCCGCCGTCCAGACCGAGGATGGTCCAGTACGGCTGCTCGCCGGAAAACCCGCGCGGATAACTGCCACGCGGCAACTGGCCGGCCAGCGATTTGATGAAGTCGTTGGGCGTTGCCGCAAACGCCAGCGGCTGCAACTGCACCTCTTTGATGCCGTAGCGCCAGTTCGGGCCGTCCTTCAGATCGAAACGCAGATAGCGTGCTTCGGTATCGGGCAACGCCAGCCAGTCGGTGCCGCCGGCACCGGCGGTGACCGTGCGCAGATCGCGCCAGCTGCGGCCATCGGCCGATGCACGCACCGCGTATTGCGAAGCCTGCAGGCCGGGCACCCACTGCACCACCGCGCCACCGAATTCGCGCACCTTGCCCAGATCCAGCGTGACGGTCTGTTGCTTGACCGCGCCGCTGAGCCAGAAGGTGTCGGGCTTGCCATCGGCCAGGCGTTGCTCCAACGCCGGCGCAGTGTCGGTGATGGCCTCGGCCTTGAGCGGCGAGGTGTCTTCCGGCGGCAATGGAGTGAGCGTCAGGCGGTCGAAGCACACCGAACCCTTGCCACCGACCTTGTTGTAGATGGTGAACTCGACATCAGCGCTGCTGCGCAGCTGCTTGTCCGCACCCGGACCCCAGGCCTTTTCGATGTTGCGCTTGCGGTAGTTGAAGGTGGTCCAATTCTTCGGGAAATTGAAGCCAGGCCGGTTGACCCACCACACGTTGTCGCCGCTGGCATCGATCAGCTTGAGCTGCAGATCGTTGGACGGCGATTCGCCGCGCAGCGAAAACCCGATGCGGTAGTTTTCGGGGTATTCGAGCGGCAGCGCGCGGCGGATGCCCACGTAGCCGGAGACGCCGTTGAAGTTGTAATCCAGGCACAGCGCATGCCCACCGGAGGGTGTCGCCACCGGGCGCAGCGAACCGCTGACCTGGTTGGACACTACCAGGCGCCAGGCGCCGATGTCGTTGAAGCCGTCGAGCACGCGCTCCTGCGCCTGCGCCACACCCGCACCACTGGCAACAGCGGCCATGGCAAGCACTGCCCGGATCATCGGCTTCACCCCTTCACACTCCCCAGCAGAAGACCTTGAATGTAGTAACGCTGCAGCGCCAGGAACAATAGCAGCACCGGAATCACCGTCACCACTGCGCCGGCCATCATCAGTTCCACGTCCATGATGTGCTCGCGCGACAGCGCCGCCAGCGCCACCGGCAAGGTGTATTGCTCCTGATCGGTCAGCACGATCAGCGGCCACATGAAGTCGTTCCATGAGCCCATGAAGGTGAAGATGGTCAAGGTGACCAGCACCGGCTTGAGCATCGGCAGCACGATCTGGAAGAAGATCCGCATCTCGCTGGCGCCATCGATGCGTGCGGCTTCGATCAACTCATCGGGAATGCTGCGCGCGTACTGACGCACCAGAAAAATACCGAACACCGTGGCCAGTGCCGGCACCACCACCCCGCCGATGTTGTTGACCAGATGCAGCTGCTTCATCAACAGAAACAGCGGCAGCATCGCCACCTGCGCGGGAATCACCAGCGCGGCCATCAGGATCTTGAAGATGCGCTCGCGGCCGACGAACTGCAGCTTGGCGAAGGCATAGCCGGCCATGGTGTTGATCAGCAACGAGCCCAGCGTGATCAGCCCGGATACCAGCAGGCTGTTGGCGAAGTTACGCGCCATGCCGGTGCGCGCGAACAGCTCGTGGTAGTTGGCCAGGGTGAACGCCGACGGCAGCATCGGCGGCGGGAACCGGCTGGCCTCGCCGGTGGGCATGAACGACACCGACAGCATCCACAGCAACGGCGCCAGGCTGATCAAGGCCAGCACCAGCAAGCCGCCATTGATCAGGACGGCGTTCCAGCGCGACTCGCCGACATCACGACTCATATCAGGTCCCTCTTGCGGCCGAAGCGCAGCATCACGGTGGTCACCGCCAGGATGATCAGGAATAACAGGAACGCCACTGCCGACGCGCGGCCGAGGTTCCACCATTTGAAGCCTTCTTCGAACATGAAATACAGCACGCTGACAGTGCTCTGCAGTGGGTCGCCGCGGGTCATCACGTACGGTTCGGCAAACAGCTGGAAGTAGCCGGAGATGGTGATTACCCCGACCACCATCAGCACCGGGCCGAGCATCGGCAAAGTGATGTGCAGGAACTGCTTCCAGCGCGAGGCGCCATCGATGCGCGCGGCCTCATACAGGTCCTGCGGAATCGCCTGCAAGCCAGCCAGGAAGATCACCATGTTGTAGCCGAAGTTCTTCCACACCGCGAACAGCATGATGGTGGGCATCGCCCAACGCGGATCGCCCAGCCAGTCGATCGGGGCGATGCCCAGATGGCTCAACCCGAAGTTCACCAGGCCATATTTGATATGGAACAGGTAGCGCCAGATCACCGCCACCGCCACCAGCGTGGTCACCACCGGGGCGAACAGTGCGGTGCGGAACACCGCCTTGAAACGCGAGGCCTTGGCATTGAGCAGCAACGCTGCGCCGAGCGACACGCCGATCGACATCGGCACGCCCAGCAGCACGAAGTAGGTGGTGTTCCACAACGACTTCCAGAACAGCGGCGTCTGCAGCAGCTCGATGTAATTGCCAAGGCCGACGAAGCGCAGGTGGCTGCTGTCGGCTAGCGCGTACAGATCGAAGTCGGTGACGCTGAGCACCAGCGCGGCGAACACCGGCACGCCGAAGAACATGCCCAGCACCATGATCGACGGCGCGGCGAACACCCAGCCGGCGACGGAATTGCGCTTCATCATCGTGCCGCTCCCTTGCCGCTCGCTGCAGCCGCTGCTGCGTCCGGCGTGGGCACGGTGGCGGGCGCGCCCGACTTGCCGGCCGGGCCGACGTGCCCGCCTTCCTGTTCAAAGATCCAGCGGCGCTTGGCCAGGATGTCGTCCACGCGTTTATCCAATTCCTGCACGGCCGCTTCGTGCGATTGACCGCCACGCACCACGCGCTCGGTCACCAAGCGCATTTCCTGCACGATGCGCTCCCACTCCAGCACCTTGGGCGTGGCCTTGACCCGTTCCAGCTGGTCGCCGAAGGCATGCGCCAGTTCGTCGTTGGCCAGCGACGGCAGCTTCCAGGTACTGCGCCGCGGCGGCAGGTCGCCGATGATGGCGTGGAAGCGCGCCTGCACCGTGGGCTGGGACAGGTACTCGATCAATTTCCAGGCCGCGTCCTTGTGCTGCGACGATTTGAAGATCACCAGGCTGGAACCGCCGGCAATACCGGCGCCCAAGCCATTGGGGCCGGGTAACGCTGCGGTGCCCCACTTGCCTTCCATGCCCGGCGGCTGGCGCAGCTTGAACTCGCGCACGTTCCAGGGCCCGGACAGATAGAACGCGTAGTAGCCGTTGAAGAATTCGTACCAGACGTTGGAGACCTGGGTTTCCGACACCTTCGGCGCCCAGCCTTTCTGGTACATGCCGTCGTAGAACGCCAGCGCCTTGCGGAACCCTTCGCCGCGGAAGTTGCCGTAATTGTCGTGGTCGCGCAGCAGACGGTCGTCCTGCTGCAGCGCGAACGAGAGCTGCTGCTCGAACTCGTTGAGCGGCATCAGGATGGCGTAACGGTCCGGGCCGACCTTACGCTTGATCGCGGCCATCACCTGTTCCATCTCGGCCCAGGTCTTGGGCATTTCGCTGTAGCCGGCCTCGCGCAGCAGATCCTTGCGGTAGAACAGCAGCCGCGTGTCCACATACCACGGCACCCCGTACAAGGTGTTATCGACCACGTTGGTATCCCACACGCCGGGGAAGTAGTCCGCCGGGTCGACGATCTTCGAGCGCGCCACGTAGGGCTGCATCGATTCCAGCGTGTCCAGCAACGCAAACTCCGGCAGCCAGGTGTTGCCGAGCTGGCACACATCCGGCAAGCCGTCGGCCGCGAAGGCGGTGAGCAGTTTTTCGTGCGCCGCGGTCATCGGGATGTTCTGCACATCGACCTGGATGTCCGGGTTCTGCTTCTCGAAGTCGGCCACCAACTCGGCCACCACTTCGGCCTCCTTGCCCATGGCCCAGAAGCGCACGGTGGTCTTGGCGGGATCGGAGCGGTTGCATCCCGCCGCACCTGCACACAGGGCGGCGGCCAACATCAACAGTTTCAAAAGGCGCACGGATTACTCGGGTTTTTGGCGTTGCGAGGGGTCTTGCTGGGCCTGGGCGGCAGCGGCACGCGACTCGGCCATGCCCAGCGAGCGTGCAGCGGCCTTTTGCTCGTCCTTCTGCGGCAGCGGCTGCGGCTCACCCTCGGGCGTGAGCCAGCCACCGGTGAATCCGGCGCGTTCCAGACCGGCGCGGATGTAGGCGTTCTTTTTCATCACCGTCCAGACGAATTCGTTCTGGTAGTTGGAGATCATCGCCAGGATCGGGCCCTGATCGATGGCGATGTAATCGCTGGCCACCCAGCCGCGGTCCGGCACCATGCGCCCGGTCTTGAGCGGAATGTCGTAGTTGAAGCTGGGGTTGAACGAATCCAGAAAACCATAGCTGGAATACAGGAAGTCGCCGTAGCGCTTGTGCATCTCTTCGGTAGCCGGGATCACCACTTCCGGGGCGAACACGATCGAGGAGATAGCCGCAGTTGGTGCGATGGTGCCGTCGTCGAAGTTCTCGCGCAGGCCGGCGCCGCGCGAGGAGTAGTGGCGGAACTGGCGCTGCTCGCCGCGGTATTCCTGGCTGGTGTTCTGCGGGCCGTCGCCGGCGGTCAGGCCCCAGACGTTTTCGCCGTAGTCCTTCCACTTCATCGGGTTGTCGATGGCGTAGTCGCGCTGCGCCAGGGTGGCGCGGCGGCTATTGAGGAAGTAGTCGATACCGCGTTCGCGCATGTACTGGTCCTGGATATCGCGGAAGTCGATCCAGACATGGCTGTATTGGTGGCCGAACAGCGGGCCGAAGGACAGGTATTCCTGGCCCTGGTAGACGCCCCAGTCGTTGTTGTAGGTGCGTGTCCAGCTGGTCCACGCCTCCGGGTCGACGCCGTGGGTGGGCGAGCCGAGCGCGAGGATGTACAGCATCATCGCCTCGTTGTAGCCCATCCAGTCATGATCGATGAAGCCGCTCTCCGGGAACCAGCCCATCGAGATCAGCGGCGCACGCTGCTGCAGCCAGCGCCAGTCCACGCGCTTGTACAGCGTGTCGGCGATCTGGCGGATTTCTTTCTCGCGCGGGTCGTCGCCGTCGTAATACGACTGGGTAAACAACACGCCCATCATCAGCAACGCGGTGTCCACGCTCGACAGCTCGACCCAGCTGTCGTAACGGTTGCCCTGCTGCATATCTAGAAAGTGATAGTAGAAGCCCTTGTAGCCGGCCCTACCGGTCCGCTGCGGCCCCATCGGCGCATCGCGGAAGAATTTCAGTGTGGTCAGGGTGCGATCGATCGCCTGATTGCGGCTGACCCAGCCGTTCTCGATGCCGATCGGATACGCGGTCAGCGCAAACCCGACCGAGGCGATGCTGGCGAACGGGCGCGACGGAAACCGGTCCGGAGACAATCCGTTGAGTTCATTGGTGGTATCCCAGAAAAACTGGAAGGTGCGGCGTTCGATGTCCGAAAACAGCGGCGGCAGCGGTGGCTTGACCGGCTTGGGAGGCAACTGCGCCTCGATCAATATCACTTTCACCGGTGCCTTCTGTTCGACCACCTTCGGCTCCTCGGCCTGTTTGCAGGACGCCAGCACCAGCGCGCCCAGCAAGAGTGGAATCGTCAACCAACGCGACGTGTTGCCCCTGTCCATCCGCCCCCCACTTGTGTAATCGATTACATCTCGCACGCCAACCTACCCTATCCAAGCGCCGAGTTCGACCGCCCTGGCCTCATGCCAGGGCGGTCGAGCACCTCACCAGTTCAGGCCGAAGGCCAGACGGAAGGTACGCATCGGCGACGCCAGCACACCGGTCGGTGTGCCGTAAGCCGTATTCAAGTCCGACAGTGTCCCGGTATCGCCGTTAAAGTTGGCGTAGTTCACCCAATTGAACACGTTGAGGATATCCGCACGCACGTTGAATTTGACACCTGCACCGGTATCCCATTCTTTGTTGGCGGCAATGCTGAACTCCTTGTAGCCCAACGTGCCATCCGGCTTGAACTGGATGATGTCGCACTGGTCGTTGCCGGCAAGGCAATTCTGGCCGTAGCGCGCGGTCTGGCTGGCCAGCGACAGCTTGCCGGACAGCTTGACCTCATAGGGCAACTCGTAGATGCCGGTGACCACCAGGCGGTTCTTCGCGATACCGCCGGCTTCACGCCAGCCATAGTCTTCGACGCGCTCACGGTCCAGCGCGTAGTGCTCGCCGAACTGACGGTTTTCCTTGGCGTCGGAATAGGTGTAGGCCACCGTCAGGCCCCAACCGGATTCTTCGTCGAAGGGCTTTTCGATCTGCAACGCGAGCTGGTTGTTGCGGGTTTCCACACCATTGGTGCCGAGCACGATGGCGCTGTAGCCATCCGGTCCGTCGGTGGGCGCGCCCGAGGTGGTGCCCGGCTGGAAGAACGACCCATCAGGCAGGCGGTTGCCGCGCACGAACGCAAAGCCGTCGTGGCTCTCGATGCGGCTCAGGGTCACATCGGTGAACCAGTCCTGGCCCCATAGCGGCACCATGTTGCGCATGCCGATGCTGAATTGGTCGGAGTACGGGGTCTTGATGTTGTTGTCGATCAGATAGATTTCACGCCCACCGCCGCCAGCGCTGGTCGCCGCCAGTGCATCGAGCCCTTCCTGGGTCGCAAAGGACGGATTCCATGCCGTGCACGGGTCGCCCAGGCAGGCCGGGTTGTTGGCGCTGGTGAAGTAGTAGCTGTACGACTTGAAGGAGTTGTTGAGCTGCTCCAGTGCCAGGTAATCGAAGATGTTGCGGTCGTAGGCACGGCCGGCACCGCCGTAGATCACGTGGGCCTGGTCGCCGAACAGGTCGTAGGAGGCACCCAGACGCGGCTGCCAGGCATTCTTGAACGCCTTGCGGTTGTTGCCGGTGCTGATGAAGTTGTTGATGTTGTAGTTGGCGTTCTGCAGGTTCGGCCAGTTCTGCAACGCGCCGACCACATCGGACGGCGTGACGAAGTCCAGGAATGCCGGGGTTTCTTCGTAGTCGTAGCGCACGCCCAGGTTGAGGGTCCAGTGCTCGTTGACCTCCCAGTCGTCCTGCAGGTAGATGCCGTACTGCTTGTTCTTGGACACCACCGAGCCGCCACCTTCGGTCAACGGCGCGCCGAAGCGCACGCGGTACGGCGTTTCGACATCGGTGAGGATGTTGTAGTAGTACTGCGGATTGGCCGGATTGAACTGGGTCGAATCCAGATCGATGCTCTTGAACTTCACGCCCATCTTGACGGTGTGCGCGCCGTGCCATTCCAGGCTGTTCAAGGTCAGATCGTCCTGGAAGGTCCAGCCCTTCTGGCCCTTGCGCTGGAAGCTACCGCCAGCACCGGCTGACAGCACTTCGTCTTCGATGCCGCGTACCGGCGCATAACTCAGCACGTAGCCGCTGCCATTGTTGAGCGGCGCCTGGTTCCAGAACGCGCTCTCGTAGCTCAGATTGGCTTCGTTGAGGAAGTTGGCGCCGCTGTACTGCCAGCGCAGATTGGCGCGCTTTTCTTCCTGGCCATTGATGCTGCCGTGCTCGTAGGTCGAGGTGCGGCCGACGTCGTTGAGCTCGTCTTCCTTGCGGTACTTGCCGGTCAGCTCGAACAGGTTGTTGTCGCCGATGGTCCAGTCGATCTTGCCGAAGTACAGGTCTTCCTTGAACGGGGTGCTGTAGGTGGCCACCAGCGGCTGCAGCTGCGCCGGCAACTGGTCGATGCGGTCGGAATAGATCGAGCCGGGGATCACCACGTTGGGGGTGGTGTATTCCTTGGCTTCATAGGCGATGAAGAAATGCGCCTTGTCCTTGAGGATCGGGCCGCTGAAGGTGGCGCCGTACTGGGTTTCTTCAAAGTCGTCGCGCACGCCGGCCTTCTTCTCCAGCGGGCTTTCTTCGCGCCAGCCGTCATTGCTGGTGTCCCAGAAGAAGCTGCCGTGGAAATCGTTGGTGCCGGACTTGGACGAGGCCACGATGGCCGCGCCGCTGACCTGATCGAACTCGGCCTTGTAGTTGGAGGTGATGACCTTGTATTCGCCGATCGCCGACTGCGGAAACGGGTTGCCGCGGCTGGAATCCTGGCCGCTGACGCCACCGGTCAGCACGTAGTTCTTCTGGCTCACGCCGTCGATGTAAACGTTGGTGCCTTCGGCCGAGGTGGCGCCCGAGCGCACTTTGGTGGTGCCGTTTGCTTCGCGGACGAACTGCACGTTCGGCACGGTGTCGGCCAGTTCCAGGAAGTTGCGCGTGGCACGCGGCAGGTTCTGGATCTGGACGTTGGAAATGTAGGTGGCGTTTTCGGAGGTGCGCGTCTCCACCAGCACCGGCGGTGCCTTGACCTGCACCGCGTCCAGCGTGGTGGCGTTACCACCTTCGGCCATGGCCTGCTCGCCGCCAACGCCCAGGTTCAAGGTGGCCGTCTGGCCGACCTGCACGGTCACGTTCTGCGAGCTGGTCTGGCCATTGGCGGTGACGTCGATGCGGTACGAGCCCGGCGGCAGACCACCGACCGAGTAACCGCCATTGTTGACCTGCACGCTACGGGTCAGGCCGGTTGCGAGATTGGTCGCGGTTACCTGGGCCTGCGCCGCGGGCGCCGAGTCGACGGTGACCTGGCCGCGAATGGTCGCGGCAGTGCTCTGCGCAAATGCAGGCGCGGCGCCCAGAAGCAGGCAGCTGGCCAGGGCACAGCTGAGCAGCTTGCGCGCCGGGCGTGCGGAATGGGGGTGGTGGTGGCGCATTGGTCCCTCCAGGGATCGGTACAAATTGTTGTTGTGGTGTTGCAAACCAGCAGGAACGACCGCTGCGGGGGAGCAGCGGGAGCGGACAGAACGTCCGCGAAAGTCAGGGGCCGGGCTCGCCGGCACCGCAGGAAGCGCGTATCACCAGCTCGGGCGTGAGCAGTTGGCGGATACCGTCGTCATGGCCGGGCAGTTCCACCAGCCGCATCAATCGGGTCATCGCCTGCTCGCCCAGGCGCGCGATGCTGACCCGCATCGTGGTCAGCGCCGGATGGACGAAGCGTGCCAGCGGGATGTCGTCGAACCCGGCCAATGCCACATCGCCGGGTACAGACACATCGGCCTGCGCAAACGCGTACAGGCAGCCAAGCGCGGTCATGTCGTTGGCGGCAAACACCGCATCAGGCAACGTGCCCGCGGCCAGCATCGCCAACCCGGCGCGATGGCCGGAGGCTTCATCGAAGTCGCCGGCATATTCCATGCCCTGCGCCTGGTCGCCGAACCCGGCAATCGCGTCGCGGAAACCGCGCAGGCGTTCGCGCGCATCGAAATTGAGCGCCGGCCCGCCGATGAAAGCGATGCGCCGGTGGCCGGCGCGCAGTAGATGCTCGGTCATGGCCATGGCGCCGGCATGATCATCGATGCTCAGCACCGGATAACCGGCGCCGGGCAGATGCGCATTGATCAGCACCGTCGGCAGCGAAGGCGGCAGGTTATCGGTGAGAAAGCCCGGCTGCTCGGCGTAGGGAGAGAGCACCAGCAAGCCATCGACGCGTCCACGCATCGACCGCAGCGCCCTGCCCTGGGCTTCCGGGTCGCCGTGATAGCTGGACACCAGCAAGTGCTGGCCGGCAGCGCGCGCCGCGCCATCGATGCCGCGGATCAACTCGGAAAAGAATTCGCCATACAGGTCGGGCAGCACCACGCCCAGGGTCTGGGACCGCCGGCTACTCAGGCTGCGAGCTGCTGCATGCGGGCTGTAACGCAGCCGCTCGGCCACTTCCATGACCTGCCGGCGCACCGGCCCGGCAACGTTGTCGTGCCCGTTGAGCGCACGCGACACGGTAGCGACAGAGACCTGTGCTTCCCGAGCGACATCTTTGATGGTGACCGCACCCTTGGCCATTCGTGTCGCCCTCCGCGACCGACTTCCCAAAACTGGCGCGGACTGTAAGCGTTTTCATAAGCGGGCGTAAACCCCTATCTTCACACCTGTGAAAACGCTTACAGATCAAGCGCCTGCAGGTGATGGAGGTGTGAATAAATGTGCTGCGACGCAACAAATCGGCACCCACGTGTCCACAAACGAAGCAGAACGTCGATCACGTTTGGGCTGGTTGGGTTGCTGCATCGATGGGCGCGCAGGCCCTACCGACGTAGGAGCGCACCCGGGCGCGACGGGCGTTATCGATCGTGCCCGTCGCGCCCAACTGCGCTCCTGCGACGGTGGTTTGGTCCAGCGGGTTCGCTTTACCCCGCCTCGCCCGGCGCGATCGCCTCGATCGACAAGGCATGGATGTCGGTCTGCATCATCTCTCCCACCGCAGCGTAGACCGCACGGTGACGGGCCAGTGGCGGCTTGCCGGCGAACACCGCGCTGACCACCCGCACATTGAAATGTCCGCGCCCATCGCGCGCGCCGGCGTGTCCAGCATGCCGGTGGCTGTCGTCCACCACCTCCAGCTCGGTAGGCGCCAACGCCGATTGCAGCGCCTGGCGAATCCGCTCGACCCGGCTCATGGCACTCATGGCAGTACCCGGCGGAACGGCCGGACCTCCGTGCGCACGTAGACGCCCGCAGCCACATAGGGATCGGCATCGGCCCAGGCGCGCGCGTCTTCCAACACATCGAACTCGGCGATCACCACGCTGCCGCTGAAACCGGCCGGTCCCGGATCTTCCGCATCGATGGCCGGGCACGGGCCCGCTACCAGCAACCGCCCCGCCGCAGCCAGCGCCTGCAGACGCGCCAGATGCGCCGGTCGCGCCTGCTGCCGCGCGGCCAGCGCGTCGACCCCGTCATACCCTTCGATTACGTACCACACATGCCACCTCACCCAGAACTTGAAGATCGTCGCAGGGATTCTAGCCGCGTCAGCGCTGGACACCGCCCCCGCGCACGCATTACCCTTGACGCTTACTGCACACGCAACCGGACGCAGCGGCCCGTCGGCCCAGGCCCCACGCCTCATTCGACGACCGTTTCGCTGCCCACCGCCGGCTCGCGTAGACGACCTCCTCGCTGTTCCGTCGCCGCATGCCACGCGGCGCCTGATGATATGTGGATCGGCGTATGTGAATTTGTGGGATCGTGCCGAAACAGGCACGACATTGATCGCAATAACTCAAGGCAAAGCCCTGCAGGCGCGGCTCAGACCGCGGCCGGCGACCGTAAGACCCGATGTCGACCTGATGAATTCCGAACTCGCGCACGCCGCGACTCCGCCAGCCGCAAGCGCTCACCCACAGCAGCAGGAAATGCCGCTGGCGGTCGTGCATGGGCAACCGGTACTGCAGATCCCGCAGGATCTGTATATCCCGCCGGATGCGCTGGAAGTGATTCTGGATGCGTTCGAAGGTCCGCTGGATTTGTTGCTGTACCTGATCCGCCGTCAGAACCTGGACATCCTGGATATCCCGGTCGCCGAGATCACCCGGCAATACGTGGACTACATCAACGTGATGCAGGAACTGCGTTTCGAACTGGCGGCCGAATATCTGGTGATGGCCGCGATTCTGGCCGAGATCAAGTCGCGCATGCTGTTGCCGCGCCCACCCAGCCAGGAAGGCGAAGAGGACGACCCGCGCGCAGAGCTGGTGCGCCGTCTGCAGGAATACGAGCGCTTCAAGCAGGCCGCCGAAGACCTGGACACCCTGCCCCGCATGGGCCGCGACAGCGCGCCGGTGCAGGCGCATCTGCCCGAGCGTGCCGCGGTCAAGCTGCCGCCGCCGGTGGAGCTGAAAGAAATGCTGATGGCGCTGTACGACGTGCTCAAACGCGCCGAGCTGTTCACCGGCCATGCGATCAAGCGCGAGGCGCTGAGTGTGCGCCAGCGCATGGGCGATGTGCTGAGCCGCCTGGACGACGGCAAGTTCTACCGCTTCGAATCGCTGTTCACTGCCGAAGAAGGCAAGCTCGGCGTGCTGGTCACCTTCCTGGCGCTGCTCGAATTGGCCAAGGAGCAGTTGCTGGACATCGTGCAGGAGGCGCCGCTGGCGCCGATCTACGTGAAGTCGCTGGCGTTGGGCAACACCAATGCGCCGTTGCAATTCTCCAGCGAATTCGATGACAGCGACGCTGCCAACGAACCTATCTGAAGCCGATCACCGAATGGATCAAGCGCTGATCACCCGCATTATCGAAGCCGCCCTGTTGGCAAGCAGCCAGCCGCTGACGCTGGCGCAGCTGCAGGGCCTGTTTCCGGAAGAAGAGCCGGCACCGCCCGGCAGCGTCGAGCGCGCGCTGGAACTGCTGCGCGAGGGCTGCGCCGAGCGCGGCGTGGAGCTGGTCGAGGTGGCCTCGGGCTTCCGTTTCCAGGTCAAGGCCGATGTGCACGGCTGGGTCGCGCGTCTGTGGACCGAGCGCCGCACCAAGTACACCCGCGCCACCCTGGAAACCCTGGCGCTGATCGCCTACCGCCAGCCGATCACGCGTGGCGAGATCGAACAGGTGCGCGGGGTGGCGGTCAGCAGCAACATCATCCAGGCCCTGGAAGAACGCGAGTGGATCCGCGTGGTCGGCCACCGCGACGTGCCCGGCAAGCCGGCCCTGTTCGGCACCACCAAGGGCTTTCTGGATTACTTCGGGCTCAAGCGATTGGACGAGCTGCCGCCATTGTCTGAGTTGAAGGACATTGCCGAACTGGAACCGCAGCTGCCGCTGGACCGCGATGGTCAGCTGGATGGCGTGGTGCCGGCCTCGGCAGCGATGGATGCGGCGCAAGGCCAGGCCGATGCAGGGGCGTCCGACGCGGATGGTGGCACCGCCGATGCCGATGCCGCTGAGCATGCATCGGACGCGTCGAAGACGGAGACGGCGCTTGCCGCTGCGTCCGATGCAGATGCCGAAACTGCCGTTGACGCAAGCGGTAGTGCGCCGACCGACAGCGAAAGCGACTCGGACGTTGCAGCGGATTCGCATCGTTCGATTGAAACAGATAACGACATCGATACCGGCACCGATGTTGATGGCGATGTCGGCAGCGACAGCAACGACGACGACCAGGCATCCAGCGCCGACGATGCCGCCGATACAGAAGCAGCCGACGCCGGCACGGCAGACGACACCGCCGACGCGCCGAGCGACGACACACCGCACCACCCCGAGGCCTCCTCGGCGCAGCACACGCAACACACGCCAGACCCAGACAGCGCCCGCGAGGGCGACCCCGACACCGCGCCGGGCACGCGCGCGGATGCAGTGAACGAAGACGAAGACAACGCCGTCGCGACGACGACCGTGGCTGTTGACGAAGCCGATTCCGACCCAGAGGCCGACCCACAACGCGTCGGCCGGAGCCAGACACATGAGTGACACCCCCCGCAAGCTGTCGTTGAACAAGCTTTCCCTCAAGCGCGACAGCGCGCCCGAAGCGCCGAAGCTGGAAGAGCGCCTGCACAAGGTGCTGGCCCAGGCCGGCCTGGGCTCGCGCCGCGCGCTCGAGCAGCGCATTGCCGATGGCCTGATCAAGGTCAATGGCGCCGTCGCGCAGACCGGCATGTCGGTGCGCAGCGGCGACAAGATCGAGCTGGACGGCCGCAGCTTCGTGGCCAGCGCGCTGACCGAGCCCTCGCGCGTGCTGATCTACAACAAGCCCGAAGGCGAAGTGACCACGCGCGAAGATCCCGAAGGCCGCCCGACCGTATTCGAGTCGCTGCCGGCATTGAAGGGCTCGCGCTGGATCGCCATCGGCCGCCTGGACATCAACACCACTGGCCTGCTGCTGCTGACCACCGACGGTGAGTTGGCAAACGCGATGATGCACCCCTCCTACGAGGTCGAACGCGAATACGTGGTCCGCGTGCGTGCACCGGAAGGCGAAGAAAACGTCTCCGACGCCATCATCGAGCGCCTGTCGCGCGGTGTGCTGCTGGAAGACGGCGGCGCCAAGTTCGACGAAATCGACCGTATCGGCGGCACCGATTCGCACGACTGGTTCCGCGTGGTGGTCAAGGAAGGCCGCAACCGTGAAGTGCGCCGTCTGTGGGAATCGCAGGGCTGCCAGGTCAGTCGCCTCAAGCGCAGCCGCTACGGCAAAATCTCGCTGCCGCGCGAACTGCTGCGTGGGCAGTCGGTGGAAGTGGTGCAGGAAAAGGTCGACGCCCTGCGCGCCGAGCTCAAGCTCGAAGAAGGCGCGCCGTCGGCACTGACCCTGCAGCCGGTGATCGGCCAGCGTCGCGCTGCCAAGTCGACCGTGCACGTCTCGCGCGATGGCCGCAGCAATGCCTACGTCAATGGGCAAACCTCCGGCGCCGATGAAGGCCGCGAGCTGCGTCGCTTCGACAACCCGCGTGACGATCGCGGTGGCCGCGGTCGCGGCAAGCCCGGCGGTTTCAAGGGTGGTCTCACCGTCAGCGGTGAAGCAGCCGCGCGGCAGTCGCAGCAGCGCCCGTTCAAGCCGCGCGCACCCGGCAAGGGTGACCGCGCACTGCCGGATGGCAACCCGGCCGCGTTCCGTAGCTGGTATGTGCCCGATGGCGTGAGCACCGGCCCGAGCGGCCACCGCAACGCCGGCCCCAGCGGTCCTGGCACCGGCCAGGCACGTCCGTATGCCAAGAAGGGTCCGGGCGGCGCGCGTCCTGGTGCCGGCGGTCAGGGTCAAGGCCGTGGCGCTGCTGGCGGCGGCGGTGGACAAGGTCAGTCGCAGGGTCAAGGCCAGGGGCAGCGCAAGCATCCCTATGGTCACCCGGGCAATGCGCCGAGCTTCCCGTCCGATCATGCCAATCCGGGTTCCAGCCCGTATGGCGCCGCGCGTCCTGCCAGCCGCCCGAGCGGCGGCCGTCCGGCGGGTCCGGGCGGTAACCGCGGACCTGCGGCCGGCAATCGCGGCCCCGGCGGTCCGGGTGGCGGCGCGCGCGGACCGGGTGGTCCCGGTGGTGCACCGCGTGGCCCGGGCGGTCGTCCGCCCGGTGGCGGCAACCGTCGTCCGCCTGGCGGCGGCAATCGCGGCCGCTGATCCACGCTGCATGCACTAAAAAAAACGGCCCCGCGAGGGGCCGTTTTTTATTGAGGTCGACTTGGTTGCCGCTTCGATCGATGGGTCGGTGCGACCTGGTCGATCTCATAGCCAACCGCTGCCCGCAGCTGACATCGGCTGCAACGCGAGCAAGTAAACCGCATGCGGCATCGCTACCTGCTGCCAGAACTCCCGCGCATTACTTGCGGCGTTCGATCACGAAGTTGCCGACCGCAACGCCCAGGTCGACGCCTTCGCCAGTACCGGCGAGCGCGAGCGAGATATCGCCCTTGGTGACCACCTGCGCGGTGCTGGACTTGACCACGCCCGCATGCGCTTCGGCAGAGGCATAGGTGCCGAACAGGTCATTCAGACTGTAGGCACCGGAGAACGAGCCGCGGCCACCGGTGATCTTGGACTTGCCCACCGTCAGACCGCCGCCCTTGCTGGAAATCTTGACCGGAATGACCGCCCCGTTATCGCAGGTAATGGTGCCGGTACCGCTGGCGGTCTTGTAGAACACCGACCAGCCGGACAGGTTGAACTTCAGCTGGCAATCGATATTGCCGGCGGCCTGTGCCTGCGGCGCCAGCGTTGCCGCGCCAAGCAGTGCGAAAAGAGACAGTGACTTGATCATGTGTGCGTTGCCGGTGGTGGACGTGGCCGGAGACTAGCAGCGCCGATGTGGCAGCCGCGACAAGGTGGCGGCACCTCTCCAACGCGCGTTCAGCGAATCATTATCTCGGGGCCTCGCAAGGGATGGCGCTGCAGAAGCGGCCGCGCCGTGGGATCATCCGCGCATGTCACGCATCGCCCACAGACTGCTCTTCGCCGCCCTGTTGCTGCCGTCGCTCGCGCATTGCGGCGAGACGATTCCGACCCAGGGGTATACCGTCGTCAATCGTTATCCGCACGACACCGCCGCCTTTACCGAAGGCCTGTTCTATCTCAACGGGCATCTGTACGAGAGCACCGGCGAGCTGGGCCACTCCAGCGTGCGCAAGGTCGAGCTGGAAACCGGCCGCGTGCTGCAGCAGGCCGATACGCCAGCGCCCTACTACGGCGAAGGCATCGTGGCCTGGGGCGACCGGCTGATTCAGTTGACCTGGCGTAACCAGCGGGGCTTCGTCTACGACCTGGCCACGCTGACACCGCGCTCGCACTTCGCCTACGCCGGCGAAGGCTGGGCGCTGACCAGCGACAACCGCAGCCTGTACATGAGCGATGGCACTGCCCGCATCCGCCGGCTGGACCCGCAAACGCTGCAGCAGACCGGCACCATCAAGGTCACCGCCGGTGGCAAGCCGTTGGACAATCTCAACGAACTGGAATGGGTCAAGGGCGAGTTGTGGGCCAATGTCTGGCTCACCACCCGCATCGCACGGATCGACCCGGCCAGCGGCAAGGTGATCGGCTGGATCGACTTGAAGGCACTGGTTCCCGATGCCGACACCTTGACCGACCCCAGCAACGATGTGCTCAACGGCATCGCCTACGACGCCGAGCACGATCGGCTATTCGTCACCGGCAAGCGTTGGCCGCAGCTTTACGAAATCCGGCTGGCTGAGTAGCGGGGATTGGGGATTGGATAGTCGGGGTTGGGGATTGGGGGTTGGCGTAAGCGATACTGGCGCAGGCGGCAGCATGCGCGCTGTGGCGAATCCCTACTCTCTCATTCCTAATCCCGACCGCCGACTCCGCCCTACTCCGTCAACGAAAACGTATCCGCATCCAGCATTGCCGGGAAGCGGGCGCGATGCTCGGCGAGTGCGGCGGCACTGAGGATGGTGGTGACCACCTGCGGCTGCTCGCGGATTTCCACCTGCGGCTGGCCGAGAAAATCGATCACTGCGCTGTCGCCGGCGTAATGCAGCTGATTGCCATCGATACCGACGCGGTTGACCGCTGCCACAAAGCACAGGTTTTCGATAGCACGTGCGCGCAACAGCGTCTTCCATGCATACGCGCGCGCAGACGGCCAGTTGGCGACGAACAATTGCAGATCGAAATCCAGCTGGCCCGGCCGCTCGACATCGAAGCGATTGCGGCAGAACACCGGAAAGCGTAGGTCGTAGCACACCTGCGGATTGATCCGCCAACCCTTCCAGTCCACGCACAGGCGATCGCGCCCGGCCGCATAACGCAGGTGCTCGTTGCCGAAGCGGAACAGATGACGCTTGTCGTAATACTGCAGCGCCCCGTCCGGCGTGGCCCACAGCAGCCGGTTGAACACGCCTTCGGGCGTGCGTAATTGCACGCTACCGGTAACTGCCGCGCCCAGCCGCGCCGACTGAGCACGCACCCACTCAACGGTCGGCCCATCCATGCCTTCGGCCTTGTCGATGGCCTCGTTGGAGAACCCGCTGGTGAAGGTCTCCGGCAGGATCACCAGATCGGTCTGCCCGGCCAACGGCTGCAGCAACGCAGCGTAATAATCGCGATTGCCGGCCGGATCATGCCAACGGGTATCGCCTTGGATCAGGGAGATGCGCAGGTCGTGCATAGGAGGCTCGGGAATGGGGAGTCGGGAATCGAGAATGGGTAGAGCGGGTGTGGTGGTGTCTGTGCGCTATGTGGGTGACAACGTCAAAGGGGCGAGAAGGACACCAGCAACGCGCTCACGATTCCCTGTTCCGGGCCGGCAGGAATCGAGAAGGATTCCAGTAACGCTCTTACCGATTCCCCAATCCCGATTCCCGATTCCCGGCCCTCAGAGCTTCTGCAAGCGTTCGATCGCCGCATCCAATGTCGCGTCGTTCTTGGCAAAGCACAGCCGTGCCAGTCGCTGACCGGCCGGTGCCTGTTCGTAGAACGGCGAGAGCGGAATCGCGGCCACGCCCTTTTCGATCGTCAGCCACTTCACGAATTCGGTATCGGGCAGATCGCTGATGGCCGAATAGTCCACCAGCTGGAAATAGCCGCCGGGCACCGGCAGCGGTATCAGGCGCGTGGTCAGCAGCTGTTCGCGGAAGCGGTCGCGCTTGGCCTGATAGAACGCGCCAAGCTGCTCGTCGTGCTCGGGCTCGTCGCGGATCATCGCGGCGAACGCGTGCTGCGCCGGGCCGAAGCTGGTGAAGGTGTTGTACTGATGCACCTTGCGGAATTCGGCGGTGAGCGCCGGCGGTGCGATGGCATAGCCGATCTTCCAGCCGGTGCAGTGGTAAGTCTTGCCGAAACTGGAAATCACGAACGCGCGCTCGCGCAGTTCCGGCCAGCGCAACACCGATTCGTGGCGGCGACCGTCGAACACGATGTGCTCGTAGACTTCGTCGGACAGCAAGAAGATTTCGGTGCCGCGCAGCAGTTCGGTCAGCGTCTGCATGTCCTCGGCCGAGAGCATCGCGCCGGACGGGTTGTGCGGCGAGTTGATCATCAGCAGTCGCGTCTTCGGCGTGATCGCCGCGCGCAGCGCCTGCCAATCGACCGCAAACGTCTGCGGGTGCAGCGCTACATGCACCGCGCGCGCGCCGGCCAGATCGATCGCCGGCTCATAGCAGTCGTAGGCCGGGTCCAGCACGATGACTTCTTCGCCGGCCCGTACCACGGCGTGAATGGCATTGAAGATCGCTTCGGTGGCGCCGCTGGTAACGGTGATTTCGGTGTCGGCGTCGACCTGTGCGCCGTAGCAGCGCTGGGCCTTGCCGGCGATGGCCTGCCGCAGCGACGCAACACCGGTCATCGGCGGGTACTGGTTGTGGCCGGCGCGCATGGCCGCTGCCAGCTCATCAACCAGGCGCTGCGGCACCGGGAAATCGGGAAAGCCCTGTCCCAGGTTGACCGCTCCGTGTTCGGCCGCCAGCTGCGACATGACGGTGAAGATGGTGGTGCCCACCTTGGGCAGCTTGGTCGTGAGGGGCATCGTGCCTGTCCGGAACAAGAAACGGGGGACCGCGAGTGTACGCAAAGCGGCCGTGCGGTTGGGCCAGGCTCACCGCAAAACAGCGTTCCCGGACACATCGCGCCGCTGCGGTGCGCCCGTGCCGCGGCCATCGTCGCTACAATGCGCGCCCTGTCCCGCCCTTCCCCATGCCGTCCTGCGACGGGAGCCCGCTGCGCCGATGATCGAACCGCTGCACACTGCGCCCCCGCTGCTGGCGGCGCGCGCGCTGGCCTTCAGCCGCAATGAGGAGCCGGTCTTCGGCCCGCTGGATTTCCATGTCGATGCCGGCGAAGCCCTGCTGGTGCAGGGCGACAACGGCGCCGGCAAGACCACCTTGCTGCGGGTGCTGGCCGGCCTGCTGCATGTGGAACACGGCGAAATCCAGATCGACGGCAAGACCGCCCGGCGCAGCGACCGCAGTCGCTTCATGGCCTACCTGGGGCACCTGCCCGGCCTGAAAGCCGATCTGAGCACCCTGGAAAACCTGCACTTTCTGTGTGGCCTGCATGGCCGGCGGGCCAAGCAGATGCCCGGCAGCGCGCTGGCCATCGTGGGCCTGGCCGGCTACGAAGATGCCCTGGTGCGGCAGTTGTCGGCCGGGCAACGCAAACGGCTGGCACTGGCGCGGCTATGGTTGTCGCCTGCGCCGTTGTGGCTGCTGGACGAGCCCTACGCCAACCTAGATCTGGACGGCATCACCTTGGTCAACCGGATGATCTCCGCGCATCTGCGCGGTGGCGGCGCGGCGCTGGTCACCACGCATGGCGCCTACGCGGCCCCGCCGGTGCGCACCCGCATGCTCACCCTGGAGGCCGCAGCATGAGCACGCCGTCGCCACAACCGTCGTTGCTGCAGGCCGCGCGCGCACTGCTGCGTCGCGATCTGCAATTGCTGTGGCGCCGTCGCAGCGACGCGCTGCAGCCGGCCTTGTTCGCGCTGCTGATCGTGGTGTTGTTTGCGCTGGGCCTGGGTGGCCGCCCGGACCTGCTGGCGCAGGCCGCGCCGGCGGTGCTGTGGCTGTCGGTGCTGCTGGCCGGCCTGCTGTCGCTGGACGCGCTGTTCCGCAGCGACGTGGAAGACGGCTCGATGGAGCAATGGTTGCTGGCACCGGTGCCGCTGGCGTGGTTGATCGCCGTGCGCGTGCTGCTGCATTGGGCGACCAGCGCCTTGCCGCTGATCGCAGTGACGCCGTTACTGGGCGAATTGCTGCACCTGCCACATGACCAATTGCCGGTGCTGCTGGCATCGTTGGCATTGGGTACTCCGTTACTGAGTCTGCTCGGCGCAGTGGTTGCGGCACTGACGGTGACGATGAAACGCTCTGGTATTCTCGTGGCGTTGCTGGCGTTGCCGCTGTATGTGCCGGTGCTGGTGTTCGGTGCCGGCAGCGTTGCGGCCAGCGGGCAAGGACAGGATGCGGTGGGTGCGTTGTTGTTGTTGGGCGCCGGATTGGTGATCGGCATTGTGCTGGCACCGTTGGCGGCAGCGGCGGCGATCCGGATTTCGCTCAGCTGATCGATGTTGCAGATGCGCCATTGATGGGACACCGTAAGTCGTTCGGCGGTGTCGTACCGAGAGCTGTCTCCATGCAAAAAGCCATCGCCACGCCAAGAGCCATCGCCATCGCATGAACGTCGTCGTCCGCTGGTTCCACCAAGTCGCCTCACCTCCGATCTTCGACCGATTTACCGCGCGCTGGGCGCCGTGGTGCTACGCGCTGGCGGCATTGCTGCTGGGCACAGGCATGTGGCAGGCGCTGTTTGCGGTGCCGGCTGACTACCAGCAAGGCGACAGCTTCCGCATTCTCTACATCCATGTGCCGAGCGCGTGGATGAGCTTGTTCGTGTTCGGGCTGATGGCGGTGTATGCGGCGATCGCGCTGATCTGGCGCATCAAGGTGTGCGAGATCCTGGCGATGGCATGCGCGCCGATCGGCGCGGCATTCACCGTGATCACGTTGCTCACCGGCAGCATATGGGGCAAGCCGATGTGGGGCGCCTGGTGGGACTGGGACCCGCGCCTGACCACCGAACTGATTTTGCTGTTCTTGTATCTGGGTGTGATCGGCCTGTATCACGCCATCGACGACCGTCGTCAGGCGGCACGTGCGGCCGCGTTGCTGGCGATCGTCGGTGTGGCGCTGCTGCCGGTGATCCGCTATTCGGTGGTGTGGTGGAACTCGCTGCATCAGGGTCAGAGCATTCGGCTGCTCGGCCCGTCCACCATCGATGCCAGCATGCTGCTGCCGCTGTGGTTGATGGTGATCGGCACCAAGTTCTGGTTCGCCGGGTCGCTGCTGACCCGCGCGCGCGCCGACAACCTGCGCCGCGAGGCCGGCAAGGCCTGGATCGTGCGCGATGCCGAGGGCGCGGCATGAGCTATCTGCCTTACGTGATCGCCGCCTACGCGGTGTTTGTGCTGGTGCTGCTGTGGGACCTGATCGCCGGCCGCTGGCAGGTGCGTCGCGCCTTGAAGATCGCGCAGGCGCGCCGCCTGCGCGAGCGCAAGCGCACGGTGCCCAGCGATGCGGAGCTGACCCGATGAACCCGCAACGTCGTCGCCGGCTGTGGCTGGTGCTGGCGCTGGTGCTGGCCGCCGGGCTGGCGACCACGTTGGTGGCGATGGCCTTGCAGCGCAACGTGGCGTATCTGTACACGCCGTCGGAGGTGTTGCGCGGCGATGCCGGCGACCACGCCCGGTTCCGGCTCGGCGGCATGGTCGAAAAAGGCTCATTCAAACGCGCCTCCGGTTCGCTGGAAGCGCAGTTCCGCGTCACCGACGGCGATGCGCAGCTGGCGGTGCGTTATGACCGCATCCTGCCGGACCTGTTCCGCGAGGGTCAGGCCGTGGTCGCCACCGGTCGTATGCAGCAAGGCGTGTTCGTAGCCGAAGACGTGCTGGCCAAACACGATGAAACCTATATGCCGAAGGAAGTGGCCGACAAGATGGGCAGCGCGCATCGCAAGCACCAGGTTGCCCCAGGCAAGGTGACGCAGTGACGGTCGGAAGCAGTGGCGGCAGACCGGATCACCGGCAAGCGCAGGCAAGTGAGAGCCCTGACATCGGCGCGGATCGTGCCGCGTTGATGGCTTACCCGTCTTTGATGCTGTCGCTCCAGTTCCGCCAGGCAGCACGCCGCCGCGCGGCCGCGCACGCCAAGCAACCTGGCACCGCGACAGGAGCTGCGTGTTCCAACAACGAACATGACACCACGATAGGAAACACCTGTTCCGGTAACGCCCCTGTGTCCGGCCTGCTCCGGTTCTTGATTGCCGGTTCGCGGCAGCGGTCTACGAGTCTCTGCTCCCAATCCCGAGCTCCCCATGCTTCCTGAGCTCGGCACCTTTCTGCTGGTCCTGGCCCTGCTGGTCGCGCTGGTGCAGGCCGCATTGCCGCTGGCTGGCGCGCAGCGCGGGCGCCGCAACTGGATGGCGGTGGCGCGCCCGGCAGCATTGGTGCAGCTGGGCCTGATCGCCGCGGCCTTCGCGCTGCTGACGCATGCGTTCTTGGTGCAGGACTTTTCGGTGCGCTATGTCGCCGAAAATTCCAACAGCCTGTTGCCGGTGATCTACCGCTACTCGGCGGTGTGGGGCGCGCACGAAGGCTCGCTGCTGCTGTGGACGTTGGTGCTGGCGCTGTGGACCGGCGCGGTGGCGCTGTGGTCGCGGCAGTTGCCGGCGCAGGTGATCGCACGCGTGCTGGGGGTGATGGCACTGATCAGCATCGGCTTCCTTGCGTTTTTGTTGTTCACCTCCAATCCGTTCGCGCGGCTGCTGCCGGTGCCGCTGGAAGGCGCCGACCTCAATCCGCTGCTGCAGGACCCGGGGCTGATCATCCATCCGCCGATGTTGTACTGCGGCTACGTCGGCTTTGCGGTGCCGTTCGCCTTTGCCATCGCCGCGCTGCTGGAAGGCCGCATGGATGCGCGCTGGCTGCGCTGGACGCGGCCGTGGACGAATGTGGCGTGGTCGATGCTCACCGTTGGCATCGCACTGGGCAGTTGGTGGGCGTATTACGAACTCGGCTGGGGCGGTTGGTGGTTCTGGGACCCGGTGGAAAACGCCAGTTTCATGCCGTGGCTGGTCGGCACCGCGTTGCTGCATTCGCAAGCGGTCACCGAAAAACGCGGCAGCTTCGCCAGCTGGACCTTGCTGCTGGCCATTGCGGCATTTGCGTTGTCGTTGCTGGGGACCTTTCTGGTGCGCTCGGGCGTGCTGACCAGCGTGCATTCGTTCGCTGCCGACCCGTCGCGCGGGCTGTTCATCCTGGTGTTTCTGCTGATCGTGGTCGGTGGCGCATTGCTGCTGTACGTCCTGCGCGCGCCGGGCATGTCCGCCGGCAACGACCCGCGCCGCGCGTTTGCCGGCAGCTCGCGCGAAACCTTGCTGCTGTTGAACAACCTGCTACTCACCTGCGCCTGCGCGATGGTGCTGCTGGGCACGCTGTATCCGTTGCTGGCCGATGCGCTGGGCCTGGGCAAGCTGTCGGTGGGCCCGCCCTACTTCGGCACCTTGTTTGTGGTGTTGATGGCGCCGCTGGTGGCGCTGCTGCCGTTCGGCCCGCTCACCCGCTGGCAGCGTGAGCAGGCGTCGCGGCCGCTGGCGATGCTGGCACCGTGGGCAGGCCTGGCGCTTGCCGCAGGCGTGCTGGCCTGGTTCATGGCGCCGCAAGGGCAGCTCAAAGCCGCCATCGGCGTGGCCGGCGCGGCGTGGGTGATGCTTGGCACGGCGCGCTTTCTGTGGACCCGCCGCGCGGCCAAGGGGCGCAAGTTCACTGCCGAAATGCTGGGCATGGTGCTGGCGCATCTGGGCGTTGCGGTGTTTCTGGCCGGTGCCTTGCTGGTGGAGTCGCTAAGCCTGCAACGCGAAGTCGCGCTGGCGCCGGGCCAGCAGGTGCAGATTGGCCGCTACGCACTGCACTTCGACACCGTGGAAGAACTGCGCGGGCCCAACTACGTCTCCGACCGCGCCAACCTGCAGGTATTCAAGGACGATGCGCCGGTGGGCGTGCTGCATGCAGAAAAACGGCGTTATGCCAGCGGCGGGCAGACCTTGACCGAGGCGGCGATCCGCCCCGGCCCGTTCGGCGACCTGTATGTCGCGCTTGGCGAACCGCTGGGCAATCAGGCCTGGGCGGTGCGCGTCCACCTCAAACCGTTCGTCCGCTGGATCTGGCTGGGGGCGTTGCTGATGGCGCTCGGTGGCTTGGTCACCGCGGCCGACCGGCGTTTTCGTCGTTCTCCGGAGATCCAAGATGGTTGAGTCACGTTCGCCCCGCTTGCCCACTGCCGTACTCGTGGGGGCCATCGTGCTGCTGCTCGCACTTGCAGCGCTGCTGGTCTACGCGGTGGTGCGCTCCGGTCAGGGCGATCGCGATGCCCTCCCCTCGGCCCTGATCGGCAAACCAGCGCCGGAGTTCGCGCTGCCGCTGCTGCACGACCCCAGCATCGTGGTGCATGCGCGCGAGCTACGCGGCGCGCCGTACATCATCAACGTGTGGGGCAGCTGGTGCCCGGCCTGCCGCGAAGAACACCCGGTATTGAGTCGCTTTGCGCTGACCAAGCGCGTGCGCGTGATCGGCTACAACTGGAAGGACGAGCGCGCCGATGCCTTGCGCTGGCTTGAGCAGCTGGGCAACCCGTATCTGCTGGTGGTCGCAGACAAGGACGGGCGCACCGCCATCGACTTCGGCATCGCTGCCGCGCCGGAAACCTTTCTGGTCGACGGGCGCGGCGTGGTGCGCTGGAAATACAGCGGCATGCTCACCCAGTCCATCATCGACACCCAGTTGATTCCGATGCTGAGCAAGATCGAGCGCTCGCCCACCGCCGCACCGGACCTGCACGCCCCCCAATGATGCGCGCCTGGCTGCTCACGCTGCTGCTATTGCCCTGGCTGGCCCTGGCCCAGCCGGTCGGCGATCCGTCACCGCTGCAATACCGCTCGGCGGCCGAAGAAGCGCGCTTCCATGCGCTGACCGCAGAGCTGCGTTGCGTGCAGTGCCAGAACCAGTCGCTGGCCGATTCCAACGCGCAGATTGCGCAGGACCTGCGTCGCGAGGTACTGGCCTTGATGCACGAAGGCCGCAGCGATGCGCAGATACGGCAGTTTCTGGTCGCCCGCTATGGCGAGTTCGTGCTGTATCGCCCGCAGGTGGAATCGCGCACCTGGCTGCTGTGGTTCGGCCCGTTGCTGGTGTTGCTGCTGGGCGGGGTGGTGGTGATGGTTGTGGTGCGTCGACGCAGCGCTGCGGCGCCCGCGTTGCCCGCCGATGAGCAGGAGTGGTGATGGTCGGCTTTGTCCTTGCGGTTGCGGTGGTCGCGCTGCTTGCCTTCGGCGTGGCGCTGCGCCCGCTGTGGCGCGAAGCACGCGGTGTCACCGCCAGCGTTGCGGTGCTGTTGCTGGCCGCAAGCGCGGCGCTGTACTGGCTGGTCGGCACACCGTCGGCGATCGAACAGGTGGCCGATCGCCCGACCACGCCACGCACCCTGGACGAAGCCATCGTGCAGCTGCGCACCGCCCTGGCGCGCAACCCCGATCAGGCCGAAGGATGGGTGTTGCTGGGGCGCTCGTTGTCCAGCCAGCAGAAATTCGCCGAGGCCAGCGACGCGTTTGCGCGCGCGGTGGCGCTGCGCCCGGACGAGCCGGACGTGCTGGTGGCAGCCGCGCAGTCGCGCATGCTCTCCGACGACAGCGGCCGCCCGGACCCGGAGGCGATGCGTCTGCTCGAACACGCGCTGGTGGTGCAACCGGACCATCAGCGCGCACGCTGGTTTCTCGGCGTGGTGCAGCGTCAGGCCGGTCAACCGGCCAAGGCCAGCGCAACCTGGGAGCCGTTACTGAGCGTGGTCGACGCCGCCACCCGGCCCGGCCTGCTCGAACAGATCAACGCTGCGCGGCAGGAAGCCAAACTTGCGCCGCTGACAACCTCGCCCACCGCCGACACATATGCCGGCAAGCGCATCAGCGTGCGCGTGTCGCTGGATGCGGCGTTCGCGCAGCGTGCCGGCCTGCCTGGCGACACCAGCGTATTCGTGATCGCACGCGCAGCCGGCACGCCGATGCCGGTTGCGGTGGAAAAGCACACGCTAAGCGAGCTGCCGTTGACCATCACCCTGGACGATGGCGACAGCCCGATGCCGACGCGTGCGCTGTCGTCGCTGGATACCGTGCAAGTGCTGGCGCGGCTATCGCGCAGCGGCAACGCCATGCGCCAGGCCGACGATGTGGAAAGCGCACCGGTGACGGTGGAGTTGCCGGCCAAGGCGGATGTGGAGTTGGTAATCGGGCGCTGATTGCTCGCCACGTACAGCATTCCATGCCAGCACCTGCACACCGACCGTCTCGACTGGTCCTTGCACACTCACCGTCGCAGACCTTACTTGGCATGGATGCGGCGTACTTGCAGCCTGTCCTGCGATGGTGAGCGGGCAAGGGCCCTGCAGCAAAATGCGAAGAAGTCGAGGGCGCGGTGCCCTCACCGCTCGCGGGACACGCCGTAAACCCATCCCTGGGGGCTCGATGGCGGCATCCATGCCGCCAACGGTCCCGCAATCGGCGAGGACACCGCACCAAATAGTTCGCTGGTGGTTTGTTGAAGAGCGAGCAAACCGGGCCGGACATTTACCAACTGCTCTGTTGATAGTCTGCGCATCGACCGTCTCGACTGGTCCTTGCCCGCTCACCGTCGCGGGACCCTTGGCG
>NZ_JBEGDX010000008.1:0-129795 GCF_040202975.1 Xanthomonas sp. WHRI 10207 | reverse complement strand
CGGCATGGATGCCGCCAAGGAGCTTACATGGACGTACTTGCAGCGTGTCCTGCGATGGTGAGCGGGCAAGGGCCCTGCAGCAAAATGCGAAGAAGTCGAGGGCGCGGTGCCCTTACCGCTCGCGGGACACGCCGTAAACCCATCCCTGGGGGCTCGATGGCCGCATCCATGCCGCCAACGGTCCCGCAATCGGCAAGGACACCGCACCAGATAGTTGGTCGGCAGTCGCGTGAAAAGCTGCTTGTCGCTCGGCATGCGTCGGAGGTTGGGCCGGCGCATCATGAGTCAACAAGCCTCATCACGCATGGCTCTTGACCAAGCACACCGACCGTCTGGACTGGCCCTTACCTGCTCACCGTCGCGGGACCCTTGGCGGCATGGATGCCGCCAAGGAGCTTACATGGACGTACTTGCAGCGTGTCCTGCGATGGTGAGCGGGCAAGGGCCCTGCAACCAAGCCGCAGATCAACGGCGTTAAAAGCTGGCATCACACCACGCAAGGGCTCAAACCGAGTCCACTTCCCGATTCACCACGCCGCCCACCGCCACGCCGGATAGAATTGCGACATGACCGAATTCATCCCTGCAGGCACGTTATTCCACGCACTGCCGTCGCCGTTTCCGATGAAGCGCGGCGGCGCGCTGCATCAGGCCCATGTGGCCTACGAAACCTGGGGCACGCTGGCGGCCGATCGCAGCAACGCGGTGCTGATCGTCACCGGCTTGTCGCCTAACGCGCATGCAGCCGCAAATCAGGCCAACCCCGAGCCGGGTTGGTGGGACGCGATGCTGGGGCCGGGCAAGCCGATCGATACCGAGCGCTGGTTTGTGGTGTGCGTCAATTCGCTGGGCAGCTGCAAGGGCTCCACCGGGCCTGCGTCCATCGATCCGGCAACCGGGCAGTTGTATCGCCTGACCTTTCCGGATCTGTCGATCGAGGATGTCGCCGATGCGGCAGCCGATGTCGTGCGTGCGCTGGGCATCGAACAGCTCGCCTGCCTGATCGGCAACTCGATGGGCGGCATGACCGCGTTGGCGTTGTTGCTGCGGCATCCCGGCATTGCGCGCAGCCACATCAATATCTCTGGCAGCGCGCAGGCGTTGCCGTTTTCCATTGCCATCCGCTCGCTGCAGCGCGAGGCGATCCGGTTGGATCCGCATTGGAATGGCGGCCACTACGACGACACGCGCTACCCGGAATCGGGCATGCGCATGGCACGCAAACTCGGCGTGATCACCTACCGCTCGGCGCTGGAATGGGACGGCCGCTTTGGCCGGGTGCGGCTGGATTCCGAACAGGCCGCCGATGATCCGTTCGGCCTGGAATTTCAGGTCGAAAGCTATCTCGAAGGCCATGCGCGTCGCTTCGTGCGCTTCTTCGATCCCAACTGCTATCTGTATCTGAGCCGCTCGATGGACTGGTTCGATCTGGCCGATTATGTGGATGCGTCTTCGATCGCTGCAGCGCAGGCCGCCGGCAGCACGCCGGCTGCAGACGTCTCCACCGAGGCCGAGGTGCTGGCCGGCCTGGCAAACATCCGTATCGAACGTGCGCTGGCGATCGGCGCCAACACTGACATCCTGTTCCCGGTGCAGCAGCAGGAACAGATTGCCGAAGGGTTGCGTGCAGGCGGCGCGGATGCGCGCTTTATCGGCCTGGATTCGCCGCAAGGCCACGATGCGTTTCTGGTGGATTTCGCCCGCTTCGGCCCGGCGGTGCGCGCTTTTCTGGACGCCTGCTGATTTCCAGATCCAGGCCAGGTGCGCGCAGCGTGGTGCCGCGCAAGACGTTGACCGCACTGTTTGCGGTAAGCATGGCCAGCATCGTCGCAGCAGGCCTGCTGCCAGTCTGGGTGGCAGTCTGGTACGCGGCTGCCAGCATCGTGGCGCTGATCGCTTACCGGCGCGACAAGACTGCGGCAACGCGGGGCCAGCGACGAACGCCGGAGGCCAGCTTGCACGGCATTGCCTTGCTCGGTGGCTGGCCGGGCGCGCTGCTGGCGCAGTCGCTGTTCCGGCACAAATCCAGCAAGACCTCCTTCCAGATCACCTTCTGGGCCACGGCAATCGCGAACAGCGCGGTGCTTGCATGGGCGGTGTATCGCTCGATGTAATGCAGGTGCTGCAGGCCGTCGTCAGCGGTCGCGCAGCGATAACCCTCGCCGGTCAAACACGTGTCACGGCAGCGGCTCCAGTACCCCGGCACGCATGCGGTAGCACCGTTGCACCACGCCGGCAGGCACGCTGTCGTGGGTGATCATCACCAGACTGCGCTGACCAAGCGCGGCAGACAGATCGAGCAACAGGGCGTGCGCCGTGTCCACGTCCAGGCCGTCGGTGGGTTCGTCGAGCAGCAGGATGGGAGCATCGCGTAACAGCGCACGCGCAAGCGCAAGGCGGCGTGCCTGGCCTGCGGAGAGCGTGGCGCCGTTTTCGCCCACCCAGGTGTCCAGACCATGGTGCGCGCTGGCCCAGTCGTGCAGGCGCACCTGCTGCAATACCTGCCACAGGGCGGCATCGTCGGCATCGGCATCGCCGATGGCCAGATTCTCGCGCACGCTGCCGGCAAACACCGGCGCGTTCTGCGGCAACCAGGCGATGCGTCGATGCCATTGCGCCTGCGCGCAGTGACGCAAATCGATGCCGGCGTAACTCACCTGCCCGGCCTGCGGGTCCCATAGCCTCAGCAGCAGCGCCGACAAGGTGCTCTTGCCGCTGCCGCTGTCGCCGCTGATGGCGATACGTTCGCCAGCTGCCAGTGTCAGATCGAGCGCATGCAGCACCGGCCGCACGCTACCGGGCCATGTAAACGACACCTGCTGCAGGTGCAGCGTGCCCGTGCGTGGCACGTCGATTGGCTGCACCGGCTCGCTGACCGACGGCGCTTGATCGACGATGGACTGCAGGCGCCGGGCCGCGACGCGCGCGCTTTGCAGTGCCTGCAACGCCAGCCCGGCACCCGCCCATACCTCCAGCAGCGCCATGGTCAGAAACACCAGGCCTGCGGCCATGTCCGCTGCAATCAGCCCACGCTCGGCGGCGCGCAGTGCGAGCCACAACATGCCGGCCAGACCGATGGCCCCGCACGCCGCATGCAGCAGGTTGCCGGCGATCAATCGACGGCGCTGCACGCGGTCGCCATCCATCACGGCCGCCGCAGCGGCGTCGAGCTGATGCAGCCAGGCGCCTTGCGCATCGACCGCCGCCAGATCGGCCGCACCTTCCAGACCTTCGAACGCCTGCGTGCGCAACACCGTGCGTTGCTGCGCGCGCAGCTGCTCGCGCTGCGCGCCACCACGTGCCACCTGCCAGGGCACCAGCCCGCCAATCAGCACACCAAGCGCCAGCAACAACCATGCGGCCGGCGGATAGATCAACGCAGCGGCACCCGCACCGGCCAACCAGATGCCGAGCAGCGCCGTCAGCGGCGCAAGCGCGCGCACGCTCAGGCCATCGACTTCCCCGATGTCGGACATCAACCGTGCCAACAGATCGCCGGTGCGCGTGGCCGACAACCGCCCCGGCGCAAGCGGCAACGCACGACGGAAGAACCACACCCGCAGATCGCGGGCGATACGCAAGGTGGCATCGTGGCCGATCAATTTTTCGCCATAGCGCGACACGATGCGTGCAAACGTCAATGCGCGGATGCCTGCCGACGGCGAGAAGAAATTGAAGCCTGCCCCCATTCCCGCAACGCCAGCCAATGCCGCCGCCGTCAGAAAGCTACCCGATAGACTCAACAGACCCACTCCGGCCAGCATCGTGACCAGCACCAGCAGCGCGGATAGCAGCAAGCGCCAGGCATGCCGGCGAAACACCTCGCTCAGACGATCGTGGCGTGCGCCGCTCATGGCGCGCTCGCCGTCACGGTGGTGCCACGCAGATCGATCACCGTATCGGCCCAGCGCATCACTGCAGGGCTGTGCGTCGCCACTACCACTGCACGGCCGCGTGCGAGTACCCCGAGTGCGCGCAGCAATTCGGCTTCTGTGTCCGGGTCGAGAAACGCGGTGGGTTCGTCCAGCAGCAGCAGATCCGGCGCGCGCAGCAGCAGCCGCGCCAATGCCACACGTCGCGCTTCGCCACCGGACAGGCCAAAGCCGCGTTCTCCGATCACCGTATCCAGGCCCGCCGGCAACTGCGCGGCAAAACGCATGACCTGCGCGGCATCGGCCACTGCCTGCAGCTGCGCATCGCTGGCCTGCGGATCGGCCAGCCGCAGATTGTCGGCAATGCTGCCGTGAAACAGATACGGCCGCTGTGTGGCATAGCCCACACGCGTGCCCGGGCGCAGCACCACACTGCCCGCTTCCGGTGACAGCCAACCGGCCAGCCCTTCCAGCAAGGTGCTCTTGCCGCTACCGCTGGCACCGATCACCGCCACGCGCTGACCGGGCTGCAGGTCCAGCGAAAACTGCGTGATCACCGTGTGCGGCGCGCCAAGCGGACGCAGCGCCAGACCACGTGCCTGCAGCAACGGCGCATGCGCCTGCGCAGGCTCCAAGGCGCGCGGCGGCGGCGCTGCAACTGGGGCAATGGCATCGGCTTCGGTCACAAAACCTTCCAGCAACCGCTCGGCCTCGGTCACGGCGGCCAGCGCATTGGCACGGTCGTGGTAATGCGCTGCAAGACGCCGCAACGGCGCAAAGAATTCCGGCGCCAATAGCAAGCAGAACATGCCCGCGCCCAGCGACGGCAAACCGTGCAGATCGAGCATGCCCAGATAGCTCAGACCGAAGTACAAGGCCACGATGGCCACGCTCACCGAGGCGAAGAATTCCAGCACCGTGGACGACAGGAACGCGATGCGCAGTACCTTGAGCGAGCGCTCGCGCACGCCCTCGGCCGCTGCGGCGATACCGCCCAATTCGGCCTCTCCGCGCCCATACACGCGCAGCAAGCCCAGCCCCTTCAGACGATCGGCAAAGTGCCCGCCCATCCGCGCCAGCTCGCCGAGCTGCTCGCGGCCTGCGGCTTCTGCGCCCCAGCCCACCAGCATCATGAAGAAGGGAATCAACGGCGCGGTCAGCAACAACACCAGGCCCACCACCCAGTCGACCGAAAACACCGCGATCAGGATCGCTGGCGGCACCAGCATCATCTCGGTGCGCGCCAGCTGATAACCGACGAAGTAACCGTCCAGCGCATCGGTATGCGCCAGGCTCAACTCGCCCAGTTCGCCGCTGCGTTGCCGGCGTAACCACAGCGGCCCGTGCTGCACCAGCCGACGCGCGATACGCATCCGCAGTTCGCGCTTGGCCACATCGGCCACTTCGCCGGTCAGCGATTGCGCCCACCCCGTGAGCACGGCGCGCCCAAGCATTGCGAGCAGCAACCCGATGCCCACATGACGCAGCTGTGCCAGCGCCAGGTGCTGCACCAGCACCGCTTGCACCAACCACGCAATGGCCGCCGATTGCGCAAGCAACAACACGCCAGACAGCGCCACCGCCACACCGGACAGCCGCCTGGCCCGTGCAGCGGGTGCGGCAAGCGCATCCAGCCATTGGCCGCGTTGACGGCGCTGGGCGGGCGTTTCGCTGGCTTGCACGCTGGGCTGGCTCACATGGCTCTCTTCAGGCGGTGCATCGCAGGCGATTGTAAGAGCGGCTAACAAAACGTAGCGAGCAGTCGTCAGGTGGGTGCGGACGGCGCGGAGGAACCGGAGTGTACAGGTGGTACATGCCGATTCCGAGCACCGGCCGCGCCCGCCTGACGGCTGCACAGGTGTTTTATTAGCTGCTCCAAGTCGCCACTGCCCACTGCGGGATGGACAGTGTGCCGCACCCGATCGGGGCCGCATTGATTTGGATCAACGCGCGCAACGCAGCGGCGGCAGATGATCGGCCACGTTGCTCACCGATACTCAACCAGGCCACCCCGCCATGATCGACTCGACCGTTGTCGAACTGTCGCGGCTGCAGTTTGCAGTCACCGCGATGTACCACTTCATCTTTCCACCGCTGACCATGGGCCTGTCGTTCCTGCTCGGCATCATGGAAAGCGTCTACGTCATGACCGGCAAGCCGATCTGGCGGCGCATGACCATGTTCTGGGGCGTGCTGTTCGGCATCAACTTCGCCATGGGTGTTGGCACCGGCATCGTGATGGAGTTCGAGTTCGGCATGAACTGGTCGTACTACAGCCATTATGTGGGCGATATCTTCGGCGCGCCGCTGGCGATCGAAGGGCTGATGGCCTTCTTTCTCGAGGCGACCTTCCTGGGCCTGTTTTTCCTGGGCTGGAATCGCCTGAGCAAGGTGCAGCACCTGATCACCACCTGGCTGGTGGCCTTGGGCAGCAACTTCTCCGCGCTATGGATCCTGATCGCCAACGGCTGGATGCAGAACCCGACCGGCGCGGTATTCAACCCGGACACCATGCGCATGGAAGTGGTGGATTTCATGGCGGTGCTGTTCAACCCGGTGGCGCAGGCCAAGTTCGTGCACACCGTCAGTGCCGGTTACGTGCTCGGCGCGGTGTTCGTGATGTCGATCAGCGCGTTTTACCTGCTGCGCGGCAAACATCTTGAGATGGCACGCCGCTCGTTTGCGGTGGCCGCGGCCTTCGGCCTGCTGTCGTCGCTGTCGGTGGTGGTGCTGGGCGATGAGAGCGGCTATGCCGCCAATGAGCACCAGAAAATGAAGCTGGCCGCGATCGAAGCGATGTGGGACACCGAAGCCGCACCGGCGGATTTCACCGCCTTCGGCATTCCCAACCAGCAGACCCATCGCAACGACTACGCCATCAAAATTCCGTATCTGATGGGCTTGATCGCCACACGTTCGTTGGATACGCCCATCCCCGGCATCCTGGAACTCGTTGGACGCGCCGAGCATCGCATCCGCGGTGGGCAGATCGCCTACGGCGCGCTGCAGCGTATCCGCGCCGACACCAATGATGCCGAAGCGCGCAAGGTCTTCGACGCCCATTGGCAGGACCTGGGCCACGGCTTGCTGCTGAAGCGTTACCGCGACGATATCGGCAATGCCACGCCCGAGCAGATCGCGCAGGCGGCGATGGACACCGTGCCACGCGTACTCCCGCTGTTCTGGACCTTTCGCATCATGGCCGGCATCGGCATCTATCTCATCGCCTTCTTCGCCATTGCGTTCTGGTTCGCCTGCAAACACACCTTCCAGGAAAAGCGCTGGTTCCTGACCTTGGCGATGTGGACGCTGCCGCTGCCTTGGATCGCGATCGAATGCGGTTGGTTCGTGGCCGAATACGGCCGCCAACCGTGGGCGGTGGAAGGCGTGTTGCCCACGTTCTACGCCGCATCGGGTCTGGATCTGTACGAGATCGTGCTGACGCTGGTGGGCTTTACCGCGCTGTACACCACGCTGCTGGTGATCGCGATCAAGTTATCGCTCAAGACCATCCGCACTGGCCCGGACGTGCTGTTCCCGCCGACGCAACCCAGCGCGTCGCCTTCCTTGCCGCAAGGTCATGCCCCGATGAGTCATGCCCCGTTGAGTCGCGCACCGTTGAGCTCGGGCGCCGTGGCCGGCAGCGCACCGTAACCCAGGAGAGACCGTGATGGATTTCGTATTGCTCGACTACACAACTTTACGTGTGATCTGGTGGCTGCTACTCGGCGTGCTGCTGTCTGGTTACGCGGTGATGGGCGGCTTCGATCTGGGCGTCGGCGCGCTGCTGCCGTTCGTTGCCAAAGACGATGCCGAACGCCGGCTGGTGATCAACACCGTCGGCCCGGTCTGGGAAGGCAACCAGGTGTGGTTGATTCTGGGCGGCGGCGCGATCTTCGCCGCGTTCCCGCCGCTGTATGCGGTGAGTTTTTCCGGTTTCTATCTGGCGATGTTCGTGATGTTGTTTGCGCTCATCCTGCGGCCGGTCGGCTTCAAGTTCCGCGGCAAACTGGTGGATCAACGCTGGCGCAGCACCTGGGACTGGGCATTGTTCGTCGGTGGGTTCGTTCCGGCGTTGATCATGGGCGTGGCGGTTGGCAATGTCGTGCTGGGTGTGCCGTTCCATTTCGACGACAGCATGCGCACGTTCTACACCGGCAATCTGTTCGGGCTACTGACGCCGTTTGCCTTGCTCGCTGGCCTGCTCAGCGTGGCGATGCTGATCGCCCACGGCGCGGCGATGCTGGTGCTCAAGACCGATGGACCGGTGGCCGACCGTGCCGCGCGTGTCGGCAGCACCGCCGCGATGGCTGCGGTGGCGTTGTTTGCTGCAGCCGGTGCCTGGGTGGCGCTTGGCTTGCCCGGCTATGCGGTGACATCGGTGCTGGCGACCGATGCGCAGACCAATCCGTTGGCCAAGACCGCAGCACTCACGGCCGCCGGTGGTTGGCTGCACAACTACAGCAGCATGCCGGCCACCTTGATGGCACCGCTGCTTGGCCTGCTCGGGCTTGCGATGAGCGCAGTGCTGTTGCGCGCGCGACGCGGCGGCCTGGCGTTCATTGCGTCGGGCAGCGCCATCGTCGGCATCGTCTTTACCGTGGGCTTTGCGCTGTTCCCGTTCCTGCTGCCGTCGTCCACTGCACCAAGCGCCAGCCTGACGCTGTGGGATGCCTCCAGCAGCCGCCTCACGCTGTGGATCATGTTGCTGGCCACCACCGTCTTCATGCCGATCATCCTGGCCTACACGGCGTGGGTGTATCGCGTACTCAGGGGCAAGGTCACTGCGGAGGAACTCTCAGTCAATCCCAATGCGTATTAGCCGACGCAATGGCTGCGACGCCAGCAGGTCGTCGCAGCCGCGCTCGCCTTCCCACACACAAACTCTCTCTCACCGTTTTTCAGGAGCACAACGATGTGGTACTTCGCCTGGATTCTCGGCACCGGCCTGGCGGCATTGGCCGCTGTCCTCAACGGCATGTGGTTCGAAGCACGCGAGCCCGAGCGTGCGCATCGGCCGCAGGAAAAATAATTGCGACAGATGCTTGCCGATTCCGCATTCCCTATGTAACATACGCGGCTCCTTCGGGGTGTAGCTCAGTCTGGTAGAGCGCTACGTTCGGGACGTAGAGGTCGCAGGTTCGAATCCTGTCTCCCCGACCAGTTTCAAAACACAAAACCGGCCTCGTGCCGGTTTTGTGTTTTCAGGCGCCGTCGCACGGCTGTGCACGGTGCGGATGGTCTGTCATGTCTGTTGTCACTGCCGCCTCGTCCCCGTCTGCCCAATTGCGTGGGCGCGGTTTGGTGCTGGCCGCTATTTTGTTGTCCGCATTCAACTTGCGCACGGCGGTGACCTCACTCACTCCGCTGCTGGAACGCATCGCCGACGAATACGCGTTCGGTGCGCCGACCATGGGCGCGCTCGGCATGTTGCCCACCGCTGCATTTGCCTTGACAGGCGTTGCAACGCCAGCCGTCTTGCGTCGCTTCGGCCTGCTGCGCACGGCGCTGGTGTCGATGGCGCTGGCCACGCTCGGGCTGGTATTGCGCCCGCTGCTGCCGGGCACTGGAGGGCTGCTGGTGGGCTCGCTGGTGGCGCTGGCCGGCATGGGCATGGGCAACGTGGTATTGCCGCCGTTGGTGAAGCGTTACTTCGGCGACCGCGTGGGCCGCGTCAGCACGCTGTACATCACCGTGCTGCAGGTCGGCACCCTGTTGCCGGCGTTGATGGCAGTGCCGGTGGCCGACGCGCTGGGCTGGCGCAGCTCGATGGTGGTGTGGGTACTGCCGGCGCTGCTCGCCTTGGCGGCCTGGGCGCTGGTGCACACCAACCAGGGCCGTCTGCGCGCGACCGGCCCGGCGCCGGTCACGCCGACCCCCGAGGCCGAAGGCCGGGTCGCACGCACCGCCTTGGGCTGGAGCATGGCGATCACCTTCGGCATGACCTCGCTGGTGACCTATTCGATGTTCACCTGGCTCCCCACGCTGCTGCGCGAGGCCGGCGCCTCGCCTGCGTTCGGCGGCACCATGGTCGCGCTGTTCGCCGCGCTGGGCATGGTCGGTGCGTTGACCATGCCGGCATTGGCAGTGCGCATGCGCAACCCGTTCCCGATCGTGCTGCTGTGCGCTGCCTGCCATCTGATCGCGTTCGCCGGGCTGTGCTGGGCACCGCTGGCGGCGCCGATCCTGTGGGTGACCTTGCTCGGCCTGGGGCCCAGCACCTTTCCGCTGGCGCTGGTGCTGGTCAACCAACGCAGCCGCACTGCTGCGGGCTCGGCCGCGCTCTCGGGTTTTTCGCAAGGCGTGGGCTATGCGGTGAGCTGCCTGGGGCCGTTTCTGTTCGGCTGGCTGCATGCGCATCGCGGCGGCTGGACAGCGCCGTTCGGGTTTCTGGTGATCTGCATCGTGGTGCAGCTGGCCGCCGCCTGGGTGGCCTGCCGTCCACAGCTGCTGGAAGACCTATGGGCGCCGCCGGCACGCGGCGCCCGTGCAGTCAGCGCACCGGCAGACTGATGTAGCTGGGCTGCTCCGGCGTCACGTAGACGCGCTGGGTGGCCTTTTGATAATCGCCTGGCTTGGCGAAGAAGAGATTCGGCACGTAGGTCTGCGGGTTGCGGTCGTACAGCGGGAACAGGCTGGATTGCACCTGCACCATCACCCGGTGGCCTTTTTGGAAAGTGTGATTGGCGGTGGGCAGGCCAAACTCGAACGCCAGCGGTTGATTGGCCGCCAGCGGCTTGGGCGTGCTGAAACTCTCGCGATACCGCCCGCGGAAGATCGCCAGCGACACTGGAAGCTCATAGCCGCCCATCTTCGGGCTGGACGCCATCTCATCCGGGTACACATCGATCAGCTTGACCACCCAGTCGCTGTCGCTGCCGCTGGTGGAGGCCTGCAGATGCACGTCGGGCGCACCGGCGATCTGTAGCGGTTCGGTCAGCGGTTCGGTGACGAAGGTCAGCACGTCGGGGCGGCCGTCCACAAAGCGCTGGTCGTGCACCAGCCAGGTGGTCCACATGCTGCGGTCGCCAAAATCCACCGGCCGCGGCACGAACGGCACCGGTTTGGCCGGGTCGGAAACGTATTCTTCAAACGCGCTCTGCCCGGCAGCGGGTTTGTCGAAGGACAGCTTGCCGCCGGCCTGCAGATACAGCGGTTTGCTCGCCGACGCGCAGCCCTTGTCGCAACTGCGCGGCCAGGACTGCAGGCGATCCCAGCGGTTCTCGCCGGTGTCGTAGATGAAGACCGGCGGCGTGCTCGCCTTGGGCGCGCCATCGACCAGGTATTGGTCGAAGAACGGGCGCAACACATCGCGGCGAAACTGACGCGCGGTATCGCCATCGAACGTGAGCGCGCCCAGCGTCCCGCCCTCGGCATTGACCTGGCTGTGCCGCCACGGCCCCATCACCAGATAGTTGAGCGTGTTGCGCGTGTCGCGCGGTTCCATTGCCGCGTAGCTGTGGATCGCGCCCCACATGTCTTCCTGGTCCCACAGCCCCTGCAGCCACATCGTGGGCACCTTGAGCGGCGTGCGCGCCATCACCTTGTCCAGCGCCTGCTCCTGCCAGAACGCATCGTAGGCCGGGTGTTCGGTGAGCTTGTGCCACCACGGCAATTGCTCCAGTCCTGCCGCCTTGGCGAAATCCCCGGCCGACCCGGCCTGCAGGAAATTGCTGTAATCGTCCTGCCCCTGGCGCGGGATGCCGGCACCCTTGCCGCGTTTGCTGAGCTGTCCGGTGAAGTAGTCGAAGTTGACCTGGCGGAACGCGCCGTAATTGAACCAGTCGTCGCCCATCCAGCCATCGATCATCGGGCTTTCCGGCGCGGCCACCTTCAATGCGGGATGCGGGTTGGTCAGCGCCATCACCACGGTGAAGCCTTCGTAGGACGAGCCGATCATGCCGACCTTGCCGTTGGATTCGGCGACGTTCTTGACCAGCCAGTCGATGGTGTCCCACGCATCGGTGGCGTGATCCACAGCACTGGGATTGAGTGCGCCACGCAGCGGGCGGGTCATCACGTAGTCGCCTTCGGAGCCGTACTTGCCGCGCACGTCCTGGAACACGCGGATGTAGCCGCCTTCCACAAACACGTCGTCGCCGAGCGGCAGCAGATCCTTCATGTGCGGCGATGCCAGCCGCTCGCTGCGGCCGCTGGCGTCGTAGGGCGTGCGCGTCAGCACCATCGGCGCATGGCGCGCGCCCTTGGGCATCACGATCACGGTGTGCAGCTTCACGCCGTCGCGCATCGGGATCATCACCTCGCGCTTGATGTAGTCGTTGGCAGCGTCGCTTGCCACGAACGGCTTACCGGTGATGTCCGGCGTCATCGGCGAGGTCTGTGCGACTGCGCTGCCGGTGGCGGCGGCAATGGCGGTGGCAAGCAGGCAGGCGGCAAAGCGGCGCATCGACGACTCCGGAACGTGCGGGGTAATCGTCGACTGTAGGCAGGTGGCGGGCTGCCGGGGGAGTGTCAAAGGTCGTGGTTGGAAGGTTGGGCGTGCGGTAGCGGCTGCGGATGGGCCTGGATGCGGTGCACGGCTTTGCACGCACGCTGGTTGCGGACCGTGGCGCATGCAGTGTTGCGTAAGCTCACGATGCCAACCCCCTTCAACCAAGGGCGCAGCATCGATGCCTCAACAGCTCAAGGCTCGCTGGCAGGCAACCACACGCCTGATCCGCCGCGTGCCGATCAGTGCCGCACCTGGCCTTGCCCACGCACCACAAAGCGCTCCACGGTGAGCGCTTCCAGGCCCATCGGGCCATAGGCATGCAGACGCGTGGTCGAGATGCCGATCTCCGCGCCCAGGCCAAGTTCGCCACCATCGGAGAAGCGCGAGGAGGCGTTGACCATCACCACCGCCGAGCGCAGCGCGTGCACGAAACGCTCGGCGTTTGCGGCGTCTTCGGTGACGATGACTTCGGTATGGTCCGAGCCGTACTGATGGATATGGGCCAGTGCGGTGTCCAGGTCCGCAACCACGCGGATTGCCAGAATCAGATCCAGATACTCGGCGGCATAGTCGTCGTCGCTGGCGGGCGCGATGTCGTGCACTAGCGCGCGCGTTGCCGCATCGCCCCGCAACTCCACGTTGCGGGCGCGCAGCGCAGCGGCGGCCAGCGGCACAAAGCGCTCGGCGATGTCCGCATGCACCAACAGCGTTTCCAGCGAATTGCACGCCGATGGCCGGCTCGCCTTGCCATCGACCAGCAGACGCACGGCACGCTCCATATCGGCCGATGCATCCACAAACAGATGGCACACGCCCTTGTAATGCTTGATCACCGGCACGCGCGCGTGTTCGGCGACAAAACGAATGAGCCCTTCGCCACCGCGCGGAATCGCCAGGTCGATGATGTCGCTGAGCTGCAGCAGCTCCAGCATGGTCTCGCGGCGCAGATCCTCGACCAACGTCAATGCCGCTTCCGGAACGCCGGCCTCGCGCAAGGCGCGCTGCAACGCACGCGCAATGGCGGTGTTGGACTGGATCGCTTCGGAGCCGCCACGCAGGATCACGCCATTGCCGGCCTTGATGCATAGCGCGGCCGCATCGGCGGTGACGTTGGGGCGGGCCTCGTAGATCATCGCGATCACGCCCAGCGGCACGCGCACCTTTTGCACGCGGATGCCGTTGGGGCGGGTGTCGTCGCGCGTGATCTGACCGACCGGGTCCGGCAACTGCGCCACCTCGCGCAATGCCGCCGCGATGCCGGCCAGGCGTGCGTCGTCCAGCGCCAGCCGATCGAGCATGGCGCTAGCCGTTCCCTTCGCACGCGCCGCCTCGAGATCGCGCGCGTTGGCAGCCAGGATCAATACGGCATCGGCTTCCAGTGCCGCAGCCATCGCTTCGAGCAAGGACTGCTTTGCCTCAGCAGAGAGTTGCGACAGTACCTGCGCGGCATCGCGACATTGCAGAGCGAGCGTTTTGATGGTCATTTGGGGGCCGGGATTTGGGATTGGGAATTTGGGATTCGCAAAAGCAGGGCTATCGTTTTATCACCGCAAGGCAATCAGTCGCTGGGACGTAGAAGCGGCATTTGAGAAATGCAGTGCACATGCTGTTGCCAATCCCGAATGCCCATTCCCGAATCCCCGCTACAACAACACCAAATCGTCGCGATGCACCACGTTCTCGCCATAGCTATAACCGAGCACGCTGTCGATCTCGCGCGAGTGACGGCGCGCAATCCGGCGGATATCCAGCGCCGAATACTGGCTGACGCCACGTGCCAGACAGCGCTCGCCGTCGGCATCGCGCAGACGGATCTCCACCATGTCACCGCGACGGAAGTCGCCTTCGGCACCGGCCACGCCGCCTGGCAACAGCGATGCGCCCTTGTCGCTGAGCGCGGTTGCAGCGCCCGCATCGATCAAGATGGCGCCCGCCTCCACCGGTGAATGGCGCAGCCAGTATTTGCGTGCCGCGATGCGCGTGCGTGCGGCGTGGATGCGCGTACCGCTCAGGCGATCCTGCGCCAGCCCGCGTACCACCTCGCCGCTGCGGCCATTGAACAGATAGGTTTCGATGCCGGCCGCGCCCGCCTTTGCAGCGGCTTCGAGCTTGGTGCGCATGCCGCCGGTGCCCACGCTGCTGCCACTGCCGCCAGCCATCGCCATCACCTGTGGCGTGAGCTCAGGGACATCGTCGAGCGGCCGCGCCAATGGGTTGCTGCGTGGGTCGGCGCTGTACAGGCCGTCGATGTCGGTGGCGATAAACAGCGCATCGGCGTCGACCAGCGCGGCGACGATTGCAGCCAGATTGTCGTTGTCGCCCAGCTTCAGCTCGTCCACCGACACGGTGTCGTTCTCGTTGATCACCGGCAGCGCGCCCAGCCGCAACAACTCGCCCAAGGTGGCGCGGGCATTGAGATAACGACGACGGTTGCGCAGGTCGTCGTGCGTGAGCAACACCTGCGCGACCGGCCGTTCGAAAAAGCGTTGCCACAGCGCGATCAACTGCGCCTGACCCAGCGCAGCCAGCGCCTGTCGCGCTGCGATCGGCGCGCCAATCTCGGCAGCCTTCGGCAAGATTGCGCGGCCTGCGGCCACCGCGCCCGACGACACGATCACCAGTTCACGTCCGGCCGCCAGATTGGCCGAGACGAACTGCGCCAACCCCAGCGCAAAACGCGGCGACAGCCCACCGCCATCGGCGGCAAGCAGGCTGCTGCCGACCTTGAGCACCGCGCGCCGCCATGGCGGCAGCGGTTGCTCGGTAAAGGGCGATGACGTGCCGGCGGGCGTACTCATGGGGGCAAGGTACTCAGAACGTGTTCCATTCGTAGACGGTCAGTGTGGAGGCATCGCGCAGCACCAGGGGGTCGCGCGCGACGATCCGCTTGGCCTCCTCCAGACTGTCGACGTTGACCAGCACATACGCCCCACCGGAGCGATCGCTGAAGCCACCGGTCAATTCAAGCTGCCCGGCGGCTCGCAGTTCCTCCAGAAACGCCAGATGCGGCTCCACCACATCGGCGGGAAACGTGGCATTGCGGATCGCCAACACCAGATAGCGCGTCTTCATCAGCCTGTGTCCTTGATGCGTGCGGCCGCTGACGTGCGTTCGCGACCGTGCGGTGCGGAAATCACCAGAAAGCGCGCTTCCACGTCCGACAGATTGTGCATCTGATGGGTAGACCCCGGCGGCACATGCAAGCCCTGCCCTACCCGCAGCACATGTTGCGCGCCGTCCAGCTGCAGCATCACTTCACCGGCCACAACGTAGAAAAAATGCCGTGCGCGACTATGCCGATGGCGCAACTCTGCGGCGCCTGGCGGCATGCGTTCTTCGAGTACGCTCAAGTTGGGGTCGCGCAACAGATGCCAGCCTTCGCAGGCCTCGCCCCAGGGGTAATGCTCGGCCGTGTCGGTGCTGATCATGGCCATCAGCGCAGCGCCTGCCAACGCGCGCGCAACACATCCAGTTGCAGATCGGCCGCGGCACCGGGCGAGACGCGCGCAGCCAGGCTGCCTTCCGGCGTGCGTCCCTGCCCTGCGGTCTCGGATGCTTCCGCGGCAGCCTTGTAGGCATCGCGAAACGGCACACCGGCCACGGCCGCTTCCACCGCCACATCCGTGGCGTACATGCCCGAGTCGATCGCTGCATGCAACTTGTCCGGGCGCCATTCCAGATTGGCAAGCAACGCAGGCAGCAATTCCAGCGCAGCCAGGCCACGGCCGAAACCGTGCACGATGGCGCCCTTGCTGCTCTGCAGATCGCGGTGGTAACCGGAAGGCAGCGACAGCAGTTGTTCGATCTCGGTACGCGCCGCCGCCACACTGGCATGGGTGGCACGCATCAGTTCGATCACGTCCGGGTTGCGCTTGTTCGGCATGATCGAGCTACCGGTGGTGTACTGCGCCGGCAACGCGACGAAAGCGAATTCGCCGCTGGTGAACAGCGACAGATCCCAGGCGATACGGCGCAAATCCAGCGTGGCGCTGCCCAGTGCTTCTAGTGCGGCCAGCTCGTATTTGCCACGCGACAGCTGCGCGTAGATCGGCGACACCTGCAGACGTGCAAAACCGAGTTCGGCAGTGGTGTGCGCACGGTCCAGCGGAAGATTGACGCCATACCCGGCGGCGGTGCCGAGCGGGTTGCTGTCCACCAGGTGCAGGGTATCGGTCGCGCGCACGGCGTTATCGATAAATGCCTCTGCCCAGCCCGCCCACCACATGCCCGCCGACGACACCACCGCACGCTGGATATGCGTGTAGCCCGGCACCGGCAATGCGGCTTCGGCCTGCGCGCGATCCAGCGCCACCTTGGCGATCTCGCGGCTGAGCTCGGCCACGCGCTGCAGCTTGTCTTTCAGCCATAGCCGAGTGGCGACCAGAATCTGATCGTTACGACTGCGCCCGGTGTGGATCTTGCGCCCGGCATCGCCCAGACGTTCGGTCAAGCGCGCTTCGATCGCCGAATGGCAATCTTCGTATTGCGCATCGAGCACGAACGCGCCGCTGCGGAAATCGTCCGCCAGCAGATCGAGTTGTTCGCTCAAGCCGCCCAGCTCTTGCAAGGACAGGATGCCGATGTGCTGCAGCCCCTGCGCATGCGCCTTGCTGGCTGCGATGTCGTGCAGGAAGAACTCGCGATCCAGGATCACGTCGTCGCCGGCCAGAAACGTCTGGATTTTGGCGTCCACCGCAACACCGGGCTTTTGCCACAACAGATTAGTCATTTGGGTCCTTTTTGCGGTACTGGAGACCGGGGACTGGGGACCCGGAAAAGCTAAGAGCGTTTGCCCTTGCTCTTCCCGGGTCCCCGGTCCCTGGTCCCGAGAATCACATCGAAATTGCGGTCAACTCATCCCAGCCAAACGCCAGGTTGAGATTCTGCATGGCCTGGGTCGCCGCGCCCTTGAGCAGGTTGTCCAGCGTCGCCACCACCACCACGCGCTTGTTGCCGGGCGCCAGGGTGATGCCGCCAATCTGCACGCCGTGTTTGCCTGCGATGCGGCTCACCCACGGCGCCTCGTCGACAAGCTCGATCAGCGGCTCGCCCACGTAACGCTGTGTATAGCGCGCCTGGATCTGCTCGCGCGTCAGCGGCTGCTGTAGCCACAGGTTGACGGTCATGGTGATGCCGCGAAAATGCGGCGCCACATGCGGCATGAACTCTACCGGCACGCCGAGCTGCGCCGACACTTCGCGCTCGTGCATATGGTTGGTCAGCGCATACGGCATCAGATTGTCGGCGAGCAGCTCGGGGTTGTTCTTGTCCGATGGCGTAGTCCCTGCGCCGGAATAACCGGACACGCCAAAGCATTGCGGCGGGCCGGCCAGCTGATCCAGCAATGGGGTGATCGCCAGCTGCATTGCAGTGGCATAGCAGCCGGGGTTGCTGATGCGGCGCTGCCCCGCATACTTGCCACGGGTGAGCTCCGGCAAGCCGTAATACCACGCCGGGTCGAAGCGATAGTCTGCCGACAGATCGATCAGCAGCGTCTGCGGCCGGCGCGCATCGATTGCGGCAACAAACGGCTCGGCCTTGCCATTGGGCAGCGCCAGGATCACCACATCGGCACCCTTGGCGGCCACCGCGTCGGCATCCAGGCTCTCGAATCGCAGATCGCCGCGATAGCCGTCGTTGTGGTCGGCCACGGCCTGCCCCGCCAGTTCGCGCGAGGACACGAACACCAGCTGCAGATGCGGATGCGCCACGACCAGCTTGATCAGTTCCGAACCGGTGTGCCCGCGGGCACCAACGATGCCGATGGTTGTTGCTTGAACACTCATGCGTTTGCTTCCAGGCGGAACTGAAGGTGGCGTTTCACCCCGGCCCATTCCGTATCGATGATGGAGAACACCACGGTATCGCGCGGCGTACCGTCGGCATGGCGGGTGTGATTGCGCAGTACGCCGTCCTGCTTTGCACCCAGCCGCGCGATCGCCGCGCGCGAGGTGTGATTGAACCAGCTGGTTTCGAACACCACGCTCAGGCAGCCCAGCGTTTCGAAGGCGTGCTGCAGCAGCATCAACTTGGCTTCGGTATTGACGCCGCTGCGCTGCACACGCGGTGCGTACCAGGTGTAGCCGATCGACAGCCGCGGCACGGCGGCATCCAGCGCGTAATAGCGCGTGCAGCCGACGATGTCACCTGCCGCATCGCGCACCACCAACGGCAACGCCGTGCCATCGGCGCGGGCTGCCATTGCCGCCGCGATGTAGACATCGACCTGGGCCGGTGCCGGCACGCCGGTGTACCACAAGCGCGACAACGCGCCGTCGCCCAGCGCCGCACGCAGGCCATCGGCATGCGCAGGCTGCAGCGGCTCCAGGGTGGCGTGCTGCCCACGCAAGATAGGCATCTCGCTCCAGGTCGGTGGCAAGGCGACAGGTGTCATTGCGCTCAGCCCAGCAACGTCGGCTGACGTGTCGCGCAGTGCGCCACGCAGTGCTGGATCTGTTCGAAATTCTCCAGCCCGTACCAGAACACCTTCCACTTTTCCTGCTTGATGCAGCCGTCGGATTCGGCGTAGTAGAAGATGTTGACCTGGTTGTTGTGACGCGAGCGCCAGAACAGCTGTGGGGTCTCTTCGCGCATCACATTCCATACCGCACGGCCCAGGCCTTCGCCTTGCGCATCGTCGAGCACGGCGAACTTGTCCAGATAGGTCAGCCGGCCTGCACCGAACTGGCCTTCGTCGGTGAGAATCACCGCAGCGCGATAGTTCTCGCTGACGTAAGCGCGCAGCAGCGTGGTGTTGGCGAAATAATCCGGCACCAATGTGCGGCCGAAGCTGGATTCGATCAGCGACGTCAACCGCGGCAGATCCAGCTCATCCCACGAAGTCGCGCGCAGCACGCGCTCGCCCCGCCGCACCAGCGTGCCCGAGCCCTTATGGGTGAACAATTCCTTAGCCAGGTCCGCCGGCCGGGTGATCGACACCGACGATTCCAGCGGCAGGCGATCGAGCAGATCCTTGATCTGTTCGATCTTCACGCGCATGCCGCCATTGATCCACGGCTGCTGCATCAGGTGATCGTATTCGGTGGACAGGTTGATCGAATCGATCAGCTTGCCATCGGCATCCAGCAGCCCGCCGGTGCCAGTGAGGAAGATGATCTTGTACGGCTGCAGTTCCTGCACCAGTTCGTTGGCAGCAAAATCCGCATTGATGTTGAGGATCTGCCCGCTCGGGGTTTCGCCCAGGCTGGTGATCACCGGGATCGAACCGGCCTGCAGGCTGGCCTCGATCGGCGCCAGATTCACCGCCTTGACCTCACCGACCAGGCCGTAGGTGTCGCGGTCCAGATACTCCGCTTCGAATACGCCGCCGGTGATCGATGTCGCACGCGCACCGTTCTGCTGCAGCGCTTCCACCAGCTTGAGATTGGACGCCTGGAACACCTTGCGCACGATCGCCAGCGCTTGCGGCGAGGTCACCCGCAATCCGTTGACGGTCTGCTTTTCGATGCCCGCTGCAGACAGCTCGGCATCCAGCTGCGGGCCGGCGCCATGCAGCACGATCGGGGTCAAGCCCACTTCCTGCAGAAACGACAACGACGACGTCAGCGCGTCCAGGTCGTCGCGCAGCACTGCGCCGCCCACCTTGACCACCGCAAAGCGCTTGGCGTCCAGCTGCGAAAAACGCTTGAGGTACTGGCTGATTTCCTTGGCGCTGGCCATGCTCGAAAGCAGGCGCACGATGGTCTGGCGGGTCTGTTTGTGGGGCTGTGCGGAGAGGGACATTGCCGTGATCGAAAGAGGAGAAGGATGCGCCAGGCGCAGGAATCGGCGTCAGTGCGCGCCGTTGATGATGCGATTGACCGATTCGGCGTAACGCTGCAATTGCTCCAGCGTCACGAATTCGTCGGCGGTGTGCGCCTGGGCAATGTCGCCCGGGCCATAGACCAGCGCGGTATAGCCGCCGGCCGAAAACAGCGAGGCTTCGGTCCAGAAGTCCACCGCGTTGCCGATCGGCAGATCCAGCGCATCGGCCACATCGCGCGCGGCCAGGCGGCGCTCTTCGGCGCGCGCGATGTCGCCCGACGGCAAGCTCGGCCCACGAAAGGTTTCTTCGAAGTGCGCTGCCGCAGGATCGGCAAAGCCGGCAAACGTGGCCAGCAAGCCCTCCACGTCCATCGACGGCAACGGACGAAAGCCGAAGCGCAGCTCGGCGGCCGGCGCGATCATGTTGGCTTTGATGCCACCATCGACGCGGCCGATATTGAAGCGCAAGCCGGTCAAACCGCCGAAGCGTGCGTGCGCCAACGACTCGACATGGTCCAGTGCCTTGCCACCCCAGCGCATTGCCTGGTGCAAGGCGCTTGCGGACGGATCCTGCTTGCCCGACGCATGCCCGGCACGGCCGGCAAAGCGCATCAACACCGAACTGATGCCGCGATGCGCCAGCACTGCTTCGCTCATCGTCGGCTCGGCCACCAACACCGCCTCGTATGGCAACCCACGCGCCAGAAATGCAGCGATGCATCGCGGGTCGTTGGCCTCTTCGTCGGAAGAAAACAGGAACGCCGCATCGCCATCGCCGGCATTGGCCGCAGCCACCAACGCCGCCGCCGCGCCCTTGATGTCGCACACGCCCAGACCGATCACCCGGTCCTCGGTGGGCCGCATCACGTGCGGGTCGGCGCTCCAATGCGGCGAATCCGGCACCGTGTCCAGATGCACGTTGAACAGATACGTTGGCGTGCCGCGCACCGCGTACAGGCTCACTGCACCGGCGCCGTGGTCGATCACCTCGACCTGGAAGCCGGGCAGCTGTGCGCGCAGGTAATCGAAGATGCCGCCCTCGGCAGCGATCGCCCGCGGCGGATTGCGGGTGTCGAAGGACACCAGTGCCTGTAGATGCGTCAGTGTGTTGTCGAGCAGTGTGGTCATTGATCGCGTCTTGATTGCGTCCAGCAGCGTATGGTTGGTCTTTCTAACGCCCGTCTAGCCCTTCCCCCGCCTGCGCGGGAAGGTGCCCGACAGGGCGGATGGGGGCATGCGTCAAGCCGCCCTCATCCGGCGCTCTGCGCCACCTTCTCCCGCACGCGGGAGAAGGAAGATGCGGGTTGCCGACGCGGCGGTCGCCTCAGCGGTTGACTTGCGCGTACAGCGTGGAGCTCATGCCGAACAGCTTGATGAAGCCTTCCGCCTCTTCCACGCCCCAATCGGCCGACTGCGCGTAGGTCGCGCCCTTGGTATTGAGCAGGTGCGGCGAACGCACCGCCACCGCATCGACGCGGCCGCCGCGGGTTTCCAGCGTCACTTCGCCGTTGACCTTGGACTGCGAGGACTTCAAGAACGCTTCGATATCGGTCTTGAGCGGGTCGTGATAGAAGCCTTCGTACACCAGCTCCACCCACTTGCGCGCCACGTCCGGCTTGAAGCGGTTCTGCTGCTTGGTCAGTACCGCATCTTCCAGCGCACGGTGCGCGGTGAGCAGCGAGATCAGGCCCGGCGCTTCGAACACGATGCGGCCCTTCAAGCCGATCACGGTGTCGCCGGTGTAGACGCCACGGCCCACGCCGTACTGCGCGAACAAGGTGTTGAGCTTGGCCAGGATCTTGGCGCCCGGCAGCGGCTTGCCATCCAGTTCCACCGCTTCGCCTTCGACGAACTTCAAGGTCACCGTCAATGCTTCGGTCGGCCACGCACTGCGCGGCGCGCACCACCCACGTGCCCCCTCGCCCGGCGCTTCCCAACGGTCGATCTCGCCGCCGGACATGGTCAGGCCCAGCAGGTTCTCGTTGATGGTGTAAGCCTGCTGCTTGGCACGCACACCGAAGCCACGCGCTTCCAGATACTTCTGCTCATAGGCGCGGGTCTGGGTGTGTTCTTTCTGGATTTCACGGATCGGCGCGACGATCTGGTAATCGCCCAACGCCTTCACCGCCAGGTCGAAACGCACCTGGTCGTTGCCCATACCGGTGCAGCCGTGCGCGATGATGCGCGTGCCCAGCTCTTCGGCGCGCTTGAGCGCGGCATCGACGATCAGATAGCGGTCGGACACCAGCAACGGGTACTGGCCCTGGTAGCCCTCGCCCGCCCATACGAACGGCTTGACGAAGCCTTCCCAGATTGCCGGGCCACCATCGACGGTGACATGGCTGGCCGCACCGAGCTCGGCAGCACGCTTCTCGATGAAGTCGCGCTCGTCGGCATCCACGCCGCCGGTATCGGCAAACACCGTGTGCACCGCATAGCCGCGCTCCTGCAGATACGGGATGCAGAAGCTGGTATCGAGGCCACCGGAAAAAGCGAGAACGATATCTTTGGTGCCGGGAGTGGAGAGTGGGGATTCGGGATTGGTGGAAGCGGTCTGCTGCGACATGGGGGCTCTCTGTGGAAGTTGACTAAGTTGGGTCGGGAGCGGAGTTCGCCGTTGCGAATCCCCAATCCCCAATCACGAATTCCGGCTGCCCTGGCCTACCAGGGCAGCCATGATCGCCTTCTGCACATGCAGGCGGTTTTCCGCCTCGTCGATGGCGATGCAGTTGGGCGAATCCATCACCGCGTCGGTCGCCTTGACGTTGCGACGCAGCGGCAGGCAGTGCGAGAACACGCCGTTGTTGGTCAGCGCCATCTTGGCTTCGTCGACGATGAAGTGCTGGTACTGGTCGCGGATCGGCTTTTCCGGCTCCCAGTTGCCGAAGAACGGCAGCGCGCCCCAGCTCTTGGCGTAGACGACATCGGCGCCGCTGTAGGCGCTTGCGATGTCGTGGCTCACCTGCAGCGAGCCGCCGCTTTCGGCCACGTTCTGCGCCGCCCAGTCCATGTAACGCTGATCGAGGATGTAATCCGGCGTCGGGCACAGCAGGGTCACGTCCATGCCCATGCGCGTGGCAATCGTCAACGCGGAATTGGCCACCGCGGTGTTGAGCGGCTTGGGGTGATAGGTCCAGGTCAGCACGTACTTTTTGCCGCGCAGATCCTGCGTGCCGAAGTGTTCCTGCAATGCCATTGCGTGCGCCAGTTCCTGGCACGGGTGGGTGATGGTCTCCATGTTGATCACCGGCACCGGCGAATACTTGGCGAAGCTCTTCAGCACCTGATCTTCGCGGTCCTTGGACCAGTCGACGAACTTGGGAAACGCGCGCACGCCGATCAGATCGACATAGCGGCCCAGCACGCGCGCCACTTCGGCGATGTGCTCCTCGGTGTCGCCGTCCATCACCGTGCCCAGGTTGAACTCGATCGGCCAGGCATCCTTGCCCGGCTGCAACACCACCGCATGCCCGCCCAGCTGGAACGCACCCAGCTCGAAGCTGGTCCGCGTGCGCATGGACGGGTTGAAAAACACCAGCGCGATCGACTTGCCCTTCAGCTCGCTTCCCAGCTTGTTGCGTTTGAACAACGCGGCCTGGGTCAACAGCGCGTCCAGTTCGGCGCGGCTCCAGTCCTGGGTGTTCAAGAAGTGCTTCAGTGACATCGATCGATCCTTTGCTGCGTGCTTCTGCTGCGTGGTCCGCCAGGAGCGACGGGGTGCGCGACATGCGCGTTTCTTGCGGTTGAAACTTTTGTGACGCCAGAACGAAAAAACCCAGCCGGTGGGCTGGGTTTTCAGAACGGACAGCAAAACGCCCCGGTTACCCAGCGAAAATGTGGGATTCCGGTCGGCGGGCACGCGAGGTCATGCCGGAGGCCATCCGGGCCGCGCTGGTGTCGTGCTGAAAGGGGATTGCTTGCATAGGGCGCGAATCCTCGCATGCATGCGGGTACGGCGCAACCGCCATGCCCCTCAGCGCGGCGGCGCGACGATGGCGTCGGGAATATAGGGGGTCACCGAGACCCGGATGCGCAGCCGGTTGCCCGGATCTTCCGGCAGCCGCGAGCGGTACTTGGTGCCCTTGTAGACGTAATCCACGTCGAAGGCGATCGGCCGCCGGAACTCGCGTGGCACTTCCACTACCCGGCAATTGCGGCGAGTACTGGTCGGCGGCACTGCAGCCGGGGCGGGCTCGGGCCTGCGCGTGAACATCTCCTTGACCGAATCCACCATGCGGTTGATGCGGCCCTCGTCTTCGACCGACGCAACCGCCACCGGTGCTGCCTGTTCGGCCTCGCACTGCTCTTCGATACGGGTGGCGCGCAGCGTCTGGTAGACCGGCTCGACATTGAGCACTTGCGCATAGTCCAGCTTGACGTTCTCGATCACCACGACCCGGTTCTTGGGGTCCGGCTCTGCCGCGTGCACCGAGACCGCCGGCCAGGCGAACACACACAGCAGCATGAAGAACAGAGAAGGTCGCATCAGTACCAGGAAGGCATAGCCGGGCAATACGTTAGTGTATGGAGCTTGTGATCTCCGGGGCTGAACGCAGCCCATCCGGTCGGCGGTGTCGGTATGCCGGTTCGCCATCCTCCCGCGAGGGGCTAGAATCGCGCGGTTACCCTTTTTCAGATGCCGATGAGCCTGCGCCTGCACAACAACCTGACGCGGCGGGTCGAACCGTTCGCGCCGCTCGATCCGTCCAGCCCCACCCTGTATGTGTGCGGCCCCACCGTCTACAACTACGCGCATATCGGCAACGCCCGCGGCCCGGTGGTGTTCGACGTGCTCGCCGCGCTGCTGCGGCGCCGCTTTGGGGCGCTGCGCTACGCGCGCAACATCACCGACGTGGACGACAAGATCAACGCCGCCGCACAGGCGCAGGGCGTCCCGATCTCCACCATCACCGACCGCTTCGCCGCGATCTACCGGCAGGACATGGCCGCGCTGGGTGTGGTGCCGCCGGATATCGAACCGGAAGCCACCGCGCATATCCCGCAGATCGTGGCGATGATCGAGCAGCTGATCGCCAACGGCCATGCGTATGCCGCCGAAGGCCACGTGCTGTTTGCCGTGGCCAGTTTCGACGGCTACGGCAAGCTGTCGCGTCGCGACCCCGATGAAATGCTGGCCGGCGCCCGCGTGGACGTGGCGCCGTACAAGCGCGACCCCGGCGACTTCGTGCTGTGGAAGCCATCCACCGACGACCTGCCCGGCTGGGACTCGCCGTGGGGCCGCGGCCGCCCCGGCTGGCATATCGAATGCTCGGCCATGGCCGCCGCGCACCTGGGCCCGACCATCGACATCCATGCCGGTGGCGTAGACCTGCAGTTTCCGCATCACGAAAACGAAATCGCGCAAAGCGAGTGCGCGCATGGCGGCGCCACCTTCGCCCGCTTCTGGCTGCACAACGGCATGCTCAATTTCAGCGGTGCCAAGATGAGCAAGTCGCTGGGCAATATCGAGACCGTGCACGATCTGATCGCCAAACATCCGCCGGAAGCGCTGCGTCTTGCGCTATTGAGCGCGCATTACCGGCAACCGCTGGATTGGTCGGATGCGTTGATCGACGATCAGGTCAAGCGGCTCGATGGCTTGTACGGGACCTTGCGAAGCCTGAAAGCGATCGACGCGGAGCCAGCGATTCCAGAGCAGATGGAAGACGCGCTCAACGACGATCTCAATACGCCACTGGCGCTGGCGGTGCTGGCAAAGCTTGCCAAGGATGCGAACCGGGCGCTGCTGGAGTTTGCTCCGGCCGGCGGCCCAATCGATGGGCTTAGCCCAGAGAATCCTGCAGCATTGCAACGCGCCAAGGCCGAGCTGCTGGGTGCCGGAATGGCGCTGGGCTTGTTGCAGCAAGACCCGGCCGCCTGGTTCTCGCGCGGCACCGATGCCGGCGACGATGCACGCATCACCGCCCTGGTCGAAGAACGCAGCACGGCGAAGAAGGCCAAGGATTTTGCCCGTGCCGACGCCATCCGCAAGCAACTCGCCGACGAAGGCATCGTGTTGGAAGACACCCCGCAAGGCGTGCGCTGGAAGCGCAGCTGACCTCTTGCCTGCGTCCGTCAGATTTCTTCTCCCGCGCGCGGGAGAAGGTGCCCCGAAGGGGCGGATGAGGGTGCAGGCGAAGCCGCGTGTACCGCTTTTTTGAGGGCTGGACGACGTCCGCATCGAATTCCAGCGAGGCTTCGCCCGTACCCTCACCCCAACCCCTCTCCCGGAGGGAGAGGGGCTTTGACCGAATGCCCCTAGATTTTGCGAACGATTCTGGAATTTTGATGACCACCACCCCCTTTCCGCTTGAACCCACTGCCGTCGAAGCGCAGGCCGCCATTGCCGACGAGTTTTCATTCTTCAGCGACTGGTCCGAGCGCTACCAGTACCTGATCGATCTGGGCCGCAAATTGCCCACTTTCCCAGAGCAGTGGAAGACCGAAGAACACCGCCTGCATGGGTGCCAGTCGATGGTGTGGATCGTGCCGGAAGGCAATGCCGAACGGCTGGACTTCCATGCCGTCAGCGATTCGGCCATCGTGTCCGGGCTGATCTATCTGGCGCTGCGCGTGTATTCCGGGCGTAGCGCGCAAGAAATTCTGGCCACCGAACCGGACTACATCGCCGGCATTGGCCTGGCCAAGCACCTATCGCCGACGCGTAGCAACGGCGTGGCCGCCATGCTGGCCTTCATTCGCGACACTGCACGCGCACAACAGTGAGCACGCCGACGCCCTCGCCCACCGACTCGCTGCGCACGCTGTTCGCCCATCCGGGCTTCGGCCTGGTGTTGCTGTACCGCGTCGCGGCAATGCTGTCGTACCAGATCGTGGCGGTCACGGTCGGTTGGCACATCTATGAGATCACGCGCAATCCGCTGTCGCTCGGGCTGATCGGCCTTGCGGAAATCCTGCCGTTCTTCTGCATTGCGCCGTTTGCCGGCTATCTGGTCGATCATCTGCCACGCAGGCGCCTGGGCATGGTCGCAGTCCTGGGGTTGGTCGCCACCGCGTTGCTGTTGATGGCGATCGCACAGGGCTGGCTGCCCATCCAGGGCGTGTGGCCGATCTATGCCGCCATCGCATTGACCGGCGCGGCGCGCTCGTTCCTGTCGCCGGTCTACAACGCCTTGTTCGCGCGTGCGTTGCCGCGCGAAGCGTTCGCACGCGGCGCCAGCATCGGCAGCGTCACCTTCCAGGCCGGCATGGTGATCGGCCCGGCACTGGGCGGCGTGCTGGTCGGCTGGGGCGGCAAGGGCCTGGCCTATGGCGTCGCCGCAGGCGTGGCATTGGTGGCGATCCTGGCCCTGGCGTTGTTGCGCGTCAGCGAGCCGGTCAAGGCCGGCCCACGTGCACCGATCTTCCGCAGCATCGCCGAAGGGGCGCAGTTCGTGCTCTCCAACCAGATCATGCTGGGCGCGATGGCGCTGGACATGTTTTCGGTGCTGCTGGGCGGCGCGGTGTCGATGTTGCCGGCCTTCATCCAGGAAATCCTGCATTACGGCCCCGAAGGACTGGGCATCCTGCGCGGTGCGCCGGCGCTGGGCTCGATCGTGGTCGGCGTGTGGCTGGCGCGGCACCCGCTGCAGCGCAATGCCGGCCGCATCCTGATGCTGTCGGTGGCCGGCTTCGGGCTGTGCACGATCGCCTTCGGCCTGTCGCGGCACTTCTGGCTGTCGGCGGCGATCCTGCTGGTCTACGGCATGTGCGACGGCGTGTCGGTGGTGGTGCGGCAGACCATTCTGCAGCTCGCTACGCCGGACGCGATGCGTGGCCGGGTGTCGTCGATCAACGGCATCTTCATCGGCTCCTCCAACGAGCTGGGTGCGTTCTACGACGGCGTCATGGCACGGCTGGTCGGGCTGGTGCCGGCGGTCGTTATCGGCGGCTGCGTCACGCTGGGCGTGGTGGCAACCACGGCCTGGAAGGCGCCGCGGTTGCGCAAGCTGGACTTACGCGATCTGCAATAAGCGCAGCCGACAAGACGACTGCGCTCACTGCAACACGGGCGCAGTCGGTGCTCGGTGCTGTAGGTACACCGCGTGCACGTGGGTTCTGAGCGCGGCGGCCGAATCCGCCTGATGACTTCTCGCTGCGTGTTGTCCGCCGCTTCAAGCCAAGCCTGGCGAGGCATCGGCTGCAAATGCTGACGGTGTGCCCGCAACGGGTTGTCCAGCCGCTCCAGGCCAAGCCTGGCGAGGCATCGGCTGCAAATGCTGCCGGTGTGCCCGCGACGGGTTGTCCAGCCGCTCCAGGCCAAGCCTGGCGAGGCATCGGCTGTAAATGCTGCCGGTGTGCCCGCGACGGGTTGTCCAGCCGCTCCAGGCCAAGCCTGGCGAGGCGCTGGTCGCAGAGGCCGCCAGTGCCCTGCACCGCTTGCGCGTACTCGCGCCGCGATGGTCGATGCAACGGGATCCACCTAATCCGCAAGGCACCGCGTCGCCTGCCCCACTGCAACGACGCGCCACGACAACGGCCCGCAACAACCCACCGCCCACAAAAAACCCCGCACATGGCGGGGTTTTTTATGCGGACGAAGAAAGGCGATTAGTCGCCCTGCTGCTTCTGCAGATGCTCCCAACGCTCCTGGGCGTCGATGGTGCGCTCGGCAGTCAGACGCGCGTCCAGGCGGTCCAGTCCGATTTCTTCGCCGGTGTCCACGCAGTAGCCGTAGTCGCCGTCTTCCAGACGCTTCAGCGTGCTGTCGATCTTGGAGATCAGCTTGCGTGCACGGTCGCGCGCGCGCAGTTCCAGCGAATTCTCGGTCTCGCGCGTGGCACGCTCGGCTTCGTCGCCGATGTCGCGCACTTCTTCGCGCAGGTTTTCGATGGTCTGCTTGGATTCCTCCACCATCTCGTTGCGCCAGCTCTGCAGACGCTGACGGAAGTATTCCTGCTGCAGTTTGCTCATGTACTCCTCGTCCGCCGAAGGCTTGTAGCCCTGCGGGAGGATCGGGCGACCGGTGGTCTCGTCGTTCTTGTAGTCGACCACTTTGTACTTGGTCTTGGGCGTCGGGCTGGATGACTTGGCGGTCACGGCCACTGCCACCTTGCCGACCGGACGGGTCGCGGCGGGCTTGGCGGGGGCTTCGGTTTTGGTTGGCGTTTTTGCGGAAGATTTCGAAACGGGCACGGGATTCTTAAGTGACGGGGTCGCGGGCTTTGCCGGCTTCGCAGGGACGGCCTTGGGGGCCGGTGCGGGCGCGGGCTTCTCAGCCTTGACCGGGACTGACTTGGCCGGAACCGGCTTGGTGGCCGGCTTCGGTACGGACTTGGACGCCACCGGCTTGGCAGCCGGTTTGGCGGCAGCCGGAGCTGCCTTGCTCGCCGCCGGCTTGGCAGCGGTCTTGGCGACAGGTTTCACGGGCTTGGGCGCTGCGGCCTTGGAAGCCGGCGCCGGCTTGGCAGCGGCCTTGGTCGCAGGTGCCTTCTTGGCAACCGGTTGCGCAGGAGCCGGAGTCGCCTTCTTGGCGGCCGGTTTTGCAGCGGCAGGCGCCGCTGCCTTCTTCGCAGCGGGTTTGGCGGACTTCTTGGCGGCCTCTACGGCCTTTTTTGCAGGTTTTTTAGCAGCCACGAAACGCTCTTCCTTGGTTCCCCCGGGGCCCGGGAAAGCGGGCCTTTATAACGTACCCCGCTGACCCCCGGCAACCACCTATTAATGCAAGTGGCATATGATTGGCAAGTGATCGGACGCCTGCTCATCGCGCTGTTGCGCTTCTACAAGCTGTTCATCAGCCCGCTGCTCGGGCCGCGCTGCCGTTTTGCGCCCAGTTGCTCGGAGTATGCGATGACCGCCATCGGCCGCTTCGGCCCGCTACGCGGGAGCTGGCTGGCTGCGCGCCGGCTCGGCCGCTGTCATCCCTTCCATCCGGGCGGCTTCGATCCGGTGCCCGACGCATCCGCGTCCACCGCCCCTTCCCCCTCTTCTTCCTGCAGTTGCAAAGGACCTCATCCATGAGCCGAACCGTCATCATCAACGCCCGCCTGGTCAACGAAGGCAAGGAGTTCGACGCCGATCTCCTGATCGAGGGCGGTCGCATCGCCAAGATCGACAGCAAGATCACGCCCGCCGCCGGCGACACAGTGGTGGACGCGGCCGGGCGCTGGGTGCTGCCGGGCATGATCGACGACCAGGTGCACTTTCGCGAGCCGGGCCTGACCCACAAGGGCGACATCGCTACCGAATCCGGCGCCGCCGTGGCCGGCGGGCTGACCAGCTTTATGGACATGCCCAACACCAACCCGCCCACGCTGGACGCGGCCGCGCTGCAGTCCAAGTACGATGCTGCGGCCGGGCGCGCCTGGGCCAACTACGGCTTCTACATGGGCGCCAGCAACGACAACCTGGCCGCGATCCAGTCGCTGGACCCCAAGACCGCGCCGGGCATCAAGGTGTTCATGGGCGCCTCCACCGGCAACATGCTGGTCGATAACCCCGAGACGCTGGACGCGATCTTCCGCGACGCGCCGACGCCGATCATCACCCATTGCGAAGACACCCCGACCATCGACGCGACGATGGCGCAGTACAAGGAAAAGTACGGCGATGCGCTGACCCCGGACATGCACCCGGACATCCGCTCGCGGCAGGCCTGCCTGAAGTCCTCGCAGCTGGCCGTGTCGCTGGCGCGCAAGCACAACACCCGTCTGCACGTGCTGCATATCTCCACCGCAGACGAGCTGGGGCTGTTCGAAGCCGGCCCGCTGGTGGACGCCGACGGCAAACTGCGCAAGCGCATCACTGCCGAGACCTGCATCCACTTCTTGCGCTTCGACCGCAGCGATTACGCGCGGCTGGGCAACCTGATCAAGTGCAACCCCGCGATCAAGGACGCAGACGACCGCCTGGCCCTGATCGAAGCGCTGGCCGAAGACGTCATCGACGTGCTCGCCACCGACCACGCCCCGCATACCTGGGAAGAGAAGCAGAAGCCCTACGCGCAGGCGCCGTCCGGCTTGCCGCTGGTGCAGTACGCGCTGGTCGCCGCGCTGGAGCTGGTGCATGAAGGCAAGCTGCCGATCACCCGCATCGTGCAGAAGTTCGCGCATGCACCGGCGCAGTTGTTCGATGTGGAAGAGCGCGGCTTTCTGCGCGAAGGCTACTTCGCCGATCTGGTGATGATCGACAACACCCCATTCACCGTGAAGCGCGAGCAGGTGCTGTCCAAATGCGGCTGGTCGCCGTTCGAGGGCACCACGTTCCGCTCGCGCATTGCCGCAACCTGGGTCAACGGGCAGCAGGTGTGGGACGGCGAGCAGTTGGTCGGCAGTGCTGCTGGCCAGCGCCTGACCTTCGACCGCTGATGCGCGCAGCACTGTTTGGTGCATGGCTGGCGTTGGCGCCGGCCATGCTGAGTGCGGGCGCAGTGCAGGCGCAGGCCGCGAGCGAGGCTGGGGTGGTGTTCCCGGCCAACGCCTCGCAAGGAGCCATGGTGATCGGCAAGGTACCTGCCGGCAGCACCGTGCAATATGCAGGGCGCACGCTGCGCGTCAGTGGCTACGGCAGCGTGGTCTTCGGCATCGGCCGCGACGCGACCGGCCCGCTGCAGGTGCAAATCACCTTGCCCGATGGCACCCAGCGCAGCAGCAGCATCGCAGTGACGCCGCGCGATTGGCCAACCGAGCGCGTCAACGGCGTGCCGCCCAAGACGGTGAACCCGCCTGCGGCCATTGCCGAGCGCATCAAGCGCGAGCAGGCGCAGGTCACCGCCGCGCGTGATCGCGACGATGCACGCACGGATTTTGCGCAGCCCTTTATCTGGCCGGTGCAGGGCCGCATCAGTGGGCGCTTCGGCAATGCGCGCGTGTACAACGGCCAGCCCGGCGCCGGTCACTCTGGCATGGACATCGCCGTGCCGACCGGCACGCCGGTCAAGGCCCCGGCTGCGGGCGTGGTCACGTTTGCTGCGCCGGATCTGTATCTGACCGGTGGCACGGTCCTGCTCGATCACGGCTTCGGCATCAGCTCCAACTTTCTGCATCTGTCGCGGATCGACGTCGAAGTGGGCGATCGGGTGGAACAGGGCCAAGTGATTGCAGCGGTGGGGGCGACGGGACGTGCGACCGGGCCGCATCTGCATTGGGGGATGAATTGGTTCGATGTGCGTATAGATCCCTTGTTGGTGCTTGAGCGCGGGAAGTAGCTCTGCTGGCTGTTGGAACACTGGCGCGCAGCGGCGCGGTGGACATGCTGGCAGCCAGATATCTCTGCGGCGCGGTTCGATGTGAGTATCGATCCACTACTGGTGCTTCAGCGCGGGAAGTAACTCCGGATGGGCGGCTTTTCCCTTCTCCCATCGGGAGAAGGTGGCGCGCAGCGCCGGATGAGGGTGCGGCAGCGGCTGGTTAACTGAGTAACCGTACCCTCACCCCAACCCCTCTCCCGAGGGGAGAGGGGCTTTCACTTGCCGGCAGCGAAGCGGGCCCTCGACGAATCCACACAAGTGTTGATTGATCGAATGCGTAGGCTGTGGGCTGTGGCAATGCCAGCGTTTGCGCATCAAGCGCTCAACCCGTGCGCACTCACAGCAACTCGTGGACACCTCCCTTCTCCCTCCGGGAGAAGGTGGCGCGTAGCGCCGGATGAGGGTGCGGCGGCGGCTGGTTAACTGAGTAACCGTACCCTCACCCCAACCCCTCTCCCGAGGGGAGAGGGGCTTTCAGCGATTGCAGCCGCACAGCGGCCTGTCGGCGATTCCACCCACTTGTCGATTGATCGGATTGGAACGCCACCACGTTCCGCCACACCTACCCGCTGCGCTTGTGTCCGTCGCCGGGCTTTGGGGTATAACCGGACGAACGTCGATCATCGCCGATGACAGCGGCGGATCGGCCAGCGACGGTCAGTCCGAGCTGGCGATCACGCCCTTGCAATCGACGTGCTTCGTCTCCCCTCCCCCGACTGCAGGAGATGTGCGACATGCGCAACGAGCAACTCAAGCCCACACTCGGCACCTGGCAGCTGTGGGGCATTGCGGTGGGTCTGGTGATCTCCGGCGAATACTTCGGTTGGAGTTACGGCTGGGGCACCGCCGGCACGCTGGGATTTCTGGTCACCACCGTGCTGGTCGCAGTGATGTACACCTGCTTCATCTTCAGCTTTACCGAGCTGACCACGGCCATTCCAAATGCAGGCGGGCCATTCGCCTACAGCCTGCGCGCGTTCGGCACCTATGGCGGGATGCTGGCCGGCCTGGCCACGTTGATCGAATTCGTGTTCGCGCCACCGGCCATTGCGATGGCGATCGGTGCGTATCTGAATGTGCAGTTCCCCACGCTGGACCCGCGCATCGCCGCCATCGGCGCGTATGTAATCTTCATGAGCTTGAACATTGTCGGCGTGGCGATTGCGGCTGCCTTCGAGCTGATCGTGACCTTGCTGGCAGTGATCGAACTGTTGGTCTTCATGGGCGTGGTAGCGCCGGGTTTCAGCGTGGCGCGCTTCGCCGCCAATGGCTGGGCCGGCAGCGACGTGTTCGGCCCTGCGGCCATCTCCGGCATCTTTGCGGCAATTCCGTTTGCGATCTGGTTTTTTCTGGCGATCGAAGGCGCAGCGATGGCGGCCGAGGAGGCCAAGGACCCCAAGCGCACGATCCCGCGCGCCTACATCGCTGGCATTCTCACCTTGGTGGTGTTGGCGCTGGGCGTGATGGTGTTTGCCGGCGGCGTGGGCGACTGGCGCCAGCTATCCAACATCAACGACCCGCTACCGCAGGCGATGAAGGCCGTGGTCGGCAACAGTTCGACCTGGTTGCACATGCTGGTGTGGATCGGCTTGTTCGGGCTGGTGGCCAGCTTCCACGGCATCATCCTGGGTTACTCGCGGCAATTTTTCGCGCTGGCGCGTGCCGGCTTTTTGCCGCACGGGCTGGCAAAGTTGTCGCGCTTTCGTACGCCGCACCGCGCGATCCTGGCCGGCGGCGCGATCGGCATTGCCGCAATCTGCAGCGATAGCGTGGTGAAGATTCAGGGCATGTCGCTGACGGCGGCAATGATCACCATGTCAGTGTTCGGCGCCATCGTGATGTATGTCATGAGCATGCTCAGTTTGTTCAAGCTGCGACGCTCTGAACCTGGGCTGGAGCGCAGCTTCCGCGCACCCGGGTATCCGGTGGTGCCGGCGATTGCGCTGTTGCTCGCGTTGGTCTGCCTGGTGGCGATGGTGTGGTTCAACCCGATCGTGGCGTTGATCTTTGTCGGCCTGCTGCTGTTTGGCGCGCTGTGTTGCGTGCTGAGCCTGCGCAGCCAGACGTCCACCGTGGCCAGCGGCAGATGAGCGGCTTTGCGTTTACGGCCGGCGGCGAGCGGTTCCAGTTTGCCGATCTCAAAACGTTGCTGGCCAAGGCGACGCCGGCACGTTCGGGCGATCAACTGGCCGGGCTTGCGGCCGATTCCGAGCTGCAGCGCGTCGCGGCGCAGATGGCGCTGGCAGACCTGCCGTTGCGGCATTTTCTTGATGAAGCCGTGGTGCCGTATGACACCGATGAAGTCACCCGGCTGATCGTCGACCAGCACGACGCCGACGCATTCGCCGCAGTGGCGCACCTCACCGTCGGCGGGTTTCGCGATTGGTTGCTGAGTGCGCAGGCCGATGAAGCCGCACTGGCCGCGCTGGCCCCCGGCCTGACCCCGGAAATGGTCGCCGCAGTGTCCAAGCTGATGCGTGTGCAGGACCTGATCCTGGTCGCGCAAAAGATCCGCGTGGTCACGCGCTTTCGCAATACTCTGGGATTGCGCGGGCGGCTATCCACGCGCCTGCAACCCAATCATCCCACCGACGATGCCACCGGCATTGCCGCCAGCGTGCTCGACGGATTGTTGTACGGCAATGGCGATGCGGTGATCGGCATCAATCCGGCCAGCGATAGCCTGGCAGCCACCACCACGTTGTTGCGCATGCTCGATGCGGTGATCACCGGCTACCAGATCCCCACGCAGTCGTGCGTGCTGGCGCATATCACCACCACTATCGAGGCCATCAATCGCGGCGTACCGGTGGATCTTGTGTTCCAGTCCATCGCGGGCACAGAGGCCGCGAATGCCAGCTTCGGCATCAACCTGGCGGTACTGCAGGAGGGCTACGAGGCGGGGCTGTCCTTGCGGCGCGGTAGCGTCGGCGACAACGTGATGTATTTCGAAACCGGCCAGGGCAGCGCGCTGTCGGCCAACGCACATCATGGCGTGGATCAACAGACCTGCGAAGTGCGCGCCTATGCGGTGGCACGACAGTTTAAGCCGCTGCTGGTGAACACCGTGGTCGGCTTCATCGGCCCGGAGTATCTCTACGACGGCAAGCAGATCATTCGTGCGGGGCTGGAGGATCATTTCTGCGGCAAATTGCTTGGCGTGCCGATGGGCTGCGATATCTGCTACACCAACCATGCCGAAGCCGACCAGGACGATATGGATATGTTGCTGACTCTGCTCGGCACCGCCGGCATCAACTTCATCATGGGCATTCCCGGCTCGGACGATGTGATGCTGAATTACCAGACAACCTCATTCCACGATGCGCTGTATGCGCGTCAGGCGCTTGGCCTGCGTGCGGCGCCCGAATTCGAGCGATGGCTGGACCAGCAAGGCATTCTGCGGCTATACGCCGATGGGCGGTTTGAACTGGGCAACGAGGTACCTGCAGCGTTTCGCCGTGCGCTGTCGCACTTCCCCACCGAGTCGCCGCAATGAGCAGCCCGACGACACCCCCGCACGATGCCTGGGCGCAACTGCGTCGGCTCACCCCTGCGCGCATCGCACTCGGGCGGGTCGGCACCAGTCTGCCCACTGCCGCGCACCTGGATTTCCAGCTCGCGCATGCGCAGGCACGCGATGCGGTGCATCTGGCATTCGACCCGGCACCATTGCAGGCCGCACTGGAACAACGTGGGCGCAGCAGCATTCTGTTGCACAGCGCTGCGGTGGACCGGCATGCCTATCTGCAACGCCCGGATTTGGGACGCCGCCTGGCCGACGACGCTGCCACGCATCTGCGCGGGCTCACCGCTGTGCATGGCGGCGGGCATGATGTCGCCGTGGTGGTTGCCGACGGGCTCTCGGCGCTGGCCGTGCATCGGCACGCGGCGCACATGCTCGAACAGATCGATGCCCTGGCTGCACATGAAACCTGGTCGCTGGCGCCGGTGGTGTTGGTTGCACAAGGGCGCGTCGCGATAGGCGACGAGGTCGGCGAGCTGCTCAAGGCACGCGTGGTGATCGTCTTGATCGGCGAGCGGCCGGGCCTGAGTTCGCCCGACAGTCTCGGCCTGTATCTCACCTACACGCCACGCGTCGGCTTGACCGATGCCGCACGCAATTGCATCTCCAATATCCGTACCGAAGGACTGAGTTACGCCGAAGCCACGCACAAGCTGGCGTATCTGTTGCGCGAAGCGTTCCGCCGTAAGTTGTCCGGTGTGCAACTCAAGGACGAAGCGGAACAACCGGCATTGCCGTCGGCGGGGCCTGCCGATGCGGTGCCGCGCACGTTCCTGTTGCCGGATGCATAACGCTCTGGCCGATGAATCGGAGATGGGTCGTCAACAAGGCGACTCATCAGCGACGAGTGCTTGCCCGCCTGCCGCCGCCTGCAAGATGCAATACGCGATCATTGCAGGCCGGCCGATGAGAGCGCGCGGCTGGCGCCTGCAATGCACTATTTTTCGCGCAGCGCCCGCTCACTGACGACGCCGTTAACGCCAGGCTTTCATCAATCAGCGCGCGTCGCAGTCGCGATGTCAGATCGGCGCAAGGTCCGTTGCGCAAGGAATCGACCACGGCAGCCCGCGAGGTCGTGAGTCCGGTCTTGTCGTGGAGGTCTACCTCAGCGCACCATCCTGCGGATTGCTTGCAGCATAAGTACTGGTCTGCAGCTCGCTGTCATGCACATGACGCAGCGCATTGCGCACATCCTCTGGCAACCGATCCACATCCAATAACACCTTGCCAGAATGCACATCGCGCACCACCGACGCCGGCAGGACGAAATCGCCGCCGTTCTCGATATTGATCACCAGCTCGGCGCCATCGTTGCGGATATCGCGCACCGCGCCCACACCAACTTCGCCGTCGCGCAGGAATACCATCTGGCCGATCTCGATCTGCTGCATGTCACTCTCCTCATGAAGCACCGGCGCAAGCGCGCTGTGCCGTGGGGATTGATCATCGCGCCGCTCGGTGTTCTGCCGTGGTGAAGCGCAGATCAGTGCGGCGCATGCAAGGCGCACGGGCGGCCCCTACCCAAGCGTTCCACACCGACAAGACCGTGCGAGCGAAATCCCAACGCTGTCGTCGCGTACCGATGCGCAATCGTCGGGATACAAGCGGCACGCACACGCGACATTGAAGGCCGCGTGTGCATGCAACCGTCAACGCAGCGGAACGTCCGCTACCTTGTCCTGGTAATCCTTCTTCGGGTCGACGCCGAACAGCACCTTGATGCCGGCGAGCAGACTGGAGCCGTTGAGCCAGATCTGCGCGTGATCGGGGTCCAGACGCAACAGCGCCAACTTCGGATCGTCCTTGCCGCCTTCGTACCATGCTGCGACGTACGGGTTCCACAACCGCTCGATCACGGCCGGGTCAGTGTCTTCGCGCAGCGATCCGCTGATGCTGGCGAATAGATCATGGCCCTTGCTGCTGAAGGCGCCGATGACGCGGCGGCCCTGCCCAAGCATTGCGATCAATGCATTGTCCTTGGATGTGAAAAACCAGATCGGACCACCGCTGTCGCCCTCGATCTGCGCGGTCATCGGACGCGCATGGCCGTCTTCGACGCCATCCAGGCCCAGCATCACGGTGCGGTCGGACTTCAACGCCTTCCAGAATTTTTCCTGCAGTTCTTTGGGATCTGCCATTTCGATTCCTGACATACGCGCTTTTACGCGGGCCGTTGAGTCTGGAAGGCCGCACGCCCACGGCATGTGAGGACGCACAGGCAACGCATCGGTATAAGGCAGCCGCATCGAGTCAGCGGCCATGCGCGACTGACAACACGATTAGGAGCGGCCAACACAATGACTGCGCAGCCGCCAGACGGGCGCTAGCGGCGCCAGGTACGGCAGGGATCACGCGTGCACGCCATTTGATTCGCGCCGCCCGCATCCACCTGACGGCTGCTCGCTACGTTGTGAGAGCCGCTCTAGTGGTGCGCGTTGCGACCTGCAGCTGGTGTAAAGCGTGACCACAGCGCACATCCTGCACATTGCTTGGCGTCGCCGGCGCCAACAAGCGACCCCGGCAGTACCATCGCTCTGCACCGCAGGCGGCACCGACGTGAACTCCAACCCGACCACGACGCCTGCTCCATCGCAGGCAACCGCGCTCGACGACTCACGCAGCGCAGAACATCTGCGGTGCCCCCACGTGTCTGTATGCGTCCCTTCCCAAAAGAGCGCCACACCATGTCCGTCTCGCACATCCGCACGACCTGCATCGCCGCTGCACTATTGAGTCTTGTCAGCGTTGATGCGGCAGCACTCACCGGCACCGCTTCACGTCCGCAGCTCACCAGCAGCGAAGCAAGCACTTATACGATCGCCAAAGCGCTGGCCAAGGCCGGGCCGATCACTGCATTGGTCACCGACAACTGGAATCCCACTGCCGGCGTTGCCTTGCTCAGCGCGGACTATGCGGTGGCCGCGGATGGCTCCACGCGCTACCGCACCGTGCAGTCGGCGATCGATGCGGCAGTGACCGCAGGCGGCACCACGCGTCGCTACATCAGCATCAAGGCGGGCACCTATACCGAACTGGTGTGCGTGCCGACCAATGCGCCGCCGTTGACCCTGTTCGGGCTGGGTGCGGCCAAGGCCGACACCATCATCCGCTTCAACAATGCCAACCCCACGCCCAAGCCCACCGGGACGGCGAGCCATGCGTGTGCCAGCAATGCCTCGGCCGCCACGGTGGGGACATCCAACAGCGCCACGCTGACGGTGCGCGCGGCCGACTTCCAGGCACGCCATCTGCGTGTGGACAACAATTACGTCGAAGGCACCTACGCGGACAACAACCAGGCGGCTGTCGCGCTGGCAGTGCGCGGCGACAAGGCGAGCTTCGAAGATGTGCTGGTGACCGGCAACCAGGACACCTTGCTGATCAGTGCGACAAATGCAGCCAATGTCATTCGTGCGTATTTCAAGAACAGCACCATCGATGGCGATGTGGATTTCATCTTCGGCTCCGGCGTCGGCGTGTTCGACACTGCCAACATCCGCTCCACCGGCGCGCGCCTGGGAACCAGCCGAGGCGGCTATGTCTTTGCACCCAGCACGCGCCCCGGCAGCGCGTACGGCTTTCTTGCCATCAACAGCACCTTTGTCAGCCTGTCCGGTTCGCCCGACAACCAGACCTATCTGGGCCGCGCCTGGGACGAAGGCATCAGCAATCTGGGCGCTTACGTCAACGGCACCTCGCCCAATGGTCAGGTGACGGTACGCAACTCCACGCTGGGTAGCCATATCCGCAAGACCACGCCCTGGAATGCCTCCACCGCAAGCCGCCCCTATTGCAGCAGCAGCTGCACCAATTCGGCAAACCGCTTTTACGAGCACGGCAATAGCGGTGCGGGTGCCGCCGACTGAGCGATAGCCAGGACAGCTGCGCCGCTCTCCAGCAGCCTCGCAGCAAAACCTGCGTTTAGCACTGCACTCGTCGCCTGCTGGCAGCCCGCGTGATGCGGCCTGCCAGCAGGCGATATTGTTTGGCACGTCTCCGCTCCACTGATGGCCGCGCATTGCTGGATGAGGCAATGCGTTGGTTGGCTTCGGGGATGCGGTGCCGAGTTCGCCCCTCCGACGTCGGCAGCCGACACGAGGCTCCACGCTTACGGCTCCCCTAAGCGATCGACGTAGCGACATCGATACCCGCACTGCATGCACTGTGCCTCCCCCCCCACGGTCATCCAGTTGTCATGCAACGTATCGATGCCGCGCGCAGATTGCACCGCCGCGCCCCATCGGAGCACTCCCCCATGCAACCTACGTTTCCCTTTCCAGCCATCGCGCCGCTCACACTCGCCTTGTTCGGCATGACGACCTTCCAGGCCGACGCGGCGCGACCGCATGGGCAGGATGTGCCAGACACCGCGCACAGCATCTCCACCCGCTGGGGCGTGGTCCAGCAGCCGAGCTTGCCGACGCAGAGTTGCGCCACGCTCAAGGCCGCGCTGGTGCCGGTGGCCGGTTCGCTGGACACGCTGGATGCCGATCCCGCCCACTCCAAGCGCGATACCGCACGCCTGCAGGCGGCCATCGACGATTGCCCTGCCGGCAGCGCGGTGCATCTGGTCCCCGGCGATGCCGGCGAGTCCGGCCTGCTCAGTGGGCCGCTGACCATCAAGAGTGGAGTCACGTTGTGGATCGACCGCGGCGTCACCTTGTTTGGCTCGCGCAATCCGCAGGACTACGACAACGGCCTGGGCATCTGCGGCACCGCCACCAGCGACAAGGCCAAGTCGTGCAGTCCGCTGATCCACATCTCCGATGCGGCCAAGAGCGCCATCGTCGGTGCGGGCAAGATCGACGGCCGCGGCGGCAGCACGCTCACTGACGGGCCCAATGCCGGCAAGGCCAGCTGGTGGGATCTTGCGTACCTCAACGTCACCAAAGGCTTGAGTCAGCACGTGCCGCGTCTATTACAGATCGACAACAGCACCGACGTCACCTTGTACGACATCACCCTGGAAAACTCGCCCAATTTCCATGTCATCAGCGACAACGTGGTGGGCCTGACTGCGTGGGGCATCAAGATCCTGGCACCCAGCCTTGTCTATTCGCGCCCCGGCTACCAATGCCCGGCTGGCAGCACCCCGGACGTCAATCCGCACGCTACCTGCTTCACGCCAGAAACCGCCAAAAATACCGACGGGTTCGACCCCGGTCAGTCGAAGAATGTGCTGCTGGCGTACTCCTACATCGGCACCGGCGACGACGGCGTGGCGATCAAGGCGCATGCCAACAGCAAGCGCAGCATCGCCTCGGAAAACATGCTGTTCGCCTACAACCAGTTCTACTACACCCACGGGTTCTCGCTCGGCAGCGAAACCGATTCGGGCATGCGCCATATCGCCGTGCGCGGGTTGAGCATCGACGGCTTCAACGCCAACGATGTGCAGCGCGATCCGTATTCGGCCAATGGCCTGCGCATCAAGTCCGATGCCTCACGCGGCGGGCAGGTCTACGACATCAGTTTCGAGAACATCTGCATGCGCGGGGTTGCGCGCCCGTTGGTGTTCGATGCCAATTACGCCAATGCGGCGACGCGCGACAAGATCCCGCAGTTCAACGGCATTTCGCTCAGTAACGTGCATTCGCTGGGTTCGACCACATTGGGTGGCGGCGAGCTGAGTTTCTACGGATACCGTGATGCCAGCACCACCCGGCCGATCACCATCTCGCTGGACAATGTCGTGCTGGAAGGTGGCAAGGTCAGCTTCGCGCAGCCGCATTTCGGTGGGCCTGCGAGCAACCCGGGCGCGACGCACTTCACTTTCAAGGGCGGCCCGGTGAGCTTTTACGATCAGCTGACGGAATCGGTGCCCAACGATGTGCAGCTGCAAGGCAAACCCGGCCCGGGCGCGCCACTGCAATGCAATGACGCCTTCATTGCCTATCACTCGGTGCTGCCGGATTCGCCGATCTGAGTCGAATGTTCTGAGCTGCAGCACAGCAGTCACTCGCTGATGCATCGCTTGCTGCGATCAACCGATCGCAGCAAGTCATCGGCTCAAAGCCAACAATGCAACGGGCACGCATCCGGCCAGCCGGCGGCGCGCACCAGTGCGCTTGCGCGCTACGGCCGCCATACGGCCGACGCAGTACGCTCAGTCAGCGCCGCTGGCCGAGCGCCAGCTATGCCACAACTGCTGCACCGGCGGTGGATAGGCCGCCTTGCCGCCCAGCTCGCGCTGCAAGCGCAACCGCGCCAGGCGCGACCACACCCGATGCGGTCGCGCCAAGGCCGGCTTGCGTGGCCATGCGTGCAACAGCTGCGTGCGCCAGGCCACCGTGGTGACACCGCCAGGCGCGGCGCTATCGCCGGCCACGCGTTGCCGCGCATCCAGCCATTGCACCGACACCGCAGTGGCATCGCTTGGCACCGTGCGCGTAAACAGCACCGCTTCCACTGCGACCACTGCCTCGGCGAAGGCCCGTAACTGGTCCAGCGCCTGCTGCAGCGATGCCGGCTGTGCGCGTGCGACCTGCATGGTCGGCAAGGTCTCGGCCAACTGCGCCCACGGCGCGCGCACCGGCTCCAGCACGCGTCCCAACGGATGCCGCGAGCGTTGATTGGACCAATCGCGCAACTCCTGCTGCCACCACGCCAGCTTGGCGTCGGCCGGCAACGGGTCGCCGGGGATATTCATGATGTCCTCCCATTCCTGCAGCAAGGCGAACCAGGCCGCGGTCAGGTGGCGCTGCGCTGCGGGAACGAACGGCTCGGCAACCGACCACTCCGGCCAGCGGGTTCGCCACTTGTCGAGAAAACTGTCGAGAGCGCTGGATTGGCTCATGGCGGGTCCAGAAATAAGTTCAAAAGAATCAGGTCTGCGGCCACGTGGCCGGATTCCACAGCAGCTGCGGCTGGTCCACCAGCACATCGGCCTGCCAGCGCGCCGGCACATCGTCATGCAGGCGATAGCCCCACAACACCGCCACCGACGGCATGTTGGCCGCGCGCGCCGCGAGAATGTCGCGCTCGTCGTCGCCGACGTAGACGCACTGCGCAGGCGCAACGCCGATGCGTTCGGCGGCGGTCAGCAACGGCAGCGGATGCGGCTTGCGCTCGGGCAAGGTATCGCCGCCGATCAACACGGCACAGCGCTGTTGCCAACCCAGTTGCGGCAGGATCAAGCGTGCAAGAGATTCGGGCTTGTTGGTGACCACGCCCCAGATGCAGCCGGCCGCTTCCAGCCGCGACAGCAGCGCTTCGACACCATCGAACAGCTGCGAGTGGGTCCCGATCAAGCCTTCGTAGCGACGCAGGAACTCCGGCACCAGGTCGGCGCGCGCAGCGTCATCGAGCTCGGCAAAGGCCACACCCACCATCGCACGCGCGCCTTTCGACACCACCGGCCGCAGCTGCTCCAACGCAATCGGCGCACGCTCGCGCTCAGCCAGCATTGCGTTGACCGTGGCCAGCATATCCGGCGCACTGTCCAGCAAGGTGCCATCCAGATCGAACAACGCCGCATGCGGAAAACTCACGCGCCCACCACGAGTGACCAACGACAAGCAGCCCGGCAGGAATCGAAAGCCATCAAGATCGCAGCCAACCGCGGTTGCGAATGCCGAATCCCGACTCCCCAATTCCCGCCCGTCACGGCCTCACCGCATACGCCAGATAATTGACCTCGGTGCGCGAGGACAGCCGCGCCCGATTGCGCCATGGCTCGTACAGCATGCCGCTGACGTCTTGCAGCTGCAGTTCGGCGCTGCGCAACCACGCCGCAAGCTCCGATGGCTTGATGAAGTCCTTGTAGTGGTGCGTGCCCTTGGGCAGCAGCCGTGCGATGTATTCGGCACCAACCACCGCCAGCGCGAATGCGGCCGGCGTGCGATTGAGCGTGGACAGGAACAGCTTGCCGCCCGGCTTGAGCAGGCTGGCGCAGGCGCGGATGATCGCGGTCGGGTCCGGCACGTGTTCGAGCATTTCCATGCAGGTCACCGCATCGAAACTGCCCGGCTGCTCGGCTGCCAGGTCTTCCACCGACTGCACGCGGTAATCCACCTGCACGCCCGATTCCAGGCTGTGCAGCCGGGCGACTTTCACCAGCTCTGGAGCAAGATCGATTGCGGTGACCTGCGCGCCCAGGCGCGCCATCGACTCGCTGAGCAAGCCGCCACCGCAGCCGACATCCAGCACCCGTGCGCCGGCCAGTTCCTGACGTGCGGACACGTACGCAAGACGCACCGGATTGAGCGCATGCAGCGGCTTCTGCGGGCCGTCGGCGTCCCACCAGCGGTTGGCCAGCGCGGCGAATTTATCCAGCTCGGACTGATGAAAATTGCTGGAGGTGGATTGGGTCGTGGGATTCATGCGGAACTCCGGGATGCGATAACGCGCGATCAGGCGCGGACGGTGCGGATGCGTTCGCGCCATTGCCGCGCATTGGCGACCAGGGCAGCGGTATCCATGTCGATCAGCTCGCGCTGCACCAGCTTGGGCTTGCCGGCGATCCACACATCGGTGACCTGATGACGGCCGGCGGCATAGATCAATTGCGACAGCACATGATGCAGCGGCTGGGTCTCCAGCGCAGACAGATCCACGCAGACCAGATCGGCCTGTTTACCGATTTCGATCGAGCCAATCTTGTCGCCGAAGCCCAATGCACGCGCGCCGCCCAACGTGGCCGCGCGCAAGGTGGTGGCCGCATCCAGCGCGGTGGCATCGTTGGCCACGGCCTTGGCCAGGATCGCGGCAGTGCGGTTTTCGCTGAACATATCCAGATCGTTGTTGCTGGCGCAGCCGTCGGTGCCGATGGCCAGATTCACCCCTGCGCGTTGCAGCGCGCATGCCGGGCAGAAGCCCGACGCCAGCTTGAGGTTGGACTCGGGGCAATGCACCACGCTGACGCCGCGTTCGGCGCACAGATGGATTTCTGCCTCGGTGAGCTGGGTCATGTGCACAGCGATCAGGCGGTCGTTGACCAAGCCCAACCGATCCAGCCGTGCCAGCGGGCGCTGGCCGTACTGCTTCACCGAATCGGCCACTTCCTGCGCAGTTTCATGCGTGTGCAGATGCACCGGCATGTCCAGCTGATCGGCGAGCATGCGCACGCGTTCGAAGTTGGCGTCATTCACCGTATACGGCGCATGCGGTGCGAACGCGGTGCCGATCAACGGATCGTCGCGCCATTGGTCGTGCAGCTCGCCGGCCCGCGCGAAGTATTCGTCGTCCGACGATGCCCACGCGGTGGGGAAATCGATGATCACCGCGCCCACCAGCGCACGGAAACCGTGTTGCTTGTAGACCGCCGCCTGCACATCGGCAAAGAAGTAGTTTTCGTTGACGCAGGTGGTGCCGCCGCGCAGCATCTCGGCGATGGCGAGCGTGGTGCCGTCGGCCACGAACTCAGGCCCGATCACCGCCGCTTCCACCGGCCAGATGTGCTGCTGCAGCCACACCATCAGCGGCAGATCGTCGGCAATGCCGCGCAGCAGGGTCATCGGGTTATGCGTATGCGCATTGACCAGACCCGGCATCAGCGCCGCCTCCGGGCGCGAGACAGTCTGCTTCGGCGCAAAGCGCGTGCGTGCTTCGGCAGTCGGCAGGATCGCCACGATGACGCCGTTGCTGACCGCCACCGCGTGGTCTTCAAGCACCACCGCATGCGGTTCGATCGGCACCACGTAACCGGCTTCGATCAACAGGTCGCACGCTTCGGGAGGGGCATTGGTCATGAGCGTATCCATAAAGGTTAGTTGTCGAACGGCCAGCTGCGGTCGCCACCGGCCACAGGCACATAGCGCTGGCCGTTGTAGCGCAGCACCTGGCGCACGCGGCGGGTGCGTTCGGTATCGGTGTCGCTGCCAGCGGTGCTCTCCGTAGTAGCGACGTTGGCTGTCAGCACGATGTCCGCATAGCCGGCATGTGCCTGCGGCGCCATGCTCAGGCTCAGATTGGCGACTTCGGTGATGACATCGCTCCTGCCCATCATGCACGGCTCGCCTTCCACACGTTGCCAGGCATAGAGATCGCGTTGCAGCACCGGGCGCAAGTTGCGCCCCTCGCGTACCAGCAAGGTCAATGCCTGATTGCTGTAAAAATCCGGGCAGCTGGGCCCACGCGCAGCGCTATGCACCACCACGCCGATCGCGCGCACGCCTTTGGCCAGGTCATAGCGCGCCGTATCCAGGCGCAGGCTGTCGGCAGCGAGTTCGAAGGCCGCGTCCTCGCCCATTTCCTGGGCGTAAAACGCCAGCACCTTGCCGCTGGCGGCATCGAGCATGGCCACGCGCAACTCAAGGTCGCGCTCGCCAGCCACGGTCTGAGCGTCGCCGGCAAACGCGATTGCTGCAAGCCGGATGGCCGGATCGTTCGGCCACGGCTTGCAGGTCTGGGCCACTGCACGCTCGACCGGCACCGTGGCGGCAGCGCCGCCCACGACACCGGAGGTTGCAATGGCCGCAACGGCGGCCACGTCACCGGCGTCGCAAGTTGCGGCGGCCGATTGCGCAAAGGCCGGGCACGCTACGAGCGCAGCCCACAGCCCCACCAGGACACCGGCACTGCGTACCGCTCGAACAGACAGGCGTCGCGGGCGCATCCGGCTTACTTGACGCGCGCCGAATATTCGCCCGAACGCGTATCGACCTTGATGATTTCGTCCTGATTGACGAACAACGGCACGCGCACCACCGCACCGGTTTCCAGCGTGGCCGGCTTGCCGCCGCCGCCCGAGGTATCGCCGCGCACGCCCGGATCGGTCTCGGTGATCTTCAGCTCGACGAAGTTCGGCGGCTGCACCCAGATCGGCGCGGAATTCCACAACGTCACGATGCAATCTTCTTCGCCCTTGAGCCACTTCTCCGCGCCGCCCATGCCGGCCTTGTCGGTCTGCACCTGCTCGAAGGTTTCCGGGTCCATGAAGTGCCAGTACTCGCCATCGCTGTACAGGTAACGCATGTCGGTATCGACCACGTCGGCCACTTCCAGGTCATCGGTCGCCTTCATGGTCATTTCGACCACGCGGCCGGACCTGATGAAGCGGTACTTCATGCGGGTGAAGGCCTGGCCCTTGCCCGGCTTGACGTATTCGGTCTCGGTGATGACCGCCGGCTCGTTGTTGACCAGGATCTTCATGCCGTTCTTGACGTCGTTCATGCCAACAGTGGCCATGGTGCAGCTCCTCGATAAGACCACGACCCGCCACACGGTGGCCGGTCGGATTAGAATGGGGCGCCCGCCGCAACCGGCGGGCATTGGTTTTGTGACCGCACATGATAACCGCAGCCCCCGTCGCCTTACAGCCATCCCCGCCCTCCACCCTGCAGCCGCCGCGCTGGCAGCAGCAGTGGCGCGATGCCGTGCGCGACCCACGCGCATTGCTGGAACTGCTGGGCCTGGACGCGCAAGCGGCCGGCATCAGTGCAGACGCGGCCGCGCAGTTTCCGCTGCGCGTCCCGCAGGCCTTCGTGGCGCGGATGCGGCACGGCGACCTAGACGACCCGCTGCTACGGCAGGTGCTGCCGCTGGATGCAGAAATGCAGCCGGTGCCAGGCTTCGGCCTGGATGCGGTGGGCGATGCCGCCGCCAAGACGGCCGCCGGGGTGATCCAGAAATACCGCGGCCGCGCCCTGCTGATCGCCACCGGCAGTTGCGCGGTGCACTGCCGCTACTGCTTCCGTCGCCACTTCCCGTACGCAGAAGAAACTGCCGCGCGCGACGGCTGGCGTGAGGCGGTGGAGGCGATCGCTGCCGACCCGGACATCGACGAAGTGCTGCTGTCCGGCGGCGACCCGCTGTCGCTGGCCACGCCCAAACTGGTCGAACTCACCGACGCCCTGGCCGCCATCCCACACCTCAAGCGGCTGCGCATCCACAGCCGCCTGCCGGTGGTGTTGCCCGCACGCGTGGACGCGCCCCTGCTGGCCTGGCTGCGCAGCCTGCCGTGGCCGGTGGCGTTTGTGATCCACGCCAACCACGCCAACGAATTCGATGCCGACGTGGACAGCGCCATGCACGCCTTGCGCGATGCCGGGGTGCAACTGCTCAATCAGGCGGTGCTGCTGCGTGGCGTCAACGACAGCGTGGACGCCCTGGCCGCGCTGAGCGAACGCAGCTTTGCCGCCGGCGTGCTGCCTTACTACTTGCATCAGCTCGATCGCGTAGCGGGCGTGGCGCATTTCGAAGTGGACGACGCCCGCGCACGCGCCCTGCATGCGGAACTGGCCACGCGCCTGTCAGGCTATCTGGTCCCGCGCCTGGTACGCGAAATCCCAGGCGATACCGGCAAACGGCCGCTGTAACCAACCAACGCTAGCAGTGCATCGTAGGAGCGCACCCGGGCGCGACGGAGCCTTACCGATAAATCCCATCGCGCCCAGGTGCGCTCCTACGGTGGTATCCGGTTCCATATGGAGTGCGCGAAATTCCGGGCGATATCGGCAAGCCGCCGCTGTACCTACACCGCCCAAGCACTCCTCGTCGTAGGAGCGCACCCGGGCGCGACGAAGCCTCACCGGTAACGCCAATCGCGCCCAGGTGCGCTCCTACGGTGCTTAGCCCGCCGCGATCAGCTTGACCATATCGGCCGGGCTCAAGGGCCTGCTGAACCAGTAGCCCTGCCCCAGATCGCAGCCGCGCTCGCGCAACAGGTTGAACTGCGCCTCTTGCTCGATGCCTTCGGCGACTACCGTAATTCCCAGCGAGTGGGCCATGTTGATGATGGCCGTGGTCAGCGCCAGATCGTCCGGGTCGCGCTGCAGGTCGGCGATGAAGCTCTTGTCGATCTTGACCCCATCCACCGGCACCTGGCGTAGATGGCTTAACCCGGAGAAGCCGGTGCCGAAGTCATCCAGCCACACCTTCACACCGGTGCGGTGCAACTGATCGAGCAGGCTGGCGGCCATCATCTCGTCGCCGATCACCGCCGTCTCGGTCAGTTCCAGATGCAGGCGCGCGGCCGGCAACCCGGACTCGGCTAGGCACTCGGCCACGGTATCGATCAGGTCGCCGCTGCGCAGCTGCCGCGGCGACACGTTGACCGAAATAAACAGGCCCTCGCCCACTTCCGGCCACTGCGCCGCTTCCAGGCAGGCCGCGCGCAGCACCTTGGGGCCGATCATTTCGATCAACCCACTCTGCTCCGCAATATCGATAAACGTCGATGGCGCGATGGTGCCCAGCGCCGGGTGCTGCCAGCGCAGCAGCACCTCCACGCCCACCAACAGGCGGTCGCTGGTGCGGTAGATCGGCTGATACACCAGCCGCAACTCGTCGCGCTCCCAAGCGCCGCGCAGCTCGTGCTCCATATGCACGCGTCGCTCCACGGCATGGTCGGCCGCGCGGCTGTAGAAACGGTGGCAGTTTTTGCCGGCGACCTTGGCCTGGTACATCGCGATGTCGCCGTTCTTCAGCAGCGCGGTGGCATCGTTGGCATCGTCGGGGAACAGCGTGATGCCGATCGAGGTGCCTAGGAAGACTTCGCGGCCCTGCACATTCAACGGGCGGCTCAATTCATGCACCAGGCGGTCCGCCAGCTGTGCAGCGAGCAGGGTGACATCGCCGCTTTGCAGCAGGATCACAAACTCGTCGCCACCGAAGCGCGCCAGGATCGCATCGTCGCCACCCAGCGCAGAAACCGCGCGACTTATCCGGCTGGCGAACTGCAACAAGGCCTCGTCGCCCGCCTCATGACCAAGCGTATCGTTGACGCGCTTGAAGTCGTCGATATCGGCAAACAGCAGCGCCAGCTTGCTGTTGCTGCTGCGCGCGGTATTGAGCAGGTAGTCCAGACCTTCGCGAAAACCCAGGCGGTTGGTCAGCCCGGTCAGCGCATCGGTGTAGGCCATATGACGCACTTCGCGGTCGTGCCGGGCAATGCTTTCGCTCATGCGGCCGAATGCGGAAATCAGCTCGCCAATCTCGTCGTTACGCGGATGCGGCGGCAATTGCACGGCGTAGTCGCCGCGCTCGATCTGCCGCGCCGCCGCCGCCAACAGCCGCACCGGCGCCACCAGCGTGCGTTGCACATAGATCGCCAGCAGCACGCCCAGCGCCACCAACGCGGCCAGCAGCACCAGCAACCAGCCCAGATCGCGCTTGCCGATCGCATTGAGGTTCTGAACCAGGGTCAGATTGGCGCCCGACTCGATCTTGCGCACCCGCTCGCGCGACATGCCCACGCGCACCCCGCCGATGCGCTGATCGCCGATCTTGATCGGCACCGTCACGTCCAGCACCTCGGGCGAGGATTGCAGCAGCATCGCCTGCGCGGTCACCGCCTTGGCCGCGAGCGGGTCGTCCATGCGCTGACCGTAGCGCTGCAGATTGGGCGTGCCGTCATGCACCAGCAGCCCACGCCGATCGAACACCAGCACATACGTCACCACCTGCTGGCGCGAGGCATTGCGCACCAGCGCGCCTACCGCCCCCAGGTCGGAGTAATACAGCGGATTGGCCAAGCCGGAGGCAAGTTCGGTCGCCAGCGTCTCGCCGCGGGTGCGCAGGCTGCGATCGAACAGCTCGTGCAGGATCTGTGCGCTGAGCCCGCGCACCTCGCGCTGCATCGCACTCTGGCGTTGCAGCAACGACGCCAGGATCGCGCCAACCAACAGCAAGGTCAGCGCCATGACCAACAAAAAGCGTGCCTGCAACCCGAAGCGCACCTGGCTCATTCGATTTCATCCCTGACGTGCCGCAAGCCGGCGCTCAACGCATCCAGACGCCTGCGACTACCGCCATCCAGCGGGTGAAACGCGGTGGTGCCGAAAAAGCGCTTGAGCGCCGGTCCGGCCAGCGGGTCGGATGCTGCCTGCAGCAACACCACGCGCAGGCGACGCTCCACTGCCGGGTCCATGCCGGAGCGCACCATTTCCACCGCACGCGGCACCGGCGCGCTGCGGTACACGATGCGGAAATCGCGTTTGAACACTGGCGGCAGATGCCGCTCGTCGTCCCAATCGAGATTACTGAAGGCGCCGGCATCGATCAGGCGCTTGTGCACGAACGCAGCGACATTCAACTTGGAGCCGACCATCAGATAGCCCACCGAGCCCGGTACCTGAGGGTCGTCGGGCGACAGCAGCACGTCGCAGGCGATGCCGTTGCGCATCAACTCCAGCATCGGCACCAGATAACCGCTGGTGGAGGACGCAGTCTGCAATGCCAGGCTATGCCCGCGCAGTTGCGTGAGCGACTGGATCGGGCTGTCGCGGCGCACGAAGAAAACCGTGTGGAACTCGCGCACGCCGCCACGTTCGGTCATCAGCAACGGGTGCGCGCCGCCGCGCCGCTCCAGCAACATCGCCGCACCGGTGGTCTCGCTGACCCAGTCGACCCGGCCACGCCGCAAATAGCTGGACATCTGGCGCGCATCCGGCGCCATCAGGATCTCGCCACGACGAATACCCACCTCGCGCATGCGCGGAACCACGTAGTCCAGCAGTGGCTTGAGTTGATCGTAGTGCGTGGCGGGGTCATCGCTGATCCGCCCGAGCACCAATACCGAGGAGGGCGCTGCCGCAGCCGTCGCGGCCAAGCCTGCCCCGGCCACCAGCCAGCAGGCAATCAGACACCATTGTAGACCGCGCAAAACGGACACTCCCCTAGAGCCGCGGACAGCCTAGCCGAATCTGTGAAGATGTGACAGACGTCAGTTTCCGGCACGCTTGGCCAGCATCGCCATGCGCTGCGCATCGGACAGGATGCCGCGGATCAGCCGCACCTCCTGCTCGGTCATTTCCGCGCGCAACAACAGCCGTCGCAACTTGCGCATCGCCGACTCCGGCGCGCGCCCCTTGTGGAAGTCGATCTCGTCCAGGGTTTCGCCAAACTGGCCGAACATGCCTTCCAGCTGCGCATGGCTGGCCGGCCCGTCGCGCAGGCCGGCGGCGGCGGCCGGTGCTGGCTCGGCCTCGCCAGCTGCCAGCTGTGCCAGCCGTACTTCGTAGGCGAGCACCTGCACCGCCGCCGCCAGATTGAGTGAACTGAACTGCGGGTCGGATGGGATATGCACCGCCGCGTGGCAGAGCTGCAATTCGTCGTTGGTCAGGCCGGTGCGCTCGCGGCCGAACACGAACGCCACTTCGGCCGGTTCGCTCGCCTTGGCCAAGGCCCGCTGCGCACCTTCGTCCGGCAGCAACTCTTCCAAGGCCACCCGACGCGCCCGCGCCGTGCAGCCGATCACCAGCGTGCAGTCGGCTACCGCCTCGCCCAGCGTGGCGAACAGCGGCGCATCGCCCAACACGTCCTCGGCGCCGGCCGAGCGCCGATACGCGTCTTCATCTAGTGCGCGTTCGGGCGCCACCAGTACCAGCCGCGAGATACCCATGGTCTTCATCGCACGCGCGGCGGCGCCGATGTTGCCTGGATGCTGGGTACCGACAAGAACAAAACGGATGCGCTGGCTGACGGACATGAACGGAGATTGGGGAGCTATTCGGTCGTAGATGGTAAACTGCGCGGCCGGCTTTGGTGCCGGACCGCTCTTTTACCTTCGCCATTTTCGATTCTGCCTTCACGGGAGCTTTAACCATGCAGAAACCCGCCGTCACCGTCATGGTCAAAGCCGCCCGCCTCGCCGGCAATGTGCTGTTGCGTGGTATCAACAAGCTGGATGCACTCAACGTGGTGCAGAAGGGCCGCATGGACTACGCCAGCGAAGTCGATGCCGATGCCGAAAAAGTCATCATCAAGGAACTCAAGCGCGGTTACCCTGAGTACGCGGTGTTCGGTGAAGAAGGCGGCGTGCAGGGCGGCAAGAGTGGCCGCTATACCTGGGTCATCGACCCGCTGGACGGCACCAGCAACTACCTGCGCGGGTTTCCGCATTACTGCGTGTCGATCGCGCTGGTGGAAAACGGCGAACCGACCGACGCGGTGATCTTCGACCCGCTGCGCAACGAGCTGTTCACGGCCAGCCGCGGCGCCGGCGCGGTGCTCAACGACCGCCGCATCCGCATTGCCGAGCGCAAGGATCTGGAAGGCGCGATGATCCACACCGGCTTCCCGCCGCGTGAGCGCGCACGGATCAGTGCGCAGCTGAAGTGCGTCGATGCGGTGCTGGTGCAGGCCGAGGACGTGCGCCGCACAGGCTCGGCCGCGCTGGATCTGGCCTACGTGGCCTGCGGGCGCGCCGATGCCTACTTCGAAGCCGGCGTCAAAGCCTGGGACATCGCCGCCGGCGTGCTGCTGGTGCGCGAAGCCGGTGGCCGCGTCTGCGACTACAAGGGCGCCACCCCGCCGCGCATGGACAACATGGGCCCGGAAACCCAGCAGATCGTTGCCGGCAACATCAAGATCAGCGACGCGCTGCAGAAAGTCATCGTCAACACCGGCTACGCGCGCGAGTTCGACGCCAAGTTCTGATTGCCGCTCCGGCAATCGTAGGAGCGCACCCGGGCGCGACCGAGCTTTCCACCAGAAAGCCCCTCGCGCCCAGGTGCGCTCCTACATGACAGACCGCAGCAAACACAGAAGGCCGGGATCGCTCCCGGCCTTCTTGCGTTACAGCGGCAACACAACTACCCAGGAAAGTTCGACGCCAAGTTCTAATTGCCGCTCCAGCAATCGTAGGAGCGCACCCGGGCGCGACCGAGCTCCCACCAGAAAGCCCCTCGCGCCCAGGTACGCTCCTACATGACAGACCGCAGCAAACACAGAAGGCCGGGATCGCTCCCGGCCTTCTTGCGTTACAGCGTCAGCTTAAAACTCAGGCGATCGCAGCGTGGTAGCGGCGCTCGACTTCGTCCCAATTGACAGCGTTGTAGAACGCGCCGATGTATTCCGGGCGGCGGTTCTGATACTTCAGGTAGTACGCGTGTTCCCACACGTCCAGGCCCAGAATCGGCGTGTTGCCTTCAAACAGCGGGCTGTCCTGGTTGGCGGTGCTTTCCACCACCAGCTTCTTGTCCGGGGTCACGCTCAGCCATGCCCAGCCCGAGCCGAAGCGGCTGACGGCAGCCTTGGTGAAGGCTTCCTTGAACTTCTCGAAACCACCGATGTCCTTGTCGATCGCCTTGGCGACCTCGCCCTTGGGCTCACCGCCGCCGTTGGGCGACAACACGGTCCAGAACAGCGAATGGTTGGCGTGGCCACCACCGTTGTTGCGCACCGGGCCCTGCAGGTTTTCCGGCAGGCTCTTCAGCTTGGATACCAACTCGTCGATCGGCAGGTCGGCGTACTCGGTCCCTTCCAGCGCCGCGTTGACGTTGTTGATGTAGGTCTGGTGATGCTTGCTGTGATGGATTTCCATCGTCTGCGCATCGATGTTCGGTTCCAGCGCGTCGTAGGCGTAGGGCAACTGCGGAAGGGTGTAGGCCATGCGTGTCTCCTGGACTTGCCGCCCGGCGAAGACCGGGCGTTGCGGGGTAGATGGTAAGGACGCCGACGGCGCTTACCAAGGGCAGCGGCAGGGAAACTTCATCCCATTGCATCGGGTGCCGCGCCCTGTTGGCTGCACACCTTGCACCAGCCCCCGGTTACTTGGATGTGAATCGCGAAGGCGCCCTGCCGCGTTCAAAGTCGACACAGTCGCGCAGCGGCATACTTGCTCTGCCGCACACTCTTCGCTTCCGGATCGTCTTCATGCGCAAGCCCGCTTTGCTGATCGTCGCCATCGTGCTGCTCGTTGCCGGCTTATGGGGCATGCGGACGCTGCAGACGCCCAAGCCGCAGTTTGCGCCGCAGCTCAACGCACCGATCGCTGCAGCACCGCCAGCGCGTCAGGTGCCGCACTTGCCGGCCTTTTTGCCGACCGAAGCGATGGCCACCATCGTCTTGATCCAGCGCGGCGGGCCGTTTCCGTATCCGCAGGATGGCGGCGTATTCGGCAATCGCGAACACCGGCTACCGGAACGCCCGCGTGGCGACTACCGCGAATACACCGTCGACACACCCGGCAGCGCCGATCGCGGCGCACGCCGCATCGTCACCGGCGGCACCCCGCCGCAAACCTGGTACTACAGCGACGATCATTACCAAACCTTCAAATCGTTCCAGGGCCCGACCCCGGAGCAGGCGCCATGAGCGCGGGCGACTTTGCGCTGGACCTGTCCGACCCGCAGCAATCTGGCGTCTATCAGGCAGACACCGACGATCTGGACACCATGGCAGCGCTGGCGCGCGATGCTGGCTTGCGCATCCTGCGCGTGGATCTGGCCACCTGCAGCGACAAACGCATGCTGTTGATGCGCCTGGCCACCCAACTGGATTTCCCCGCCAGCTTCGGCCGCAACTGGGATGCATTGAGCGATGCGCTGCGCGACCTGGCCTGGCTGCCCTCCCCGCACGGCTATGCGTTGTTGATCGACGGCGCCGAGGCATTGGCGCAGGCAGCGCCGAATGAGCGCGATACCTTGCTGGATATTCTCGATGAAGCCGCCACTGCCTGGGCCGCTCGCGGGCTCACATTTGCAGCGTTTGTGGCGCCTGCGAGTGCTTGCGACTGAGAGCGGCTAACAAACCCTCCCGAACGCTGTTGCAATGGAGGCAACGTCTTGGCCACAAATGACGCAATGTTGGGTTAGAGCGATCAAAGACTGACGGGACCACGAAGCCGGCCGCGCCCACCTCGCGATGCCTGTTTGCCGCGCCTACCAACCCACAAGACCGGCGCGCAGTCGCGCGCCGGTCCGGCAATCAACTATCCAGCTCGCTCCAGCGCGCGAACGCTGCATCCAGCTGCGCCTGCGCATCTCCCAGCGCGGCGGTATGCGCGGCCATCGCTGCGCTGTCGCGCTGATAGAAGGCCGGGTCGTTCATCGCATTGGTGAGCGCTGCGACCTGCTGCTCCAGGCTGTCGATCAAGGCCGGCAACTGCTCCAGTTCGCGCGCATCCTTGTAGCTGAGCTTGCGCTTGGGCGCGGCATCTACCGCTGGCACCGCAACCGCCACGGGCGTGGTCGCCGCAGCCGTCGCCGAGGCCTTGGCGACGGCCATCGCATTGGTCGCCGGCGTACGCCGCTGACGCAACGAATCGCTATAACCGCCGACGTAATCGCCGATCAGGCCATCGCCTTCCATCACCAGCGTCGAGGTCACCACGTTGTCGAGGAAGTCGCGGTCATGGCTGACCAGCAGCAAGGTGCCGGTGTATTCGCCAAGCAGCTCTTCCAGCAGCTCGAGCGTTTCCACGTCCAGATCGTTGGTCGGTTCGTCCATCACCAGCAGGTTGGACGGCTGCGCAAACAACCGCGCCAGCAGCAGGCGATTGCGCTCGCCACCGGATAGCCGCGTGATCGGCGCGCGTGCGCGCTCTGGGGTGAACAGGAAATCCTGCAGATACGCATGCACATGCTTGCGCTTGCCGTTGATCTCCAGGAAATCGCGGCCTTCGGCCACGTTCTCGATCGCGCTCCAGTCCTCGCGCAGGGTCGAACGGTACTGGTCGAAGTACGCAATCTGCAGATTGGTGCCGATGCGAATTTCGCCTTCCTGCGCCTGCAGATCGCCCAGCAGCAACTTGAGCAAGGTGGTCTTGCCGCTGCCGTTGGGGCCGATCAGACCGATGCGATCGCCACGCTGGATGATGGTCGAAAAGTCCTTGACCATCGTGCGCGCACCGAACGCAAAGCCGACCTCCTTGGCCTCGATCACCTTCTTGCCGGACGACTCGCCCTGCGAGACTTCCATGCGCACATTGCCGGTCAGGTCGCGACGCTGCACGCGCTCGTTGCGCATCGATTCCAGACGTCGCACACGGCCTTCGTCGCGGGTACGACGCGCCTTGATGCCCTGGCGGATCCAGACTTCTTCCTGCGCCAGCATCTTGTCGAAACGCGCATTTTCCTGCGCCTGCGCATTGAGCCGTTCTTCGCGACGCCGCTCGTAGTTGGCCCAGTCGCCCGGCCAGCTGGTGACCTGGCCACGATCGATTTCGACGATGCGGGTCGCCAACGCACGCAGAAAGCGCCGATCATGGGTCACGAACAGCACGCTGCCGCTCCAGTTCTTCAGGAACGACTCCAGCCAATCGATCGCTTCGATATCCAGATGGTTGGTCGGCTCGTCCAGCAGCAGGACATCCGGCGAGGACACCAGCGAGCGCGCCAGCAGCACACGTCGTTTCATGCCGCCGGACAGCCGCGCAAACTCCGCATCGCCGTCCAGTTCCAGCTTGGTCAGGGTCTCGGTGACGCGTTGATCCAGCGCCCAACCGTCGGCCGCGTCGATCTTGGCCTGCACCTTGCCAAATGCATCGGCATCGAACACTTCGGCATGGCTGAGCTGATGGAACTCGGCCAGCCAGTGACCCAGTTCGCCCAGGCCATCGGCCACCACGTCGAACACGCTGCCGCCGGTACCCTGCGGCACCTCCTGCTCCAGCCGTGCGATGCGCACGCCCTGCTGCACGCGCACTTCGCCGTCGTCGGGCTTGAGCTCGCCGGCGATCAGTTTCATCAAGGTCGATTTGCCGGCGCCGTTGCGGCCGATCAGGGCGATACGCTCGCCCGGCTCGATCGTGAGGTCGGTTTTTTCCAGCAACAAGGGGCCGCCGACGCTGTAGTCGACGCTTTGCAGAGTGATTAAAGGCATGCGCCAATTGTACGGGAATCGGGAATGGTGAATCGGGAATGGAAAAAGCCGCAGCCACTACCTTTGCGATTCCCGATTCCCACTCCCGATTCCCGGCTAAAATGCGCCATGAACGAATTCTCCGCGCTGCCGCTGTCGCCGGCCCTGGCCCCCGGCATCGACGCCCTTGGCTACACCGTCCTTACTCCCATCCAGGCGCAGAGCCTGCCGCCGATCCTGCAGGGGCTGGACGTCATCGCCCAGGCACCGACCGGTAGCGGCAAGACCGCCGCGTTCGGGCTGGGCCTGCTGCAGAAGCTCGATCCTGCCTTGACCCGTGCGCAGGCGCTGGTGCTCTGCCCTACCCGCGAATTGGCCGACCAGGTCGGCAAGCAGCTGCGCAAGCTGGCCACCGGCATCCCCAACATGAAGCTGGTGGTGCTCACCGGCGGCATGCCGCTGGGCCCGCAGCTGGCATCGCTGGAAGCGCACGACCCGCAAGTGGTGGTCGGCACGCCCGGCCGCATCCAGGAACTGGCCCGCAAGCGCGCGCTGCATCTGGGCGGCGTACGCACGCTGGTGCTGGACGAAGCCGACCGCATGCTCGACATGGGGTTCGAAGAACCCATCCGCGAAATCGCCAGCCGCTGCGACAAACATCGCCAGAGCCTGCTGTTTTCGGCCACCTTCCCGGACATCATCCGCACCTTGGCGCGCGAGATCCTGAAGGACCCGATCGAAATCACCGTCGAAGGCGCCGATAACGCGCCGGAAATCGATCAGCAGTTCTTCGAGGTTGACCCGACCTATCGGCAGAAGGCGGTCGCCGGCCTGCTGCTGCGCTTCAACCCCGAATCCAGCGTGGTGTTCTGCAATACCCGCAAGGAAGTGGATGAAGTGGCCGGCTCGCTGCAGGAGTTCGGTTTCTCCGCACTCGCGCTGCATGGCGACATGGAACAGCGCGACCGCGATGAAGTGCTGGTGCGCTTCGTCAACCGCAGCTGCAATGTGCTGGTGGCCAGCGACGTGGCCGCACGCGGGCTGGACGTGGAAGACCTGGCGGCCGTGGTCAATTACGAGCTGCCCACCGATACCGAAACCTACCGCCACCGCATCGGCCGCACCGCCCGCGCCGGCAAGCGTGGGCTTGCGCTCAGCCTGGTGGCCTCACGCGAAACAGCGCGCGCGCAGGCGCTGGAAGTCGAACAAGGCCAGCCGCTGAAGTGGTCGCGTGCACCGTTGGCGACCGCGCGCCCGGCGCAGCTGCCGCAGGCGGCGATGACCACATTGCGGATTGACGGCGGCAAGACCGATAAGCTGCGTGCCGGCGACATCCTGGGCGCGCTGACCGGTGAAGCCGGACTGTCGGGCGCGGCCATCGGCAAGATCGCCATCTACCCCACCCGCTCCTACGTCGCCATCGCGCGCGCGCACGTCGCCAAGGCCTTGGCGCATCTGCACGCGGGCAAGATCAAGGGACGCCGGTTCCGGGTCAGCAAGCTCTAAGCAACGGTCACAGCCTGCGCGAGCGCATGAACCTGGATGCGGCATTGGCCGAGTTCAGCGAGTCTCACGCGACAGATAAGGCGGCCGGTGCAATGCCGGCCGCATGCGAGGCCTTGCTGGCGTTACGCCGATGCGTGCACTTGCTCGTAGCATTGACTGCCGCGATACACGATTTGGCGCGGCCAACAACCGGTAGCGCGCAGTTCTGGGCAGGCACCAGAGCATGGCCGAGAGCTGCGATGCAGACGCATTCGCGGTGCACCCCGAGGGCCATTGCGCCTGCCTGCTGGTAAGCGCACTCCGAACACCCACCGCGCCTATCTACTGGCAAGCGCGCTAGGTCAGGCGGTCGACCTCAGTAAGCCAAGGTCGCCAGCAGCGGCACATCGTTGACCCACTTCTCGCGGCCCTGCAGTGCTTTCAGCTCGACGAGCACTGCCGCGCCGACGATTTCCAGCTCCAACTGTGCGGCCAGGCTCAGCGCAGCACGCAACGTGCCGCCGGTGGCCAGCACGTCGTCGACAATCAGCACACGCGCGCCGCGTGGCAATGCGTCTTCGTGCATTTCGATGCGATCGGTGCCGTATTCCAGGGCATATTCCTGGATCAGGGTGCGCCCCGGCAGCTTGCCCGGCTTACGGACCGGCACGAACCCGGTCCGCAGTTCGCGCGCCAAGGCCGCGCCCAGGATGAAGCCGCGCGCTTCGATACCCAGCACCGCGTCCAGCGGCGTGGTGCGCCAGGGCTGCGCCATCTCATCCAGCGCAGAGGCGAAATCCGGGCCATCGGACAGCAGCGGCGTGATGTCCTTGAAGACGATCCCCGGCTTGGGGAAATCGCCGATGTCGCGAATCCGTTCCGACCAGTGATTGGGGCCGGAGGAGTTGGTGCCGGCGCAGCGGGTGCAGTCTGTCATGGTGGGATGGCGTCGTTGCCAGTGGGGACCGCCCTATTCTAGGCTGCGCAGCGCTTGACGCGGCATTTATGGCATCCGTGCGTCTGAGCGCGTCAGGAACTGCAGGACAGCATCGAACACCCGGCGCGATCGCGCGCCCACTCCGGCCGGCGGGCGGCAAACGCCGCGTTGCCTGCTTGGTCGTCATACGGCCTGCGCATGATCTCCAGCACTTCCTGCACGCCCGATGGGTCGCCCTGCTCGGCCTTGTCGATCGCCTGTTGCGCCAGGTAATTGCGCAGCACGTAGCGCGGGTTGGCCAGGCGCATCCGCTCGCGCCGCTGCTCCGGCGACAAGCTGTCCTGCTGCAGCCGAGCGGCGTAACGCTGCAACCAGTCGTGCAGCTGCGGCGCAGTGGCCAGGCGCTTGTGTTCGTCGTAGAACGCCTCGTGCAGCAGCTGCGGGTCCGGCTGCGCAGGGGCGACGTCCATCAACGCTCGGAAGGTCAGCGTCATGTCCATTTCCGCCTCGCGCATCAGATCACGCAGCGCATCGAGCAGTTGCAGGTCCTCGTCGCGGCAATCGGCCAGCCCCAACTTGGCAGCGGCGTCGTTGCGGTCGCACGCCAGATAGGTGTCGCGAAACCGGTCCAGCCCCTGCTGCAGGGGTGCGGCGTCGGCGAACAGCGGCGCCAGCGCCTGCGCCAGACGGCCCAGGTTCCAGTACGCCACCTGCGGCTGGGTGCCGAAGCGATAGCGGCGGCCCTGCGCATCGGTGGTGTTCGGGGTCCAGTCCGGGTCGTAATCGTCTATCCACCCATACGGGCCGTAATCGATGGTCAGGCCCAGGATCGACATGTTGTCGGTATTCATCACCCCGTGCACGAAGCCCACCCGCATCCAGTGCGCCACCATCACCGCAGTGCGCTCGCAGATCTGCGCGAACCACGCCGCATAGAGCGCCTCGCCACTGCCGTCCAGTTCCGGGAAATCGCGCGCAATGGTGAACTCCACCAATTGCCTTAACAGGGCGAGGTCGCCGCGCGCACTCGGCAATTCGAAATTGCCGAAGCGGATGAACGACGGCGCCACCCGGCACACAATCGCCCCCGGCTCACGCTGCGGCCGGCCGTCGTAGAACATGTCGCGTACCACTGCATCGCCGGTGGTCAGCAGACTCAACGCACGCGTGGTCGGCACGCCGAGATGGTGCATCGCTTCGCTGCACAGGAATTCGCGAATCGACGACCGCAGCACCGCCCGGCCATCGGCGCCGCGCGAATACGGCGTCGGGCCGGCGCCCTTGAGCTGCAACTCGTAACGCCCGCCATCCACACCGATCGCTTCGCCCAAGGAAATCGCCCTGCCGTCGCCCAGTTGGCCAGCCCAATGGCCGAACTGGTGACCGCCGTAATTGACAGCCCATGGCTGCATGCCCGGATACAGGCTATTACCGCCAAAGACCTCGGCAAAGCGCGCACTCGCAATCTCGGCCGCGTCCAACCCGAGGGCCTGCGCCATCTCTGCCGAATAGGCGACCACGCGCGGCGCAGCAGCCGGGGTCGGCAGCACCGACGACCAGGCGGCGCTGACCTCGCGACGGCGCGAACCGTTTTCTGGGTCGCCGGGCAACTGTTGGCGCAGGCGATTATCAAAGTGCAGCGTTGTCATATCGCAAGCCTAGGCCACCGACGGTGAACTTGACATGGGCCACCCCGCATCCGGGCGCGCGTGCGCAGCGTATCTTCACTTCGCATACCGACACCAAGCGAGTTCCTCCTGCACATGCTGGCGACAACAGATCACCGCTAATACGCGTCGCAATCGCCACACGGCCGCCGATGCAATGCGCAATTGCCGGACATCGCTGCCGATGGACGTGCACGCGATCCAGCGCGCACCACTCGTTCGCACCCGACCGACTCACGCCCCTTCCTGACCGACATCGCCCATGCCTCTTCGCGCATTCCGCTGGATCCGTCCCGCCCTCCTGCTACTCGGCTCGCTCAGCCTGACGGCCTGCAGCAGCGTGTTCTTCGGTGGCATCAATGCCGCCTCCAGCCGCGATGGCGTCGTCGAACATCCCAACCAGGTCTTCGATCCCGAACATGGTCTGGCACTGGACGTCTACCAGCCACGCGGTGTGGTGGACGCGCCGGTGGTGGTGTTTTTCTATGGCGGCACCTGGAAACACGGCAAGCGCGCCAATTATCGCTGGATGGGCCGCGCGCTGGCCCGTCAAGGTGTCGTCGCGATGGTGGCCGACTACCGCAAGTTCCCGCAGGTGGGGCTGCAAGGGTTCATGGCCGACGCCGCCAGCGCAACCGCCTGGAGCTATCGGCACGCGCATGCGTACGGCGGCGACCCCACGCGGCTGGCCGTGATGGGGCACTCGGCCGGCGCCCACATCGCCGGGCTGCTGGCAACCGATCGCAGCTGGCTGCAAGCACAAGGCTTGCAACCGCAGCAGTTGTGCGGCTTTGTCGGCCTGGCCGGGCCCTATGATTTTGCTCCGATGACCGATCCCGAAATCATCGAGATCTTCGGCACCTCGCCAGCCGATCAGGCCAAGTCGCAACCGGTGCTCTACGTCGACGGCAACGAACCGCCGATGCTGCTGTTGCACGGCGACGCCGACCGCGTCGTCGAGCCACAAAACAGCGTTGCGCTGGCCGAAGCCATGCGCAGCAAGGGAGAAAACGTGCAGGTCAAGTTTTATCCAGGCGTCGGCCATATGGGCCTGGTGCTCGCCTTCCGCAAGCCGCCGGCCGATTCGCCGGAACTTCGCGACACCGTGCAATTTCTTCGGCAGTGCAAAGCGCGCTAAGGTTGGGCTGACGACCATGATGAGCGACTGCGCGGCTGGCAGCCCCGTCATGGGCCGGTGATCTAACAGCGGCGTGGCTGCCGAAGCCACGCCGTTGTCATATCCAACCTCAGTCGTTGTTGTTGCGTCCCATCAGCGCGTAGGGACCACCTTTCTTCAGTGCAGCCTGATACGCGGGGCGCGCCTCGATACGTTCCAGAAACGCGCGCAAGCGCGGATAGTTCTCCAGCCCGCCACCACGTGCCGCCGCAGCCTGGGCCGGGAAACTCATCTGGATATCGGCAGCGGTAAATCGCTCGCCGGCAAACCAGGCACTGGCCTGCAGCGACTGCTCCATCCAGTCCAGATGCAACTTCACCTGCGGTCCGACAAAACCCGACATCGCCTTGTCCACGATGGCACGCGCAATGGGTTTGGCGAAGAACGGCATCGGCGCGCTACGGATGCGACCGAAGATCAATGTCATCAACAGCGGCGGCATGGCCGAGCCTTCGGCGTAGTGCATCCAGTAACGGAACTGCTGACGCTCCGGGGAGTCGATCGGCCGCGCAGGCGGCGACAGCGCGCATTCGGTGTCGTAGCGCTCGGTCAGATACTCGAGAATGGCGCCCGACTCGGCGATGGTCAGGCCGCCATCGACAATGACCGGCGACTTGCCCAGCGGGTGGATCGCGCGCAACTCTGCCGGCGCCAGCATGGTCTTGGGATCGCGCTCATGGCGCACGATCTGATAGGGCAGCGCCAACTCTTCGAGCAGCCACAGTACGCGCTGCGAACGGGAGTTATTGAGATGGTGAACAGTGATCATGGCAAGCGGCCGCACACGGAAAACGCCATCCTACCCACCTGGACGTCATTGCCGCGCGCAAGCACTGCCGCACGCCGACCAATCGTCGGTCTGTCGCTTGATCGTTCTTGCGTATCGCCCGACGTAACGTACGTGTTGAGTAACCGCCGCAGAGGCAGGCTGGCCAACTAACGTGGTTGGACGACTGGAGGCGGCAGGAAGACCGGGAAACTCGGCAAATCGAACATCGGACAGGCACGACCTGGATGCAGACCAGCCGTGGCGTGGAGACACACACGACCACACCGGCGCAGGGTCACTATCGGACAATAAAAAACGGCGACAATAAAAAACGCCGGCCGCTTTCGCGACCGGCGTTTTTGGCAACCCTAAGGTTGCAGACGGATTAGACCGCCTGCACCTGGTCAGCCTGCATGCCCTTCTGGCCCTGCACGGCGACGAAGGAGACCTTCTGGCCTTCCTGCAGCGACTTGAAGCCGGTGCCCTGGATGGCACGGAAATGCACGAACAGGTCCGGGCCGCTTTCCGGGGTGATGAAGCCGAAGCCCTTGGCATCATTGAACCACTTCACGACACCCATCTGACGATCTGACATTTTACTAACTCCTGAACTATTGATTGATAAATCGCAGCGTCCGAAAAGCCGGAGCTGAGACTGAGTTGCAGGCGTTGGTAAAGCGGAACGATGAAGCGAGATCTGTAACGATCCGGCTGCATCAGGCCACGATTCACGGTGACCCTTGCAAACACAGTGCGTGCACAGTACTCGTGTTTTCGGCAAAAAGCGACACCTCGCGTCAAATCTTTTGCAGTCAGGCCAAATCCGACTGTCTGTCAGGCCCCTCCCCATCCACAATAGTGCGATGAATACGCCTCAAACACCGACACGCGCGCAGATCTGGGTCGATGCCGACGCCTGCCCCGCGGTGATCCGCGACATCCTGTTCCGCGCCGCTGCGCGCACCGGCACCGCCGTGACCCTGGTCGCCAATCACTATCTCAGTACGCCGTCCCTGCCCCATGTCCGCGCCTTGCAGGTGCCTGGCGGCCCGGACGCGGCAGACGACGCGATCGCCGAACGGGTGGCCGCAGGCGACCTGGTGGTGACCCAGGACATTCCGCTGGCCGCACGCGCACTGGAAGCCGGTGCTACGGCGGTCGGCCTGCGCGGCGAAGCGTTCACCAGCAACACCATCAAGGAGCGCCTGTCGGTCCGTGGCTTCATGGAAGAGCTGCGCGGCGCCGGTATCGCGACCGGCGGGCCGCCGACACTGCACGCACGCGATCGCCAAGCCTTCGCTGCCCAGCTGGACCGCTGGCTGGCCGCGCAACCACGCACGCCGACCTAACGCGCCGCAGCTGGACCGGGCGCGTATCATGAGCGCCCTTTGCAATCGGCATCCTGATGGCTCTCACCGCCACCGTCCGTAGGGCGGAACTTCAGATCAGCGACATGGACCGCGGCTACTACGCCAACCATCCGCTGACCCTGGCCCAACATCCTTCCGAAACCGACGAGCGCCTGATGGTGCGGCTGCTCGCGTTCGCCTTGTTCGCCGACGACCGCCTGGAATTTGGCCGCGGCCTCAGCAACGACGACGAACCCGACCTGTGGCGGCGCGACTACACCGGCGACCCGGATCTATGGATCGACCTCGGCCAGCCCGACGAGAGTCGCGTGCGCAAGGCCTGCAACCGTTCGCGCGAAGCGGTAGTAATCGGCTACGGCGGTCAAGCCACCGAAACCTGGTGGAAGAAACACGCCAACGCCATGGGCCGGCACAGCAACCTGCGCGTGATCGAACTGGACTCGCAGGCCACCGAGGCCCTGGGAGCGCTGATCCAGCGCGGCATGCGTTTTGACGTGATCATCCAGGACGGCGAAGTGCAGATGCTGGCCGACCACGGCAGCGTCACCCTGACCCCGATGGTGCGGCAAGCGCCGGTCGAATGAGCATGCGTTGCGACGTACTGGTCATCGGTGCCGGGGCTGCCGGCCTGATGAGCGCCTTCACCGCCGGCCGACGCGGCCGTCAGGTGCTGGTGCTGGACCACGCCAACAAGGTCGGCAAGAAAATCCTGATGTCCGGCGGCGGGCGCTGCAATTTCACCAATACCGGCACCACGCCGGGCAACTTCATTTCCGCCAATCGCCACTTCTGCAAGTCTGCGCTGGCGCGCTACAGCCCGGGCGATTTCGTGGAGCTGGTCGAGCGCCATGGCATCGCGTATCACGAAAAGGAGCTGGGCCAGCTGTTCTGCGATACCTCATCCAAGCAGATCGTGCGGCTGTTGCTGGACGAGTGCGAGGCAGCCGGGGTGCAGATCCACACCCAATGCGAGGTGCGTTCGGTCCGCCGCGACAGCGACGGCTTCACGCTCGACACCACCTTGGGGCGCGTACAGACGCAATCGCTGATCGTCGCCACCGGCGGACTGTCGATTCCCAGCATGGGCGCCAGCGGCTTCGGTTACGCCCTGGCCAAGCAATTCGGCCATACGCTGCTGCCGACGCGCGCCGGGCTGGTGCCGCTCACCCTGAGCGGCAAGCATCAGGAACGTCTGCAGGACTTGTCCGGCCTCGCCCTGCCGGTGGAGGCGCACTGCAACGGGGTCAGTTTCCGCAACTTCATGCTGCTCACCCACCGCGGCGTCAGCGGGCCGGCGATCCTGCAGATCTCGTCCTATTGGCAGCCCGGTGACGACTTGCGGCTCGACCTGCTGCCGGGGCAAGACGCAGTCGCATGGCTGCGCGAGCAGAAACAGCAACGCGGGGCCACCGAGCTGCGCAATGTGCTGGGCGATGTGATGCCGCGACGCTTTGCGCAACGCCTGTGCGAAGCGTGGTTGCCGGACAAACCGGTGCGTCAGCTGGATCCACCGCAGCTGCAGAGCGCCGCCGACCTGCTTTCCGCCTTCCCGCTGATCGCCAGCGGAACCGAGGGTTACCGCACCGCTGAAGTAACGCTGGGCGGAGTCGATACCGATCAGGTCTCAAGTGCGACCATGGAGTCGCGGCTGGTGACTGGCCTGTACTTCATCGGCGAAGTGCTGGATGTCACCGGTTGGCTGGGTGGGTACAACTTTCAGTGGGCCTGGGCATCGGGACATGCCGCAGGCAGCGTGGCCTGATCCCTCTTCATCGCACGGAAGCGTGGCCCAAGTCTCACACCGGATGCGGCTTTGTCCACAGACATGGACGCAGCCGATGACCTTCGTGTATTAAAGCCCGTCGCCAGGGAGTTGCGCATGCAAAGAGGTAAAGATCTCACCCTCCGCCTGATGATCGTCGACGACAGTGTCGAGCGTGCGGAGGCGATCGTGACAGCGCTGCGCAACGGCGGCATCGCGGTGCGGCCTTCGCGCCCGCAATCTCCGGAAGAGCTCGCCAGCATGCTCGCCGGCCAGATCGATCTGGCCCTGCATGGGCAAGCGCTGCAGATTCCGATGAGCGCTCTGCAGCAGCAGATCGCCGGCAGCGGCAAGGACATTCCGATCATCCTGCTAGCCGAGCGCATCGAAGAAAACGCATTGGTCGAGGCCGCTGCGCACGGCATCCGCGCCATCGTGCTGCGCCACCGTCCCGAACACCTGCTCTCCCTGGTGCGTTCGGAATGGGCCGACCTGCAGGCGCGTCGCGGCCTGCGTCGCATCGAAGCGCAGATGCGCGAAACCGAGCGCCGCTGCGATGCACTCATCGCTTCCTCGCGCGACCCCATCGCCTACGTGCACGAAGGCATGCATATCCGCGCCAATGAGGCGTATCTGGAAATGTTCGGTTTCGAGTCGTTCGACGATGTCGAAGGCGTGTCGCTGCTGGACATGATTGCCGCGCAGTACGTCGACGACTTCAAGCAATTACTCAAGGCCATGGCCAAGGGCGAGCCGCCGCCGGCGCAGTACAAGGTCGACGCGCGCCGGCTGGAAGGCGACACCTTCCCGGCGACGATGGAATTTGCCACCGCCACCTACGAAGGCGAGCCGTGCATCCAGGTGGTGTTCCGCCGCCGCGAGGAGTTCGACCCGGAACTGGCGCGCGAGGTCGAAGATCTGCGCCAGCGCGATCAGGTCACCGGCCTGCTCAACCGGCCCACCTTCATGGTGGCGCTGGAACAGGCGGTGGCGCGCGCCGGCCGCAGCGAAGGCCAATCCGGCTTTCTGCTCATCGAGCCGGATCACTACGCGCGCATCCTTCCCGAGATCGGCCTGGACTCGGCCGACGCCCTGATCGCCGCGATGGCCGCGCATGTGGCCGGTATCGTCGATGAAAGCGTGGTGGCGGCGCGCTTCGGCGAGCACAGCTTTGCCCTGTTGCTGGACGGCAACTACGCACGCTCCCACGCGCTGGCGGAAACGGTACGCGATGCGTTCGCGCAGCATGTTTTCAGCGTAGGCTCGCGCTCGGCCACGGTCACGGTGAGCATCGGCGGCGTGCAGATCGGCGAAAAGATCGCCAGCATCGGCCAGGTGCTCAATCGCGGGACCGAGGCAGTGCGCACCACCGCCGAGCTTGGCGGCAACGCGGTGAGCATCTACGACCCGGCCGCCTCCGATCGTGCCGAGGAAGAACGCATCGAGCGCTGGGTGGAGCAGCTGCGCGAGGCACTGGTTGGCGATGGCTTCCTGCTGCATTACCAGCCGGTGCTCAATCTGCAGGGCGAGCCGCTGGAGCTGTATCAGGCGTTCCTGCGCCTGGATCGCAATGGCGAGATGATGTCGCCAAATGCCTTCATGGCCATTGCCGAAGAGCACGACCTGGTCACCGAAATCGACCGCTGGGTGGTGGCCCGCGCCATCCGTCAGCTCGGTGAACGGCAACGTGCGGGGCACACAACGCACCTGCTGGTGCGTGTCGGGCCGAACTCGTTCTCCGACCCGCAGATGATCGACACCATCCGCGAGCAGTTGGCGGTCTACGGCGTGCCGGGCGAGCGCTTGTGGTTGCAGACGCCGGAATCGAAGGTGTTTACGCATCTACGCAATGCCCAGCAGTTTCTGGCAGCAGTGTCGGCGATGGGCTGCAAAGTCGGGCTGGAGCAGTTCGGTTCGGGCCTGGACTCGTTCCAGCTGCTCGCGCATTTCCAGCCGGCCTTCCTCAAGCTGGACCGCGGCATCACCGGCGACGTCGCCTCGGCCCGCGAGAGCCAGGAAAAGATCCGCGAAATCACCTCGCGCGCGCAGCCGGCCGGCATTTTGACCGTGGCCGAATTCGTCGCCGATGCGCAGTCGATGAGCAGCTTCTTCAGTGCCGGAGTGGATTATGTGCAGGGCGATTTTGTCGCACCGACCGGCCCGCTGATGAACTACGAATTCGGCTGATCCAACCGAAAGCCGGCAACGCAGGACAACAAAAAACCCGCAATGCGCGGGTTTTTTGTTGTCTTTCAAGCCGGTACGCAGTCGACCGGCTTCCGACCAGGCGATGCAGCGGGCACTGTTTCGTTGAGCATGGGCGGTGTGCTCATGTGGCCGTTGCACCAACGATCGATGCTGATGACGGCAGCGCCTTGCGCATCACACGGAGCCGCCGCGATCTCCGGTGCCGCTTACAGTGCAGCGCCATTGGCCGCACGCAACGCGGCAAGGCGCTCGGTCAGCGGCGGGTGGCTGAGGAACAGGCGACGCAAGCCATTGCCCACCCCACCGGAGATGCCGAACGCCTGCACCTGCGAGGGCAAGGTGCTCTGGCCGTGGTTGAGCGACAGCCGCTCCAGCGCGGCGATCATCTTGTTGCGCCCGGCCAGCTGCGCGCCACCGGCGTCGGCGCGAAACTCGCGCCGGCGCGAGAACCACATTGCAATCATGGTCGCGAACATGCCCAACACCATCTCCAACGCGAACACGATGATGTAGTAGGCAAAGCCACGGCCGCCCTCGCGGTTGCCCGACAAGGTGCTGTCGATGATGCCGCCGACCACACGCGCCAACACGATCACGAAGGTATTCAACACGCCCTGCAACAGCGCCATGGTCACCATGTCGCCATTGGCAACGTGGGCGATTTCGTGGCCCAGCACCGCTTCGGCCTCGTCCTGACTCATGTTCTGCAGCAGGCCGGTGGAGACTGCGACCAGGGCTTTGTTGCGATTGGCGCCGGTTGCGAAGGCATTGATTTCCGGGCCCTCGTAAACCGCCACTTCCGGCATGCCGATGCCGGCGGCCTGCGCCTGACGCCGTACCGTCTCCAGCAACCACCGCTCGGTCGGGGTGCGCGGCTCGGTGATGACCTGCGCACCGGTGCTGCGCTTGGCCATGAATTTGGACAGCAGCAGGGAAATGAACGCACCGCCGAAACCGAAGATGGCGCCCATCACCAGCAAGCCGCTCATCTGCGCGGAATTGACGCCCAAAACCGACATCACAATGCTGGCGAGGAACAACACCGCCAGGTTGGTCAGCAGGAACAGGAAAATGCGGTTGAACATGACGCGCTTGCTCCACTGATGCAGGGTGAACTGTTGCGGATTTGCGGCCGTCGCGGCTTGAAATCAAGCAAGCACATGACCGACGATTCAGCTGCCTATGCCATTGCCCCTCTACCGCGGCCGCTTCGCGCCCTCCCCGACCGGCCCCCTGCACTTCGGCTCCCTGCTGGCGGCGTTCGGCAGCTGGTTGCTCGCTCGCCATGCCGGTGGGCAGTGGTGCGTGCGTATCGAGGACATCGACCCGCCACGCGCTGAAGCAGGCGCGTCCGAACGCCAGCTGCGCAGCCTGGCCGCGTTCGGGCTGATTTCGGACCTGCCAGTGATCCGGCAATCCGACCGCGATGCGCATTACACCGGCGCAATCGCCACACTGCTGGAGGCCGGGCTGGCGTTCGAATGCAGCTGCAGCCGTGCCGATCTGGCCGAGATGGGCGGCATCCATCACGCTTGCGTGGCGGCGCTGGGCGACCGGCGCGCGGTGCGCCTGCGGGTGCCGCCACAAGCGCCGGTCGGCTTCGACGATGCCTTGCAAGGCCATGTGCGGCAGGACGTGTACGCCGACGTCGGCGATGTGGTGTTGCGCCGTGCCGATGGCTATTGGGCGTACCAGTTGGCGGTGGTGGTGGACGATGCACTGCAAGGCATCACCGATGTCGTGCGCGGCGCAGACCTGCTCGACTCCACCCCGCGCCAACTCCTGCTGCAGCGCGCCCTGAACCTGCCGCAGCCGCGCTATCTGCATCTGCCGCTGATCCTGGATGCCGATGGCCGCAAGCTATCCAAATCGCATGGTGCGCCCGCACTGGACGACGCCGACCCGCTACCGGCGCTGCGTGCCGCCTGGCAGGCCCTGGGCCAGGTGGTGTCCGCTCTGCCGCCGCGTGCAGATATCGACACGCTGCTGCAGCAAGCCGCGCAGCATTTTTCGCCCGACCTGCTACCGCGCACCTGCGCCCTGGGCAGCGATGGGCGCGCATCGCAGCCCCGGCGTGACTAGAATTGCGACCCAGCATCGACATCCGGGTGCGGCGCCTGCGCCGGCACCCTGATAGCCCCGGACTTACCTGCTTATTGGAGTCGTCATGACATCTCGCGTCGCATTGGTCACCGGCGGCACCGGCGGTATCGGTACCGCCATCTGCAAGCGTCTGGCCGACCAGGGCCACAAGGTGGCCAGCAACTTCCGCAACGAGGAAAAGGCACGCGACTGGCAGCAGCGCATGCAGGCACAGGGCTACGCATTTGCGCTGTTCCGCGGCGATGTGGCGTCGTCCGAGCATGCGCGTGCACTGGTCGAGGAGGTGGAAGCGTCGCTGGGGCCGATCGAGGTCCTGGTCAACAACGCCGGCATCACCCGCGACACCACCTTTCACCGCATGACTGCCGAGCAATGGCACGACGTCATCAACACCAACCTCAACTCGGTGTTCAACGTCACCCGCCCGGTGATCGAAGGCATGCGCAAGCGCGGCTGGGGCCGGGTGATCCAGATCAGTTCCATCAACGGGCTCAAGGGCCAGTACGGCCAGGCCAACTACGCAGCCGCCAAGGCCGGCATGCACGGCTTCACCATTTCGCTGGCGCGCGAAAATGCCGCGTTCGGGGTCACGGTCAATACGGTCTCGCCCGGTTACGTGGCCACCGATATGGTGATGGCGGTACCGGAAGAGGTCCGCGCCAAGATCGTGGCCGACATCCCAACGGGCCGGCTGGGACGCCCGGAAGAGATCGCCTATGCCGTGGCGTTTCTGGTCGCGGAAGAGGCCGCCTGGATTACCGGGTCCAATCTGGACATCAACGGCGGCCACCACATGGGCTGGTAACGTTTGCTGCAACTTTGCGGTGCAGCATGGATTTGGATCAAAAACCATGCTGCGCAACATTTTTAATGTGTCCGCTTAAGCAAATAAGGCCTTCTGACTGTTGCAACCGCTGCTGCGCTGCGCCATCCTGCGCGCACTATCAGTGTGAGTGAACGTTCCATGGCCGGACTTCGCATCATCAAGAAGTATCCCAATCGCCGTCTCTACGACACCGAGATTTCCAGCTATATCACCATCGAAGATGTGCGCCAGTTGATCATCGACGGCGAAGAGTTCGAAGTCCGCGATGCCAAGAGTGGCGAAGATTTAAGTCGTGCCGTCTTGTTGCAGATCATTGCCGACCGGGAACAGGACGGCGAGCCGATGCTCTCCACCCAGTTACTGAGTCAGATCATCCGTTTCTACGGAGATTCGCTGCAGGGCTTCATGGGTAACTACCTGGAGCGCAGCATGCAGGTGTTCCTGGACCAGCAGCAGCAGTTCCGCCAGCAGATGGGCAACCTGCTCGGGCAGACCCCCTGGGCGATGATGAACCAGCTGACCGAGCGCAACCTGGAGTTGTGGCAGGAGTTTCAGCGCAACTTCGGCGCCGGTTTCGGTCGTCCGGGTGGCCCTGGCACACCGCCGACCCCGCCTGGCGCCGGCAGCATGGGCAGCGGCCCGATGGGCACCGGCACGCACGGTGCGTCCAACAGCCATACCGGTACCACCGGCAAGGCCCGCAACCGCGGATGACAGCACTGCTCGCGCCTGCCAGCCCGATGGGCTGGCAGGCGCGAGCAGTCAGCGGCCGGCCTGCTCCGCGCAGGCCGAGCAGATCCGCTCTACGTGGTAGCCGCGCGCACGCAGGCGCTCCACCACACCGTCGTTTCCCAACAGATGCAGGGCGCCCACCACGACCAGGGTGGTTCCACTGCCCTTGCCCAGCTGTTTTTCAAGACGTGGCACCCAACGCGCATTGCGTTCGACGTTGATGTCTTGATACAGCGCCGGGTACTGGCGGCGCATGTCTTCGGCCATCTGCGTGGAGAGCGTGTGCACGTCGCCATTGCGCCACGCCGCATGCAGGCGACGCAGCTGATCGGTTGTATCGGCTTCGTCCAGCGCTTCTTCCAGCAGCTGATGCTGCTCGGTGGGCGACATGCCATCCAGCAGGGCGATCTGTTCTTCGGCGCGCTCCAGACCGTCGGCGGGCTTGCCCTTGGCCTGCGCCTGGTCCATGAAGTAATGGTCCAGACCCGCGTTCGGGTCCATGCCTTGCCGGCTCATCTCGGCAAGGCTGATCGACAGTGCGACAAACCAGGGTTTGAGCGACTGCAGGGCGTCGATCGACATGCCGTACTTGCGCGCGTAGGCACTGAGCGCCTGCCAGGTCTTTGCGTCCAGCACGTCCTGCAGGGTGCGGCCATCGGTGCGACGTGCCACTTGCAGCATGCGGCTGGCCAGCTGCGGCGATTGCGCATCCGACGGCGGCAGCTCGAACAGCAGACGGTCGGCCTTGGCGAATGCCTGCATCACATCCGGCGACAACGGGTAATCGCTGGGCTTGAGCACGTGGAACGAACCCAGCAGATAGAGCGTGCCGCCCTTGCCGTCGACTTTCCACAGCAGCGGCACCGGCGGGCCGGCAGGTGCGTCGTTGGCACCGCGCGCCCAGGCCGGTGCGGCCGCCCCGCTCCACAGCGCCAGGCCGATCAGCGCGCCACTGCACCACGCGGCAACGCGCGCACGCAGGCGCACCGTCATCGCATCAACGTTCACCATATCCACCTCATCACGTCAGTGCGGCACCTTGTAGGTTTTCTCGCCGGCCGAGACCGCCAGATCGATCCGGTTTTCCGGCGGCGGCAACGGGCAGGTTGCGAAGGGAGTGAACGCGCACGGCGGGTTGTAGGCGCGATTGAAGTCCACCACCACATGACCGGACGCATCCGGCACGTCCACGTCCAGGAAGCGCCCGGCCGGATAGCTGCCGTGCCCACTGGTGCGGTCGGCGAACACCACGAACACCGGCCGCCCAGGTTCGCCGATCGTTTCCAGGCGATAGGTCTTGCCATCGCGCTCGAAGACGATGGCACCGGCGTTGGGCTGCTCGCTACTGATGCCGACGATGTCCACGATCGGGATGGTTTTGCCGACATCGTTGGGCACGTAGCGTGCGGTGATGCGCCAGGAAGGATCTGCCGGCCAGTACTCCAGCCCGGCGAATTTGCTGCGCGATGGCGCATCGGCGTGCTTGACCCGCAATGCGTAGCGGTCGCCACGATGGATCAGGCTGAGCACACCCTTGCCATCGTCGAAATGGATGAACGTGGGCTGCGGATCGCGATCGGACTGGAAGCGGATTCTGCCGGTCAGCGGCTTGCCATCCACGCTGAGCGCAGCGCCACGTTCGGGCACGAACCACACTGCCCCGCCCTCGCTGGACACCATGCCCATCTTCGGCGGCCCGACCGCGAGCCGGATGCCGCTGTCGGCGCTACTGCCGATGTAATGCGCTTTCAGCGACAGCCAATGCAGCCCGACCAGGCTGGTCCAGCCATCGGGCGCACGCAGTTCGTTGATCCGGCTTTCGCGCCAGGCGGCGTTGTCGGCCAGGAACGTCTTGTCCAACGCGACCGGCGCGGCAGGCGGCGGCGCATCGCGCCCACATCCGACCAGCGCCGCTGCCACCAGCATGCCGAGCAGCCAGCCCTTCCCCATGTGCACTGCCATCAACGCCCCCTGAGAAACCAACGATCGATATCGCTCAGCGTAAACCGAGCCCAGGTGGGTCGGCCATGATTGCATTGACCCGAGCGCTCGGTGGCTTCCATATCGCGCAGCAGCGCGTTCATTTCAGGCACGGTGAGACGTCGGTTGGCGCGCACCGCGCCGTGACAGGCCATGGTCGACAGCAGTTCGTCGCGTGCGCTGGCGATACGGCGGCTCTGACCGTGCTCGCGCAGGTCGCCCAGCACATCGCGCAGCAACGCCTCCGGCTCGGCATTGGCCAGCAAGGCGGGAATGCTGCGGACGTGCAGCGATTGCGGGCCGGCGCGGGTGATCTCGAAGCCCAGGGTGGCCAGCGTCTCGGCCTCACGCTCGGCGGTATCGGCCTCGCGCTCGCCCACTGCCAAGGTCATCGGCACCAGCAACGGCTGCGCATGCAGACCGATGCTGTCGTGCGCGTTCTTGAGCCGCTCGTAGCCGATGCGTTCGTGCGCGGCGTGCATGTCCACCACGATCAGGCCTTCGGCGTTTTCGGCCAGGATGTAGATGCCGTGCAACTGCGCCACCGCATAGCCCAATGGCGGCACGCCGCTGTCTTCGGCCGTGACTGGCAGACCGGTTCCGGAGAACTGCGGCAGGCTGGCAGACTGCTGCGCGCTGCCAGATGGCGGCGCATACAACGCGCTATAGGCTGCACGCGCTTCGTCCACACGCAGACCCAACGGCGTCTGCGAGGGCGTCCAGTTGGCGTAGCTGCCTGAGCCGCCACCATTCCCGGATGCGCCGGCATACGGTGTGGCACCGTCGCCAGCGAGGTTGCCCATCCCACCAGTCGCCGCATAACCCGCACCGTCGCTGCCGATGCTATTGGGCGTGGCGCCGGCGCGGGTCTGCGCCAGCGCATCCTGCAGGGTGCGATAGACAAAATCGTGAATCAGCCGCGCTTCGCGGAAACGCACCTCGTGCTTGGCCGGATGTACGTTGACGTCCACGCGCGCCGGGTCCAGCTCCAGAAACAGCACATACGCCGGTTGGCGGCCATGGAACAACACATCGCCGTAGGCCATCTTGACCGCGTGCGCCACGCTGCGATCGCGTACCGAGCGGCCGTTGACGTAGAGATATTGCTGGTCGGTGCTGGCCCGCGAGTAATGCGGTTGCGCAACCCAGCCATGCAAGCGCAGGCCGGCACCGCTGTGATCGACCCGCAAAGCCTGCCGTGCGAAATCCTCGCCCAAGGTTTCGCCCAGCCGCGCATCCGAGTAGAGATCGCCCGGCTTGTAGCGGCGCGACGGTTTGCCGTTATGCGAGACGCGCAATTCCACATCCGGGCGCGCCAACGCCAACGAGCGCAGCCACTCTTCGATGTGCCCAAGTTCGGTGCGTTCGGCACGCAGAAACTTGCGCCGCGCCGGCACGTTGAAGAACAACTCGCGCACTTCCACCGTGGTGCCGGGCGCATGCGCGTGCGGCGTTACTTCGCCAAGCCGCCCGCCTTCGATCTGCAACGCCGAGCCGTGTTCGGCATCGTGACGACGCGAAATCAGCGTAAAGCGGCTGACCGAGGCGATCGAAGGCAAGGCTTCGCCGCGGAAGCCGAGCGTGGCGACGGTTTCCAGATCGTCCAGCGAGGCGATCTTGCTGGTGGCATGCCGCGACACCGCCAACGGCAGTTCATCGGGCGGAATGCCGCCGCCGTTATCGCGGATGCGGATCAGGCGCACGCCGCCCTCTTCCAGATCGATATCCACGCGGGTAGCGCCGGCATCGAGGGCGTTTTCGACCAGCTCTTTGACCACCGATGCGGGCCGCTCGACGACTTCGCCGGCAGCGATCTGGTTGATCAGGATCTCGGGTAACTGACGGATCGCCATCAGCGCGCGCTTCGGCGCTGGCAGCGCAAAACAGGGTGCATCGCGGGTGTAGCAGGCAAGACGAACGTCGGCACGGCAATCCGGCGGCGCGCAGGCGCCGTCGCTCAAGGAATCAGTGCGGAATGATAGCCGAGCGGGTCAGCGACTGCCGCCGGCCACGGTGCCGACGGCATCGGCTTCGGCCTGCGCGCGCGCGGCAAACAAGGTGCCCGGAGGCGGCTGACGGGTGAAGAAGGTATCGATGCCATCCAGCACGGCGGAGGCGATCTTGCGCTGGTAGGCCGGGTCGATCAGGCGGCGCTCTTCGTCCGGATTGGAGATGAAGGCGGTTTCCACCAGCATCGCCGGCATGTCGGACGTCCGCAGCACCGCGAAGTTGGCGCGCTCCAGCTGCGGCTTGTGATTGTTGCCGATGCGCTTGAGGCCACCCAGCACATGGCCGGCGGCATCTTCGGAGGCCTTCATATGGCCGCTTTGTGCCAGGTCGAGCAGCACATTGGCCAGCGTGCTTTCGGTCTGTTGCAGACGCACGCCACCGACCAGATCGGCGGCGTTTTCCTTGTCAGCCAGCCAACGTGCGCGTTGCGAGGAGGCGCCCTTGGTCGACAGCACATACACCGACGAGCCGGTTGCACTGCGATTTTCTGCAGCGTCGGCATGGATGGAAATGAAAATGTCGGCCTTGGCGGCACGCGCTTTTTGCGCACGCATCGGCAAGGGAATGAACACGTCGGTATCGCGGGTCAGGTACGCCTTCATACCGGGCGTGGCATTAATCTGACGCGCCAGTTCGCGGCCGACCGCCAGGGTCACGTCTTTTTCGCGCTTGCCGGTCGGGCCCATCGCACCCGGATCCTGGCCGCCGTGACCGGGGTCGATCGCAACGATCAGAGGCCGCATGCCCGGCGCCATTTTGACCCGCGAGGCTTCGCTGGGCAGCACCGGGCGCGGTGGCAGATCGTCGTCGGCGCTGGCGCCGGACGCAGTGCCGGACGCGACCGCACCGGTGCCGGCAGCAGCCATCGGTGTGCTGCCGCCGTTCAAGATTGCGGCAGCGGACGCACCGCCGGTCGCAGCCGCACCAGTTGTGGGGCCCGCGGCACCGCGATTAGGGATGCTGCCAGCAGGAGTCGTTTGTGCAGCCACTGCAGCCGTTGCCGGACGCGGCGTCGGCACGCCGGTGGCGACGGTGGTCGGCACCGCTGCAGGGGTGACCGTCGGCATGGCCGAGGCAGGCACGACGACCGGCGCTGGCGGTGCTGGCGGCAGCGACGACGCACGCTGCGCGGACGCAGCCAGGGCAGCGGTTGCACGCGCGGCTTCTGCTTGTGCGTTGACGGGACGCGGCGGCGGCAGTGCGGCAGGGGTGCTGGCCGCAATCGGTGGCGCAACCGCCGGCGCCGGATCGCCCGGCCATTCGATCACCAGGGTGGAGGCACTACCCAGCGTCTGCATCTGCGGCTTGAGCGCGGTGACCGGGCTTGCCAGTTCGAACACCACCCGGAACGTGCCAGGCACTGGTTGCCCGGTGCGCACCGAGGTGACAAGGCCGCTGGCTGTCGGCAACTTCAAGCCACGCGCGGCTGCCGAATCCGGGAAATCCACCACCAAACGATTGGGATTGGCCAGCGACAGCGTCTTGAAACCGCCGCTACCGGCCAGCTGAATCTCTGCACGCGTGCCAGTGGCGCCGGTGCTGACACCGACGGTCTTGATTTCGCCGGCCCACGCAGCAAAAACCGCCAGGCTGAGGCTGGCGGTCAGGGCGGAAGCGCAGAACTGTCGGATCCCCGGTGTCATGGCGCTGGATTCAATCATCCAACCGGGTGAATTGCAAGATGATTTCCCTTAATAATCCGTAACCTGGCGTTCATTCTTCTTGTCCACTGACAAAAAGAGGCTGCAACTCGGCCTGTTGGGCCACCGCATGCAGCCAGTCGCGCCCGGCTGGGCTGCGGCCCAGCAACCGTACGCTGCGCCCGTCGCCCTCTACGGCCAATTCCACGTCAAGATCCACCGGCGGCAAGATGCCTGCGCCGCGCTCCGGCCATTCGACCAGCCACAGGCTGGCGCTGCCCTCGTCCAGACCGAGGAAATCCAGCTCGCCGGCATTGCCGATGCGGTACAGATCCAGATGCCAGGCTTCGTCGCCGCTGCCCAGCGGATAACGCTCGACCAGGGTGTAGGTGGGGCTGCGGATGGGGCCGGTGACGCCAAGCGCCCGCAGCAGCGCACGCGCCAGCGTGGATTTGCCAGCGCCGAGGTCGCCATGCAGTTGCACCATCGCCGTGGCAGGCCGCACCGCGGCCAGGGCGCGGCCGAGTGCTTCTGTGGCTTCGGCGTCGATCAGATGTGCGTCGAGCTGATTCATGTGCTGGCTCCGGCATTGGCGAGACGACGCAGCTGCGGCAGCAGGTCGGTGGGCAACAGGCCGCGCTCGCCATCGCGTGCGGCCGCATCGCCGGCGCAGCCGTGCAGCAAGGCGCCAAGGCTGGCGGCGTCGAAGGCCGACCAGCCCTGCCCCAGCAACGCGGCGATCACTCCGGTCAGCAGGTCGCCCATGCCGCCGACGGCCATGCCGGGATTACCGGCGTCGACGATCCGCGGCACCGCATGCGGCGCGGCCACCACCGTACCGGCCCCCTTGAGCACCACTACTGCATCAAACCGGTGGGCCAACGCGGCAGCGGCGGCCAGGCGATCGCGCTGCACCTGCGCAGTGGGGATTCCCAGCAGCCGCCCTGCTTCGCCGGGATGCGGGGTCAATACGCGCGGGCCACGCGGTGGCGCGGCGGTGGCCGCCAGCAGATTCAGGCCATCGGCATCGATGACGACCGCGCTGTCCGAACCCAGCACGCCTTGCCACAACGCGCGCGCCCAGTCGTCCTGGCCCAGTCCCGGCCCAAGCGCAACGACATCGGCGGCATCGGCCAGTGCGGCGATGTCGTCACCCGCCTGCATGGCGCGCACCATCGCTTCGGGGCAGCGCGCCAGCAGCGCGGTGACATGCTCGGCGCGAGTGGCGACCTGCACCAACCCTGCGCCGCTGCGCAGTGCGGCTTCGGCGGTCAGCAGGATCGCGCCGCCGCTGCCGAGATTGCCGCCCACACACAGCACACGCCCCGATTCGCCCTTGTGCGTATTGCGCCGACGCGGCCGCAAGTGCGCGGACAGGGCATCAATGTCCCAGCTGTGTGCAGCCGGATGCAGCCCATCGAATGCGGAGGCCGGCACGTCCAGCGCGGCGATGCCGCGTTCGCCCGTGTATTCCAGCGCGTCGCCGGTATACAAGCCGAGATGTGGGACGATGAACTGCAAGGTGACATGCGCGCGCACCGCGGTCTCGAAAGCAACGCCGTGGTCGGCATCGATCCCGCTGGGCACATCCAGCGCCAGCACCGGGGTGCCGGCCGCGTTGATGGCCTCGATCAAGGCGGCGGTCTGCGCATCCGGCGCGCGGTTCAGGCCGATACCGAACAGCGCATCGACAATGACATCGGCCTGCGCCAGCGGAGTTGGAAACAGCTCGATCGCACCGCCAACCGCCAGATACTCGGTGCAGGCGCGCTGGGCCAGCGCCGAGGCCGGGCCGTGCTCGGGCAGATGCACCACGCACACCTGGCGTCCGGCGCGCTGCGCCAGTCGCGCCAGCACGTAGCCATCGCCGCCGTTGTTGCCGGTGCCGCACACCACCACGATGCGCCGCGCCTGCGGCCAGCGTTCCAGCAACCATTGCCAGGCGGCCTGCCCGGCACGTTGCATCAAGGTGTAGCCATCGCCACCCAGCAGCATGGTGGCCTGCGCATCGAGCGTGCGCGCGGCAGCGGTATCGTAAAGAGCGAGCGGTGCATACATGCCGGGAATTCTATACTTGTCGCCATGTCTGCCGCCCTCGCCCGCCCCGACCCCACCCATGCTGCCGCGCGCATCCGTGCGCTTGCGCGCGAAGCGGGCTTTCAACGCTGCGGCATCACCGGTATCGAGCTGGGCGAAGACGAGGCGCATCTGCGCAGCTGGCTGGAAGAAGGCCTGTACGGAACGATGCACTGGATGGCCCAGCACGGCGACAAGCGCTCGCGCCCGCAGGAGCTGGTACCGGGCACCTTGCGGGTGTTGTCGGTGGGCATGGATTACGGCCGCAAGGACGACACCGAGGCCTGGACGACCTTGCACGATGGCACCCGCGCATACGTGGCGCGTTATGCGTTGGGCCGCGATTACCACAAGCTGATGCGCAACCGGCTGCAGAAGCTGGCCGAGCGCATCCAGGGCGAGATCGGCGCTTTCGGCTACCGCGTATTCGTCGATTCCGCACCGGTGCTGGAGCGCGCGCTGGCCCGCAACGCCGGGCTGGGCTGGATCGGCAAACACACCTGCCTGATCGATCGCAACGGCGGCTCGTGGTTCTTTCTGGGCGAGATCTACCTGGATCTGCCGCTGCCGGTCGACACGCCCGCCACAGCGCATTGCGGCACCTGCACGCGCTGCATCGACATCTGCCCGACCCAGGCCATCATTGCGCCGTATCGGCTGGATGCACGCCGCTGCATCGCCTATCTCACCATCGAGCACGATGGCCCGATTCCCGAAGAAATGCGCAAGCCGATCGGCAACCGCATCTTCGGCTGCGACGACTGCCAGCTGGTCTGCCCCTGGAACAAGTTCGCCCAGCGCACCGATGAGGCCGACTTCCGCGCGCGCAACGCATTGGATGTGGCGACGCTGCCGCAGCTGTTCGCCTGGGACGAAGCCGAGTTCCTGCAACGTACCGAAGGCAGCCCGATCCGCCGCAGCGGCCATCAGCGTTGGTTGCGCAACATCGCCGTCGGCCTGGGCAATGCGCCCGGCACGCCGGAGGTGTTGGCGGCGTTGGAAGCCCGTCGCCACGACGCGTCGGAGCTGGTCCGCGAACACGTGGGCTGGGCACTGGCGCAACACGGCATCTGAGTTTCCAGCCGCTGCGCTCACGCGTGCGCATCGCCACTGCAGGATAATGCGGCGATGGCAGACCGCAACCAACAGATCCTCACTCCCAGCCAGCTCAACACATTGGCGCGCGACCTGCTGGAAGGCAGCTTCCCGCTAGTCTGGGTGGAAGCCGAACTAAGCAGTGTCACCCGACCGTCTTCCGGCCATCTGTATTTCACGCTCAAGGATGCGCGCGCGCAGATCCGCTGCGCGATGTTCAAGCCCAAGAGCACCTGGCTGAAGTTTCAGCCGCGCGAAGGCCTGCGCGTGCTCGCACGCGGGCGTTTGACCCTGTACGAAGCGCGCGGCGACTACCAGCTGGTGCTCGACCACATGGAAGAAGCCGGCGAAGGCGCGCTGCGGCGGGCTTTCGATGAACTACGCGCGCGGCTTGCAGCAGAAGGCCTGTTCGATGCCGAGCGCAAGCAGCCGTTGCCTGCGCACGTGCGGCGACTGGCGGTGATCACCTCGCCCAGCGGTGCGGCGGTGCGCGACGTGCTCAGCGTGCTGGCACGGCGCTTCCCGCTGCTGGAAGTGGACCTGTTGCCGTCGCTGGTGCAAGGCGACAGCGCTGCAGCGCAAGTCACCTCGCTGCTGCAGCGCGCCGATGCGTCCGGGCGCTACGACGTCATCCTGATTACCCGGGGCGGCGGCTCGCTGGAAGATCTGTGGGCGTTCAACGACGAGCGCCTGGCACGCGCGATTGCCGCCGCGCAGACACCGGTGGTTTCGGCGGTGGGCCACGAGACCGACTTCAGCCTCAGCGATTTTGTCGCCGACGTGCGTGCCCCCACACCGTCGGTGGCGGCCGAATTGCTGGTGCCCGATCAACGCGAACTGGTGGCACGGGTGCGGCGCGCACGCGCGCGCATCGCCCAGCTGCAACAGCACGCATTGGGCAATGCGATGCAACGCGCCGACCGGCTCGCATTGCGCTTGCGGGCGCACAGCCCGCAGGCGCGATTGCAGCTGCTGCAGCGCCGCCAGGAAGAAGCCGGCCGGCATTTGCGCGCGCGCATGACCCAGCTGCTGGAGCGTCTGCAAGCACGCGTGCAACGCGGGCAGACGCGCCTGCAGGCGCAGAACCCGCAACGCAATCTGGCCACCTTGCAGCAACGGTTGCGCGCATTACACCCGCGGGCGGCGATGCAACGGCGGCTACAGCACGATCAATTACGTTTGCGCGGCCTGGTGCGCTCGCTGGAAGCGGTCAGCCCGCTCGCCACCGTGGCACGCGGTTATGCCATCGTCACCCGCCCTGCCGATGGCAGCGTGGTGCGCAGCGCTGCCGACGTGGCGCCAGGCGAGCGCCTGCGTGCGCAACTGGCCGATGGCAGCATCGCGGTGCGGGTCGAGCCGAGCGACGACTGACGGCGACAACGCAGGTGCGGGTGCTTGCGCCGGATAACCGACAGCGCACTGGCAGACCGCAGGCGGTATCGTCGCGACGATGGTGTGCAGCGACTGCGCGTAGTAGCGCGGATGCGGGTACTTGTGCCGCATCACCGACAGCGCGTTGGCGACCGCATCCTGCGTGGTCGCGACAATGATGAGCAGCGGAGGCTTGCAGCAGTGCCCTCGTGCGCGCCGCCACTGCGTTGGGTACTTTGCCCGCGCAGCCGCAACCGCCTGGCACATCTCAAACCGCCATGAGGCTTTGCACGCATGGCACCGGCATGAACATGCGCTAGCTGTGGGCGGGCATCTGCGTCGCCGCATGCTGCCAGCCCTGCATCAGCACGCCGGCCAGCACCACCGGGTCGTGATCGAAGTGGTGACCGCCGGGCCGCATCACGACCTCCACGCCGCGCGTGCGCAGCTCCGGGCACAAGGTGTCTTTTTCTTCGCTGCCGTAAATGCATTGCAGACGATGCGCATCCAGCGACTGGATCGCAGGTTCGACATCCCGCTCGGCGTCGTTATGCCAGCCCAGCCAGCCGCCGACGCGCACCTTGAAGTCGGCCTGATGACCAAGCCCGAGCAGGCTGACGAACTGCACCGAGGCGCGCTGCTGCGGCGACAGGTCCGGGTAGGCGAACGGCAGCACGTCGGCGCCGAACGAGTAACCGACCAGCGCCACGTGATGGATATGCCACCGTTGCCGATAGGCGGCGATCACCCGGTCAAGATCGGCGCCCACCTGCTGCGGCGTGCGGCTGGCCCAGAAGTAGCGCAGGCTGTTCCAGCCCACCACCGACACGCCCTGCTGCTGCAACTGCGCGGCAATGCCCTTGTCCAGCTCGCGCCAGCCGCCATCGCCGGACAGCATCACCACCAGCTTGTCGCTGCCGGGTGCGTGCAGTTCGACCAGCGGCAGATCGCCCAAACCCTGCGCCTGCGCTGCCTGGAAGTGGCCGCGTGTCGCTGCGGCAATCTGCATCGGGCTGGCATCGTCGACCAAATCATCGAGGAAGCCCTGATTGGCATCGGGCACGTCGCGCGAGCAGGCCAGGCCCGCCTCCTTGGTGCCGGCATCGGCGACCACCGCGCCGCCGAGCACGTCGGGTGCGGCAGACGCCAAGGCCTGACGCGCCAGCACCGCGCCATCGCCCTGCCCCACCAGCACCGGCGGCAGGAACGCGTCCACGTGTTCGGCGCGCAGCAACTTCTTGCCGAGCCGCTCGGCGTCGTCGGCCAGCGAGCTGCACGCGGCGTGGTGCGAGCGCACACGTTCGCGGTAGCTGGCTGTATCGATCACCGCAACCAACGCACCGTCGTTGCTCAGCATGTCGGCCAGTTGTTGCGCCTGCTGCGGATGGCCGCTATCGGGCAGTAGCACCACCATCGCCTTGGGCGTGCCTTCCGGGCGGATCACTTCCACCGAGCGGTAATGTCCGGCGGTGTTGCCGTCCTGCATATGCCGCGCCACGGCATAGCCACTGCCGCCGATCAGCAGGATTGCCACGACCCAACGAAACACTTTGATCCCCATGCCCATCGCAGCAGTCCTTCAGAAGCGCTGGCGCTTCGACCTCGGTCTGCGCCAACGGTTCCGGCCTGGTGCGGGCGGGTGTTCGCTGCGGTTAAGCCATGGGACCCAGGAACGCTGCAGATGGCGGCTGGTTAGCTCCTGGTCCTGAAGGCGGCAAAGGACGCAGTCATTACCGGCCATGTTCCCTTGCAGCGGCAGCATTGTCGGATCGACCTAACTTCATCCCGACGCCCTCCGTGCCAGCGTGCGTGTGCGATTGCCGCTGTGTCTGCTCTGGACGGTGTTGCTCGGCCGGCGAAGCGTATCGTCCCCGCTGCAAGGTGCCACCGCGGCACCGCTGGATGGCAGCCAAGGCATCTCCACTGGGCGAGAAGCGACTCTGCCGCGCCAAACGCGGGCAACCCGACCGCACGCTCGGCGCCTACTTGGCCGCGGCCGCGCGACTAGATCCCGCGTGCCAGCCGGAACCCGATGCGCGCACTGGTGCTGTCGGAGTCCTGCGACTGCCGCCAGGCCGCACGCGTCTGCTGCGGCGAATTGGCCCAGCTGCCGCCGCGGATCATGCGCTGCCGGCAGCCCGGGTTGAACCACGCCGCGCCATCTGCCGGTGCTCGCCGATAACTGGCGTGCCAGCAATCGGCCACCCATTCGCTCAGGTTGCCGCCCATGTCGTGCAGGCCCCAGGCATTGGCGCGGAAGCTGCCCGCCGGTGCCGGCCCCCAGAACCCATCGCCGTAGCCGACGAAGCCGTTATTCCAGTGCCGGCCGCTGCGCGAGACGTCGTTGCCGCCGGTGAAATTACCTGCATCGCGCGGTGGCGAGCCGGCCTTGCCCCACGGATAGCGTCCGGTGGTGCCGGCGCGCACCGCGTACTCGAACTCCGCCTCGCTGGGCACGTGGTAATGCCGGCCAGTCTGTTCCGACAGCCATGACGCATAGGCTTCGGCATCACGGACGCTGACGTGCATTACCGGACTGTTGGGCGCGGCCTGCGCGCCGTTGTAGTCGGACTGCCAGTCCACCCCGCTGCGGCGAATGAAGTTGCCGCTGCGCTCGTCGTACACCACCGAGTGTCCGCGCCGGGTGGCGCGTGGACGCGCGCCGGTGGCTTCGACGAACTGGCGGAATTCGCCGACCGTCACTTCAGTGATCGAGAGTGCGAAGCCGCGCGCGAAGCGCACGTAATGCGCCGGGCGCTCGTTGTCGGATGCCCCCGGTTCGGCGTCGCCTGCGCCCATCTGGAAGGCACCGTGCGGCACCACGATCATCTGCGGCCCACGGCCACCGACCTTGAGCCCATCGGTGAACACCTGCCCGGGGCGGAAGCTGCCGTAGTGGGTGGCCAACTCCAGGCGACGCCGCAGGTCGCCGGCCATCGGGTCGCCCGGGTCGGCGATACGCAGCACTTCCGCCAGTTTCTCACCGGCCGCCTTGAGCCCGCGCGGCGAGGTCAGATCGTGTAGACCGGCGTCGTGCAAGGCGGCAATCTGCGCGCGCCGGGTGCGCTCGATGCGCGCGCGCGCATCGGCAATGGTCGGCGCGCGGTCGCGCACCTGCCCGGCCATCTGCAACCAGTAACGCGCGCCGATGAAATCGGCAGCGTCGGCGGCCTGTTCGGCGCGCTCCAGCAAACCACTTTCTACTGCGGCCAGGCCCTGGCGCGTGCGTGGGTTGTCGGGGTCCAGCTGCGCAGCATCGCGAAAATTCGCCAGCGCGCCATTGCCGTCTTCGCCCAGACGGCCACCGCGCAGATCTTCTTCGCCGGCGCGGTTGAAACCGAGCACGCGTTGCGCGGTTTCAACCTCGCTTTGCAAGGCGCGCACCTTCGGGTCCTTGGGTGCAAGCGCCAAGGCCACGATGGCAAGCTCGCGCGCCTGGTCTAGCGCATCGTCCTGCCGATCAGTCTGTGCAACCAGCGCCTGACCGCGTTCGATCAAGCGTGCGCGTGCCTGTTCCAGGCCACGCCGGCTGGCCGCATCCTTGCCACCGGCACGTTGTTCGATCGCCAGATACAGCGGGATCGCATCGTCCGCATCCCGATACAGGCGGTCGTCCTGCAGGGCTTGGTCGGCACGCTTACGTACCTGCGCCAAGGGCTCGTCGCCCAGCTCCACCGCCGGCGGCTGCCACTGCGCGACCGTCTCGGCGGATTCTTCGCCACCGATGGACACATTCGGTTTGTTCGGCTGCGCAGACGCTGCCGGCTGTCGCGCAGCCGCGGGCGCCGGTGTCGGCGCGGGGGCACGCGAACAGGCGCACATGCTGAGCGCGACCAGTGCCCACGCTGCCATCCGGTTACCGCACTTACCCACCACCTGCTCCTTCCAGTGCTCTGCCGCACGACAGGCGATCGCGACGTTAGGCTATTCTGCGCGTTCTGCGCAAACCCTTGCTGTCGACGGAAATCACGTGCCCCATTGGATCACCCACCCCTCCGAGCTGACCGAACGCCTGCAGGCGGCGCGTCCTTCGCGCATCGGCCTGGATACCGAATTCATTCGCGAACGCACCTACTGGCCGCAACTGGCATTGGTGCAGATGGCCATCGGCGAGGAGATCCTGTTGATCGACCCGCTGATCCCGGGCATGAACGAGGCGCTCAAGGAGTGGTTGACCGCCACCGACATCGTCAAGGTGATGCATAGCGCCAGCGAAGACCTGGTCACCTTCAAGTGCGCATGCGGCGTCTTGCCGCGTCCGCTGTTCGACACCCAGATCGCTGCCGCGCTGGCCGGCGTGGGCGGCGGCATGGGCTACCAGAAGCTGGTGCAGGAAGTCACCGGCACCTTGCTGACCAAGGGCGAGACGCGCTCGGACTGGATGCGTCGCCCGCTGTCGGCATCGCAACTGGAATACGCCGCCGACGACGTGCGTTACCTGTTCGCGATTCACGACGAGCTGACCCGTCGCCTCACCGAACAGGATCGCCTGGGCTGGCTGGCCGAAGACGCCGAGCGCCTGCTTGCCACGGTTGAGCACGATGACGGCGAGCGCTGGCCGCATGTGAGCCTGCGCACCGCACAATTTCTGGAGCCGGCCGCGCAACGTCGGTTGCTGCGGCTGCTGCGCTGGCGCGATCTGCAGGCGCGTCAGAGCGATCGTCCGCGCAGCTGGATTCTGGACAACGAACTGGCCAGCCAGCTGGCGCGCTTTCCGCCCGCGGATCTGGACGCCTTGCTGCGCCAGTTCGACAAATTCCCCAAAGCCCCGCGCAAGCTCGCCAACGCAGTGTGGGACGCGCTCAACACGCCGCTACCCGACGAAGACACCGCACCGCTGGCGCAGGCCGCCACCGATGGCAACAAGGCCGTGCTCAAGCGTTTACAGGATGCGGTGGCGCAGCGCAGCCGCGAACTTGGCTTAGCGGACGGCCTGCTCGCCTCGCGTCGGCATCTGGAAACCCTGATCGAGCAGCACAGCTGGCCTGCCGCGCTGGGCCAATGGCGACGCGAAATACTGGAAGCGCAGCTGATGCCATTGCTGGCCGACAACACGGCGCAGTGAACCAGGCGTGACGCAGACGACAGCCCGCAGCGATGCGGGCTTTCTTTTTGCCAGATGCGTTCTGCTCGAAGCGATGCGCCTGGTCAATCCTGCGCTGCGCAACGCGCCAGAGTGCGTTGGAAACAGTCCATTTCTGACCACGGATCCGTGCGCTGGTAGCAGCCCCAGACAGCACTCTTGCGCGCAGCGCGACGTCGCTCACTCCAAGCGTCGTGATCCGGTAGTGCGGCTCATCGGCTTCATCGGCAAAATGATGCGGTCATGGTCGCGTAAGCCGGTGCTGCGCTGGTCATCGCTCATCGCCTGCTCCTGCTCTCGTCATGGTCGAATTTGCTGGCCTGCGTGTAAGCTGGGCAGCGCCCGCAACGACAATGCGAAAGCGGCCAGGCAGACCTTGTGAAAAGGCTGTTCACTTCGTGTGCAAGCCCCCGCACACGCAGCGGTCGCCCCCGGGCCCCATGCCATAATGGCGCTCGCCCCTAGGGCGGCGTCTCCACTCTATTATTCCGAGGCCATACCTCTGTGAGCAATACCTCTTCGAAACTGGATTCCATCGCGCAAGCCAAAGCCAAGCTGCTGGACGAGCTGCAGAAGCTGGAAGAACAGGAGAAAACCGAGCGCGCGAGCGAGGCATCCTCTGCGCATGCCACCATCGTCTCGCTGCTCGAGCAGTTTGCCGGTCACTTCAATACCAAGCAGCGCAACGACATCGCGGCCTATCTGGGCACCACTTCGGCACGCAAGGAAGTGGTCAAGAGCGGCCGTAGCGAAGTGAAGCCGAAGTACGAGCTGCCGCACACCGGCGAAACCTGGTCTGGCCGCGGCCGTACCCCGAAGGCCTTCGCTGCCTGGGAAGGCTCGGTGTCGTACAAGGAATGGAAGGCCAAGAACCCGGACCTCAAGTTCCCTTTGATTCGCGAGTAATCCGTGCGGGATTGACCGATTTGCCGCGGTCCGCTGCCGGTTGCCTTGGCGAACGGTGCGGCATGTGGTTAGAATCGAGTCACGTGGGGCGGTAGCTCAGCTGGGAGAGCGTCGCGTTCGCATCGCGAAGGTCGAGGGTTCGATCCCCTTCCGCTCCACCACCGCATCAAACGAAGAGCCCTGAACGTTCGCGTCCAGGGCTCTTTTGTTTCAGCTGTCCCACCGGCGCCAAGCACGCGGAGGGACAGGCCATGCCGCCGATATCACATCGCGCGCGCTAACGTCCGCCTCTCCATCCCAGCGGACCCTTCGCCATGAGCAACCAACAGCGCCAACCCGACAGTGCCGACGACGACGCCAGCGGCGTCTCCGACAGCCAGGACTCGCGCAAGCAGGACGAAACCGCCAAGCAGCGCCCGGGCCAGGAAGATCTGAAAGTGCATGACGAGCACAGCCGCCGCCCCAAGGGGACTGCCGGCCAGGGCGAATAGCCGCACCGTTCGACAGACCGAGTGCTGCAGCATCGGCGTGGGTTCGACACCGCGTCCGCGGCCCGCCGATGTGGCAAGATCCTGACATGTCAGCCGCTGGGGCGGCCGACATTTCGGCGCACCTAACGGCAGCGACCATCGCTGCAGACACTTGATCGCCTTGATGGCGCTTGTTGCAAAGGCCTTGCATGCAGCTTCCCGACGCGCCCGCGTTGCACCTGATCCACGCCACCTTGTTGCCGGGCGACATTGGCGCCTTGTTGGGTGCGCGCCCGCCGGCCAATGAAGACGACCGTCTAGCCGCACTGCAGGCCTACCAGCTTCTGGATACCGCCCCCGAGCCGCAGTACGACGCGCTCGCCGCCGATGCCGCCGCCATGTGCCGCACGCCCATGGCGCTGGTCTCGCTGGTCGACACGCAGCGGCAGTGGTTCAAGGCCAAGATCGGCATGCAACCGAGCGAGACGCCACGCACGCTGTCGTTCTGCGCGCACGCCATCCTTGCGCCCGACCAGCTGATGGAAGTGGCCGATACGCATCTGGATGCGCGCTTCGTCAACAACGCGCTGGTCACCGGCGAGCCGCAGATCCGCTTTTACGCCGGCGCGCCCCTGCTGACCTCCGATGGCATCGCGTTAGGCACCTTGTGCGTGCTCGATCGCACGCCACGGCGGCTGTCGGGTGCCGAACGCGATGCACTGCGGGTGCTGGCCCGGCAGGTCGTGGACACCATCGAGTTACGGCGTGCGGCCGAGCTGGTCGAGCTCGATGGATTACGCGACGCGCTCACCGGGCTCTGGAACCGCACCGGGCTGGAGCATGGCCTGCAGCGTCTGCAAGACACGTGCGCCGCGGTGCCGGAACAATCGCTGGGCTTTTTGCTGATCGATCTGGATGGCTTCAAGCGGCACAAACTGCAATCGGGCGTTGCCGCAGCGGAAGCGACGCTGGTGCAGGCGGCAAGATTGGTCGAGGCGCACCTGCCGCAGACCGCGATCGTGGCGCGGCTGGACTGCGATCGGCTGTGCGTGGCGCTTCCGGTAGCGGGGGCGTCTGCTGCAGTGCACGCTGCGGAGGACATCGGTCAAGCAGTCGAAACCGCGCACTGGCCCATCGGGACGTTGACCGCCAGCATCGGGCTGGTCGATGTGCCTGCCAGCGAGACGCTCGACAGCAACACCTTGCTGGCGCGCGCGCGACATGCGTTGCAGGGCGCGATCTGCGATGGACGCAACCGCGTGCAGCGGTTCAGCGGCTGGCATCTGCAAGGCTGACACTCGCTCCGGCTGAATTGCTTGCGCTGTTTTTACTGTGTGCCCTGAGTGACAGACGCTGCAGTGCCATGCACGCAGCACTGCGGGTACACGGCGCTGCGTAACACGTGTTCAACATTGGTTGATGCGCGCCTGCGACGTTCTGACGCCGAACGTCTTTGCGCTACGTGATTTGCCTTGGGCAACGAGCGGCAGTCAACCTACTGCCGCGCCCGCTGCCCAACCAACGCGCCTGGCTTACGAATCAGCGGGACTCACGACGCGCAGTCTTTCTACGCGCTGGCAGTCGTCTGCACTCTCAATCGACCGGCATCGGCTCGCCCGAATTCCAAGCGGCCTCAGGCAGCCAGCGCGTCGGCATTGCCCGCAATCTCGTCCACCTGCAGCACCTGTTCCATCTCCAGCAGCACCACGAAGCGCTCGCCCACCTTGCCCATGCCACGCAGCAGGTCGCGACGGATATGCGTACCGAATGCCGGCGCCGCTTCGATATCGTCATCGGCCAGTTCGATCACCGCGTTGACGGCGTCGACCAGCACGCCGATCACCTGCGTGCCCTGCGCCTGCTCGGTGGACAGAATCACGATGCAGCTGCGCTTGTTGATGGCGCTGTCGGCACGCCCGAGCCGTGCCTGCAGATCCACCACCGGCACCACCGCGCCGCGCAGATTGATCACACCGCGCACGCACGCCGGCATCGACGGTACTGGCGTCGGCGTGCGGTACTGGATGATTTCGCGAATCCCAAGAATGCTGGTGGCGAAGGTTTCGCCGTCCAGCTGAAAGGTGAGGTACTGGGCGGCTGCATCGGCATCGCCCGGCATGACATCGGAAGTCTGTGCGGTCATCGATCGATCTCTCAGAAGCGAGCGAACTGGCCTTCGTCCGGGCCCTCGGACATCGCATATGCCGGCGCTACATTGCCACGCCAAGCGCGCGCACCTGCAACACGTGCCGGGCGTGCAGCGACCTGCTTGCCACGCTTGGGCGGCGTGCTCGCAGCGCCCTGCCCGCCCAGCCGGAAGAACGCCATGCTCTGTTGCAGCTGCTCGGCCTGCGCGCTCATTTCTTCGGCGGTGGCGGCCAATTCTTCGGAGGCGCTGGCGTTCTGCTGGGTGGTCTGGCTCAGCTGCACCACCGCCGAGTTGATCTGACTTACACCCGAGGATTGCTCTTCGGAAGCGGCGGAGATTTCCTGCACCAGATCCGAGGTGCGCTTGATGCTGGGCACGATGGTGTCGAGCAGGCGCCCGGCGCGGTCGGCCAGTTCGACGCTGGAACTGGCCACCTCGCCGATTTCCTGCGCGGCCACCTGGCTGCGTTCGGCGAGCTTGCGCACTTCGGCTGCCACCACCGCAAATCCCTTGCCATGCTCGCCGGCACGCGCCGCTTCGATGGCGGCATTGAGCGCGAGCAGATTGGTCTGATAGGCGATGTCGTCGATGATGCCGATCTTCTGCGCAATCTGCTTCATCGCCTGGGTGGTGGCCACCACCGCTTCGCCGCCTTCGATGGTTTCCTTCGCGGCCTGGGTGGCCATGCCGTCGGTGATGCGGGCGTTCTCGGTGTTCTGACTGATCGATGCCGTCATCTGCTCCAGCGAGGCGCTGGTTTCTTCCACGCCGGCCGCCTGTTCGCTGGCGGCCTGCGACAACGACTGCGCAGTGGCGCTGACTTCTTCGGACGCGCTGGCCAGGGTCTCGGCACTGGTATTCACCTCGCCCACCACCTGCGACAACTTCTGCACCATGGTGCGCATGGCTTCGAGCAACTGCGCGGTTTCGTCGCGACCGTGTACATCGATGCGCATGGTCAGATCGCCTTCCGACAGGCCATTGGCGACTGCAACCGCGCGACGGATCGGGCCGGTGACGCTGCGGCTGATCACCACCCCAAGCGCGGCGCCGAGCAACACACCGCCGCAAATGATGGCGATCAGCAATTTGGAACTGCGCGCATGGATGGCGCCGGTTTCTGCGTTGGCGGAGGCGGCGCTGCGCTCGCGCAGTCCGCTCAGATCGGTCATCAAGGTATCCACTTCATCCGAGCTGGCGCGCACCGCACGCGACAATGCAGCAAGTTCGGGATTGGCCTCGCGCAATGCTTCGCGATTGGCGGCTTCGATAAAGCGGCCGCGCTCATCCAGATAGGTCTGCCACGCACGATCGAACTGCGCCAGTTTGGTCTTGCCCTCTTCGGTCTGAAAGCTGCCGCGTGCACGGGTCATGTGATCGACCACCTTGGCGGTGTACTTGTCGATGTTTTGCACATGCGACTGGCGTTCTTCCGCGCTGCTGGCCAGCAACAGGTTGGCGCGTGCGCGGCCTGCGTAGATCAGATTGATGTTGGCTTCCTTGACGTTGGACAGGCCGAGCAACTCGCGCTCGTACAGCGAGGTCGATAGGTCGCTGATGCGTCCGGAGTTGGAATAGCCGACCCACCCGATGCACGCGCCGATCGCCGAGACGATCAGAAACGCCACGATCAGCCTGGTTCCGATTTTGAAGTTGCCTAACATTGGGGAGTTCTCTTTGAGTACTGCGTGGGCTGCATGCGTTGCATGGGCAATCGACGGTGCTGCGCGTGCCGATCGCACGATGCGGGCTCGTCTAACCAATCGTTGATAGCTATCGGCGCTGGCAAAACACGCTTGATATGCTTCGATCGGTACAGCGCCTATTCATGAGATTGGATATGCAGTTTTGTGACAGGTCCGGCGCTCCTGACCTGGCGTGTTCGGAAAAACCCTACCCCTGCTCTGCGGGCTGTCCGGGACAGTCCGCAGAGACATCACGACCGGGCGACTAGGCTGATGCCATGTCGCCCACGCCACTGCCCCGCGCGTTCTACGCACACGATTCGCGCAAGGTTGCGCCGCGCCTGCTCAACAAGGTGTTGGTCAGTGCCGATGGCCGGCGCGGCCGCATCACCGAGGTCGAGGCCTATTGCGGCAGCGACGATCCAGCCGCGCATTCGTTCCGTGGCATCACCCCGCGCACGCAGGTGATGTTCGGCGCACCCGGGCATCTGTATGTGTATTTCATCTATGGCATGCACTGGGCGATCAATGCAGTCTGCGGCGGTGCCCCCGGGCACGCCGTGCTGATCCGCGCGCTGCAGCCGCTCGCTGGCGTGCAGGCCATGCAGGCGGCACGCGGCGCCGCACCGGCCAAGGCACTGACCACTGGCCCCGGCCGTCTGGCGCAGGCGTTCGGCGTTACTGCGGCCGACAACGGACTGGACCTGACCGATGCTGGCGCACGTCTGTGGATCGAAGACGATGGCGCCCCGCCGCCGGCGGTTGCGCTCGCGACGCCGCGCATCGGCATCCGCAAGGCCGTCGATCAGCCATGGCGCTGGGTGGTGCCCGACAGCGCCTATTTGTCGCGCCCGCTCCCGCGCGTGACCGGCACGCGTGCGGCGCTGCCAGGCGACTGAGCCAGCCATTGCTGCATCGGCGTCTGCTCGGCCGCACCTGGCCCGCGTTGCAGAAGGCGCAAGGCTTGCTCGGTGTGTTCGGCGGTGAGGTCCTGCAGCGGTTGGAAGCGATCGGCCGCCCACACCGCCATCGGCACGCCGTCGAGCGATGCGACGCGATTGCCCGGCACCCGTGCCACGCGCTCGCCAGGCAGGATGCTGCCCAACAGATTGCTGGGGTCGCTTGCGCTCACGCACACCCAGCGCTGCTGTGGAGCCTGGGCGCGCACACGGCGCAGGGCCGCGATCGCATCCGGCAAGGCGAACTGCTCGCCAGACAGACCGGCGATGAAACGGCCACCGCGGATTTCGCCGCGCGCTTCCAGGCGTTGATACATGCGCAGTAGTTCGCGCCAGGGCGGCAACCACGCCGCCTCGCGCTCAAGCAAGCGCCAGCACACCACGCCGTAACGGCGCAGCAGCGTGCGCGCGACGTGCTCAAGCATCTCTTGATGCCGCTCGCCGGCTTCGGCCAGCGGTAGCTCGGCAAGCGCACGCACCGGCGCCCATCGCCCGGCATCGCGTATGCCCAGAGCAGTGGCACGACGCCGCTGCCGCGAGAGCGCCGACGGCCGCTTGGAGGCCGGCACCAGCAGCGCGCGCAGCCCGGCATAACTGTCGCAATGCGCACGGCCACGCATCACCAGTTCGCTCAGGGCGTCTTCCAGCTCGGTGCTCATCAGGTGCGCGGCATCGGAAATCTCGTCGAAGAACAACGCACCCAGCTGCTGCAAGACCTCGACCACACGCTGCGCGCGCGACCCCAGCGGTGCGTCGTCGACCGCACGTGCCAGGCCACTCCAGCGCTGCGCGTCACGGCGCGGCAGCAGCACGATTGGGGTCGCCCGCAACGCGGCACCGCTGCGTCCACCGCCCGGCCGCAAGCGCGCCCACACGGTGCGTCCGGCGGTGCATAAATCATCCAGCCAGGCGGGTTGATAGTCGCGTACACGCGCCGGCAGCACTTCGCTTTCCCACAGCACGGCCGGCGCTTCGAAGCCTTCCAGTTGCCCGACCACGCCAGCCAACGCGTCCGGTCCGGCAACCCGGCTCTCGCTGTCCACATGCTGCCACTCGAACAGAAAGCGCGCGTAATCGCGCTGCGACACTGGCTCGATCTCCCGCCGCAAACGCCCCAGCGTGTAGCGATGGATGCGCGCCAGCAAATGGCGTTCGCACCATTCTTCCGACGGCGCATGCGCACTGAATTGGCCGGCCATGACATAGCCCTCGCGCTGCAATGCCAGCAATGCCAGCGCGATCTCGTCTTCGGGCAAGCGCAATGCGGCGGCCAAGGCCGACACTTGCGCCGGGCCCACTGCCGACAAGCGCCCGCGCAACAGCTCGCGCACCGCCCAGTCGCGCTCCCAGTCGGTCACACCACAGTCGGCCGGCGCTTTCAATGGCGGCTGCGCCGATGCGTGCGGATACAACGGCATGAACCAATCGATCCGCTCGGCGCTGATCCACAACGCAGGCGCGCCGTCCATCACCAGGCAACTGGCGCGGCCATCGGCGGCGAGTGCCGTCAACCACGGCTGCCACTGCGCACCGGCCATTTCATCGACCGGCAGCACGCCCAGACCGACCAGGGCCTCGTGCATCTCTTCGACATCGCGGGGCTGCGGCCAGGCTTCCTCACGCACCGACGCGATGGCCTGTGGGTCCAAGCGCCCCAGGTCGTCGCTGTTCTGCGGCGTGTAACGGCGGCTTTGCACCGCCTGGGTGCGGCGTTCTTCCAGCGGCGCATCGTCCAGAAATGCGTACGGCCGCGCATTCAAGGCTTCGGCCGCCAGCGGTGACGGCGCTGCCAGATCGCGCGCTACCAGGGTGATGGCACCCGATTCCAGCCCGCGCAACACCTGCAACCAGCCTTCGCTGTCCATCGCCTGATGCAGGCAATCGTCCAGCGTTTGCGTCACCAGCGGATGATCCGGCACCTCGCGCTCGCCAACCAGATTCTCCGCACAGGCCACCTGATCCGGGAACACGGTCGCCAACAGGTCTTCGGACTTCATCCGCTGCAACTGCGGCGCCACCTTGTTGCCACCGGTGAAACGCGGCAGCGCCATCGCGTTGGTGGCGTTCCAGCGCCAACGCACGCCGAACAGCGGCGCATCCAGCAGCGCCTGGATCAGCACATGCTCGGCAGACGACGAATGCAGATAACGGCCAACCTCTTCCAGCGCAAAACTGTGACTGGTAGACAGCGACAACACGATCGCGTCTTCTGTCGCTGCGGCCTGTAATTCAAAATTGAAGGTGCGGCAGAAGCGCTTGCGCAATGCCAGCCCCCATGCGCGATTGATGCGGCTGCCGTAAGGCGAGTGGATCACCAATTGCGTTCCGCCGCTGGCATCGAAAAACCGTTCCATCACCACACACTGCTGCGTGGGCATGGCGCCCAGCGTTGCGCAGGCATGCGCCAGATAGTCCACCAGTTGCTGCGCCGCTTCTGCAGAGCAGCCCAGCGTGCTGCATAGCCAATCACGTGCTGCCTGATGCGGTGCGCTGTCGAGTCGGGCCGCAATCTCGCCGCGCAGGCGCGACACCGCTGCTGACAGCTCGTCGCTGCGGCCAGGCGCTTCGCCCAGCCAGAACGGGATATTCGGCGGCGCGCCCTTGGCATCTTCCACGCGCACGCGCCCGGCATCCACGCGCAGGATGCGGTAGCTGGCATTGCCGAGCTGGAACACGTCGCCGGTGAGACTTTCGACCGCAAAATCTTCGTTCACCGTGCCGATCTTTTCGGCCTGCGGCTCCAGCACCACGCTGTAATCGCCGGTTTCGGGAATGGTGCCGCCGGAGGTCAGCGCGGTCATGCGCGCACCGCGGCGCGCATGCAGCCGCCGATGCACCGCATCGCGATGCAGATACCCGGCACGCGGGCCAAGCCGGGTGCTGAAGCCCTCGCACAGCATGCGCACAACGCTATCGAAAGTGGCACGGCTCAGCTGAGCGAACGGCCACGCGCGCCGCATCAGCGTAAACAGCGCATCTTCGTCCCAGTCCTCGCAGGCCGCTTCGGCCACGATCTGCTGCGCAAGCACATCCACCGGCGCCAAGGGAATGCGCAGCGCATCCAGTTCGCCACGTCGGATGCTGTCCAGCAACGCCGCGCATTCGACCAACTCGTCGCGGGTCTGTGGAAACAGCCGCGCCTTCGGCGTGCCGCCGACCTTGTGACCGGAGCGGCCCGCGCGTTGCAGGAAGGTGGCGATCGAGCGCGGCGAGCCGAGCTGGCACACCAGATCCACATCGCCGATATCCAGGCCCAGCTCCAGCGATGCGGTGGCCACCAGCACGGTGAGTTCGCCCGCCTTGAGCCGTTGTTCGGCCAGTAGACGCGTCTCGCGCGACAGACTGCCGTGATGCGCGGCAACGCGTTGCTTGCCCAACAGATCGCCCAGATGCCGCGCCGCACGCTCGGCCATGCGCCGCGTGTTGACGAACACCAGCGTGGTGCGATGCTGCTGCGCAAGCGTGGCCACGTCGGCATAGACCTGCAGCCATTGGTCGTTGGACATCACCACGCTCAACGGTGTGGGCGGCAGCGCCAACGCCAGATCGCGCTCACGCGTGTAGCCGATATCGACGATCTCGCAGGGCGGTGGCACGCCGTCTTCGCCAACGCCGACCAGAAACTGCGCGACGGTGTCGATGGGTTTCTGCGTTGCCGACAACCCGACCCGCGTGATCGGTTGATCGGCCAGTCGCTGCAGCCGCTCCAAGGTCAGGCTCAGATGGCTGCCACGTTTGTCCGCCGCCACCGCATGGATTTCATCGACGATCACCGTGCGCACATGCCGTAAGGCACTGCGCCCGGATGCCGAGCCCAGCAGCACGTACAACGACTCCGGCGTGGTCACCAGGATATGCGGCGGCACGCGCCGCGCCTGAGCCCGCTCGCGTTGTGGCGTGTCGCCAGTGCGGACCGCCGTGCGCACCGCCACGTCCGGCAGGCCTTCGGCGGCCAGGGCCGCGCGGATACCCTGCAACGGCGCGTCCAGATTGAGATGGATGTCGTTGGAGAGCGCCTTCAGGGGCGACACATACACCACCCGCGTTTGGTCAGGCAGCGCACCGCCGTTGTCCAGGCCGTCGCGAATCAACGCATCGATCGCCGCAAAGAACGCGGTGAGCGTCTTGCCCGACCCGGTCGGCGCCGCCACCAGCGTATGCCGCCCTGCCTGGATCGCCGGCCACGCAGCGATCTGCGCCGGCGTGGGCGCCGCAAAGGTCTTCGCGAACCACGCGGCGACCACAGGATGGAAGTGCTGCAGAACAGGATGCATGGGCGATGCCCGACACCACGACGCCAACGGGCGCCCGGCAATCGGATTCAACTCAACGAGAGTGCAATGGATGGGGGTCGGCAGCAGCCCACACAAGCCGGATGCGGCGTTGGCAGTGAACGATTTAGAGCGAATAGACAAGATTACGCCGCGACCATCAAACGGGTTCAGCCGCCAGGCGGGCACGCTCGGTGCCCGCAATCCTGTTTACCACGCTTGCACTCTGGTGCCCGTGTACCGTCCACGTCCGCTTCGCGGTGGCTCGCTACGTGTGCTGGCCGCTCTTGGTACGAGCAAGCAAGGCTAAAGCGCGAGCACCGGACGGGCGCGGCCGGTGCTCGGACACTTGTGTATCGCGCTTGCACTCTGGTGCCCGTGTACCGTCCGCGTCCGCCTCGCGGTTGCTCGCTACGTTGCGCCAGCCGCTCTTGGTGCGCGCAAGCAAGGCTGAAGCGCGAGCACCCGACGGGCGCGGCCGTACTCGGACTCTTGTTTATCGCGCTTGCACTCTGGTGCCCGTGTACCGTCCGCGCCCGCTTCGCAGCGGGTCGCTACGTTCTGATAGCAGCTCCTGGTGCGGCATGGCTGGGGCCGGACTGCGGGGTGCGGGATTGCGAGCACCGCCGATTGCTTGGCGATGATGGCGTCGCTGACGCAACGCTGCGGGCCGAGCGAACGATTGTCGATCGGCCGCAAGCCGTGGCACATTGGCGGCATGCCTAGCCTCATCCTCTTCATGATTGCCGGCGCCGCACTGTTCGCGTTTTGGAACTCGTCGCGGGCCGCCGCCGAACGCGCCGATATCCTCGGCCGCAATGCTTGCCGCGCTGCGGATGTGCAGTGGCTGGACCAGAGCGTGCACTCCACCAATCTGCGCATCTGCAGGATGCCCAATGGATGGCTGGGCTTCGAGCGCACGTTCCGCTTCGAGTATTCCTACGATGGCGCAGATCGCCACAGCGGCAAGCTGGTGCTGCGTGGCGATCAATTGATTGCCTTCACCGGGCCACAGGTCGCAACGGTGCGTGCGCTGCACCCGGAGCAAGAACGGCTGGAATGAGCAGGCTGCGTTTGCACCTGCCCTGGCGCCTTCGTCTTGCAGCTATCTGATGCCTGATGCCTGATGCCAGCGTATAGCGGCTAACGCAACGTCGCGAGCAGTCGTCAGGTGGGTGCGGACGGCGCGCTCATAACCGGAGTGGACGGTTGGTTCCTTCCCTACCGAGCGCCGGCCGCGCCCGCTTGGCGACGAGCGCAGCACTTTGTTAGCCGCTGTTAGCCGCGACTGTCGTCGTGCGTTGTACTTGGCTCAGTCCATCAGGCGACGAATGGCAGACCTCCAGCCAGATCCGGCCATCGGAGCTGCCGCGCCATCCGGCACCGGCTCGTAACCATCGCCCTTGCCGCTCAACCAGCGCAGCTGCTGCTTACCCTCGCGACGCAACTCCGCCTGTGCGAATAGGCAGAGCGGATGCTGTATGTCCGCCCGCTTCAACAGCCGCGACTTGCCACCCACTTCGATGCTGAGAAAGTGCGCTTCATCGGGCGTATCGACATAGCTGCGTGCCACAAGACAGCGCGCGCCTTGCGTGAAGCGATAGAGGTCGTACTCGTAGTGGTAATCGACCGCGCCGGACGCATCCAGCTCACTGCAATCGACATGACGCGCGCGTTCCACCAGCATGGGAACGCTGCGGTCAGCCATCTTGCGCGCGCTTACTTGACCACGCGCAGATGCGGGCGCTTGCCACCGCTTGGCGGCTCATCCGGCGCAGGCGCGCTCGGCGGCGGTGCACCGGGATCCGGCGGCTCGCTGCTGGTGCCGGGAATGTCGTCCGGCAACGCCATGCCCTGCCCGGTTTCGCGCGCGTAAACCGCCAGTACGGCGGCCATCGGCACCATCACCGGGTAGCTGACGCCGCCGAAGCGCGCAGTAAAACTCACGCTCTCGTTGTCGACCTGCAGCCCGACCACGGCGCGCTCGGCGATGTTCAACACAACGCGGCCATCTTTGACAGCACTGGCCGGCACTTGCACGCCAGGCAGTCCTGCATCCACCAAAACGTGCGGCGTCATGCCGTTGTCGTTGATCCATTCGACCAAGGCCCGCAACAGGTACGGGCGATGGCTGGTCATGCGGGGGAAATCTTCGCTCATGACGTCATTTTACCCGGACATGGCCCGCAACGGCGGCGACGCGCTCGCAAGTCGGTCTGTTGGCATACAGCCGTCACATCAGCCCGGCAGATCACGCAGCTTTTTTTCCTGATCGGTGAGGCTGCGAATGAAACCGGGATTGCGGAAGATCCGGTTGCCGTAGTCCTCGATCGCCTTGCCATCCTTGGGCAGACCGATCTCCAATGCATCCAGTCGCCAGATGATCGGCGCCATCGCGCAATCGGCCAGACTCATTTCCGGATTGAGGAAGAACTTGCTGGCCTTGAACAGCGGCACCGATGCGGTGAGCAGTTCTTTCAGCCGCTTGCGACCGGCTTCGGCCTGGGTCTTGTTGCCGAGCTGGATCGCCTGCACCTGCGGCACCCAGTCGTGTTCGATACGCAGCATCGCAAGGCGCAGACGCGCGCGCGATAGCGGGTCGACCGGCATCAGCGGCGGATGCGGATAGCGTTCGTCCAGATATTCGCTGACCACCGATGCGGCATACAGCACCAGGTCGCGTTCGACCAGCGTAGGCACCGAATGATAGGGATTGAGATCGATCAGATCTTCGGGGGGATTTTGCGGGTCGACCGGCACCAGGTCGTAGGTCACCCCTTTCGCTGCCAGGACCAGACGGACCCGATGGCACAACACGTCGTCGTTGGACGAAAACAAAGTCAAGGTATTCCGCATACGCACACTCGTCGCCATTCAAGGCTCTCCGACGACCGGAATCCGCCGGCCGCATCGGCGCGGTCGGCCCAACGCCGACCGTCACCACGGTCCTTTGAGTGTGCAATCACGTCACGCAAAAGCCAAGAGTGATAGGGCTTATTAATGCACGGGTAGCCGATGACGTTGTCGAGTTGTCAGGCATGGCAGACGATTTGCGCCGTTTTGGCGGAGATATCGCTTTGCGGCGATGCAGTTCAGGCGCCGACAACAGCCGATGCGTGGCATTACAGTCGATGCCCCACCTGGATGTCACTTTGTGAAACCTGCGCCCCGCAGGGCATCGCGCCGCAGCGGCCAACGTTGCATTGGCAGAACCGCTGAGTTGGATGGCTTGGTGTGACCACTGGCTGACGCCGCTGAAGCGTCGCGCAGGTTGCGCAGATCGCGTGGTGTATGCGGCTGCTATTGCCGGGGTGTGCTTTCGCTGTCGTGAGCGGAGCGACGCATTGCGGAATGCCTGCAGTGCGTGTTGTATCCGCGCAGATCTGCGCGAGTGATCGAGATCAACATCATCGTGCCAGCAACGATGGGTCGGTGGTGCATGCATCACTCGACAGCCTGCCCTCACCCCAACCCCTCTCCCGTGGGGAGAGGGGCTTGAGCATGCAGGTCAGTGTCCGAGCTTGGCGTCCGCAGCTTGGTGCCTTTGCTTGGTACGTGCTTGAGGCATGCGCTTGGTGCAGGCATTAATCGGAGATTACGCCCCGATCAATGCACGTCCCTCAAGTCTCAATGCACATCCTTCCAGTATTCCGTCTTCAGCAAGTACGCGATGAAGGTGAGGAGCGCCAGGAACAGGATCACCCACACACCCATGCTCTGCCGCTTCAATGCGGCCGGTTCGCCGGCGTACTCGAGGAAGTTGGCGATATCGCGCACGGTCTGGTCGAACTCCACCGGGGTCTGACGTCCCGGCTGCCCAAGCTTCAGCGCCTCAACCGGTTTGTCGCCGGTGGCCTTGTCGGGCGGGCCGAATTGCGCCTGCTGCAGGCCTTGCAGCTCCCACAGCGGATTGGGCATGGACGCGTTGGGGAACAATTGATTGTTCCAGCCCAGCGGACGGGTCTGATCCAGATAAAACGACTTGAGGTAGGTGTACACCCAGTCGGTACCGCGTACGCGTGCGATCAAGGTCAGATCCGGCGGTGCCTTGCCGAACCACTTGGTGGCCGCATCGTGCGGCATTGTGCCTTCGATATGCTCGCCGACCTTGGCCCCGGTGAAGTTGAGATTGGCCATGACCTCGGCTTCGCTCAATCCCAGATCGCTGGCCATGCGCGAGTAGCGCAGGTACTTCAACGAGTGGCAGCCGGAGCAGTAGTTCATGAACAACTGCGCGCCGCGTTGCAGCGATGCGCGGTCGCCCAGATCGTTGCCCGCCTGCTGCACCTTCCCGCCTTCGGCCGCCATTGCGCCTGCGGCCAGGGTCAGGCCACACAGCAGTGCCGCCACGCGCGACTTCCATGACATCACGATGCGCTTAGTCATGGGTCGTCACCCGCTCCGGTACCGGCTTGGTCTTGTCCAGCCGCGTCCACACCGGCATGGTGATGAAGAAGGCGAAGTACAGGAAGGTAAGCACACGCCCCACATAGGTTTCGTGCGCATCGGTGCCGGGGCCGGAGCCGATCACGCCCAACCACACGAAGCACACCACCAGCACGCCCAGCGCCACCTTCGAGATCCAGCCGCGATAGCGCACCGAGCGCACCTTGGCGCGATCCAGCCACGGCACCAGGAACAGGATGGCGATCGCCGAGAACATCACCAGCACGCCGCCGAGCTTGTTCGGTATCACGCGCAACATCGCGTAGTACGGCGTGTAGTACCAGACCGGCTTGATGTGCTCCGGCGTTACCAGCCGATTGGCCTCGGTAAAGTTGTCGTGCTCCAGAAACAGGCCGCCGAACGCTGGCGCGAAGAAGATGATGAAGGCAGCAATCAGGAGCAAAAAGCCGACGCCAACCAAATCTTTCACCGTGTAATACGGGTGGAACGGGATGCCATCGGCGGGCTTGTGCGCATCCCAGCGATTGCCCTTCGGCCCCTTCTTGATATCCACGCCGTCGGGATTGTTGGAGCCCACTTCGTGCAGCGCGCCGATGTGCAGCACGATCAGCAGCAACAGCACCAGCGGCAGTGCGATCACGTGCAGCGCGAAGAAGCGGTTGAGGGTGGCATCGCCGGGCAGGTAATCGCCCATGATCCACTCCGTCAGCCCGTTGCCGATCACCGGAATGGCGCCGAACAACGAGATGATGACCTTGGCGCCCCAGAACGACATCTGGCCCCATGGCAGCACGTAGCCCATGAAGGCTTCGGCCATCAGCACCAGGTAGATCAGCATGCCCAGAATCCACACCAGCTCGCGCGGTTTCTGGTAGCTGCCGTACATCAACCCGCGGAACATGTGCAGATACACCACGATGAAGAACAGCGAGGCGCCGGTGCTGTGCATGTAGCGGATCAGCCAGCCCCACTCCACGTCGCGCATGATGTATTCGACCGACGCGAATGCTTCGGCGGCGCTGGTCTTGTAGTGCATCGTCAGGAAGATGCCAGTGACGATCTGATTCACCAGCACCACGATGGCCAGCGAGCCGAAGTAGTACCAGAGGTTGAAGTTCTTCGGCGCGTAGTACTCGCTGATGTGCTTGCGGTACGTGGGCATCAGCCCGGGCGCGCGTTCGTTGACCCACTCGAACACACCGTTGGCGGTACGAACCAGGATATTGCTCATCAGGCAGCCCCCGTGCTTTTGGTCGACGGACCTGCACCATCCGGATCGACGCCGATCACCAGGGTGTTGTCGTCCACATAGTGATGCGGGGGCACCAGCAGATTGATCGGTGCGGGCACGCCGTCGAAAACGCGGCCGGACATGTCGAAACGCGATTTGTGGCAGGGGCAGAAGTAGCCACCCTTCCACTGCGGGTCGTAGGGCTCGGGCCGGATTTCGGCCACCATTTCCGGTGAGCACCCCAGATGCGTGCACAACCCGACCAGCACCGAGATATCGGACTTGATCGAGCGGTACTCGGGGTTCTTCAGCACGTACTCGGGCTGTTGGTCCTTGTTCTCGGACTTGGGGTCCTTGAGCCGGTCGTCCAACGACGGCAATGCATCAAGCATTGCCTTGGAGCGCTTGACGATCCAGATCGGCTGACCGCGCCATTCCAGGACCAGCCGTTGCCCTTCCTGCAAGGCGCTGATGTCGGCGGTCACCGGTGCACCTGCCAATTTGGCGCGTGCACTGGGATTCCACGACTTCACGAATGGAACTGCAACAAATCCTGCTCCGACCGCACCGACCACGGCCGTCGTCGCGGTCAAAAACCGACGACGCCCGATATCAGCAGGTGCGTTAACCCCATCGTTGGCCATCCGGCTCTCCGATCTTAATTAGGTAGCGTGAGGCTGCCAACGGCTGGCGGGGGGTCCAGCCGCGATGAATCGACCGCAGTGTAGCGGAACGCTTAATGCACAGACAATGCAATGTACGCAGTCGGGCATGTGCGATGCAATGGCCGATGTGCGCGGTCGCCTGTCGTGGTGCCTGCGAAGCGCGATAACCCATGCGATGGTTGTGACGCAGTGCGCGCAGACGGCGCATCGGTGCGAGGGCGCGATGAGGCAGCGGAGGCATCGCTGCGCGTGTGCAGCACTGCCGACCATGCGAACGGCAAGGCCTCATGGAGTCACCACCTCAGCGCTGCCTGCATCTGCACGTGCTGGGGCGCAGCGCATTGCTCAGTTGGCAGTTGCGCTCTGACCACGATAGCGGCCGGCCAGCAGGCCGACGCGTTGCACGTAGCGCTGGGTCTCGCTGTAGGGCGGCACGCCACCATAGCGATCCACGGCACCCTCGCCGGCGTTGTAACCCGCGGCTGCCAGGGTGAGGTCGCCATTGAAGCGCTTCAGCAACCACGAAAGGTATTGCACACCACCGCGAATGTTTTGCGATGCGTCATAGGCATCGTTGACACCGAAGCGGCGTGCGGTACCCGGCATCAACTGCATCAGTCCCTGTGCACCGGCGCGACTGAGCGCCAATGGGTTATAGGCCGACTCGGCATGGATGATGGCCCGCACGATGGCTTCTTCGACCCCGAACTCGCGCGCCGCCGACGCGATCTCCTGCTGGTAGGCCGCAGTGTTGAGCCGGATTGCGCCGAAGTTGACGCCCGGCTTGGCGCCGCAGGCGTAACAGGTCTCGATGAAGCTGTAGTGGATGGTGCGCAGCCCTTCGATGCTGGCAACCTGGCGCGGACGTGCGCTGGTGTAATGACGCACGCCGTCCTTCATATACGAATAGACCTGCCCGCTGACCACCCGGCGCGGGTTGACCGCGGCGGCCGGCATGATCAATGTCGCACGCTCTGCCACCGGCAGCGCACGCGGCGCCGCCACAGCGGCCTCGGCCGCGCGCCGTGGTGGCGGGCTGATGATCGTGGCGGGCGCGCCACTGTCGATACTGGCGATGGGACGGGCCAGACCGCTGGACACTGCCGACGCCGGGTATACAGGCGAAGGCGAAGATGGCGGACGGCGGACCGAGCGGTCGGGGGTATAGCTGCTGATGACGCTACAGGTGGCGCCGCTCTGGCGCTTGCTCAGGTAGCTGGTGATGCCGTCGCCGCTGACGCACTTGTATAGCGTGCCGGCGCTGACCGGCGCAGCCGACAACGTGACAAGCAATAACCCCAGCAATCTTGACATCCCCTTCATGCGGCGGAGTGTCCCAGCTTGCCCCGGGCTTGCCAAGAGGCGGCAATGCTCAGGCCGACAGCCGGTGCAGTCGTGTCCGCAATGCATCCAGCGCATCGACCAGCGGCTGCCGCAGGTCGTCCGGCGCAATCGCCTCGAATGGCAGCTCCAGCAACAGAAGATTGGCGGCAAGCGCCGGCATGCTCGGCGCGCCCAACCCAAGCCAGCAATGGCCTGCCCCGTCTGCCTCCAGCGCGCCCAGCCAGGGTGGAACCTGCACGGCCAACACCTCCAGCGTCCCCGGCAGGCGCACCCTCACCCGACAGGGAAACGGCGCTTCGCCGATGGCTTTGCGCAGCAACTGCAGCGGCTCCTCCGGTAGCGCACGCGCGCCGAACCGGGCCCCGGTAAGGACCGCCAGATCGATGCGATCTGCGCGCAGCGTGCGCCAATCCTGGCGTTCGCAATCCCAGGCCAGCAGGTACCAGCGCCGACCGTAGTTGACCAACAGCGCTGGCTCGACGCAGCGGGTGATGGCCACACCGGAGTGACGTCGATAGTCCAGCCGCAGCGTGGTGCGGTCGCGGCAGGCGCCGGCAAGCTGCGCCAGCAAGGCGGCGTCCACCAGGGTGCCCGCCTCGGCAATCGGCATGCTCGCCATGGCAGCGTGTGCGGCGCTGGCGCGTTGACCGCTCCGGCGTGGCAACAGCGGGTCCAGCTTCGCCAGCACCCGGGCCGCCGCCGCATCCATGCCGGCGATGGCCGGGGCGGCCGCGCGTAGGGCGATCGCCACGGTCAGGGCCTCTTCTTCTTCGAACAGCAGCGGCAAGGCCGCCGCACCCTGCCCCAGTCGGTAACCGCCACCGGATCCCGGCGCCGCATGCACCGGATAGCCAAGCTCGCGCAGTCGCTCGATATCGCGCCGCAGGCTGCGCGGGTGCACCTCCAGGCGCGCGGCCAGTGCAGCGCCCGGCCAGCTGCGGCCACCTTGCAGCAAGGAAAGCAGTCGCAACAGACGGGCAGCAGTCGAAGCCATGGCGAGACGGTATTGCGGACAGAAACTGTCCGCAAGCCCCCTTAGGATCGTCATATCAGCAATGACCTCGAACCCACCTCACCACCACCTGCTCTCAAGGAACCCACCATGTCCGCCGACCGCCACATCACCCTGTTCCATAATCCCCGCTCACGCTCACGCGGTGTCCTGGTGCTGCTGGAAGAGCTGGGCGCCAGCTACAGCCTGCAGATCATCGATCTGGAAAAGGAGCAGCAGCTTGCGCCGGAGTTCCTCGCGATCAACCCGATGGGCAAGATCCCGACGATCGTGCACGGCGACAGCGTGGTCACCGAACAAGGCGCCATTTATCAGTACCTGGCCGAGCTCTACCCGGAAGCCGGCCTGTCGCCTGCGCCGGGCGACGCCGACCGCGGCGCCTACCTGCGCTGGTTGGCGTTCTATGGCGCGGCATTCGAACCGGCAATCGTCGACCTTGCGCTCAAGCGCTCGCCCCCACCGCGCTCGCTCTCGCCCTATGCCGACTCCGACACCGTACTGAACGTGGTCTACGCACAGCTGGCGCAAGGCGACTACCTGCTGGGCACGCGCTGCAGCGCAGCCGACGTGCTGTGGGGCGGCGCATTGGCATGGATGGTGCAATTCGGCCTGATCGACCCGCCGGCCCCGACCCGCGCCTACATCGCACGGATGGCCGAGCGCCCGGCAGTCGCGCGGGCAACCGGCGTCGACGCGCAGGCAGCAAGCTAGGAGCGCAGGCGCTGCCGTGAGCGGGTAAACTGTCCGGCTATCTCACCCGCCTGGAATAAGCGCCATGCCCGGGACATCCGTTTCCGATCTGTCCGCGGCCACCGCCGTGGACGCACCTGCCCTGCTGCCGTTGCCGGTCGCCCGCCCGGCGACGCCTGCCGTGGTGCGCGGCAAGCTGTACATCAAGACTCACGGTTGCCAGATGAACGAGTACGACTCGGCCAAGATGGCCGACGTTCTCGCAGCCTCCGAAGGGCTGGAGCTGACCGACAACCCTGAAGACGCCGACGTGGTGCTGGTCAACACCTGCTCCATACGCGAGAAGGCGCAGGAAAAGGTGTTCAGCCAACTGGGCCGCTGGCGCTTGCTCAAGGAAAACCGTGCCAAGGCCGGCGGTACGCCGGTGATTATCGGCGTGGGCGGCTGCGTGGCCTCGCAGGAAGGCGAAGCCATCGTCAAGCGCGCGCCGTATGTGGATCTGGTGTTCGGGCCGCAGACCTTGCATCGCCTGCCGGAACTGATCCGTGCTCGGCGCCAGTCCGGCAAGTCACAAGTGGACATCAGCTTCCCGGAAATCGAGAAGTTCGATCGCCTGCCCGAACCGCGCGCCGATGGTCCATCGGCGTTCGTATCGATCATGGAAGGTTGCTCCAAGTACTGCTCGTTCTGCGTGGTGCCCTACACGCGCGGCGAAGAAGTCAGCCGCCCGTTCGAGGATGTGCTGGTGGAAGTGGCGCAACTGGCAGCGCAAGGCGTGCGCGAGATCAACCTGCTCGGCCAGAACGTCAACGCGTATCGCGGTGCGTATGGCGCCGATGCCGGCGAGGCGGCGCAGTACGCCGATCTGGGCCTGTTGATCCGCACCATCGCGCAGATCGAGGGCATTGGCCGCATTCGCTTCACCACCTCGCATCCGCTGGAGTTTTCCGATTCGCTGGTGGATGCGTATCGCGACGTGCCGCAGCTGGCCAATTATCTGCATCTGCCAGTGCAGGCAGGCAGTGACCGCATTCTGTCGGCGATGAAGCGTGGTTACACGGCACTGGAATTCAAATCCAAGATCCGCAAGTTGCGCGCGGTGCGCCCGGACATTTCGATCAGCTCGGACTTCATCGTCGGCTTTCCCGGCGAGACCGAAGCAGATTTTGAAAAGACCATGAAGTTGATCGAAGACGTCGGCTTCGATCAGAGCTTTTCGTTCGTGTATTCGCGTCGCCCCGGCACGCCGGCTGCGGACCTGGAAGACGACACGCCCGATGCGGTCAAGCAGGCGCGTCTGGCGCGCTTGCAGGCACACATCAGCGCGCATGCGGCGACCATCTCGCAGTCCATGGTCGGCAGCGTGCAGCGGGTGCTGGTGGAAGGCCCATCGCGCCGCGACCCGAACGAGCTGACCGGCAAGAGCGAGAACATGCGACCGGTGAATTTCCCCGGAAATCCGCGTCTGATCGGGCAGTTTGTGGATGTGTTGATCACCGAGGCGATGAGCAATTCGCTACGTGGTCGCATCCAACTGGATGACAGCACCAGCTGACATACGCGCCGCAGTTGTGCGGCGCTGCGTCGAGACAGTCTTTGCAGCGAACACACATCGCGCGTGCGCTGCACGCGTGATGCCGTGTCGGCACACCACCGCTGAAAGATCGATGCAAGCTGCCAGCCGCATTGCGTGCTGGCGCGTGTGCTGGGTCAGGCGGCGCACGTGCTGTCGCGCGTGACTCCTGCTTCGCCTCGACGCAGTGGACTCGCTGTTTAAGGTGCTCGTGGGCGATGCGCAAGATGCATAGCCGCGTTGCCGGAGGCGAGGTCGCCACCTACTCCCGCATCCGGCGATGCGCCGCAGAGCGGCGACATCGCGGCACGCAGCATTCCACCGCATCCGCTACAGTGGTCAAAAATTCACCACACTGCTGCAACACCTTGCAGCACAAGGCGTGGTGACACTTACCCACAGGCTTTGCGGAATTCGATCCACACCGCATGTGGACAACCTCGCAGGCACTGGTGATTTTTTCACCACACAGCTCCCAGACCTTGCGCCAGTAAGGCTGACGCAATCTATCCACAGGTTAGTGATGCGTGACTCCACAGCGCTTGTGGAAAACTGCCTGCACGCGCAGCGGCTATCGCTGACGCCACCGAGTTTGTTGGTGGGATCACATGCTGCGCGCTACCCTCATCTGCCGCCCTACCGACGCCGCACGCGCGCTGTCCGACCCCACCATGAACTCACCTGCCTACCGCGATTTCACCCTGGAACCCGACGACACCGAGCGCCTGGCCAATCTGGCCGGCCCGTTCGACGCGCACCTGCGCCAGATCGAACTCAAACTTGGCGTGGAGATCGCCAACCGCGGCAACATCTTCCGTATCACCGGCCCGGAGCCGGCAGTCACCGCCGCGCAGACGCTGTTGACTGCGTTGTATGACGAAGCCGCCTCGACCACCTTCGATAACCATGCGATCCACTTGCGCTTGACCGACGCCAATGTCGAGCATGTGGCAGACCGTGCTTACCAGGCGCAGGACGTGGCGATCAAGGTCAAGCGCGGCACCGTGCGCGGCCGCGGCGCCAACCAGGCCAAGTACCTGCATGCGATCGCCACGCACGACATCAATTTCGGCATCGGCCCGGCCGGCACCGGCAAGACCTTCCTGGCAGTGGCCAGCGCGGTGGAAGCCTTGAACGAATCGCGCGTGCAGCGGTTGATCCTGGTGCGTCCAGCGGTGGAGGCCGGCGAAAAGCTCGGCTTCCTGCCAGGCGACCTCAGCCAGAAGGTGGACCCGTACCTGCGCCCGCTGTACGACGCGCTGTACGAGATGCTGGGTGTGGAAAAGGTGGTCAAGCTGCTGGAAAAGAACGTCATCGAAATCGCCCCGCTGGCCTATATGCGCGGCCGCACGCTCAACGATGCCTACGTGATCCTGGACGAGGCGCAGAACACCACCATCGAACAGATGAAGATGTTCCTGACCCGCCTGGGCTTCGGCTCTACTGCCGTGGTCACCGGCGACCTGACCCAGATCGACCTGCCCAAGCACGTCAAATCCGGCCTGCGCGATGCGATCGAGGTGCTGCACGATGTGGAAGGCGCCAGCTTCACGTTCTTCGAAGCACGCGACGTGGTGCGGCATCCGTTGGTGGCACGTATTGTCAAGGCTTATGAAAAGCGCGACCTAGTCGAAAAGCCTGCCGAACCTGCGGCATGACTGTGTAACGATAGCGCCCTGCTAAGCGGGGCTTGGTGCAAATTTAGGACAAGCCAGAAACTGCGGAAATTCTCGGCGTGGTCATCGCGCCGCCGTCCGCCGCAGCGCGGATCTACACGCACCAATCCGCAGCGCTACAGCGTTACACTTGGGACAACGCTCTGCACAGGAAGTGCGCATGGTCGGCTATCGCGTCTTGTTCTCTGTCTGCCTATTGGGTCTTGCGCCGGCTGCGTTGCCAGCCGCAGCGGAGAATGCCGGTGCATCCTCCCGCGCTTACATCGAAACCAGTTATCTGGCCGCACCGAGGAATATTGGCCCATTCAGGCTCGCCCGCAGTTCCTATAACCCGGCCGCCAAGGTTTCGGGCGCCTGGTTTCATTACACGATGGCCGACCATTCGGAATTGAACATCGATGTCTTCGTGTATCCGGCCGGGCAACGTGATCAAGCCGAAGCCATCAAGCACGGCATGACCGCCTTCCGCCAGGATCTTGCCGCGGCGCGTACGCAAGGCACCTATTCACGGCTGGACGAGCTGGACCAGACCAGGTTCATCTTGACAAGCGACGATGCCCCGACTCATACCCCGGCCGACGCGGTAGATGCCCAGGTGATTGCGGCCATTGCCGATGCCGAGCGAATCGTTGGAGAAAAGTTGAGACTCAGCATGGACTTGTCGTCGTCCGGCATGCCGCTGCTTTCCACAGGCTATCTGTTCTACAAGCAGCTCTACTACGTCAAGGTACGGGTATCGGCAGCGCAGCGAGCCATCGCGCAACCCGACTTTGACGCGCTCGCCGACCAGGCCGCACGTGCGCTCGTACCGGCAGTGAAGGTGACCAACATCGGCGGATGCGCGGACCTGACCATCCACCTCGACGCCAAGGCCAAGCCCGAGCAAAGCGCCGTGGGCATGACGCGCCAGCTCAAGGCGCATCTGGGCTTCAATTGCTACACATCGACCAAGCAGGCTGGCATCGAAGATTTGGTAAAAGCCGCCGAGGTGATCGAAATCGCCTACAGCGCCGGTGACTGGAAGTCGCAGTGAGGCAGCACTCGCGCGATACTGTCACCTCTGTCTGATCTGACTTGCTGGTGCTCCCATGACCAAAGGACCCGTCCGCCTCGACGTTGCCGTCAGTTACGCGCTTCCGCGCGCCGGCCTGCCGTCGGCGGTAAGTTTTCGCAAATGGGTGGCCGCGGCGCTGAAGGGCCGCATCCGCGAGGCCGACCTGGCGGTGCGCGTGGTCGACGAGAAGGAAGGCTGCTCGCTCAACCATCATTACCGCGGCAAGGACTACGCCACCAACGTGCTGAGCTTTCCGGCCGAACTGCCCGAAGGCCTGCCCAAGGGCATCAAGATGCCGCTGCTCGGCGATCTGGTGATCTGCGCGCCGGTGGTGGCACGCGAGGCGGCCGAACAGGGCAAATCGCTGGCATCGCATTACGCGCATCTCACCGTGCATGGCACCTTGCATCTGCTGGGCTGGGACCACGAAGACGACAAGGAAGCCGACGCCATGGAGCAACTGGAGCGGGAAATCCTGGCCGACCTGGGCATCGACGACCCGTATGCGGGGGAGCGCTGATGCGCGCGTGGTTTGCCCTGACCTGCGTGCTGCTGAGCCCGTCAGCGGTTCTGGCACAGACCGCACCGATGCGGCCGGACCTGCCGGCGTTGATCGAATGCCGGCAGCGCATTGGCGACTTCAACGCCCTGACGCCGGTACTGGCCGACCCGCTCAAGGCGGTCGCGCTGGGCTGGACGCCGCTGGAGCAATCCAACCTATTCATGACCGAATACACGCTCAACACGCCAATCACTGTGTTCGGCCACAGCACCACGCATATCGCGTTTTCCGGCGCCAGCGTCATGGCGATCCTGGACCTGCCCGACCCGCGCCCGCTGGCCAAGCAGCTGGACCTGGAACTGGGCGTGGATAACGCCGAAAAGGTCATGTACGGCCGCGAGCTGGTCAGCGAAGACACCACCAACCCGAAGACCGGTGAGGCGATGATCGAGTCGGTCGTGCTCAGCGTGACCAACGTCAAATCGCATCCGGGCAAGACCGTGGTCGGCTGCGGCTACAGCCTGGACCTGCCCTGAAACCCTGCGCCCGGCAGCGCATCCACAGCGGCTTGCCGGCTTCCTGCTAGACTGCGCCCTATCGCCTGGTCTGCCGGGTGCCCTTCCCCGTCATGATGTCCGAAGACGACAGTAGCCACACCTCAGAAAACCCCGAAAAACGCCGCAGCTGGCTCGAACGCCTGAGCGCGGCCTTCTCTGGCGAACCCCATACCCGCGACGAACTGGTCGCCTTGCTGCGGACCGCCGAACAAGACGGTCTCATCGCCGCAGACACCCTGCGCATGATGGAAGGCGCGATCTCCGTGTCCGAGCTCACCGTGGGCGACGTGATGATTTCGCGCTCGCAAATGGTGTCGCTGCCGGTGGAAGCGCGCTTCATCGACCTGATGAAGCAGGTGGTCGAATCCGGCCATTCGCGCTTCCCTGTGCATGGCGAAAACAAGGACGAAGTGCTCGGCATCCTGCTGGCCAAGGACCTGTTGCGCGGCGTGGTCGCCGATAACGGGCCCGGCAATGTGCGCGAGCTGCTGCGCCCGGCGGTGCTGATCCCCGAGTCCAAGAAGCTCAACGTGCTGCTCAAGGAATTCCGCCTGTCGCGCAACCACATGGCGATTGTGGTGGACGAGTACGGCGGAGTCGCCGGCGTGGTCACCATCGAAGACGTGCTGGAGCAGATCGTTGGCCAGATCGACGACGAGCACGACGATGCCGAAGAAGAGAATTCGCTGATCGCGATCCAGGCAGATGGCCGCTACGTGGTCGATGCGCTGACGCCGATCGAGGACTTCAACGAACGCTTCGGCGCCGAATTCCCGGATGACGAGTACGACACCGTGGGCGGCTTGGTCACCGATGCGATCGGGCACCTGCCGGAGACCGGCGAAGAGTTGACCTTGGGCAGGTTTGCGTTTCGCGTGGCCAAGGCCGACACGCGCCGTGTGCACGCCTTCCACGTCACCATCCTGCCGCCCGACCCGCAGGACGACGCTTGAACCTCGCGCGCCGTCACGCCACGGTGCGATGCGGCCGTGGTGGCTGGCAATGGGTCGCGTCCTGGGCGCTGCTCCTGCTGACGCTGCTGGTTGCGCCGCTTGCGTCGGCCCAGGGTACGCAGGCTGCTGCCTCGGTTAGCACACCGCCACCGCGCGTCGGCGTGGTCACCATGCAGCCGGGCGAAGTGTTCTTCGAGCGCTTCGGGCATGACGCCATCGTGGTGGTCGACCCGCTCACCCAGCGGGCAACCTCGTACAACTTCGGCTTCTTCGACCCGAGCGAGCCGGACTTCGTGCCGCGCTTCACCCGCGGCGAAATGATGTACTACCTGGTGGCGTTGCCACTGGAAGAAGACCTGTCGCAGTACCGCGACGTTGGCCGCGGCGTCAGCGTGCAGTGGTTGGATCTGCCGCCCGAGCAGGCGCGCGCGCTTGCCGATGGCCTGGCGGTCCGCAGCCGGCCGGAAAACGCGCGCTATCACTACGATTATTTCGAAGCCAACTGCGCCACCATGGTGCGCGACACCCTGGACCGTGCCATGGGCGGCGGTTTGAAATCGCAGCTGGCTGGCCGCTCGCGCGGCAATACCTTTCGCAGCGAAGCGGTGCGCCTGGCCTCCCCTGCCCCGTGGATGTGGCTGGGCTTCGACCTGGGGCTGGGGCCGTACGCAGACCGCTCGCTGTCGCGCTGGGAAGAAGCGTTCGTGCCGATGCGGCTGGCCGACAGCCTGACCCAGGTACACAACAGCGCCGGCCGTCCGCTGGTGCAAGCCACGCAGATACTGCTGCCGCACCGCATCGCCCCGGAACCTGCCGACCAGCAGCGCCATTGGTGGCCGTGGTTGCTGGTCGGGCTGGCGCTTGCAGCCGGCGTGCTGGCACTGCGTCGCAAACCGCGCTTACTGGCCGGCCTTGCGCTGCCGTTTTGGTTGTTGTGCGCCATCGGCGGCGGCCTGCTGGTGTACCTGTGGGGCTTTACCGCGCACCAGTCCGCCTGGGCCAACCGTAATCTGCTGCTGGTCAATCCGCTGTGCGTGCTGCTGTTGATCGGCGGCATACAGTTGCTGCGTGGTCGCCGGCCCGGACGCTGGTTCGATGGACTGCGCTGGGTGGTGGCCGCAGGGGCCTTGCTGGCCATGGTGATTCACTGGCTCTCGTTCCAGGCGCAATACAGCCTGCAATGGGTGATGCTGCTGTTGCCGGTCCACGCCGCGCTCGCGATCGCTCTGCAACCGCGCGACTTGCCGCTGCGTCAGCGCTGATCCAGGATGCGCGCATGAACAACCACGGTCGCCATCCGGACAACCCGTCCTGCGTCATCACCTGCGCGTACTACGACGGTGACGGCAAGCGGCACGACATCAGCCTGGAGCAGATCAGCGATGTGCTGGAGCGCCCGGATGGCTTCGTCTGGGTCGGCTTGTACGAGCCGCAGGAATCGGTGCTGCACAAGTTGCGGGACGAGTTCGGCTTGCACGATCTGGCTATCGAGGACGCGCTCAAGGCGCACCAACGCCCCAAGGCCGAGAGCTACGGCAATTCGTTGTTTGTGGTGGTCAATACCGCGCAACTGGTCAACGAACGCATCCGCTATGGTGAGACGCATGCGTTCCTCGGCGCACGTTTTCTGCTGACCGTGCGCCACGGCGCGTCGCTCTCCTACACGCCGGTCCGCCATCGGGTGGAACGCGAGCCGGCGATGCTGCGCAAGGGCGCGTCGTTCTGTCTGTATGGCGTGCTGGACTTTGTGGTCGACAACTATCTGCCGATCATGGACGAGTTTCGCGACACGCTGGAAGGCCTGGAAAAAGACATCTTTGCCGACAATTACAAGCGCGAAACCGTGGTGCGCCTGTATGAGCTCAAGCGCGAACTCAACAAGATGCGTCTGGTGGTCGCCCCGTTACAGGACGTGCTCTCGCACCTCAAGCGCAATCCGGGCGCGTTGATCCATGACGAGGTCGGCATCTACCTGCGCGACGTGCTCGATCACGCCGTGCGCATCAACGACGCCATCGACACCTTGCGCGAGATGCTGGGCACCGCCTTGAGCGTCAACCTGTCGATGGTGACGCTGGCACAGGGCGAAACCGTCAAGCGCCTGGGCGCCTGGGCCGCCCTGCTCGCCGCACCGACCCTGATCACCAGCTGGTACGGCATGAACTTCACCCACATGCCCGAACTCGACAAATCCTACGCTTACCCCTTGCTGGTGGGCGGTGTGGTGGCCTCGTGCCTGGTGCTGTATCGCCTGTTCAAGCGCGCGCGGTGGCTGTAGGCCGCTTTGCGGCCGGGATTGGGGAGTGGCGATTCGGGATTGGTTGGAGCGGGTTGGCTGGTTGCTGATCGAGCTTGAGTGATGGTTGAGTTTGAGCGCTGTTGCGTTTGATCGTTCGATCAATCCTGTTTGAAGGCTGGTGGTTTCTGTTGGCGCGCGCTAGCCAACGACCAGCTGATGCGTACCCTCATCCGCCCTTGGGGCACCTTCTCCCGATGGGAGAAGGAAGCGCCGTTGCTTGACGAATCCCTACTCCCGAATCCCCACTCCCGGCACTCAAGCCACATAGATCGTCTTGATATTCATGAACTCGTGGATGCCGTGATCGGCGAGTTCGCGGCCAAATCCTGAGCGCTTGATGCCACCGAATGGCAGCCGCACATCGCTCTTGACCACCGAATTGACGAAGGCGGCACCGCACTGCAATTGCTGCGCGACGCGCTCGCCGCGCTTGGCGTCTGCGGTCCACACACTGCCGCCCAGGCCGAAGGTGGTGTCGTTGGCCACACGTACCGCTTCGGCTTCGTCGGCCACACGAATGATCGAGGCCACCGGCCCGAAGAATTCTTCGTCGTACGCCGGCATGCCGGGGGCGACCTGGTCGAGGATCGTGGCCGGGTAGCCGGCATGCGAGCCCGGCACCGGTGCGCCGCCCAGCAATACCTTCGCGCCCTTCGCCACGCTGGTCTGCACCTGCTTGTGCAATTCGTCGCGCAAATCGGCGCGTGCCATCGGTGCGAGCGTGGTGCTTTCCTGCTGCGGGTCGCCGACCACGCGCTCGGCGGCGGCCGCGACGAAGCGTTCGATAAACTGGTCGGCGATGGCATCGACCACGATGAAGCGCTTGGCGGCAATGCAGGTCTGCCCGCTATTGTCGAAGCGCGACTGCACCGCCGATTGCACGGTGTGCTCAAGATCGGCGTCTTCCAGCACCACGAAGGCGTCGCTGCCGCCCAACTCCATCACGCATTTCTTCAGCTGGTCGCCGGCATTGGCGGCCAGCGAGCGGCCGGCATGTTCGCTGCCGGTCAACGTCACTGCAACAATGCGGTCATCGCGCAGCACATCGGCGGCCTGGTCGTTGTCAATATGCAGCACGTCGAAAACGCCCGGCGGAATGCCGGCAGCATCGAGCACGTCCTTCATCGCATCGGCGCAACGCGGCACGTTGCTGGCGTGCTTGAGCAAGGCCACATTGCCGGCCATCAGGCCTGGCGCGAGAAAGCGAAACGCCTGCCACAGCGGGAAATTCCACGGCATCACCGCAAACACGCAGCCCAGCGGTTCATAGCGCACATAGCTGGACTGCGCCTCGGTTGGAATCTCGCGTGGCGCCAGGTATTCGGCAGCATGGTCGGCGTAATACGCGCAGGCCTGCGCGCACTTGTCGACCTCGGCCAGCGCTTCGCGGCGCAGCTTGCCCATCTCGGCGGTCATGATGCGCTGCAGGTCGTCGCGCCGTTTGGTCAACTCTTCGCCGACCCGGCGCAGCAAGGCGCCGCGTTCGGCCAAGGGCAATGCTGCCCACTGCGGAAACGCCTTGGCGGAAGCGGCCAAGCGCGCCTCGATGGCGGCGGCGTCCAGCGTCTGCTGGGTATGTTCGACCTGGCCGTTGGCAGGGTTGACGGTGTCGTAGGACATGACGGTCTCCAGTTGCAAGACGCCCAATGCTAGTCGCCGGGAAGTTGCAGCCGCGTCACAACCACTGCAAATTGCTGCAACGCTGTGTTTACCCGCACCGCGACGCAATGCCGCACATTCATCGCACAACTCTCTGATCAATGACCGCTGGGATAACGCCCCCAGACGAGGTAACGAAAGCAGCCTTGCCCTGTTCAGACGGTCCAACCGCGCATTGCTCTAGCATTGCGCGGCGGCAGATTCATCCATCCATGGAAGACCACCACGATGCGCCGGAATCTCATTGCTCTCGTTGTACTTGGCACCAGTGCATGCCTGCCGGGATGTGCCGTCGTCCAGGACCTCTTGCGTGGCCCGCGGCCCGGACCGGCCGGGTTTGTCACCGTACGCTGCAACAGCCTGATGCCCGATCCCGCGCAACCCTGCGAGGACGAGGCACTGCATGCGTGCTCGGACACTGCCATCCGCCAACTGATCACCGCGCAATCGTCACCGAACATGGTCACGATCTTTCCCGATAAGCGAAAGTCCAAGGACGACGGCAAGGACAACCGCAAGGACCGCGCCGATGAACAACCTAGAGTCGAGCAACACGGCTACGACATCAGGGCCGAGTATCAGTGCTACCTGACCAAGCCGCAGCCCTGGGACAACGGGTACACGCCTCCGGCCAGGTAGCCGCCGCCGCTCCCACTGGTGTTCCCAGCGTCCGGCGGCCGTCGTAATAGTAGTCGCAGCCGTCGTCCACGTCGGTGGCTTGAGCGTTCGCACCTGTCTGGTGGCCGCTTGCTGCAGTTCATTGGCCACACCAATGCGAGCCCCTGCTCAGGGAGCCGCTTGCAGCGCCAGTTGCTGATCGCGCAGACGGCGTTTTTCGCTGCGTGCCAGCAGCCACCAACCGATCACTGCGGCGACCGACACCGCCAGCACCATCACTGTGGCCAGTGCGTTGATCTTGGGGCTGATGCCCAGCCGCACCGATGCGAACACCTTGATCGGCAGGGTGGTCGAACTCGGCCCGGCCAGGAAGCTGGCAATCACTACATCGTCCAGCGACAGGGTAAAGGCGAGCAGCCACCCCGATGCGAGTGCCGGGGCGATGATCGGCAAGGTGATCAGGAAGAACACCTTCAGCGGCGTGGCCCCCAGATCCATCGCGGCTTCTTCCAGCGAGCGGTCCAGCTCCTGCAGGCGCGAGGAAATCACCACGGTGACAAACGACACGGTGAAGGTGACATGCGCGACCCAGATCGCCACTGCCCCGCGCGGTGCGATGCCGAGCACGCCGCCCATCGAGACCAGCAACAGCAGGATCGACAAGCCGATGATCACCTCCGGCATCACCAGCGGTGCGGTGATCAGCGCGCCGAACAGCGTTTTGCCGGGAAACCGCCGCATGCGCACCATCGCCATCGCGGCCATCGTGCCCAGCACCATCGACGCGCAGGCGGTCCAGAACGCAACTTCCAGACTGACCCAGGCTGCCTCCAGCAATTGCCGGTCGCGCAGCAACTCGCCATACCAGCGCGTCGAAAACCCGCCCCACACCGTGGCCAGACGCGAGGCGTTGAACGAGTACACCATCAGCAACAGGATCGGCAGATACAAAAACCCGAACCCCAACGCGAGCACACTGCCGCCGAGCACGCGCCCACCGCGCGAGGCGCGCATCATGTCAGCCGCCCTTCCAGCTCGCGCTGCTGGTAACGGTGGAAGATCACGATTGGCACCAGCAACAACACCAGCATGACCGTGGCCACGGCAGCGGCCACTGGCCAATCGCGATTATTGAAGAACTCGCCCCACAACACGCGGCCGATCATCAAGGTGTTGGGGCCGCCCAGCATTTCCGGAATCACAAACTCGCCCACCGCCGGGATCATCACCAGCATGCAGCCGGCCACGATGCCGTTACGCGACAGCGGCAAGGTGATGCGCACAAACGCTTGCCACGGACGCGCGCCCAGATCGTAGGCCGCTTCCAGCAAGCGGTTGTCGTGCTTGACCAGATTGGCGTACAGCGGCAACACCATGAAGGGCAGATAGCAGTAGACGATGCCGATGTAGGCGGCGACGGGCGTGTACAGCAACTGCAATGGCTGCTTGATCACGCCCAGCGCCAGCAGCGCCTGATTGAGCAGGCCGTTGCCGTCGAGAATGCCGATCCACGCGTAAACCCGAATCAAGAACGAGGTCCACGATGGCAGCACCACCAGCATCATCGCCACGTTGCGGGTAGCCGACGGCAAGCGTGCGATCACATACGCCATCGGGTAGCCGATCAACAACGCCAGTGCGGTGGAGATCGCCGCGATCTTGATCGAACTCAGGTACGCGGCCACGTACTGGCTGTCACGCAGCAGCGCCAGATAATTGCCCAGATGCAGCCTGACGCTGACGGCGCCATCGGCCGCAGATGCGAACAGCGGCGTGTATGGCGGCATCGCGATGGCGCGCTCGGCAAACGAAATCTTCAGCACGATCAGGAACGGGATCGCGAAGAACACCAGCAACCACAGGTACGGTGCAGCGATCACGCCCCAACGTGCACCCGGCAAGCCGCGACGGAAAAGACGCGGCCTCATGCGGTAAGCACCACGCCGTCGTCCTCGCCCCAGCCCACCCACACCGCATCGCCCCAGGTCAGCGCTTCGCTGGCCCAGCGCTGGCGATTGGCAAAGTTGGCCATCAGCTTGACCCCGCTGGGCAGCCGCACGTGGTAGACCGAATGGCTGCCGAAATAGGCGATGTCTTCGATCACCCCCTGCGCCTTGTTGCAGGCCTGCGTGGGTTCGTCCTTGCCGATGGCGAGTTTTTCCGGACGCAGCGCAAACGCCACTGCTTGGCCTTCGAAGCCGGTGATGCCGTGGCCGATACGGATAGGGGCGTCGAACGCCGGCGTCTTCAGCGTGACGTAATCGGGCGCGTCTTCGGCGATGACGGCATCGATCAGATTGACCGAGCCGATGAATTCGGCGGCGAAACGGTTGGCCGGTTGTTCGTAGATTTCATCGGGCGTGCCGACCTGCTGGATCCAGCCCTGATCCATCAGCGCGATGCGCGTGGCCATGGTCATCGCCTCCTCCTGATCGTGGGTGACCATCACGCAGGTGACCCCGGAGGTTTCGATGATGTTGACCAGTTCCAGCTGCATCTGCGAGCGCAGTTTTTTGTCCAGCGCGCCCATCGGTTCGTCCAGCAGCAGCAGCTTGGGTCGCTTGGCCAGCGAGCGCGCCAGCGCGACACGCTGCTGCTGGCCGCCGGAGAGCTGATGCGGCTTGCGCCTGGCCAACGCGCCCAGCTGCACCAGCTCCAGCATCTCGCCGACGCGGGTGGCGATAGCGGCCTTCGACAAGCCCTCCTGTTTCAGCCCGAAGGCGATGTTCTGCTCCACGCTCATATGCGGAAACAGCGCGTAGGACTGGAACATCATGTTGATCGGGCGCTCGTACGGCGGCAGCGCGTCGATCGGCTGGCCATCGAGTGTGATGCGCCCCTTGGTGGGTCGCTCGAAGCCGGCCAGACAACGCAGCAAGGTGGATTTGCCGCTGCCCGACCCGCCCAGCAGCGCAAAGATTTCGCCCTTGCGGATCTGCAGGCTGACATCGTCGACCGCGACAAAGCCATCGAATTCCTTACGGACCTCGCTGATGGACAGGTAGCCGGCATCCGCAGGGGTGGACAGGGGCGGCAAGGCGTCGGTCAGTGACATGGTTCCTCTCGATGACGGCAAACGCAGGCGCCGGGGGTAGAGCCTGCGCGCCATGATGGCAAAAGCATGTATCGGCTGTCGGGCGCGTGCGGGTCTGCGCGTCTGCGCGTCTGCGCGTCTGCGCGTCTGCGGTTGAGAGTGACGATCAAGCGGCATTGCGGCAAGTGTCGGTGACTGCATCAGTGGTGACTTGTTTCGATTGGAGAAGACATCGCCGGGCAATACCAGCCAATCAAGCGGGACCAATGCTAGACGAGCAGCTAACAAAACAACTGTGCTCAACGCCAGGCGGCCGGTGCTCGGTGCTCGGTGCTCGTTGCGGCATCTACCACTCGTACATTCCGGTTCCTCCGGGCCGTCCGCACCCACCTGACGATTGCTGGCTCCGTTGTGTTAGCCGCTCCAAGTTGGTCTGATCAACCGGATATCCGGATGCAAAACGCACGCCGTCCAAACGTGTAAGACGATGCGTAAATCGGTATGCAAGCCGTCCTCGTCGCTGCGTGTTTAAGTCCAGCAAAGCGCAGGTTTCCACACTCACTGACGGGGCTTGTGCAAACCCCATCAACCCGATGACGTCCGTGCCACCAATACTCCCGATGCAGACCGCATGCGCAACCATCACCGACGCGCGGCAATGGCAATGGAATTGGCAGCGCAGGCATGCCTACTTGAAGGCACCATCAGGCATCGACGACAGTCAACGCGTCTCCTGCGGCGCCTCGCTCCAGCCCAGACCCAGACTTTTTTGCAGCGCGACGTAGTTGACCAATAGCTGCACCTGCGCTTGCGCGGCGGCGTCCTGTGCGGACAACTGCTGGCGTTGCACGTCGAGCAGATCGATCGACGAGGTTGCGCCGGCATCGCGGCGTTGCTGCATCAGTCCGGCCGAGCGCGTGGCCGAGGCTTCGGCCTGGCGCGCGACCACTAGCTGCTTGCGCGCAGAACCGAAGCGCGACAACGCAGAGTTGGCATCCTGCAACGCCGCCAGCACCGCGCCCTCATAAGCCGCCTCGCGGCCGGCATTGCCGGCACGCGCCTGTTCCACCTGCGCACGGGTCTTGCCGAAATCGAAGATCGACCAGCGCAGCATCGGCACCGCCAGGGTGGTCAGCGCATCGGAGTTGAAGTCGCTGGGCGAACCGGCCACCCAACTCAGCCCACCCAGCAGGGTCACCTGCGGGAAGTAACCATTCAACGCCTCGCCGATCTGCGCGCTGGACGCGGCCAGCTCGCGCTCGGCCTTGCGCACGTCGGGGCGACGACGGATCAACGCGCCGGCATCGTCCACGCGCACGTCGGTGGGCAACATCGGCAGTGGCTGCACCGCCGCCAGTTGCGCGTCCAACGCGCCGGGCTCGCGTCCGACCATCAGCGCGAGCTGGTCCAGCGCTTCCTGCAACTGCATTTCCAGCGGCAGACGCTGCGCTTGCTGCTGCTGCACCTGGGTAGCGATCTGCTCAACCTGCAGGTCAGAGGACGCACCGCGCTCGCGGCGTTGACGGGTCAATGCCAGCGATTGGCCGATCTTCTCCAGATTGGCATCGGCAATGGCCAGCCGTGCCTGCAGCCCGCGATAGTTGAGATACACCTGCCCCACTTCGGCGGCGAGCTGCACCTGCGCATCGGCCAGCTCGGCTTCGGAGGCCTGCGCTTGCGCCAGCGCGCCCTCGGCGGCGCGACGGCGACGGCCGAAAAAATCCAGCTCCCAACTGGCATCGAAACCGGCGCTGTAGATCTGGGTCTTGTCCAGATCCAGTGCCTGATCGCCTGCAGCGGGCTGTTGACCGGGCTGGCCCTCCTGCAGCCCGCCCAGCGTGTCCACAATGGTCTGCGGCGGCTCGGCATAGGCGTAGATCGCACTGGCATTGAGCTTGGGCAAACGCTCGGCGCGGCGTTGCCGGGCCAGTGCGCGGTTGGCGCGCAGACGCGCTTGGGCTGCGCGCAGGTTGGGGCTGTCGGCCAACGCCCGGGTCACCAGCTGGGTGAGCTGCGGGTCGTTCAATTGCTCCCACCAGTGGTTCAGCGGCGCGGCGGCAACCACCTGCGCGCCGCTGGCGCGATGCAGCGCGGGCGCCTGCATGGCCGCATCGGCCACCGGCGGTGCCTTGGTGTAGTTAGGGCCGAGCATGCAGCCGCCAAGCAACACGGCGCTCAGCGCCGCCGCCAGTGGCATGCGCATCGGGCGCAGGGAATCAGTGCATTGCAAGGTGCGCCCCCTTGGGTAACGGTTTGAGCAAAAAAGCCAGCGGGATCGTGCAGACCACGATCACGCCGAAGATCCAGAACAGATCGCTGTAGGTCATCACCAGCGCCTGCTGTTGCACCAGTCGCGCCAACTGCGCGATCGAGCGGATGGCCGCCTCGCCACCGGCGCTGCCCTGCATCTGCGCGCTCAGGCCAGCCAGAAAGTCCTGCGCGCGCGTCGCATTGGCGGTGATCGCGCTACCGATGGTTTCGGTGTGGAAGGTCATGCGGCGCTCCTGGAAGGTGGAGATCAGCGCCAACCCGACCGAGCCGCCCAGGTTGCGGCCGGCATTGAACAGGCCCGATGCATCGCCGGCCAGCTCCGGCGGCACCGAAGAGATGGCCGCCTGATTGAGCGACATCATCGCCAGTGCCAACCCGCAGCCTTGCAGCAACTGCCCGGCAACGAAATGCGTGCCGACGGTGTCGGCGGTCAGCGACAGGTTGACGAAACACGCCGCGGCAAAACAGATCAGCCCGGCGATCACCAGGATGCGCACGTCCACGATGTCCAGCAGCTTGGGCATCATCGGCATCAGCAGCACGGTGGGCAGGCCGGACAGCAGCAGCACGTAACCAGCCTGCTCGGTGTTGTAGCCGGAGATCACCGCCAGAAACTGCGGAATCATGTACATCACGCCGAACAGGATCATGCCCACTGCCATGATCATGATGAACACCGCACCGAAACTGCGATGCAGCAGCAGCGATAGACGGATCACCGGCGCGCGCTTGCGGAACTGGCCGACCACCAGGGCAATGAATCCGCTCAAGGCGATCAGGCTCAGCGTGTTGATTTCGCTGGATTCGAACCAGCGTTCGCGCTGGCCTTCTTCAAGCACTACGGTGAGCCCGCCCAGGCCCGCAGTCAGGCCGTAGATGCCCAGCCAATCGGCATTGAGCAGGCCCGCCCAATCGGCCTTTTCATGCTTGAGCCCCAGCAGCAGCAACGCCACCAGGCCGACGCAGATCGGCACGTTGATGAAAAACGCGTAGTGCCAGCTGACGTTTTCGGTCAGCCAGCCACCGAGCAGCGGGCCGATCACCGGGCCCATGATCACGGTCATGCCGAACAAGGCGGTGCCCATGGTCTGCTGGCTGGGCGGCAGCCGGGTCGCAACGATGGTCAGCGCGGTGGGAATCAGCGCACCGCCGGCCAGGCCCTGCCCGACCCGGCCGATGATCATCATCGTCAACGAGGTCGATAACCCGCACACCACCGAAAACGCGGTGAACATCACCGCGCAGATCAGCAGGAAGTTGCGCAGCCCCAAGGTGCGCACGAACCAGCCGGTCAGCGGGATCATGATGATCTCGGCGACCAGATACGCGGTGGAAATCCAGGTGCCTTCGGTGCCGCTGGCGCCGACCTCGCCCTGGATGGTGGGCAGCGCAGCGTTGACGATGGAGATATCCAGCGTCGCCATGAACGAGCCGATGGTGCCGGCCAGCACCGCCAGCCAGGCGCCCGGCTCGGCCTTCTCGCGAGTCGCGCTGCCGCCGGCACTCGGGCCGGTGGCTGCCGCTGCACTCACTGCGCGCGCTCCTGCTCCTGCACGCGGTCGGATTCTTTTTCGGCACGCTCCTTGGCGTCCTTGGCCGAGCGCGTGTCCACCGTCACTTCCACCGACATGCCTGGCACCAGCACCTTGCGCGCCTCTTCGCCGGCCAACACGCGGATGCGCACGGGCAAGCGCTGCACCACCTTGGTGAAGTTGCCGGTGGCGTTTTCGGGTGGCAACAGCGCGAACTGCGAGCCGGTCCCGGGCGACAGGCTTTCGACCTTGCCGTGCAGCTTCACCCCGGACAGCGCGTCGACCTCGATCTCGGCCGGCTGACCAGGACGCATCAGGCCGACCTGGGTTTCCTTGAAGTTGGCGATCAGGTACAGCGATTCCTGCGGCACGATGGTCATGGTGCGGGTGCCGGCGGCCAGGAACTGCCCCACCTGCACGGTCTTGTCGCCGACACGGCCGTGGATCCGGCTGGTCAGGCGCGTGTCTTCCACCGCGATGCGGGCCTGATCGGCGTCGGCGGTGGCTTGCTTCACTCCGGCCTGGGCCTGCTCCAGTTGCGCCGTGCTGGCCTGAATCTGGCTCTGCGCCCCTTTGGCCTGCGCCTGGGCGGCGTCGTATTGGGCGCGGGCGCGCGCCAGCTCGTGCTGCAGGCTTTCCTGGTGCTCGTGGGTGTCGGCGCCGGACGCCGCCAGCGGCGCGAAGCGCTTCACTTCGGCCTGGGCGAAGGTGAGGCTGGCAGCGGCAGCAGTGACCTGGGTACGTGCCTGCACCAGCGCCGATTCCTGCGCAGAGACATTGGCGGTGGCCGCAGCGATATCGGCCTGGCGTGCTGCAATCGCGGCTTCTGCCTGCTGCAGGGTTGCCTGGTAAGTGCGGTCGTCGATCTGCAGCAGCGGCTGGCCGGCGTCCACGATCTGGTTGTCGCCCGCCATCACCTTGGTCACATAGCCGCTGACGCGCGGCGCCACCGCCACCGAATCGGCCTGCAGATAGGCGTTATTGGTGTCCTGCATGTAGCGGCCCTTGATCAGGTAATAGGCCAGCCAGACCACCAGCAAGACCAGCACCAGCACGCCCACCAGGATCAGCGTCCACTTGACCTTGGGGTTCTTCAACGGCGAAGGCTTCTGCTCCTGGTCGTCATGCGCGTCGGCGCCCTGCGCATCCGCGGGCTGGCTGCGGCCATCGTTGGACGGGTGGTCTGCTTGGTTGCTCAAAGGAAGCGTCCTGTAGGTCGTGGGCGATGCGCGCAGCGGCATGCCGCATCAGCGGCACGGCGAAAGCGGCGGAACCATACAATTATTTGAACTCGTCAGTACAGGTTGCGTGATGAGGCCAGTCAGCTGGGGCTGAGGCTGGCCGGACGCGCGGTACCGCTCGGTTGGCGCGTGTTGGGCAGCCGCGTGCCGCACCCAAGCGTGCGCTCGCGACGCGATGCCGGTGCGCCAGCTGCACGCTGCCGCGACCAGATTTGCAGTGTCTCAGCCAATGATTGGCGTTTGATAAGGATGCGGCGGCCTGCGCCGCATCAGCGTCTGACGCCCCCGGCTCAGCGGCCGGTCTTGATCTCGGTCCACAGCCGCGTGTACAGGCGATCGACGTCCGGCGAGTTGATCGCGTAGGTGAACATCTTGGCAGTCACTTCCGGCGGCGGGTAGATGGTGGGATCGTTGCGGATCGCCGCATCCACCAGCGGCGTGGCGGTGCGCACCGGGTTGGCGTAGTGAATGAAGTTGCTGTTGGCCGCGGCTACCTCCGGCTTCAACAGGTAATTGATGAAGGCGTAGGCGTTGTCAGGATGTTTGGCGTCCTTGGGGATGGCCAGCATGTCGAACCATTGCGGCGCGCCTTCCTTCGGAATGGCGTAGGCCACGTTGACGTTGTTGCCGGCCTCCTTGGCACGGTCGCGCGCCTGGATGATGTCGCCCGACCACCCCACCGCCAGGCAGGTATTGCCATTGGCCAGCGAGGTGACGTACTGGCTGGAGTGGAAGTTCTGCACGTATGGGCGGATGGTCTTGATCAGCGCGGCAGCCTTCTCGATCTCGGCCGGCACGCTGCTGTGCGGATCCAGGCCCAGGTAGTTCAGCGCGATCGGGATCATGTCCGAAGGCGTGTCCAGAATGGTGACGCCGCAGTCCTTGAGCTTAGACAGATTCTCCGGCTTGAACACCAGATCCCAGCTGTTGGCGACATCGGTACTGCCGAAGATCGCCTTGAGCTTGTCGACGTTGTAGCCGATGCCGGTAGTGCCGATCATGTACGGCACGCCATAGGCGTTGTTCGGGTCCTGCGCAGCGATGCGGCGCATGACGTCCGGATCCAGATTGACCAGATTCGGGATCTTGCTCTTGTCCAACGGCAGGAACACACCGGCCTGAATCTGCCGGCCGAAGAAGTTGAGCGTGGGCACCACCACGTCGTAATCGCTGCCACCGGCCAGCAACTTGGTTTCCACCATCTCGTCGCTGTCGAACACGTCGTAGGTGACCTTGATACCGGTGCTTTTTTCGAACGCGGGAATCGTGTCTTCGGCGATGTAGTCGGAGTAGTTGTAGACGTTGAGCACCTTGGCCTGCGCATCGGCCTTGCCCGGCGCGCCACCGCCGCCACAGCCGGACAACAGGGTGATGGACAGGGTCAGGGCGAGCAGTCGCAGCGTCATGTGGGTCTCCAGGGCAGCGCGGTGGGAGCGGCCCGGCATCGCGGCCGGTCTGCGCCCAGCCTACCCACCGCGTCCGGGTTTGCACAGCAGGAGGTGCGTGGACCGGGGTTCGCGGTTTGACGCGCTGAAGCGTCGGGATTGGCGAAGGTCGGTTGCGGCGGTGGCGCTTGCTGCGCTGTGGTTGCGCGGCTTTGCGGCCGGAAGCCTGCCGCCGCGCTTACTTGCCCAACGCCTGCGCGGTGTCGTCCAACGCCGCCCAGGTCTTGTCGAACAGCTCGTCGACCTGCTCGCAGGTGATGATCAACGGCGGCGACAGCAGCATTGCATCGTAGGTGGCGCGCAGGATCAGCCCGCGCCGTAACGCGAAGTCGCGGCACATCGCGCCGACCCGCCCGCGCCCGGGGAAATACCGGCCGCGCTGGCGCTTGTCCGGCACCAGCTCCAGCGCGCCGACCAGGCCCGCGATCCGCGCCTCGCCGACCAGCCGATGCGCACCCAGTTCGGCCCAGCGCTGCGCCAGATACGGCGCAATCTGCGTGCGTGCTGTATCCACGATGCCTTCGTCCTGCAGCAGACGCAGATTCTCCAGCGCCACCGCCGCGCACACCGGATGCCCGGCATAGGTACCGCCATGCGCCAGCTCGCCGCCCTGCTGCTTGAGCACCCCGGCCACGCGATCACTGAACATCGCCGCCGCCAGCGGGATGTAGCCGGAGGTGATGCCCTTGGCCAGCGTCATCACATCGGGCTGAAAGCCGAAGTAATCCGCCCCGAACCATTCCCCGGTACGCCCGAATCCGCAAATCACCTCGTCAGCCACCAGCAGCACGTCGTAGTGCCGGCAGATGCGCTGGATTTCTGGCCAATAACTGTGCGGCGGGATATAGACACCGATCGCCCCCATGATGGGTTCGCCGATGAACGCCGCTACGTTTTCCGGCCCGAGTTCGAGAATCCTCGCTTCCAGACGGCGCGCGGCAAGCAGCCCGTATTCGTCCGGCGCCATGTCCCCGCCATCGCCGAAATGATTGGGCGGCTCGATATGCACGATGCCCGGTATCGGCAACCCACCCTGCTTGTGCATGCCCTGCATGCCACCCAGGCTGGCACCGGCCATGGTGGTGCCGTGATAGCCATTGTGGCGACCGATGAAGACGTGTTTCTGCGGCTGCCCCTGCACCGCCCAGAAATGCCGCACCAGGCGCAGGATGGTGTCGTTGGCCTCCGACCCGGAATTGGCGAAGAACGCATGATTCAAATCGCCGGGTGTCAGTTCGGCCAGCTTGGCGGCCAGGTGGATGGTGGGCTCGGTGGTGCACTGGAAAAAACTGTTGTAGTACGCCAGCTGCTCCATCTGCCGCGCCGCCGCCTGCGCCAGCTCGGTGCGTCCATAACCCACATTGACGCACCACAACCCACCGAACGCATCCAGCAGCTTGTTGCCATCGGCGTCCCACACGTACACGCCCTCACCGCGCGTCAGAATGCGCGTGCCCTTGCCCGCCAGCACCGCGTTGTCGTTGAACGGATGCAGATGATGCGCCGCATCGAGCTGCTGCAACGACCTGAGCACAGAAGGATCCACGACCTGCTCCACGCATGAGGAACCACGAGCATACCCACGCCTTGTTGCCGCACCGTGGACGGCATTGCAGATTGCCCTGCGAATCGCTGGCACATCCGCCAGACGACTTGGCCGCGAGAACTAGCGCTGCCACCAACACCGCACCCTCATCCGCCCTTCGGGCACCTTCTCCCGATGGGAGAAGGGAACGCTTTGCTGCGTCCGCGATCTACGCATTTCCGGCACGGCGCCGGCCTCCTGCCCAGCACCGGCCGGCTCCCGCATGACATCGCCACACCTTGATGCGCTGACCTGTGCAGCGCTTTGCTTTGCTTTGATCTGCCTAGCTTCGCTTTGTTTCCCCTAGCTCCGCCTTGCCTTGCCTTGCCTTGCTTTGCTTTAGCTTTGACTGCCTTGCTTCGCTTGCGCTTTCCGGGGCCCCATACCGCAGCGGCAAGGCCGGCAGATACAACCCGCAGGGCGGCGCGCATGGATGCGCGACGTTTTTGT
>NZ_JBEGDX010000007.1:0-288408 GCF_040202975.1 Xanthomonas sp. WHRI 10207 | reverse complement strand
TTCATCTCCGTCAACCCCTCGTGAAGAGGAAGTTGCCGCCGCTGCACTTCAATCCGCCGTAGCGTCTTTCCGTGTAGAGAGCCGCCCATCATAGCCGGCTTTTCCGTTTCGTCAACACCTTTCGGTGTTTCTGATTCGCCCCGTTCGTTGTTGCGGTGCTTGAAGAGCGCCGCCGTCCTGAGCGAGGTCGCGCAGTTTATCGAGCCTGTGCAGAAGTGCAAGCACTTTTTGACACGGGCATGACAAAGCGCCGAATTTCTTGGGCAGGCTCCAACACGGCAAGGACACCAGCGCGCTCCATGGTCACCTCTATATAGAGTGGTGCGCTCCACGCTTCGGTACCGCTGACTGGTTGGCTCGGTAAGAATGCAGGGCCCGGAGGAGCCCTACGATGCCGCCAGCCCGCAACCTGTTCCGCGATCTATCCCTGTCAGCGATTGCCGCAGGCTTTGTCACCGTGCTGGTGGGATTTGCCAGTTCTGCGGTGATCGTCTTCGAGGCGGCGCGACATCTGGGCGCGGACCAGGCGCAGATCGCATCGTGGATGTGGGCGCTTGGCATCGGCATGGGCGTGACGTGCATCGGGTTGTCGCTGCGCTACCGCGTGCCGGTGGTGACGGCCTGGTCCACGCCGGGTGCGGCGATGCTGATCGGCAGCGCCGCAGGGGTTCCCTTGCGTGAGGCGGTCGGTGCATTTGTGGTTGCGGCGGTGCTTGGACTGGTGGCCGGGTTCTCCGGGTTGTTCGAGCGGGCGATCAAGCGCATGCCGGTGTCCCTGGCGTCCGGCATGTTGGCCGGGGTGCTGCTGCGCTTTGGACTGGATCTGTTCGTGGCGATGCAGAGCCAGCGGGTCCTGGCAATCGCGATGCTGGCCACCTATCTGGTTGGCCGGCGCTGGTTTGCGCGCTATGCGGTGATTGCGACCTTACTGGTGGGCATTGCGATTGCGGCGGGCGGTGGGCTGATGCACTGGGATAGCGTGCAGCTGGAGCTGGCCTATCCGGTGCTGGTGGTGCCGTCGCTGTCGTGGGCGGCGGTGGTCGGGCTGGCGATTCCATTGTTCGTAGTGACGATGGCCTCGCAAAACGTGCCCGGCGTGGCGGTGATCCGCGCGTCCGGCTACACGGTGCCGATCTCGCCGACGATCGGCTGGATCGGTGTGGTCAATACGTTGCTGGCGCCGTTCGGCGGCTACGCCTTGAACCTGGCCGCGATCACCGCGGCGATCTGCATGGGTCGCGAGGCGCATGAGGACCCTGCCCGGCGCTATACCGCCGCGGTGAGCGCGGGCGTGTTGTATGTGGTGATCGGCTTGTTCGGGGCGACCGTGGCGGCGGTCTTTGCGGCGTTCCCGCGCGAGCTGGTGATGGCGATTGCCGGGATCGCGCTGCTGGGCACCATCGGCAACAGCCTGGCGGCAGCCTTGCGCGAAGACAGCGAACGCGAGGCGGCATTGGTCACCTTCCTGGTGACGGCCTCCGGGCTGAGCTTGGGAGGGATCGGTTCGTCGTTCTGGGGGCTGGTGGCCGGGACCGTCACCCTGTTGCTGTTGCGGCCGCGCGCTTGACGCGGCGATTGCAGCTCAGCGCTGGCAGCGCTGCGGGGGCTCGATGTCCTTTGGTGTGTTCCCTCAGGCTTTGAGCGGTACCACGACTGATCGATACGCAGTGACTCAAGAGGCTGAAGGGACGCATCGTTGCCCGGGCCGCTGGTGATGTTGCCCGACGCGATGGATGCGGCAGCAGCGGCCGCCTGCAACCGCCACTCGACGTCAATGCGTCGGGCGGCACTTACTCCGGATCGCGCAGCTGCAGCAGCCAGTGGGCGATGACGCCGCTGGGGCTGGGCAGCGGTTCGAGATGGAATTGGCGATAGATGGGCGAGCCATCGTGGGCGCGCAGCGGCAGGGTGACGTAGGCGGCGCGGCCCAGGCGCAGGGCGTCCTCGAGCAGTTCGACCTTGGACCTGGCGGCATCGTCGGCCACTAGGGTCAGAATGTCGCAACCGATCAGCTCGGCAACCTCGGCCTGGCTGAGGTCGGCAAATGCAGGGTTGGCGAAGATCAGCCGGTGCGGGGCGCTGCTGGCGCCCCGCTCGATAATGGCCACGCCGTCGCGCAGACGCGACAGCGAGGCTTCCAGCAAAGTGAAATCCTGCTGGAAGCGCTTGCGCTCCATCAGTTCGATCAACACGCGCAGGCTGCGTGCCGACTCCAGGTGCAGCGGCGACCAGCGACGCGCGCGGCCGCTCACGGTTTCCTGCCAGAGATCGAAGCTCTTGCGGGGCGACAGCCGTGAGTTGGGGATATCCGGCAACTTGGCCAACTGCGGGTTGCCGGCCCATTTGACCTGCTGCACCTGTTCGCGGCGTGTCCATAGCAGCGCGCTGCGCGATTGCGGCATCAGCGGCACGAAGATGAAACCAGCCGCCAGTGGCGCGAGATCGGCCAGCTCCGGGAACACCTCGCCGATGGCATCCACATGCAGGGCGCCGAGGGCGTCCTCGCGCAGCGCCTCGTGGTGCTCGGATTCGATGTGGTTGCGGATACGCCGGAGCGCGGCGGCATCGGGCGTACTGCCGTGACGGCTGATCTCGTTGCCATGGAAGATCGCCACTCCGTCGGCATCCACCACGTCCATCAGATCCGGCGCCATGTCGGCGAGCAGCTCCACGGTCATGTGGTCGGCGGCATTGAAGTCGGTGATCAACTTTTCGCGCACGGTGAGCAGCACCGATTCCAGATGCGCGCGCGACACCGCCTGCAAGGCGCCGATGCGTCCGGCTAGCGCGCGGGTGACCGCATCGGTGGCATCGCGCATGGCGTGACTGGTGAAGTGCGGGCTGTAGTGATGGCATGCGATCAGCCCCCACAGCACGTCGTTGACCACGATCGAGGAGACCAGGGTGGCGGTCACGCCCATGTTGGCCAGATATTCCAGATGCACCGGCGAGACGCTACGCAGGCTGACGTCGCTCAGATCCACCGGGGTGCCCAGGCGCGGATGCAGGGTGGGCTCGATCGGCGATGGCCGGTAGCCGACATCGGCGATCTGGCGGACGCGGTTGCGCAGGTACAGCGCGCGCGCTTGGGCCGGGATATCGGTGGCCGGGTAATGCAGGCCGAGGTAGGCCTCCAGATCGGGTTGGCGTGCCTCGGCGATCACGTCGCCGTTCCACTCTTCGTCGAAGCGGTAAATCATCACCCGGTCGAAGCCGATCATGCTGCGCAGGCCTTTGGCCGCCCGCACCGCGGCTTCGGCGATGCCGGGATCGCGCTCGATGCTGCGCAACAGCGGCAGCGCTTCGCGCAGGGTAACGTCGATCAGGCGCGCGTCGCGCGGCTCGATTTCGATCAGCCACTGCTCGGGATACAGATGCCAGGCGGCCACCCAGGGGTGGTCGGTGGGCGCAGCGCGCCTGGGGAAGCGCACCTCCGCATGCAACAGGTGTTGCGGTTGATCGTCCACTGCGAAGGGCTGCGCGTCGGGCAGCTCCAGCACCTGGGCGTAAGGCATGCCGAGCAAGGCGTCCATCGGCACGCCGAGCAGGTCGGCTGCGGTGGTGCTGGCCTGCACGATGCGGCCGTCGGCCGGTTCGATCACCAGCAACACGCCATAAGGCTGGATCAAGCCGGGGATGTGGATCGGCTCGCGCGCGCAGACATCCATATCCAGGGGTTCGGTGGGCTGATTCACGGGTACGGCTCCGCTGCGAGGCAAGTGTGGAAGTGGGCAAACATGGCCTGCGCACCAGCGATGGCGGCAGCCTGCGTGTGGGCGGAATCCAGGCGCTGATCGAGGACCGCCTGGAAGCGGCGCCAACCGGCGGGGTCTTCGTCGGCCAGTTCGAAATACTGCAGCGCGTCGGCCAGGCCGGGCTGGTGCTTGCGTAGACCGCGCGCGATGACGCGGCCGCCAAGCTGCGAGCCTTCGACCACATACAACATGCCCCAGCGCGTGGCATCGGTGCGCGCAGCGGGCAGCGCGATCGGCGGGCCCGGTGGTTGATCGAGCGCCCGCAGATCCGCACGCAGGGCCGGCACGCGGCGGCGATAGTGCCAGCCGTTGCCGACCAGCGTGCTGAGCCAATCGCCCAGATGCGTTTCGAAGCCGGCCAGCAAGGCGTGGTGGCGACGCAGGATCTGCGCATAGCTGGCGCGATCGACCTGTCCCTGCCCCAGGGCCTGCATCAGCGGCACCGCTTCGACCAGGCGATGGGTGTCCTGGGTGGCGTGCCGCAGCACGTGCGCGGCCGATGGCGGAACAGCCAGGGTGTCAGGACACATAAGCAATCGAGGCGGTGCCGCGGCACGGAGTGCACCAGCCTAGCAGCGCCTGTGCAAATCAGATAAAGCGGACGCAAGTGCTGGATGAATACGTTGGCATCAGCCCTGGGCTGCCGGAGCGATGCCACCGCCCCGCCCGGCGCGCTTCCATGCCATCACCCACCCGGCGGCGAGTAGCACACCGGCCAGCAACCACGGCGCGCCGGGCAGATGCAGTGGCGCACCACTGCCGATGAACCAGGCAAACACGTTGGCGAACAACAACGGCCCGGCGATACCGGCCAGGCTGATCAATCCGGTCAGTGCGCCCTGCACGCGACCCTGCGCATCGGCGCCGACTTCGCGGGTGATCAAGGCTTGCGCGGCTGGTGCGGCGATCGCCCAGAAGGCGCTGATCGGCACGCCGATCAGGAACGCGGCACCACTGTCGGCCAGCCCGTAGATGACGAAGCCCACCACCCCGCAGCCCAGGCCCAGCAACAAGGCGCGACGTTCGCCCAGCCAGCGCACGATCCGGCCGACCAGCAGCGCGTTGACGATGATGCTGCACACCCCGACCCCGGCCAGCACCCAGCTCACTTCGCGCGGGCCCCAGTGGTACTGGTAGCCGGCGAACAGCACGAAGATGCTGGGATAGACGTAATGCGCCAGGTTGGCCAGAAACACCACCGAGGCCAGGCCGAACACCTGCGGGTAGCGGCGTAGCAACTTGAGTGCGCCCAGCGGGTTGGCATGCGACCACTCCAGGCGTGCGGTGCGGCGCTCGGGCGGCAGCGATTCGGGCAGCACGAACCAGCCGTACAACACGTTCAACAGCGCCAGGCCTGCGGCAAACCAGAACGGCCAGCGCAAGCCGATGCCACCCAGCCAGCCACCGATCAACGGGCCGGCGACAAAGCCAATGCCGAACGCGGCGCCGAGCATGCCGAACGCGCCGGCGCGTTTGTCGGCGGGTGTGACGTCGGCGATGTAGGCGTTGGCCGTGGAAAAACTGGCCGAGCAGATGCCCGAGATCACCCGTGCCAACAGCAGCATCGGCAAGCTATGGGCGATGGCCATCAGGATGAAATCCAGGCCCAGGCCCAGGCACGACAGCAGGATGACCGGGCGACGGCCGAAGCGGTCGGACAGGGCGCCTTGCAGCGGCGAGCAGACGAACTGGATGGAGGCGAACAGGAAGCCGAACCAGCCGATCCAGCCGGCGGCCACCACGTAATCGCCACCGGTGAAATGCCGCACCAGATCCGGCAGCACCGGAATGATCACGCCGAAGGACAGCACGTCGATCAGCACGGTGATGAAGATGAAGATCAACGCGGCGCGGCGGCGCCCCGGGGCTGGAGCGGAATCGGCGGAGAGAGACATCGCGCGGCCCAGGATGGCGAGGCGGGAAGTGTAGCTGCGGATTGGCTCGGATCGGCTCTGGGTGCGTGACCAGGCGTGGGCACGAGGCTTAAGCGGTGCGAGCGGCTGGATTGGGCTCGGCCGCAGGAGATTGGTGCAGTCGCTCTGTGGAGATCGCTTGGGTTTGGTGGGGCTTGTGCGAGCGGGCTGAGCGACTTGGTGCCTGAAGAGCGATGTCAGCTGATCTTTTTAGCTGCGAGCAGCGCCGGACGTGCGGGTGCGTTCGGCTGGGAGTTCTTGCTGACACCGTACCCTCATCCGCCCTTCGGGCACCTTCTCCCGGTGGGAGAAGGGATGGGTCGTGCGATGCGGCTTGGAGGTCTCCCGTCTGCCTGTGCATGGAGAAGTTGAGGTGCGGGTGGGTCCCGGCTGGAGTTCTTGCTGACACCGTACCCTCATCCGCCCTGCGGGCACCTTCTCGCGGTGGGAGAAGGGAGCGGGTCGTGCGATGCGGCTTGGATGTCTCCCGTCTGCCTGTACATGGAGAAGTTGAGGTGCGGGTGGGTCCGGTTAGAGCCCTTGCTGGAACCGTACCCTCATCCGCCCTGCGGGCACCTTCTCCCGGTGGGAGAAGGGGGTGGGTCGTGCGATGCGGCTTGGATGTCTCCCGTCTGCCTGCGCTTGGAGAAATGGCGCCATGCTCAAGCCCCTCTCCCGCCGGGAGAGGGGTTGGGGTGAGGGTGCGGCGGCTGCGTGTGGTGCGGCTGCAGTGCGTCTCCAACCCGTTCCACCTTGCTCTCTGGCTCTCTGGCTCTACTGCCCTTCGGCCGCTGCATCCTTCATGCAGGCTCCAATCAAAGGAACTGCGCGGCGATCAGACAGCGCGCGCCGTCGCAACGCTCAGCCGGATCGAATGGAGGCCATATCAACGCTCAGCATCCGTTGACGCGCAGTCGCGCCAGCCCTCGCCCACGGCCACCCACAGACGATGTGTGCGGCCGGCTGGGTGGGCCAGCGCCACACCGGCTGCGGCGTCTGCCACCAAGTTATTCGACGCTGATGGTCTGGGTCAGGGTGTGGCTGGCGCCGGGGGCCAGTTCGATCACGTCCGGGCCGGCGTTGGCCGCTTCCAGGCAGACGTAGTCGCGCCAGCCTTCGCCCACGTCGGCCATTTTCTTGCCGGCTTGCTCGCCCGGGTTCCAGGCCACCAGCGAGCGGCTGCCCTGGGTGGCGATGACGATGCGGCGGCCGAGCACCGGGTCGGTGAGGGTGTAGCGGCCGCCGGCGTTGGTGTAGATGCGGTCGCTGCGGCCGGGATCGCGCGGGTCGCGCAGGCTCCAGTCACCTTGCTGGCGATGCGCAGTGGCGTAGTTCTCGTATTTATCGAGATAGTCCAGGCCATCCAGGCCCTGCACGCTGACCTTGAGCGCGTCGCCGACGCGGAAGTAGTTGTGCAGCGCCTGGGTGAAGCGCACCGGGGCGCCGCTGGTGTTTTCGGTGATCAGGCGTTGTTCGAGGGTGCGGCCGATGCGCAGGGTCATGCGCAGGGTCATGCGCAGGCGCAGCGCCAGGTCGTCGAAGGCCGGCGGGGTGAGCGTGAGCACCACGGTGCCGTCGTCTTCGCGATGGCTCTCGGTGAGTTGCCACGGCACGGTGCGCACGAACCCGTGCGCGGGCACGTCGCCGGTCTGGTCCTGGCGGCCGAAGTACGGCCAGCACACCGGCGCGCCGCCGCGGATCGGGGTGGGCGGCTGCTTGGCGAGCGGCGACAGCCACATCACGTCCTGACCGCCCTTGGGCACGAACGACAGCAACTGGCCGCCGAACAGGCTGATGGCGGCAGTGGAGAACGGGGTGTCGATCAGCAGCGAGGGGAAGCCGTGGAAGTCGCCTGTGGTGAGGCCGGTGGTGTCGGACATGGGGGATGCCTTGTGGACGATAGGAGATTGGGCGAATGCGGGGTAAGCGGCCGGCAGCTTGAAGGCGGTGCCGCGCACGGTGGCCATGCCGGTGAGCGGCGGCGCGGCACGCAAAGCGGTGAGGATGCGCTGGCCGGGGCGGCCGTCGGCGGGCTGCAGGCCCAGCCGGGTCTGCTCGACCTGGATGGCGCGTCGGGTGGCGCTGCCGACCATGCCGTCGGCTTCGCCGATCTGGTAGCCGCGGGCGAGCAGCAACTGTTGCAGGTCGCGGCGTTCCGGACGGCCCAGGCCGGGGTCGTCGGTGGGCCAGGCGGCAACCAGCCCGGGGCCGCCGCGCAGGCGATCGGCCAGCAGCGCGATCGACAGCGCGTAGCTTTCGGCAGCGTTGTAGGCGTAGATCGCGTCGTAGTTGCGGAACACCAAAAAGGCCGGGCCGGTGGCACCAGCCGGTAGCAGCAAGGCGGCCGGCGTCTCGCCTAGTAGGCCGGTCGGAACCAGCGGCTTGCCGTCGGTGCCGAGCAGGCCGGCAGCCTGCCAGGCCTGCAAGGGTTGGCGGCGGGTGCGGCCGACCTTGCTGGCATCGAAGCCGCGCGGCAGGGTGACTTCCATCCCCCAGGGGCGGGCGCGTTCCCAACCGGCCTTGACCAGATAGTTGGCGGTGGAGGCCAGCGCATCGGGAATGCTGGCGACCAGATTGCGGCGGCCATCGCCGTCGCCGTCCACCGCAATCCGCGCATAGGTCGAGGGCATGAACTGGGTCTGCCCGAACGCGCCGGCCCACGAGCCGGTGAGCTCCTCCGGAGACAGGTCGCCGCGTTGCAACAGGCTGAGCAAGGCGAGGAATTCGCCGCGGAAGAACGGCTGGCGGCGGCCTGCGCACGACAGCGTGGCCAGCGAAACCAGCAGCGGGCGCTTGCCGGTGACGCGACCGTAGTCGCTCTCCACGCCCCAGACCGCCACGATGGTGGCCGGGTCGACGCCGGTCTGCTCGGACAGGCGGGTGAGCAAGTCGTGGTGGGTGAGCAGCATGGCCTGGCCGTCGCTGACGCGCTGGCTGTCGACCAGGCTGGCGAGGTAATCCCAGATGGGCGTGGTGAACTCCGGTTGCGCGTCCAACAGCGGCAACACGCTGGGATCGGGCGCCAACCCGGCGGTAAAACGCTGGAAACTGGCGGCGTCCACACCCTTGGCGGCGGCCTGGGGCTGCAACCCGGCCAGGCAACGGTCGAAGGCCGGGTCGGCGCAGGCGACCAGCGGCAGCAAAGCCATCAACAGCGGCAAGGCGCGCCGGGTAGGCGTCATGGCGCGGTGGCCGGCGGGTGGACGGACGTCATGCGGTAAAGCGCTCCAGTCGCGAATCGGTCCGGAAGGATAGCCAACCTGGCTGGGTCGAGGCGTGCAAGCGGCGGCTCCGGCGTGACGCGGTGGTTGCCGCGCGCGGCGGTGCGGGCGCGATGGATGTGTGGGCGGTGCGTTGGCTCGGCGGCTGCGGGGCTGGCGCCCGGTATCTGCTGCCGTCCTTGAACGGCACACACTCGACATCAGGAGTTTTTCACCAGTCAACCGCTTGAGTCCGGAGTGCGCTGGCGCTGGCCGGGTTGCGATTGCAGCTGGGGTAACGCGGGCGTCAGCGTTGACGCGTCAGCTGCCGTCGCCGGTGATGCCGCTCAGCAGCGACAGCGCTGGCGTGGAGGCGCCGGTCTCGACAACGCGGCGGCGGCGTGCGCGTCGCGGCGCATCGTGGCGAGGCCCAAAACGGACCATGCACGTGGCCAGCAACGCCGGCAACACGATTGCAAAGACCACCAAGGCCGTCAGCGCCCATTGCCAGAAGTTGAAGGTTGCCATGATCGCTGTCCGCCCCCCGCGGCGAGCTTCGCCGCGCGGCAAGCTTCCCGGATCGGCTGCGAACGCTGTGTCGACAAAGTGGCGCGATGGGCGCCGTTGGTCGGGTGAGGCGGCGATGGTGGAGGTGCTGCATGGCATGGCGCATACCAATCACGGCTGCGCAGCTACCAGGCGGGCGCGGATGGTGCTCGGTACTAGCCTGGATCAGGCATCCGCTTCGGTTCTGAGCGCGGTCCCCTTAGGGAACGATGGCTCGCTGCGGGTTATCTACCGCGCTGCATTCCCGATGGCGCTGGTTGGAGGCTGCGGCTGGCTGGTTGGAAGACATCAAACACGAAGGGCGGCAGGGGCGTTGAGGGTGGTCTTCCCCCTATTAGATTTGGGGGATTGGCCTGGGTCGAGGAGCGAGTGCGCCAGAGGAGGCACCCTCATCCGCCCGTTGGGCACCTTCTCCCGATGGGAGAAGGGTTTGAATTGTCTCTGTCTGAGACATGGTTGCGCGCGGTTGCGCTTGCGGTGGTCGATTGAAGCGGCTGCACGTCTTTTACGTCGCCCTTTGCTCTGTCATTGCGACAAGTGTCGGAGCACGGATGCGTGTGTGGTCATTCGCACGGTGGCTTGATCAACCACAGTTGCCCGACGAACCGGCCAGCGCGTTGTGCGGACTGCAGCACCGCTGGCTGTACTTAGCGAGGGCAAGCGTCGGAACACGGATGTACGCGCGGTCTTCCGCACAGTTGGACGATCAGCCACTGCTGGCAACGGAAACGGCCAGCACGTTGTGCGGACTGCAGCACCGCTGGCGGCACTCAGCGGGCGTCGAGGTAATGCCAGCGGCCGTCTTCGCGGACGAAGCGGCTGTGTTCGGTCATGCGCACCGCGCTGCCACCGCCGATGCGGTAGCGGGCCAGAAACACCACCTCGGCGGTGTCCTCGCCGGTGACGCTGGTGCGCTGGATGGTCAGGCCGAGCCAGGTGGTGCGGCCGCCTTCGTCCAGGGACAGCTCGGCCGGGCGCGTGGACGGGTGCCAGCTGGCCAGCAGGTAGTCGACATCGCGGCGCACATAGGCGCTGTAGCGCGAGCGCATCAAGGTTTCGGCATCCGGCGCAGCGGCACCGGCGTGGTAGAGCCCGCAGCAGCGCGCGTAGTCGGCGGAGCGGCCGCAGGGACAGGGATCGGTAGATGCAGAGTTCGCCATGGGGGGATTGTGCTTGATTCGGGATTCGGGATTCGGGATTTGGTGATCGGCAGGCGGCAGCGTCCATATGTCATGAGCGGTCTGCGGGGTTAAATACTCCTAGCTCCTGCTCCTGCTGCTACTGCTACTGCTACTGCTATCGCTACTACGCCTGATCCTGCTACTCCCGACGCTGCTACGCCTGCCGCCGTTCCGTTAGCTGTCACTGCGGCGCATGCCGTCAGTGCACTCGCTATGCTGTCGCCCCCGTCGTGCGGAGCGCCGTTGTGCTGGAGCTGATTCCCACCGAGTTGCCGTGGCTGCTGTGCATTGCGTTCGTTGCCGGGCTGGTGGATGCCGCGGTGGGTGGCGGCGGGTTGATCCAGTTGCCGGGATTGTTTGCGACCTTGCCGCAGCAGGCGCCGTCGCTGATCCTGGGCACCAACAAGTTCAGCGCGATGTTCGGTACCGGGGCGTCGGCGTGGCGGTATGCGCGCACGGTGCGCTTTCCGTGGCGGCCGGTGCTGTACGCCACTGCGGCGGCGTTTACGTTTTCGTTTCTGGGCGCGACGGCGGTCAGCCTGTTGCCCAAGCAGGCGGTGCGGCCGCTGATTTTGCTGTTGCTGATCGCGATGTTGATCTACACGCTGATCAAGAAGGATTTCGGCGCGCTGCATCGGCCGCGCGAGATCGGTCGACGCGAGTTGATCACCGCCTTGGCGATGGGCGCGGCGATCGGGTTCTACGATGGGTTCTTCGGTCCGGGCACGGGGAGCTTTTTGATCTTCCTGTTCATTCGCTTTTTCGGGCTGGATTTTCTGCGCGCTTCGGCGGCGGCCAAGGTAGTGAACCTGGCCACCAACCTGGCAGCGCTGTCGTTCTTTCTGCCCAGCGGCCAGGTGATGCTGGCGCTGGGCATTCCGATGGCGGTGGCCAACGTGGCCGGCGCGGTGGCAGGCACGCGGATGGCATTGCGCGGTGGCACGCCGTTGATCCGCAAGTTGTTCCTGGTGCTGGTGGTGGTGCTGATCGGCAAGATGGGCTGGGACCTGCTGCACTGATCACGCTGCAGATGTCCTCGCCTTTCTAAAACTCCATGCTCAACGTCGCCGACAGCGTGCGCGGTGCACCCGGGTAGTTGGTTGTCTGCGTCACCGGTTGCTCGATGTAAAAACGATTGGCGACATTGCGCAGCATCAACGCCAGTTGATAACGGCCGCCGAAACGGTACGCCGCCGATGCATCGAAGCGCGTGTAGCCGGCAATGCGATAGCTGTTGTTCAAGTCGCCCTCGCGCTCGCCGACATGCACCGCACCGGCGCCCAGGGTCAGGCCGTACAACGGACCGGTGGCCACGTGGTAAGTGCTCCACAAGCTGGCGCTGACGCGCGGCACACCGCGCAGGCGATTACCGACCGGAATCACGCTGTCGCGGGTGACCTGCGCATCCAGATAGCCGGCGCCGAGAATCATCCGCCAGTGTTGAGTGAGCTCGCCAGTGATGTCCAACTCGACGCCGCGCACGCGCTGCTGGCCGGTGACCAGCACAAAGCCGCTGTTGTCCGGGTCGCTGGTGGCGACGTTGTCCTTGGTGATCTGGAACGCCGCAGCAGTGGCGAGCACGCGGTTGTCGAGCAGCGCGCTTTTCAGGCCGATCTCGTACTGGCGGCCGGTCTCCGGCGGTGCGCTGCCGCCGGCAAACAGCGTGGCGCTACGCGGGCGAAACGACGTCGATGTATTCGCATATAGCGACAGCTGCGGCGCGGCCTTCCACACCACACCCACACGCGGCGAGGCGCGGCGGCCGTCTTCGCGGGTACGCACGCCGTTGTCGACCGTGGTCTGCTGCACGTCGTCCCAACGCACGCCGGCCAGCACGTCCCAGCGCTGCCCGATGCTGATCTGATCCTGCACGTACAACGCGGCGTAGCGCGCATCGACCTCGATCTGCCGCGCCGGCACGTAGCGGCCCGGCAGTGCGCCCTGCACCGGATTGGTCACGCTGATGCGGGCCAACGGCGCGCGGGCTTCATCGGTCTGGCGATGCGCATCGACGTATTCGGCGCCGGCCAGCAGCTGATGGCGCAGCGGGCCGGTATCGAAACGTGCCAGCGCTTCGGTCTGCGAGGTGGTCGCGCGTACCTGCTGGTCCTGACGCACGGCGCGGCGTTGCAGAAACGCACGGTCGGCGCTGAAGCCGGTGAAGTCGGCCACGTCGCGACCGCTGTCGCCGTCCTGGTGATTGAGGATCTGGCGCAGCGTCAGCCATTCCTTCGCGTCATATTCGATACGGCCGCGTGCAGTGCGCGAGGTGCCGCGATTGCGCGACCACGGCTCACCGAAGCTGCGCTCTGCCGGGCCACGCACCACACCGTCGATGACGACCAGACCGCGATCGCCCGGGCTGGTCTGGCGGGTGTAGTCCAGATCCAGATCGGCACGCAGCTGCGCAGTGGGCCGCCATGCCAGCGAGGGCGAGACGAAGACGCGGTCGCCATCGGCCTGCGCAGCGCGGAAGCTGCCGGTCTGCTGCGCGGCGGCGCTGACGCGGGCAGACAGCGTGGGACTCAGCGGGCCGGTGATGCTGGACTGCACGCGGCGCAAGCCATGTTCGGCCACCTGCAGCGACGCGTTGCCGCCGAACGTGTCGTCCGGCCGCAGCGTGACCAGGTTGATCACCCCGCCGGGCTCGCCGCGCCCGTACAACACCGCCGCGGGCCCTTTGAGTACTTCCACCTGGGCGACATTGGCCAGGTCGCGCACGGTCTCGGTGAAGTTCTGCGCCGGGTTGAGCAGGATGCCGTCGACCGCATACGACGACGCTTCGAAGCCGCGAATGACGAAGGTTTCCGAGCGATTGCCCTGGGTGCCACCGGGCTGCACGTTGGACACATTGGCCACCACATCGACCAACCGGGTGAGTTGCTGCTCGTCGATCACCGAACGCGGCACCACCTGGATCGCCTGCGGGATGCGCTCCACCGGCGTCTGCGTGCGGGTGGCGCCGGCGGCTTTTTCCGGGCGGTACAAGGCGCGTCGCTCGCTCACCACGATGGCATCAAGCAGGCTGGCCTCCTGCGCGGCGGCCGGCAATGCGGCAAACAGGGACACCAACAACAACGGGCGCGGCAGGGGGCGTGGGGTCATCGACATCTTCAGCGGGAGCGATGTGTGCGATTGCGAACACATCAGGACCCGAGATGATAACGATTCCTATCTGCAAATGTGGAGTGTGCCTGCGCTGGGTGGTCGGTTGTCAGCCGCTCGTTTGACCATGCAAACGGCTGCATGCCGGCGCGCTGGTGGCCCGCGCACTCCGGCGTTGCGACGCAGAAGGCGACGCGTTGGCCTGGGCAGACACGGATTTTTTGGTCCAGCTGGCGGCAGGTACAGCGCGCTGTGCGGTTTACCTTGCCGGTTACCGTCATTTGAGCGAGGTGCACCTTCGGTGTTTGCACGCCGGACAAATGCGCCGACATCTGCGTTCGCAACGGCGTCTCTTTTTCAATGACGAGTATGCAGGCGGAGCCTTGCGCATGTGTCGCAGCGCCCGGGGCGACGTCATCGCTTGAGGGGACGACGCAGTCGACGTGTCGGCTGCCATCTAGCGACGAAGGCAACACCTGAGCAGCCCTACGCCGCGCAGCGTGTCGCTCGTCGCCGCCAGCGCCGTGTCTGCATGCCTGCGGCGGCGGTAGCGAGCCGTGACGCCGCGTCGGACGGCGGCTCCCACGGCACAGCCGCGCCGGGCACTCAGCGTTTGCTGCGTGCCTTCGATGCCGCACCACGCGCCGGTGCGGGCCGCGGCTTGGTGGATGCCGCTGACGCTGGCGTTGCGGCCTGCTTGCCTGACGTGCGTCCCGATGAGGCGACCTTGGCTACGCTTGCTGGCGCCTTGGCGGCACGCTTAGAGCTGGACGTCGGTTTGACGGTGCGAGCCGTAGCTGCGGCTGCAGATGTCGATTTGGCGGCAGGCTTGGCAGCGGTAGCTGGGCGCTTGAGCGCCGGCTTGGCAGCGGGTTTCGCAGCGGCCTTGGGCGACCTGCCCGGCGTTGCAGCCTGGGTGCGGCGTGCGCCCGACACCGCCGATGTGCGCTTGGCTGATACAGCGCCGTCTGCTGTGGCTGCCGTGCGCGTTGGGCCTGCCGCACGCGTGCTGCTGGGTGCAGGCACGGGCGCGGAAGAAGTCGCTGCAATGGCCGGCTTGCCCTTGCCACGACGCGTCGGTGACGCGGCTAAGGCTTCAGTTGGTGCAGCGATCGCCGCGCCCGCTGTCGCCTGCTCGTCTGCCTCGCGGTCTGACGGTGCATCGCTCACCGCCGCTGCGTGGCGTTGCTGCGCCGCCGTGGCTGGCGGCTCGGCCTGCGAGGCCGCGGGTTCCTCGCCACGCGAGCGCTCGGGCAATTTCAGCCGCTGCGCCTGTTCGTCGTACTCGATCAGCAACACGCCGGAGTTGTGGCGGCCGCTGATTTCCACAAAGCATGCGCCACCGATGAACGGCTCCAACGTCATCACCGATTTCAACGGCGTGGCCACCACCATCTGGAAGCCGAAGTTTTCGAAGATGTTCATCGCCAGCGCGGTGAATTCGTTGTCGGCCTTGTCGAAGGCTTCGTCCAGCACCACCGCGCAATAGCGCGGCAGTTCGCCATCTTCGCCACCGAGTTGATAGCGCAACGCTGCCGCCAGGCAGGTAGTCGCCAGTTTCTGCCGCTGGCCGCCGGACTTGCCGGCGCCGCTGCGGTAGATCTCCACCTGCGCACGGCTCTGCGCGTCCAGCTCCACGCCGATGAATTCCACATGCAGGCGCACATCCAGCACCTGTTCGCGCCAACGTCGCGCCTCTGGTTCCTGCGCGCCCAGACGCGCCACCAAGGTGCGCAAGGTGGCGAACTGCGCCTCGGCCAGCGCACGGTCTTCGGTCTGCTGATGCGACAGCACGGCGCGCAGCTGCTGCTGAAATTCCTGCACCTCGGCCAGGCGACGGTCGCTGACCTCGATGGTCAGAATGGTGTCGCGGTTGAACGGCACCTGCTCCAGGCTGGCGTTGACTTCGTCCATGCGCTGCTTGATGCCCTTGTGGGCTTCGGCGGTGTGGCGTTGCAGGGCGAGCAGGTTGTTCTTGCTCTGGGTCTGCAGCAGGTCGAAGAAGCGGTGCTCGTGACGCGGCAGGCCATCGCTTTCCAACCGGTCCAGGCGCGCGAGGAAATCGTCGGCGCTGGACAGGCTCACGGTGAAGTCGCCGCTGTCTTCGGGCCACTGCTGGCAGTAGCGGCGGAAGCATTCGAGCAACTGCGCGCTGAGCCGGCTGTCGCGGCCCTGGCTTTCGGCCAGCTGCTCGGCCAGGCCGCGTTCGACCACGCGGAAGTGCGCTTCCAGATTGTCCAGCGACAGCGGTGCCAGCGCGGCCAGGCGTTCGTGCAGGCCCTGCAACTGGGTGGGAGTGAGCGCGGCGGTGCCGGCACGGCCTGCGCCGCCGGCCTGCTGCTGCTCCAGGCGAACGCGCTCGCGCGCCAGCTGTGCCCGTTCCAGGCGCACGTCCTCGAAGGTGCGCTTGGCCTGATCGCGCAGGGTACGCGCAGTCTCGATGGCCTGGCCCAAGGCACGCAGGCCGCTGTCGCCTTCGCGCAGTTGCTGCAGTTGTTCGTCGATATCGGTCAGGCGTTGCAGCTTGGGGCCGACGTCGATCTCGTCCCAGTCGCGCTCCACCAGCGTGTGCGCGGCCAGCTGTTTTTCCTGGTCCTGCTCGCGTTGCTTGCGCAGCGCGGCCACGTCGGCTTCGCAGCTGGCGATGCGCTGCGCGAGCGCCTGCGCTTCGCGTTCGAACACCTTGAGCTTGTCGCGGTTGTCGTGCCCCAGCAGCCAGCGCTTGCGGTCGTTGACGGCATGGCGGTCGTCCTTTTCATAGCGATCGCCGGGATGCTTGACCTGCCCTTCGCGGGTGATGGCGCGGTCGGCATTGCGCAGCGCGGCGGCGTTGTCCACACAGGCATAATCGAAGCGGCGAGTCAGCTCGTTGCGCAGCCAGTCGGTGAAAGCGTGCTCGCGCAGTTGCAGCTTGCCAGGCAGCGCATCGGGATCGACCCGCCGCGAATGCAGCTCGTCGTTGCGACGCACGCGGAAGTACACCAGGCGTGTGCCGATGTGGGTGCGGTTGACCCATTCGCTGACCTGCGCGTAATGCCGCTCGTCCACCAGCAACGACTGCGCAAAACCGTGCAGCACGCGTTCGATCGCGCCGCGCCAGGCCACCTGGTCCGCGCGCACCTGCAGCAGCTCGCCGACGAAGGGCAGCGCGGATTCGGCGATGCCGGTGTCTTCGCATAAGCGCGCGCGCAGTGCCTGCATCGGTGCGGGCAGGCTGGACGGCGCCTTCTTCAGCGCATCGAGTTCGCTACGGATGTCCGCAAAGCGGCGCTCGTCGTCGCGGCGCTCGCCCATGCGCTCGGCAATGGCCTCGTCCAGCGCGCTGGCGTGCTGTTTGCCGCCATCGAGCACGCTCTGGGCGTGCGCCACCTGCGCGGCAAAGCCGCTGGCGCCGGCTGCCAGCGCAGTACCGAGCTGGCGGCAGGCCTGTTCGATCTGCGCGCGGCGGCGCAGGCGCTCGTCGCGCTCGCGCTCCACCCGCACACGCTCGCGTTCGAGCTCTTCGATCTGTTCGCCACCGGCGGCGCGTTGCTCGCGTTCCAGCCCGGCCAGTTTCTGCTCGTGGTTGTCCAGCGATTCGCGGCGCTGGCCCTCTTCACCGGCCAGGCCGCGGTCCTGGCTGTCCAGTTCCAGCAGGCGTGCCTGCAACAAGGCGACGCGTTGCTGCTCGCGGTAACTGTCCACGCCCAGCTGCAGCTCACGCAGCTCACCGACGCTGCGGCGCAGGTCCATCAGCGCGGCATGGTGCGCGCGTGCCGGACTGAGCGTTTCCACCTGGCGCCGCGCGGTGACCACGGCGTGGTGCGCGCCATCGAGCTCGGCGAAGTCCTCCACCAGCCGGTCGGCGGCTTCGAAGGTGCGCGGCTCATCCAGCATGAACCCGCGCAGGAAGGCATTGAGATCGCCCAGATTCTTGGCCGACTGGGTCTTGTGCAGCAGACGCAGCGCCATCTCGTTGCTGATACCCAGCGCATGCCGGAAGCGTTCGGCATAGCCGGCAAAGCCGTCGAAATGTGCCACGTCCTCTCCCAGACGCGCCTTGAGCTTGCGCAGGTCCAGGTCGAAGCCATCCAGTTCGCTGGCCACATCGAAGCTGCGCGGGGCCACCATGTAGTGGCGGCGCACATCGGCCGCGGCATTGCCGCTACCGGCGATCCAGAACAGCCGAATCAGGCTCACCGCCTCGCCCTGCGCGTTGCGGTATTCCAGCACCAGCGCCGTCCAGGTCGCGCCCTTGCGCAGGTACTGGGTGGCGATCTCGCCGGAGGCGCTGTCCTGCTGATCGGCCCACGCACCGCGCACGTACGACACCAGGCTGCGGTCGCGCCCACTGCGCTCGGCCTCGCGCGCGGCCGCGTTGAAATCCACGATGCTCGGTGGCGTCAGCAATGCCGACATCGCATCCAGCAAGGTGGACTTGCCCGAACCCGAGCGCCCGACGAACAGAAAACCCTTCTCGGCGATCGGCACCTCGGTCAACCCGTTGAACGTGCCCCAGTTGTGCACCTGCAAGCGCCGCATGCGGAACTGCTGCGCACGCTGCTCGGCCAGCGTCTCGGCAAACAAGGAAGCACCCGGCGACGCCGGCGACAGGTTGGACTGGGAATTCATTGCTCACTCACCAAAACAGAACGACAGGGACAACAAGGACAGACCATTACGAACGGTGACGCATTTTTGTGGGGCGGTGGTGCGGGATGCGGGTGGGTAGGAGTTAGGCAGGAATACGGATGGGGCAAGGGGACGGCTTCGCGACCAAGGTCGCTCCTACAACAGCGTGGTGCTTGAACCAATTGCGGTGAAAGCCGGACGAGCGCGACAACCGCTGCGGATTGTCGAACACCTGCGCGACTCACCTTTCAACATCGGCCGATCGCGCGCCCATTGCTCCTTCTTCGTTTCTTCGTTTTTTCGTGACTGCCTTGCTGCCTTGCTGCCTTGCTGCCTTGCTGCTTTGCTGCTTTGCTGCTTTGCTGCTTTGCTGCTTTGCTGCTTTGCTGCTTTGCTGCTTTGCTGCTTTGCTGCTTTCAGCATTGTGTTGCTGGTACAGGCCCCACTTGTTGCTGTTGCTGTTACTGTTGTTGCTGTTGCTGTTGTTGCTGTTGTTGCTGTTGCTGTTGCTGTTGTTGCTGTTGTTGTTGCTGTTGCTGTTGTTGTTGTTGTTGCTGTTGTTGCTGTTGTTGCTGTTGCTGTTGCTGTTGCTTGCGCAGTTTGCATTTCGGGGCCCCATACCGCAGCGGCAAGGCCGGCAGATACAACCCGCAGGGCGGCGCGCATGGATGCGCGACGTTTTTGTAAGGGACACGGATGTCCCTTACAAAAATTTCTGCCGGACTTGCGCACCCGCAGCGCCTTGGCGCGGAGGGCGCGAGGACGGGGTGTGCTTTCTTTTTGGTTACTTTTTCTTTGCACAAGCAAAGAAAAAGTGACTCGCGCCCGCAAGGGCGTGAAAGCTCTTGCCCTACCCGCTCACAGCCAAACATCAATCAACCCGCACAACACCACACACCACCTGACACCGCACCCTCATCCGCCCTTCGGGCACCTTCTCCCGAAGGGAGAAGGGAGATGCCATCCCAAGTGCAGAAACAATCCGCACAGCACCACACACCGCCTGACACCGCACCCTCATCCGCCCTTCGGGCACCTTCTCCCGGAGGGAGAAGGGAGATGGCGTCCCAGGTGCAAACGGCATCACTCCAACGCAACCTCTCCCTCTCGCAACTCCCGATACGCCACCACCAACGCCTGCACATCCTCCGCCGAGAACAACAGCTTCAACACCGGCGACACCTCGTAACGCTCCTCGCTGCCGCGCAACCGCGACAGCAACTGGTTGTCGCGCATCTTGCCGATCGCCGTCATCACCCGCCGCGTGAACCCGGCCTTGTCGGTGGACACGTTCTTTTCGTACACCGACAACGCCTCCACCAGCTGCGTCTCGTCCACCACCGCGCGTTCGCCGCGCGTATCGGCCTCGGCCAGTTGCTGGCGCAGGAACAGCAGCAGCACCGACTCGATGAAGGTCAGCGGCGCGCTGCGCAGCAAGCTGGGCGATTCCAGTTCGGCGGTGTCGGCCTGACGGGTGAACGCCACCCCGCCTTCGCGGTCCAGCACCAGCTGCAGAAAGAGCTCGCACAACACCTGGCGCACTGCCGCTTCGTTGCGCAGCAGCGCCGGCCACAAACTGCCGTGCCGTTGCGCATCGATGCTGGGACCAGCCAACAGCTGACACAGCGCACGGCGTGCATCGAACGGCAGCGTGCCGGTGTCGCCCAGGAACAGTGCGCCACCGGGCGCGGCGTTGGCGGCATCGCTCGCCGGCAGCGTCAATGCGGCATCGCGGGCGTCGTCGTTGTCGTCGTCCGCATCCAGCGGGGCCTGCTCAGACCAGTTCATTGCGTTTCTCCCGGGTAAACCACACCAAGGGAATGCGCGCGCGCCGCAAGATGCCGTCGCCGCCTTCCCATTGCACCATTTCCATGTGACCGTCGATCACCACGCCATGGCGCGTGCCCAGCGACAGATAGCCAATCACGCTGCCAAGCCCCTGCGCGGCCGGGCGTTGCTGCAAGGCATCGCCAATGGTGAGCCGCGGCTGTTGCCCAAGCAGCACGTACAGATCGTTGCGCAGGGTGCGCAGATCGATCTCCGATTGCGCGACCAGGTCGCCCACGCTGTCCAGCGAGATCTCTGCCGCGTCGGCGGCATACACGCGGCCATCGACCTGGGTGAGCCGTGGATCGTGCAGCCGCCACTGCGACAGCGAGCGCAGGCGGCTGGCGCTCAGCGCCTGTGTGTAGCCGGTGGCGGCGGTGGCGTGCAGGCTGTCGCGCAGCTGCAGGGCTTCGCCCTGCGCCTGCTTGAGCAATTGATTGAGGCGGCGCTGTTCCAGATAGCCGCGGCTCTGCACGAACCCGCGCAGGCTACGCGCGAAGTGCTGCATCACCGTGTGCACCTCGCCGCCGCGCTCCAGCAGCGTGCCGGTGAGCCCACGCAGGAAGGCGCGTTCGCGGCGGTCCAGTTTGCGTGCGAAGCCGCGTGCGAGCAGCGCGTCCAGCGCGTTGTCCAGCTGGCTGCTCTGCTGGGTGTCGTTGAGCAGGCTCCAGAACGCCTCGAAGGTGCGCCCGGCCTCGCTGTCGGCAATCACGTCCACGCCGCTGAACAACTGCTCCAGCACATCGCCGCGCGCGCCTTCGTCATCGATGATGCGCTCGCGGAACTGGCGGTTGAGCTGCTCGAAGTCATCGCGCACGCGGTGGAAGTCTTCGGCCAGTTCGTCGGCCAGATGGATCAGGTCGCGGGTGCGCTCCAGCGCGCGCTTACCGTCCAGTGCCGCAACCCGGCCGGCCGCTACGCGCTCGATCTCGGCATCGATACGGTCGCGTTCTTCGCGCAGCGCAGCCAGGCGCGTGGCCGGGTCGGCCTCGGTCTGGCCGGCCAGTTGCACCAGTTGCTCGATCACCAGCGACAACCGGCTTTCGGTGGCGCTGCTGCCGCTCTCGCGCAGGCTCGCGATGAAGCGGATGGCCTGGGTGGCCGCACGCGAGAGTTCGTAGTCCTCTTCGGCCGCGCCTTCGGGCAGGCGCCGTTCCAGCCAACCCTGCGAGAGCCAATGCGCCAGATACGCCTGCGCGGTGCGCGGCAACTCGCGCGAGAGTTCATCGCCGCGCAGCGCATCCAGCTGACGCTGCAGGCGCGCATGCAGCACCGCCGACGGCAGCCGGCGCTCGCCGTCCAGCAACAGGGTCTGCAGCAGGCCGATCAGCTCCGGGGCGTGATCGGCGGCGAGCAATTTCCACGCCGGCTGGTCGCGCAACTGGCGGTAGCCGGCAATCCGTGCCTGGTGCTTCATGGCGACTGCAGGGGCTGCCTCAACGCTTGCCGCCTACTTCGAGGAACTGCAGGAATTCGGCGCGGGTGCGCGCGTCTTCGCGGAAGCTGCCCAGCATCTTGGAGGTCACCATGCTGACGCCGCGCTTGTGGATGCCGCGGGTGGTCATGCACTCGTGCGAGCCTTCGACCACCACGCCGACGCCGCGCGGTTGCAGCACGTCCTGGATGCACTGGGCGATCTGCGCGGTCATTTTTTCCTGCACCTGGAAGCGGCGCGCGTAGCTTTCCACCACGCGGGCCAGCTTGCTGATGCCCACCACCTTGCCGCTGGGCAGGTAGCCGACGTGCACCTTGCCGATGATCGGCGCCATGTGGTGCTCGCAATGGCTTTCGTAGGAAATGTCGCGCAGCACGATCAGTTCGTCGTAGCCGGCGACTTCCTCGAAGGTGCGCTCCAGGTATTCGCGCGGTTCTTCGCGGTAGCCGCTGAACCAGTCGCCATAGGCTTCGGCGACACGGCGCGGGGTATCCAACAGGCCTTCGCGGGCCGGATCTTCGCCGGCCCAGCGCAGCAGGGTGCGTACGGCATCTTCGGCTTGGGCCTGGGTAACGGAGGAATCGGGCTGGTCGGACTGGCTCATGCGCAGGTGCACCCAAAGGGGGCGAGCATGGTACCCGAGGACGGGCCGGCGGCCCCAGTGGCGGTTGTGGCCGCTGGGCCGGGTTCAGTGACTATTGATTCATTGTTGAATTGATAGCATCCTAACTATTATGACGCTTAGCACCCTCTCTCCCCGCGCCCAGCTCAGCTCCGGCCTGTTGGTCGCCGCCCGCCAGTGGCAGCGGCTGGCCGACCAGGCCTTTGCCGAATTCGGCCTGTCCAGCGCCTGCACCGGCCCGCTGCTGATGATCGGACGCTCCGGCGGCGGTATCCGGCAGGTGGCGTTGGCACAGCAGCTGGGCATGGAAGGCCCCTCGCTGGTGCGCCTGCTCGACAAGCTCTGCACACAGGCGCTGCTGCGCCGCGAGGCAGACAGCAGCGACCGCCGCGCCAACCAGCTGTGGCTCACCGACGCAGGCCATGCGCTGGTCGGGCGCATCGAGATCCGCCTGGATGCGCTGCGCGCCGAGGTCTTCGGCGCGCTCAGCGAAGCGCAGGTGCAGACGGTGCTGACGCTGTGGGAGCAGATCGCGCAGGCGCATGCGCGGCTGAGTCAGCCCGACTGAGTCAGCTGTCAGGCGTCGTCCTGCGACGCCGGTTGTGACGTTCCTCAGGCCCTCGCGCGCGTGCTGCGCTGCGCCGGGCGTGGTTGTTTCCCTTTCCCAGGATGTGCCCGATGTACGGCGAATTCAGTCTTTACGGTGTGTTCGTTCCCACCTTGCTGGCGTTGATGACGCTGGCCTACCTGCTCAACAGCGCCATCGGCGCGCTGCTGACCCGCGCCGGTGCGTATCGCCATGTCTGGCACCCGGCGCTGTTCAACCTGGCGCTGTACATCGCGCTGTTGGGCGGCCTGTTTTTCCTTACCCGTTGGATGCAATCGTGAAAAAGTTGATCAAGACCGCGGGGCCGGCGCTGCTGACCCTGGCAATGGTGGTGGTGGCCGCGCTGGTGCTGCAGCAGTTGTGGCGGTACTACATGGACGCGCCGTGGACGCGCGATGCGCACGTGGGCGCCGATGTGGTGCAGGTGGCGCCGGATGTGTCCGGGCTGGTGGAATCGGTGGCGGTGGACGACAACCAGGCGGTCAAGCGCGGCCAGCTGCTGTTTGTGGTGGACCGCGCGCGCTATGCGATTGCGCTGGAACAGGCGCAAGCCGCGCTGGCCGAGCGCCAGGCCACGCTGAGCCAGTTGCGCCGCGAGATTGCGCGCGACCGCAGCCTGCAGGACCTGGTGGCGGCCGAAGATGCCGAGGTGCGCCGCTCGAACGTGCAAAAGGCGCAGGCTGCCGTGGCCACCGCGCAGTCGGCGGTGGACCTGGCCCAGCTCAATCTGGACCGCACGCAAGTGCGCAGCCCGGCCGATGGCCATGTCAGCGACCGCACCGTGCGAGTGGGCGATTACGTCAGCGCCGGGCGTCCGGTGGTGGCGGTGCTGGATACCGGCTCGTTCCGCGTCGATGGCTATTTCGAAGAAACCCGCCTGCATGGCGTGCATGCCGGCCAGCGCGTGGACGTGCGCCTGATGGGCGAGCCAGTGACCCTGCACGGACATGTGCAGAGCATCGCTGCCGGCATCGAAGACCGCTACCGCAGCGGTAGCGCCGGCGCGCTGCCCAATGTCACCCCGGCGTTCGATTGGGTGCGGCTGGCGCAGCGCATCCCGGTGCGCATTGCGCTGGATCAGGTGCCTACGCACGTGCAGCTGATTGCCGGGCGCACCGCCACGGTGACGATCCTGCCCGATGCCGCACCGGCGCCGTCTGCTGGGGCGCCTGCGCATGTGCAGGCAAAGGCCGCGCCATGAAGCGCCTGCGTCTGCTCGCTCTGAGCGCAGCCGTCACGTTGCTGGCGGCGTGCAGCACGGTCGGCCCCAATTACGCGCTGCCCGACCAGTCCGCCTACCAGCGGCCGGCCGCCAACGCCGCGTTTCTGGACACCGGCAACGACCAGGTGCAGCCCGGCGCGCCGCTGCCGGCACGCTGGTGGGCGCTATATCAGGACCCGATGCTCGATGGCCTGGTCGAACAGGCGCTGCGCGACAACGTCGCGTTGAAGGTGGCCAGCGCCAACCTGCGCCGTGCCGCAGCGGTGTACGAACAGGCCATGGATGCCGGCGGCTTCGATTACGAGGTGGAAGCCGGCGTCAGCCGCGCGCAGGTGTCGGCCGAAGCCTTCCTGCAGGAAGAAAAGCTGCCGGTGTTCAACCTGGCCGATGGCAAGTTTGGCGTGTCGTACCAGTTCGACCTGTTCGGCAAGCTGCAACGCGGCGCCGAGGCTGCGCACGCCGATACGCAGGTGGCGCAGGCCGCGATCGATCTGGCCCGTGTCAACGTGGCCGCGCAGGTCGCCGGCAGTTATGTGGAGATCTGCCACGCCAACCACGAACTGCACGTGGCCGAGCATTCGCTGCAATTGCAGCAGCGCAGCCGCGAGATCACCCAACGCCTGATCGCCGCCGGACGCGGCACCCCACCGGATCTGGCCCGCGCCACCGCGCAGGTGGCGATGCTGCAAGCCGCCCTGCCACCGCTGCGCGCGCGCCGCCAGGCAGCCGGCTATCAACTGGCGGCATTGCTAGGCAAGACGCCTGGCGAAGTGCCTGCCGGTGTCGACCGCTGCGCGCATGCGCCGGCCTTGCAGCAACCCATTCCGATTGGCGATGGCCGCAGCTTGCTCGCCCGTCGCCCGGACGTGCGCCAGGCCGAGCGGCGGTTGGCCGCGGCCACCGCGCGTATCGGCGTGGCCACCGCCGAGCTGTATCCGGATATCCGCCTGGGCGGTTCGATCGGCGCCACCGGCCTGCTGGAGGACTTCGGTGAGCCGGCCACGCATGCCTGGTCGTTCGGCCCGCTGATTTCCTGGACGCTGCCGTCCAGCGGTGCGCGTGCGCGCGTGCGCGCCACCGAAGCCGGCGCCGATGCCGCGCTGGCGCAGTTCGACAACACCGTGCTGCAGGCGCTGCGCGAGGTGCAGACCACACTCTCGCGCTATGCGCAGGATCTGGATCGCCTGCACCTGCTGGAACAGGCGCAGCAACAGGCCGAACTGGCGTCGGCGCAAAACCGCCGGCTGTATCAAGGCGGGCGCACCCCGTATCTGTCCAGCCTGGATGCCGAGCGCACCCTGGCAACTGCCGACATGACCCTGGCCACTGCGCAGGCGCAGGTGTCGCAGGATCAACTCCAGCTGTTTCTGGCGCTGGGCGGCGGTTGGAATACCGACGCCCGTAGCGACGCCACCGCTGCCACTGCCACGCCATGAACGCACTGCTGCGCGATCGCCAGGCCTGGCTGTTTTCGGTCAAGACCTTTGCCGCCTCGATCGCCGCGTTGTACGTGGCGCTGGCCGGCAATCTGTCGCGGCCGTACTGGGCGATGGCCACCGTCTATATCGTCTCGCAACCGCTGCTCGGCCCCACCCGCGCCAAGGGCGTGTACCGCGTGCTCGGCACCGTGCTGGCCGGCGCGGCCACCTTGGTGATGCTGCCGAATCTGGTCGAAACGCCGCTGCTGCTGAGCGCGGCGATGGCGTTGTGGTTGTCGGCCTGCCTGTTTCTGGCGCTGCTCAATCGCGGCCCGCGCGGCTATGCGTTTTTGCTGGCCGGCTACACCACCGCGTTTATCGGCTTTCCTGCGGTGACTGCGCCGGAAGGCATCTTCGACACCGTGGTGGCGCGCAGCGAAGAGATCGTATTGGGCACGGTGATGGCGGTGCTGTTCGCCTCGCTGGTGTTCCCCGCTTCGGTGCGGCCAATGCTCACTGCACGCATCGGCAACTGGATGCAGGACGCTGCGCAATGGTGCCGGCAAGTGCTGCAGCGTGGCCCCTCGCACACGCCGCGTAACCGGCTGGCGGCAGACCTGGTGCAGTTCGAGGCCTTGATCGCCTTCGTCCGTCACGACGACCCGCGGCATGCCAGTGCGGCGCCGGCCATGGAGCAACTGCGCGCGCGCATGCTGATGCTGCTGCCGGTGCTGTCGTCGATGGCCGATCGGCTGGATGCATTGCAGCGCGATGGGTCTGCACAGCCGCCCGCACTCAAGGCGCTGTTGGATGACGTCGCCGGTTGGGTGGATCAGCGCGAGGACGCAGGCAGCGATGCCGATGTCGACGCGTTGCGCGCACGCATCGCCGCGCTGCGCCCGGTGGTCGATCAGGACATCGAGCATCTGCTGCTGGCCAGCTTGCTGCTGCGCCTGGAAGAATTGCTCGACCTCTGGCAAGACTGCCGCGCGCTGGAGCAGGCGTTGGTGCGGGGCACCGCGCCGCCGGCGGCAAGACAGCCTGCAACAGCCGAATCGATGGACGCTGTGCAAGGCGATGCCGGTGTGCGTTCGCGCCTGCGACCCTCGCTGCTGCAACGCCTGGGCATATCGCGGCCCCCAACCGCCGATGCAGGCGTCCCTGCCAGCAGCGCACGCCACATCGACTTCGGCATGGCGGCGTTTTCCGCGCTCAGTGCTGGCTTTGCGCTGCTGGCGTACTGCGTGTTGTGGATCGGCATCGGTTGGGAGGGCGGCGGCAACGGCGCGATGATGGCTGCGGTCACAGCCGCGTTCTTTGCCGCGCAGGACGACCCCGCACCCAGCATGGTGTCGTTTCTGACCTGGGCGGTGGTCGCCAGCGTGGTCGCAGGTATTTACCTGTTCGGTATCTTCCCTGCGATCCACGACTTCCCGATGTTGGTGCTGCTGTTGGCGGCGGTGTTTCTGCCCATCGGTGCGTTGCTGCATCGGCCCAAGAGCATGTTGATCGCACTGCCGCTGGTGGTGAATCTCACCGCCCTGCTCAGCCTGCAGAACACCTACAACGCCAACATCCAAAGCTTCGTCAACGCCGCCGTGGCGATGGTGCTGGGGATCGGATTCGCGGTGGTGCTCACAAAGGTGTTCCGCTCGGTCGGCGCCGAATGGAGTGCGCGTCGCCTGGTCCGCCAGGGCTGGCGCACGCTGGCCGACGCCGCCGATGGCCATGGCGCGCAGGACCGCCACCAGTTCGCCGCGCGCATGCTGGATCTGCTCGGCTTGCTCGCGCCCAGGTTGGCCTTGGCGCCGGAAGGCAGCGACCTGGCATCAATGGATATGCTCAGCGAAGTCCGCGTGGGTTTGAACATCCTGCAGCTGCGCAGCGCACGGCACGGCTTGCCGCCATCGAGCGTGGACGCGGTGGACACCATCCTGGCCGACGTCGCTGCGCACTACCGGCAACAGATCGCGCACAAGCGCCCATTGCCTGCACCGGATGCCTTGCGTGCGCGGCTGGATGCCTCGCTGGCGCGCGTGGGCAAGGTGCCGGCGGGGGCGCATCGCGATGATGCGCTGCTGGGCTTGATCGGGCTGCGTTACAGCGTGTTTGCCGAGATGGCACAGAAGGACGCAAATGCCAGACACCAGAAGCCTGATTTAGCCCCTCTCCCTGTGGGGCGATAAGGCACTGCCTGCGCGCCACTGGCGCGCGTGCCTTGGAGCGCCCGCGCTGCTGGCGCGGGCCGGGGCGCGGGTTGGGGTTGGGGTGTCCCAATGCACGACCGCAATATCGATGCTTCACCTTGGCGACGCGTGGCGACGCGTTCACCATGGCTGGCATGCTAGTCGCCTGAGGCGCCCCTCATCCGCCCTTCGGGCACCTTCTCCCGAAGGGAGAAGGGAGCTAGCTATCAAGCTTGCGGTTGCATCAACACCTCAGCGTTTGCGCTCACGCATCGCCGCTTCGTCATCCAGCCAGTTGCTGCCCTTGTTGGTCAGGAAGAACATGTACACCACCAACGACACCGCAATTACCGCGGTTGCGTAGATCACAAACTCGCTCACGTGACCGGTCTTCAACGAGGCCTGATACAACAGCGGCGCGGTGCCACCAAACGCGGAGTTCGCCAGCGCATAGCCCAGGCCAACGCCCAGCGCGCGCACATGGGTGGGGAACAATTCCGCCTTCACCACCGCATTGATCGAGGTGTAGCCGGTCAGGATCACAAAGCCCACGGTCAGGATCGCAAATGCGGTCAACCAGTCGGTCTGCTTGGGTAGCTCGGTCACCAGGAACCAGGTGTACAGCACGCCGCCGATGCCGAAGAACACCAGCAAGGTCTTGCGCCCCACGATATCCGACAGCCAACCGCCCACCGGCTGCATCAGCATCAGCACCGTCAGCGCAACCAGGTTGATGATGGTGCCGGCCATCACATCGCCACCGGCGAATGCGGTCTGGATCATCTTCGGTCCGGTCACCGAATAGGTGTAGAACGCGATGGTGCCGCCGGCAGTGATCAAGAAGCACAGCAACAGCGGACGCCACTGATTGACGAACAGCTCGCGCATCGAGCCGGACGCCTTGGCCTTGCCGGTACGCGAATCGGCGATGGATTCAGAGCTCAGCGATTCGTCCATGGTCTGACGCAACCAGAACACCACCAGCGCACCGATACCGCCCAGGCCGAACGCCACACGCCAGCCCCATTCGGACACCTGCGAGGCATCGAAGAAGTGCAGCATCACCAGCAAGGTGGTCTGCGCCAGCACGTGCCCGCCCACCAGGGTGACGTAATGGAACGACGACAAGAACCCGCGCCGGCCTGGAATCGCCGCCTCGGACATGTAGGTCGCGCTGGTGCCGTATTCGCCACCGGTCGCAAAGCCCTGCACCAGGCGCGCCAGCAGCAGGATGATCGGCGCGGCAATACCAATAGTGGCCACCGTCGGCGTTACCGCGATCACGAACGAGCACAGCGCCATCATCGACACCGAGATCGTCAACGCCAACCGCCGGCCGTAGCGGTCGGCAAAGCGACCGAAGTACCACGCACCGATCGGCCGCATCAAAAACGTCATCGCAAAGATCGCCCACACGAACATCGTGGCGTTCTTGTCTTCCTTGGAAAAGAACTGCGATTCGAAATAGGTGGCAAATACCGAGTAGACGTAGACGTCGTACCACTCGACCAGATTGCCGGCCGATCCCTTGAGCGTATTGGACACCGAGCGGCGAAGGCTACCGGGTGCTGCGCCAGAACCGGCGGCGATCGGAGACGATGGGGGTGCGCTCATGCGGTCAGAACCTCTTCGGTGGGGCAGCCTGGGAGTATAGGTGCGCACTTGTGTGACGCATGTAAGCATTTCGGCGCATATACACCCGCAGATCCGGCTGCCGCGCGCCCGCTTAAGCCCGCTTTGGGCGTTGGCGCCGCAAGCGATGTGCCGTACATCCCCGACCGGTCGAAACAGCACGCACGCCGCTTGCCGGAGGCGAGCATGTCGCAGGCAGTGGCAATGCGCTTGATCCGCGTGTCGGCCTTCTTGCCCGAGGTGACCCAGAAGATCCAGTCGCGCCGCGCCACGGCGGTGATGACGTCCCAGGTGGCCCGCGCGTTTGGGTGCGCGGCCAGCGCGGCATGCAGATCGTCCGGCAGCACCGGCTCGGGTTCTTCGGCAACCGGCGCGATGTCCAGCGCCACCGTCTCGCCAGCGGCAACCCCGGCAGCACGCTGCAGCGCGCGATCCACCTTGAGCCAATGCCCACCCTGCCCGTCTGGCTGCAACGTCGCCTGCACTGGATGCCCGGCAAACGTGCCCGCAATGGTCACCATGCTGCGCGACGGCAGCTTGTTGCTTGCCGTCGCGGGCAGCTGCAGAAACAGCCATGTGGCATCGGCCGGCGCTGCCGGTTGCAGCAGCGCCGCCTTGAAGCGGATGGTGTCGGCTGGCTTGACCATGGCGCGGACGATAGCACTGCATGGGATCGCGTTCGCTGCCGCGCAGTGCGCGCGTTGCGGGCGCCTGTAGAGGCCGATCGCCCACACTGCGACGCAGATAGATGGCGGTGCAAGCTGTAGCTCGCAATCGATGCGTCTGCAGCTTCGTCGCAAAGCGGCGAGCACCCCATGACACGCAGCGACTGGCCAGAAGACGCGCGGACGCCGCACGGGAAACGGACGCACTGCATAACCGCCGCACCAGACGCACCTGCCCGGCGCTCAGGCAGCCGCCTCTATCCCCACCTGTAAACTCAAGCGTCCAGGGCACACGGATCGTCCAGCGCAATCACCATGAGCAAGCATCACACCGAGACCAGTAAATTTCTCAGCTACGTCTTGCGGCATGCACCGGAATCCATCGGGCTGACGCTGGATCGCGACGGCTGGGCAGACATCGACGCGTTGATTGCGGCAGCCAATGCCCACGGCACGGCGCTGGATGCGGAGCTGATCGGCACGGTGGTCTCCAGCAGCGACAAGCAGCGCTTTGCGCTATCTGCCGACGCCCTGCGCATCCGTGCAGTGCAGGGTCATTCGACGGCGAGCGTGGCGCTTGCGCACGTGGCAAAGACACCGCCGACGCTGCTATACCACGGCACCGCAACGCGGTTTCTCGACGCGATCCTGCGCGAAGGCCTGCGCCCAGGCCAACGCCACCATGTGCATCTGTCCGCCGATCCGCAGACCGCCATGCACGTGGGCGCCCGCTATGGCACGCCGGTCTTACTGATCGTCCAGGCCGGACAAATGCATGACCAGGGCCTGCGGTTTTTTGAAGCCGACAATGGCGTGTGGCTCATCGACGCGGTACCGATGGCGTTTCTGACCCAGGCGAGCTGACGCGCGCAGGCCGGCAACTGCCGCTGAGCGCAGCGGCATGTGGCACGGCACCACGGCAGTGCCTCGCAGCGCCGCGCACGCGCCTGCCTTCACAACCCCCATGCCGCGCGCCTTGGCAGAATGCCGGCCGCTTGTGGCCGCAGTGGCAGGGGAATCGGAGTTGGATGCATGACATGGATCATCGTGGCCACCGTCGTCATCACCTTGCTGGTGGGGCTGCTGCTGCTCAACTTCGCCACACCTGAGAAGAAGCTCGAGCATATTCCGAGCCATTGCTACGACGTTTCGGACCCGCAGTTCAAACGCGAGATGTCGGTGTTGCTGGGGCCAGCGATCCTGCCCGGCAACAAGATCGAGGTGCTGCAGAACGGCCACGAGATCTTTCCGGCGATGCTGGCCGCCATCCGCGCAGCGCAGCACACCATCACCTTCGAAACCTACATCTACTGGTCGGGCGAGATCGGCCGCGAGTTCAGCGAGGCGCTGTCCGAGCGCGCGCGCGCCGGCGTCAAGGTGCGCGTCACCATCGATTGGGGCGGCAGTTTGAAGATGGACCCGTCGCTGGTCGAAGAGATGACCGATGCCGGCGTGGAAGTGCACCGTTACCGTCCCCTCACCTGGTACAACCTGCACCGCGTCAACAACCGCACCCATCGCAAGTTGCTGGTGATCGATGGCCGCATCGGCTTTACCGGCGGTGTGGGCGTGGCCGATCAATGGATGGGCGATGCGCAGGACCCGGAGCATTGGCGCGACTCGCATTACCGCATCGAAGGCCCGGTGGTGGCGCAGGTGCAGGCCGCCTTCAACGACAACTGGATCAAGACCACCGGCCGCGTGCTCAACGGCGCCGAGTATTACCCGCAGCTGGCGCCAGCCGGCGACAGCGATGCGCAGCTGTTCGTGGCCTCGCCGGCCGGCGGCAGCGAGAGCATGCACCTGATGTATCTGATCGCCATTGCCGCGGCACGCACGTCCATCGATCTGGCCGCGGCGTACTTCGTGCCGGATGCGCTGATCACCCGCTCGCTGCTGGAGGCACGCAGCCGTGGCGTCAGGATCCGCGTGCTGCTGCCGGGCAAACATATCGATGCGGTGTCGGTGCGGCTGGCGTCCAAGGCCAGCTGGGAGCCGCTGCTGCAGGCCGGCATCGAGATCCACGAGTACCGGCCCACCATGCTGCACACCAAACTGCTGATCATCGATACCTTGCTGGTGTCGGTGGGCTCGACCAACTTCGACATCCGCTCGTTCCGCCTCAACGACGAGGCCAGCCTGAATGTCTACGACGCTACGCTGGCCGCGCGCATGACCGAGGTATTCGATCGCGACCTGCAACGCGCCGAGCAGTACACGCTGGAACGCTGGCGGGCGCGGCCGCTGCGGCAGAAGCTGGGCGAAAAGCTGGTGTTCCCGTTCCGTTCGCAGGTGTGATGCAGCGTCACCGACGCCGCACCGCACCCGCTCACACCACTGCGGAAGCCGCTGCCTGCAACCGCAGCTGACGCAGGCGCCACCACACCCCGCCCACGTGCACCAGCGAATACAGCACCAGTGCGGCGGCAATGCCCAGGGTCAGCGGGCTGGCCTGCGACCCGGCAGCGGCCGCACCCTCGCTGAAAGCACCGGCGCCCCAGCGCCAGGCCAATCGGCCCAGCAGCACCAGCATCAACGCGCCGCCGATCCATGGATTGGGCGTGTACCAGCCGTGGCCGTCCACCCATTCGGCATGCGTGTAACGCAGCGACACTGCGCCCAGCCCGATGCCGGCCGCCGTTCCCAGCGCAACGCCCAGCCGCACCTGCGGTAATCCGTAGACCGCAAACGCCAGTGCGGCGGCGGCGATGACCAGCACGGCCGCACGCACCGCAGTGCCCACCGGCTTCCACTGCTGGCGACCGAAGCTGCGGCGGATGCGCCGGTAGTAAATGAAGGCGATGGCCGCCATCGACAGGTACGGGGTAAACGGTGCGATGGCAGCAGCGGGCATGACCAATCCTGTGTGGGTGCAGTTACGGCTGCAGGATGAAACCCGCCGGCACCGCGAACAAGGTGCCAAGTGTCACTTTCTGCGGCCGGCGGCGTATTTCACGGCGGCCGGCTCCTGGGTGCCTCGCTCTCCCGATCGCCGGTGCCATTGCCTCCGGTGAACGCCGCACACGCGCACGCCAGCCATTGCCACACGCGGATCAAGGCCGCGGCGGTAGACTTGCCGGCAGTACTCCCCCACCGCAGTGCCATGTCCGCCATCAAGCACCACGCCCAGACGCTGATCGATACGCTGCCCGACACGGCAGGCTGGCAGGACGTGGTGCGCGTCGTGGAGGCGGCCAGCTTCCAGGCCGCCGTGCTGGACGGGATTGCCGCAGCCGACCAGGGCGCCATCACCGCACCGGCCCAGGTCACCGCACTGTTCGCCAGATGGGGCGTTGATGTTGCGGCGTGACTGGACCGTCCCGGCCGCCAAGCAGCTCGCCCACGCCCAGGATCACTACCACGCGCTCAACCCGACCATTGCCGCGGCGATGGCGCGGCATGTGCTGGAGGCCACCCGCACCCTGGCCGAGCAGCCCGGGCGTGGCCACGCCGGCCGCGTGCCCGGTACCCGCGAGTGGGTGGTCAAGCACACGCCCTACGTGCTGGTTTACCGCGTGCGCGACGACGCGCTGCAACTGCTGCACGTCCATCTGGACCCCAGCGACTGGCTGCCCCGCAGCGAACCGCTGATCGAACGCATCGAGCCGTGGGTCGCTGCGCTGATCAGCGCGCTGCTGCATGTGCTGATGCTGCTGATCCTGCTGTCCGCCTCCACCCCCAGCATGACCCCGCCGCAAGGCTCAGCCAGCGGTGGCCGCACCAAGGTGGATTTTGTCGGCGACACCGATCAGCCGCAGCAACCCACGCCCTCCCCGACGCCCACACCGCCCTCGCAGACCCCTGCGCCGGTACAGCCGCCGCCGGCCGCCTCGCCGCTGCAATCCACGCTGGTCCAGAACGCCAAAAACCCGGTGCCGCCGCAAGGCAATACCCGCCGCGGCAGCCTGGCCGAGCAGCGCCGTGCACAACCGGTGCAGCGCCCCACCCCGCCGCAACCGCCGGCCGAACCGTCATCGCCGCCGCAGCGCCGCCCCGAAACCTGGACCGGCCGCCCACCGGGCATGCTCGACGAACCGGCCGATGCCGCCGAAGACGGCAGCGCCAACACGCCCACCATCAGCGAAGGCCGCCGCCGCGACCGCAGCAATGCCCAGCCCAGCATGGATATCGGCGGCTTCCAGGTCTATTACGACGTGCGCAGCGAAACCCAGCTGCGCGCGTGGAAGGAACAGGGCATGCAGGAGATCGCCATCATTCTGCCCGGCACCCAGCAACGCATGGTCTGCCCGCTGGATGTCGCGCTCAAACGCGGCTCCAGCAAATGCCGCCTGCTGCCACCGGATTCGCCGGAATTGAAGAACATCGGCGACGCCCGCGAGGTCATCAACATGATGGAGGTCTACCGCCAGGGCGAGCCGGTCTGGCGCGGGCCGGGGCCGTATCGGTAAGCGTGGATCGGTAAGCGTGGATCTGTGTCTGCCGCACATGTCGGCAGGCAATCCCGCTGTGCTCCAGAAACGCTCACTAAAAACCGCTGTCGCGTTGCCCATCGACCGCAACCGAACGCGCCGACCATTTAGAGCGGCTAATAAAACGTAGCGAGCAGTCGTCAGGTGGGTGTGGACGGCGCGCTCAGAACCGGCATGTATGGGTGGTACATGCCGCTTCCGAGCACCGGCCGCGCCCGCCTGGCGGTGAGCACGGTAGGGTTGTTAGCTGCCCTTAGTCAGCGCGTTCGGCGGCAATTCGCACGTCGCGCAGATCAGCGCCCCTGGTCTTTGCCCAGCTGGGTGCCCAGTTTTCCATTGAACGGCGCCGGATCGCTGGTGACCAGGCAGTTATAGGGTTTGTCGCTGTTGAGGACGAGCACCGATGACTTGGGGCCCTTGAAATTCAGCCCGGTCGAAAACAGCACATAGGTACTGGGCAACGCGCTCGGGCGAAACGCGCCGAAGGCATATTCGCCAGACAACCCCAACGGGGACAGCGGCACCGTCAGCATCAGCGGCTGTGTCACGACGGGTGAGGGAAGCGACGACGAGGCGGTCATGATCAGGGACTGCGCATCGATGGAATACGTGGTGGTGACCACCATCCCCAGATATTTGGAACTCGGCGCCGCAACCTGCTTGCGACATGCGGCAATGTCTTCCGGCTTCTTGTCTTCCTGCCCGCTCTGCAGCGTGGCGAAGACATGGGTCAAGGTGACCTTGTCCGTCCCGGTGACTGGTGCTGCAACGGCAGCGTCCATGCACAATGCGGCCACGGCCAGTGTGAGGCCACCTGTCGCAAGCGCACAGCGATAGCTGGATTTACTTTTCATTTCGATCACTCCTTGGTGTGTGATGCAAGGCCTCGGCAGCGACTGTTAGCGCTGCCGCCACTTGCCCCTTGAATGAATATTCGCAACGGCACCTGTGCATAACGCCAAGCGGCAGATGATCGATTGCGTTCGATGAACTCTAGCGTATGCGTGGGAAGCACCACATCTACCGCACCCAGCTGGCTGCGCCCCTGGCATGTCAATCTTTGGAGACCGGCACGCAGCGAACCCGGCAAATCGTCTCAACAACTTCGTTGCGTGATGGAGTTGGGAATTAGGAAGCAAACGCGGCGACTTCCACTGTTCACTTCAGGCATCGGTCGAGACGAACGACTATATGGAGCATTTGGGGGCTTACCATTTCTAGTCGTGCCACCGAAGTTTGGCCACCTATTTGACGAGATATGGATTACAGGAATGTCCAATCCACACATTTGGATGCGCCAAGATTGCGCTCTTTCCAAGTTAACCCTAACGACCCAGCTCACCCATGCGTCAAAGGCAAAGAGCGTGTAGTACGCTAGGCTCGTCCGTTTTTAAGGAAGGTTGATGTCCTAGCCTACCTAGGGAAAGCCCAAGACCTCTCGGGCATTTTATTCTAGTGATTAGTTGCATCAGGAGTCGCCATGCCACGCATCATGCTAAACAGTTGGGCTGCAACGCTCGCACTTACCTGGCTTGCGCTCCCGCTTTCGTCCTGCGCCAATACAGATACCGCACGCACCGCTTCGACACAGGAAGACACGATGAAATCAGGAGCCAGCCCAATGCTTGACGAGATTTATGCATCCAAAAAGCCCGTCCGATTCGAACAGGTCGACGTAAGCAGCACCGTTGCCAAGTACATCCCTTTGGGGGCGACGAAGTTGGTGGTGCTGGAGACATTCGGCAAAGCTCCAACGTCAAAGATTGTTGAAGACACTGCAGACAAGGTGGTCATCAGGGACAACAGAGGGCAGGCAATGCTTGATCCAGATGCACGTTCCATCGTGATGACGTTTTCTTTGGATACCGCCGGCAAGGTGACACACATCGACGCCGTCCACATCAAGAATCAGTAAGCCAACGGAGAACGTCATGGACGAGAAGATCGAAGTTGGATACCGCAACATCGGGGCTGCGCTGGGTAAGGAATACCACCACAAATTCCTTCTCTACACCGATAAGGAAGGCAACCAGCACACCATCAGCGGCTGGACCGGCGATGAGCACCCCGGATTGCCGTATGGGCGGATGCACGTCGAGGCTAACCTGCCCTATGACCGGGCCAACCCCGATCATCCGGACAACCCGAATGCGGTTGGACAAAAGCAGTATCGCGAAGAGATCGCACACGGTGCGGACTTGTCGGCAACGTGGGTAAGCATGGTCGCCAATGCCAAGAGCAAGGATGACAACTACCCCTACGATCCCCAGTTGCAAAACTCCAACACACTGGCCGATAGCGTGCTGCGGGATGTACGACTTCCGGAACCGAAGAACGACGGCGTTTTCGGCCATTGGGCGCCTGCATCGGGACGACAGCTCGACGAATCGATCCAGCCCTCGGTGCCAGGACTAGGCAACTCGGGACGCACCTTCAGCGCAGGTGGAGCACCTCTCGATCCGCAGCAAGAAGCGCGGCTGCGTGATGACCCATTGTTCAAGCAAGCCTTGGCCGGGCTCGATAAGCTCGGCCCGGATGCCGGCATCTATAGCAATCAGCAAGACAAGGAACGCATTGCAGGTGCACTTGCGGTCCAGGCCAAGCTCAATCGCCCGTCTCTACCCGAGATCCAAGACGTCATTCCCAGTCAAACGAACGGCAATGTTTTCGCAACGTACAAGAATCCTGGGAACGACATGGATGTGGTGCGCACGCATGTGGACAAAGCCGAAGCCGTCAATCAGCCCTTGGCCGAGAATCTGCAGAAACTCGAAGTTGCAAATCAGCAGACCGTGCAGACATCTACGCAAGAGGCATCACGCGCAGTGGAACAACCAAGTCATGGTGCGCTTGGAATGCGGTGAGCAGCAGCTTGAAATGCGATTGTAGTGCGCTGTTCCCTTAGCTCACCGATGCAGCACGCTTACAGCCACGGTTCCAGGCTGCCTGGCGCGTCGGCGTTGCTCATTTGAGCTGCTTGGCGACAGGAGGCGGCAACTCTAGCTGCCCCCTGTGCATTGGACTTCCTCAGGCGCTATGGCTCCCGTCGCTCGCGCCGCCGGAGTAAGTTTCACGTTACTCAGATCGGATACGGTGACTAGATCTCGCGATTGCAGCACGCGCCACGCTGCAAACTGGCTACAGTCCGCTCAGGGCCGCCATGCCCACTCCATCCATCTGCGTCTCAAAGGATCCGCATGTCCCTGCATCGTCTTGCACCTCGCCTTGGGCTGGCCGTTGGCCTGCTGTGCGCCTGCGCCGCGCACGCCGCCGAGCCGGTGGCCGCGCATCGCCTGCTGCGCGTCACCCTGGGTGGCGCCACCGACCAGCAGGTTTCCGGGCGGCTACTAGTGTTCGCCACCCTGGCCAAGGACGCGCAGGCGCAGGCCAAGGACGGCAAGGTGGAGGCGGTGGATACCAACCCGTTCCGTCCCAGTGCCACCACGGTGGCCGCGCAGGAGGTTGCCGGGCTCGCGCCGGGGGCCAGCGTGCAGATCGATCTGGATAACATCGCCTACCCGAACGGGTTTTCTGCGCTGCCGGCCGGTGCCTATCTGTTCCAGGCCGTGCTGGACCCGGACCACAGCTATGGCTACGGCGGCCGCGATGGCGGCGATCTGCTGAGCGCGGTGACGCCGGTCACCCTGGGCAAAGGCGCAGCGCTGCCGGCACTGACGCTGAGCACACAGCTACCCGTCTCGGACGACCCGTGGCAGGTCTCGCCACGCGCACCGCAGGCTGTGCGCGATGCCGTGCCCGAGGCCAAGCTGCACACCACCGATGCCTCGATGGTGAGTCAGTCGCTAAGCGCGTTCTGGGGCCGGCCGGTCTCGCTGCGCGCACGCGTGCTCACCCCACCCGGCTATGACGCCAAGGCCCGCACGCGCTACCCCACCGTGTATGTCACCCACGGCTTCGGCGGCAACTACAACCGCTTTGCCGGCAGCATCGCCGCCACCTGGAGCGTGATGGCGGCCAAGCAGATGCCGCCGATGATCTGGGTGTTCCTGGATCAGGCCACGCCCACCGGCACCCACGAGTTCGCCGACTCGGTCAACAATGGCCCCTGGGGCACCGCGCTGACCGAAGAGCTGATCCCGGCACTGGAGCGCCAGTACAAGATGGACGGCAAGGCCAGCGGCCGGTTCTTGACCGGGCACTCGTCCGGCGGCTGGGCCACGCTGTGGCTGCAGACGCGCTACCCCAAACTGTTCGGCGGCACCTGGTCTACCTCGCCCGATTCCAGCGACTTCCGCGACTTCACCGGCCCGGATCTGTACGCGCCCAATGCCAACGTCTACCGGCGCCCCGACGGCAGCCAGTTCCCGCTGGTCCGCGATGGGGGCAAGGTGGTGGCCGAGCTGGAAACCTTCGCCAAGCTCGAACGCGTGCTCGGCCCGTACGGCGGCCAGCTCACCTCGTTCGAGTGGGTGTTCTCCCCGCGCGGTGCCGACGGCCGCCCGGTGCCGATGTTCGACCGCGACACCGGCAAGGTCGACCCGGCCGTGGCAGCCTACTGGCGCACGCATTACGACATCGCCGCCCGCGTGGCCGCGCAATGGCCCACGCTCAAGCCGGACCTGGACGGCAAGATTCACCTGATTGTCGGCACCGCCGACACGTTCTACCTGGACGGCGCGGCGCATAAATTCCAGTCGGTGCTTGACGGCCTGGGCGCCAAGAGCGACTTCCGCTATCTGGAAGGCCGCAGCCACTTCGACCTGTACAAGGAAGGCGACGACGGCAACGCACTGATGAAGAAGATCGCCGCGGAAATGTACGCAGTGGCGCGACCGAAGCAGTAAGTGCGCCCTCGCACTGCCGGCGCCGCCGCGTGGCGCCCCGGTGGTATGCGTGAGGGGTTTCGCGCGGCTGATTAAAGCGATATCTGCGCCTGCGGTGCAACACCGCACGGCGCAGCAGCGCGCTCGTGCAACTGCATGCAGGGCTGCTGCGTGCAGCAACGCACCTGAGCATCGCGAAACCTGCGCCAACGTGCTGTGCACGACGCGCAAGATGCCTGGCATTGACCACACCGCGCGCATCTTCGCTCTCGCCACTGAGAGCAGCTAAAAACACGTCGCGAGCAGTCGTCAGGTGGCTCTGGACGACGCGCCCATCACCGGTGTGCAGCGTGCACCGAGCACCGGCCACGTCCGCTAGGCGGTGAGTACAGTCGGTTTCTCAGCTGCTCACGCCGAGCGCTTGGGCAGCTCCCACTCCATCTGCTGGCGCAATACCAGCAGCAACACCTTGAGACTGCCGGAGCGGACCAATGCGGCGGGGGTCTGGCCATCCAGCGCGTTCATCGGCTCGCGAAACCAGCGGATCAGCGCCTCGTTATTGCCGCCGTGCAGTGCCCAGGCGTGGCACACGATCTCGCCCAGCGCCTCGATCCCGGCACCGCCCAGCAACTTGAGATGCTCCGGGCTGAATTTGAACAGCGACAGCACCAGCTCGGCGTCGGCGGCCTTGCCGTGATCGACCGCCATCTGTGCGCTGTGCGCGGTGCTGTAGCTGGACGGCTGCGCGCGCAGGGCTTCGGCCCGGCGCATGCCAATGAGCAGTGAGTCAATCAGGTCAGCGCGTTCCACGGTGCAGTCCGGCAGTGTCTAACGCGCACGCTAACGGTGCGGCTGACTGCGCTCAATCAGGAGTCTCCCGACATCCGCTGCCTCAGTCAGCCGGCATTGCCATCGGCAGTCTTTAACAACCGCCTTGCTAGCATCTGGGCGCGTTGCTGGTGGCGCCGGGTGACCCGGGCCGCCGTTTCTGGAGTGTCATCTCATGAGGAGTCGCCGATGAACTGGAAGTCCGCCGTTGCCCTGCTTGCCCTGTCCGCCACCGCCGTGCCGGCGCTGGCCCAATCCGACCGGCAAGTCGCCGAAGACATGATCACCCGCTCGGCCAATGTCTGCCCCGGCCACAGCACCGAGCGCACCAGCCCCACCGTCAAGGCCGTGCCCGTCGGCGCGCTGCGCGTGATGCTGGAGCGTGGCCTGGTGATGTGCCCCGACCGCCGCCTGGATGCCACCGCCCCGGCCGTGTTCTACGGGCGCCTGGGCGTGTTCGCCTGGAACCCGGAAGTACCCGCCGGCAAGACCGTGATCGTCAAGCAGATCGACACGATGACCCGCAAGGACGACTACCCGGTCGAAACGCTGGTGTGGGACGCCAAGGGCACCGCACTCAAGGAGCAGACCGTGCCGATGTTCGAGCCACGGCCGGGTGCGGCGGTGTTGTACAAGGTGCGTTGAAGCCATTCGGCGCTACGCGCCGGAACCGTTTCAGCCGGCATCCCGAGCGATGCCTGCACCCGCCGGGGCCGCATGCAGGCGCGCGCCCCGGCATCTGATATCTGCACTACCGCTTGCTACCGCGCGCTAGCGATACCCGCACTGCGCAATCATCGCTAAGCCGCTGCGCGTGGATCTGGTCGACGACCACGCGCGCCGCGCGTGCGGCATTGAAAATGTTCTCGCCCAGCACCGACAGGCTGGTGGCATCCAGTGGATGGCCGCTGCACACCGCTACCATGTCGCTCTGCGCAGTGATCGTGCGCAGCAGCGTGTGGAACTTGTCGATTTGCGCGACGGTGACGCCGAAGGTGAAGTCCTCCTGCATCGGTCGGTTATTCGCCAGCACGGGGTCTGGCCGCTTGGCGGTCTTGCGGTGTTTCAATGTCGTCATGGCACTCGCGCTCGACGTGTGCGGGCGGGATGCCCGCGAGCTCACGCTAGCGTGTTATCCCGGATATCTGAAAATCAGATAATGCGGGCATGTCTTAGCGGCACGCGTCGTTGTAGCGCCATCGCTTCAAGCGGTATGTATTGGTCCGACCGTCGCGGTGAAGTGCCGCGGTTCCCCCGTGAGCGGGTCATCGAATGCCAGCGTCTGCGCGAACAGCTGCAACGGCCGTTCTGGATCATCTGGCCGCTGGTCTTCCAGATCGGGATAGAAGCGGTCATGCAGGATCGGTGCGCCCAGCGCGGCCATATGCACGCGTAACTGATGCTTGCGCCCGGTGACCGGCTCCAACCGATAGGTCCACGCGTCTGCGCCGCGCGCAACCACATCGATCACCGTCTCGCTATTCGGTTCGCCCACGCACTCGCGCATGCGAAAGAACGGCTCGCCCGGTTCGAGTCGGCTGCGATGCACATACGGAAACGCCAGCCCCGGCAGCGGCGGCGCCACCGCCAGATAGTGCTTGCGGATGCGTCGCTCGCGAAACAACGTTTGATAGACCCCGCGCGTGGCCGGGTTGGCCGAGAACAGCACAAGCCCTGCGGTATCGCGGTCGATGCGGTGCAGCGGCACCAGCGCCGGGTTATCCAGGCGCTGAACCAACCGCGTCAATAGCGTCTGGCGCACGTACGCACCAGCAGGCACCACGGGCAGAAAATGCGGCTTGCAGGCCACGACGATATGCGCGTCGGCATGCACCACCGTTTCCGTTGCAGCGATGATCGGCTCATCCGCGACTTCGCGAAAATAATAGATCTCCGCGCCAAGCCGATACGGCGTGGCGACATCCAGTGCCTGCTGCTGGTCATCCAGCACGCGTCCACGCGCGAAGCGATCGCGCCACGTCTCAGCCGACACGCCAGGAAAGCACGCACATAGCGCCTGCAGCACCGTGTGCCAAGGGCCGGACGGCAGCTGGAACTGGCTGGCAGGAATGCCATCACGGGTCGGGCGGGGAGCGGACATGGCGACGGCAGCAGCGCACTCAAACAATTGAATGGGATCGTACCTTGCCGCACCGACTATCACTGCAACGTGCCTGCCTCGCTGATCGGGGAATGCGATTCCCAAGCGATCTCCAAGCAGCGCGTTGGTGGACAACGCATCCCCTGCCGCCTGGCTTGCTGGCACGCATGTGGCGTGCGCTCATCCCGACGCACGCATCGACACCATGCATGCGGCGCAGGCCCGCGCCTGCGCCGCATGCCGCTACAGCAGCCCGGTTCCTACGTCTGCCAGCACTGCGGCTGGCACCTCCGACGTCGGCAGCAGCGCGTACGCATACGGCGGCTTCCAGCCGATCGCCGTGTTGAGTGTGCAGACCATGGGCACGCCGTTGACCTGCGAACCACGATCGATATACCTGCCGCCACCGATGTCCTGCACCACATCCTTGCAGCCACTGGCGCCGCCCACCAGGAAGGTATTGTTCTCCGACAAAATCGCCGACTGGATCGCCACACCATGCGCATAGTTGAACGGATAGTCCGGATCGGCCTTGTCGCCCAGGTGCAGATTGTTGAATAGATGGATCTGGCCATAACGCCCACGCGGGCCACGTGATGCCACCGCGTTGAACAGCGAATCGTGGATGGTGACTTTCAACTTGCCCACATCACCACGGTCGGTCTTGTCGGTGGAGCCAATCAGCGTGTTCTTCTCGTGGTGATCGAAGAACGTGTGCGAGATGGTCACGTAGTTGGCACCATTCTTGACGTCCAGCGCGCCATCGTGATGTTGCACATGGCGGCCATTGGCGACTTCGTTGCGATCATCCAGCCGGCGTCCATCGGTGAACACCATGTGGTCGATCCATACATTGCTGGCACCGTCGATGGTCAGCCCATCGAACTCTGAATTCCAGTTACCCAGCTTGCCGTCGGTCGGATCCCACAGCGGCTCCGGATCCCAAGGGTTTTCGATGTTGAGGTTACGCAGGATGACATCGTTGCTCTTGACCAGCAGATAGCCCTCGATGATCCAGGCATCGGCTCCCACCCCGATCAGCGTAGTTTTGGCGGGAATCTCCAGGCGCGCGCGCTGCTTCATTTCGGCCTTGGTGGCATAGGCCACACCGCCACTGACGTCGATGACGCCTTGCACATAGATCAGGCGTCCGCCCGCACCGACCGGTGCGCGCAACGCCGTCCTGAGCGCATCGGCATCGGCGACCACGAACGTATCTGCCAGCGCCGCCGCGCTGCCGCCACGTGTCCCACCATTTTGTGTTGCCCACCCGGTGCTGGCCACCTCACGTGCAGGATCGGCCAACGCCGCCATGCTCGCCACACACAGGCACGCGCCGCAAACGGCGCGCAGCATCCCACTTCGCGCAAGAGTCTTGCTCGATTCGATCTTCATGTTGTCCCCATGACGCATGCAAGAGATTGCCTGCCGCACGCACGTCGCAAGACGAAGACGGCAGGCATGCTGGCCATCGGCAACACCACTGTTATTGCAGGGTGCCGCGATGGCGGGCGAAATCTAGCAAAACAGACTCAACCGCAAACGACTATTCACTTATAAATTGCGCGTGTGTTGCGTTTTGCTGCGCAGCGAACCCATCGCGGGTGATGGCATGCACACAAATCCACAATGCGCCGACGCATGTCACCCGAGCCATTGGGACAACGTTGAAGACATTGCGCAAAACGCACAGCGCCTGCATCGCTACGCGCGCTGTTTGGACGTGTACGGCGTCAAAAAAAAGACACGTCGAAGACCGGCCGCTTACAACTTGCCGACGCTGGCTTTGGCCGTGGCGTCCGCAGCCGCTTCATGCAATGGGATCGCGCTTTGCCGTGCCGATTCTCTCTGCAGGATGTCTCTCTCTCCGATCACGGAGGAAGACGTTCGAGCCATACCCATACGATGCGTTGGCAGACAACGCTCACACCAAGATCGACGACGCCGGGTTGATCGCATCCATACCTGCACGCGCAGGAGCGCGGCCAGACGCATAAGCGAGCTCAAGCTTTTAATGACAAATCTCGCCTTTTTCCGACCGCGTGCATCGCGCAGATCGTTGATGGGACGTTGTTCGTATCGGCAGGAGCGCTCTGCTGACAAAACACATTTCAGCAGCTATGGTCGAACTTGGAACGGGGGTTCTTGCATGGGACGCAGAAAGAAACAGAGCGGGTTTGAAGCGTTGGCCGCATTGCCGTGGCCAGCCGCCTTCGTTGCGGGAATCGCCGCGTATCTCGCAGTGCGCTACGGCATCGGCTGGTGGTTCTCTCAGCACGGCGGGATGCTGTCGCAAGGCATTGCCCAACAATCGAATGGCATGTTCGCGCCCTTGGCGTGGATGCTGCTCGGCATCTGCTGGCTCGCCGCGTTGTTCTCCTACCTGGACACACGCAGGCGGCGACGCTTTCTGGAAACACGCACCACGCTGGAGAGTTTGGCGGCCGGCGGCTGGCGCCAGTTCGAACAACTGGTGGGCGAAGCCTTTCGCCGACAAGGCTATAGCGTCGAGGAAACCGGCCTGGGCGGCCCCGACGGCGGCATCGACCTGATCCTGCGCAAGGACGGCCGCCGCACGCTGGTGCAATGCAAACAGTGGAAGCGCCAACAGGTCGGCGTCAGCGTCGTACGCGAAATGTTCGGCCTGCTCGCCCATCACCAGGCTGACGCGGTCAAGATCGTCTGTATCGGCAGCTACACCAATGATGCAGAGCACTTCGCCCAAGGCAAGCCGATTGAATTGATTGGCGGCGAGCAACTGTTGGGGATGATACGAGCGGTGCAACAGCAAGTCATAGCGCAGCCGACGGCGACAGCCGTGCGTATCGAGCCTGTCTTTGCTTCACCTGATTCCACTGCCTGCGCGGCCGTTGCCATCCCAAGCTGCCCACGCTGCGGCAGCGCGCTCGTGCAGAGAAGAAACCGGCGCACTAGCGAGAACTTTCTAGGCTGTAGTCAGTTCCCGAAGTGCAAAGGAACCGCATAAGTGAACCCTGACCCCCGTATTCAGGTGTTGCCTTGTCGTGGGGACAGAATGTCAGCGCTAGTATGCTTCTCCACGCGTCAATTAGAGGCTATTCAGCCCATAGGGCGGCGAAAACAGCTGCCACCCAGTGACCGCTACCCAGAACCATGAGGCTACTTCAAGGCCTTGTTGATCTTCTCGAACAATGTCTTGAACTGATCGCGCTCGGCTGACGTTAGATTGCTGGATGAATGATCGCGGGCCCACTTGACATAAGCCTTGGCCAGCTTGTACTTCGAGAATCCAGCATTGGCACTCAGTAGGTCGATGATGGGCCGGCCGGGCTGGGCCGCTGCATCGGCAGACACATCAATCGACAACGTGTCCCTAGCAATGCTGGTGAGCGTCTCCCGAAGCAGGTCTTCGACTTCTGGGCTCCCTACGGTACCGGAATACGCATCCTTGGTTCTCAAGATGCACTTGTTACCCAAGGTATGGACCAGTGTCTCCTGCTTCGCAGCCTGATCACCGGCGGAGTCGGAATCAAGCAAGGCCACAACTTTGAAATTTTGTGCGTGGAGGATTGTGGCGAAATAAACCACTTTGCTTGCGCTGCCCGCAGGCACCAATGCAATCTTTTCGTTGAGGTTCACCACGCCATCGCTGCGCAACATTGCCGCCGTAGCCTCAATGTACCAGTAGTCAGTCAATCCCTCGAGGACAAGGTTGCGTTCTTGGGTGAAAAGGCTGTGGGCCAAGTCATAGCCTAGGGCTTCCTGTAGCGGTAGCAGGGCCGCAGAGTCTCCCGAGCTCACCTTGGTGTGAACCTTGGTTCCGACCCTGCGATCAAGCATGTCGACTACTCTCACCAAGTCAAGCTCACCGGACCCAACGAGAAACGGCGAATGGGTCGTGAAGATCGTTTGGTTGCCCTCGGACAAGCGACTCAATGTCTTCTGGAACTCGCGCTGCTTCAAACCATGCAGGGACATTCCAGGCTCGTCGAGAAGCAGGATGGCGTTTTCGTATTTGTCGGAGGCTTCGGCGAAAAAGACTACGAAGAACGACACCAGCCACTGAAATCCTTCGGACCGCTGATGGAGCTCGATGTCGACCCCTACCTCGTCCTCCACTACCACCTTAAGGTACTGACCGTCGGCAAGGATACGCAACTTGTCCGCCTCGGCGCGCCCTTCGCGCGGACGCCAGACCGAACGGATCTCGTCAGTAAGCTTCACACTGGCCGCATTGAGTTGGTACGAACGCTTATCCAGTTGGTTGCGGTAGTTCTGCAACGCAGCGGGATCATTCTCAGCCGGAGGCGCCGTCTTTCCCAGATCGGAGAGTTCGCGCGCGGTGAATCCGAGCAGCTTTAGCAGGCAAACGTTGCCATAGTCATACTGGTCGTCATCGAGCACATTGCTGGCAAGTCGCTGCGCAAGATGGTCGAGCTGGATCAGTGGCCTGACCCGATAGTAATTGTTGAAGAGCACGAAGACAGGCAATTTGGCGTAAAGGGCCTTTAGTGCCGCATCACGATCGAGGTACGCCGTAGTTTCAAGGACGAGCCGATCGAACCGCTGTTCCTCGGCGACATCATTTTCATCGACCAGCGCCAGAGACTTATCTAACCAGGCTTTTAGCGAGGTAGCCCGCTCTCCCGTGATTGCAGTGGATGCAACCCATCCATTAGTGATCGCAGCAAGTTCGATGCTGGGTGGTACGCCACCAGGCGTCTTGGATTCCGCACGCGGATCAAGATGGGAGCAAAGTCGAGCAAAATCTTTTGAAATCGTACCGTAAGCGGGCAACGCAGGGGCATCAAGAAGATCGTGCCATAACTGGTTGTTTAATTTCCTTCCGCATCGGTACCGAACGCCATGCATACTGGCAGGCAGCGCCGCGCGATCCGCATCATCAAGCACGAATTCAACTTCAACCACAGTGACGTTCTCGACGTTGACCTTGCCGACCGAGATGTCGTTGTACTTGGCTCGCGGATAGTCGCGAAGCGCATCGAACTTTGGTACGCCCTCGGGCGGATTGATCTGCTGCAACGCCTGCAACACCGCTGTCTTACCCGCCTCGTTGGGGCCGACCATGATGGTCTTGTTTTTTTCGATTTCGAACCAGCCGGTGTCGATGATACCCCTGTAGTTTGTGACCTTAGCTCTCTGCAGTCGCATCCGCCGTCTCCCTATCTAATAGTTTGATGTCCCTCTCTCAATCAGCATACCCAAAAGAGCCTATTTGCCAAACAATTTGTTAAGCGCTCAGGCGTCTTCGTGGCGGACGCCACTACGGCGTTATCTCGACGATGACCGATTAACGGGGTCAGGTAGACTCTTTCTAGAGCGGGATCAGTTTCATTTCGGCGTACCTGCTCCGGTATAGAGCCTCATAATCCAACACTGCAACGATGACTAGGCCACCTCAGCTGACCCAAAGTACAAGTCCATTGGTGATCTTCCATCCGTCGCCTCCATGTGTCAGAAGGTATAGCGTGCCCGTGCCACATAGCCCGTCGCAACGTTGTTCGGCATATACCAAGGCGTGGGAGCCTCCATCGACGAGGACTGGCACGCTCAGTTGTAAGTACCCGGCCGTTCCCGGGAACGCCTTGTAGAAAGCCGCCCAGTTGAAGTCGACAAGCAAGGCATCGACGGCGGCTGTTGACGCTCCTTGAACGTAGGTGCTGTCAGGTAGCCGTACCGTCACTTGGCTGGCATTCGCCGAAATCAGTGCTTTTCGCGCTTGCTTGGATACAAATGCATCGACAGCGGAACCTGAGAGCAGCTCTTGGTTCAAACTTGAAGCGCACGGCTGCTGCGCTCTGGTACCTGCACACGTCTGCGTGGATCGATCGAGCAGTACAACCGGTTTACGTTTTGTAGCCGCATGGGAGTCTTTGTCCTTAGGCGGAAAAGGCAATCCGGGATATGGCTGATCTACGATCGCTGTCCATATAAGAATCATGTCCTGCGGCGATGGAGTTGTGGCCTGCTGCCGTTGCGCGGGCTGTTCAGACACTTCATCGAAATAAGAGGTCACTGATTTTGCAGACAGCGCTAACGCGGCGATTAGGATCAGGAGCAAGCTGGTAAAAGCGATGCGATACCAATTCACGCGTAGTCCGCTTCTTTTGATTAGGTCAGGTTTGATATTACCAACAGTGTGGGCCGCCTCTGCAGTAGCGCCGCCGTATTACGGCAGCCTTGACCTCCCATACATCCCCCACCGGCCATCCTCGCCCCAGCCTCAACTGGAGAACGCACGATGATGAAGTGGATGGGTACCGCGCTTGCCGCGGCGTTGCTGGTGACCGGGTGCGCCAAGGTGGAGGGCGAAAAGTTCGTCGGCCACTGGGTCAACGTGCAGACGCAGGAAGAGACGATGGACATCGCGCGTAATGGCGAGACCTTCATGGTCCGCAGCACCACGCCGAAGTTCTTCAGCCGCAAGCCCAAGACCGAGAGCTACCCGGCCGTCTACAAGGACGGGGCACTGCAGGTCACCAACGATGGCGAGACGGTGAACTTCGCCATCGATGAGACCAATGGCCACCTCAACACCGGCGGCGAGCAGTACCAGCGCGGGCCGGCCAAGTAAGGCCGTTGCCGCCAGCGCCCGCGTGCAGACGGTGACCGTCGCACGCGGGCGTTTTGCGTTCTGGGGCTGCCGGCGGCTGCGGGAGCTGCCGGCGCCGCTCCTTGAAAATGCTGCGCCTGACACGCCGCTTGTCCCCCGGCCTCGCTCCCCCCTCCCATTCCAGGGCGCACAAGCCGTAAAGTGCGCAGGCACGCCAGGGTCATGGCGCTGCCCGACCGATCAATCCAGCAACTACGAGGGTGTCATGAGCAAGGGGATGGACCAGAAGAAGAGCCAGAAGAAAGAGCCGGCCAAGACGCTGAAGGAAAAGCGCGCGGCCAAGCAGGAAAAGAAGGGCAAGTAAGCCGCACGGCCTGCCAGACGGCAAAACGGGGTCAGGTGGATCGCCTGACCTCGCGTCTTGAGAGAAGCGCTTTGCAAAGAGCTTCAAGCACCGCCCAGACGTAACGGGTGCGTAGCATGCTCACGGATGAAGCGATTCACCTCCGGCAGCTTGGCAGGCAGCGGAGCGCACAGGTGGCTGCGGTAACTGAAGAACCGAAAGCCCGCGCGGTACAGCCGCTCGACCTGGATCCACTGCACATGGTTGCGGGCCGGCGGCGCCTTGAAAGAGCGTCCCATCACGCACAGCGTTTTGCCGCAGCCAGGGCACGGTGCCACCTGGTCGCGCGGCGCAATCTTGAGACTTCTGCGGCACCCGAAGCAGGCGTGCGCCAGGCGATAGATGGCGCCGGTGACAGGCGGCTTTGCTCTCCGCGGCTGACGGGCACCGACTGCGTAACGCACTGCGGTGCGGTGGGCTTTGTCGGTGGAATTCATTGGCGGCCCCCCGTGCTGGCTGCATCGGGCTGACGCTGCACGACGTACCAGGTACTGCCATCGCATGACGCGATGCCGGCCCGATGCGTGGCGGGCAGTATCGCTGCGACCTCCCTAGGCAGAGCCTGCTGCCAATCCAGGTTGGGAAAGGTCGCGGGGAAGGTCGTGCCGTTCGGGTTGGCAGAGTGCGCGTAGATGCCGGTATCCATCGTGTCCGGACTGAGGTCCGCCCACAGTTGCACCGCTGCACCACGATGCGCCAGACGTGTCTCCAGGTAGCACAGCACACGCACTGCAACCGCGTTGACCATCTGCCGATGCTCAGCAGAGGAGTGGCCGCGGCCATTCCAGTCCACATGCGTATGCCACAGATCGAACCAGCTCTGCGGGGCCAACCGGTCGACCGCAGCACGCGCCTTGGCTTCTGCCCGCGCCCAGTAGCGCTCCATCCGTTTGCGACGACGTCGGTCCATCGGTGTGGTCCTGTTTCTAGAATTGATTACTGCCTACAACAGCCAAGCGTTGCAGCAGGCAGTGCTGCCTTACCGCGCAACGGTCAGACCAGATTCGCTAATCTGCTCTGGTTATGTGCTTAACGCGGCATGCTGAAAAAACGCGTATCACGCCGCCAGCCGCTTGATCCGTGACGGCAAATCGCCCAGCGCGCGGTGCGCTTGTTCCAGCTCGTAATCGGCTTGCAGGCCCAGCCAGAAGCGCTCGGTCGTGCCCAGCGCTGCAGCCAGGCGCACGGCGGTGTCGGCGGTGATGCCGCGCTTGCCCAGCACGATCTCGTTGATACGACGCGGCGGCACGCCGGTAGCCCGCGCCAGTGCGTTCTGGCTGATGCCCATCGGCTCGAGGAACTCCTCAAGCAGGATTTCGCCGGGGTGGATGTTGGGTAGGACTGTCATGGACAGATGCCTTGTGCTCAGTGGCGATGATCGCCGCGATTTTAGTGCTTGGTGGCATAGCTCTTGCCGTCGGCGGCAGTTATTCGAAAATTTCGAACAACTGTCTTCGGCTACAGCTCTTTGCCTGAGAACACTTTTCACTGCTGTCATCGCGCCGGCTTGCGTCCATCAGAACAACGACCCCTGCACGGGCGACGCGGTGGATGGTTCTGTTGCTGGCTTGGCAGGTGCCGCCTGCTGCTGCGCACCCAACCGCCACGCCAGGCCCGAGATGCGCGCGGCGTGCCGGGCGAGTGCGGCGCGGATGACCGCTTCGCTGCCGGCCAGGTGCAGGGCGCGGCGAGCGCGGGTGATGCCGGTGTAGAGCAGTTCGCGGCTGAGCACGCGGGCGTCGCGGGTGGGCAGTTGCAGCCAGACGTCGTCGAATTCGCTGCCCTGGGCCTTGTGCACGGTCATGGCGAAGGCGCTCTCGTGGGCGGGCAAGGTGGCGGGGTGGAAGCCGCGCACCTGGCCGTCGCCGTCGCCTTCGAACCAGGCGACCAAGGGGCCTTGGGCGCGGCGGTCGGCGGCGGGGTCGTCGCGGGTTGCGGTGCCGCTGGGGTGTGCTGAGCCGGAAGACGGGGCTGCGGCGGCGCGCGTTGTCACGGTGCTCGCATCGCTGCGCTCTGAGCTGGCGCTTGTGTCGTCGCGCCCCGAGAAGGGATTCGCGTCGCTTCGCCCCGAAGAGGGACTCGCGTCGCTGCGCAAACAGATGCCGACGTCGCCGTTGAACAGGCCGTGGCGGTAGCTGTTTTCGGTGATCAGCAGCAGGCGGCCCTGGAACCAGGGCGAGGCGCCGCCAAGTCTGCGGGCGCCGGAGCCGGTGTCGGCGAGCAGTTGTTCGATGCGGGCGTTGAGGCCGCGCGCGCCTTGCGGGCCGGCGCGTACGGCGGTGAGCAGGCGCAGGCGGCTGGCCGCGCGCAGGGCGGCGGCAGGGTCTTGCGCATCGGCCAGGGCGCGCCAGTGGGCCAGCAGTGCGTCGCGGCCGAGGGTGAGCGGGTCGTCGCCGTCTTCGTGGAAGTGCACGCCGGCCAGCTCGCCGCTGCGCAGCAGGGCCAGCGCGGTGTCGGCGTCGCCGGCGCGGATGGCGTCGGCCAGTGGGGCGAGTGCGAAGTTTTCTGCTTGCCGATAGCCGCGTAGCAGGTGCACGCGGTGGCCGGTGAGGCCGCTGCTGTGGGTGTGGCTGATGGTGTGGCTAACGGTCTGGATGCTGGCAGGCGTGCTGTCAGTGGGCGTGCTGCCGAGCAGCGGTTGCAGCGCGTTGGCGTCGTGCGGTTGCAGGGCATCGCCGGGGCCGGCGGCCTGCAGGATGGCGGCGAGCACGTCGCCGGCTTCCACCGAAGGCAGCTGGTCGGCGTCGCCGAGCAGGATCAGCTGGGTGCCATCGGCCACGGCTTCGACCAGCTTGCACATCAGCGGCAGGTCGACCATGGAAGCTTCGTCGACGACGATCAGGTCGAACGGCAGCGGGTTGTCTGCGTTATGGCGGAAGTTTGGCGAATCCGGGATGACGCCGAGCAGGCGATGCAGGGTGCTGGCGCCGGTGGGGAGGAGGAATTCCCAGGGCAGTGGCGGGCCCTCACCCGCCCTTCGGGCACCCTCTCCCGCAAGCGGGTGAGGGGAAACATCAGGGCTTGCTGCCTCCGCTTGCGGGAGAGGGGAAACATAAGGGCTTGCTGCTTTTGCTTGCAGGTGAGGGGAAACATCAGGGCTTGCTGCTTCCGCTTGCGGGCGAGGGGAAACATGCGGGCCTGCTGTTTCTGCCGCTTGCGGGAGAGGTGAAGCACCGAGGTTTGCTGCCTCTGTCGCTGGATGCAGAGGAGACGTGGCGGGGTTCGGCGATTGTGTCGTTGGCCTGGGCGTGGCTGCGTTGGGAGGGGGCGGCAGCTGGATGCCGGCGGCGATGGCGCGGGCGACGGCGGCGCGCAGGCTTTCGGCCATGCGCTCGGCGGCACGGCCGGTGGGCGCGGCCAGGGCGATGCGTGGCGGCGCGTGGCCGGCGGCATGGGCCTGGGCGATGCGCAGCAGCAGCAAGCGAGCGATGGTGGTGGTCTTGCCGGTGCCGGGGCCGCCGGTGATCAGCAGCAGCGCGCGACGCAGCGCCAGCGCGGCGGCTTGGGCCTGGCGGTCTGGGGAGTGGGACGGGGTCGGTGGCTTCGTGCCGTCTTGGTGGTGGGATGGCGCGGGCAGGCCCGACCCCTCACCCGCGCTTCGGGCACCCTCTCCCGGGGGGAGAGGGATTGGGTCCACAGGCTGAGCGGTTGGGGTCGCGTTTGGGAACAGCTGTGCGAACAACGGCGCCAGCACGTCGGCGTCGAACGCCGGCATGGGCTGGGCGGCGATGCGCTGCAGGCCCAGGGCCAGCCGACGTTCGTACTCGCGGTAGCGGCGCAAGTAGAGCAGGCCGTGTTCGAGGACCAGCGGGCAGTCGGCGGCGGCCGGGTCGTCGGGGTTCGGTTGGTCGACCCAGCGCGAGGCGGCCAGGGTGCGTTGCCAGTCGGCGGGGTCCGGGAATGCGGGCGATGGGCCGTCGCGTTGGTCCAGCAGCATGGCGGCGCGCGCCGGGTCCAGCCCGGCATGGCCGCTGGTGACTGCCAGCGACGCGAGCGCGGCGGCCGCCAGGACCTGTGGGTCGGTGTCTGGGGCCAGGCGTTGCAGGCTTTGGGCGAAGGCCAGATCCAGCGTGCGCAGGGCGCCGCTCTGGTGGAGGGCGGTCAGCAGGGTTGGAGGGCTCATGGGGTGGATGCCTGACTCGCGGACGTAGCGTCACTCCAACCCCCGCTCCGCGCCCCATTCCATTCCAGTGGCGCGGGCGCTCCAGGGCACGCGCGCCAGCGGCACGCAACCAGTGCCTGATCGCCCAGGGGGGAGAGGGGCTTTGATGGTCCGCTGGCGCAGGATGCGGTTCGACGGGTCATGGGGTAGGCGTCTCGCGCGATGGCCTGCGATTAAATTCACTTGGGCTCTGCGCCCAGGCCCACGCTTGTGGGGCGGGCACTCTAACGTGCGCGTTCCAGTGGCATGCGGACGCTGCCCTGGCGCTCTGATGAGAGACGGACGTGAGCCCGTTGCTGGTGAAGCACGTGGTCGGTTGGTTCATTGATCGGATGCTTCGGTGGCGGACGTACCCTCACTCCAACCCCCGCTCCGCGGCCCAGCCCACGCCAGCGGCGCGGGCGCTCCAGGGCACGCGCGCCAGCGGCGCGCAACCAGTGCCTGATCGCCCCGGGGGGAGAGGGGCTTTGGTACGTCGACGCTGACGGCCTGCGCGCTCTCCCGGAGGGACAGGGGCTTTGGTGTGTCGGCAGCAAGAGGCTGTGCGCTAGTGGGCATTGGGCGTGCCTGCGTTGCTGGAGGTCGGCTCCAGGACGCTGCCGGCGAACAGCGCGTCCAGGGCGTCGACCAGGGCCGGGTCGAAGCGCCAGGCGTGGATGCCGGGAGCGGGCGGGCCGGGCACGGCAGCGCTGGCGGAGCCGGGGTCGGCTGCGTTGCGGGTGGCGTCCAGGCCGCGGCAGAACAGGTAACGCACGCCGCCGAAGTCGCGGGTGTAGTCGTAGCCGCCACCATCGGCGACGTCGCCCAGGCGGAAGCGCAGCCAGCGGTGCAAGGCCACGGTGTAGATCAGCGCCTGCAGCTCGTACTCACTGTGCGCCATGGCGCGGGCCAGGGCATCGGCGTCGTAGCTGGGCAAGCGGTTGGATTTGTAGTCGAGCACATACCAGCGGCCGTCGACGGTGTAGGTGAGATCGATCAGGCCGGTCATCAGGCCTTCCAGGCGGTGGCGCGCGCCGAAGGCCTGGCGGTCGCCGACCACACCAAACCGATGCAGCAACGCCAGCAGCGCATCAACGCGGGTGGGCCGCATGGCGAAGTGGAATTCCATTTCGTTGCGGCGCTGCGGCTCGGGCACGGCGGCCAGGGCGGTGCCTTCGGGCAATACCACGGTGAGGGTGTGGCCGATCAGGGCGGTGAGCACGCGCAGGCCGTCGTCTAGGTCGTCCTTGGCGTAGCCGCCGCGTTGCAGGGCCTCGAGGATAGCGGTGGCCTGACCCTCGGGCGCGGGTTGGCCGGGCTGCCACGCGTGCCAGGCGGCAAAGTCGCAGCGCTCGAACACATCGTGCATCACCACGCCGAAGCGGTTGCCGGCAAAACGCGCATCGAACGGTTCGGCCTCGGTGGCCGCGGCAACTGCCACCGCCTCGCTGCCGGACGGTTCGTCGCTGCCGCCACTGCCGACTACGGTGGCGCTGGCCATCGGGTCGATGGCGGCACCGGCATCGGCGTTGGCCAGCTGGGTGAAGCTATAGACCCACCATTCCGGCGCGATGTGCCGCTGCGGACTGCGCGCCGGCGGCACCTGCGCTTCGAGCGGCGGCGGCAGGCGCGGCAGGTTGGCTGGCGGGGTGCTGGTGTCCACCACCACCGCGCCCTCGCCTGCCGCGCCTTGCAACGCATCGAGCGCGCGCAGCATGCCCGACAAAGCGGTGCGTTCGTGCTGATGGAAGCTGCCGCTGGCGATCCATAGCGCATGCTCGGCGCGGGTCAGGCCGACGTAGAGCAGGCGTGCGTCTTCGGCACGTTGTTCCTGCTTCCAGGCGGCTTCGGCGGCGCTCCAGGTCGGGTCGTCTTTCTCACGGCTCCATTTGGACACGTTCCAATGCAGCTGACGGCCGCTATCCGGCGCATGCACCACACAATGGCGGCCAGCGCCCTTGTCGCTGCGGCCGATGCCGATGTACGGCAGAAACACCAGCGGATACTCCAGGCCCTTGCTCTTGTGCAGGGTGACGATCTGCACGCGGCGCGCGTCCGATTCCAGCCGCAGTTGCTGGGCTTCGTCGTTGTCGTCGGCATTGGCGATGCGGCGTGCCAGCCAGTCCACCAGACCGTGCGGGCCGAGTGCGCGCACGTCGGCTTCCTGCAGCAGTTCGGCCAGTTGCAGGTAATTGGTGAGGCGGCGCTCGCCATCGACCAACGCGAGCAGGCGTTGCCCGTGCGTGGCGCCCAACTCGCCGATCAAGGCCAGCGGGCCGCCGCGCTGCCAGCGCTCGCGCCAGTCCAGTGCGTGCTGCTGCCAGCGGCGATGGCGTTCGCCATCGCGTTCCAGCGCGGCAATGGCGATGGCGTCTTCGCCGATCAATACCGTGGCCAGCGCGGCGCGCAGGCGGCTGTCGTCGCCGGGATCCAGCAAGGCCTGCAGCAGGGCCAGCAGTTCCAAAGCTTCGTCGGTGGCGAACAGGCTCTGCTTGCCGGCGGCAACCGCCGGAATGCCCATCGCGCCCAGTGCTTGCTGGATGCGCGTGGCCTCGCCGTGGCTACGCACCAGCACGGCGATATCGCCGGCCTGCACCGGGTTGCCGTTGATGGTGGCGGTGCCGTCGCGGCCACCGGCCAGCCAGCCGCGGATGGCGGCCACGCAGGCGGCGGTGGCCAGCTCGCGCGCGCGGCCGGCGCTCCAGGGTTTGGGCTTTCCTTTCGCAGGCGGCGGCGGTTCCGGCGCGCGCCACAGCGTCAGCGCCGGGGCAGTGGCGCCATCGCGCTGCAGGTCGGCATCGCTACGCTTGGTGCCGGCCTGCACCGGGTGGAAGACGATACCGTCGGTAAGGAAGGCCTCGGTGTAGCCGGCCTGCGCGTACAGCGCATCGATCGCCGCCAGCACGCCGGGGCGCGAGCGGAAATTGTGGCTCAGCGGTGGGGCCAGTTCGGCGGTGATTGCGGCGGCCAGATAGGTGCGCACATCGCCGCCACGAAAACCGTAAATGGCCTGCTTGGGGTCGCCGATCAAAAACAGCGCCGGCTCCAGACCGGCCGCACGTGCGAGCGGGCCTTCGCCGAATACGGTGGAAAAGATCGACCACTGACGGTCGTCGGTGTCCTGGAATTCGTCCACCAGCGCGATGGCGTATTGCGCGCGCAGGCGTTGCACCAGGGCATCGGCTTGCGGGCCTTGCAGCGCGTGCGCCACGCCATCGACCAGGTCGTCGTAGGTCTGCACACGGCGCTGGCGCTTGAGTAGCGCGAGCCGTGCGATGGCATCGTCGCGCAGGGCATGCAGCAGACGGATGCGGCGGCGTGTACGCCATTCTTCGACACGTGCCAACGCCGTGAGATAGCCATCGATTTCGTGGCTCATCGGCGAGGCCGGTGTGCGATCGAGGAACTTCTTGTTGGTGCCCGATGCCAGTTCGGCCGCGGTCAACTTGAGCAGCTTGGGATGCGGGGCGCTGTCGTGCGTTGGCGCGGCGGCGAAGCTGTCGAACCAGTGCCACAGCGCGGTGAGCCACTCCGGTTTGTAACTGACCTTGCTCAAGATGCCGCCATCGATGGCGGACATGATGGATTCGAAAAACGCCGTGCCATGCGCGTGGAATGCGCTTGCCAGCGCGTGGCGCGCATCGTGCACGGCCTGCAGCAATGCGGCGGCATCGTCGCTGCTGGCATCGGACGCTGCCGGCAGGATCGCCGCGTGCCGCACCAACGCGCGCAAATCGGTGGCCAGCGCAGGCGGGCCGCCCGACCACAGCGCGATCAAGTCTTCGGCCATCACCGCATCGGCCGCACGTTGGCGCCACAGATCGGCGGCCACTTCGCCCAGCAATTCGCGGTCGTTGGCGAGCAGTTGCGGCGCGGCGAAGGCCTGGCCGCTTTCCAGCGCATGTTCGCGCAGCACGCGCGCGCAGAAGCCGTGGATGGTGAACACGGCGGCCAGGTCGATTTCTTCTACCGCCTGCTGCAGGCGGCGACGCAAGGCGGCCGGGGTTTCATCGCCGTGGGCCAGATGCGCGGTGAGGATGGCGCGGGTGAGCAGGACGTCGGGCGCTTCCTGTAGGAGCGGCCTTGGCCGCGACGGGACGTCGGCGAGGTCGGTCGCGGCCGACGCCGCTCCTACAGACGCTGATGGCGCGTTGGATGCCTGCGTTACAGGCGGTTTGGTCGCGGCCAGGTCCGCTCCTACGACGGCATCGGGGACGAGGGAGGCGGCCAGCACCAGGCGTTCGCGGATGCGGCGGCGCAATTCCTGCGTGGCCGCTTCGGTAAAGGTCACTGCCAGGATCTGGCCGATGCGCAAGCCGCGTTCGACCACCAACCGGGTGAACAACGTGGCCAGGGTGAAGGTCTTGCCGGTACCGGCGCTGGCTTCGATCAGGCGCACGCCGTGCAGCGGCAACTGCAGATACGGGTCGGTCACGGGCGCGCTCATTCGGCGTCGTCCTGGGCGCCGTGCCAGTGCCGCCAACTGTCGATCAGACGCTCCGGGTCGAGCGTAGTGTCGGTGTTGCCGCGTTCGAGCAGGTCGTACACGCGATGGCTAGTGGTGGCGAAGTCGGTAAAGCGCTGCGCATCGGCAAACGGGTCGCGGCCGCGATTGACCAAGCGTAGTTCCGGGCTGTGCGACTCGCTCCAACCGAAGCTGGCCTGCCATTGCCCGGCGGCGTCCTTGATGGCCTTGTCCAGATCGTCGCTGCGCGCGGCCTGGTGGTATTTCCAACTGCTGTACGGCGCAAACGCCAGCGGCATTTGCAGACCGTGGCGATACAGCTGCAATAGCTCGCCCAAGGCATGTTGCGCCTGCGTCTGCGAGAGCGGTTCGGCATCGATGGGATACGGGCCCAGGCCGTCGTCCTGCTCGAAGAAGCGCACATACGGCACGCGCTCGCCGGCGGCGCGCAGCAGCAACCATTCCAGGCCGTGGCGGATCGCGCTGCGGCCACTGAGCGCGCCGACCTGCACGCGCCCCACGCCATCGGCATACCAGCCGGGCACGCGGCCGTGGACGTCGATATCGCCGATCTGCACCTGCAAGCGGCGCGACTGCGCCGGCGCATCGCCACGCCATTGCCGAAACGCGTCGGCATACGGGCGCAGCTGCGCCACACGCTCGTCGAGTTGACGGCGGCCGAGCGGGCCCGATGGCAGCAAAGCGCGTGCACGCAGCCGCTCGTACAACCCGTCCACTTCACCCGCCAACGCCGCCTCGAACACCTGCTGCTGCAACCCGTATTGATCCAGCCCGCGCGTGGGCGCGAGCAGCGGTTCCAGATCGCTGTCTTCGCTGGCCGGGTCGGGCAAGCGCATGCCCAAGCGATGGCGCAAAAACTGCCCGGCCGGGTCGCCGAACAAGCGGCGTAGATCGTCGATGGACACGCTGGTGGGCACGGCGATGTGATCGGCCGGCAGCGCATCGGCCACCCACGGCGCCAGCGGCTGGCGCTGGCCGGTGAGGCTGTCCACGGCCGGGCGCCATTGCCGGCGATAACTGAAACGCCGCGGGTCTGCGCCGTCATCGCCCAGCGCACCGAATGCGGCGGCGGCAAACGGCTGCAACGGGTGATGCACCACCAGCGTGTCGATCGCCGTTGGGTGGGCGTGGTACTGCGCCGCGCTCGCCAACAATTCGCTGACCAGCACCGACGGCTCGCGCACGCTGCCATCGCGCGCATCGGCGCCGAGATAGCTCAGATAGAACACGTCCTGCGCAGAGGCGAACAACTGCAGAAACAAAAAGCGGTCGTCCTCGCGGGTGGAACGGTCGCCATGCCGGCGACGCTCGGTGCCCAATTCTGCGGTGAGCCGATTGAGCCCGGCGGCCGGGTCGCGGCGCGGGAAATCGCCATCGTTCATGCCGAGCAAACAGATCGCGCGGAACGGCAGCAAGCGCATCGGCACCATGCGGCCGAAACTGATGCCGCCGGTCAGCAGCGGCGCACGCGTGTCCGACTCGCCCAGTATCGCTTCAAAATGCGCACGCACCACCTCGGCCGGCACCTTGCCGGCGTAGTGCGCGCGCTGCGCATCGCGGGCGAATTGATCGATCAGGCTGCGCAACCGATCCAGCGCGCGCTGCGCGCGCGGGGCCGATGGCGCGGTGGGAATCAACGCATCCAGCAGCTCGAGCAAACGCTCGCGCCAGTCGACAGGCGGCATCGGCTCGGCCAGCACGGACTGATGGCGTTCGAGCACGCGCAGCAACCGCATCAGCGTGTCGAGTGCGGTCAGTGCGCTGCCTTCCAGCTGCGGCCATGGCGCCACGCCATCGATGTCGTCGTCGGCGCCGCTGGCATGGCCGAGTAGCAGCCGGTCCAGCGCAAAACGCCAGGTGTAAGCGTCATCGCCCGGCGCCTGATGCTGACGCCGATGCAACGCATCCAGCCCCCAGCGCGCGCCGGCCGCGTGCAGCCAGGTGCGCAAGCGTTCCAGCCCGGCGTCGTCCAGCCCGGCGGCCTCGGCGATCGGCGCGCTGGCCAGCAAATCGAGGATTTCATGCAGCCCAAAGCGTGCGATCGGCAACTTGAGCAAGGTCAAAAACACCTCGGCCAACGGCTCGCTCGCCAACGGACTGGCGTCGGCCAAGGCGTACGGCAATGCATCGTCGCTGCCATGGCTGCCGAACACCGCCTCCAGATACGGCACATACGGGTCGATGTTGGGCGACAGCACCGCAATCTCGCGCGGCTGCAAGGGCGGGTCGAAGCGCGGGTCGTCGAGTAAGGCGCGTAACTGGTCGTGCAACACCTGCAGCTCGCGCAAGCGCGTGTGGCAGGCATGCACTTGCAGGCTGGGGTCGTGCAGATTCACCGCCGGCAATGCCGCAGGCACGGCGGGTGCGCGACGATGGAACAGATCGCTCTGCATCCGCCGCAGCAGGCTGTCGCCCACGCCGCCATCGGCAAGTGCGCGACGGCCGGTGTCGAGCGGGTCGGCGTAGGCGGCGATCTCGGCCAGTGGATGCACCACCTCGTAATCGCCCACCAGCGCCATGAAATCGCGCCCGGCCGCTCCCCACGCCTGCAGCAACGGGTTTTCCTGCACTTGATCGACGAATAGCTGCACTGCGCCGTCTTCGCGGCGGCGCTGCCACAGCGTCTGCAGATCGCCCCAGTAGCCTTGCGTGGGCGTGGGCAGATAGAAATGCAGCGTGCCCACGCGCGCTTGCGTGGCCAGCACGCGCAGCACGTCGGGCGAGATATTGAGGATGGCGAAGGCGAACAGGCGCGTCGGCAAGCCCTGCGGCAACGGCCCATCGGCGCGCGCGTAACGGTCCAGATACTGGCCGATGCGACGCGCGCGGTATTGCCGCCCGCTGGCGATGCTGCGCCACAGCCGTGCCTGCGGATCGTCCGGATCGGCGCCACCTTCCCAACGCAGCAGCCAGTCGCGTCGCCATGCCTGATACTTTTCGAATACGTTGCCCAACTCGCCGGCCAACGCCCATGGCTTGAGCACATCGCCATCGGCCAGATAGCCGGCCAGCGGCGCCAGCGCGGCGTCGCTGCCCAGATCCGATTGCAGCGTCGCGTACAGGCGCCACTGCGTGGTCGCCATGTCCAGGTCATCGTCGGCCGGGCCGAGGTTGCGCTCCAGCGCGCGCGCCACGAATTCGCCCGGGGTGAGAAATTCCAGATTGGCCGCCACGCCATGCTCGGCGGCTAGCGTGGACTGCAGCCAACGCCGCATCGCCACCTGCGGGATCAGCACCACCTCCGGCTGCAACACCGGCTGCCCGGGCACTGACCGACGCAGCTCCTGCGCGAGCAAGGCAGCCAGGGTATCCAGCGCATTGGAAGGATAGAGACGAAAATCGGGCGCGGAGGTGGCGTGCATGCGTGCGGCATTGTGCCGGATGGCGAGGGAATGCGCTGTCGACCTGCCTGATGCGCGCCAGTCGATGCCCGCCAGTCGATGTGCGTCCACGTGCTACGCAGAGGCGCGACATCCGCAACATGGCAACTGCGATCAGGCGAGCACGGCCAGTGGCAGGGATCGGTGTCGCCATCGCCTGCTTAAGTGAAGCCTACGCAGCGTCATGCGAGCCATGCTGAGCGCGACCTGTCGCCTGCCCTGTGCATGTAAGCCAACCGCAACCGACACGCACCGCGGTGCGCCCTACCTGCCACTCCTGCACGCGCCACAAACGCGATGGGCCGAGCAGTGCCCGGCCCATCGCATTGCCTTTACTGCGGCGCGTGCGGCGCGATCAGTATTTCTTTTCCAGATTGATCATCCAGGTCTGGTCGTTGCCGCTGTCGCCGTCGGTGATGCCGCGGTATTCCAGCCGCGTGGACAGGCCTTGTTCGGTCAGCAATGCCGCGCCGATGCCCACCATCAAGCGGTTGCGATCGAACGCGCTCTGGCCGGTGCGATAGAACGGCCCGCCAGACAGATCGGCATAGCTCAGGGTGGCATCGCCACGGCCCTGGAAGTCGCGCTGATATTCCACCCGCAGCTGCGGAGTCAGGCGGCCCCAGCTCACTTCGCGGCGCCATTCCAGACGCAGGCCCAGGTTACCGGTGGTGGTGGCCACATCCATGTCGGCATAGCGCAACGCGAACGGTGCCACACCGTCTTCGCTATAGCCGTCCAGGGTGGCGCGCGAGACATCCAGCCGCGCATACGGGGTGATCTGCAGGCTGTCGCGCTGCAGGTCCGCACCGGTCGACAGCGACGCGATCCACTGCTTGCCGTCGCGGTTGCCTTCGGCAAGCGAGCCATCGTCGGTCACATAGCGGCGCAGGTCGTACGACAACAGCTGGTAACCGACCAGGGTGTCGAAGAAGAACGCCTTGCCCGGATGGAAGCTGGCATACACGGCCATGGTGTACGCGTTGGCCTTGCTATGGCTGCCGTTGTTGCCCACGTCGCTGTCGTCGCGGCCCCAACCCAGGCCTGCACCGATCGCCAGCGACTGCGCCACCCGGTAATCCGCACCGACGCTCAAGCCGTCGGTCTGGAAGTCCACACCGTTGCTGCTGGCCTGCCGGTTCAAGCTGCCCGAGCGGATCGCACCACCGATCCACAGACCCAGATCGCCCTGCCCTTGACCCTGCGCGGTGCCGCTGGACGCCACTGCCGGCGCATCGCGGAAGTCGTTATCGGCATCTTGCGTGTCCGGGCTGCACGGCTGCGCACTGATACCGCGCTCGGCCTGGCGGCAATGCGAGGTGGGCTGGAAGCTCACCGCATTGCTGAAGCTGCCGCCGCCGCGATGGGTGGCCTCCAGACGGCGTTGGAAGTTGTCGATCTGCGCGCGCGCAAACCGCCGTGTGGACTCGGACTGCGCATCGATCAACCCACGCACTTCCGCATCCTGGCTCGGGTCGCGGCGCGGTGCGATGTTGAACACCACGCTGGCCGGCGCCGAGGTGGCGAACGCGTTGGACAAGGTGAACTGCACCGTCGCCTGGCCGACAAATGCCGGGTTGGGCGTAAAGGTCAGCGTAAAGGTAGGCACTTCGGCCATCGCGGTCGCGGCCGGCGACAGACCGGAAGCGCGTGCCGCCGATGCGGTGGCGGCACCGCCGACACGGGTGATGGTGGCGGTACCGGCCGAGGCCGGCAGCACCGAGACCACCGCGGCGGCCACGAACGGCCCGCCGGTAGCGTTGCGGGTGATATCCACCTGCTGCGCCTCGCCGGGCACCGCCTCTGCGGTCACCGACACCGCAACCGGCCGCGCGTTGACCGTGATGGTCAGCGTGGTCGCCGCCGAGGTGCCGCCACTGCCGGTGGCGGTGTAGCTCACCACATCGGTGCCGATGAAACCGGCGGTCGGGGTATAGACCAGCTGCAAGCCATCGACCACGGCAGTGCCGTTGGTGGGTGCGGTGGTGATGGCGATCGCGGTGATGGTGCCGGTGTCGTTGCCGGTCACCGCCACCGTCACTGCCGTGCCATCCATGGTCGCGGCGGTGTCTGCAACCGCCACCGGGGCGGCGCTGCCCACGCTGAAGCTATAGGCCTGCGCAGCGCTGGCGGCACTGGCATCGGTCACGGTGATGGTGAAGTTGCTGACGCCTTCACCGCTGGGCGTGCCCGACAGCGTGCCATTGGCGGCCAGGGTCAAACCAGCCGGCAAGGTGCCGCTGGTCACCGCAAAGCTGTAAGGCGCCACGCCACCGGACACGGTCAAGGTCTGGCTATACGCGGTGCCGGTGACTGCCGGCGGCAGCGTGTTCTGCCCGATCACCAGCGTGGCTGCGCCGATGGTCAACACATAAGCACGCGAGGCCTGCGCCGCAGGACTGGGCGTGCTATCGGACGCGGTGAGCGTGAAGTTGAAGCTGCCCGACACCGTCGGCGTGCCGCTCAGCCCGCCGGTCGCGGTGTCCAGCACGATGCCCGCCGGCAACGCGCCGGCGCTCAGCGCATAGCTGTACGGCGCAGTGCCGCCGGTGGCCGGGCTGATCGCTGCCGTGTACGCCTGCCCTGCCGTGCCTGCCGGCAAGGTGGATGCGGGCAGCAGCAGGGTCGGGCCGGCCACTGTCAACGCATACGCCCGCGTCCCGGTGAAGCTGTTGGCATCGCTCGCCTCAACCGTGACGTTGAAGGTGCCTTCCACCGTCGGCGTGCCCGACAGCGTGCCATTGCCGGCCAGGGTCAGGCCACCCGGCAACACGCCAGCGGCGATCGTGTAGCTGTAAGGCGCAGTGCCGCCGCTGGCGCTCAACGCCTGGCTGTATGCCGTACCACGGGTTGCAGCGGGCAGCGTGGTGGGCGCCAGCACGATCGTGGGCGCGGCGATGGTCAGCGTGTAGCTCTGAGTGGCAGTGGACGGCGTACCGGTCGTGCTGTCGGTGGCGGTCAGGGAGAAGTTGTAGGTACCAGGTGCCGTGGGCGTGCCGCTGAGCGCAGCGGTCCCGCTGTTGAGCGTGATACCCGCCGGCAGCGCACCGGCACTGAGCGTGTAGGTATACGGCGCGATGCCGCCGCTCGCCGGCGTAATGGCCGCCGTGTAGGCCTGACCGGCGGTGCCGGCGGCCAGCGAGGTCGCCGGAAGCGTGACGGTGGCGCCGGCAACCACCAGGGTGTAGGCGCGGTTTCCGGTTGTCGGGGCGCCGCTGTCGGTCGCCCTTACCGTGAAGTTGAAGCTGCCGGAGGCGGTGGGAGTGCCGGACAGCACGCCGGCAGCGCTCAAGGTCAGCCCGGGTGGCAACGCACCGGCAGTAATCACGAAGGTATAAGGCGCGGTACCGCCGCTGGCCGACACCGTCTGGCTGTATGCGCTGCCTGCCGTCGCTGCCGGCAGCGACGCCGGTGCGACGGTGACCACCGCATCGTCGTTGACGATGGTGCCGGTGCCGGTGGCGCGCGCGATGGACGCGTTGCTGGCGCTGGACAGGCCCACGGTGAAGGTTTCATTGGGTTCGACAGTGTTGTCGCCGCTGACGGTGACGACCAGGCTCTGCGCAGTGACGCCCGGCGCGAAGGTCAGCGTACCCGAGCGGGAGACATAGTCGCTGCCGGCAATGGCGGTGCCGTCGGCGGTGGAGTAGTTGACCGACACGGTCTGGCCGCTGGCCGCGCTCAGGCTCACGGTAAAGGTGAGCGTGGTAGTCCCGCTATTGCCTTCGTTCACGCTGACATCGTTGATCGACAACGCAGGCAGCGTATCGTCGTTGACGATGGTGCCCTGACCCTGCGCGTCGCTGACGGCGGCGCCAGCGACGTTGCTGACGTTGACGAAGAAGGTTTCGTTGGGCTCGCTGAGCGTGTCGCCGTTGACCAGCACGGTGAAGGTATAGCTGCTGCTGCCGGCGGGAATCGTCTGCCCGGTCAGGCTGGAAGCGGAGTAGTCCACGCCTGCGGTAGCGGTGCCGTCGGCGGTGGCGATGTCGAAGCTGACCCCGCCGGCGCCGGCCGGCTGGCTCAACGACACGGTGAAGGTGGCATTGGTGGTGCCGGCATTGCCCTCGTTCACGGAGACGTCGTTGATCGACAGCAACGGCTGGTCGTCGTTGAGGATGGTGCCGGTGACGCTGTTGGGCGAGCCCACGCTGTAGCCGCTGCCTGCGCTCAGGCTGATGTCGACGGTCTCGTCGGGTTCGACGGTGCTGTCGGCGGTCGGGTTGATGGTGATGGTGCCCGTGGTCTGGCCGGCGGCGATCACCAGCGGCGAACTCACGGCCGCGTAGTCGGTGCCCGAGGTCGCGCTGCCGCCAACGCTGTAAGCGACTGACACTGCGCTCGCCGGCACCTGGTCGAGCGTGACGGTGTAGACCAGATTGGTGGCGCCGTCCTCGGCCACACTGACCGGCGACAAGGTGATCGACGCGGTGGGCAGATCGTCGTTGAGGATGGTTGCGGTGGCGCTGGACGGGCTGCCGACGGCATAGCCGGTGCCGCTGGCTACGCTGACCACGACCGTCTCGTCTGCCTCCACCGAGGTATCGGAGACCGGAGTGACGGCGAAGCTGGCCGAGGCAGTGTTGGCGGGCACCACGACGCTGCTCACCGAGCCGGTGTAATCGACGCCGTTGGTGGCGGTGCCGCTACGGCTGAGGTTTACCGTGGTGGCCGTACCGCTGGTCTGGCTCAGCGTCACCGTATAGGTGAACGATGCGCCGCTGTCTTCGTTGCGACTGGCCGGGCTCACCGCGATGCTGGCCGACAGCGACGGGGTGATGGTGATGTTGACGGTGATGATGTCGCCCCGACCATCTTCCAAGGGGAACGTATCGCTGGTGGCGCTGTCACCGTTGTGGGTGTAGGTGACGATCTGCGTGCCCTGCGCGCCACTCGGATTGGGCACCATGAGCATGCCGTGCGGAGGTTGCACGCCGTTCCAGCCAACCCCGATATCGTCCGCACCGGTGCCATCGCAGGTCGTCACATCGATCTGTACCGAGCCGCCCTGCACCACGGTAGCGTTCAGCGTCGGGCAATAGGTCGAGGCTTGCGCCATCGCCCAGCCTGGCGCCAGGAGCATCATCGCGAACAGGACAAACATCACGGCCAAACGGGCACGGCCGCCGGTGGCGTCCGCTAAAAACCTACGCTGCTTGTTCACTGTCCACACCCCTGGAGCGCGCCATCCCCGGCGCCGGCAACGATCCTCGTGCCTGAAGGCAATGCCGCCCCGGAGGTTTCCTCCTCCGACATCGCGAGCGTATTTGAACAGGAACTGACTGCGAAATAAAGAACGGAAAATTAATACTTCATTCCAGTTTTCAATAATTCAGACTTGCTCAATCCGAACGCGACGGGTATTTGTAAGTGAAGACCCGACACGCGGTCGGTGTTGCACTTACGGGAAGGAAATCCGCATGAACGAGTTTTTCGTCGGTCAGATCATGATGACCGGGTTCGTTTTCGCGCCAAAATATTTCGCGCAGTGCAATGGGCAGCTACTGCCAGTCAACCAGAATCAGGCACTCTTCAGCTTGCTTGGCACCCGCTTCGGCGGTAACGGCAGCACCAATTTCGCGCTGCCCGACATGCGGGGGCGCACGCCGGTCGGCTTTGCGCCTTCGGCTGATCCAAACTGGCAACCGCCACCGCCACCGCTAGGCCAGAGCGCCGGCACCGAAAGCGTTTCGCTGCTGCCCACCAATCTGCCAGCACACACCCATTCGCTGGAGTGTTCCAGCACTGCGGGCAACAACCGTGGCCCTAGCGGGCGCTCTTTCGGCAACAATGCCAGCACTTCCGGTCCGGCCACCGCGCTGTATGCGACGCCAGGAACACTGGTGACGATGAACGCGGCAACGGTCAATCCGGTCGGCGGCAGCCAACCGCATCCGAATCTGCAGCCGTACACCACGATCAATTTCTGCATCGCGCTGTCGGGCATCTTTCCTTCGCGCGGCTAGGCCGTCTGTACCTCATACCAGCAGCAAGCCGACAGCGGCGCGCATCGCACCATCGACCAGGAAGGACACCATGGCCACTCCATTCATTGGCGAAATCCGCATGTTCGGCTTCGGCCGCACCCCGCAAGACTGGCAGGCATGCGACGGCAGCCTGTTGCCGATCTCCGATTACGAAACCCTGTTCATGTTGATCGGCACCACGTATGGCGGCGACGGCCAGAACACCTTTGGAGTACCGGATCTGCGTGGACGCGTTCCGATCCATCAGGGCCAGGGGCCGGGCCTGAGCAACTACGTGATTGCCCAGAGGGCTGGCACCGAAACGGTTGCACTGACGCAGCTGCAGTTGCCAGCACACACGCACACACTGGTCGCCACAACCGCCACCGCCACCGCCACCGCGCCAGCCGGCCTGTTGCCCGGCACGGTCACCGGCGACGTGTTCTACGCGACCGACATCACCGGCGCCACGGCGGCGCCGATGGCCACCAATTCGACCACGATCACCGGTGCTGGTCAGCCGCACGAGAACACCATGCCCACCTTGACGGTGCAGTACTGCATTTCCACTGCCGGTATTTTCCCGCAGCAGAGCTGAGCCCATTCGCCGCACCGCGCTCGTCGCGGTGCCTGCACGTTCTACAGGAGGACCGCGTTCATGACCGAGCCCTATATCGGCGAAATCCAGTTGTTCGGTTTCGACTTCAATCCCGTCGGCTGGGCGCTGTGCAACGGCGCCACATTACCGGTGCAGCAGAACACCACGTTGTACTCGCTGCTAGGTGTCGCTTACGGCGGCAATGGCTCAACCACGTTCCAACTGCCGAATTTTTGCGGACGTGCCGGCTGCGAGCAGGGCATGGGCGGGGGATTGAGCAGCCGGCAATTGGGCAATAGCTTCGGTTCGGCCGCAGTGAGCCTGTCGACCACGGAGATTCCGCCGCACCAGCACGGCATCAACGCGTTTACGCAATCGGATTCGACCAAGAAAAGCGGCACGCCTGCCAATGGCGCCGCGCTTTCAGCACTGGGCAGCAGCACGGCACGCCCATTCGTCACGGTACAGCAGCCCGATGCCCAGTTCTCGCAGACGGCGCTGCTACCCACCGGTAACGGCATGGCGCACGAGAACAGTCAGCCGTATCTGGCGGTGAATTTCTGCATTGCGTTGTCCGGCACCTATCCCGCGTTCAATTGACGCCATGCAAGACGCTGCAGGTGCATCCGTTGCCCTGGCGAGCATGCGACCAGGCTCAATGCCACTGCGTGTGCTGACCGCACACGGCATCACGTTGCGCCCCGAGCAGGACGACGATCTGCCCTGGCTGCGGGATCTGTATGCCAGCACCCGTCGCGAAGAGCTGGCGCAGGTGCCTTGGCCGGACACGACCAAGCGTGCGTTTCTGGACCAGCAATTCGACCTGCAGCGCGCGCATTACCGGCAGCATTTTGCTGATGCCGACTTTCTGATCGTGCAGATGGAGGATGCGCGTATCGGCCGGCTCTATCTGCATTGCACTGCGCCCCAGCACACCTTGATCGACATCAGTCTGCTGCCGGACTGGCGTGGCCGCGGCATCGGCTCGCACCTGCTTGCCCACGCGCAGGCACGCGCCCGCGAGGCGGGATGCGCGCTGTCATTGCATGTGCTGCACGCCAACCCCGCCGCGCAGCGCTTGTATGTCCGCCATGGATTCGTTGCAGGCAGCAGCAACCAGACCCATCTGCAGATGCAGTGGCATCCGCACGATCACCTGGTCAGTTGAGCGCGCTCAATTAAAGATGGCCTGATACAGAAACCCATCGCGCTCGCGTGCCACCGGCACCAGAAAGATGCCGATCTCGCCCAGCCGCGCATGGCGCATCTGATAGGTCTGCTGCGGAAACAGAAACGCCGAGCCATTGCGGAACAACAGCGAGAACGGGGCGCGTTGCGCGTTGCGTGCGTCCTGCAGCGGCCGCGCTTCCACCAACACAAACGGCACCTCGCCCTCGTTCAATGACGCAGCGAAGGTTTCATTGACACTCCCGGCGAAGTGTTCAAGCGTCAGCAACTCCATGGATGATTCCTTGGCGACGATGGAGATGGATCCTCGCGTCTTTTGCGCTGGCACCACAAGACGGCGATGCCAACAACGCGACGCACTCGACAGATCGGAAGGACCGGCAGGAAACCTCAGACGAAACACCTGACCGCGAGAAACGTCACGACGGTGCAGGTATCGCCAAGTGTGCCGAGCGATCGCACGCTAATTACCCTACTGCTGCGTACGTTGAACAGCAATGACATGCAGTGCTTCAGTCCCTGCGTTACGGGACACGCTGTTACGCAGATGGCGACATGCTCAGCCACATCGCTTGCCGCATGAATGCGACAATACTGCACGCAGCGGTTCGGTTATGTTCAGCCGTGTGACGGCTACTCTATTGCGTTGGAATTCTGTTAAAGGCTTCGATGACGGCGTCCGCCTCTCCTGTCGTGCAGTTGTCCGGTGTCCGCATCGATCGCGGCGGGCGGACGATTTTGCGCGACGTTTCGCTCGATGTGCCGCGCGGCAGCATCACTGCCGTGCTCGGCCCTTCCGGTAGCGGCAAGTCCACGATGCTGGCGGCGTTGACCGGCGAACTGCGCCCGGTCGCCGGTACGGTGACCTTGTTCGGTAGCCCGATCCCGCATGGCAGCCGAGCGTTGTTGGAGATGCGCCGCAATGTCGGCGTATTGCTGCAAGGCAACGGCTTGCTCACCGACCTGAGCGTGGCCGATAACGTCGCACTGCCGCTACGCACGCATACGCGCCTGCCGGCGCCGGTGCTGCAGCGGCTGGTGCAGATGAAGCTCCACGCCGTAGGCCTGCTTGCTGCCGCCGATGCCTGGCCACGTGAGTTATCCGGCGGCATGGCGCGACGTGTGGCGCTGGCGCGCGCGCTGGCGCTGGACCCGCCATTGATGATCTACGACGAGCCGCTGACCGGGCTGGACCCGATCGCCTCGGGCGTGATTATGAGCCTGATCCAGCGCCTCAACGACAGCCTGGGTCTGACCAGCATCATCGTCAGCCACCACGTGCACGAGACGCTGCCGATCTGCGACCAGGCGGTGGTCATCGCCAATGGCGGCATCGTGTTCGCCGGCACGCCGGCGCAATTGCAGGACAGCACCGATCCGTTGGTGCAGCAGTTCCTGCACGGCCAGCCGGATGGCCCGATCGCCTTCGATGCCGCACCGCGCCGCGACCGGAGTGCTGCCTGATGGCCATGGTTGAATCGATCCGCGCTTTCGGCCGCGCCGGCTTGTTTTCGCTGACCGTGCTGCGCGGCTCGCTGCCGACGCGCGATTTCATCGCCGAGCTGGTGCGCGAGATCTACAAGGTCGGCGCGCGCTCGCTGCCGATCATCGCCGTGGGCGGCGCCTTCGTCGGCCTGGTGCTGACGCTGCAGGGCTACCGCACGCTGACCACCTACGGTGCGTCGGATGCGCTGTCCACGCTGTTGGGGCTGTCGCTCTACCGCGAGCTGGCACCGGTGCTGACCGCGTTGTTGTTCATCGGCCGCGCCGGCAGCTCGATCGCCGCCGAACTCGGCCTGATGCGCGCCACCGATCAGATCAAGGCGCTCGAACTGATGGCCATCGACCCGGTGGCCAAGGCAGTGGCGCCGCGGTTCTGGGCGGCGGTGCTGACGGTGCCGCTGCTGACCGGCGTGTTCTGCTCGCTGGCCATTACCGGCGGCTACTTCGAAGCCGTACACGTGTTGGGCATCGACAACGGCACATTCTGGTCGGGGCTGAGCAACAGCGTCGATTTCTGGGACGACTTCGGCGTGGCGATGCTCAAGTCGGCGATCTTCGGCGGCACCGCTGCGCTGGTGGCCGCCTATGTGGGCTTCCATGCCGAGCCGACCATCGAAGGCACCTCGATCGCCACCACCCGCGCGGTGGTCAACGCCTCGCTGCTGGTGCTGATGTTCAACTTCGTCCTTTCTGCAATGTTGTTTAGGTGAGATAGCCCATGGCCATGCGTGGACCACGACTCGAATTCGCCGTTGGCGCCTTTTTGCTGCTGACCCTGGCCTCGCTGCTGGTGTTGGCGGTGGCTTCAACCAATCAGCGCTGGGGCTTCGGTTCCAGCCAGTACACCTTGATCGCGCGCTTCAGCCAGATCGGCCAGCTGCGCGCGCAGGCGCCGGTGAAGATCGGCGGCGTGACCATCGGCAAGGTGTCCGAGATCAACCTGGATCCGACCAAGTTCGATTCGGTGGTGACGCTGTCGCTGGACACCAAATACAAGGATCTGCCCGCCGACACCTCGGCCGGCATCTTCACCAGCGGCTTGCTGGGCGAGAGCTATATCGGTCTGCAGCCGGGCGGCGACCCGGAAACGCTCAAGCCGGGCGAAGAGATCGGCTTCACCCAGCCGGCAGTGGATCTGCTGCAGCTGGTCGGCAAGTACATGTTCAGTGGTGGCGGTAGTGGTGGCAGCAATGCCCCGGCCGCCACCGATGGTCAGGCGCCGGCGCCTGCCCAGCCCGCTTCTCCCTCTACGGAACCTCACCACCAATGAAAACCACCCTGCTCTCCGCCATCCTGGCCTCGACACTGCTGGTGTGCGCACCGGCCACCGTACTGGCCCAGCCCGCCGCCGCCAGCGCGCCTGCGCAAGGCGCGGCCACCAAGACCGTCATCGATAGCAGCACCCGCATCCTGACCACGCTGGACCAGCGCCGCGCCGAGTTCCGCGGCAATCCGGCCGCCCTGCGCCAGTACATCAATGGCGAATTGAACAAGGCCTTCGACCGCGACTACTCGGCCCGTCTGGTGCTGGGCGTGCACGGCCGTGGCGCCTCGGATGCGGACATCAAGCTGTTTGCCGACGCGCTGGCCGAGAACCTGATGCAGCGTTACGGCACCGCGCTGCTGAACTTCGAAGGCAAGCCGACCTTCCGCGCCAAGTCCGAGAGCGCGCTGCCGGGCAACCGCGGCGTCAAGGTCTCCACCGACCTGCTGCGCGCCGGCAACGACCCGACCCCGGTCGACTACCTGATGCGCAACAGCGGTGGCCAGTGGAAGATCTTCGACGTGATGATCGAAGGCATTTCCTACGTGCAGACCTTCAAGACCCAGTTCGACGGCCCGTTGCGCGAAAAGGGCATCGCCAAGGTCGCCGCGGAACTGCGTAGCGGCAACCTGCAGGTTGGCGCGGCACCGGCCAATGGCAAGTAACAGCACCGTGCAACGCAACGGCGACACGCTGGCGTTGACCGGCGTGCTCGACCGTGCGGCGGTCACTGCGGCCTGGCCGCAGGCGATCGCCCAGTTGGATGGCGTGCGCACGCTGGACCTGACAGGTGTACAACGCCTGGACAGTGCCGGCGTTGCGATGCTGGCCGAACTGGCCGCGCGGTTGCGCGGTAACGGCACTGCGGCGGTGGTGGGTGAGACGTCCGGTCTGGACGAATTGCGCGCCGCCTATCGCTTGTCCCCCACTCTCGATTTTCAGGCCTGAGCGCCACGCCATGACCCAGTTACGCACCCTCCCCTTGCTGGCCTGCCTGTTGCTGGGCGCCTGCGCCAGCCACGCGCCGAAGTCGGCACCGCCGTCGGCCAATGCCGATACCGCGCCCAGTCCAGCAACACCGGTGCGTGACGATGCCGGGGTGACCGCGCAACCGGCCGCTGCGGGTTTCGCCGCACCCGATGCACTGCCTGCCGGCGTGGCCGCCGCGCCTGCCGAGCAGTCCGCTGCCGGCAGCGATGCCGGTGCTGCACCTGCAGGTGCGCCCACCTCGGCCGAAGACGACTTCGATGCCTTGTACGGTGCGACGACCCCGCAGGCCGGTGCCAATGGCGCGCCTGCGCAGCCAGGCGCCCCCGCCTACGACCCGTGGGAGCGCTACAACCGCGGCATGCATCGCTTCAATCTGGCGGTGGACCGTGGCGTGGCGCGTCCGCTGGCGACGGCATACACCAAGGTGGTGCCACAACCGGCGCGACTGGGCGTGACCAACTTCTTCGACAACCTCGGCACGCCGCTGACCATGGTCAACCAGTTGCTGCAGGGCCACCCGGTCTTTGCGGTGCAGTCGCTGGGGCGCTTTGTGATGAACTCCACGTTGGGCGTGGCCGGTCTGTTCGACCCGGCCTCCGCAGCCGGCATTCCGCGCCGCAGCGAAGACTTCGGTCAGACCCTGGGTGCCTGGGGCTGGCGTAACTCGCGTTACTTCGAGCTGCCGCTGTTTGGCCCACGCACCGTGCGCGACACCGTTGGCCTGGGTGGCGATATTCCGCTGTCGTGGGTGCGCCAGGTCGACGATGGCGGTGCGCGCTTTGCCCTGCAGGGTTTGCAGCTGGTGGATACGCGTTCTCAGCTGATGTCGCTGGATTCGCTGCGCGACCAGGCTCCCGACGAATACGCGCTGACCCGCGATGCCTGGATGCAGCGCCGCAACTATCAGATCGTGCGCGACCTGCGCAGCCGACGTACCGAAGACGGCGAACTGCCGGACTATCTGCGCGAAGACAAGGACAGCACCGTGCCGGTGGATGCGATGCCGATTCCGCAGTGGATTCGTTGATCGGTTGCGCTGTGGTGTGATCTGCATGCGAAAGCCCGGGAGCGATCCCGGGCTTTTTTGCGTTGTGAAGATCATGCAGCTGATGACGTGCGCCAGTGTCCAGCACGTCCGCCTTGATCGCTGCGTGTTTTTAGCGCGGCCAACACCACCCGGCAAGTAGCCGTCAGTCGTGCGCTCGGCACCGGAGCGCATAGGTGGTGTATGCCGGTGCCGAGCAGCGGCTGCGCACCGGCGGTGAGCGCAAAAGATGACTGGCCGCCGTTAGATCTGAAACCCATTGAGATTGCCCGTCCGCAGCAGACCCGGATGACGTTGTACTCAGCCCTCGGCAGTGGCGCCTTCGAAGGTGCGCGGCAGTGCCTGATAACCGGAACCAAGCACTGTTCTAATCTCGCTGGTCTGCGCTTTGCGGATGAACTGGATGAGGCTCGTTCCGGCACAACGGATCGAGAAGCAGGCGCGGTCGATGACATAGAACTTGAAATTGTCCTGGTCGCGGCGCCAGCACAGATACTCACCGTTGATGCTGCTGCCGTAGAAACGAAGCGCGTCGAAGAAGTGGGCGATGTCACGGCTTTCGTCGTCATAGGGTTCAAGGCAATCGAGATCGCCGATCGCGATGCCGTCTTCCCGGTAGTGGTCGACCAGCGAATGAACCTGATCGTGGAGTTCGACACCTCGGACGAGCAGACCGTCATTGCCGAACATGCTGAAGGGCATCTCGATGACGAAAAGGCCGTTGGTCGTGCCGTAGCCGAATGTGCGTGCAAACAGCGCGTAGGAAGGCGGCAGCGGGCCGATCTGCGCTTGGAGGTCTGAGATCTCGTCGGCAGATGCCGTGCGCGTGATGGTCGCACGATCAAAAAGCTGAGTGAGGTCGTCGGTCATCCAGGGTTCCTTCGAAAAGACGCCAGGCCAGTCGCTCGTTATCAGCCGGCGCAGCAAGTGCTCGTCTCCCAACGCCGCGTCTACTGCTGGTGCGCTGTCGTTGCGAGGCGTAGGTGATTCGTTGGCGTCGCGCGGATCTCCATCATTTCGCCTGCCTCGCCGCGGCCGCGCTTGATTCGCATGCCTGGTTTGGCAGGACGTGCTCGATGCAGGCGGTTACTGTCATCTTCAATCGCAAGAAAATCGACGCATCATCTGCGCGTGGTCACATCCGTTTGCGGAGGCTTGGGATTTTGAACGATAGCCAGGAAGCCAACAGGCAAAACGCAAAGCCGACCACAAGCACAACCGCAAACATTGGCCACTTTTCCATCCATTCGATACGGTAAAAGCATGTTGCCGGCTCGCCATTGATGAGCGCGCCATCAGGACATGGATTGGCCAGGCGGCTGTGGTACCACAGCGCCAGACCGGTGACGCAGGCAAGCACGCTGATCAAGATCAGCATCAGAACACCGGCTCGAACGCGTGTCTTGCCTGGCATTGAAGGACGGCTGCCTGCGTTATGCAGCCGCAGCCAATGCGGCATCCACGGCTGCGCGCAGGCGCGCATCGTCTGCCGGCACATCGGGAGCGAAGCGCTCGATGACGGTGCCGTCGCGGCCGATCAGGAATTTCTCGAAATTCCACAGCACGCCCGGTGCGGGGTTTGCGGCAATGCCGTAGCCGGCGAGTTTCTCGCGCATCGGGCCATCGCCGGTGGCGCTCGGGCGCGCGCTGGTCAGGGCCTGATACAACGGATGGGTGTCTGCACCGGTGACGGCGATCTTGGAGAACATCGGGAAGGTGACGTCGTAGGTGAGCTGGCAAAACTGGGCGATCTCCGCCTCGCTGCCGGGTTCCTGGCCGTTGAAGTCGTTGGCCGGGAACGCCAGCACTTCCAGGCCCGCCGCATGCTTGTCGCGGTAAAGCGCTTCCAGGCCTTCGTATTGCGGGGTGAGGCCGCACTTGGAGGCGACGTTGACCACCAGCAGTACCTTGCCGCGGTAGTCGGCCAGGGTGGCCGGTGCACCATCGATGCGTGTCACCGCAATGGCGTGGATGCTGGAAGTCATGGGTGCGTCCTGATTGGCGGGAAGCACCAGAGCATAAACCGCCGGGCGCGCGCGAGCGATGTCGCCCGCGCGCGCATCAGCCGGTCAATCGATGCACAGCGCCGCCTGGCCTTTGCCACCCACTACAGCCTGACGGCAGCCGAAGCGATCGCTGTCGCGCTGGCAGGTGCCGGTGGTGGCGGTACCGGCCGGCACGATGCTGGTGGCCAGGCAATCGCCGCTGCAATCGGCCTTGTCGGTGCAGGTCTTGCCGGCATCGGCATACGGCACGATGCAACGCGGAATCTGCATGCGGCCCACCGGGCGCAGCTGCCCGCCTTTTGCGGTGCAGGCGGCTGCGTCGGCGTTTGCGGTTTGCGATGCGGGCGTGCTCGCGGATGCGGCCTCTGCGCGAGACGCAGGTGAGTTGCTGCAGGCAGCCAGCAGCAGCGCGGACAGTGCCGCGTAGATCCAACGGGTCGACATGCCAGTTCTCTTTGAAAGGTCAGGTACGCAGGATCGCGATGCCGATGTCTGCGTGGTGTGCTTGGCATAGGACGCAGAAAGATGACGCCTCAACCCTACTGTTGTAGGAGCGCACCCGGGCGCGATGAGGCGTTACCGGTAATGCCTTGTCGCGCCCGGGTGCGCTCCTACGGTGTGCTGTCTCTTGGGCAGGGGCGCTGCTGCATCGCCGTTTGCGGTCGAACTACTTCTGCGCTGCGTAGGCGTGCGCGTCTTGCGGCTGGCGGTGTAGGAGCGGACCTGGCCGCGATGGGGCGTTACCGGTAATGCCTTGTCGCGCCCGGGTGCGCTCCTACCTACGGTGTGCTGTCTCTTGGGTAGGGGCGCTGCTGCATCGCCGTTTGCGGTCGAACTACTTCTGCGCTGTGCAGGCCGCACTCGATCGTGCGCGTCTTGCGGCTGGCAGTGTAGGAGCGGACCTGGCCGCGATGAGGCGTTACCGGTAATGCCTTGTCGCGCCCGGGTGCGCTCCTACGTTTGCTGTCTGTTGGCTGGCGTCTGCGGGTGGATCACTCTTGCTCGTCGCCGATTTCGTCGTCGTTGCCGTTGTCGTTGCCGTTGTCGGCAGCGTCCAGCAGCGCTTGGGATTGGTCGCCGGACAAGGTTTCCACACCGCGCAGGCGACGTTCGATGGTGCGGGTCTTGCGGCTGGCTTCGCCGAGGCTCTTGCCGACGGTGCTGATCTGCCGCTCGGCCTTCTCCAGAATGCCGGCGAACTTGCCGAACTCGCTCTTCACTGCGCCAAGCACCTGCCAGACCTCGCTGGAGCGTTTCTCGATGGCCAGCGTGCGGAAGCCCATTTGCAGGCTGTTGAGCAGGGCGGTGAACGTGGTCGGGCCGGCCAGTACCACGCGATGTTCGCGCTGCAGCAGATCGACCAGGCCGGCGCGGCGGATGACTTCGGCGTACAGGCCCTCGGTGGGCAGAAACATCACCGCAAAATCCGTCGTATGCGGCGGGCTGACGTACTTGTCGCTGATGGATTTGGCCTGCACGCGGATGGCGCGCTCCAGCTGCGCGGTCGACTGCTTGATCGCGTCCAGGTCGCCCTTCTCCTGCGCGTCGATCAGGCGTTCGTAGTCCTCGCGCGGGAACTTGGCGTCGACCGGCAGCCACACCACCGTGTCGTCGCCGCGCCCGGGCAGGCGGATCGCAAAATCCACCGCTTCGGCGCTCTCGGGTTTGACCCGCACGCCGCGCGCGTACTGCTCCATCGTCAGCGTCTGCTCGAGGATGTTCTCCAGCTGCACTTCGCCCCAACCACCACGGTCCTTGACGTTGCTGAGCACGCGCTTGAGATCGCCCACGCCGGTGGCCAGTTGCTGCATTTCGCCCAGGCCGCGCTGCACCTGTTCCAGGCGCTCGGAGACGAGCTTGAAGGACGCATCCAGGCGTGTGTTGAGCGTGGTCTGCAGTTTTTCGTCGACGGTGGCGCGCATCAGTTCCAGCTTGCTGGCGTTGTCACTTTGCAGGCTGGCCAGTTGCTGTTCCAGCGTGGCGCGCATCTCGCCGATGCGTAGTTCGTTGCGCTGGGTGAGTTCGCTCAGGCGCTGGCTCAGCGCTTCGGTGAAGCGTTGCTGCGACTCGCCGGCTTCGGCGCGGCCCTTGCGCGCATCCTCGGCCAGCGCTTCGCGCAACGCGGCCATGTGCGTGTCGGTGCGTGCGATCAGGTCGGTCAGTTGCTGGCCGAACACGTGGATGCGGGTTTCCTGCTGCTGGCCGAAGCCTTCGAGCTGGGTGCGTAGTTCGGTGAGCCGCAGGGTCAGCAATTCGCCGGTGCGTTGCTGGGCCAGGCCGCTTTCTTCGCGCGCCTTGCGGGCATCTTCGCCAAGGGCATCGCGCAGCAGGTCCAGACGTTGATCGGTGCGGGTGGACAACTCGGTGAGATTGCGCGCGAAGGTTTCCAGACGCGCATCCTGCTGCCGCGCCAGGCCTTCGAGTTGCTCGCGCAGTTCGCCGCGGCCGTCGCGTTGTTCGGCGCGCAGCGCCAGCTCCAGACCGGTGGTGGAAGGACGCCGCAGCAGGGCGAGCAACTGCAGCACGAGGACTACGACGAGCAGTCCGAGAAGGATCAGGGATTCGGATGACATGCGCGCAGTGTAACGGGGCCGGTCGCAACAGCTGCGCCAGTGGCTTGGCGACTGGATGCATCGGTGCGGGGGCATGGCGCGGTGCCCGGTGGGTTGGCGCAGGTTCGCACTCGGCGCGCGGCGGTAGCTGCGACGCGGGCGTCGAGCTCGTGCAGGGGTTTGCCTGGGTCACTGCGCGAAAAAGTGATGACACGCTAAGGTGAGCAGCCTGCCAAATCTGCGACAGACCATGCTCGAACTCTACGGAAAGCCGACCTCCATCAATGTGCGCAAGGTGCTGTGGCTGTGCGAGGAGTTGGCGCTGGACTACACGCTGCATGCGTATGGCAGCGGATTTGCCTCGGTGGACACGTCGGCGTTTCGCGCGCTCAATCCCAATGGGTTGGTGCCGGTGATGCGCGATGGCACGGTGGTGCTGTGGGAATCGAACACCATCTGCCGGTATCTGGCCGCGCGCAGCCACCGCGACGATCTGCTGCCGAGTGCGCCCGCTGCACGTGCACTGGTCGAGCAATGGATGGATTGGCAGGCCACCGAGCTCAACAACGCCTGGCGTTACGCGTTCATGGCGACGGTGCGTGGCAGTGCGGCGCATACCGATGTGCAGGCGATTGCAGCCAGCGTGCGCGAGTGGAATCGGCATATGACCATGCTCGACGCACAGCTGCAGCGCGGCGGTCCGTTCGTACTCGGGGCAAACTTCACCCTGGCCGATATCGTGCTGGGCTTATCGACGCAGCGCTGGTTTGCCAGCCCGATCGATCGGCCGGAGTTGCCTGCGGTGGAGGCGTATTACGCGCAGCTCGGACTGCGCGCCGGGTTTCAGCGGCATGGGTGTAATGGGGTGGCTTAGCGGTGCCGTTGTGGCGGCCTATGGGTCATCTGTCTGCGTAGCTTCCGGACACGCAGCCGCATCGCCTCAACCCGAATCGCATCACCACCGATAGCTTTGCTGCAGCGCGTTGGGCGACACTCGGCGATTCTTTTGGTTCCTTCGAGGTCCGCATGTCGTCTTGGCTCCGGCGCAAATCCATCGATCAGGTCACCGTGCACGAGGCCGGCCGGCAACTGGTGCGCAGCCTGAGTTGGCCGCATCTGATTGCGCTGGGGATCGGGGCGATCGTCGGCACCGGCATCTACACGCTGATCGGCGTGGGCGCGGACAAGGCCGGCCCGGCCGTGCTGCTGTCCTTCGTTGCCGCCGGCATCGTGTGCGCCTGCGCGGCGCTGGCGTATGCGGAAATGGCCACGATGATGCCGGCCGCCGGCAGCGCCTACACCTACAGCTACACCGCCTTGGGCGAGAGCATCGCCTGGGTGGTGGGCTGGAGCCTGGTGCTGGAATATTCGCTGGTGGTCAGCACCGTGGCGGTGGGCTGGTCGGGCTATTTCGTCGGGTTTCTGCAGTGGGTGGGAGTCGAGCTGCCACATGCATTGATTGCCGGGCCGCACGCCGGCGGCATCGTGAACCTGCCGGCGGTGGTGATCACCTTTTTGGTGGCCGGCATGTTGATGGCCGGCACCAAGGAGAGCGCCACGCTCAATGCGGTGCTGGTGGTGCTGAAGATCATTGCGCTGGCTGTGTTCGTGGCGATCGCCTTGCCGGCCTTCAACAGCGCCAACCTGCAGCCGTTCATGCCGTATGGCTTCTCCAAGGCGATGGGGCCGGACGGTGTGGAGCGCGGGGTGATGGCGGCAGCGGCGATCATCTTCTTTGCGTTCTATGGGTTCGATGCGATTTCCACTGCCGCCGAAGAGACCAAGAACCCGGGGCGCGATCTGTCGATCGGTATCGTCGGTTCGATGATCGGCTGCACGCTGATCTACGTGCTGGTGGCGCTGTCGGCAGTGGGCGCGTTGAGCTTCACCGTGTTTAGTAAGAGCCCGGAGCCGTTGGCGTTGATCATGCGCGAGCTGGGCCACGGCAAGGCGGCGTTGGTGATCGGTGCGGTGGCGATCATTGCGCTGCCGACGGTGCTGCTGGCGTTCCTGTACGGGCAGAGCCGGATTTTCTTTGTGATGTCGCGCGACGGGCTGTTGCCGCGCGGCTTGTCCAAGGTCAACGCCCGCACCGGCACGCCGGTGGCGATCACCTTGTTCACCGCGGTGCTGGTGGCGGCGTTGGCGGGTGTGGCGCGGCTGGACGAAATCGCCGCGTTGGCCAATGCCGGCACGTTGGCTGCGTTTACTGCCGTGGCGGCGTGTTTGCTGGTGTTGCGCGTGCGCGAACCCACCCGTGCGCGGGCGTTCCGCACGCCGCTGGCCTGGGTGGTGGGACCGGTAGCGATCCTGGGCTGCCTGTATCTGTTCTGGAGCCTGCCGAGCAAGACGCAGCTGTGGTTCTTGCTGTGGAATGTGTTGGGCGTGGTGGTCTATCTGGCGTATGGGCGGCGGAATAGCCGCTTGGCGAAGGTTGGGTAGTTCCATCTCCCATCGGGAGAAGGTGGCCCGAAGGGCCGGATGAGGGGCGCCCCAGATATCTTTCAGTGCCATGCATGACGAACGCGTCGCCACGCGCCTTCAAGGTTGAATCGTCGATGGGAAAGTCTTGGCGGTAGCAGTCCTGTGCTGCACGACTGCTTGCGGATGCGCGCTGACCTCTCCCTTCTCCCATCGGGAGAAGGTGGCCCGAAGGGCCTGATGAGGGGACGGGCGAAGCCTGGTGTTATCCAACTTGGTCAGGGGCTTCGCTCCTTACCCTCACCCCCGCTCCGTACCCTCACCCCAACCCCCGCTCCGCGCCCCAGCCCGCGCTAGCAGCGCGGGCGCTCCCAGGCACGCGCGCCAGTGGCGCGCAAGCTGTGCCTTATCGCCCCGCAGGAGAGGGGCTTTAGCACATGCTCCGACAACGTCAGGGCTTTCCCTCGCACTCCCCGCAACCAGGGGAGACGCTTTGGCTCAAGGCGCGGCTGCAGGCGTGGCGCAGAACGAGGTTGGGAGTGCATCCGCTTGCGTGCCCCAGCCTTGCGTGGGCGCCTGCTTGGTGAGCGCAAACGACAACGTGCCGCCTTGCTGCAATTGCGCCCAATCCAGGAAGACCTTGGTCTGCGGCGTGCCGTTCAAGCGCACGCCCTGCACGTACTGCAGCGCGCGGCCATCGGCGCCGGGGGCGTCTATGCGCAGGCGTTTGCCGTTACCCAGATCCAGCGTGGCGCGCTTGAAACGCGGCGCATGCAACAGGAACTCGCCGCTGCCCGGCACCGCCGGATACAGCCCCAAGGCGCTGAACAAATACCAGGCCGACATCGTGCCGAGGTCGTCGTTGCCGGTGACGCCGTTGGGCGCGTTGGTGAACAACTGCTGCGCGGCGCGCACCACGGTGGCGGTCTTCCACGGCTGGCCGATCAGCGTGTACATCCACGGCGCGTGCAGGTCGGGCTCGTTGTTGGGGTTGTAGCGGTACTGGTTGTAATAGCTGTACGGGCCGACCACCCAATGCGTGCGTGCACCGTTGAGCGGGTCCTTGAGCAGGTCGTCGTAGGCGAAGAAGGTGTCCAGGCGTTTGCCTGCCTGGTCGCTGCCATGCATGGCCTGCAGCATGCCAGGGATGTCCTGCTGCACCAGCCATTGGTATTGCCAGGCAGTGCCTTCGTGGAAGCCATGTTGCGAGCGTGGGCTGTACTGGTCGTTGGACGGCGCGTACCAGCTGCCATCTTCCAGGCGTGGACGCGGGAAGCCGGCAAAGCTGGTGTCCGCATCGCGCACCGTGGCGTCCCAGACGTGATGCCAGTTGCCGCCGCGCGCGCGCAGTTGCGTGCTGTCGTCGGCATGGCCCAGGGCTTGGGCCATCTGTGCGAGCGCGCAATCGGCCAGGGCGTATTCCAGCGTGGCCGAGCCGCCGTGGTGCGGGTCCACGTCCATGCCCTTGGACGGAAACGCGCGGTCGTATTGCACGAAGCCATTGGCGAGATAACTCGCGTTGCCCGAACGCCCGGAATGCCGCGAGTTGATCGGCGGTTGGCCGAAGGCGTTCTGCCGTAGCGCGGCGTAGGCCTCGGCCTCGTTGCCCTGTAGCGCGCCGAAGCGCCACAGGTCAACCAGGAACGGCGTCACCGGGTCGCCGGTCATGATGTTGGTGTCGTAGTTGGCGTAGCCCCAGCGCGGCAGCCAGCCGCCTTGCTGATGGATCGCCAGCAACGAGCGGCCGATGTCGCGCGCGCGCTGCGGGCGCAGCAAGGCGAGCAACTGGTTCTGCGAGCGATAGGTGTCCCACAGCGAAAAGTACTCGTAGTAGGTCCAGCCCTCGGCACGATGGATCGCATCGTCATAGCCGCGGTAGCGGCCATCGGCATCGCTGCCGGTGAGCGGCTGCAACAAAGCGTGGTAGAGCGCGGTGTAGGCCACGCTGCGGTCGTCCTTGCTGGCGCCGTCCAGCTGCAGGCTGGCCAGTTCGGTGCGCCAGACCTGCTGCGCGCGCTGGCGCATCCGCTCCAGGCTCAGCAGCATGCCGCCCTGCATGCCATCGGCGCGCAGGTTGCTGCGTGCGCCGTCGGCATCGACATGCGAGATGGCGCTGACCACGGTCACCGCGCGCGCGTCCTTGCCCTTGCCCAGCGGAAAGCTGAGCCAGGCGCCATTGGGTTTGAGTTCGCCGCCCATGCCGTGACGCGCGCCGGGCACGCCGCCGTCTTCGCCCCACACCCCGTGCGCGGTGAACGGGCGATCGAATTCCAGCCGGAACCAGGTGGTGTATTCGTGGCCGCCACAGAAACTCTGCGTGACCAGTTTGCCTTCCACCACACGGTCGCCGACCAGCTGCACCTGGCTGCCGATCACCACGTGGCGGTCGTTGGCCTGGGCCACGTTGATCAGCAGGTGGCCGGTGTCGGCGCCAGGCGCGAAGGTGTAGCGCTCGGCCGCGGCGCGGGTGAGCGCAGTGGCTTCGGCGTCGATGCCGCCGTAATCGGTGAGCCGCACCTTGTAATAACCGGCCTGGCCCACTTCGCCGGCATGCGTGTAGCGCGCTGCATAGCGTTTCTGGTCGAAGGTCTTGGCGTCGGCGGTGTCGAAATCGCCACCCGGGCCGATGCTGCCGGTCACCGGCAGGATCGACACCTGCCCGCCCTGCTCCCAACAACCGGCGCCGGACAAAAACGAATGCCCAAAGCCGCGGATGCTGGGGTCGTCGTAGCGCCAGCCGGCGTAGTGCGCGCCGATCGGGCTGACCTGGATCAGGCCGAACGGGGCGGACGCGCCGGGATAGGTATTGCCGTCGTCCTTGCTGCCGATGAAGGTGTTGACCTGCGCCGGGTCCTGCGCGGCCAGCGGCGGCGCAACCGCCATGCCGAGCAGGCAAAGGGCAGCGGCGCGGCGCCACAGCGAGGTTGATGGAATAGGCAACGAAGAGCGATCGGATGCAACGGCAGAGAGCATGCAAGACACCTCGGGGGAGAGCGGCCGAGGCCGCAGGTGGAATGACGCGCACCGACCGCTGCAAGACGCGGCGATCAGCATGACGACGGTGCTCGAACGACGACTAGGAACAGCCGGTAGAACTAAGGTGAATCCTCGCCAGTTGCGTGCTGACGGCGTACCGGAGTCCGAGTCTACAAGTGGTGCATGCCGATTCCGAACACCGCGATTCCGAAAAGCGGCTGTGCCCGTCTGGCGATGCAACGGGAGTGATCCAGGGTGCGCACCTGCGCCGAGCTGGGTTGGCCGAGCCGGGAATGCATGTGGGGGGCACGGAAACTGATGGCGTAACTGCCGCGCAGTAACAGGTTGTCGACCAGCAGCCATTGCAGGCCAACGCTCGGGCAGATCAGGCGCTTGGCGCGTTAAGCGATTGCAGGTGGGCGTGGCTGGCGGTGATCTCTCAGTTAGAGGCGGCCACGTCGGTGAGCACTTTCAAGGACCGCCCATGGTGATCCTTGGCCCCTGCTCCTGCTGCTGATTTTGCTGCTGCGTCTGTTCCAACGCCTGCTGGCGGACCTGATCCTGCCTGATGGTTTCGGCCTGCTGAAGGTTCTGTTGTGCCGGTTCTTGCGCGGCTTGGCGGCCATCGACATGTGTGTGGAACATTGGCGCGACCCCCATTCCATGTGGGGTGTAGACCGCAAAGACGTTGTGGGCCCCATCCCGGCCTAGGCCCCCGGTGACCTGGTCTACTTGCTTCAGCAACGGGTCTTCGGTCTGCTGCTTGTAAAGTGCAGCCGAAACATTTTTGCTTTCCTCGTCGCTCCAGTTCCCCGTGCCTTTGACCCAGTCGTGAATGCGGGCATAGGTCTGATGGTCGGCATGAGCGGGGCTGTCGGCCAGCACGGCCTGGTCGCGGGAGACGGACTGGGGCACCGTGTCCGGCTGACCGACGCCGCCTTTTCCGATCTGCCGCACCTCGGTGGCACGTAGCTGCCCGTCGGAAGTGTCGGTGAATCCAAAAGCTTTCCCCTGTCCACCCAAGGAAGTCCCCGCCGCCTGGACTTCTTCCACCGAACTGCCAAGCTCTTTCAGGTTGAGGCCAAGGCTCGGAATCGACTGGCTGGAAGCCCTGTCCAAGTCACGGGATACGGCAGCCCCGGCGGACACGACGTAAGACAAGTAAAGGGCGTTGTAGTCAGACTGCCCTAACGCGCCCAGCCCTTTACCGGACTGATCGAACTGACAACTCGCCACGGCTTTTACCGCAAGGCTGTCGATGCGGTTGTCGGTGTGCTGGATGCCTGGGCATCCATCTGAATGCCTGGAGCCAACCGCCCGTTCGTGACGCAGGGCGTAGTCGGGTCGAGGCGCTGAAGCAGTTCGGCTTGGCTGACGTCTGGGTCTTGGTGCTTGACCCGACTGGCCACCGAATTCATCGATACCAGTTCGGCGAGCGCTTCATTTTCCCGGGAAGCGTTGATGTATTCCTTTGCCAAAGGAGTGATTTCCACCGTTGCCTCGCCGTAGCGCGCACCCTCTTTGAGCGCCTCATCGATTCGATAGGACAGCTTGTAGGTGCTGATCTCATTGGAACGGGCCATCAAAGCGTGCCCCGTTTCGTGCCCTAGGACTCCGGTGAGCTGGTCTATCCGCTCTGACCGGGTCGGTCGCTGCAATACATCGGCGTTGACGCTGATCGTCTTTTCGCCGTGGTTGTAGTGCCCACCTTCGTTGGGCGTGCGAGCGAACTTGATGTGCTCAAGGTCGCCGTTGTCGATGGCTTTGGTCATCACCTCAACCAGATAAGGCGATGACTCCACCGCCTCGCGGAGGTCCTTGGCTGCACTTGGGGACAGAGACGATTGCTGTTCGGTCTCTTGGAGCATGCGCTCGATGCGGGTATCAGGCATCGCTGCGCTCCATCTCGAAGCGGACGATCGTCACGCAGGTCGGTGCGTCCCGTCGGTCAGGAGTCGCGGCAATGTAGAGCCCAAGCGACGGGCCGACGACCTTGTGGAACGTGATTCGCTGATCATCGCCAAACGTGGGCACATACACCTGGAACCGATCAGCCTCCATCTGCTTCTTCAGCGCCTCGTAGGCAAGGCAGGCGGTCGGGGTGAGTGTCAGTTGCACCCGGTGCCCGGGGTGCTTGGGCGACGGCTTCCACACCGCCCACTCGTAAGTGCCTTCTCCCACCTTGCCACTCACCCCTCTGCGCTCATGTTTGGCGTCGGGAGGAAGCGCAATACCCAACACGCGCTCCACATTGGCCGGGTCGGAGTCTGCTTGGACATGGAGAGCCTTGGCGAGTGCCTCGATCTGCTGCAGAAGCTGCTCTGGGGTGTGCTCAGCCCCTGGTTGCAATGCGGGATAGCCGTCCCAGGTCATCATTGGCGCCGAACGCTCAGGAGCGGCGGCATCGACAAGTGCGGCGATGCGGTCCTGCTCGCGCTTAAGGTCGGCGGAGGTGACATCCTGCATGGCTTTCTCCTGATGGGCATTCGACGGCTCCGCGCATGCGGCCAATACCAGCAGCAAAGCGCTGGTCGAAACAACTTTGGCAATGCGGTGCCCTTGGCGAAGAGAATCCATGGCCAACACTCCGGTGCTTGAAGTCTGGATAGCTTACTGCCAAGCCATAGATTTGCCTGATTAGCCCTGACCCTCAGCAGGATGTTTGTTGCAGTCCTGCAAATAGCTTCGTTTTCCTGGTGTTTTCCTTGATGTGCGCTCTCGGCGTCGCTGACGCGAGGAGCCGGTCCGAAGTTGTTTCAGCCAGGACCTCATCGCGGCCTTGCATTGGGCGGATTTAGCGATAAGCGCGGAGGTGCCACAACTGAAGGTCAGGGCTAATCGGTAGATTTGAATCAGTGCGGGGCGCGCAGACAAGCGACGCCTCGCCTGCTTTTTCGTCGCCACAAAAAAGCCCGGTCATCAGACCGGGCTTGGCCACACGTTGGCGACGGCGGGAGGGGCCGGCGCTGCGGTGTTGCGGTGACGTCAGATCCAGCGCATGCCTTCGAACGGGTTCCAGCTGGTGCTGCCTTTGGCCTTGTCCAGGTAATAGGCGTAGTTGGCGATCATGCCGGTCAATAACGACATCGGCAGCCACAGCACATTCTGAAACGCGGCCGGCAGGAACGAGGCCACGATGCCCAGCACGAGGCTGATGCCAATCAGGCTCAACGCCTTGCGCCACAGGCCGATGATGAAGAAATAGATGCAGCCGAAGAAGAAGGCATAGAAATTCATGCCGATCTTGACCTTGTCACCGAAGCTCAGCGTCTTCAGCGCCTCCTTGTAGGACGGCTCCTTGGGGCTGCCGTGACGGTCGAAGAAGTCGAAGCGAAATTGCCACTTGGGGCTGAGTTGGGTGCGATCGAAGGTATCCATTCCAATCCATGTAGTTGAAAACGGTTACATGATAGGCGATCGCGTATTCAGGAGCACGTGTTTCGGGGCAGATTCTGCAGCGTTGCAGGGCGCCAGCCACGCGCAACCGGCCTTGCCTGGCCACCCGAACGTCCAACGCGGCCAGCCGCTAACGCTGCTGGCCGATCCCGGACCCGCGCCGCGCGCGCCGGATGGCGTAAAGCGAATGGTCGGCCCGGTCGACCACCGCGGTCAGCGCTTCGCCTTCCTGGCGCAAGGCCGTGCCCAGCGTGAACAGGATCGGCGCATCGTCGCTGGCCGCCGTGTAGGTGCGCACCAGCTCTTGCAGCTGCTGCTCGCTGGCCTGGTGCAGCAGCACCAGAAATTCATCGCCGCCCAGCCGGACCAGGTGGTCCTGCCGGCGCAACGGGGCATTGAGAAACCAGGCCATCTGCACCAGCACTTCATCGCCGCGCTGGTGGCCGTAGGTGTCGTTGACCAGTTTGAACTTGTCCAGGTCCACCACCACGCAGCCCCAGCGCACGCTGGCATCGCGCCTGTCCAGGTCGTCCAGGAAGCGGCGATTGAAGCAGTTGGTCAGCGGGTCGGTGAACGACCATTCCAGCAGCTGTTTTTCCTGCTGATGCTGGTTGGTGACGTCCTGGGCGTGGGCCAGGACGATGGTGGCGTCAGACTCAACGTCGAGCACGTTGTGGTATTTCCAGTGGCGCAGGCTGCCATCGCCGGCTACCAGCTCGATCACGCCGGAATCCTGGCCGTCGAGCACCATGCGCGACAGGTAGCCGCGCACGCCGTCATGCCGCTCCGGGCGGATCAGCTCGAACAGCGAGCGGCCCTCCATCTCTCCCACGCTGCGGCCCAGCGAGCGCGCTGCCGCCGGGTTCACGCTGACCAGGTGGCCATCCATGTCGTGGGTGCAGATCAGCCCCAGGCTGTACTGGAACATCTTGCGGAACTTGCGCTCGCTGGCGGCCAGCGCATCCACCGCGCGATGGCGGTCGGTGACGTCCTGGATTGCACCGATCAGGCGCATGCGGCCGTCGACATGTTCCACCGCGCCGGTGCTGTGCACCCACAGGCGGCGGCCGGTGCTGCTGATCAATGGCAGCTCCAGATCCCAGGGCGTGCCGTCGCGCACGCACAGTTCCACCGCCTCGGTGATCACCGCGCGCGCCTCCAGCGGATAGAACGTGATGGCTTCGCCCAGCGTGGGCTGGTAGCCCGGCGGCAAGTCGTGCAGCCGGCAGGTTTCGTCGGACCAGGTCAGCGTATTGGTGCCGACATCCACTTCCCAGCCGCCGACGCCGGCCACCCGCCCGGTACGCTCCAGAAACGCTTCGCTCTCGCGCAGACGCTGCTGCAGTTGGGCGTTGATGTCGGCGCGTTCGAGCATCACCCGGCGCTGCTCCAGGCCTTCGGCGGCCACTTTGGCCAGCTGTTGCAGAGCTGCCAGCTGGGCCGGCTGCAGCTGACGCGGGCGCTGGTCGATCACGCACACCGTGCCCATGCGCAGGCCATCGGGCAGCACGATGGGGGCGCCGGCGTAATAGCGGATGCCGGGTGTATCGGTGACCAGGGCGTTGCTGGAGAAGCGCGGGTCGGCCGGGGCGTTGGGCACCTCCATCACCGCATCGCCCTGGATGGCGTGGGCGCAGAACGCCAGCTCGCGCGGGGTCTCGGACACGCCCGGCAAGCCGATGTTGGCCTTCCACCATTGCCGATGCTCGTCCACCAGCGACACCAGCGCGATGGGCGTGCCGGCGATAGCCTGTGCGGCGGCTGCCAGGGCATCGAAGAACGGTTCGGATTCGGTATCGATCACCTGCAACAACGCCAGCCGCGCCAGACGCTGCGCTTCGCTGGTGGTGGATGACACAACGGTATCGCGCTGATTCAACGGCAAGCTCGCTCGTGCCCGTGCAATCCGCCCAGTCTAGCGGACTGGGCATGAGTGCCAATCAGCGCTTTCGTGCACCGGAACACGGGATGCGCTGCGGCCGCTGTGCAGGGGGTGGGCGCCCGCTTGGCCTGGTCCACGTGTTTCCTCATTCGCGGTCATCGGCGGCAGACCGCTGCATCAGCGCGCCGCCCACCTGCAGCGCTGCCGCCAGGTTGCGTGCGGTGACGCGGACATTGCGGGCAGCGTCGGCCAATGCCTGCTCCATCGTGCAGGCGCCAGGCACCACCGAAAACATCGCAGCGATGCCCTCCGCGTGCAGCTGTTCAGCGCCGTTGCCCAGCGATCCGGCAATGGCGATGACCGGGATACCGTGCCGCTGCGCCAGGCGTGCCACGCCCACAGGAGTCTTGCCGCGCAGGCTCTGGCTGTCGACACGGCCTTCGCCGGTGATCACCAGATCGGCCTGTGCGATCAGCGCTTCCAGCCTCAGCGCCTGGGCGACAACCTCCACGCCTGGACGCAACTGCGCGCCCAGGAATGCCACCAACCCGGCGCCCAGCCCGCCGGCCGCGCCGCCGCCAGGCAGCGCGTGCAGGCGCACGCCCAGCTCGCGCTGCACCACATCGGCGTAGTGCCGCAGGTTGGCGTCGAGTTGGCGCACCATCGCCGGGGTGGCGCCCTTTTGCGGGCCGAACACTGCCGAGGCACCGGTCGGCCCGATCAGCGGGTTGTCGACATCGCAGGCCACCTCGACGTGGCACTGCTGCAGCCGCACGTCCAGGCCAGCGGTGTCGATGCGCGCCAACGCCGCCAGTGCCCCACCGCCGGGGCCGATCGGCGCACCGTGCGCGTCCAGCAGCCGCGCGCCCAGCGCCTGTGCCATGCCGGCGCCGCCATCGGTGCTGGCGCTGCCGCCGATGCCGATGATGAAACGCCGCGCGCCGGCATCCAGCGCGGCCAGGATCAACGCACCCACTCCGGCGGTGCTGGCATGCAACGGCGCGCGCTGTGCTGGCGGTATCAGGGCCAGCCCGCTGGCGGCGGCCATTTCGATCACCGCGGTGGCGCCGTCGCCGGTCAGACCGAAGAAGGCCTGTACCGGCGTGCCGAGCGGGCCGCTGACCGTGCATGCGATCACCCGCCCGCCGGTGGCAGCGACCAACGCATCCACGGTGCCTTCGCCACCATCGGCCATGGGCACGGTGGTGTAGTGCCACTGCGGGAACACCTCGGCAAACCCGGCTTCGATCTGCGTGGCCACCGCGCGCGCGGACAGGCTCTCCTTGTACGCATCCGGGGCGATGACGACTCTCACCAGCGACGCGCCTGCGATAAAAGACAAGGCGCGGCCGCGGCGATGCGCTGCGGCAATGCCACCTGCAAGGTGCGGTACATCACCCTACGTCGCCTTGGCCTGCCTGGCCGCGTAGTCCTGCGCCTGTTGCATCACCCGCAGCAGGTTGCCGCCCCAGATGCCGGCGATCTGCGCTTCGGTATAGCCCTTGCGCTGCAGCCAGGCGGTGATGCGCGGGAGCTTGGAAACATCTTCCAGCCCGACCACACCACCGCCGCCATCCCAATCCATGCCGATACCCACGTGGTCGGGCCCGATCACGGCCAGCACGTGTTCCAGATGGGCGAAGAAATCCTCTTCGGTGGCACGCTTGATCGGGTAGCGCGCATCCAGCGCCTTGAGTGCGGCGCTCAGGGCGGTGCCGTCGGCGATCTTGACGTGTTCCCAGCCGCCGTACTGATCGGTCAGCGCCTTTTCGGCGGCCTTGCGCTCGGGGCTGGCACCGCTGTCGACCAGATAGCCACCGTAGGAATTCACCTGGATCACCCCGCCGTGCTCGGCCAGCACCTTCAAGCGTGCATCGTCGATGTTGCGCGGATGGTCGTACACCGCACGCGCGCCGCTGTGCGAGAGCACGATCGGCACCGGCGATAGCGCAATCAACTGATCGAACACCGCATCGGAGGCGTGCGATTGATCGATCACGATGCCCAGCGCTTGCGCCTGTTGCACCAGTTGCTTGCCGGCCGGACTCAAGCCCTTCCACTCCGGACCCTTGGGGTCGGTAGCCGAGTCGGCGAACTCGTTGTTGAGAAAGTGCACTGTGCTCATCAGGCGCAGCCCCTGCGCGTAATAGAAGCGCAGCAGCGTGGGGTCGGCGACCAGCGGGCTGGCGTTTTCCATGCTGATGTACACCACGCGCTTGCCGTCGGCCTTGATGCGCGCTGCATCGGCGGGCGTGCTCGCAAACGCAAACCGCTGCGGCTGTGCGGCCAGCAGTTGATGGATCTTCATCAGCCGCTGCAGCCCGGCATCGCGGTCATCGAGATGGGCGGCGGCGCTGCGATTGCCCTGGCCGGTGTAGACCGCCCAAAACCCGCCATCGAGCGCGCCATCGACCATGCGCGGGTAATCCACTTGCGACAGGCGATTGCCGGCATGCGCCTGCAACATATCGAAGTCGGGCCGCTCCAGATTGGCCGGCGTATCCAGATGCGAATCCAGGGTGACCAGGCGCTTTTGCAGCGCAGTGGCGCGCGCCAGCTCGGCCTTGGAAAACTCCAGCGCATGCGCCGAGCCAGCCAGGCTCAGCAACACGGCCACACATCGCAGTTGCAGATTCATGCGCGCTCGCAGGCAGGTGGGGTCATCCGATCATAGCCGCAGCGCGACCGCGCGCTGGCCGCGCGTTGTGCACGCAAATGGCCCGGTCATGGCACGCACAAGTTCAACCAGCGCCACACCGCGAGCGCCGAACGCGTTGCAGTTCTAAAAAATACACTGCCAAAGCAATTGCGCGGCGGTCGGCGCTGCGCACACTTGCGCGGCCGTCGCTGGCGGCATCCCCCACTCCCGATACCCGTAGATCGCCGTGCTTTCAGCGCGCGACGTGCGGGTGTGCGCAACACCTTCCCTTCTTGGCGAGATCCCTCTATGTCCATCGCATCGCGTGCGCTGCCCCGGCGCTTGCTCACCCTTGGTTTGATCGCCACCGGCCTTGGCGCGGCCTCCACCGCGAGTGCGGCCTGCACCGCCGGCACCTGGACGGCACGCGTCAATGAAATCGGCATGCCGCCGGTGCGCTACGAAACCGCGCATTTCGCCTTCCGCTGGAATGGCAACGGTGTCTCCGATGCGGATGTCCGCGCGGCCGGCGCGCATCTGGAAATGGTCTGGGACACCTTCATCAATCGCCTGCAGTTTCCCGAGCCGTTTTGCACTGTCGCCACCAAGTACAAGGCCAACCTGCATCTAGACCCGAGTTTTGGCCTGAGCGGCGGTGCCACCAGTAGTGGCGGCATGGGCATGTGGATGGCGCCGGGCGGCCTGCGCGACCATTGGGGTCTGGCGCACGAACTCACGCATGCATTGCAGTACCAGGCTGGCGGCTTGCAGGAGTCCGAATACACCGGCTGGATCTGGGAATCGCACGCCAACTGGATGACCCATCAGCTGCCGGAATTCCACAGCAGCGACGTGCATTGCTCCAGCATGCTGGTGAACTACCCGCACGTGTATCTGGGCTCCACGCGGGACCGTTATTGCAACTGGCAGTTCATGGAGTATCTGAAGAACCGCTACGGCTACGCCATCATCAACGACATGTGGAGCAAGGCGCCGCGCATCGACAACCCGGCGCGTCGCACCGCCGATCCGTTTTCGGTCATCAAGACCAACATGGGCTGGACGCAGGCACAACTGAACGATGTGTTCGGCGACTGGGCCATGCGCAACGTCAACTGGGATTACACCAATCCCGACGGCAGCGACCAGGGCGTGCTGTATCGCGCGCGCTACGGCAGCAATCTGTCGTTCGACCCGCAGCGCACCCAGGACTGGGACAACCGCGACCGCGCGTTGCGCATGACCGTGCTCGACCCGGTGGCCGGCCAGGCCAACCGCTATCGCGTGCCGTTCGAATGGGCACCGCAGCGCTGGGGCTACAACCTGGTACAGCTGATCCCCGCCAGCGGCGCCACCACGATCCAGGTCGCCTTCGAGGGCCAGGTGCAGAGCGCAGCAGCGGTCACCAGCCTGCCCGGCCTGCTCAACGATCCGTCCAGCATTCCCACCCCGGACTCGGATTGGCGCTGGGGCGTGGTAGCCATCGACAGTGCCGGCAAGGCGCGTTACAGCACGCTGCAGCGCGGCGCCAACGCCAGCGTCAGCATGCCGCTGAAGAGCGGCGACCGCGCGGTGTATCTGATGGTGATGGGCGCGCCCAGCACCATGCAGCAGATCAAGTGGGACCAGTCGTACTACGCGATCTACCGCTACCCGTGGAGCGTGACGCTGACCAATGCCGCGCCAGCCGGCAGCCAGCCCAATGCGCCCACGCCCACCCCGGTGGGACGTCGTCACGCCAACGGCGGCGGCTGGGTCGCCAACACCGCCAATGTCGCCTCCACCGCCTACGTGGGGCCACGCGCACGCGTGCTGGCCGGCAATGTGCTGGGCAATGCACGCATCGATGACCGCGCCACGGTAATGGGCGGCACGGTGCAGGGCAATGCGGTGCTCGGCGGGCTCACCGTGTGGCATCCGGGCGCCACCATCGGTGCCACTGCGCAGGCGCATACCGTGTTCATGGGCCCGGGTGCGTTCGGCGCCATCAACGTCGGCGGCACCGCACAGCTGCGTGGCGATGTCGAAGAACAAGGCGCTTCGCCCACCCAGGGCGTGTTCTACGGGTTTGTCGATCCGGCCACGATGACCAACCCGGAGTTTGGTGCAGACCTGCGCCAGGCGGTGCCGGAAATCACCGCGCGGCCAGCCGGCTGGTGATCTTGCGCAGCTGCAGCAAGTAGCTGCGCATCAGCGCAAGAAGACTCTACACACAGGCCAGGGACGGCCATCGGTGGACGCACGCAACGCTTACGCCGCTTGCGCGCGTCACTGGCACGTGCCGTTTGTTTGGCATTGCGCCTCGCGTCTGATTTGGCTGTTTTAACCACGTCACCGCACCACAGTTGCAACCTGTTGAAAGCAGCGCGTGGTCCTGTGTGACGAGTGGGGTTGAGAGCGATCGCATGCAGGCGTGCGCTTGCCTGCAGCGCTACGGCCGCAGGCACACCAGCACTGCACATCGACGTTGCCGTGCACGCTGCACGTCCAACGCAGGCTCAATCGTCGAGTTCGGCCAGCCGTGCGCGCAGGCTTTCCACATCGATGTGCTCGCGCACATGCGGCCATTGCCGCGCCCACACCGAGCGGAACACGATCCACGCGCCGAACACGCCCAGACAGGTGGAGCCCAGCGCCAGCAGCAACGGGTGCAGCGGCGAGCCGGTGCCGGTCTGGAACAGATACATAAACGCCCCGGAAAACAGCAGCCACACGCCAAACACCGGCCAGTTGCTGGCCAGCAGGCTGGCATTGGGCCGCTCGATCTCGCGCAGCAACCGGCGCAAGGCCTTGCGTTCGTCTTCGTCGCTGGACGTCATCGGCTGCCGCTCCCTAGTGAATGTCTGCGTTGAAGTCCCGGCTGCAGTGCGCAGCCATCACCCATTGCCATCGTGCACAGACCTGCATCCGCTGCGCGATGACGATGAGCGTACCGCCTCACCTGCATCACATGGAACAGCGCACGCTACGCGCTGCGGCGGCAGATGCGAGCACCCGCCGTGCACCGCTTACCTGCAGTGCAACGCAGCCACACAGCGGCGCCGTCATCGGGCCGCCACGACTGCAATGCCGCCGCCGGTGCCCAACCGCGCAGCGGGCGCTACGCATCGTCCGCTGCCTCATCACTACTGCTGTCACATCACGCGGCAGAACACGGCCTTGAGATAGCGCGATTCCTGCACGTGCGCCATGAACGGATGGTCCGGGCCGGCGCCGGCTACTTTCAGGATCTGGATGGTGCGGCCGGAGAAATACGAGGCGCGGCGCAGCATGTCCAGAAACTCCTGCTCGGCCACCAGGCCGGTGCACGAGAAAGTGGCGAACAGGCCACCGGGCTTGACCACGCCCAGCGCCAATTTGTTCATGTCCAGGTACTTCTTCAGCGCCGGGATCACCTGTTCGCGGTCGCGGGTCATCTTGGCCGGGTCCAGGATCACCACATCGAACTGATCGCCGCGATTGGCCGCATCGCGCAGCCACGGAAAGATATCGGCCTGCACGAACTTGGGGCGCACGTTGTTGAGCTTGGCGTTGCCCTTGGCAATGGCGATGACGTCTTCGTCGATATCCACGCCCAGCACCTCGGCCGCACCGCGCGCGGCCGCATACACCGCAAAGCCACCGGTGTTGCAGCACAGGTCCAGCACGGTCTTGCCTTCCACCTGCTCGCTCAGCCACTGGCGGTTGTCGCGCTGATCGGCAAAGAAACCGGTCTTGTGCGCGCCGGCCGGGTCGGCACGGAACTTGATGCCGTGCTCGGTGATCACGGACGCTTCGGTGGTGGTGTTGCTGTGGAAGTCGAAGCTTTCCTGCTTTTGCACGTGTTCGTCGGCAAAGCTGTGGAAGCGGCAACCCGGGAACTGCTCGCGCAGCGCTTCGTAGATCCACTCACGATGGCGGAACATGCCGGCGGCGAAGAACTCCACCACCACCAGGTCGCTATAGCGGTCCACCACCAGGCCGGACAGGCCGTCGCCTTCGCTATGCACCACGCGCCAGGCGTCGGAGACACCGTCGAGCTTGAGCCAGTCGCGGCGCAGGCTCACCGCCGCGGCGATCTTGCGCGAAAACCAGCCCGCATCCACCGGCACCGACTGGTCGGTTTCCAGGATGCGCACGGCGATGCGCGAGTGGCCGTTGTAGAAGCCGCGGCCGATCCATTCCCCATCCACGCCGACCACATCGACGATGGTGCCGGGTTTGGGCTTGGCGATGGGCTTTTCGACCAGCTTCTGGAAGATCCACGGGTGGCTGGAACGCCACGCATTCTTGAGTCGGACGACGGGGACAGGAGTATTCATTCACCTATTGTATCCGGCTGGATTGACGTGCCCGTCCCCGGCACGCAGAATCGGCCCCAGAAGGGGAGTAGCTCCCAACGTTGTCGCCGTCATTACGAGTCCTGCTCCGGCAGACGCTCCGGTGCAACGGCAACCGGTCTGGCCGGTTGCGAGCGAGACCTTCGCCGCGCAGGCGAAGGTCCGTCACCCGGAATCCACGATTTCCGTGTCACAAGGCCTCAGCCCAACCGGCTGTCCAGGTCGTTTCACTTTTCGGGATTCTTTTATGCAAACCATTGGCAATGTCTGGTTATGGGGCGGTTTCGGGGCGGTGGTGATCGCCGCGCTGCTGATCGATCTGGTGCTGATGCGCCATGGCGGCGCCCACAAGGTCACCTTCAAGGAAGCCACCTGGTGGAGCATCGGCTGGGTGCTGCTGGCGCTGGCCTTCAATGCCGGGCTGTGGTGGTACCTGCAGGGCACCATTGGCGATGCGCGGGCCGATCAGATCGGGCTGCAGTTTCTGACCGGCTACCTGGTCGAAAAATCGCTAGCGGTCGACAACATCTTCGTGTTCCTGATGGTCATGACCTACTTCGGCGTGCCCGAAGAACAGCGCCAGCGCGTGCTGATCATCGGGGTACTGGGCGCCATCGTGCTGCGCGCGATCATGATCTTCGCCGGCTCGATGCTGCTGGCCAAGTTCCATTGGCTGCTGTACGTGTTCGGTGCGTTCCTGCTGCTGACCGGCATCAAGATGTGGTTCTCTGCCGGCAAGGAGCCGGATCTGGAGACCAACCCGGTATTGCGCTGGATGCGCAGTCATCTGCGCCTGAGCCCGCAGTACCACGGCAACCTGCTCAGCGTGATCAAGGATGGCAAGCGCTGGTTCACCCCGCTGTTTGTGGTGTTGATCCTGATTGCGGTGATCGACGTGATCTTTGCGGTGGACAGCATCCCGGCGATCTTTGCGATCACCACCGACCCGTTCATCGTGCTGACCTCCAACGTGTTTGCGGTGTTGGGCCTGCGCGCGATGTTCTTCCTGCTGGCCGGCATGGCCGACCGCTTCCACCTGCTGCCGTACGGCCTGGCGGTGATCCTGGTGTTCATCGGCACCAAGATGATGATCATCGATCTGTACAAGATCCCGGTGCTGGTCTCGCTGGCGGTCGTGGTCACGATCCTGGTGGCCACCATCATGCTGAGCCTGTTGCGCCCGGCCAAGCCTGCCGGGCACTGACCGGCCGGCAATCGGCAATCGGCAATCGGCAATCGGCAATCGGCAATCGGCAATCGGAGTTGTGCTTTGCTGCAGATGGTGGTGCAAGGGACGCCGCGGTTTCGCTTCGTCTCTTGCCACTGAGCCGGGTCGTGGTCTTCGGCCTTGATCGGTGGCTACGCCGCCCACTGCTCGGCTGGGCCGCAGCGCACCACAGGCGATACCGGAACATCGGCGCCGCGCCCTGGTTGCCACCCGATCCTCTGCGGTGAATTGTTTGCCGCCGCGGCCTGCCTGCCGGGCGTTGCATCAGCCCGGCAGGCGGCGGGATTGTCCCGTCGCCGGATCCGGTTATCCCGCGCTCACGGGGCTTGCAAAGGCAAAACCACGCCGCCATCCGTGAATGTATGACACCGCATTCTGTTGCCTCCGATGCCACCACCCAGAGCCGCCTGGACCGCTCGCGGGTCCTGCGCGCCTTCAACATCAGCTTGGCCGCCGTGTTGCTACTGGTGGCGGTGTTCACCGCGCAAGGCATGTTCGACTGGCGCGCCTGGGCGGTCGCGCCACTGCAGGCCGACGGGCTGATCGGCATCCTCACCGCGCCGCTGTTGCACGGCTCGCTCGCGCATCTGGGCGCCAATGCGGCGGCGCTGCTGATTCTGGGCACCTTGGCCGGCAGCGTGTACCCGCGCGCCACCGCCATGGCATTGCCGCTGCTGTGGCTGGGCTCGGGGCTGGGCGCGTGGCTGCTGGGCGAGCCTGGCAGCCGCCACCTGGGCGCCAGCGGCGTCACCCACGGCCTGATGTTTCTGGTGTTTGTGCTGGGCCTGCTAAGGCGCGACCGCCCGGCCATCGCCACCAGCATGATCGCCTTCCTGTTCTACGGCGGCATGTTGGTGACCATCCTGCCGCACGAAGCCGGCGTGTCCTGGCAATCGCATCTGGGCGGCGCGGTGGCCGGCTTGATCGCCGCGCTGCTGCTACGCCTGCGCGACCCGCAGCAAGCCAAGCCGCGCTACAGCTGGGAAGATGAGGACGAGGACGCCGCCTGGGAAGTGCGCGACGCCGAGCACGCGATGCTGGAACCACCGCCGCCGCGTCAGGTACCGGTGCTGTGGCAACGCCAGGACGACGGCTCGGAAAACGTGGTACTGCATTTCCCGCCGCGCGAGCGCCCACCAGGTACTTAGTACCTGCATGAAACGATGATCGAAACGATGCTGAGCTCCCGTAGGAGCGTGCCTGCGCGCGACGGGGCGTTACCGACGATGCCAGGCACGATAGGTGTCCGAGGATCACGCAACGTGAGCGTTGCTGCAACACGAAGTGCGTCGTCATCGCATCCCGCGCGAGTGTGCCCGCGCGCGATGCAGCTACCCCGGTGATGCCCGTCGCGCTCAGGCGCGCTCCTACGAACGCGCTACCTATCGCGGTGCTTGCCCGCGCAACGCACGCCGCGCCAGACCCGGATCATCGGCAAAGAACGCATCGATGCCCGTGTCTAGATAGGTCTTGAGCTCGGCCAAGGCACCTGCGTCGTTACGCTCGGTCACCGCGCCGCTACTGCGGTTATCGGCGGCCAGAAAGTAATTTTCCGGACGGAACGTATACGGCTGCACCTGCAATCCGGCTGCATGCGCATCGCGCACCAGGCTGGTCGGCGTACCCAGCCATTGCTGCGCGTCCAGCGGAATGATGGCGCGGATGTCCGGCCCGATCGCATCGGCGTAGCTGGCAACCTGCTTGAGCCCGGCCGGGGTCATCAATTGCGCATAGGTGCCGGGCGCGTCGCCCTTGCCCGCATCGGGCAACGGCATCTGCGCCCCACCCAGCAACTGCAGCAGGCGGATGTTGCTTTGCCGCCCGATCTTGCCGCGCAGGTACCGCAGATTGCCGGTCTCGAACGACTGGATCACCACCGGCGCCGTGCGCGTATACGCATGCGCGTGCAAGGTGGCCAGCACCTTGTCTTCCATCGGCAAACCGAGCGCACTGAAATAACTCGGATGCTTGATCTCCGGAATCAGCCCGATCGTGCGCCCGGTTGCGGCAGATTCGGCCGCGACGAAATCGATGATCTCGTCGAAGGTCACGATCTGAAACTGCCCGTCCCAGCGCGTGCCACGCAGTTGCGGCAACCGCTCGCGCGCGCGCAGCGTCTTCAACTCGTTCAAGCTGAAGTCTTCGGTGAACCAGCCTTCCATCGATTGCCCATCGATGGTCTTGCGGGTCTTGCGCGCAGCAAACTCCGGGTGACTGGCCACATCGGTGGTGCCACCGATCTCGTTCTCGTGGCGCGCCACCAGCACGCCATCTTTGGTGGACACCAGATCTGGTTCGACAAAATCGGCGCCATCGACGATCGCCTTGGCGTAAGAAGCCAAGGTGTGTTCCGGACGCAACGCACTGGCGCCACGGTGCGCAAAGATCTGCACCGTCTTGGCCAACGGTGCCTCGGCCAACGCGGGCACGCTCATGCCGACCATCATCGCTCCCAACACCAACGCACGGTGGAACTGCATCATGCCTCTCTCCAACGAAAAAGCAGCCATCAACACCACCGCGTCATCGCGAGGCCAGCTTGGCCGACGATCAAGCAGAGATGCACGCCCGTGCATCCCGCTTCCTCCGCATCGTCCGCACCCGCCCGACAATCACTCGCTAGGTGGTGTCAGCCACTCTAAGACTATTCACGTCGATCAACATCGGAAATCAATAAAGCAGCAACCAGACCCGCTGTTACGATTCCCGATTTCCCACTCCCAAATCCCGTCCTCAGAACTTGGCATCCAGCGTCAGAAACACCTGCCGCGGCGCACTGGCGTGGAACGCCAACTGCCGCCCATTCGGATCGCTGTTGGCGAACGCGGTGAGGTTGGAGGCGTAACGCTTGTCGGTGAGGTTGGTGACGTTGAGCGAGAGCTTGAGCGACTGCAGCACGCTGACCTGTCCGAACTCATAGCCGGCACCGGCATCGAATGACGTGTAACCGCCAAAGCCCTGATCGTTGGTATAGGTATAGAAGCGTTCACCGGTGTACTTGCCGCGCAGGTTGACGTTCCAACCGGCGTAATTGAAGGCGATTTCGCTCGCGAACATGCGCTTGGGCGTATCCACCGTGGTCTTGCCGGCGGTGGCAATGGTCACCCCGTTCTGCACGTAGTTGTCGTCGTAGGTGGAGCGGTTGATCGAGGCCGAGTTGTACCACTGCAGGTAGCTGGTGGGCTTCCAGATCACCGTCAGTTCGCCACCGCGGCTGCTCACCGAGCCCACGTTGAAGAAGCGCGTGGTGCAGGCCGGCGTGGTGCCCTGCTGGATGCTGGCGCAGGGATTGAGCGAGAGCAGCCGATTGTCGAAGGTGACGTCATAGCCCACCAGCGAGGCCTCGAAGCGATCACGCACGAAGCGGTAACCGGCTTCAACGGTGCGCGACTTTTCCGGCTCCAGCGCACCGACGCTGGCATCGAACGAAGCTTGGGTCACCAGCAACGGACCACCGGCGCCGCCGCCCTGAAACGCAGCGATGTTTTCTGCGTAGGAGGCAAACACTTCCTGGCCTTCGGCAAGGCGATAACCCAGCCCGATCTGCGGCAGCACCGACTCGCTGGCCTTGATCGACCCGGTCGCCACCGGCGCTTCCACCGCGATGCCCGGCGTCTCGCGTGCGGCCATTTCGGTGCTCGGGCTCTTGATGCCCAGATCCAGACTCAGGCGCTCGTCGAGAAACTTGAAATTACCCTGCACGTAGAACTGCCGGGTGGTGATCACGTAGTTCTGCGAGAACAGCCGACGGTTGGGATTTTGCAGAAACTTGTCGTCGTCCACCGGCCCGGTGATCCAGTAGAAATTGCGCTCCACATCGTGGTGGTTGCGCTCGTACCACAGCCCGGCTTCCAGATGATGCGGGCCCAGATCCCAACCCAGCGAGGCGATGCCGCCGGTGCGGTTGATCCAGTAATTGGTGCTGCGGATCGAGATCGGCAGTGCCTGCGGTGTGCCCGGATTGGAGGCCTGGCCCGGCGACCACCAATGGCCCTGCCCCTTGTTTTCATGGTGATACACCTGCGTGTGCAGGCTGATCGCATCGTTGGGCTGGAAGTCGCCGGCGACATAGAACAGATCGTCGTCGCGCAGCGCACGGCTCTGGTAGTAAGCATCGTCGACGTTATCCACGCCACCGCTGAAGCCGCAGCGTGCGGCATTGCGCGTGGCTGGTGCGCAGTACGCCGCGGCCAGTGCACGGTTCCAATCTGGTGCGTACAGATTCCAGTCCCAGCCCAGACCACGTGCCATGCCGCTCTTGGACAGATAGGAATAATCGGCCTGCGAGGTGCGCGAGGTATCGGCGAACGCCGTCAGCTTGCCGCCGTCGAACTGGTACACGCCCTTGGCGTTGAACTGGCGCGTGGTGGTCGGCGATTCCGGACGCGCCCACATGTCCGCGGTGGCTTCGATGCCCGACAGATACGCAGAAAACCCGTTGTAATCGCCGGTATCCACGCGCAGGAAGGTGCGACGGTTGGCATCGGACCCCAGCGTCTGCGAGACCTGCCCGCCGAACACGCTGGACGGGTCGGCCGAGTAGTACTGGATGGTGCCGCCGAGGTTGCTGGTGGACGCGGTGCCCAACGCACCGATGCCCGAGGCCAGCTCCACGCCACCAAAGTTTTCTGCGATCAACGCGCGGCTGATGTTGAGGCCGTTGTAGTTGCCATAGGCGTTATCGCCCAGCGGCAGACCGTCGAGCGTATAGCCCAGACGCGTGCCGTTGAAGCCGCGCAGGCTGATCGTCTGCGATTCTTCATTGGCACCGAAGGCATCGTTGGATTGCACGTTGACGCCCGGCATGCGGTTGAGCAGCTTCTGGATGCTGGTGCCCGGCGGCAGCACCGGAATGTCCTGCTGGGTGATGCGCTGCACCTGACGCGTTTCGCCCTGGCCAATCACCGACACCGCATCGAGCTGCTGCACGGTGGAGCCGGTGTCGGCAGACACGTCGGCCGGCGTATCGGCGGCATGCGCGGCCGGCGACAACACAAGCGCGGTGAGAACGGCAGCACTTAAGAGATGGGTCTTGGGCATGAGTGGCGTGGGGGACGAGTCAAAAGATGACGGCAAGCGTGCGACAGCTGTCTTGCGTCGATGCGACGCTCAGATGACAGTGCCGAGACAGCTGCTGCGCATGCCGCGCTGTCGCTGCGTTGTGCTGGCATGCGCGTGTCATCTGTAGGTCGTAATCTGCGCGACTCTTCCCGTCGTACTGCTTTCGAGGAATCGTCCATGGCCCACCGCATCGCCCGCCACTCACAACGCACGCTGGCAAGCGTCGCCATTGCTGCCTTGGTGATCGGCAGCGGCGTGGCCAGTGCCCGGCAACCGGCAAAGCCGGCGGATTCGGTGCTTGCCACCGACGCGCGTGGATACCTGGAAAAACAGCAGCTGCCCGACAGCCTGCAGCTGGTGCCCACGCCGCCGCAGGACGGCAGCGCCGCGCTCGCCAATGACGAGGCGATCGCCAAAGCCATGCTCGCGCTGCGCGGCACACCGCGCTGGGATCTGGCTGCGCGCGACGCGGTGCTGAGCTTTCCCGACGCCGCCGCCCATTTCAGTTGTGCACTGGGCGTGCAGATCGACCAGACCAGCACGCCGCATCTATTGCGCCTGCTCGAACGCAGCATGCGCGACGCCAGCAGCAGTACCAGCGCCGCCAAGGCGCGCTATCAGCGCCAGCGCCCGTTCATGCGCAACGCGCAGCCGATGTGCACCCCTGCCGACGATGCGGCACTGCGCAAGAACGGCTCCTACCCGTCCGGCCACACCGCCATCGGCTGGACCTGGGGCCTGATCCTGTCCGAGATCGCTCCCGCCCAACGCAATGCGCTCCTGGCACGCGGCCGCGCCTTCGGCGACAGCCGCCTGGTCTGCAACGTGCACTGGCAAAGCGATGTCCTGCAAGGCCGAATGATGGGCGCAGCCACCGTCGCCGCATTGCACGGCAACCCGGGGTTTGAAAAGGATCTGATCGCTGCACGCCGCGAAATCGCAAAGGCCAAGCCTGCGGATTCGGCCACATGCGCAGCGGAAACGGCGGCTTTGCAGACAGTGTTGCCGGGCGCGATGTAGGCAACAGCGCACGTTGCCCTGTTTGACTGGAACGGCCATGCCGGTCTGAAGTGCGCTGGCCTGTGCGCAGCGGTCTTACCGAACGTCGGCCGGCGCCAGCCCACCGACCTGCGGCCGATGCGCGTGCGACACCAACAAAGCGAAGAGCCGCGTCATGCACGAGGAACGCGGAAAACTGCGCCTTAGCGTGGGCCTATGCGCCACTGGTACGCGGACCAAAGCAGACCTACCGCAGCAGGCCTACCGCCCGAGCACGCAGAACCGGCGCCAGGCCGGGCAGCATCGTGGACCTTGCGGCAGGCGCCCCAATAACCCGGGGTGCAGCAGCACCTGCGCGTTCTCAACGCAGTCGTGAAGCGGCCTTGCAGCCCTTATCGGCGCGCTACGCCTTCTTGATCATGCAGTAAGCGTGGCGATCGGGGATCCACACACCGCCTTGGCAAGCGCGACGCCTCTCTTACGGCGTCTGACGCTGCATGCCACGGGTCCTGGCATCGCTCCGCTTCGACGACCCGGCTCCCTGCAGCGTTGCCGCCTGTCTAGCGCTGGTACCTCACGGCTGAACACTTCATTCCCTTACAGCATCTGCGCGTCCGAATCTCGGCCCAGAAGCACTGAATTTGGCAATCGTTGCCGGATGATGACATTTCCGTACATCTTCGATTAATCTTCAGACAGGCTTCAGGAATGTGACATCCGTTCAGGTTGTCGACATCGTGCCCTGAAACCCAGCTCCCCCTCGACTGCACTCGCAGTCGAGTCCCACGTCTGCAGTATCCGTGACCGAATTCATCAGGAGAGAGAGGAATGACGCGTCCAGGGGTTCGTAGTTCGTTATCGCGCAACATCAAGCGCAGCGCGTTGAGCCTGGCGCTGGGCATGTGCGTCATCGGTGGGGTGCAGGCGCAGAGCGCGGTTGGCTCCATTTTCGGTAGTGGGCAGCCCGGCAGCACCATCGCCATCCAGAGCCCGCAGACGGGCGTGAGCCGCTCGGCGACCGCCGCCGCAGATGGCAGATTCACCTTCAGTCAGTTGCCTCCGGGCAAGTACATCATCACCTCCGATGGAGTGAGCCGCGAGGTCGAGGTCAAGGTTGGCAGCGGCTCGCAAGTGATGCTCGGCAGTCAGGCCAAAACGCTTGACCGGATCGAAGTGGTGGGCGCGCAGGCGTTCAACCCCATCGACGTTTCTTCGGTGGAATCGACCACCGTGTTCACCGCCGAGCAGATGGTCTCGCTGCCGGTGGCCAGCGACGTCTCTTCGGTCGCGCTGCTCGCGCCCGGCGCGGTTCGCGGCGATAGCGGGCTGGGTGCGGGCAACCTTGCCTCGTTCGGCGGATCGTCGGTGGCCGAAAACGGCTACTACATCAATGGCTTCGACGTCACCAACATGCGCACGTTCCTGTCGTTCGCCAATCTGCCGTTCCAGAGCATCGGCCAGCTGCAGGTCAAAACAGGTGGGTACGGCGCCGAGTACGGCCGCTCGCTGGGCGGCATCGTCAGCATCGTCACCAAGGCAGGCTCCAACGAATGGCACTACGGCGGCAGCGTGGAATGGGCGCCGGACTGGGGCGCTGCGGCAGGTAAAAACGTCCGCGAGCGTGACCCTGATGCGGCAGACCCGTTGTACCAGTACCGCAGCGATGATCAGTTCGACAGCACCATTTACTCTGCCTATGCCAGCGGCCCGATCATCAAGGACCGCTTGTTCTTCTTTGCAATGGTGGAAGGCCGCCAGGAGAGTCAAGACAACTTCTACGCGCTGACCAGCCGGCGCGTCAGTGACACGACCCCGCAGGGCATGGTCAAACTCGATTGGTATATCAACGACAGTAACCTGGTCGAATTCACCGGCATCTACAACCAGGCCAAGACCAAATACCGCACGTACGAATACGCCACCGACGCCAACGGTGATAACCGTTACAACGTTGGCCGGCACGAGGTGCCGATCGAGCAGTACGAGATGGAAAACGGCGGCAAGATCGGCATCCTCAAGTACACCGGCTACTTCACCGACAACTTCACGCTGTCGGCGCAATACGGCTACCTGAGCAATCTGATCGACTCCCGCCTGCCGGCCGACCCGGCCGGAAGCGAATGCCCGTGGGCCTATAGCTTCGGCCTGACCACCAGCGTGATCGACCGGTACATCGGCTGCAACCCGGGCACGATCTCCACCATCGCCGACGCCGACGCAGAGCCGGACGAGGACATCCGCAAGGCGTTCCGTGTCGATGGCGAATGGGTACTGGGCGATCACCGGCTGCGCTTCGGCGTGGATCAGGAAAAGTACGAATCCAGTCACCGTGGCCGGACCTACGCCGGTGGCATCAACTGGGCGTATTACACGGTGCCAGGTACTTCGGTGGCCACCGGTGCGTTTGCGGGCCGGCCTGGTCGCACGGTCAACGGCCAGCTGGTTCCGCGCAATGCGCTGTACGCACGCTCGCGTGTCTATCAGACCAGTAGCTCCACATACGAAAACACCAACAGCGCGTTTTATCTGGAAGACAACTGGCAGGTCACCGAAAACTTCCTCGCCGTGCTCGGCTTGCGCGGTGAGAAGTTCGAAAACAAGAACGGCGATGGTATTGCCTGGATCGAATCCGATTACAAAATGGCCCCGCGCCTGGGCTTCTCCTGGGATGTGCTGGGCGACTCCAGCTTGAAGCTGTTCGGTACCGCAGGCCGCTATTACATCCCGGTGGCGACCAACTCCAGTATCCGTGCCACCGGCGCCGAATCGACTGTGTCCAACTGGTACTTCGTCAATGGCTGGAGCGAAGCCGATGGCACGCCGGTGGGCCAAGGCGCGCAAATCGGCCAGACCCAGACCAATGGCTCGCTCACCGCGCCCAATCCGGCCTCTGTCGCGTCCACCAACCTGTCGCCGATGTACCAGGACGAGATCATCCTCGGTGGCCAACTGCAGTTGACGGAAAACTGGATGGCCGGTGTACGCATGATCCGCCGCGAAGTGAAGTCCGGGATGGACGACACCTGCACCACCAATCCGTGGATCGATTGGGCGGCGGATAATGGATTTCCGGATTTCGATCCGGGCTCGGTGCCCAGCTGCTACTTCTTGAATCCCGGCAGCGATGTGACCATCAACGTCGATCTCAATGGCGATGGCGAACTGGAACTGGCGACCTTGCCGGCCTCGTATCTTGGCCTGCCGGAATATCGCCGCCTGCATACCGCTCTGGAGTTCTTCTGGGAGCGCACTGGCGAGAAGTTCAACTTCCAGGGCTCCTATACGTTCGCCAGGACACGCGGCAACGTGGAAGGCTACGTCAATTCCACGCTGGAACAGGAGGACGCCGGCCTCACCCAGGACTTCGACCACCGCCTGTTCACCGATGGCACCTATGGGCCGACCCCGAACGATCGTCAGCACACGCTCAAGCTGTTCGGTGCTTATACGATCACGCCGGAATGGCAGCTTGGCGGAAATCTGGTGCTGCAGTCCGGGCGCCCGATCAATTGCCAGGGCTATATCCCGCTGGACGACATCCCGCAGCCTGACCAGGGCACCCTGAGCGGCTACGGCGGCTCGAGCTTTTATTGCTTGAACGCAGACGGTACCCGCGTGTTACGCCAACGTGGCGACGAAGGCCGCACGCCGTGGACCTGGACCTTCGATCTGGCCGCCGCTTATGTGCCCAACTGGGCCGATAACAAGCTGCGCATCAAGCTCGACGTGTTCAATCTGTTCAACAACGACCGAGTCACCGAGTACGACGAGTTCAGTGAAGCCTCGCGTGATGTGATCAGCCCGAACTATCTGAACGATCAGAACTATCAGACGCCGCGCTCGTTCCGGTTGACTGCCCGCTACGACTTTTAAAGTGTCGCATCACTGTGTGCGTTACGAATCCGGCCTGAAAAGGCCGGATTTTTATTTGTCGGCTCACGAGGCTCTTGGCGGCGCATCGCGCAGAGGCGCTTCACTTACCGATACAAAAACTCGAAAAGATCTTGCCCAGCAACTCATCGGCGCTCAGCTTGCCGGTGATCTCGCCCAGCGCTGCATGCGCCAGGCGCAGCTCTTCTGCAGCCAGTTCGAGTTGTTCGAATCCCAGTTCCAGATCGGCCGCATCCGCATGTTGCTCGGCACGTCGTAATGCATCCACGTGCCGGGTGCGTGCGGAGAATTCGCCGTCCACACTTTCAACGCCATCGCCTAACGCGAGCTCGCGCAGGCGGGTGTGCAGCTGTTCCAATCCCTGGCCGGTGGTTGCCGAAACCGCCACTGCATTGGTATCGAGCAGCGGTGCGCTGTTGTCCAGCAGATCGCATTTGTTATGAATCCACAGCTGCCGCGGGACGGCGTCGATGGCATCGCCAATCGCCTCGCGCGCGGCTTGCGGGTCGCGTGCGTCGAGCACCACCAGCGCCAGATCGGCACGCTGCAATTCGGCACGCGCGCGGCGCATGCCTTCGCGTTCGATTGCATCGCCGCCATCGCGCAGTCCGGCGGTATCGACCAGCGTCAATTCGAAGCCATCGAGCTGGATCGCTTCATGCAAGGTGTCGCGCGTGGTGCCGGCCACATCGGTGACGATGGCGCGATCGCTGCCGGCCAGCGCGTTGAGCAACGAACTCTTGCCCGCGTTGGGTGGGCCGATCAACACTGCATGCAGACCGTCGCGTAGCTTGCGCCCGCGTTCTGCATCGCGCAGCAGTTGCGCCAGCAATGTGCGCGCCTGCTGCAATCCTTCGCGCACCTGCGTACCACCCAATGTATCGAGCGGTTCGTCGGCAAAGTCGATCGCCGCTTCCACATGCACGCGCAAGCGCGTCAGGCTGTCGCTCACTGCATCGACGCGGCGCGAGAACACACCGTCCAGCGAACGCCGCGCGGCACGCGCCGCACGCACATCGCCGGCAGCGATCAGATCCGCAATCGCTTCGGCCTGGGTCAGATCGAGTTTGCCGTTGAGAAACGCCCTTTCGCTGAACTCGCCGGCGCGTGCCTGGCGTGCCCCCAGTGCAACGCAATGTGCAACCAGTTGGCGCAACACCACCGGGCTGCCGTGCCCCTGCAGCTCCACCACCTCTTCGCCGGTAAAGCTGCGCGGCGCGTTGAACCACAGCGCGATGCCGTCATCGATGACCTCGCCCTGAGCATCGCGAAAGCGCGCGTATTGGGCGTGCCGCGGTTGCAACGACGCAATGCCCAGCTGCGTTGCGATCTGCACCGCTTGCGGCCCGGACAGCCGCACGATGCCCACGCCGCCGGTTCCGGCAGCACTGGCGATGGCAACGATGGTGGACGTGGAAGAGGACATGGGCACTGCTCTTGCGTGGATTGGAACCGAATGGGTGACGATCAAAACACCTGCACAGCCGTCAGCCGTGTGGCCGATGCTCGGGCGTTAGCTCACACGCGTCCATCTGGGCGCAGGCCCGTGCTGGATGGTGTGCCCGCCGTAGTGCATCAAAGCGTCTGCAACTGCGCGCGCGCCTGCGCCGCACCGCTGCCTTGCGGCTGCAGTTCCAGATAAGTGGAATACGCCTTGCGCGCTTTGTCGCGATCGCCGGCCTTGGCGTAGGCATCGCCAAGATTGAGATACGCCACCGCGCGCGATGGATCGATCTTGAGCGTGTTTTCAAGCCAGCGCGCCGATTCGGCAAAGCGCTCCTGGCGGTAGTACACAAACCCAAGATTGTTCGCAGCCAGCGCAAAATCCGGGCGCAGCTTCAAGGCTTCGGCAAATTGTTCGGCGGCTTCGGCGTAGCGTTTTTCCTTGTACAACTGCAAACCGCGCTCGTTGGCCAACTGCGCGCGTTGACGATCGCTGCTCTTCACTGCGGTCGGCAAGACCAGCTTGGCTTCGCCACCTTGCAAGGTCTTGACCGTGACCGGCGCAGCCGCCACCGCAGCGCCGGTAGTCGCAGCAGCAGGACGCGCGGCATCCACGCGTCCGTTGAGTGCGATCGCATCGGCCGACAACTGCGCGGTATCGGCGGTCAGGAATTCTTCACCGCTGGGCACCTGGAATACGAACTCGCCGCCTTGCGATCCCGGCAGGCTGCCGAATGCCGGCGTCTGCGCCGATACCGCCGACACTGCCGGTGCGACATACGCAGCCAACTCAGTCCCGGTGATCAAGCCATCGCCATTGAGATCACCCTTGCCGGCCAGCGCCTGCAGCAGCACCCAGGTAAACACCGAATGCCCGTTCGGCCCGCTATCGGCCACTTGTTGATCGGCACCGCCGGCGGTGAGCATCTGGCGCGCGATGCGGCGCGCGTTCTCGCGCAAGTACGCACTGGAGGTCGGCCCGCCGCGCGTCAGACCCAACCCGCTGTAGCACGCGTCCATCACGAACAGCACGTGCTTGGCCTGCAGGCTTTCGGCGATGTTCTGCAGGTCGCTCATCGCAATCGCATCGCTGGCCAGATGCTCCGGGTCCGAGTCGACCGGAATGATGTAGCCCAGGTCGCGCCCGGAGGCGAGCCGGCGCGTGGCGCCGTGGCCGGCGAAGAACACGAACACGCGGTCGTTGGTCTGCGCGCGCCCTTCCCCAAGCCGGTCATGGAAGGCGGCGAGGATATTGTTGCGCGTGGCTTCGTTGTTTTTCAGCACGATCACTTGCGACGACGGAAATCCCAGCGGGCCGGTCAAGGTGCTGGCGATCGCTTGCGCATCGTTGGCTGCATATTCGAGCTTGGGCCAGTGCGCGTAGTCGTCGATGCCGATCACGATCGCCCACGACTTGGCATAGCCGGTGGTCACCGTTGCGTCGGCCACGGCACTAGGTGCACGCGCCACCGAAAAATCACGGCCGTTCCAGCCGGCAAACTGATACCCATCGGCGATCAACCGGTCCAGAATCTGCGGCAAGGCTTTCACCGCGCGGTCGTGGATGTCATGAAACAGCACGATGCCGCGCTGTTCCTTGTTCACCTGGTCGAGCACGCGCTGCACGATCGACTCTGGCACCGGGTCGGCCCAGTCAAGCGAATCGATGTTCCACATGATCGACTTCAGGCCGGCTTCGCCCAGCAGCTGCAGCCCTTCGGCATTGCGCGCGCCATACGGAAACCGGAACAGCGGCGCACGCTTGTCGTCCACCGCACGCAACAGCGTGTCGGTATCCAGCACCTGGCTACGCAATGCATCGCCGGTGGTCTTGGACAACTGCGCATGGGTCAGGCTGTGATTGCCCACCGCATAGCCTTCCTCCATCAGCGTATGGCTGATCTTGGACAATGGCGCCAGCTTGGGCTTGCCATCGGCGTCCAGGCTGCCGAGGTTCCGCCCCACTTCGAAGAACACGCCGGGCACGTCGTAGCGTTTGAGGATGGCCACAATTTCTTCGGTGTAGGCCTTGTGCGGGCCGTCGTCGAAGGTCAGCACTACCGTCTTGGGCGGCAGATCGCGGCCGAACACTTCGCTGTCGCTATCACGCGCGGAGAACGGATACGGCTCCACCACACCATGGTCGCGCAGGATCTTTTCGCGTGTGTACAAGGTGCGCAAATGCGCCACGTAGTCGTCCCACTTTTCGCGCTTGGGCACGATGGCCCGGGTGCGATCGAAGCGACTGAAAATCTGCGTCAGTTCGGTGTTGTAGCTGCGCTCGATCTCGTCCAGCGCCTCCAGATCCTCGCCGATGCGTTGATGCAGTTTGACTGCCGGCAGCGCCGAATCCTTGCCGATACGCGCATGCAGCTCGCGCAGCACCTCGCGAAATGCCAGGCGGTCGGCATCGAACAGATCCGGCGCCGATTCCACTTCGTCCAGTACCGTGGCGATCGCAGCGAAGCGGCTTGAGTCGCGCGAGTTCAGCACGGTTTCAAACGCGGCGGCAATGCGTTCGCGTTGTTCCAGATTTTCATGGAACAGCTGCTGCCCCACGCTGCTGGAGGTGGCGCGATCGCGCGGGCTTTGTTTGTCCTCATCGGCCAGCAACACGATGATGCGGCGGTGCCGATCCAGCTGTTCGCGCAGCTGTGCAATCAACGCACGCGCCTTGGCGGCGTCGCCCGTTTGTGCGGCGGCAGTGGCAGTGCCGCTGGCCGGCGGCGCCGAAGCAGATGCTTGGGTACCGGCATCGCGCTTGCCGCAGCCGGCCAGCGCCAGCAGTCCCGCGCAACTTGCGCACAGCAACAGGCGATGCAACGGCGATGGCTTCACGACGGCGTCCTTGGCAATGGCGACAAACGGAGAGGGGCTTGCATGCAGAAAGCCCGCCTTGCGGCGGGCCTTCTTGAACCTTTCTTAGACTTACTTGGCGTTGGCCTGGATGATCTTGCTCGGCTTCTCGCCGTGCTGGCGGATCATCCACCACTGGATCAACAACCCCAGGCCGCCGTTGACGACCCAGTACAACACCAGGCCGGCCGGCATGAAGGCCATCATGACGCCGAACACCAGCGGCATGAACTGCATCATCTTGGCCTGCATCGGGTCCATGCCCGGGGTCGGCGTCAACTTCTGCGTGGCCCACATGATGGAAATGTTCAGCACCGGCAGGATGAAGTACGGGTCGCGCGCGGTCAGATCCTGGATCCAGCCCAGCCACGGTGCCTGACGCAGCTCCACCGATTCCACCAACACCCAGTACAGCGCGAAGAAGATCGGCATCTGGATCAGCAGCGGCAGGCAGCCGCCCATCGGATTGATCTTTTCCTTCTTGAACAACTCCATCGTCGCCTGCTGATACTTGGCGCGATCGTCGCCATAGCGTTCCTTCAACTGCGCCAGGCGCGGCTGGAAGCGGCGCATCTTGGCACCGGACTTGTACTGCGCGGCCGACAGCGGATACAGCGCCAGACGCAGCAGCACCACCAGACCGATGATGGCCCAGCCCCAGTTGTGCAGGAAGCTGTGCAGGTGGCTCAGCACCCAGAACAGGCCCTGGCCGATGATGGCCATGATCGAGAAGCGGCTGTAATCGACCACGCGGTCCAGACCCTTCACGTCTTCCTTGGCAATCAGGCTGACCAGTTTCGGGCCCACCCACAGGCGCGCCTCGGTGCTGGCGGTCTGGCCGGGCGCCACGGTAAAGGCCGGGCCACGCAGTTCGGCCACGTCGCGCGGGCCATCCTGATTCAGTACGTACAGCGAGGCCTGATCCTTCTGCGGGATCCATGCGGTGAAGAAGTGGTGCTGCAGCAGCGCGACCCAGCCACCGGTGATCTGGCGATTCAGGCCGCCATCGTCCATGTAATCCTTGAACGCACGACGCTCATAGCCCTCTTGCGGGCTGTACCAGGTCGCCCCGTTGAAGCTGAAGGAATCCGGGTTGGTCATGCCGCGGCTGAGGATGGTCGGCACCCGGCTCAGCTTGCGGAACACATAACCGTTCCACGCCGCACCGCTCTTGTTGATCACTTCATCCTTGATCGAGATCGCGTAGCGGCCGCGCTCCAGGGTGAAGGTGCGGCGGATCGACACGCCATTGGGACCGTTCCAGACGAACGGCACCACCAGGGTGTTCTGACCCTTGGCCAGCTCGAATGCAGTACCCGGCTGTTCGGCACGGAAGCCGCCCAAGCCGGGCACCGGCGAATGTTCGCTGGCCCAACCGCTGGTGGCGTTGTAAGGGTGCACAGCGTCTTCGGTCAGCAGATCGACCGGCGCGGTGCCGTCCTTGGTCTGCGGAAACTGCAGCAGTTCGGCATCCAGCACGCTGCGGCCATCCAGCTTCAGGCGCAGCACGTCCGAGGTCAGCGTGACGACCGGCGCAGCGCCGGCAGCTGCCGGGGTGGCCGTGGTGGTGCTGGTGGCCGCCGGTGCGGCGCCCGGGACGCCTGCCTGCGGGATGGCCTGGGCGGCGGGCACATTGGCCGCCGGCGCGCTGGCATCCGGGTCGCGCGCAGCCGGTACCGATTGCGTGGCGACTGCGGCAGGTGCATTGGCGGCCGCTTTGTCCTTGCCCCACTCCATCCACAGCAGCGCCGCGACCATCAGCCAGGCAAAGATCAGGAAAACACGGGTCTGGTTCATCGGGCAGCAACTCGCTCAGTCGGAACTACAGTTCCGGCTCTGTCGGGGAAAGGGAGGATGGGTGCATCGTCCTGGCGGGCGGCATTGTGCCGGGCGCAGCAGGTAGGGGCAATGCACCGGCACGGCGCAGCAGGCGCACGAAGGCGTCGCGAATCTGTGGATTGGTCGCTTTGGCAGCTGCGGAGCGGGCCACAATGACGTAATCGCCACCGGCCAGTTCGGGCAGCAGATGCCGCATGGCATCGCGCAGGACGCGCTTGATGCGATTGCGTCCGACCGCACGCGTGTCCACCTTGCGCGACACCGCCATGCCCAAGCGCGGCGGCGTATCGCCGGTGCGCCAATGCAGGCTGAGCAGCGGATCCGAGGTGCGACGCGCGGTATCGAAGACGACCGTATATTGCGCACGCGTACGAACCCGCGCAGAGCGAGGAAATCGCCTGCACGGGTTCGATGCGTTCACGGTAGGACTTGCCTCGGCCGCGGAGAGCGGCGCGGCAATCAAGCGCTCAGGCGCTTGCGGCCCTTGGCGCGGCGGCGAGCCAGGATCTTGCGGCCGTCGGCGGTTGCCATACGTGCGCGGAAGCCATGGTCGCGTGCTCGCTTGAGGTTGCTGGGTTGGAAAGTACGCTTGGTGGCCATGGGGCCCTCTGCATGGATGGAGACGAATAGAACCGGAAATTCTATAGGACCTCCCCGGTCCGGGTCAACTCCCTAGTTGCTTTACCAACCGTGAGCCTGCGCACGCCCTGTGGATGGACCTGTGAATAACTCTGGGAAAAGCCTGCCTGCGGTGCTAGTCTGGTCCATCCTCTTTTCACTTCCGGGCTGCGTGCACGGCGCCTTGCTGCGCGCCGCAGCCAGCAACAGATGATCACACTTTGATGGATGCTTGGCCCCGCTGTCTGGAACGTCTTGAAGCTGAATTCCCGCCCGAAGATGTCCACACCTGGTTGAAACCCCTGCAGGCCGAAGACCGCGGCGACAGCATTGTGCTGTACGCGCCGAACGCCTTCATCGTCGACCAGGTCCGTGAACGCTACCTACCGCGCATCCGCGAATTGCTGGCGTATTTCGCCGGCAATGGCGAGGTGGCGCTGGCAGTGGGCTCGCGCCCCCGTGCGCCCGATCCGTTGCCGGCGCCGATGGCCACGCCCAGCGTGCCGGTCGCTGCACCGATCGTGCCGTTTGCCGGCAACCTGGATTCGCACTACACCTTCGCCAATTTCGTCGAAGGCCGTAGCAACCAGCTCGGTCTGGCGGCTGCCATCCAGGCGGCGCAGAAGCCAGGCGATCGTGCGCATAACCCGCTGCTGCTGTACGGAAGCACCGGGCTGGGCAAGACCCACCTGATGTTCGCGGCCGGCAATGCGCTGCGGCAGGCCAATCCGGCCGCCAAGGTGATGTATCTGCGCTCGGAGCAGTTCTTCAGCGCGATGATCCGGGCGCTGCAGGACAAGGCGATGGACCAGTTCAAGCGCCAGTTCCAGCAGATCGATGCGCTGTTGATCGATGACATCCAGTTTTTTGCCGGTAAAGACCGCACGCAGGAAGAGTTCTTCCACACCTTCAACGCGCTGTTCGACGGCCGCCAACAGATCATCCTGACCTGCGATCGCTACCCGCGCGAAGTCGAGGGCCTGGAGCCGCGGCTGAAGTCGCGTCTGGCCTGGGGCCTGTCGGTGGCGATCGATCCGCCGGATTTCGAAACCCGCGCCGCGATCGTGCTGGCCAAGGCGCGCGAGCGCGGTGCCGACATTCCCGACGACGTGGCGTTTTTGATCGCCAAGAAGATGCGCTCGAACGTGCGCGATCTGGAAGGCGCGCTCAACACGCTGGTGGCGCGCGCCAACTTCACCGGCCGTGCGATCACCGTGGAGTTCGCCCAAGAGACGCTGCGCGACCTGTTGCGGGCCCAGCAGCAGGCGATTGGCATCCCCAACATCCAGAAGACCGTGGCGGACTACTACGGGCTGCAGATGAAGGACCTGCTCTCCAAGCGGCGCACCCGTTCGCTGGCACGCCCACGCCAGGTCGCGATGGCACTGGCCAAGGAACTGACCGAGCACAGCCTGCCCGAGATCGGCGACGCGTTTGCCGGGCGTGACCACACCACCGTGCTGCATGCCTGCCGGCAGATCCGCACGCTGATGGAGGCCGACGGCAAGCTGCGCGAGGACTGGGAAAAGCTGATTCGCAAGCTCAGCGAGTGAGTCGTTGACGCCCTTCTCGGCATGCCGGGAAAAAAGCGTGGATGAGTTGGGGTCAAATGCGGGAGAATCTGTGGATAACGTTGCCCTGCAATCCGGGCGGAAAACTATCCACAGGTTTTCCTAGCAGACCAGGGGCACTAGTCCAACGGCTTTCAGGTGCTGAAATTCTTTTGGAAACAGAGAGTTATGGTGGTTATCCGCTGAAAACGGCCCTACCATCACCACCAAGCTTTTGATTTATCCATTATTTTTTAAAGCATAGGGGCACGGAACCACATGCGTTTTACACTGCAGCGCGAAGCCTTCCTCAAACCGTTGGCCCAGGTGGTCAATGTGGTCGAACGCCGTCAAACCCTGCCAGTCCTGGCAAACCTGCTGGTGCAGGTGAAGGACGGCCAGGTGTCCTTGACGGGCACGGACCTGGAAGTGGAAATGATCTCGCGCACGATGGTGGAAGACGCGCAGGATGGTGAAACCACGATCCCGGCGCGCAAGTTGTTCGACATCCTGCGTGCCCTGCCCGACGGCAGCCGCGTCACCATCTCGCAGACCGGCGACAAGGTCACCGTGCAGGCGGGGCGCAGCCGCTTTACGCTGGCGACGCTGCCAGCCAACGACTTTCCGTCTGTGGACGAAGTCGAAGCGACCGAACGCGTTGCCGTGCCGGAAGCAGCGTTGAAGGAGCTGATCGAGCGCACGGCGTTCGCAATGGCCCAGCAGGACGTGCGGTATTACCTCAACGGGTTGCTGTTCGACCTGCGCGATGGCCTGCTGCGCTGCGTGGCCACCGACGGACATCGTCTGGCGTTGTGCGAAACCGAGCTGGAGAAGTCCGGCGGCGCCAAGCGCCAGATCATCGTGCCGCGGAAGGGCGTGACCGAGCTGCTGCGCTTGCTGGAAGCGGCCGACCGTGAGGTCGAGCTGGAAGTCGGGCGTAGTCATATCCGCGTCAAGCGTGGCGATGTGACCTTTACCTCCAAGCTGATCGATGGCCGTTTTCCGGATTACGAAGCAGTGATTCCGATTGGCGCCGACCGTGAGGTCAAGGTCGACCGCGAGGCGCTGCGTGCGTCGTTGCAGCGCGCTGCGATCCTGTCCAACGAGAAGTACCGCGGCGTTCGCGTCGAGGTGTCTCCGGGGCAGCTGAAAATCAGCGCGCACAACCCCGAGCAGGAAGAGGCGCAGGAAGAGATCGAGGCAGACACCAAGGTGGACGACTTGGCGATCGGCTTCAACGTGAACTACCTGCTGGATGCGTTGTCGGCACTGCGCGACGAGCATGTGGTGATCCAGCTGCGCGACGCAAATTCGTCTGCATTGGTGCGCGAGGCAAGCAGTGAGAAGTCCCGCCATGTGGTCATGCCGCTGCGTCTCTGACGTTGCGTTCCACGTGGAACACGAAAGCCCGGCGAGAGTCGGGCTTTTTTTTGCCTCGTGCTCGCAAGCGCGCAGGCAAGACGCAGTAAGGCTTTGCCTGGGTGTGGGACAGCGTGTATCAGTGTTTTGGTCAGAGGTTGGCTGTTACGTGCTTACCGGAGGCCCACCCAGCGGGGATGGATGCGGGGCTCTTGCCAACGCGTCAGTGGCGAAGATTCCCGCATCCCCAAACCATCTCGTGGATCCACAGCTGGCTTTGCTGCTTGAATCGGCTCACAGCTGCCACGGCGCGGGCGGGGACATGCCGGTGGGCGGCTCAAGAGTATTAGCCGCCATCAGCGAGCGTCGCACCTGCGTTTGGCAGACCCTTGCGTCGCATGTCGTGCAAGGACGCGCTGCGGATGTTTACTGCCCTGCTACTACCACCAGGGGTCATTGCTCCGATTGGGAGCCGTTTGCCAGCGCATGCATTGCAGATTCATTGCAAAAAGTAATTTGTAGGTCCCGGCTGCGTGAGGTCGGCACATGACTAGCAGCGCCAGCCAGTACGAATCTCATCTCTCCACGAGACCGGGCAATTTCGGGCCTGACGTTTCTTTCGTGAATTCGCACCTGGAAAATAAACCCGTTCAACGGGGAACACTGGCGCGTACCGAGGTTCACTCAACAACGCTCACCGTGCTGTTTCGAAACGGCAGTTTTCGACTTATGCACATCAAGCTTTGCTTTAAAAAATAGAAATAACTTAAGAGCTTGGTGGTGATGGTAGGGCTAGATTTCGCCTAAAAGTAGGTCAAGCTATTGTTTTAAATGGTTTTTATGGGCGCGAAACCCTGTGTTTTAACCCCCGTCTTCGCCCCTGCAACCTGTGGATAAGACCAACCACCCATCCAAGCGCCGATTTTGTCCCCAACTTATCCCCAGGAAGTCCTGTCGCGCGTCCTCGGTGCTACCGCGCGGGTGGTGGACCAATCACGTATGCTGCGGACCGGCCGGGGACCCGGATCACAGCCCGGAGCAGACTGATCGATGCACGTAGTGCGGTTGTCCATACATCGGCTTCGTCGCTTCGAGACAGTCGACCTCTACCCCGCCAGTTCCCTGAACCTGCTGACCGGTGACAACGGCGCAGGCAAGACCAGCGTGCTCGAGGCATTGCACCTGATGGCCTATGGGCGCAGCTTTCGTGGGCGAGTGCGCGATGGACTGATCCAGCAAGGTGCCAGCGATCTGGAAGTGTTCGTCGAATGGCGCGAACGCACGGGTGAGGCTGCAGAACGCACACGACGTGCCGGGCTTCGCCATAGCGGGCAGGAATGGACGGGGCGGCTGGATGGCGAAGATGTCGCGCAGCTTGGTTTGCTGTGCGCCGCGTTGGCCGTGGTCACGTTCGAGCCGGGAAGCCACGTCTTGATCAGCGGTGGCGGTGAGCCGCGCCGCCGGTTCCTGGATTGGGGTTTGTTCCACGTGGAACCTGACTTCCTCGCGCTCTGGCGGCGCTATGCGCGAGCGCTCAAACAACGTAATGCCCTGCTCAAACAGGGGGCGCAGCCGCGCATGCTGGATGCCTGGGATCACGAGCTTGCCGAATCAGGAGAAACCTTGACCTCCAGACGGTTGCGCTACCTTGAGCGCCTGCAGGAGCGCCTGATTCCGGTCGCCACTGCGATTGCGCCGTCGCTGGGCCTGTCCGCCCTGGAGTTTTCGCCAGGCTGGAAGCGCCATGAGGTCTCGCTTGCGGATGCATTGCTACTGGCGCGCGAACGCGACCGCCAGAATGGCTACACCTCGCAAGGCCCGCATCGCGCCGACTGGGCACCCCGTTTCGACGCCGTTCCCGGCAAGGACGCCTTATCGCGAGGCCAGGCGAAGCTGACCGCGCTGGCGTGCCTGCTTGCGCAAGCTGAGGATTTCGCCCACGAACGCGGAGAGTGGCCCGTGATTGCGCTGGATGACCTCGGCTCGGAGCTTGATCGGCACCACCAGGCCAGCGTCTTGCAGCGTCTGGCCGCTGCACCAGCACAAGTGCTGATCACGGCGACGGAGACACCGCCCGGCCTGGCCGATGCGGGCGAAATTCTGCACCGGTTCCACGTGGAACACGGCACGATCGCGCCTCAAGTCGCGGCTGACTAAGCCCGACGGCCAGAGCGGGCCGACTGGTATAATTGACGGGCTATCCCCCTTTTCCCACGGTGCGATGCGGCTCCTGCCGTTTCCGTTCCGTGTTGTGGAGCTAACGGCACACGCATGACCGACGAACAGAACACCTCGCCTACTCCCAACGGCACCTACGACTCCAGCAAGATCACCGTGCTGCGTGGCCTGGAAGCCGTCCGCAAGCGCCCCGGCATGTACATCGGCGATGTCCATGACGGCACCGGCCTGCATCACATGGTGTTCGAAGTGGTCGACAACTCCGTCGACGAAGCCTTGGCTGGCCACGCCGACGACATCGTGGTGAAAATCCTGGTCGATGGCTCGGTGGCGGTGTCGGACAACGGCCGTGGTGTGCCGGTCGACATCCACAAGGAAGAAGGCGTCTCGGCGGCTGAGGTGATCCTCACCGTGCTGCATGCCGGCGGCAAGTTCGACGACAATAGCTACAAAGTGTCCGGCGGCCTGCATGGCGTGGGCGTGTCGGTGGTCAACGCACTGTCCGAGCACCTGTGGCTGGACATCTGGCGCGACGGGTTCCACTACCAGCAGGAATACGCGCTGGGCGAGCCGCAGTACCCGCTCAAGCAGCTGGAAGCCTCGACCAAGCGCGGCACCACGTTGCGCTTCAAGCCGGCCGTGGCGATCTTCAGCGACGTCGAGTTTCATTACGACATCCTGGCGCGTCGCCTGCGCGAACTTTCGTTCCTCAATTCCGGCGTCAAGATCGCGCTGATCGACGAGCGCGGCGAAGGCCGTCGCGACGATTTCCATTACGAAGGCGGCATCCGCAGCTTCGTGGAGCATTTGGCGCAGCTGAAGTCGCCGCTGCACCCCAACGTGATCTCGGTAACCGGCGAGCACAACGGCATTGTGGTGGACGTGGCCCTGCAATGGACCGACGCCTACCAGGAAACCATGTACTGCTTCACCAACAACATCCCGCAGAAGGATGGCGGCACCCACTTGGCCGGCTTCCGCGCCGCGCTGACACGCGTGCTCAGCAACTACATCGAGCAGAACGGCATCGCCAAGCAAGCCAAGGTCGCGCTGACCGGCGACGACATGCGCGAAGGCATGATCGCGGTGCTGTCGGTGAAGGTGCCCGACCCCAGCTTTTCCTCGCAGACCAAGGAAAAGCTGGTCAGCTCGGACGTGCGCCCGGCGGTGGAAAACGCCTTCGGTGCGCGCCTGCAGGAGTTCCTGCAGGAAAACCCGAACGAAGCCAAGGCCATCACCGGCAAGATCGTCGATGCCGCGCGTGCGCGCGAAGCCGCCCGCAAGGCGCGCGATCTGACCCGCCGCAAGGGCGCGCTGGACATCGCCGGCCTGCCGGGCAAGCTGGCCGACTGCCAGGAAAAGGATCCAGCGCTGTCGGAATTGTTTATCGTCGAGGGTGACTCGGCAGGTGGCTCGGCCAAGCAAGGCCGTAACCGCAAGAACCAGGCGGTGCTGCCGCTGCGCGGCAAGATCCTCAACGTCGAGCGTGCGCGCTTCGACCGCATGCTGGCCTCAGACCAGGTCGGCACGCTGATCACTGCGCTGGGGACCGGCATCGGCCGCGACGAGTACAACCCGGACAAGCTGCGCTACCACCGCATCATCCTGATGACCGACGCCGACGTGGACGGCTCGCACATCCGCACCCTGCTGCTCACGTTCTTCTACCGGCAGATGCCGGAGCTGATCGAGCGCGGCTACATCTACATCGGCCTGCCGCCGCTGTACAAGCTCAAGCAGGGCAAGAGCGAGCTGTATCTGAAGGACGACGCGGCGCTCAATGCCTACCTGGCCAGCAATGCGGTCGAAGGCGCGGCGCTGATTCCCGCCACCGACGAGCCGCCGATCACTGGCGAAGCGCTGGAGAAGCTGCTGCTGCTGTACACCGGCGCCAACGAGGCGATCGCCCGCAATGCGCATCGTTACGACCCGGCCCTATTGACCGCGCTGATCGACCTGCCGCCGCTGGATGTGGTGCAGTTGCAGGCCGAAGGCGATGTGCATCCCACCCTGGACGCACTGCAGGCTGTGCTCAACCGCGGCACCCTGGGCACCGCGCGTTACCAGTTGCGCTTCGATCCGGCCACGGAAAACACCGCCGCAACCCTGGTCGCCATCCGCCGGCACATGGGCGAGGAATTCACCCAGGTGCTGCCGATGGGCGCGTTCGAAAGCGGCGAGCTGCGTCCGCTGCGCGAAGTGTCGCTGGCACTGAACGACCTGATCCGGGAAGGCGCGCAGATCGTGCGTGGCAACAAGACCCACCCGATCACCAGTTTCGCGCAGGCACATGCCTGGCTGCTGGAAGAGGCCAAGCGCGGCCGTCAGGTGCAGCGCTTCAAGGGCCTGGGCGAAATGAATGCCGAGCAGCTGTGGGAAACCACGGTCAACCCGGACACGCGCCGGCTGTTGCAGGTCCGCATCGAGGACGCTGTGGCCGCCGACCAGATCTTCAGCACCTTGATGGGCGATGTGGTGGAACCGCGTCGCGACTTCATCGAGGACAACGCGCTGAAGGTGTCCAACCTGGATATCTGAGCCGCCCGCGTCGCACCGGCACAACGCAGCAGCGTTGTGCCGGCGGCCCGGTGTCCGCAGGACGACGATGAGCACAGACCCTTCCACCCTACCGGCACCGCCCCCCGCTGCCGGCCGCTCTCCGCTGCCGCCCGTGCTGCTCGGTTTCGCGATCGATGTGTTGATCGCCGTCGGCCTGTTGCTCAGCCTGAGCGTGGCCGGCTTTGCGATCTGGGGTGCGATACGTGGCATCGGCTATGCGCAGGCCGCCAAGGCGCAGGGCCTGACGCCCTCCTCCGCCGACGTCATGGCCGCCATCGGCCAACCCGGGGTGATGGTGCAATTGCTCACTGCCCTGGTCAGCACTGCCACCCCAGCGGTGCTGCTGTACTACTGGCGTCGCCGCGCCACGTCCGTCGAACAGGCGGCCTCGCGGGCGGCTGCGCGACGGACCTCCACCTGGGGCTGGACCGCCTTGATCGCCGCCGCGGTCTTTGTGCTCAGCAATCTGGTCAGCGTGGCCGCCTCGGCACTGGGCATCAAACCCGTACCCACCAACCTGCCGCTGATGGAAGAAGCCATCCAGCAGTGGCCGCTGGCCCTGGCGCTGTTTGCGGTGGTCATCGCTCCGGCCTACGAAGAGCTCCTGTTCCGTCGCGTCCTGTTTGGCCGCCTGCTGGCTGCCGGCCGCCCCTGGCTGGGAATCGTCTTGAGCGGCGCACTGTTTGCGCTGGTGCATGAAGTCCCCGGCATCAGCGGCAATGGCCCGGCCGCCATCGCCCAGCTCTGGCTGATCTACGGCAGCATGGGCGCGGCATTTGCCTGGCTGTATTGGCGCACCGGCACGCTGTGGGCGCCCATCGCCGCGCACGGCGTCAACAACGCCACCGCTCTGGCTGCCCTGTACTTTTTCGGAATCGGGTAAGCCAGCGCTGCGACTCGGCCGGTGTCAGACCGTTGCGGTCAGTGCCTGCGATCCGTCCGGCCCCCCCCCCCGCACATCGCGATGCCGAGCGCGCCATTAGCGTTTATCTGATGGCCGTTGGCCACGTTTTGCTGGCCGATCCAGGCCGTTTGACGAAAAGTTAAGACGAGCCTGCCAAAATGGTCCGCATGATTCAGGGGGATCGAATGAAAGCTAGGTTGTTGATCGTTGTTGCCGTCCTCGCGTTGACGGCATGTGCCACCACTACGTCGCCAACCGGCCGCCGACAGGTGGTGGGTGGCGTGTCGCAAGAACAGCTCGACCAGCTGGGCGCGCAGTCGTTCGCACAGACCAAGGCCAAGGAAAAAGTCAGCACCGACGGCAAGCAGAATGCTTACGTCCAGTGCGTGGTCAATGCACTGGTGGCGCAGTTGCCGCCGCAGTGGCGCGACACCAAGTGGGAGACGGCGCTGTTCGTCGACGACGAGGCCAATGCGTTCGCCCTGCCTGGCGGCAAGGTCGGGGTCAACACCGGCATCTTCACCGTTGCCAAGACCCAGGACCAACTGGCTGCGGTGCTGGGACACGAAATCGGGCACGTGATCTCGCGCCACCACGAGGAGCGCATCACCCGCCAGCTCGGCACAAAGACCGGCCTGGGCATCATTGGCGCACTCGCTGGTGCGGCCTACGGCGACGGCGCGGCCAGCGCGGTGAATCAGGTCGGCGGCATGACCGCGCAGACCGTGTTCCTGCTGCCCGGGTCGCGGACCCAGGAGAGCGAAGCCGACGTGGTCGGTCAGCGCTTGATGGCGCAGGCCGGCTTCGACCCGGCTCAGGCGGTCACGCTGTGGCAGAACATGATGGCTGCCAGCGGCAACCGTCAGCCGCAATGGCTGTCTACCCACCCCGACCCGACCAACCGCATCCGCGAGCTGCAGGCCGACGTCAACCAGCTCGAACCGGTGTACCAGCAGGCACGGCAGGCCGGACGCGCCCCACGATGCGGCTAGGTCCTGCCGCGGTGACGCTGCAATCGATGCTATCGGGCATTCAAAATCGCCAAGGTTGGCGCTGTATCCGCCTCTTACATCGGCGCGCAGTGCCCACCGCACGCTCACTTCCGATGTCTTACCGTTAGCCGCCCTAAGCAACTGTCTCCTGTCCCGATTGACGCACCACAACATGGAAACCGTTTTCGGGAACTGAGACTTTCTGCTAAGTTTGCCGGCTCAGATTTTTCGTACAGCTTCCATTCCGCTTTTCGTACCGCCCAACGGCGGCTCGTCCGAGGTGAAACATGAAACTGCTCAACCGCAAGCAAGCCCTGTTGTCCCTGTTCATCGCAGCGTCCCTGGGCGGGGCTGTCGTCACCGATGCGGTCGCGCAGTCGGACCGCTCTTCCGAGCGTGCCGCGCGTAAGTCCAAGGGCAACAGCAAGGCCGAAGAGCTGTACCCGCAGTCGACCCGTCAGGCACCGACGATCAAGCCGTCGTCCAAGTTGAGCAGCAAGCTGCAGAAGCTGATCGAAACCTTCAACAAGGGCGAGGACTACCCGGGCGTGCGCAGCCAGGCCGATGAAATCCTGGCCAACAGCGCTGCCAACGAAGCCGACAAGGCGCTCGCCGCCCAGCTCGCTGCGCAGGCTGCCTACAACCTGGACGATACCGCTGGCGCCAAGAAGTACCTGCAGCAGGCCATTGGCCTGAATGCGCTGGACAACAACGGCCAGTTCCAGTCGATGCTGATGCTGGCGCAGTTGCAGATGCAGGACGACCAGCAGGCCGAAGGTCTGGCCACGCTGGACAAGTATCTGGACGAGAGCAAGTCGCAGCGTCCGGAAGATCTGATCCTCAAGGGGCAGGCGCTGTACCAGGCCGAGCGCTACAAGGAAGCGATTCCGGTGCTGAAGCAGGCCATCGCCGCCTCGCCCGAGCCGAAGGACACCTGGAACCAGCTCCTGATGGCGTCCTACGCCGAAGCCGGTCAGACCGGTGAAGCCGTGGCTGCCGCCGAGGCGCTGGCCGCCAAGACGCCCAACGACAAGAAGGCCCAGCTCAATCTGGCCAGCATGTACATGCAGGCCGATCAGATGGACAAGGCCGCCGGCGTCATGGACAAGCTGCGCGCGGCCGGGCAGTTGACCGAAGAAAAGGAATACAAGCAGTTGTATTCCATCTACGCCAACACCGAGAACAAGGAAAAGGATGTCATCGCGGTGATCAATGAAGGTATGCAAAAAGGCATCCTCAAGCCCGATTATCAGACATACCTTGCGCTGGCTCAGTCCTATTACTACGGCGAAGACGTGCCGAAGGCGATCGAGAACTGGCAGAAAGCCGCACCGCTTTCCAAGGACGGCGAGACCTATCTGAATCTGGCCAAGGTGCTGCATTCGGAAGGTCGCATCCCGGAGGCCAAGCAGGCCGCACAGCAGGCGATCGCCAAGGGCGTTAAAAAACCCGAAGACGCCAAGAAGATCATCAACCTGAAGTAAAAAAAGAAAATAAACCCCCGAAATCCCTGTGTTTTTAGTGGTTACAGGACTCGGGATTGGTATAAGCTTGGGAGTTCCTGCGGTGTCAAAGCCGTCCGAAAACCTGGGGATCATCACAGTGATCCGGGCCCCCACTGAAAGAGCCATTGGCGCATGACGGAACAACTCGTTATCCACAGGCATGACTATGATGCCGGGAACCAGGGTCTGAGCTGGGCCCGCATTATCGGTATTGCTTTTGTAATTGCCCTGCACCTCACTGCACTGATGATGTTGCTGATTCCTGCAGTGGCGCCGAAGGCTCCGGCAGAGAAGGAGCGCACCACCATGGTTACCCTGGTGGATGCACCGCCTCCTCCCCCGCCGCCGCCGCCGCCGCCGCCGCCGGAAGACAAGCCGCCACCGCCGGTCAAGAATCTGTCGCCGCCGAAGCCGTCACCGGTTCCGCCGCCGCCGGAAGCACCGGTCGTCGATGTTCCCGAACCGCGTCCTAGCGATATCGTCACGCCGCCGAGCCCACCGTCTCCGCCGCAACCGCCGAGTGACATCGGCGCCAGTGTCGATATCTCGTCCAAGAACATGAACCCGCCGAAGTACCCGCCAGCAGCGTTCCGTGCCGGCGTCCAAGGTGAGGTCATCCTGATCGTGGATGTGGATGCGAGCGGCAACGTGACCAATGTGTCGGTCGAAAAGTCCAGCCGCAACCGCGACCTTGACCGTGCCGCGATGGACGCAGCACGCAAGTGGAAGTTCAACGCCTCCACTGTCAACGGGCAGAAAGCCGCCGGACGTGTCCGCGTCCCGGTCAACTTTGCTCTGAACTGATCCCACGGGCCGGCCACGGCCGGCCCAGGATCCTGTCTTCCTTTCGCTCCACCCTTCATCACCACACACAACAAAGGTAAGCGTCATGCTGCAGGAATTCTTTATCGCCGCCGCTGCAGGGGGCTCCAATCCGTCGGCCGCACTTTCGCAGATGGGCTTCGAGCACCTGATCACCGAAATGACCTCGAGCCCGGGCGACTTTGCCGTGTCTTGGGTCGTGTTGATCACCCTGATCGCCATGTCCGCCGCCTCCTGGTACTGGACTGTCATCAACATCTTCCGCGCCACCCGCCTGAAGAGCGCGGCTGACCGCGTCACCACCGCGTTCTGGGATGCCCCGAATGCGCAGGACGCGATTCGCGCCATGGAAGAACAGCCGGCTTCCGAGCCGTTCTCGAAGATCGCGCTGGACGCAGCCCAGGCTGCTGCTCACCACCAGCGTGCCGAAGGCAGCACCGGTGGTCTGGGCGAGAGCCTGAGCCGTTCGGAGTTTGTCGACCGCGCCCTGCGTCAGGCCGTGACCCGCGAAAGCACCAAGCTGCAGTCGGGCATGACCCTGCTGGCCACCGTCGGTGCGACCGCGCCGTTCGTCGGTCTGCTCGGTACCGTGTGGGGCATCTACGGCGCGCTGATCAAGATCGGTGCAACCGGTTCGGCCTCCATCGACGCCGTTGCCGGCCCGGTGGGTGAAGCGCTGATCATGACCGCGATCGGTCTGTTCGTCGCCATCCCGGCCGTGTTCGCGTTCAACTTCTTCTCCAAGGTCAACAGCTCGGTGATCGCCAAGTTCGACACCTTTGCACACGACCTGCACGACTTCTTCGCCACCGGTTCGCGCGTTCGCTAATCCGGTAGTAAAGAACGCCTTCGCAACGATTTAGACGGAGCCCGTTATGGCCTTCAGTAGTGGAAACAGCGGTGGCCCGATGGCCGACATCAATGTGACGCCCCTGGTGGACGTCATGCTGGTGCTGCTGATCATCTTCATCATTACGGCACCGCTGATGTCCCACAAGGTCAAGGTGGAGCTGCCAGAGGCCAACTTGATCCAGAAGGAAGATGCGGAGAAACGCGCCGCGCCGATCACTCTGGCCGTCAAGGAAGATGGGTCGCTGTACTGGAACGACGAGCCGATCTCCAAGGAAGCCCTGGAGTCGCGCCTGTCCACCGCAGCACAGCAGACCCCGCAGCCGCCGCTCAACCTGCGCGGCGACCGCACGACCAAAATGCGTACGATCAACGAGATCACCAAGATCGCGCAGGGTCAGGGCATGCTGGACGTCGGTTTTGTTGCAACCAAAGTGAAGGGGCAGTAAGCCATGGCATTTAGTACTGGTGGAGGCCGTGGGCCGATGGCCGACATCAACGTCACGCCCCTTGTGGACGTGATGCTGGTGCTGCTGATCATCTTCATTGTGACCGCGCCGATCATGACGTATCCGATCGCCGTGGATCTGCCGCAGCGGGTGCTGAACCCGCCACCGCAGACGACTGAGCCGCCGCCGCCGATCGAGTTGCGTATCGACGCCAGCAACCAGGTGTTCTGGAACAACAGCCCGACGCCGGTTGATCAGTTGCAGCAGAAGATGGAAGAAGTGGTCCAGGCCGATCCGACCAATCAGCCGGAACTGCGCATCGATGCAAATCAGGATGCGGAGTACGAGGTGATGGCGAAGGTGCTGGCCGCTGCGAAGAACTCGCAGATGAAGAAAATCGGTTTCATGCAGCAGTAAACGCATCTGCAATACCGCAACACAACAGTCATGACGCGACTGCAACGCCACCGGAAACGGTGGCGTTTTTTTGTGCCTGCTCCTATGGGCTGGTGCCTGAGAATCTGCGATCTCACCGACGCGATCGCGTGCGCACAGCAGATGGACACTTCGCCTTGCAGTGCGAGATACCGAGAGTCTGCAGCAGCGGTTTGATGCAGTGGATTATTCGTTGCAGATACGTGCGAACCGAAGCGAATTTCTCGCTTCGAGATTCCCTTGGCTTAACCCGCACCGCTCGTTGAGGTGGTGGCGATTACCCATCATGCGGGCAAGACGGTGCATGCGTGTACAGACGTCTGGCGTTACGTAGAGACAAATAAAAGCCAGCTAAAGAGCAACGTCGGATGGGTAGACATCTAATGCAACTGAAGGCGGCTTTCTCGCTTCGAGATTCTCTTTACTTAATCCGCACCGCTCATTGAAGTGGTGGTGGTTACCCATCATGCGGGCAAGACAGTGCATGCGTGTACAGACGTCTGGCGTTGCGTATAGCCAACTAAAAGCCAGCTAGAGAGCAACCTCAGATGTGTACGCATCACGGATCAACACGTTTAGGCGATCAGCTGGAAGCTAGTTAGCAACAACACATTGCATGCGGCCGGACCACGAACCCACACGTTTATGCCATCGGCTGTGCGTCTGCCTGGACACGTGGTTCTTCGCAGAAACACCCCGCTCCCACGTTCAAGGCCGTTAGTGCTGAGACCTGTCTCGATGCGTATTCCATGGCGGCTTATCAGGTGTATGCTCGGCCATGCAGCACCCACGATCACAGCACCGGAGGCAGTCATGGCTTTCAGTACAGCAGGGACTCGGGGACCACTGGCGGAGATCAATGTCACACCGCTGGTGGATGTCATGTTGGTGTTGTTGATCATCTTTATCGTCACCGCGCCGATGGTGACGCGCACGATGACGCTGGATCTGCCGCAGTCCACCCGCCAGCCGCGCGTGCCGCTGGAGCCGCCTGCACCGATTGCCTTGCGGCTTGATGCCGACGGCCAGGTGTTCTGGAATGCCAGCCCGGTGAGCTTGCAGGATCTGCAGCCGCGTTTGATCGAACAGATGCGCGAGACGGCCGGCAATCAGCCGGAGCTACGTATCGCTGCCAACCAGGAGGCCGAATATGCGGTTCTGGCCAAGGTGCTGGCAGCAGCCAAGAATGCGCAGGTAGAGCGCATCGCTTTCGTGCAATAGACCGCAGGCGCCTGCGCCGTGCGGTGCAGGCCACCAACAGGCTCACGCGGCGTCTCTCGATGCGCTGCGTGAGCCGCATCGCAATGAATGCGGAGGCAGCGCAGCACCGTTCGTCTATCTCACTGGCTTGCCGTAGCGCATCGTTGGCAGCGTGATGGGCCGGCTGTTACACGCTGTGTGGGTTGATGCTCAGCAGCAGTGGCGGGTTGTCCATCGCTCGTCGTGGTGCCAGCCGGCGTTCCACCCTGCGCTGGCCTGTCTTCGGCCAACCGACAGGATGGCGTTGCGTGAGCATTTGGCAGACCTAGAGCGGTTAACAGACTAGCGCGGCAAACAGATCGATTGCGCAGCCAACCAGCTGGCGCGGCTTGTGCTTGGTACGGCAGGTACCACGGGTGCATTGCGGTTCTGAGTACGCCGTACACACCCATCTGCCGACTGCTCACCACGTTCTGTTGGCAGCTTTCGGAAGGTGCACGCAAGCGTCGCTGCAATGCGCAGGGTCTACCGCCACCAGCCAGTGCGCCGCGCAAGGTTGGCAAACCAAACACCGAATAGGTAAATACCGTTACGAAAACCGCGCGCAGTGGCCTACATCTGCGTGCCGACGCCTCGCAGCAGCTGCACATACGCCCGCACGGTCGTATCCAGGCCTGTATACAAGGCCTCGCTGATCAGCGCGTGGCCGATCGACACTTCCAGCACCCCGGGCACGGTGGCGAGAAAATCGCCAAGGTTGGCTTGCGACAGATCATGCCCCGCATTGATTCCCAAGCCTGCGGCGGTGGCAAGTCGCGCGGCGTCGGCAAACAGGGCCAGTTCGGTCTGCGGCTGCCCGCTGGCATGCGCGTGCGCGTACGGGCCGGTGTACAACTCGATACGGTCCGCACCCAGTGCGGCAGCCTGGTCAAGATGCGGATTGCCGGCATCCACAAACAGGCTGACGCGGCTGCCGAGCGCCTTGAACGTAGCGATCAGTTCACCAAGGTGCGCGGTGTCCTGCGCAAAATCGAAACCGTGGTCGGAGGTCAGCTGCCCATCGCTGTCGGGTACCAGGGTGACCTGCTCCGGGCGTGTGGCACCGCACAGCTCCAGCAGCCCGGGATAGCCGGCGCGCGGCGGTGCAAACGGGTTGCCTTCGATATTGAACTCGACGCCGTGCTCGCGCGTCAGTGCGCTCAGTGCGAGCACGTCGTCGTCGCGGATGTGCCGCTGGTCCGGACGCGGATGCACGGTAATGCCATGCGCGCCGGCGGCGATGCAGGTGCGGGCCGCCTGCACCACATCCGGGTCGTGCCCACCGCGGGAGTTGCGCACAACCGCGATCTTGTTGACGTTGACGCTGAGCTGGGTGGTCACGACATCGTTCTCTACGCTTGCGGCTCGCCGTCGCGGGTTGCTGCCAGCGCTGCGGCCTTGCGGGCCTCGGCCAGCTCGCGCAGCCGGCGCAGCTCGGCCGGGTCGATCATGCTGCTGGTGTCGCGCTGGGTATCGTCCATGCGCGCGGCGAACCAGCCGCGGGTCCACAACAGCAGCAACAGCAACGCCACCAATAGCGACACCACCAGCAACCAAACGTGCGGCGTGCTGAAAGCCAGCACCAGCGCACCCAGTGCCATAAGCAGAAACAGCCAGTGCATGACGAGCTCCCCAATGAGTGGCGGCAGTGTAGCGCCGCGCCCGCTCTGGTTCCACGTGGGACGGGCGCGGCTTAGAGCAACGGCGACAGCAGCCGTGCGAAGGCTTCGGGCAGGCGCGAGCGCCAGAGCGGACGGCGATGCACAAAGCGCACTTCCTGCGCCTGTTGCATGTCGGTGTCGATCATCCCGGCCAGCTCGGCGGACACCGCCTGGTCGCGGAACAGCATCGACAGCTCGAAATTCAACCGGAAGCTGCGGCTGTCGAAATTGGCGCTGCCGACAATGCAGACCTCGTCGTCGGCCAGCAGCGCCTTGGTGTGCAGCATGCGCGGGCCGTACTCGTAGATGCGCACGCCGGCTTCGAGCAGTTCGTCGAAATACGAGCGCGCGGCATAGGTGACCAGGCGCGAGTCGCTGACGCGCGGCACCAGCAGGCGCACGTCCAGGCCGCCCAACGCGGCCGAGGTCAGCGCCATGCGCGCGGCCTCGCCGGGAACGAAATACGGCGTGACCAGCCAGACCCGGTGCTTGGCCTCGTGGATGGCGGCGACCATCAGGCGGTGGATGGCTTCCCACGAGGAATCCGGGCCGGACACCAGCACCTGTGCATCCACCGTGCCCTGCGCCCGCGTGGGCACGTCTTCAGGCCAGAGCTGCTGGCCGTGGAAGGCGGCGCGCTCCTGCCGGGTGGCATACAGCCAGTCTTCCAGGAAGACCAGCTGCAGGCTGCGCACCACGTGGCCTTGCAGGCGCACATGCAGGTCGCGGTACGCATCGCTGCGCACCTGCTCGTTCTCTTCGTCGGTGACGTTGATGCCGCCGGTGAAGCCGATACGGCCATCGACCACCAGCAGCTTGCGGTGGGTACGCAGGTTCAGCCACGGCCGCTTGAAGGGTTTGAGGAACTGCGACGGATGGAACCAGGCGGTTTCCACGCCCGCATCGCGCAGCGTGCGCAGCGCGCGCCGGGTCATCGCCGAGGAGCCGATCGCGTCCATCAACAGGCGCACCTTCACCCCGGCGCGGGCGCGTTCCATCAGCGCATCGCAGATCGCAGTGCCGCTGTGGTCGGGCTGGAAGATGTAGTACTCCAGATGGACGTGGTCGCGAGCGCTGCGGATCGCTTCGATGATGGCCGCATACGTCGCCGCGCCATCCACCAGCCAATGCACTTCGGTGGCGCTGCTCGGCGCCAGGCCGGTGGTGGACTGGGCGATCTTGGCCAGCTCGGTGCAATCGGCATCCGGCGGGCAGACGCTGCTGTAGCTTTCCATGCCCGAACGCGAGCGCCCGCGCCGCAGCCGCTGGCGCTTCACTTTTTGCGGGCCAAGCCAGTAATAGATCAGCAGCCCCAGGTACGGCAGTGCGGCCAACGACAGCACCCAACTCAGCGTGGCCACCGGCTCGCGCTTCTGCAGCACGATCCAGCTGGCGATCCACAGCAGGTAGAGCACGTAGGCGGCGAGAAGGAGGGCTTCGAGATGGGGAATGTTGGCCAGCCAATCCCACGCGCCCTGAGCAAATGCGAGCATGCGCGGATTCTACGGCGCGTCCGCCTTGCTGCGATGACCGTGGCGCCAATGCGGTGGCGCATCGACACCGGCCTGAAAGCTTCATTGTGTCGAACGCCTGGTCGCGGCGTGTGAGACCCGCCGGTCGTACGATGCGTCAATGGCAAGCGCAATCAAGGGCCGGGGTGCGACCGGTTATCTGCCCGGACGGTTCGAGGTCACCACCGAGCAGGCGGTGGACGATGGCTGGCACGTGGAGGACAGCGAGGAGTTCGCTGCGGGCGTCCTGCGCACGCAGGTCACCGAGGAAACCGCGCGCAGCATCATCAGCCGCAACCAGTCGCCGGACATCGGCTTCTCGCAATCGGTCAACCCATATCGCGGCTGCGAGCACGGCTGCAGCTACTGCTTTGCGCGGCCCTCGCACGCGTATCTCAATCTGTCGCCCGGGCTGGATTTCGAGACCAAGCTGTTCGCCAAGACCAACGCACCGGACCTGCTGCGGCGTGAGTTGGCGCGGCCAAGCTATGTGCCCAGCCCGATCGCGCTGGGCATCAATACCGATGCGTATCAGCCGATCGAGCGCAAGCGCGCACTGACGCGGCAATTGATCGAAGTACTGTGGGAAACGCGGCACCCGTTCACGCTGATCACCAAGAATGCGTTGGTGACACGCGATCTGGATCTGCTTGCACCGTTGGCGCGCGAGAATTTGGTCAACGTGTATTTTTCGGTGACCACGCTGGACCCGCAGGTGTCGGCCAAGCTGGAGCCGCGCGCCTCCGCACCGCATGCGCGCCTGCGCGCGATGCGCACCTTGCACGAGGCCGGCGTGCCAGTGGGCGTGATGGCCGCGCCGGTGATCCCGTGGATCAACGACCATGAGCTGGAAGCGATTCTGCAGGCCGCTGCCGACGCGGGCGCGAGCAGTGCCGGCTATGTGCTGCTGCGGTTGCCGCACGAAGTGGCGCCCTTGTTCCGCGACTGGCTGCAGACCCATCACCCGCAGCGCGCCGCGCATGTGATGAGCACCATCCAGCAGCTACGCGGCGGCAAGGACTACGACAGCACCTTCGGCACCCGCTTCCGTGGGCAAGGCGTGTATGCCGACCTGCTGGCGCGCCGCTTTGCGCTCGCGCATCGCCGCGCAGGATTCGAGACGCGCGCGATGCCGGCACTGGACTGCAGCGCCTTCCGCCGCCCCGCTCCGCCGGCCAAGCCGGTGCCCGACTCGCCGCAGGGGCAGTTGTTTTAGCTGCCGGGATTGGGGAGTTGGGATTGGGGATTCGTAACGGCAGTGGCGCTTCTACCGATCAGTTCCGCTTGGCTGATATGAAACGTTTGCGATGTCTGGGGCGATCTGGTTGATCGCATCGAACGTACTGCCGTCACTTACGGCAGCGCGTGTCACTCCAGACGGCTGTTCTGGCAGTAGCAATCAGCCATAGGAATGAAAGCCGCCAGGCAACAGCAACGACGCGCCGCCGTTGCCGTTGCCGTTGCGATTCCCTATTCCCTATTCCCTATTCCCTATTCCCCGCCGTAAAGCGCCTGCGCCGATTGGAACAGGATCCAGCTGGTGGCGATGAATTTGTCGCCACCGACCGGGCGGTTGCCGCGGTGGGTGTGGGTGAAGGCAGTCGGGGCGATCAACAGGCTGCCGGTGCGCGGGCGGGCCTTGCGTTGCTGGAACAGGAATTCGGTTTCGCCTTGTTCGAAGTCTTCGTTGAGGTACAGCGTCCACAGCAGGTGCCGATGCAGCGTGTCGGCGCTGGCATCGCGTGGATACAGCTCGCAGTGCCAATACGGGTAGCCGCCCTGGTCGGCGGTGTACCACTGCAGATTAATCGCGCCCGGACGCAGGCAGGTGCGCGCCAGATCGCCCAGCGCCTGGTCGCTCATCTGCGCGATGTCCTCGGCCACCAGCCGATGCGGTGTGCCGTCGGCGGTGGTGACCTGCAGCATCAACGGCGAAATCAGCGCCTGCGGATACTGGCGCAGATAGGTCAGCACGCCGTCGAACACCGCCTGTTGCAGGCGGCTTTCCACTTCGGCCCACTCGGCCACACCGCTGATGCGCAGATCGCGGCTGTGTTTGAGTTCGGGAAACACGCCGCCACCGATGCGGCCCGGATGCAGCTGCTGACTGTCACGCATGCGCTGCACAATCGCCGCGCAATCGGCGGCCGCCACGGCGTTGTCGGTGATCTGGATAAAGTCGGGTTGGCTCATGCACACGACCATAGCAATGTAAACGCGCTTCGGTAAGCAGCGTGATCAAAGGATTTCCAATGCGTCGAGCCTCATGCATTGACGTTCGGAAGTCCGCGCGCCTTCGATCACCGTGCTGGGTTGGCGGAATGTCGCCCATCACTGATCGCCGTCGCTTTGTTATGTCGGCGGCATCGCGCTGTGATTGCGGAGATGACGTAGCCCCGAACGGCCAGCAGCAAGATCACCGCGCGACGCGTCCGTCGATGCAGCTTATCGGCCCAGCCGCCCAGTGTGCCCCCGCACCATGCCAACGCACAGCCGACCAAAGAAAAACCCCGCCGAAGCGGGGTTTTTCATCACACAACACGGTTTGCGACGATCAGAACTTGTAGTTGATCGAAGCAGCCAGGATGTTGCCCTGCACATCGTAGCTACCCGCCAGGCGGTCGCCGGTGGCGCTGCGGGTGTCGCTGGTCGGGTCGCTGACAAACAGGTGGGTGTAACCGAAGTTGTATTCGGCCTGCTGCGACGGACGCCAGCTCAGACCCAGCGAGACCCACTTGCGGCTGGCATCGGGCACGCGCACGTCACGGTGCTCGGCGGTGGTCGGGGTCTGGTCGTAGGCCAGGCCGCCACGCAGGGTCAGCGTGTCGCTCATGCGGTAGTCGGCACCGATCGAGGCGAAGGTGGTGTCGCGGTAGGAGAAGTCCAGCACGCTGTTGGGCTGATTGGATGCGAAGTCCACGGTCACCTGGTCGAACTTGCTCCAGGCGGTGCGGGTGACGTCGGCCATGATCGACCACTGCTCGTTCACGTTGTGCGTGAAGCTGGCGGTGGCGCTGGCGGGCAGCGTGACGGTGGCGCGGCCCTTGGTGTCGATGAAGGTGCCCGGTGCGGCGACGCCCAGCACGGCAGCGGCATTACCCGGCGTGGTGAAGTCGGCATCACCGTCGGTGATCTTGTGCTCCACTTCCGAGCGGTAGCTGAAGCCGATGTGGGTGTTCTCGTCGATGCTGAACAAGCCACCGAGGGTGAAGCCCACTTCGGTGCTGTTGCCCTTGATGCGCGAGTAGCCGTCGGCGCTGCCCGGCGCAAAGCCCGGCACGCGACGCGCGGCCAGCACGCTGCCGAAGTCCACCGCATTGGCCAGATCGATATCCAGACGCTCGGCGAACACCGAGGCGCCGAAAGACACGTACGGGTTCACGTCGTAGGAGAACGCGACGTTGAAGTCGATCGCCTGCAGCTCGGTCTTGGTGCCGTGGTAGCGGCCCACCCAGTCACGGTCGTATTCGGTCTTGAAGCCGAACGGCACGGTGAGCGAGGTGCCCAGGTGCATGTTGTTGTTCTCGCCAAACGGCACGTGGAAATACATCGCCGGGACCGGCGCGATGGTGCCAGCGTCGCCGCCGTTGCCGCCGGACACCGGGGCGCCGTTGGCGTAGTTGCCGCTCTCGGGCTTGAACTTGGCCGAGAAGTGGATGGCGCTGACGTCGGCCTGGAACAGGCGACCGTCCAGCTGGCGCATGCCAGCCGGGTTGTTGACGATGATCGAGGCGTCGTCCGGGGCGCTGCCCGAACCTGCGAATGCGCGGCCGAGGCCCTTGGCGCTGTTTTCCTTCAGCTGGAATGCGGCGCCGTGCGCCTGGCCAACGGCCAGAACGCCAGCGATACCAACAGCCAGCAGGGTGGCGCGGCTCAGAGTGGAAGCGGTAGACATGAGTTGTAGCTCTCCGGATAAAGACGGCAATGGTCGGTTCAGCGCCCGCGCCCAGCACCAATCCAGTGCCTGGAGCGCGCCGGAGACCCCCCCCCGACATACGACGCCGTACGCAGTATACCCACCACGATTAACCGAACAATAACGACTTGCGTCCTGAACACGCGGTTGGATTGGGGCTGGGTTCAGGCCCGTGGACCGGCTATTGTGCGTCTCCGATGTTCGTTTCCCTCCCCTCCCGCAAGAAATCCACCCCGCGCTGGGCGGTGCCGCTGTTGTTCGCCACGGTGTGGCTGGCCTATCTGTGGTCGATCAGCCGGCCGGGCGAAGCGCGCAATACGCTGTGGCTGGACTGGGGCGCGCTGTCCAGTGGCGTCTCCAATCTGGGCGACTGGTGGGCGACCTTGCGCGATGGCAGCGTGCTGCGGCTGTTCACGGCGTTGTTCCTGCACGCCGATTGGTCGCATCTGCTCGGCAACCTGGTGTTCCTGCTGATCTTCGGGCTGCCGGCCGAGCGCATCCTGGGACCGTGGCGCTTGCTGCTGCTGTTTCTGGTGGGCGGGGCGGCCTCCAACCTGGCGGCGATCTTTGCGATCGGCACACCGGACCGGGTGATCATCGGCGCCTCCGGCGCGGTGTCGGCGTTGATCGGCACCTACCTGGCGTTGTTTCCCGGCGCCAAGCTGGGCGTGGTGCTGCCGCTGGGGTTGTTTCTGGAATTCATCCGCGTGCCGGCACCGTTGCTGATCGGTGCCTGGGCACTGCTGCAGGTGGTGTTCGCCTACATCGGCCCAGCGTTCGGCATGGTGGCGTGGTCGGCGCACATCGCCGGCTTCCTGTTCGGCATCGTCTACGGGCTATATGTGCGCGCGGCCATCGCGCGACGGTTGCGCAAGCGCCACGGGTTTTAGCGCGGCAAGCGATGCACCGGGGACGCGCGCGCGTGGCTGCGCGTGTGCGTGTGGCGGGTCAACGCGCATACGCTGCGTCCATCGCGATGGCGCGCCTATAATCGGCGCATGTCCAAGCCCTTGTACAAAGTCACCTTTCTCAATCACGGCAAGGTGTACGAGCTCTACGCGCACGAAGTGACCGGCAGCCATCTGTGGGGCTTCAACCAGATCGGCGAGCTGGTGTTCGACGTGCACGACGGCCTGGTGGTGGATCCCACCGAAGAACGCCTGCGCGAAGAGTTCGGCAATACCAAGACCTTGCATCTGCCGATGCAGAGCATCGTGCGTATCGAAGAAGTGGAAAAGAAAGGCCAGTCGGTGATCCGCGATGCCACCACCGGCGACAAGGTGGTGGCCTTTCCGGTGCCGACCAAGCCACGTTGATGCGCATTCTGGTGCCCGACGATTACCAGGGCGCAGTGCGTCAGCTGCCCTGTCTGCAGCGGCTGCAGGGCCACGATGTGCAGGTGCTCGGTGCATTGGCCACCGATCCCAACGAATGGGCCGAGCGCCTGGTCGAAGCCGATGCGCTGGTGCTGATCCGCGAGCGCACCCGCGTGGATGCGACGCTGTTGCGGCGGCTGCCGCGGCTCAAGCTGATCAGCCAGACCGGGCGCGTAGGCACGCATGTGGATGTGGCCGCGTGTACCGAGTTCGGGGTGGCGGTGGCTGAGGGCGTCGGCTCGCCGGTGGCGCCGGCCGAGCTGACCTGGGCGCTGATCCTGTCGGCCAGCCGCCGCCTGACCGAGTATCAGCGCGCGTTGCACCAGGGCCGCTGGCAGGCGGTGGGCGACCCCGGTCTGGGCCGATCGCTGCGTGGGCGCACGCTGGGCATCTGGAGTTATGGACGCATCGGTCAACGTGTGGCCGGGTTCGGGCGCGCGTTCGGCATGCAGGTGCTGGTCTGGGGCGGCGAAGCATCGTGCGCACAGGCGGCGCGCGATGGGTACGCGATTGCGGCCAGTCGCCAGGAGCTGTTCGAGCGCAGCGATGTGCTGTCGTTGCATCGCCGGCTCACCGCGCAGACGCGCCATCAGGTGACCGCGCAGGATCTGGGCCGCATGCGCCCCGATGCCTTGCTGGTCAACACCAGCCGCGCCGAATTACTCGCACCCGGCGCATTGCTGGCCGCACTGGATGCCGGTCGGCCGGGGCAGGCGGCGGTGGATGTGTTCGAGCGCGAGCCGGTGCAGGACCCGCGCGACCCGCTCCTGCAGCACCCGCGCCTGCTGGCCACACCGCACCTGGGGTACGTGGAACGCGACAGCTACGCGCTGTATTTCGAAGCAGCCTTCGATAATGTGCTGGCCTTTGCTGCGGGCACCCCGCGCAATCTGGTCAATCCGGAAGTGCTGGCGATGACGCGCTAGCGCGTGTTTGGCGTGGTGAGTCGAAACACGCATGCACGAATACCTATGCACGCGAATGGCGCAGCGATGCGCACGGGAACGCATGGAGGGGTTTGCAAAAGGCGCTGGATTGCGTAGGACGAAGCCCGGCTAACAAAACGTAGCGAGCAGTGGTCAGGTGGGCGTGGACGGCGCGGAGGAACCGGAGTGAACGCGTGGTACATGCCGCACCGAGCACCGAGCACCGGCCGCATGGCGGCTGCACAGTCCCTTCGTTAGCTGCACTGAAACCGGCGCCCGACACGGCGCTGCATGCCGCTGGCAATCCATGCGACTAGTCGATCCTCACAGAGCGATGATCGCCCGATCAACGCATGTCTGAGCGAGCGGGTGATTGAATGACGCACGTACGCGGCCTTCGTTTACCCGCGAAGATCTGGGTGTGGTGCGCAGCGAAGTTTCCTGCGCTATAGCGATTACCGTATCGAACAGCGTCCGGCGCCGTGCGAGCGATCGGTGCTGTCACTGACTCAGACAATGACGTTCGTCGCAGACACAGCGCGCACAGCGCGTGCTTTGCACTGGAGTCACTGCACTGCAGTCACTGAGGGATGCGGCTTAAAATTCGCAGCACGCAGCACGCAGCACGCAGCACGCATCGCGCAGCACGCACCGCGCGTCATGCAATGCATGGACAAGACTTGATCGGGCACGCTGCGCGCACCATCGTGCGTGCGGCGGACGACGAGCGCGTCGCCGGCATCATCCGGCCGACCCGCGCTCGCACCCTGTTCGCTGCGCTTACTTGGTCGGTTCGACCGGTGCCGGCTTATCCGTAGGCGCGGCCGGTTCGGCAGGTGTCTGCTTGTCGGCAGGTGCTGCCGGCTTGGCCGGGTCAGCCGGGGTGGCTGGCTTGTTTTTTTCCGTTGGCGCTGCCGGCTTGGCTGGGTCAGTTGGCTTGGCCTTGTCGGTGCTCGCCGGATGCGCTGCTGCCGGCTTCGGCTCGGAGGCTGCCTTGGTGGCCGCCCTCGCCTTCTGTGCGGACTGGGCTTTTGCCTTGAGTGCGGCTTGCGCCTTGGCGGCCGAGCCGGGCTGCTTGAGCTCGGCCAGCGCTGCGGTGATCGGGCCATCGCCAGGCAATACATCGCCGGCGCTATAGCCCTCTTCGCCCTCGGCATCGCCGCGCAGATGGCCCGGCAAGGTGGCTTCGCTGAAATCGGCTAGGCTGGCCGGCACGTCGGCATCGCCGGGCTGCGGTTCGGGAGTGAGCATCACTTCCGGCACGATGCCGCTGGCCTGGATCGACTTGCCGCTGGGGGTGTAATAGCGCGCGGTGGTGAGCTTGACCGAGTCGCCGTTGTCCAGCGGCAGCACGGTCTGCACCGAGCCCTTGCCGAAGGTGCGGCTACCGATGATGCGCGCGCGCTGGTTGTCGCGCAGCGCACCGGCCAGCACTTCGGAGGCGCTGGCCGAGCCGGCGTCCACCAGCACCACCACCGGTGCGCCGCCGAGCAGATCGCCCGGAGTGGCATCGAACTTGGCGTCGCTGATCGAGATACGCCCACGGGTGCTGACGATGTTGCCCTTGTCGAGCAGATCGTCGGCCACCTGCACCGCTGAGGTCAGCAGACCGCCCGGGTTGCTGCGCAGATCCAGCACCAGCCCGCGCAGTTTCCCGCCGGCCTGCAGCTGCTTGAGGTTCTTCTGGAAATCGGCGCCGGTATCGGCCTGAAAGGTGCTGATGCGGATGTAGCCGTAGCCCGGCTCCAGCAGCTTGCTGCGCACGCTGGCCACGCGAATGGTCTGGCGCTGCAGGGTCACATCGAACGGCTTGGGCGCCTTGTCGCGCACGATGGTCAGGGTGACCTTGCTGCCGGATTCGCCGCGCAGCGGCTCCATCGCCTTGCTGGCGTCGATCGGCTTGCCGTCGATGGCCACGATCACATCGCCTGCGCGAATGCCGGCACGCGCCGCCGGGGTGTCGTCGATCGGCGCGATCACCTTGAGCGTGTTGTCCTGTTGCTGCAGCAGCTCCACGCCAATGCCGTCATAGGCGCCGGTGGCCTGTTCGTCGAAGGCTTCGGCATCTTCCTTGTCGAAATAGGTGCTGTGCGGGTCCAGGTCAGAGAGCAGGCCGCGCACTGCGGCGTGCATCAGCTTCTTGTCTTCGACCGGGTCGACATAGGCCTGCTTGACCGCGTTGTACACCGCCACGAAGCGACGGATTTCGTCCAGCGGTACCTTGGAGACAGCGGCTTCATTGGCTTCCGGATCGTCCGCAGCGGCCTGGGCGGCGGCGGGACGGGCGGTCTGCGCCCAACCAGGCGACGCGAACAAGGCCAGCGACAGGGCAACGGACAGGACGGCTACGCGCATGAAGCACTCCGACAAAGAGATAAGACGCTCCGCACGACGGAGCTGACCGGATTATGCGCGAAGCAGCGGTAAATCCGCGTTGAATTACGCGTGTGTTGCGTGGGCAGTTCGGTGGCGGCCAGCTAGCTGGCGACCGAAGCACGGATGTGTGACGCATTGGGGCGGCCGGGCATCTGCAACTCGAGTGCGGCGAGCGTGCAGCGCACAGGTGTCTGCTCGCATCCGGCCGCCAACCGCCAACTGGGGCGCCATGCGCTGCTTCGATGTGCAGCCGGACGGTGCCGCGATGAAAGCATTGCCGGGGTGGCCGGCAAAGCCGCAACGGCAAAACGCGCTGCAGCGCTGCAATGTCGCCGCCACGTGCTGGTGAGCAGCGCCTGGCCGCAGCGGTGACCGCGGCGCGCTGCGAGGACGCACAAACACTGATCACCCAGCGAGCACGGCAGCGAGCTCCGCGATGCGCCGTGTCGGCACCCGCTCTCCGCACGCAGCGACTAGCGCCGTTGCAACCAGCTCGATGGGTCGACCGGCTGCCCATTGCGCCGCAATTCGAAGTACAGCGCCGGCACGCCCTGCCCGCCCGAACTGCCGACCTTGGCCACCGCTTCGCCGCGTTTGATCGCCGCACCGGCATCGCGCAGCAAGGTGTCGTTGTGCGCGTACAGGCTCATGTAGCCGTTGCCGTGGTCCACGATCAGGATCATGCCGTAGCCGGTCATCCAGTCGGAAAACACCACCGTGCCGTCGGCCACCGCGGTGACCGTGCTGCCCTTGGGCGCGCCGATCAGCACGCCCTTGCTGGTGTGACCGTCGGGCAGTGTGGCGTTGAAGCGTGCCAGCAGGTTGCCCGCCACCGGCCAGCTGAGCCCACCGACCTTGGGCGCCGGCGCAGTAGCGACGACCTTGGGCGGGGTCTTGCCCGGACGCTCCGGGCGATCGGTCTTGCCGCGCTTGGCCTGTGCGGCGGCTTCGGCGGCCGCGCGCTTTGCAGCCGCGCGGCGTTCGGCTTCGGCCTTGGCCGCGGCTGCGCGCAGATTGGCGAGCAGTTGCTCCAGCGACTTGGCATCCTGGCCCAGCGCCTTTTCGCGCTCGGCACGTTGTTTGTAGCGATCGTCCAGCTGCGCCACGGTAGCCGCCTGCTGCGAGCGGTCCTTCTGCAAGGTGGCCGCCTGTGCCTTTTGTTGCGCGCGCGCCGCATCCAGCGCCTGGCGCCGGGTGGCGATGTCCTGTTCCACCTTGGTCAGCGCATCCAGCTGCGTGGTCAGCGCGTGGATCCGCTGCGCGCGTGCGTTCTGCACGTAGCGGTGATCGGCGAGCATGCGGTTGGCATCGCCTACCGTGTCCTGCGACAGCAACACCTTCAACGGCGCGTTGCGGCCTACCTGATCGGCGGCGCGCAACAATGCGGCCAGCTGCACGCGCTGGTTCTGCAGGCCGCGCTGCAATTGCGCGCGGTCCTGTTGCAGCGTGGACAGATGCTGTTCCTGTGCGCGCATCGCCGCTTCGGTTTCGCTCAGGGCGCGCGAGGTCTTGGCGACCTTTTCGTCGGCCTGGCGCAGTTGCTGCGCCGCGGTGCCGCGCTTGCCTTCCAGCTCGCGCCGGTCGGCGCTGATGGTCTTGAGCTCATCGCGCAGCTGCTGCAGTTTGCGCTCGGTCTCGCGCTGGTTCTGCGCGCCCGCGCCGCTGCTGCCGAGCAGCATGCAGACCAACGCGGTCGTGGCCAGCCAGCTGCGCCCGACGCCGGTGGCGGAGACGAGCGGCAGACGCGGCAGCGGTGCAGGCGAAGGGGGCAACGAAAGGTCCAGTGACTTCAGGCAGGTGCGCGATTGTAGCCAAGCATGGTGTGATCGCCGCCACGCCCACGACAGACGCCACCGCGCGAGGTTCAGCATGAAGCTCCAGTATCTCCTCCTGGCATTGTCCCTGGCCTGCTCAACCGCCTGGGCCGAAGAAGGCATCAGCAAGGTCAACGGCCGCATCAGCGCCGAGGCCGGCAAGACCTACGGCGGCCTGGAAACGGTCAACGGCTCCATCGAGATCGGCGCCGGTGCGCAGACCCAGGATGTGGAAACCGTCAACGGCGGTATCACGATCGGCGATGGGGCCCGCACCGGTAGCGTGTCCACGGTCAACGGCGCGATTTCGCTGGGCCGCAAGGTCACCGTCTCCGGGGGCCTGGAAACGGTCAACGGCAGCGTGTTGGTCGAGCGCGGCAGCCAGGTCAGCGGTGGCGTGGAAACCGTCAACGGCAGTATCGGCCTGGTCGAAACCGAGCTCGGCAAGGACATCGAGACGGTCAACGGCGACATCACCGTTGGCGTGGGCTCGCATGTGCATGGCGGTATCGAGGTGACCAAGCCGAACTTCAGCTTTTCCTTCAAGCCCTCGCGCAAACCGCGCGTGGTGATCGGCCCCAAGGCGGTGGTCGATGGGCCGCTCAACTTCGAGCGCGATGTGGATCTGTACGTGCATCGCACCGCCAAGATCGGCGCGGTCACGGGTGCCACCGCACGCAGCTTTGATTCGGACGTGGCGCCCAAGGACTGACGCGCTCACCACGCGCACGTTCTAAGATCGGAACTCCGTTGCACGAGGAGTTCCGATGCCCCGCAAGATCCTGTTGTGTCTGGCCGCGACCCTGGCCCTGGCCGGTTGCAAACGCGAATCGACCGACGCGCCGTCCGCACCGGCGGCGCAAACGCCGGCCGATGCCACGCCCAGCGCACCGGTCAGCCGGCACGCGTTTTCGCCGGAGCTGAGCACCGGCGACTTTGCCGAGCTGGTCAAGACGCTGGCCTCGGACGACTTCGAAGGACGCGGCCCGGGTACGCCCGGCGAAGAAAAGACCGTGACCTATATCCGCGACCAGATGCAGCGCATCGGCTTGCAGCCGGGCAATGGCGATAGCTGGTTTCAGGAAGTGCCGATGGTGGAAACCACCGCCGACGCGGCCACCGCCCCCAGCCTGCGCAGCGGCGAGCAGACCCGCACCCTCGCCTTCGGCACCGACATCGTGGTGGGCACGCGCACCGGCCAACCCGAGGTCAAGCTGGACAATAGCGAGCTGGTATTTGTCGGCTACGGCGTGGATGCGCCCGAGCAGCAATGGAACGATTACGCCGGCCAGGATTGGAAGGGCAAGACGGTGGTGATGTTCGTCAACGACCCTGGCTTCCATACCGGCGATGCCAAGTTGTTCGACGGCAAGCGCATGACCTATTACGGGCGCTGGACCTATAAATTCGAAGAGGCCGCACGCAAGGGCGCAGCGGCGGCGTTGATCGTGCACGACACGCCCGGCGCCAGTTACGGCTGGGACGTGGTCAAAAACTCCTGGTCCGGCCCGCAATACGATCTGCCGGCCAAGGACGACCCGGACCCGCGCCTGCCGGTACAGGGTTGGATCAGCGCCGACACCGCCAAGCAATTGTTCGCCAACGCCGGGCTGGACCTGGCACAGGCCTACAAGGATGCCAGCAAGCGCGGCTTCAAGCCGGTGCCGTTGAAGGCCAATTGGTCGGTAGATCTGAAGAGCAGCATCGCCGAAAAGACCTCGCGCAACGTGGTCGGTGTGCTGCCCGGCAGCAGCCATGCCGATGAGGCGGTGCTGTACATGGCGCACTGGGATCACCTGGGCAAGCATCCGGGCGAAACCGGCGACAACATCTACAACGGTGCAGTGGACAACGCCACCGGCGTGGCCGGCATTCTGGAAATTGCCGACGCCTTTGCGCATCAGGACCCCAAGCCCGCGCGCTCGGTGGTGTTCGTGGCGGTGACGCTGGAAGAATCCGGCTTGCTCGGGTCCAAGTACTACGTGGCCAACCCGAGCTTCCCGTTGGACAAGATCGCTGCGGTGATCAACCTGGACGCAATGTCGGTGGCCGGGCGCGCACGCGATGTCACCGTGGTGGGCATGGGTAGCTCGGAACTGGAAGACATCCTCAAACCGATCGCCGCGATGCAGGGACGCACGCTGCACGCCGAGGCCACGCCGGAAAGCGGCTCGTACTTCCGCTCGGACCACTTCAACTTCGCCAAGGCCGGCGTGCCGGCGCTGTATGCCGATGGTGGCGAAGACCTGCGCGACGGTGGCACCGCAGCCGGACGTGCGGCCGCCCAGGATTACGGCCGCAATCGCTATCACGCGCCGGGCGATGAGTACGATGCGGCGACCTGGAAGCTCGACGGCACCATGGAAGATCTGCAAGCGGTGTATGGCGTCGGCAAGGACGTGGCCGCGGGCGACCGTTGGCCCAACTGGTATCCCGGCAATCCGTTCAAGGCTGCGCGCGACCGCATGCTGGCCGGCAAGCCGGGCGCTGGCGCCGCGGCAGCGCAGCCGGTCGCAGGCAACGCCGATCCGAAGAATGCCAAACCAAACAACGCCAAGGAGGCGGATGCAAAGAACGCCGCGCCTGCGCGGTGAGGCGTGCAAGGAGCTCGCTGTTCGTGCGGTGAGGGATGCAGCCTGCGCTGTTGTGCCGGCGCTGGCCGCTGAAGCGAGTTGCGTGCAAGACAAAGGGCCTCCGATTGGAGGCCCTTTGTTGTCAGTCGTGTTTCGTGGGTGGCGATAGAGCGTTGGCCAACAGACCCCGCGACGTCGCTAAATGTCGCATCAGATTCGATGCTAGCTACAACTGCTGCTCACTGTGCATCTCAACCAGCGCCCTGACCTGCCCGCCCGATGCACCCGCGTTCAAGCGCACTCAATCGTTGTCGACGCTGACCACATGCCCATCGTCGGGATCCACGTGCAACTCGACCTTCTGCCCGTTGTGCTTTGCATCGGCCTTCCACAGGCCATCCTTGAACTTGAGATCGTGCACGTCTGCGTAGCCGCCAGTGGACAGCGCCGCGCGGACGTCGGCTTCGCTCAGCCGCGATGCGGTCTGGTCGCCATAGACGCGCCCCGTGACCGGATCGATGTGGACATCCACATCCTTGCCATCGCCGCTGCGGGCATCGGCGGTCCACACGCCGTGCTCGAATTTGACGTCGTGCACCTTGGTGTAACCCTTGGCGGTCAACATGCTGGTCACCTCGTTGGAGGTGAGCGCCTTGGCCGGCTTGGCGGCGTCCTGCGCAAACGCGCCATGCGAAACAAGCGTCAGCGCGCCGATCAATGCGGTGGTCATCATGCGATGTGCCATGAGAAGGCTCCTGCTGTGAAGTGCCGCCATGCTCGCCGCCCTTGGATCGTGGCTGGGTGAAAACCTGGAAAATTCAGTTAGAAAAGTTCAGTTAACTGAAAGTCGTGGTCGCTCTTCATCGCTTCTGCACGTTGGATTTACATTTTGATTCCAGTGCGCCGGCATTGCATTGCAGACGTGGACCACGATGCTCAAGTCATCCAATAAAAAAAGCCGCCTTGCGGCGGCTTGTCGTGTCGTGTGTTCAGCGCGTGGTGCGCGCTGCAGGTGCAGGTGCAGCTAGACGTGCAGCGGCGGTGCCGGGTGTACGGGTTGCGCTTGCGGCCTGCGGCGAGAGGATCGTCATCTGCGGTTTGTCGGTGCCGTCCTTGTTCGGATGCACGTTGTAGGCGTAGGAGAGATTCCACCACGAACCTGCCGCCCACCACGTCCAACCCAGCCACACGTCCGCATTGCTTTCCATGTAGCCGAGCATGCCTTGCAGCGCCTCATTGCAGACAGGGTTGTTGGCAGTACCGAATTCGGCCAAAAAGCCACGTTTGCGATTGGTGCGCAGCCATTCGGTGAAATTGCGCAAACGCTCGGCGCCGATGGTGGAGCTGACGCAGACGCTGCTGGTGCCGCTGGAATCGGCGTCCAGATATTGATGCACTTCGAATGCGTACCGGTTGAGCGGGTCATTGATGGCCGCCAGCGCAGTGGCGTTGGAGTAGCCATCGCTGGTGGGCGAATACCAGCTGTGCGCACCCGTCCACAAGGCGCCGGGCACCAGGATCAGATTGTTGGCACCGGTCCTGCGAATCGCATCGATGGCCGCTTGCGCAGTGCCGGCCCATTCGCTGGACGAGATATTGTTGGGCTCGTTCATCAGCCCGAAGATCACGGTGTTGTCGCCATTGAATGCCACTGCAAGACGGCGCCATAGATCGGTAAAGGTGGCCACCGGCACTTCCGGTCCGCCGATCCTGTAACCGTAGTATTTGGCGTAATTGTGAATATCGATGACCAGATACATGCCCGAGGCCTTGGCACGCGCCACCGCCTGTTGCACCAGGGCCAGCTGCACCGGATCCAGCTCGCCGCGCGCACTGGGTTGCAGACGCTCCCACAAGATCGGCAAGCGGATCGTATTCATTCCGACGCCGGCAAAATAACTGTAATCGTTGGCCGATGCGTACATATAGTCTTTGTTAAGCACGCCGGGTTTCTTGGATGACGCAAATTCGGCACCGGATAAATTGACGCCGGCATGCGTCAGTGCGCGTGTCTGCGCGTACGCGCACGACGTCCCGACAAGCAACATGAAACACAGGGCGCACGCAGCAAGGTGGCGTAGTGGAAAAGATGGACGTGACATGAAGCAACTCCTGGGCGGGTAAGATGCGTCGCCGCCCCAATGGCGTGCGATCGGCGCAAGGTGCGCTGCATCTGCGTGTTGCGATGCATCACGTGTGCCAAAGAGTGGTAAATCAATGAATACGGTAAGAAGTGCGAACCACTGCGCACTTAATATGGAAGAGCACGTTTATGCGTGCATATCGGTTATCACTAAAGAGCCGTGATTCTCGCGATACGCACGGGTATGTGCCGAGATGCTGGCGGAATTTGGCAATGTGCCAGTTGCATGGCGCCATCTCGGTGGCGCGGTCATTTCCGATATCCACAAAAGCGATGCCGTCGCGAAAACGGCACCGCTGGCAAAGCACGCAGGGTTGAATCAGCGCGCGATGCGACGTGCGTGCGCACTCAGGATGGACAGCTGCGGTTTGTCGCGTCCATTGCGATCGGGCTGCAACGTAAAGGGGTAATCGCCACGCCACCAGGCGCCGGCGGCCCAGGCGCTGGAACCCAGCCAGACATCGCGGTTTGCCTCCAGATACCGCAGCATGCCATCCAGCGCGCGCATGCAGGTGGGGTTGGTTGAGGCGCCAAATTCGCCCAAGAACCCACGCTTGCGCTGGGTACGCAACCAACCGGTAAAGCTGCGCAAGCGTTCGGCACCGATGGTAGCGCTCACACACCCGGCACTGGTGCCGCTGGAATCGGTATCCAGATACTGGTGCACCTCAATGGCGTACCGATTGAGCGGGTCGCGGAGAGAGGCCAGCGCAACCGCGTTGGATTGCCCGGCGATGGTGGAATACCAACTGTGCGCACCCGACCACAGCGCGCCGGGTACCAGGATGAGGTTGTTGGCGCCGGTGGCGCGGATGCCGTCGATCGCTGCCTGTGCGGCGGCGGCCCAATTCTGCGGCGCAATGTCGTAGGGCTCGTTCATCAGCCCGAAGATCACCGCGTTATCGTTCTTGAAGGCCGTCGCCAACCGCTTCCACACATCGGTGAAGGTGCTGATCGGCACGCGCGGGGTGCCGATCTTCTGCCCGTAGTACTTGGCGTAGTTGTGGATATCCACGATCAACACCATGTTCGCTGCCTTGGCATTGGCCACGGCCTGCCGGATCAGCGCAAGTTGTGCGGGGTCCAGTGGGCCTTGCGGTTTGGGCTGCAGCCGCTCCCACAAGACGGGCAGGCGTACCACGTTCATGCCGGTGTTGGCGAAGTGCTGGTATTCGCCGGGAGTTGGATAGCGATAATCGACATTGACGACGCCGGGGCGTTTTGCCGAGGCGATTTCTGCGCCGGACAGATTGATACCTGCAAGACGCAGCGCACCGCTTTGTGCCTGCGCACGCGGAAGCGCCGCCAGCAACAGCACGGCCAGCGCACAGCACAGCAGCTGGCGCGGCCAGGTGGGGGAGGGGGACATGGGGAACTCCTGAAGCATCTACGGGGGGAGATGCGTTGCATCGCAGTTGTTCGCAAGCACAACGCATCGACCTCAGCCTATGCGCATCTACCGCGCGCAACTACGGATGCGAGGTATCACTGCATCAAGCTGTGCAGTGCTTCGCAGTTGCGAGCTGTTTTTGTCGATGCACTGCGCGTGTTGCCAGAACGCCTTGAATCAGCGGCTCTGCTGCAACTTCGCAATGGTATTGGTCGCATCAATGCATCGGCGTTGATGCGATGACAGCGACTGCGCCAATGCTGGCGTGCACGGACACGCATGACGCAACGCGCGGACGCATGCGTGCCTGCATGCGCCGAGCACTGCAATCGCGTAGCACGGAGTAGGGCGATTGTGCTTTGCGCGCGCAGCGCGCGACCCACTGCCATGATCGTGGTCGATGGCGGTGCATCCATCTTCGAGACAACGCTCCCGGCGACAACGGCAGCTGCATCCACCGAAACCTGACCTGCAGCAGCGGCGTGGCGAGGTCCATATCGCGCCAACGTTCGTCCACCGCATGGCTGTCATCAATCAGCCGCAGTCCCGCCCGATATCCAGCGCTAACCATGAGCACTGCAACGCGACGCAAAAAAAACGGGCGACCTACCAGCGTCGCCCGTGTCTTATTGATTTAGACCGCTGCCGTCAGTGCTTGCCTGCGCGGCGTGCGTACTTGCTCAGAATCCTGATCTGCGGTTTGTCGCTGCCGTCCTTGCCCGGTTGCACGGTGAAAAAGTAATCCGGCTTCCACCATGCGCCGGCGGCCCACCAGGTCCAGCCCAGCCACACGTCGCTGTTCTTTTCCATGTAGGTCAGCATGCCTTCCAGCGCCTTGTCGCAGACCGGATTGTTGGCGGTGCCGAATTCGCCCAGAAAGCCCTTCTGCTTGTTCTCGCGCAGCCAGTCGGTAAAGCCGCGCAGTTTTTCTTCGCCCACGCTGTCGCTGGTGCATTGCGGTTTGGTGCCGCTGTAGTCGTTGTCCAGATACTGGTGCGCTTCGAAGGCCAGGTTGTTGCCGGGGTCCTTGAGGATGGCCAGCGCCTTGGCGTTGGAGACACCGTAGCTGCTGCTGCGCCAGCTGTGCGCGCCTGTATACGCGGTGCCCGGCACCAGGATCAGGTTGCGAGCGCCGGTCTTGCGGATCGTGTTGATCGCGCCTTGCGCAGCGGTGGCCCAGTCGGTTGCGGAGATGCCGTTGGGCTCATTCATCAGCCCGAAGATCACCGCCTTGTCGTCCTTGAACTCCAGCGCCAGCCGGCGCCACAGATCGGCCAGTGCGGCAGGGGGCACCTCGTCGGTGCCGATGCGCTTGCCGTTGTATTTGGCGTAGTTGTGCAGATCCAGGATCAGGAACTGCTTGTTCGCCTTGGCCGCTTCGAGCGATTTCTTGATCAGCCCCAACTGCGCCGCATCCAGCTCGCCGTTGAGCTCGGGTTGCAGACGCTCCCAAAGAAACGGCAGGCGGATCGTATTCATGCCCTTACCGGCGAAATAGCTGAAATCCGAGGCGGCCGGGTAGGTGTAGTCCTTGAACAAGGTGCCGGGCTTCTTGCGCGAGTTGAACTCGGCGCCGGACAGATTGACGCCGACATATTTCAGGCCAGTGGACTCCTTCTTCGGACCATTGGGCTCTTTGGCGTGCGCCAGCGGCATTGCTGCGAGCAAGGTCAGTGCGAGCGCAGCGCTACGCAGACTGGGGAATTTTTTGGGAGCGCGGAACATGGAAGCCTCCTTCGGCATCGACGTGGGTGGCCGCGGGGGGAGGGCACGGCCAGCTGGGATGGTGCAGGGCGATCGGGTACCTGATGAGCCTAGAAGCTCAGGCGTTAGCGCCCCATTCACGCCGTGCAACATGGATTTGATCGGGATCGAACACCTGCGCAGCGCATGATGCTGCTCCGGTAGCGTCCGCAACACGACACACAAGACGCACTGTCGCAGGAGCGCGACGGGCCCCTGTCTTAAGCTACCGCTTCCATTTTCTTCTGTTGTTCGCATATGCGAATGACATCACGCCCGGAGCCTCCCATGAGCCAAGCCCACGCCTTTGCCGCCCAAGCCGCCGACCAGCCGCTTGCCCCGTTCGCGTTCGAACGCCGCGCGCCTGGCCCTGACGATGTGCAGATCGACATCGCCTATTGCGGCGTGTGTCACTCGGACCTGCATACCGCACGCAACGAATGGCACAACACGCGGTATCCGGTGGTACCGGGCCACGAGATCGTCGGCCGTGTGACCGCCGTCGGTAGCGCCGTCACCGGCTTCAAGGTCGGCGACCTGGCTGGCGTTGGTTGCATGGTCGACAGCTGCCGCAGCTGCGCCTCCTGCCAGGAAGGCGAGGAGCAGTACTGCGAAGCCGGCTTCACCGGCACCTACAACGGCCCGATGTTCGGCGGCGGCGAGAACACCTACGGCGGTTACTCCGACCATATCGTGGTCGACCAGAAGTACGTGCTGCGCATCTCGCATACCGACAACCTGGCCGCCGTGGCGCCGCTGCTGTGCGCCGGCATCACCACCTATTCGCCGCTGGCGCACTGGAAGGTGGGCCCGGGGCAGAAGGTGGGTGTGGTCGGTCTGGGTGGCCTGGGCCACATGGGTGTGAAGATCGCCAAGGCGATGGGCGCCACCGTGGTGCTGTTCACCACCTCAGAGAACAAGCGCGCCGATGCGATGCGCCTGGGCGCCAGCGAAGTGGTGATCTCCAAGGACGAAGCGCAGATGGCGGCGCAGTACAACACCCTGGATTTCATCCTCAACACCGTGGCCGCACCGCATAACCTGGACCCGTTCATCAATGCGCTCAAGCGCGACGGCGCCATGGTGCTGGTGGGCGTGCCCGAGGAATCGCACCCGTCGCCGGCCGTGTTCAACCTGGTGATGAAGCGCCGCACCCTGGCCGGCTCGCTGATCGGCGGCATCCGCCAGACCCAGGAAATGCTGGACTTCTGCGCCAAGCACAACATCGTCTCGGACATCGAAACCATCCGCGCCGACCAGATCAACGAGGCCTACGAGCGCATGCTCAAGAGCGACGTGAAGTACCGCTTCGTCATCGATATGGCCACGCTGGATAAGGCGGCCTGATTTGCGGTTGCAATAGCTTGTGATGTCAGTCACCGCTTGCGTTGTTGTATGACGCAAGCGGTGGCTGGGTCCGTCGTGTCACCCGCGGAGCTATCGACCAGCAAAAAAATTAATGTCCCAACCCCTATGTGCATCGAACTGTTTTGCTGCGCCTACTGTCTGGACGGAGTCTTGTCAGATGTCGCGATCCGCCTACGAGGAAAGAGATACTGAAAACGAAGGCAGACAAGGATGCGATTGCAGCGAAATAAAGAATTGAAACAGTAAACCAGTAACCAAACGCCGCATCAGAAATTGAATAAAAACCGGCGCTACAGCGGCGACACGCTACCGTACCAGTCACCAGCGCTTTCCAGACCAGCAATGCTGGTGCTGCCCCCATGCTGAATGCCAAGACGGCTCGGAGTACGACACGGGAACGGACGCTAGGCCGTGCATGTCTGCTCCAGAAAAAACGATGCGCGGCCCAAATCATCAGTGGCGACACTGCCGCGAAGAACCAAACGGAATTTAGCGACATACTTTCCACGATGGTTTAACACCTAACGCCATGGCTACGCTTGGCGACGTCATTGCGTCGTTCACTGACTAGGGTTGCTTGGTCATTTGCAATGAGCGGTTGAACGCGTCCAGATGGCTGCCACCGAAATGATTGGCCGCTATACACTCGCCCATGAGCGAGCCATACCGCTGTGCGTCTTCGCGCGAACCGATGACGGCGGGAATCGCAATCAGCTTACTCGTGGCGCAGCGCTCAAACAGTGGCTCGACGACGACGAGACAGTCCTGGCGACTTCCATTCAAAGACCGCTGCAAAGGAGAATCCGTGCATAGACCGGATAACGCCACAGACTTGAACCGCGAAAGCCAGACATCTCGTGGCATACCCCCCGCTGATTGGCGTTCTGCCGCCGATTTCTTCCAGCCGTTTACCACGCCTCTACCTACACCAAAAATGACAAAAAGCGTGCAAAACACCATGAAGGTCAATGTGCCGTACTTCAGGAATTTGCGCATAAAGCGTGTTGATCTCATGGCACAGCAGTTGAGTTGAGCCAACCCGCGAAACAGCGTCGACCGGACGAATCGTCGACGGGCATTATCCACAACAGCGACCTGAGCGAAACAGGTATTGCAGCGCGGAGTAGAAGCCGCCCCTGAAGTAAATTGCGCCACGAACGCGTTTCGATCAGAAGAGGTGTTAGGCCTATGAGACTCGAGTGTTCAGCACTCCAAGGACACATTTTCCTCGAACAAGCGCGTACCCCCAGGCAAACGGCTTCCCACTCGCCGGCCAAAGCTGCTCATAAGCCACGAAGTAATCACCGGAGCGGTACTGCTTCTTGAGCCACAGCCACTCTTTGTTGCCATAAGCAAATGGCACTTGCGGCGCCTTTGTATTTGCAGCCGCGTACTTGAGACCAATTTCTTCCATCTGCAAGGTGGAAAGGGGCAAGCCATCAAGACGTAGGTTGTCCGATTCCTGGCATGTGGCGGCCGGCGCCGCCGCAGCGCTACCGGCAGTGAAGATCAGCAAACAGGTAAAGAGTGACCTGAGCATGGGGCCTAGTATCCCTCAGCCTCAAGCCGCAGCCGGCTCCTTGACCTGCGCTTTGACGCCCAGCAGCTGCACGATGCTTGCCGCCGCATCGCGGCCTTCGGCCACGGCCGTCACGACCAGGTCGGCGCCGCGCACGCAGTCGCCGCCGGCGAACAGGCGCGGGTTGGTGGTCTGGTAGGGCAGGCGGTCTCCGTTGTTGGTATCGGCCGGAGCGACGATGCGCCCGTTGCTGCCAGCTTCCACACCTTGCGAGGCGAGCCAGTCGGGCAGGGTCGGGGAGAAGCCGAAGGCGATGATCACCACGTCCGCTTCCAGCAGCGATTCGCTGTCTTCCACCGGCACCGCGTTGCGGCGCCCGTTGGCATCGGGTTCGCCGAGTCTGGTTTCCACGACGGTGACGCCAATGGCTTCGTCGTCGGCGCCGGATTCGATCGACAGCGGCTGGCGGTTGAACAGGAAGCGCACGCCTTCCTCGCGCGCGTTGGCCACTTCGCGCGCCGAGCCGGGCATGCTGGCTTCGTCGCGGCGGTAGGCGCAGGTGACCTTGGCCGCGCCCAGGCGGATGGCGCTACGCACGCAGTCCATGCCGGTGTCGCCGCCGCCCAGCACCACCACGCGCTTGCCGTTGAGGTCGGGCAGGGCCATCTGGTCTTCCCAGCCGGCGATCGGGCGGCCGTGCGGGTCGTTGCCGCTGACGATGCGGCTGTTCTGCACCAGGAACGGCAGCGCCGGCAGCACATTCTTCAGGTCCTGCCCGGGCAGGCCGCCATCGGTGTAGCGGTAGGCGCCGGTGCCCAGGAACACGGCATCGTATTCGCCCAGCAACTGCTCGATGCTGACGTCCTTGCCGATCTCCACGCCCAAGCGGAATTGCACGCCCATGCCTTCGAGGATCTCGCGACGCTTGCCGATCACCGACTTGTCCAGCTTGAAGCTGGGAATGCCGAACTGCAGCAGCCCGCCGATCTGCTCGTAGCGGTCGTAGACCACCGCTTCGATACCGGCGCGCGCCAACCTGTCCGCGCACGACAGCCCGGCCGGGCCGGCGCCGATCACCGCCACGCGCCAGCCAGTGGGCTGCACGTTGCCCAGGTCCGGGCGCCAGCCCATCTTGAAGGCGGTGTCGACGATGTACTTTTCCACCGCGCCGATGGTGACCGCACCGAATTCTTCCAGCGTGCAGCTGCCTTCGCACAGACGGTCTTGCGGACACACGCGCCCGCACACTTCCGGCAGCGGGTTGGTGGAATGGCACAGCGCGGCGGCTTCTTCGATGCGGTTTTCCTGCACCAGCTGCAGCCATTGCGGGATGGCATTGTGCACCGGGCACTTCCAGCTGCAGTACGGGTTGCCGCAGTCCAGGCAGCGGCCGGACTGGTACTGCGCGTCGGCCTTGTCGAACTTGCCGTACAACTCGCCCCAGTCGCCGGACGTGCGCAGTTCCACCGGGATGCGGGTGGGCATGGTCCGCGGCAGGTCGAGGAATTGGAAGGCTTGCTTGCGGCTCATAAGAAAATCCGTGGCTGATTCCCTTCTTCCGTGTAAGGGAGAAGGTGCCCTAAGGGGCGGATAAGGGTTGCGGGCCACTGCCCTCACCCCCAGCCCCTCTCCCGCGGGCGGGAGAGGGGTGCAAAAACTCAGGCGGCGCGCCGCAGCGACTCGGTCAGCGACTCGATGCTGGCGGCCTTGGGTTTGACCAGCCAGAACTTGCCGATGTAGTCGCGGAACTCGTCCAGGATCTGCTGCGCCCAGATGCTGCCGGTCAGCTCGCGGTGGCGGCTGATCAGGGTGTGCAGATGCTGGCGGTGGTTCTCGAAGCCCTCGGCGGAGACGCGGTGGATGTCGATCAGCTCGTGGTTGTAGCGGTCCACGAAGTCGCGTTCGATATCCAGCACGTAGGCCAGGCCACCGGTGAAGCCGGCGCCGAAGTTCAGGCCTACCTTGCCCAGCACCAGCACCACGCCGTCGGTCATGTATTCGCAGCAATGGTCGCCGGCGCCTTCCACCACCGCCAGCGCGCCGGAGTTACGCACCGCAAAGCGCTCGCCGGCGCGGCCTGCGGCGAACAGCTCGCCGCCGGTGGCGCCGTACAGGCAGGTGTTGCCGACGATCGGGGTGCTGCGCGCCTCGAAGCGCGCGCCACGCGGCGGACGCACCACCAGCCGGCCGCCGGCCATGCCCTTGCCGACGTAGTCGTTCGCCTCGCCTTCCAGCTCCAGTTGCAGGCCGCCGGCGTTGAACGCGCCGAAGCTCTGCCCGGCGGTGCCGCGGAAGCGCAGGTTCAACGGCGCATCGCTCATGCCGTGGTTGCCGTGCGCGCGCGCGATGGTGCCGGACAGGCGCGCACCGATCGAACGGTCGGTGTTGTGGATCAAGAAGCGATGGTCGCCGCCGGTCTTGTTGGCGATGGCATCGGCAAGCAGGCCGTCCATCTGCGTGGCCAGGCTGTCCGGCGATTCGTACAGGCGTTGGGCGGCGCAATGGCTGCCGTCGTAGCGCGCATGGGTGAGCAGGCGCGACAGATCGACCTTGACGCCTGCGCGCGGGGAGACCTCCAGCTGTTCCAGCAGATCGGTGCGGCCGACGATCTCATCCAGCGAACGCACGCCCAGGTACGACAACCACTGCCGCACTTCTTCGGCCAGCAGGCGGAAGAAGTGCTCCACGCGCTCCGGCAGACCGGTGAAGTAGTTCGCACGCAGGCGCTCGTCCTGGGTGGCCACGCCGGTGGCGCAGTTGTTGAGGTGACAGATGCGCAGGTATTTGCAGCCCAGCACGATCATCGGCGCGGTGCCGAAGCCGAAGCTGTCGGCGCCCAGCAGCGCGGCCTTGACCACATCCAGGCCAGTCTTCAGGCCGCCGTCGGTCTGCAGGATGGTGCGCTCGCGCAGGTCGTTGGCCACCAGCGCCTGGTGCGACTCGGCCACGCCCAGTTCCCACGGCACGCCGGCATAGCGGATCGAGCTGACCGGGCTGGCGCCGGTGCCGCCGTCATGGCCGGACACGGTGATCAGATCGGCACCGGCCTTGACCACGCCGGCGGCAATCGTGCCGACGCCGGCATGCGCGACCAGCTTCACCGACACCAGCGCGGTCGGGTTGACCTGCTTGAGGTCGTAGATCAGCTGGGCCAGGTCTTCGATCGAATAGATGTCGTGATGCGGCGGCGGGCTGATCAGGCCAATGCCGGGTTTGGCATAGCGCAGGCGGGCGATCAGCTCGTTGACCTTGTGGCCGGGCAGCTGGCCGCCTTCGCCGGGCTTGGCGCCCTGGGCAACCTTGATCTGCAGTACTTCGGCGTTGACCAGGTATTCCGGGGTCACGCCAAAGCGGCCGGAGGCCACCTGCTTGATCTTGGAGCGCTTCTCGGTGCCATAGCGGGCCGGGTCTTCGCCGCCTTCGCCGGAATTGCTGCGCCCGCCCAGGCGGTTCATCGCAATGGCCAGCGCTTCGTGCGCCTCGGGCGACAACGCGCCCAGGCTGATCGCGGCGGTGTCGAAGCGACGCAACACATCTTCGGCCGGGGCCACCTCGTCCAGCGGGGTGGGGGTGTCGGCACGCTTGAGCTGGACCAGATCGCGCAGCGTGGAGGCCGGGCGCGAATGCACCGCGTCCACGTATTTTTGCCAGTCGTCAGCATCGCCGGTACGGGTGGCGCGCTGCAGCGTCATGACCACGTCGGGGTTGTACATGTGGTACTCGCCGCCGTGCACGTACTTGAGCAGGCCGCCCACTTCCGGCTTGAGCTGGTCGTTCCAGGCGCGTGCGGTGAGCTCGCGCGCCTCGGTGTCCAGCCGCCCCAGATTGACGCCACCGATGCGTGCGGGGGTGTCGGCAAAGCACAGCTCCACCACGTCCGGGTCCAGCCCGACGATCTCGAACAACTGCGCGCCACGGTAGCTGGCGATGGTGCAGATGCCCATCTTGGAGATGATCTTGGACAGGCCCTTGTAGATGCCCTTGCGGTAGCGGCGGCCGATCTGCGACTGCTCGCCACCCTTGCTCAGCTGCAGGATGCCGCGCCGGCCCAGATCGAACAGGGTCTGGTAGGCCAGATACGGGTACACCGCGGTGGCGCCGAAGCCGAGCAGGCAGGCCATGTGGTGCGCATCGCGCGCGGTGCCGGTTTCGATGATCAGGTTGACGTCGCAGCGCAGGCCCACCTTGCACAGGTGGTGATGCACCGCGCCGGTGGCCAGCAGCGCATGCGCCATCGGCCGGTCCGGCACCGGGTAGCGGTCGGACAGCAGCAGCATCACCGCGCCGTCGCGGGCGGCGGCTTCCACTTCCTGGCAGATGCGCTCCAGGCCGGCCTTCAGCCCTTCTTCGACGCTGTAGGACAGGTCGATCAGGCGATTGCGGGCGACGTACTGCTCCATCTTCAGCAGCTGGCGCAGCTTGCGCTGGCTGAGCACCGGCGAATTCAGGATGACGTGGTTCACCGTCTCCGCACCGGCATGGAAGATGTTGGTCTCCTTGCCGAGCTGGGTGGTGAGCGACATCGCGATGCCTTCGCGCAGCGGGTCGATCGGCGGGTTGGTGACCTGCGCGAACGCCTGGCGGAAGTAGTCGTACAGCGGCCGGGTCTGGCGGCTGAGCACCGCCATCGGGGTGTCGTCGCCCATCGAGCCGGTGGCTTCCTGCTCGGTCTCGGCCAGCGGGCGCAGGATCTGCTCCACTTCCTCGGTGCTGAGCTGGAACAGCTTGTGGTAGCTGCGCAGGGTTTGCTCGCTGAAGGGTTCTTCCACCAGCGAGGGGTCGATCAGCTCGGTCTGCAGATAGGTCACGCCCTGCTGCAGCCATTGCTTGTACGGCGCACGTGCGCGGTTGATGCGGTCGATGGCATCGGAATCGAGCAGGTCGCCGCGCTTGAGATCGATCGCCATCATCTCGCCCGGGCCCAGCTTGCCCTTGCGGGTGATGCGCTCGGCCGGCAGCTCCCACACGCCGGCCTCGGAGGCCACCAGGAAGTGGCGGTCGGAGGTCAGCATCCAGCGCGCGGGGCGCAGGCCGTTGCGGTCGAGCATGCAGGCGGCATAGCGGCTGTCGCAGGCCACGATGCCGGCCGGGCCGTCCCACGGCTCGGTGTTGAGGCCGTAGAACTCGTAGAACGCAGCCAGATCGGCGTCCTTGAACTCCAGCGACTGGGTCGCCGGCGGCACCAGGATGCGCAGCGCCTGCAGCAGGTCCATGCCACCGGCGATCAGCAGCTCCAGCATGTTGTCCAGGCTCTGCGAGTCCGAACCGTGCATGGAGATCACCGGATCGAACTCGGCGATATCGAAGCGCGGGGTCTGCCACACCTTGCTGCGCGCCTGCGCCCAGCGGCGGTTGCCCTCGATGGTGTTGATTTCGCCGTTGTGCGCGAGCAGGCGGAACGGATGCGCCAGCGGCCAGCGCGGCAGCGTGTTGGTGGAAAAGCGCTGGTGAAACACGATCGCGCTGGACGACAGATCGCTGCGCTGCAGGTCCGGATAGAACGTGCTCAGCTTGTCCGGCAGCACCATGCCCTTGTAGCTGATGCCGTTGGGCGAGAGCGTGGTGACATAGAAGTTCTCCACCTCGCGCAGCGCCTGCTCGGCGCGGCGGCGCGCCAGAAACAGCGCCAGGGTGAAGCCGTCTTCGGTCTGTTCGGCACCGGCATCGACAAACACCTGTTCGATGCGTGGCAGGGTGTCGCGCGCCAGCTGGCCGCACACGCTGTCGTCGGTGGGCACCACGCGCCAGCCGCGGAACTGCACGCCGGCAGTGTGCAGCTGCGCTTCCAGTTCGGTGCGACAGCGCGCTGCCTCGGCCTCGTCCAGCGGCAGGAACACCACACCGGCCGCATAGCGCGTGCCCAGTGGGATGCCGGCATCGCGGGCCAGCCCGCGCAGGAATGCATCGGGTTTGCGGATCAGCAGGCCGCAGCCATCGCCGGTGAGCCCGTCGGCCGCCACACCGCCGCGGTGGGTCATGCGCGAGAGCGCCGCAATCGCGGTGTCTACCAGCGAACGGGAAGGTTGGTCGTCCAGCTGGGCGACCATGCCAAAACCACAGGCGTCGCGTTCGTCGCGCGCGCTGTTGTAGAGACCGTAGTCGTTGAGCCCTTGGCGAGTGCGGGGGGCCATGTCTGCCTCTTTGCGATCTTGGGAGAGCGGCGACGACGTTGCACCGCTCGATCCGTGGAGCGTTTCGAAGAGGTCACCGGATGATCGACTAGACCACAGTTGATGCGGTGCCGCAATACACCGTTACAGCTGCAACGAGGCCTGTCGCAATCCCTTGTGCCAGCTGGCTTGGCGCCTGTCGGGAGACAGGCGCCAGCGCAGCCTTAAAGTGGCTAACAAAACGTAACGAGCAGTCGTCAGGTGGGTGTGGACGGCGCGCTCAGAGCCTGCGTGTACGCGTGGACCATGCCGCACCGAGCACCGCCCGCGCCCGCTTGGCGGTGCGCACAGTCGGTTTGTTAGCTGCTCTTAGCCGCAACGCACCGCGGTGATGATGTTCTTGGCGTCCACTTCGACATTGAGCCGTTCGCCGTTGAATTCCATCGTCACCATCTGGCCGGGCTTGAGCACCCGCACCGACTTGGCGCCGGCGTCGCTGCGGGCCTGCTCGCCCACCGCATCGGTGATGGGCTGGCCAACCAGCGACTGCACCTGGGTGGCGTCGCAACTGCCGATCGGCGGCGCTTCCGGCGCTGCATCCGGCACCGGCGCGGAGGCTTGTTCGGCCGCCTGTTGTGCGTTGGCCGCGACGGCTTCCTGCTCATCGGGTTGCGGTTTGTTGCAGGCAGTCAATGCAGTCAGCACGACCAAGGTGCAAGCCAGACGGGCAATAGGCAGGACAGCGCGCATCGATGACTCCAGCAAAGGGGGGATGCCCAAGCATAAGCACAAAGTTGCGCCGCGGGCATCGCTTGCCCACACGGCGTTGTCGTTGCGTTGACGCGGCCTAGCGCTGCGCGGCCCAACAATCGGTGCCAGTCCTTCGATCCGTGCGCAATGAAAGCCAAACGTGTTCTTCGCAATGTCGCCGCCACGGCCAGTGCCGCCGGCACGCTCGCCACCGCCGCCACCGGTGCGGTCGTCGCAACGGCCGCCGTCGCCACCGTGGCTGCGGTGGCACAGGCCAAAGCCACCGCGCGGGCGGCGGGGCTGACCTACGTCAACGATCAGCAGCCAGGCATCAGCCGGCGCAAGGCGGGCAAGAGCTTCAGCTACCGCAGTGCCGACGGGCAGCGCATCGCCGATGCCGACACCTTGCAGCGCATCCGCGCGTTGGCCATTCCGCCGGCTTATACCGAGGTGTGGATCTGCGCCAAACCCAACGGTCACCTGCAGGCCACCGGGCGCGACGCGCGGCGGCGCAAGCAGTACCGCTATCACGCCGATTGGGCGCAGGTGCGTGGCGAAGGCAAGTTCGAGCGCGTGATCGCCTTCGGCACGGCACTGCCCAAACTGCGGCGGCGCTTGCGACGCGATCTGGCACTGCCCGGCTTTCCGCGTGAGAAGGTGCTGGCGATTGTGGTCGCGCTGCTGGCCGACACCTTGGTGCGCGTGGGCAATGCCGAATATGCGCGCAGCAATCGCTCGTACGGGCTGACCACGCTACGCAACCGCCACATGGAATTTTTGAAAGGCGGGCGTGCACGGCTCAAATTCCGCGGCAAGAGCGGCCAGGATCACGACATCGAAGTGGACGACAAGCATCTGGTCAAACTGATCCGGCAATGTCAGCAGCTGCCGGGGCAATCGCTGTTTCAATACCGCGACGACGGCGGCCAGCTGCAGCCGGTGGATTCGGGCGAGGTCAACGACTATCTGCGCGAAGCGATGGGCGAGGATTTCACCGCCAAGGACTTCCGCACCTGGGGCGGCACGCTGGCCGCCTTGCAGCGCCTGGCGCGTTTGCCGTTGCCCGAGCGCAGCAGCGAGCGCGCGCTCATGCAGGTGCAGAACGATGTCATCCGCGAGGTGGCCGATGCGCTGGGCAACACGCCATCGGTGTGTCGCAAGGCCTACATCGACCCCTGCGTGTTCGAAGGCTGGCGCGCCGGGCAACTGCAGGCGATGGCCAGCGGCGTGCGCGGCGAGCGTCAGTGGGAAGCGGCCACGCTGCGCTTTTTGACCGACTCGCGCAGCAAGCAACGCAAGGCCAACAAGCCAGGCAAGGCGGCTACGCCGAAGCCCAATCCCAATCCCAAGCCCAGCCGCCGTAAGCGTGCTGCGTGATGCTGCGAATCTTTGCGAGAGCGCTGGTGAGGTCGTTGGGAGCCACAGCCTGCTCGCTGTGACTGGCAAGCTGCTGATCCAGCGCGTGAACGCCTACGCTGAGTTACCGCGCACGCCTCGTGTTGGCGGCGATCAGTCGTCTGCAATTTGCTTTTCACGGCGCTGCGCCCAGGCATCGCGCACAAAGGTGTAATCGTCCACGGCATCGCGTCGCAGCGCGTCCATCGGCAGCATCCGTGCGCGGCCGTCGGCCAATTGCAGGCCCATCAGCGAATTGGCTACGCGCGCATTGTCCAGATAGTTGATCGGCGTCAGCTGTTGGTCGGCGACGCGACCAAAGGTATCGCGTACCGTGCCTGGTCCTAGGATCGGCATTACGAAGTAGCGCGAGTTGTCCCAGCCCCATGTCGCAAATGCTTGTCCGACATCCTCGTTGTATTTGGGCATGCCGAAGCGGGTGGCCGGATCGAACAGCCCGGCCACGCCAAGCGTGCTGTTGACCACGAACCGACCCAGCGACTGCGTCGCCTTGACCGGGCGGCCCTGCAACACCTGACTGACCGCAGTGCCCGGCTGACCGAAATTGGAAAACATGTTGCGGATGCCGGTCTTGACCGGCTTGGGTGTGACCTTGTCGTAGGCGACTGCGACGGGACGGAACAGCACCTTGTCGGCACCGTTGTTGAATGCGTGGATCTTGCGGTTGTAACCCTCCCACGGGTCGCGCACCGGTGCGGCACTGTAGAGCGCTTGTGCATCCTGCTCGGCGTTGGTGATGGGAGCGGCCGCTGCAGACACGGCGGGAGCGGCAAGTGCTGCATCCGGTGATGCCGGCGCTGCGTTGCCACCATCGCTATCGATGGGGCGATCGCTCGCCACCAGCTGTTGATCGGACGGGCCAGGCAGCGGCTGCGCAGCGGGCGGCATCACCAATGTTGCCGTCGACGCCGGGCCGATCGAGGTCCGCATCGATGTCTGCGGCGCGACGGGGCGGCTCGCGCAGGCCGATAGCAACAGCAGCGTGCCGGCAGCCACCAGGTAACGGGGAATCGTCATTGCAGGGTCCTTGTGGGGTAAGTGATGCAAGGGAGAAGGGCACGACACAACCGCGACCAGCTGCGTGATCGCCCTAGGTCAGCAGGCGGCACATGCATGACCACAGCAAGGGGCCGGCCCACAACACGGCGACTGCGCCGCCGGCAATGCCGGCCATCCAGCGCAGCTGCGTCAGCCGCTGACGCCTGGCGTGGTGATGCTGCAGATCTGGCAGGTCCTGCCATGCCTGCCGATTGCTGGTGGGCGACGGCCGCCGTGAAACGGTGGAGGGGCGTTGGGAAATCATGCTGCGCTCCGAAGAGATGAGGCTGCAGTCGCTCGACACCGCATCGGCCTCTGACGAGCGGCCAGATGGATGCGATGGCGAGGTGGCGGTGCTGCAGCGAGGTTGCTGGAAGTGATCCTATGGATTCGCTGCGGATCACGTTTTAAGAGTTTTTTGATCGCTTGCCATTGGTAGGCATGCGTTCACGAATGCCGTCTGCAAGCGTGCGCCGGACGACTCGATCGGCTCCGGCACAGACGCGGCAGGTAACGCGTGGCGTGGTATCGCGCATACGCCTCGATTTCCCGGATAGCACATGCTGGACATGCAGCGATGCGGGTGGACGACATGCATCACTGCACGGCATGCGTGTCATACGCTTCGTCCGGCGTGCTGCCGATACATTGCAATGCGCTTTGCCCATCCACGTCAGTGCTCGTGAGCGCTGTGCAGCGCTAAATCGCACCCTAAGTACGCATGGCCATCAATGTCGGAGCATGCAAGGACACCGCGCGCAACCAGCGAAGCGGGCCGATGTCATCACCGCTGCGGAACACGCCAGCCGACTAGACGTTCACCGACTTGGCGCGCGACTTCTTGCGTATCGAAAAGAACACCACGCATTCCAATGCGACCAGCGCTGCGGCGATGACCATGCCGGTGATCAGCGGATCATGTCCGGTTCCGCGCAGGCAGAAGCCGACCAACAGAAAGCACAGGTTGTAGCCGGCAATTCCAAGTGCTGCGGCGAGCAGGAAGGTCCAGAAGCGCACCCGGATCACGCCTGCCGGCAAGGCCAGATAGATCCGTGCCACCGGGATCGCCTGACCGGCCAGCGTGACCCGGAAATCGTTGCGTCGGTACGACAGCGCAAGGCGGTCGTAAGTAGCGATGCGCAGAAACACGAAACGGCCGTAGTTGCGTACCAGGGCGCGCACGCGATCGTTACCGAGCGCACGGCCGATCTCGTACCAACTGACCGTCGCCAGTACCGATCCGGCCACGCTGATAGCCCACACCGCCAGCAGCGCCGGCACGCTCTCGGCAGTCATGCCGACAACCATCAGCATCAGATAGGAGGGGATCACCGGGATGAATTTTTCGAGGTAGGACATCGCCAGCACGCCTGGCAGGCCGAAGCTCAACACCAGCGTTAATACGTCGTTGGTCTGCATGGTGGCCTAGCCTGTGTACGCACGGCGCTGCAGACGATAGGTCGTCGCTGGCGGGACGTTCCAATACGTGCGCCCGATCTTGACGGCCTCCAGATCGAGCGCATCGAGAATGTGCGCTGGCACCGAGCATTTGAAGCCGTAGGTAAACAGATACATGCGGCCGCCCGGTTTGAGATGCAGGAAGGCGCCACGCACGATGGCGGCCACCTGATGTGCTGGCATGTTCAAGAAGCCAAGGCCGCAGACCACTGCATCGACGCAGGCTCCATCGAAGCGAGGTACCGATTCAAGATCGGTGACATCCATCTGCAGCACTGACGCGTGCGGGAAGCGCTGCGTGAGCAGCGATGCAAACCTCTGGTTGTATTCGAGCAGGATGAGGTTCTTTTCGCGCACGCCCTTGTCGATCATCGCCCGGGTAAACGCACCGGTACCCGGACCAAGTTCCAGGACCCGCCCGGTACGCTCCGAGAGTTCGGAGGTGATGATGGAGGACAGTGCACGTCCGGAAGGAAGGATTGCCGCAACGGAGCAGGGGGCCGTGATCCATTCGCGAAGAAACGAAGCCATATACGAACGTGCCATCTATCCTCACAGCGTTGAAAGAGTTAGGCCAATCTGCGAAACGCAACAGTCATCCGATCGATGGATGACACGCAGTCGGCATCACAAGGCTAGGGCATCAATCTGTCCGCAGTCTGTCGTTGATGCCGAGCCGTGATTGAAAGTTCAGCCACGCATCAGCATCGACTACAACTCGGTAGCGATGCATCGTCGCAACCTTGCGCGGTAACGAACACCTCGAGCGACCGACGATGGCTGCCGTTGGCTGAATGCACTGGCTAACGGTGGACTAAACACGACAGCAGACAGGCTATCGACAGAGAGCGCTGCCAGCATGCGCTGCAACCGACTCCTGCCTGTGCTGTCGCACTGCCGCCTCGATACGCGCCACATGCGATGCACGTTACCGCTGCATAACGACGTTTGAGAACACGATGAGACTTTCAGCCAACATCGCCTATGCGATGGCGTTGCTGGCGCTGGGTGGCTGCGCCAACCTGGCGCCGCAGTACGTGCGGCCGCCGCCACGGATCCCGCAACAGCAAACGACCTCCGAACATGGTTTCGCACCCACGGCGCTGAGCGAGGTGTTCGCCAGCCCACGCCTGCGCGATACCGTCGCGCTTGCACTGGAGCGCAATCAGGACCTGGCGCTTGCGATGTTGAATGTGCAACGCGCCAGGGCGAGCTACCGGTTGCGTGGCGCCGAGACGCTGCCGACAGTGACACTGGACGGTAGCGGCGTCGATGCCAGTCGTCAGCAAGGTCAACTTTCGGTATCGCTCGGGTTTGCCAGCTATGAGCTAGACTTCTTTGGACGCGTGAAAAATCTCAAAGAAGCGGCCTTGCAGGATGTTCTTCAGAGCGATGAGAATCGACGCAGTGCCTCGCTCAGCCTGATCGCCGAAGTGGCGACTGCATGGCTGAGACTGGATGCTGATCAGCAACGCTTTGCGTTGGTGAACAAGACCGCGGGGAATCTGCAACGGGTGTACGAGTTGACATTGGCCCGTTACAACCAGGGTGCCATCAGCGGGCTGGAGTTGGCGCAGGCGGACACCGCGTTGGCGCAGATCGGCACCGAGCAGGCTGGCCTGGAAGCGCAGCTGCAGCAAGATCGCAATGCGCTGACTTTGCTGGTTGGTGCCGAGGTACCCGAGACGCTGTTGCCCGATGCCGACGCGCGTGGTCATGCAGCACTGTCGCTCAACGGTCCGTTGCCGGCAGGGGTTCCGTCGTCACTGCTGCTGCGTCGCCCCGATGTCATGGCCGCAGAGCATGCGCTGATCGGCGCCAATGCCGATATCGGGGTTGCGCGCGCACGATTCTTCCCTCGCATTGCCCTGACCGGCAGCTACGGCAACACCAGCACGGCGTTGTCCACGCTGCTTGGCGGAGGTGGCTGGAACATCGCTGCCTCCGCAGCGGTGCCACTGTTCGATCACGGCGCCAACCGCGCCAACCTGAAGGTGACCGAGCTCGATACCCAAATCGCCCAGGCGCAGTATCAGAAGACGCTGCAGATCGCGTTCCGCGATGTGGCCGATGCGTTGGCCATCGGCGGGAGCATCGCTGCGCGACTGCAGGCGCAGACGCAACTGATCGACGCCGCAAGCAAGCAGGCGCGCATTGCCGCCGCCAGATACGAGCGCGGGCAGACCGGATTGGTCGACCTGCTGAATGCCGAGCGTGCGTTGTATGCGGCGCAGCAGGCCTTGCTGGACACCACCCTGTTACGCGACAGCAACCTGGTGACCGCCTATCGCGTGCTGGGTGGCGAATGGATGCAGGCACCCACGCGGGGAGGCAGCGCGCCATGAGCCGTTCGATGCTGTGGTTGCAGCGCCTAGGGCGCTACCGTTGGTGGTCGATTGTGGTGCTGTCGTTGTTCGTCGGCTGGCTGGTGAAGGTGCAGTTTTTTTCTCCACCGGTTGCACCGCAGGTGGCCAGCTCGGCGGTGGTGCTGGGGGATATCGAAGAGACCGTGCTGGCGACCGGCAGGATCAACGCCTCGCAGTTGGTGAGCGTTGGCGCGCAGGTCACCGGCCAGGTAGTGGCCCTGCACGTCAAACTTGGAGACTCGGTCAAGAAAGGGCAGCCGATCGCCGAGATCGACGCGTTGCCGCAGCAGAACGCGCTGCGCACCGCACAGGCGCAAGTGCGCAGCGCCGACGCCAGGTTGACGGCACGGTTGGCCAGCCTGCGTCAGGCCACCCTGGCGGACCGTCGCCAGCGCGCCTTGATGGCAGATGATGCGGTGGCCAGGGTCGATGCCGAGGCGGCAGAAGCCACGCTGGCGACGGTGCGGGCAGACATCCAGGCCTTACGCGCGGAGCGGGAGCAAGCCACGATCGCGGCAAGCACCGCCGAGCTCAATCTGAGCTACACACGCGTGGTGGCGCCAATGGATGGCGAAGTGGTGGCCATCGTCACCGAGCAGGGACAAACGGTGAATGCCAACCAGAGCGCGCCGACCATCATCAAGCTCGCCCGTCTGGACACCATGACCGTCAAGGCGCAGATCTCCGAAGCCGATGTCACCCGGGTATCGGCCGGGATGGGCGTCTATTTCACCTTGCTGGGCGAGCCCGACACCCGCTATCGCGCGGTGCTGTCTGCGTTGGAGCCGGGTCCGACCACGATCGCCAGCGATGCCTCCGGCGTCGTGGCGGGCCAGGCGAGCAGTGCCGCGTCCAATGCGGTGTACTTCAATGGCATCTTCGATGTGCCCAATCCGCATCGCACCTTGCGCATCGACATGACCGCGCAAACCACGATCGTGTTGGCACGCGCACGCGCTGCACGCCTCATCCCGAGTGGTGCGCTGGGCGAGCGCACCGCCGATGGAAGCTATGTGGTCCACGTGCTGACCGCCGATGGCGGGCGGCAGATGCGCCGCATCCGTGTGGGGCTCAATAACCGCATCAACGCACAGGTGATCGCAGGCCTTGAGCTGGGCGAGAGGGTGATCACCAGCGATCTCGATACGCCTGCGCAGACGCCTTGATGCGTCGTCGCGTTGTCACGGGCAGGCGCTCATGCACCGCCTGCCCACATCCATCATTGGAGCCTGCGTCATGCCCGCACTGTTGCAAGTGAGCGCGCTTTGCAAAGAGTTTCCGTCTGCCGACGGCAGCGTTGCGATCCTGCGCGATGTCACGCTGCGCATCCACGCCGGGGAAATGGTCGCCATCATGGGGCCATCGGGCTCGGGCAAATCCACCTTGATGAACATCCTGGGCTGCCTGGATCGCCCGACGCGCGGGAGCTACCAGGTCGCCGGGCAGGACATTGGTCAACTGGATCCGGACAGCCTGGCGCGTCTGCGGCGTGCCCACTTCGGCTTCATTTTCCAGCGCTATCAGCTGCTGGGGGAGCTGGATGCGATCGGCAATGTCGAAATCCCTGCGATCTATAACGGGACCGCGGCTAGTGCGCGCCGCGCGCGCGCGCAGGCCTTGCTGGAGCGTCTGGGGCTGGGCACACGGCTGCACCACCGGCCGGGGCAGCTGTCCGGCGGGCAGCAACAACGCGTGTCGATCGCCCGCGCGCTGATGAATGGCGGCGAGGTCATTCTGGCCGACGAACCGACCGGCGCATTGGATCAAGCCAGCGGCAAGGAGGTCATGACGGTACTGCAGGAGCTGCACGCGGCAGGTCACACCATCATCCTGGTCACGCATGACCCCGAGGTGGCGGCGCATGCGCAACGCATCATCGAGATCCGCGACGGCCAGATCGTGGCCGACCGCCAGCTGCGTCCGGCGACCCCTCGCACCGCGATCAAGGACGCCGTGGTCGCCGATAGAGCGGGGCGCCTGGCAGACCTGCTGGGGCGCTTTGCCGAAGCCGGTCAGATGGCGCTGCGCTCGATGTTCAACCATCGCCTGCGGACCTTGTTGACCATGCTGGGCATCATCATCGGCATCTCGTCGGTGGTATCGGTGGTTGCGCTCGGCGAAGGGTCGCGGCGGTCGATCCTGTCCGACATCGATGCGCTGGGCACAAATACGATCGAAGTGATGCCGGGGGCGAGCATCGGCGATCGTGCGGCCGATACGGTGCGTACGTTGAGTGCCGACGATGCGGTCGCCATCGCCGGGCTGGAGTACGTGGACAGCGCCACGCCCTCGATCTCCACCAGCGCCGGCCTGCGCTATGGGCCCCACGATGTCGCCGCCAGCATCACCGGCGTCGGCGATCAGTTTTTCCGGGTGCGTGGCTACGCATTCGCGCAGGGGCGCGGGTTCGACGCGCATGCGATCCAGGCCAGGGCGCCGGAGGCGGTCATCGACCAGGCGACCCAACGTGCGCTGTTTCCAGGCAGCACATCGGCGCTGGGCAAGGTGATTCTGGTGGGATCGGTGCCGCTGCGGGTCGTTGGCGTCACTGCCAGGCCGACCTCGGGGTTTGCCGGCGACACCTCGCTCAACGTGTGGCTGCCCTACACCACGGTGATGGCGCGCGTCTCCGGCGATGCACGCGTGCGCAGCCTGACGGTGCGTGTCTCGACGCAGGTGCCAAGCGCGGTGGCCGAGCGTGGTATCGACACGCTGCTGCTGCAACGGCATGGGCGCCGGGATTTCTTTCTGTCCAATTCCGACAGCGTGCGCAAGACCGTCGAACAGACCACACGCACCATCACGCTGCTGATTTCCTCCATTGCGCTGATTTCGTTGCTGGTCGGCGGCATCGGGGTGATGAACATCATGCTGGTGTCGGTGACCGAGCGGATTCAGGAGATTGGCGTGCGGATGGCGGTGGGTGCGCGTCAGTCCGACATCCTGCGCCAGTTCCTGATCGAAGCGACGCTGGTCTGTCTGGTCGGCGGCACCTTGGGCGTGGCGCTGGCACTGGGTGCGGGCGTCCTCGTCGGTTGGGTGAGCCCGAGTTTCGGAATGGTGTTCTCGCAGTGGTCGATCATCGGCGCGTTCACCGTGTCCACAGCGATCGGCGTGGTATTCGGTTTTCTGCCGGCACGGCGTGCGGCACGCCTGGATCCGATCAAGGCGCTTGCGCGCAGCTGATGTGCGGTGCGGTGACGTGGATGAACAAGCCCCGCTGCGGTCATGTCCAGGCAAGACAGCGTAGGGATGCCGGCACTACACCGCCGCAGGAAACACCAGCCGGAAGCAGGCACCCGCTGCGGTGTCCGGGACCAGCAGGACGCTGCCGCCATGGTGTCGCATGATGGTTTGCACCAGGTCCAGTCCCAGGCCGGCGCCACGGCCGTCCTTGCTGTCGCGATGAAACGCCTCGAAGATGCGTTCGCGCTCGGAATCCTTGACCCCGCGTCCTTCGTCGGCAACATCCACCGTGCCTGCTGCCGAGACCCGGATCGTGATCGTTCCCTGACGCCCGCCATAGCTGATCGCATTCTGGATCAGGTTGGTGAGTGCGCGCTCGATGGACACTTCATCGCCATCGACAGGCACCACCGCAGCATCGGTCTCGAACGCCACCTGGTAGCCTGCGGCGAATGCCAGCGGCGCCAGATCGAGTACCACGCGTTCTGCGATCGTGGCCAGATTCAGACGCGAAAACACGATGGTGTCGGAGTCGAGCCGCTGGATGTCCAGCAGCTGCCCGGTCAATGCGCCGAGGCGGACGGCATCTTCCATCAGCCGCGTCCGCAAGGGGCTGGCCGGCAGCGCGGACAGGCGCGTGGTCAGAATCGCCACGGGGGTGCGCAGTTCGTGCGCGGCATCGGCGATGAACCGCTTGTGCTTGGCCAACGCAGTGTCCAGGCGCGCCAGGGCGTCGTTGATGGCCTGCACGAAGGGCGCCACTTCGGCCGGTACCTGATCAAGGCCCAGGCGCATGCCGGTGCGATGAAAATCGATCGATCTGGCCTCTTGCGCGGCCTTGTCCAGCCCCTTGAGGCCGCGCTTCACCGCAAGCGGCATCACCAGCATGGTGGACACCGAGACCAGCGCAATGATCAACAGGGTTTGCCACAGCACCGGCGAGGCCAGCCGCAGCAGTTCCCAAGTGCTCACCGGCCCGCGTGCCCAGAATGCGATCTGCACCTGCCCGGCATCCGACTCCACCCAGGCCACGCTTGCACGCGTGTCGGTGGTGCTGGCACCGCCCACATCGAAGCTTGCCGACTCCACCAACGGCAATGCGGACAGCGCCGGCCGGATGGCCGCTGGCGGCGTTCCCTCCACAAGGCGCTGCCCGTGTTTGTCGGTGACGATGAACCACAACGTGGTCGACTTGGCACGCAGCTCGGACATGTCTGCGCTCGGGCGCATGTACAGCCGACCCGTGCGGTCGTGCGCGACCGACCGCGTGAGCGTTTCCAGGGTCTGCAACTCGTAGGTCAGGTTGCCGTTGGGAAACTCCATCGTGGCCTGGATGACCAGGACGAAGATGACGACGCCGGCCAGCGCGATCATGGCGGTCTGCGCGGCGGCCAGGCCACGCACCAGACGCCATCGCAACGACGGCGGCTTGTAGGTCATGCGCTCACACTCAACATGTAGCCCACGCCGCGCACCACATTGATCGCAAGCGCGCTACCCGCATCGGACAGCTTGCGGCGCAACCGCGAGACATGAGTGTCCAGCGCATTCGGTTGCACGTCGTCGTCCATCGAGAACACCGCCTGCATCAGCGTGCCGCGCGGCACCATGCGTCCGACGCGCTTGAGCAATGCTTCAAGCACCAGCAACTCCCTGCGCTTGAGATCCAGCGCCTCGCCGCCGATGCTGGCGGTGCGATTGACGAAGTCGTAGGACAGATTGCCGGCAGTGACAATATCGGTCTGCAAATGTGCCGGCCGGCGGACCAGTGCGCGCAGCCGGGCCATCAGTTCTTCCACCGCGAACGGCTTGGCAAGGTAATCGTCTGCGCCGATGTCCAGGCCGACCACGCGTTCGGACAACTCGGCCAGCGCGGTGAGCACCAGCACGGGGGTGACATTGCCCTGCTCGCGCAGGGTCTTGAGAAACTGCAAGCCATCGCCGTCGGGCAATTGCCGATCGAGAATCATCACGTCGAACGCGCCCAGTGCGGCCGCGCTGGCCGCCGCTGCCAAGGTCGGGGCGTGATCCACGATCATGTTGTACGTTGCCAGGACGTCGCGGATGGCAGACGCCATCTCGGGCTCGTCCTCGATCAAAAGCACCTTCATGGTTGCGCTCCTGCCCCGGTGGATCGGTCCTTCTACACCCGCGACCTGTCGTGAACATGTCCCGGCATGCGACGCCCCAGCCTACCGCAGGACTTGGCACCTGCAGCGGGCGGGGGCATGGCGGACTGGAGCGCAAGGCGGTGCAGCCGATCGACCGCAGTGGCGGGTTGCGGCCGGCGTTTTCGCCTACCTGCCTGCATATGTCCGCTTTCCTGGCGCAAGCGCGTCGGTTGTCGAGCGACTGCGACAGGCACCGACAGGCACATTGGGACGCAACTGCCCTGTTCGCGCACGACGCTGCCCAATCCAGCCGCCATCGCGGGCCGCTTAATGCAGAATTAAACCCACTCCAGGATGCTGTGGCCCCCTAGTGCCTACCGACCAGCACCGAATGAAGCTGCTCCTTGTCGAAGACGACGCCATGTTGGGCGACACCATCTGCGATGGCGCACAACAGGGCGGGTGGGAGGTGGACCATGTCGTGGATGCCGCTGGGGCGCAGGTGGCGCTGATCGATCATCCCTATGCGGCAGTGCTGCTGGATCTGGGGCTTCCTGGCGAGTCGGGGCTGTCGGTGCTGCGCGGCATGCGCGCCCGGTGCGACCCCACTCCGGTGTTGATCCTGACCGCACGCGGGCAGCTGAGTGAGCGCATCGTCGGTCTGGACGCCGGTGCCGACGATTACCTGGTCAAGCCGTTCCAGTTCGACGAATTGTGGGCGCGCGTGCGGTCGGTCATTCGGCGCAGCCAGGGCAGCGTGGTGCCGATCTTCAGCTTCGGCGACGTGAAGGTGGACCGGAGTCGCCGCGCGGTGAGCAAGGCCGGTGTCGATGTAGTGTTGAGCGCACACGAATACCGCACCCTGATGGCGTTGATCGAACGCCCCGGCCATGTGCTGACCCGCGACCGTCTGCAGGACCTGGTGTACGGGCCGACCAGCGAGCTGGAGAGCAATACCATTGCGGTGTTCATCCATCAGTTGCGGCGCAAGCTGGGCGAGGACCTGATCAGAACCGTGCACGGACTGGGTTACGTGGTGGGGCAGCCGACCGGATGAGACCGCAATCCATCACTGCGCAATTGTTCATGGTGATCGTCAGCGTCATCGCCTTGTGCTGGGTCGCGGTCATCGCGCTGGTGCTCACGCTGCTCTCGCTCAATCTGAAGAGTACGTGGGACGAAAAGCTCGAAGCCATCGCCACGCAGATGCTGATCACCATTCCGGCCAAGAGCAGGTTCGACCAGAGGGCCGGCCCGGGCCTGCAATTGCCGGACACCTTCACCGGTGCGCGCGAACAGTTGGTGTTCCAGGTCTGGATCAACCGCACAACGATGGTGGCACGCACGCCTGGCGCGCCCGATTCGGCGCTGCAGCCATCGTTTACCGATGGGGCGGCCACCACCCTCATCCAGGGCGAACACTGGCGGGTGTACTCGGTCACCGACAGAACCGGCCGTGTCAGCGTTCAGGTCGGCAACCCGCAGAGTGTGGTGGATGCGGACCTGCGCCACGAGGCGTGGCACGCGCTCGCCTTGGCCACGGTGTTGGTGGTGGTGGCGGGCGTGGTGATGTGGTGTGTGGTGCGCCGCTCGCTGCAGCCGGTCAGAGCGCTGGGCAAGGCGTTGCGGCGGCGCAAGAGCCTGGACCTCGCCCCGTTGCCGTTGTCCAAACTCCCGCGCGAAATACACGCGCTGGTGGCGTCGTTCAATCATCTGCTCGAGCGGCTGGATGCGGCGATCGAAGGCGAACGCCGTTTTATCGGCGACGCCGCGCATGAGCTGCGCACGCCGCTGTCGGCACTGCAGGCGCAGGCCGAAATCGCGCTGGGCGCCCAAGACCTGCAAAGCAAGAATCAAGCACTACTGAAGCTGCTGCGCGTGGCCAAGCGCAGCACTCGCTTGTCCGAGCAATTGCTGGATCTGGCGCGGTTGAACGCGGGGCGGAGCGCATCGATGCACCAACCGACTGAACTGAGCATGTTGGTGCATCACATCGCACAGGAATTCGAGGTGCATGCGCGACAGAACGGGCGCGCGTTGTATCTGGATATCCACAGCTGCGTCGTTGCGTGCAACGTGGACGACATCGGCATCCTGCTACGCAACCTGGTGGATAACGCAATGCGTTACACGCCGGAGGGCGGCAACATCCTGATCAGCTGCGGCTATATCGCCGATGCGACAAGCGAAGACGGTGCAAAGACCGTCAGCGAGGTGTTTCTGCAGGTTGCCGACGATGGGCCCGGCGTCCCCGAATCGGAACGCGAGGCGATCTTTGTCCGCTTCCATCGCGTAGCCGGCACTCCGGTCCGCGGCAGCGGCATCGGGTTGTCGTTGGTCGCCGGTATCGTGGATCTACACCAGGCACGTATCGAGACCGGGCCTGGTCTGAGCGGGCGTGGGTTTAGCGTGCGCATCGTCTTTCCAGGCAGCGCGACGGGCTGAGCACCTGCCCCGGGCCGTGGGGAGCACTGTGTGCAAAGCGTCGATGCGCGTGCCGGATGCGTTGCGCGTGCACGCAGCTGCGGCGTCCGTGCTGTCGGTCGATGCAGGCCCGCGCATCGTCGACCGTGGCGCAAATCGGCTGGACGGTCCGCGTACCTGAAGCTGAACCTTTCGCGCAGCGGACTCGGTGCGCTTAAAGAATTCTTCAACGGACTAAAAGTTCTTTAACGGGCGCTTGAAACGATGCCACCTAGCCATGGTTCGCTGGTGCTTGAGACTCGCTAGTCGCTGCGTCGACGGTGCCAACGTCATTGCGTTGGCAGAGAGTGCGCGCAATGCCACACCTGGCCTGCACCCGGCCGCCTCTTGGCGCGATACCGCCGCATGCATGCAAGCGCGCAGATGCATGTGCCGCGTGCTGGTGTGGCCCTTTCCCCTTTCCCCTTTTCCTCAGATCGCGTAACCACCATGACCCCAACCGACACAACGGACAGCGCGCGCACCAACGCTGCGGCATCCAAGCGCAAACGGCGACGTTTCGCGTTGCCGCTGATGTGGTGTCTGCTGGCCAGTGGTGCCATTGCCGCAGGCTGGGGCTGGTCCACGCGCGCCCGGCCGCAGCTCCAGAATCTTCCAATCACCGCGTTGTCGGTCACGGCCATCACGCCACGTCAGGTGGAGTGGCCACGCACGCTGTCGGCGACCGGGATCGTGGCGCCCTGGCAGGAGGCGGTGATCGGTTCGCAAAGCAATGGGCTGCGGCTGGTGACGCTCAACGTGGCGGTCGGCGATGTGGTGACGCGCGGGCAGCTGCTGGCACGTTTTGATACCGCCACTCTGCTGGCGGCACGCGCAGAACTGCGTGCGGGCCTGGCCAAAGCACAGGCGGCTGCAGACCAGGCCAATACCAATCGCACACGTGCCGTGCGCGTGCAGGCGGCCGGGGCGATGAGTGACCAGGAGGTGCAGCGCTACGTGACCGAAGCGGTGACCGCCACCACCCAGATCGCGGTGGCGCAGGCGCAGCTGGATGCCAACCGGCTGCAGCTGCAGCAAGCCGACATCACCGCCCCCGACGATGGGTTGATCAGCGCGCAGAGCGCCACGCTGGGCGCGGTGGCCAGCAGCGGCCAGGAACTGTTTCGCTTGGTGCGGCAGGGGCGCCTGGAATGGCGTGGAGAGTTCACACCCGAGCAGATTGCGCGGATCGCCGTAGGCCAGGACGTCCGGCTACGGCTGCCCGACGGCAGTGCCGCCGTGGCACGCGTGCGCCAGATTGCGCCGCTGCTGGATGCGCGCTCCCGGCTTGGCGTGGTGTATGCGGATATCCAGCCCGACCGCCTGCTGCGCGGCGGGATGTACGTCGACGGTGCGGTGGCGTTGCCGCCCAGCAGCGCACTGGTGGTGCCGGCGTCGAGTGTGGTGGTGCGCGATGGCCGCAGCCTGGTGTTCCGCATCATCGGCAGCGGTCCCGAATCCAGGGTGCGCGCGCAAGCGGTGACGGTGGGGCGACGGGTCGGGACCGACGTCGAACTGCTGCAGCCGTGGAGCGGCGGCGAGCGCATCGTGGCGCAGGGGGCCGGGCTGCTTGCCGATGGCGACACGGTGTTGGTCAAGACTACGCCGGCCGGCCCGCTGGTCGGCATGCAGCTGATTCCACGTACGCCACGATGAACTTTGCTACCTGGTCGCTGCGCAATCCCATTCCCGCCGTGTTGCTGTTCTTCCTGCTGACCCTGGCGGGCGTCTACGGCTTTCGCAATCTCTCCATCCAGGCATTGCCGGATATGGACCTGCCTACCGTCACTGTCGCCTTGACGCAGCCGGGGGCGGCACCGGCGCAGCTGGAAACCGAGGTGGCGCGCAAGGTGGAAGACTCCATCGCCACCGTCAGCGGCCTGCGCCATCTGCGCACCACCATCAGCGATGGACAGGTGCAGATCGTGGCCGAATTTCATCTGGAAAAATCGCTGTCCGATGCGTTGATCGAAACCAAGGATGCGGTCGACCGGGTGCGTTCGTCGTTGCCGCCGGAACTGTTGCAGCCTGCCATCAGTGCGGTGACCGAAACCGGCACGCCGATCCTGACCTATGCGGTGACATCGACAACGCTGGATGAGACCGCGTTGTCCTGGTTTGTCGACGATACCGTAAGCAAGGCGCTGCTGAAGATGCCTGGCGTGGGCCGCGTGCAACGCCTGGGCGGCGTGCAGCGCGAGATCCGGGTGGAGGTGGATCCGGTGCAGATGACCGCACTCGGGGTGACCACGTCCGATGTGTCGCGCGCGCTGCAACAGACCCAGCAGGATTCCTCCGGCGGACGCGTGCAACTGGGCGGCGCCGAGCAATCGGTACGCACGCTGGCCGGCGTGCAGCAGGCCGCGCAATTGCCTGGCATGTCGATTGCGCTCGCAGCCGGCGGCAGCGTGCGCCTGGAGCAGATCGCGCGCGTACGCGATGGCATCGCCGACCGTCGGCAGGCCGCGCTGCTCGACGGTAAGCCGGTGATCGGGCTCAGCCTGTATCGCACCAAGGGCTTCGACGAGACCAAAATCGCCGAAGGCGTTGCGCAGGCGCTGCAGCAGTTGCAACACACCGACCCCTCGCTGCGCATCACCCCGGTCTCCGGCACCGTGGCCTACACCCTGGAGCAATTCGAAGGCTCGATGTCGATGCTGTACGAGGGCGCACTGCTGGCGGTGCTGGTGGTGTGGCTGTTCCTGCGCGACTGGCGCGCGACCCTGATCGCCGCATCGGCGCTGCCGTTGTCCATCTTGCCGGCGTTTGCGGTGATGTGGTGGCTGGACTACTCGCTCAATACGCTGACCTTGCTGGCCCTGGCGGTGGTGGTCGGGATCCTGGTCGACGATGCCATTGTCGAGATCGAAAACATTGAACGTCATCGGCGCATGGGCAAATCCGCGTTTCAAGCTACCGCCGATGCGGTCAACGAAATCGCCTTGGTGGTCATGGCCACCACCGCGACGCTGGTGGTGGTGTTTGTGCCGACCACGTTGATGGGCGGCATCCCGGGATTGTTCTTCAAACAGTTCGGCTGGACTGCGGTGATTGCGGTGGTTGCCTCGTTGATGGTGGCGCGGCTGATCACTCCGATCATGGCGGCCACCTTTCTGCGCGCGCGGCACAGCGATCCATCCGAGCCGGCGACCGGTGCGGTGACCGCCCGCTATCTGCAGATGGTGCAGTGGAGCTTGCGGCATCGCGCGGCGACGTTGGGCGCCGCCGGTGTGTTTCTGCTGCTGTCGCTGGCGTTGTTGCCGTTGCTCTCCAAAGGCCTGGTGCCACCCAGCGACCGCGGCTTCATTACCGTTAGCGTCGAGCTGGGACCGGAAAGCGACATCGGGCAGACCCGTCAGGTTACCGAGCGGGTGCGCGCGGCGGTGGGCCGCATCGATGGCGTCGGCGCGGTGTTCACCAGCATCGGCGGCACTGCGGGCGGGCGCGGTGCGCAAGTGGCGGAGGTGCGCAAGGCCGAGATGACCCTGGTGTTGTCGCCGCGCAAGACGCGTGCACCGCAGGCGCAGATCGAGCGCGCAGTGCGGCGGGTGCTGGTCAACATCACCGGCGCACGCGTCACCGTGAGCGGCGGCGGGCCGGGCGAACACCTGTCGATGATTCTGACCAGCGAATCGGAAGATGCCCTCAATGCCACCGTCGCTGCGTTCGCAAGCCAATTGCGCTCGGCCGGCCTGTCGGGTGTGCGTACCACCGCAGGCCTGCAACGCCCGGAGCTGGTAGCGCGGCCGATCCAGCGCCAGACCGCCCGTTATGGCGTGAGCAGCGCCGATATCGGCCAGACCCTGCGCACTGCGACCAGCGGCGATTTCGAACCGCAACTTGCCAAGCTCAATCTGGACAACCGGCAGATCAACATCCGCGTGCAGGTTCCCGACCGGGTCAGGGCCGATCTGGAGGCGTTGTCCAACCTGCGCGTGCAATCGCGCAATGGGCTGGTGCCGTTGTCCAGCGTGGCGGTGTTGGCGATGGAGAGCGGGCCGACCGAGATCAATCGCTACGATCGCCAACGCTACGTCACGGTGAGCGCCGACCTGGGCGACATGCCGTTGAGCAAGGCGATGGCCTTGGCCACCACGCGCCCCGCCATCCAGCACCTGCCTGCGAACGTGTCGCTGATCCAGTCCGGCGATGCAGAAGTGGCGGCGGAATTGTCGTCCGGCTTGCTGCTGGCGATCGCGATCGCCACCTTGTGCATGCTGTGCGTGCTGATCCTGCTGTTCAACGATTTCTTCCAACCGTTGACGATCCTGTCGGCCATTCCGCTATCGCTCGGCGGCGCCTTCATTGCGCTGTTGTTGTGCGGCAGTGAGCTCGATGTGCCGTCGATGATCGGCCTGGTGATGCTGATGGGCATCGTCACCAAGAACTCGATCCTGTTGGTCGAATACGCGGTGATCGCGATCCGCGATGGGGCCGCGTCGGTCGACGTCGCCTTGCTCGATGCGTGCCACAAGCGCGCGCGCCCGATTGTGATGACCACCGTGGCCATGATCGCCGGCATGCTGCCGATTGCGTTGGGTTTCGGTGCCGATGCCAGTTTCCGCCAGCCGATGGCCATCGCGGTGATCGGGGGATTGATCAGTTCGACCCTGCTGTGCCTGGTGGTGGTGCCTGCGGTTTTCAGCTGCATCCACGATGGTCGAACATGGCTGCATCGGCGTTGGCGCGGCGCATTTAGGCGGGCGGATGATGATCCGGGCGGCCAAGCGCGTGCGGCAGACTAAGCGCGGCTAACAAAACGACGGCGCGCTCCGCAGGTGGGCACAGCCAGCCCTCGGTGCGGCATGGACCACCCGTGCACTGCGGTTTCGGGCGCGCCACCCACGCCCAGCTGACGACTGCTTGCCAGCTTGGGCTAGCCGCTCCAAGAAGCAACCGACACCGCGGCGACGCAGCCGCCAGGCGGCTGCAGCCGGTGCGCGGAATCTGGTTGCCATGTGCGTTGGCTGCGGTTGCTCCATGCCGCACGCCCCCAGCTGGCGGGGCCGTTCGCGCCACTGCGTCAGCCGCTCTGAAACGCGCTGCCACCCATTTGGGTCGCCAGCAGGCGGCCAGCGTTTGGCATCTGTGCGCTGGCGCCCGTACAAAGCAGCAACGTGCCGGCGGTGCGTCAACTGCCACCGACACCTCTCACGTCAGAGCCCAGCTTCTGCGCGGCGCGCTCCGCCAAGCGATGCGTACCGCCCGTGCTGCGGCCAACCGGTGCGCAGCGAGGCGCGTTGCCTTCAGCCGCAATACACCGCAGTGATGTTGTTGGTCGGGCCGGTTTCGATGCTCAGGTGATCGCCGCCGCTTTCACTGGCGCCCTGTGCGGGGTCGGCCAGACCGCTGGCGGTGGTGCCGCCGGTGGCGCGCTCGCCGCGCCGCACGCTGACCTGCAGGCTGTCGCTATCCACGCGCGCGCGCTCCACCGTCTGCGCCGCTGCGGCCAGACCCACGATGCCGCGGACCTTTTCGATATGGCATTGGCCGGAGATCGCGCCATCGATGGGTTGCACCTGCGCCACCTGATTGGAAGCACAGGCCGAGAGCAACAGGACGGCAGCGAGCGGGGCGAGGGTGCGGATCATCGGGCGTCTCCAGCGAAAGAATGGCGCAAGCGTGAAGAACCCGTTGTTGGTGTGGCATGAAGGCCGCCCGCTGGGGCGCGGGGTCCGCAATGCAGGGCCGTGCGCTCCTGGACTGGCGGTTGGCGCCCAGCCTCCGGCTCGCTGAGCGAAGACACCCAGACCGCGTGACCGCCCCACTCGGAGCAGGCAGCCCAGGCGGTATGCCGGCCGCCATTTCGTCCGCGCGTACCAACGAGGCAAAGTTGTGCAGGCTGGATTACTTCGATTTTTGGACGATTCCACTCCAAATCTTCCGGCTAGTCGATCAATAGGCGCATCTCTACGCTTTCCATCACCGGAGCAGCTGGCTCCACCACCGCAAAGGGATCTGTCATGAACGCACAACTGGCCACCACCTACGCCGATCAGCCGCAGCACGAGACAAGCGTGCAGGCCATGCCGCGCCCGGTGGTGTTTCGCACCCGCGGCACCACCCGCGGCCCGATCACCCGGCTGATGAGCCCGGGCGATCTGGGGCAGCTGGTCAAGCCGTTCGTGTTCCTGGACCTGTTCACCGTCAAACCATCGGTGGGAGGAGCACCGATGGGCATGCATCCGCATTCGGGCATTGCCACGCTCACCTACCTGATGGAGGGCGAGGTCGGCTACGAGGACAGCACCGGCAAGCAGGGCACGCTGCCTACCGGCGGTGTGGAATGGATGCGTGCCGGCAATGGCGTGTGGCACGACGGTGTGCCGGTCGGCCAGTCCTCGGCCAAGGGCTTCCAGCTTTGGGTCGCATTGCCTGCAGCCGAAGAAAACGCTCCGGCGCAAAGCCTGTATCTGTCGCCGGCCGATGTGCCGGTGGCCGGGCCGGTGCGTGTGCTGCTGGGTCGCTACGGCGAGCTGGAAAGCAAGATTCCGGCGCCGGCCGACATGACCTATCTGAGCGTGCAACTACAGGACGGGGAGCGCTGGCGTTACGTGCCGCCGGCCGGCCACAGCGTGGCCTGGATCGCGGTGCACACCGGGCAGCTGGACGCGGCCGAGAGCATCGGCAGCGGCCAGATAGCGGTGTTCAAGGATGCCGAGCAGGCCATCGATGTGGTGTCGGTCGGTGCGAGCTCCTTCGTGCTGGGGTCGGCGGTCAAGCACCCGCACGACCTGGTCATGGGCCACTACTCGGTGCACACCAGCACCGCCGCACTGGCGCAGGGCGAGGCGGAGATCCGCCGCATCGGCGAGCAATTGCGCGCCAAAGGCCGCCTGGCCTGAGTCGCGCGCATGCCGGGCAGCCGAGACGTGGCTGCCCGGCATGCGGCGTCAAACACGCAGCGCTTGCCAGGCAATACAGCGCATTACCGATCGTGCGGAAGGCAATGCGCCTTCAAAACCGCACGCCCGAGCCTTGGCGACAGGTCTTCAACGATGGCCTGCACCGCCCAACCGTCGATGTGTGCGCACCCCAGCCATGCATCGCCACCCATCACACCCCCACCTATCCAGCAAAGGCATTCCAATGAAACTGCTTCATCTCGATTCCAGCATCCTCGGCGACTATTCGGCGAGCCGTCAGCTCAGCGCACGCATCGTTGCCAAGCTGCAACAGCGCAACGGCGATGTCACCGTCACCCATCGCGATCTGGCCGCCAACCCGATCGCTCATCTGTCCGGCGCGCATCTGGCTGCGCAGCAGAATCCCACGGCCGATCAGACGCCGGAACTGGCCGCCGACCTGGCTAATGGTGCTGCGGTGCTGCAGGAATTTCTGGATGCCGACACCGTGGTGATCGGGGTGGCGCTGTACAACTTCAGCGTGCCGACCCAGCTCAAGGCCTGGATCGATCGCGTGCTGGTGGCAGGCAAGACCTTCCGCTATACGTCCGAAGGAGTGCTCGAGGGGCTAGCCGGCGACAAGCGGGTGATCCTGGCGGTGGCGCGCGGTGGGTTCTATGGCGCCGGCTCGCCGCTGGCGTCGTTGGAGCATGCCGAAACCTACATGCGCACCGCGCTGGGCTTCGTCGGCCTGCATCACCCGGAGGTCATCGTTGCCGAGGGTCTGGCCACCGGCAAGGAGGGACGTGAAGCGGGTCTTGCCGTTGCCCATCAGCAGATCGATGGGCTTGCTGCCTGAGCTGGCGCGACGCCGCAAGCGGCGTCGCTACTGCCCATGCGCCTACAGCGCATTCAATCGCACGGTCACGGCCTGGATAAACGCCGAGACCGCACGCGGCAGATGCCGTCGGCTTGGGTAGAGCGCGTGCAGGCCCTGACCGCGGCGTTGGAAATCCGGCAGCACCACGCTCAGGCGGCCCTGTTCGATATCCGGGCGCGTCAGTGCCTGCGGCAGTAGCGCGATGCCGAGCCCGGCCACGGCGGCCAGGCGCAAGGCGCGCGCGGTGGTGGCAGCAAACCGCGCCTGCACCTGCACCTGCTCGGCAAGCCCGGACGGCCCCATCAGCGTCCAGGTCATCTGCCCACTTGGGTGCGGGAAGCCGATGCCGTCGTGCTGCCGCAAGTCGTCCACCTGCAGCGGCCTGCCGCGCGCCTGCAGATAGTTTGGGCTGGCGACCAGCAGGTCGCTGTTGTCGGCCAGGATCTGGCGGCCGACATACCCCAGGTCCGGCAATGTGCCGCCACGGAAGGCCACATCGATGCGTTCGGCGATCAGATCGGCCTTGGCATCGCTGAGCACGAATTCCAGGCGCACGCGCGGATGCGCAGCGAGAAATTCGCCGACCCATTCGATGCGGAAAAAATCCAGAAAATCCGCGGGTGCCGCCACGCGCACCAGCCCGGCGGCTTCGTCGCCATCGGCCACCAGGCTCTGCCCGGCCGAGGTCAGCCCGTCCACCGCATCGGCGCAACGTTCGAAGAAGGCTTGCCCGGCGTCGGTCAAGGTCAGCTTGCGGGTGGAGCGCTGCATCAGGCGCGTCTCCAGCTGCGCTTCCAACTGCTGCACGCGCCGGCTCACGCTGTTGGGGGCGGTGCCGAGCCGGCGCGCGGCTTCGGCAAAGCTGCCGCTGCGCACCACCTGCACGTAGAGCGCGATGTCATTGAGATCGATCACCAGCAGCCTTGGCGCGTGTAAACGCGGAGTCTAAGCGCGGCGACTGCACGCAGTCGATCATGGCGGCGTCGGGTGCTGTATGCGGGAGCTCAGGTGCACTAGCAGTAAAGCGCTTCATGCCTTGTTGCCCGCGCTCGGTTAATTGAGATTTTGACGCTGCGTCTAACGAAGCTAAGTTGCAAAATCTTGCTTACTCAGATGTGGTGGAACGGTGCGGTAAGGCATGCGTAGAGCATTGGTGCTGCGTGCTTGCTGCGGGGCCCTTGCCCGCCCACCATCGGGGGACACGTTGCAAATACGTCCTTGTAAGCTCTTACGCGGCATCCATGCCGCGTAAGGTCTCGCGACGGTGGGCGGGCAAGGACCAGTGGAGATAGTGGGTGTGCATGTTTTTAAGCAGCCGACCAATTTTATGGTGCGGTGTCCTCGCCGCTTGCGGGACCGTGTGGCGGCATGGATGCCGCCACCGAGCCTACATGGACGTACTTGCGGCGTGTCCCGCGAGCGGCGAGGGCACCGCACATTCGACTCACTCAGCGTTTGACGGTATCCAACGTCTCTGCGGCTCGAATCCTTGGCTGCGTTTGCAGCGTGTGTCTCGATGGAATGAGATGTTTCGGATAGATCAGATGCAAAGCGAGTGATGTGCAGCTTGGTTGCAGGGCCCTTGCCCGTTCACCGTCGCGGGACACGCTGCAAATACGCCCATGTAAGTTCTTCTGCGGCATCAATGCCGCATAAATTCCCGCGATGGTGAGCGGGCAAGGACCCGTCGAGATGGTTGGTGTGCATAGTGCAAGCAATGCAGGACGTTCTTCTGATTGGTTAGCTATCGTGTCGCTCTGCGACGCGCACCACCGAGCCCATGCAACTTGCGAGACGCTCAGCTTTTTACCCGGCAACCGACTGACATTCTGGTGCGGCGTTCTCGCCGCTTGCGGGACACTTATTGCGTGCGCGTGAGCCCGTGACGCTGCAACAACTGTTGCAGGCGGTCCTGCACCCGCTGCAGATCGGCATCGGCTGCCTCGTCCAGAATGTCCTGCGCCAGCGCATCGAACTGCGGCCAGAACTGGCTGGGGTCGCGTACCCGCTGCGGCCAGACCGACAGCATCTTGCCCAGTTCGGAGAGCTGATGATTGGTGTGGGTGCGTGTGTGCAGGCTCATGTCGCGTCTCCCGGCCAGTCCAGAGCCACAGCGTGGACCGCACCGTCGTCGATGAGAGTGAAAGCAAGCTCGGCCTGCAGCACGCCATCAATCTCCAGCCGTGCCGCGCCACCTGGGCGTTGGGTGACATCGATGACGTAGGTGCTGGCGCCGAAGCGATACCGCAGCTGGTAGCCCGGCCAGCCGGCCGGGATGCACGGCACGATGTGCATGCGTTCGCCATGCCGTTGCAGGCCGAGCAGCGATTCGGTCAGCAGCCGGTACATCCAGCCCGCCGCGCCGGTATACCAGCTCCAGCCACCGCGGCCGGCGTGCGGCGCCACCGCGTAGACATCGGCGGCCAGCACGTACGGTTCGGCCTTGTAGCGTTGCACCGCCGCTGCATCGCGGGCATGGTGGATCGGGTTGATCATGCCGGCCAGTTGCCAGGCCCGCGCGCTGTCGCCGAGGTGAGCGAAGGCCATCGTCGCCCACACCGCTGCATGCGTGTATTGGCCGCCGTTTTCGCGCACGCCGGGGACGTAGCCACGGATATAACCGGGGTCGTGTTCGGTGCGATCGAACGGCGGCATCAGCAGCTTGACGATGCCGGCGTCGGTGTCGACCAGATGCTGGTGCATCGCGTCCATTGCCTGCGCACTGCGCGCCGGGTCCATCGCGCCGGACAGCACCGCCCAGCTCTGCGACAACGAATCGATACGGCATTCGTCCGAGTCGCTTGCGCCCAGCGGGGTGCCGTCGTCGAACCACGCACGCCGGTACCAGCCACCATCCCAGGCGTGCTGTTCCAGCGATGCGCGCAGAGCTTGTGCATGCGTGCGACAGATCGTGGCGAATGCCGCATCGTCGCGCTGCGCGGCCACGTCTGCGAAACGCAGCAGCGTGTCGTAGAGGAAAAAGCCCAGCCACACGCTCTCGCCCTTGCCGTCCTTGCCGACCCGGTTCATGCCGTCGTTCCAATCGCCGCTGCCGATCAGCGGCAGGCCGTGTTCGCCCAGCCGGGTCATGCCACGTTGCAGGGCGAGCACGCTATGCGCATACAGCGACTGCATGTTGCCGGTGAGCTGGGGCAGGTCGTAATACGATTCTTCGTCGGGCTTGAGTTCGCGCCCATCGATGAAGCCCACGCGCTCGTCCAGCACGCTGGTATCGGCGGTGGTGTCCAGATAGCGGCACAGCGCCTGTGGCAACCACAGAAAATCGTCCGAACACTGCGTGCGCACCCCCCGGCTCTGCGGCGGGTGCCACCAATGCTGCACATCGCCCTGTACAAACTGATGCGCGGCGCAGCGCAGCAGATGCGCGCGGGTGAGCGCCGGCTGCGCATGCACCATCGCCATGCTGTCCTGCAACTGGTCGCGGAAGCCGAACGCGCCACCGGACTGGTAGTAGCCGCTGCGTGCCAGGAACCGGCAGGCGATGGTCTGGTAGAGCAGCCAGCCATTGGCCAGCAGATCCACCGCCGCATCCGGCGTGCTCACCTGCACGGTGCCCAGAATCTGCTGCCAGTGCGCACGCACCGCCAGCAACGCGGTGTGCGCGGTGGCCACGCCACGGCTTTGACGTGCCAGCGTCACTGCGCTGGCGCGATCGGCGGCCGCACCCAGACGGAACACCGTTTCGAAGGTCTGTTCGGCCGCCAGCGTCACCGGAATCTGGATCGCCGCGCACGGGTCCAGGCCGGCACCGACGCGACCGGACAAGCGCTGCCGAGTGAGCGCGGCGGGGGCGGCCAGGCTGCCGTTGCGCCCGAGGAATTCGCTGCGGTCGGCGGTGATGCTGCGGCTGGGCGCATCGGCATCGAAGAACGCCACGCGCCCGTCGAATTCGGTGTTGTACGGGTTGCGCGCGGTCAGCACGCTGCTGCCCAGATCCACCTCGCTGACCACATGCAGTTGCGAGCGCGCGCGGATGTCGCCGAGCACCCATTCCACATACCCGGTGACGCTGAGCCGGCGCGGACGCCCGGACAGATTCTTCAGCCGTAGATGGCTGAACTTGATCGGCCGCTCCACATCGACGAACACCCACAGCTCGCTGCCGATACCGTGTTCGATATGGCTGTAGACGCTATAGCCGAAGCCGTGGCGCACGGTATAGCGACCGTTGCCGCGGCATGGCAGTGCCATCGGCGACCACACTTCGCCGGTGTCATCGTCGCGCAGATAGAACGCCTCGCTGGAGGCATCGCCGACCGGGTCGTTGTGCCACGGCGTGAGCCGGAATTCGTGCGCGTTCTCGGCCCAGCTGTAACCGGGGCTGCTGTCGCTGACCACGCTGCCGAACTGCGCATTGGCCATCACGTTGCACCACGGCGCCGGCGTGGCGGTGCCTTCGTCCAGGGTGATGCGGTATTCGCGGCCGTCGGCGGCGAATGCGCCCAGGCCGTTGTCGAACAGCACCGCTTCTTCGGCTGCGGCCTGCAGGGTGTGGTCCAGGTAAGCGGCGTGGGTGCTGGCCAACGCGTCGGCGCTGTCCAGTTGCTGGATCGGCTCCAGCAGCGGCGGGTGCGCACGTGCGCTGGGGTGGCGCTGCAGTTGCGCGTCCAGGGTGCCGTTGGCATCGCTCAGGATCGCGCGTGCCACGGTCTGCAACAGCACGCGGTCTTCCTGCGAAATGTGTTCGATGGCGCGCACGAAAATACCGCCGGGGCGGTCGAGCACATTGGCTTCGGGATCGGCAGCGATCAGGCCCAGGATGGCGTCCTGCAACTGCTGGCGATAGCCGGCCTGGCTTTCGTTCCAGATCACCAGGTCCGCACGCAGGCCTTTCAGGCGCCAATACGCGTGCGCCTGCACCAGCTGGCGCGCCAGTTCGAGATTATCCGGGTCGGTGATGCGCAACAGCACGATCGGCAGATCGCCGGAGATGGCGTGACTCCACAGCGCCGACTGGCCGCGGTGGTTGTGCAGCAGTACCTCGTTGTCGGCGCGCAGTTGCGGGTCGACGAACAGCACGCGCGCGGCCAGCCGCTCGTAGAGCATCGCATCGGCCAACGAGGCATTGATCTGCCGGCGCGTGACCTGGCTCTGGGTCAGTGCCAGATCGAACACCCGGTCGGCCAGACGGCGGTCGCGGTACTTGTCGATCAATGCGGTGCAGGCGGCGCGCTGGGTGCCCACGCCGTAGACCATGTCGACCTGCGCCTGCTGATCGGGCGCCAGCGAAATACGGCAGCGGATCGCTACGATCGGGTCCAGCACCGAGCCGGCCGCGCCCGACAGCGCGGTCTGTTCGCTCAGGGCCGCCGGATTGCGGGTGCTGCGCCCCCGCCCGATGAACGCGGCGCGGTCGGTCTCGTAGGAGATCGTCGCCACATCGGCATCGTGCACCGCCACCAGATGCAGCATCCACGGCTGCGCCTCGTCGTGCCCGCGCGGTCGGCGTGTGCACAGCAGGGCCTGTCGGTCGGCCAGGATCTCGGTCTGCACGAACAGGTTGCTGAAAGCCGGATGTGCCTCATCGGAGGCGGCCGGCGCCAGCACCACTTCGGCGTAGGTGGTGATCTCGATGACCCGCGTCTGCCGCGAGCGGTTGCGGATGCGCAACCGGCGCAGTTCCACATCGTCCTCGGCGGAAATGGCGATTTCCAGATGGCTGTCGTACCGCTGGTGGCTGCCCTTGAACTCGGCCTTGGCATCGGAAAAGATCGCTTCGTAGCGCTCTACCGGCACGCAGGTCGGTTGATACGCGGCCGACCACACCGCGCCGCTGTCCACATCGCGCAGATAGCAGAACGTGCCCCAGTGATCGCGGGTGCCATCCTCGCGCCAGCGGGTGACCGCCATGTCGCGTGCACGGCTGTAGCCACCGCCGGCCGAGGTCAACATGCCGTGGTAACGCCCGTTGGAGAGCAGTTGCAACGCCGGCTGCGCCATGTTGGGGTCGCGATGGATACGCAACGCCATCCCCGCCTCGGTGGCGACCGGGCGTTCGGCTGCTTCGACCAGGCCTTTGACGTAGACGCCGGCACGCGGTGCGCGCTCCTGCAACAGCAACAACGTGGCCTGGAATTGCGGATCGGCGACAAAGCGTTGTTGCATCGGCGCATCGCGCAACACGTGATCCAGCGCCAGCAGCGCCATACCCTGGTGATGCGACATGAACGAGCGCACCACGGCGTGTTGTTCGCCACGCGGCACCCGCGAGGGCGTGTAATCGATTGCCTCGTACAGACCGAAGCGGCCGCCGAAGCCCAGCGCCTGCAGTTGCTGCAGATTGCGGCAGGCCGCATCCGGTTCGACCATCAACGCCATCGCGCTGGCATAGGGCGCGATCACCAGATCCTGGCCCAGCCCGCGCTTGAGTCCGAGTCCGGGGACGCCGAACGCGCGGTATTGATAATTGCGCCGCGTATCGACCGTGTTGTAGCCCGATTCGGACACGCCCCACGGCACATCGCGCGCTGCGCCGTAGCGGATCTGCGCCTGCACCGCGCCGCGCATCGAGCGGCTCAGCAGCGTCTGCGGGTAGCTGGGCATCACCAGGTCGGGCATCAGGTACTCGAACATCGAGCCGCTCCACGACAGCAGCGTCGGCTCGGCGCCGGTATCGGTCAGCGTGCGCCCAAGCGCGAACCAGCTGTCCTGCGGCAGCTTGCCCTGGGCGATCGCCACGAAGAGCCCTAAGCGCGCCTCCGAGGCCAGCAGGTCGTAATGGCCGCTATCCAGGCGGCGGTCGTCGACGTTGTAGCCGATCGACAACAACTGCTGGGCACGGTTGTAGAGAAAGCCGTAGTCCATCTGCGCCAGTTGCCCGGCGATATGCGCAAGCCGTTGCAGCTCCTGCACGCGCGTGGCGGCCCAGGTCTGCACCTGCGGCGGCTGGCTGCCGTCGGCCAGTTGCCGCAACGTGGCGATCGCCGGGGAGGGCTCTTCCGCTGTGTGCGGAGAGGGGCTGGCGAGTGCCGGCGCGCACTGGCTCAACTCGTCCAACGTCGCCTTGCAACAGTCCACCAGGCGCTGCGGCCAGGGCTCTTCGTCATCGCCCGTGCTCGGCATCGCCGCCAAGAGCGATTGGCTCTGTGCCAACAGCAGCCGCAGGGCGGCATCGGCCTGCTGCAGGGTCGGCGTGGGCTGGTTGCGGATCGCCTGCACGCGCTGCGTCATCGCGCGCAGTGCAGCGGTGGCATCGTCGCTGCGCGGCGTCGTTTGCATGCTCAGCACGCCAAGCGTGTCGGCCAGCCCGTCGAACACCGCCATCGACACCGCCGGCGCATCCACCAGCGCCAGCAGCCCTTGCCGCAGCGTCAGCAGATGCCCGACCAGGTTGCCGCTATCGACGGTGGAGACATAACGCGGCATCAACGGCGCCAGCGTTTCGGTGTCGTACCAGTTGTAGAAATGGCCGCGGTGGCGCGGTAGCGATTCCAGCGTGGTCAGCGTATCGGCCACGCGGGTCATCACGCCGGCCACGGTCAGGTAGCCCAGATCGTAGGCGGCCAGGTTGGCCAGCAACCCCAGCCCGATGTTGGTCGGCGAGGTGCGGTTGGCCACCACCGTGACCGGGTATTCCTGCACGTTGTCCGGCGGCAGCCAATGGTGCTGCGCGGTGCTATGGCTCTCGAAGAACGCCCAGGTACGCCGCGACAATCCGCCGAGGAAATCGCGCTGCTCCTGCGACAACTGCGCCACCGGCGCAGCGGGCTGTTCGCCCAGCCAGGCCATCAGCCAGGGCGCGCCCAACCACGCCAGCCCCAGCGGCAGCGCCGCCCACAAGGCCGCCGGCGACCACCACGCCACCGCCGCAACCACCAGCGCCGCACTGCAGGCGGCGCCGGCCATCAGGGGGTGTTCGGCATTGCCGCTGCGCGCGCTGCGTTCCACTTCGCTGGACGGTGCCCACTGCAACAGATGGCGATGGGTGATCGTCATCCGCAGCAGCGTGCGGGCGATGGCCGCCAGCTGCAGCCCTGCCTCGAACGGCAGGCAGGCCAGCACCACACCGGTGCGCAGCAGATGCTGGCGCAGCCCCGCCCCCACCTGGCGCGCGTGATGACGCAGCCCCAGGCCCTCGGGCGGGTGCGCCAGCGCATACAGCGCCGAACACAGCCCCGGCAGCAGCCACAGCACCAACAGCCAGAGCGTCCAACGCAGCGGTGTAGGCGAGCACAGCCAGCCGATCAGCAACAAGCCGAAAGCGGCCGGTGCCACCAGGCTGCGGCGCAGGTTGTCCAGCAGCTTGCCGCGCGACAACCACGACAGCGGATTGCGCGCGCGCCGGCCACCCCGGTCGGGCACCCAAGGCAGCAGCCACGGCAAGAGCTGCCAGTCGCCACGCACCCAGCGCGCGCGGCGCTTGGCATCGGTGGCATAGCGCTGCGGATGGCGCTCGTACAGGCGCACGTCGCTGAGCAAACCGGCGCGTACATAGCAGCCTTCCAGCAGGTCGTGGCTGAGCACGCGGTTGTCGGGGAAGCGGCCGGCCAGCACCTGCTCGAAAGTGGCCACGGCATAGATGCCCTTGCCGATGAAGGAGCCTTCGCCGAACAGGTCCTGATACACATCCGACACCACGCGCGTGTACGGATCGATGCCCGGCTCGATGCCGAACATGCGCGCAAAGCGCGATTCGCCGCCCTCGCTCATGCCGGTGCCCAAGCCGGGCTGCAGGATGCCGTAACCGGCTTCGATGATCTGCCCGGACGCATCCAAGCGCGGCACATTCAACGGATGCGACATCGCGCCGACCAATGCGCGTGCCGCATCCCGGGGCAGGTGGGTGTCGCTATCGAGCGTGATCACATAACGCACCTGCACCAGCGCGGCGACATCGCCTTGCACCTGCAGGAAGTCGTTGGCTGCCTGCAGCGGGGCATCTTCCGCGCACAGCAGGCGGTTGAGTGCTTCCAGCTTGCCGCGCTTGCGCTCTGCACCCATCCAGCAGCCCTCGTGGGCGTTCCATTCGCGTGCGCGGTGCAGCAGGAAGAACCGATCGACATGCGCGTCGGCATACGCCGCGTTGAGCCGATCGATGTGTTGCGCCGCATGCGCCACCAGCGCCATATCGGCAGGCAACAAGGCTTGCGCGGCATCGAGAAAATCGGTGAGCAGCGCGAAGTACAGCTGCTCGTCGCGGTTGGCCAGGTAATGCACCTCCAACGCGCCGACCAGCTCATCGATGGCATCGGCACTGGCCAGCATGCTCGGCATCACCACCAGCGTGCGGCAATCCGGTGGAATGCCCAGGCGGAGGTCCATGCGCGGCAACGGATGCGGGCGCACCCACAGCGTCGCCACCCAATTGACCAAGGCAATACCCAACTCGCTGGCGGCCAGTAGTGCGAGACCGGCGGTGGTCCACCACAGCGCCGCTGGCAGTGCGCTCACGCCCTGCAGCAAGAGGCCGGTCCATAGCAGGGCGATCAATGCGATCGGCAACAGATACACCGGCAGCGCAACGCGGCGTGCGCGCCGCCCGCGCGGCAATGGCGTCGGGCGCGCGGACGTGGATGGCGTGCGTAGCGCGGCACGTAACGTCGGCAGCCCCGCATCCACCAGGTAATAGCCCACATGGGCGGTCACCGGCGCGTCGGCGCTGGCCTGCGCGGCCAGCTGCAACACCGTCTGCGCCACCGCCGGTTCGTCGCAGTGCATGCGCTGGGCCAGGTGCTCCACCACATGACGGTAGGCATCGCGGGTCTGAAAATCCATGCGCGCATAGACATCGGCCGGGTCGCTGCGCAGGTGCTGCTCCACCACACTCATGCTTTCGACGAATTCGCGCCAATCCATTTCATCCAGAAACCGCAGGCTGCCGATACTGTTGCTGATCGCCACCTGTTCGGCCGCCTGGCGCTGGCTTTCGGCATGCACCAGGCCCTCCACGCTCTGGCCTTCGCTGGCCAGCCATTGCTCCACCCAGGCACTGGCCATCGACAGCACCGGGCCACGGCCCTGGATGCCGCGCGTCAACTCAGCGACGAACGCGCCGGTGGCCGGCGGTTGCGAGCGCGCCAGATCGGCCACCACCACCACCACATCCTTGGGCTGGGCCGCGGCAGTGGCGTTGAGCAAGGCCGCCCAGCCCGCGGCGAGGGCGTTGTCGCGCCCGTCGTGCATGATGCCGTCGGCAATGCGGCGCACGTTGTCGAGCAATGCAAGCCGCAGCACGATTGGAATCGCCCACAGCTCGCCGAGTTTGAGCGGCGCCACCTGTTGATAGGCCGCAATGAAACGGCTCAGCGTGATCGCATCCACACGCCCATCGCCATGCGCGACGACCTGCAGGCCCAACTCGTAGACGCGCGGCAGGCCGATTGCGGTAGCGGTGCGCAGACGCGGCAGTTGCCGGCTGTAACCGGGCGGAAGATGCAGCCGCGCCAGGCGCATTTGCTCTTCGATCAGATAATAGTTGTCCAGCAACCACTCGCCGGCAGGATGCAATCGCACGCCATCGGCTGCCATCTCGGTCAGGCGCGATGCCGCACCGTCGAGCGCGCGTTGGTTGAACTTGAGCCCCGACAACAACAGCTCGCGTGCCGGCCCGGTGTAGAGCGTGTGCGAGGTTGCCAGCGCACGCGCCAGCGTTTCCATCTGCTCGTCGCCGAGCAAGGCAACGCCCGGTGCGACCGCATCACGGACCGGATGCGCTTGTAGTGATCGTGCTGGTTGGGTAATCGATTGCCACCAGAGAGAGAACGCAGACGCTTTCCGCTTTGGCGGCATGGAGACATTGCCTGTGCAGCATAAGTGCCGCTAGAGCCACGATCATGCGCGCTCGCGTTAGGCGACATGTGAAGGGAGATGCATGTGCAACGCGCGATGCCACGTGATGTCGGCGATCGATGTCGGCGCATGCGGCGAATGGCATCGTCGAATGCAGACGTGCAGCATGCGATCAAGCCAACGCGACAGTGATGTGTGCGTGTGTATTCAGAGTGGCTAATAAAACGTAGCGAGCAGTTACCAGGTGGATGTGGACGGGGCGCTCATAACCGGCGTGTACGCGTGGTCCATGCCGCACCGAGCACAGGCCGCGCCTGCCTGGCGGTGCGCACAGTTACTTTGTTAGCTGCTCTTGGAGCGATGGATTGACTGCACCCACGATGGATCGAAGGCGTAGCAGCGACCAGCATGATTCGCTTGCTGCGCCGGGCATTCTGCAATCGGTGTGAGCACACGCCGCCAATGCGGCACGCTGTCCTTGCCGCCTGTGTCATCGTGCAGGCGTGCGGCATCTTCCTTTCTGCGTTCACAAGGCGTCACCCATGCTCCACACAACACATCGGTGGGTGCTGTGCCTGCTGCTGAGCAGTTTGAGTCTGCATGGCAATGCCGCGCCATCGCAATCGCAATCGTCCATGAGCGTAGCCGGGTTGGAACAGCCGGCGCAGATTCGCGTCGATCGTTGGGGCGTGGCGCACATCTACGCCCGCACCGATAGCGACGCGTTCTTCGTGCAGGGATTCAACGCCGCGCGCGACCGTCTGTTTCAGCTCGACCTGCTGCGTCGCAAAGGGCTGGGCCAGCTTGCCGATGCGTTCGGGCCGGCCTATGTCGAACAGGACCGCGCGTCGCGGCTGTTTCTGTATCGCGGCGACATGCACGCCGAATGGGCCAGCTACGGCCCCGATGCACAGCGCGACGTCAGCCGATTCGTTGCCGGCATCAATGCCTACATCGCCTGGCTGGAGGCGCACCCACAGGCGCTGCCATATGAATTCCGCACCTTCGGCTACCGGCCGCAGACATGGTCGCCCGAAGACGTGCTGCGCATCCGCACCACCGGTTTGAGCCGCAACGTCAAAAGCGAGGTCGCCCGCGCCAAGGTCGCTTGCAAGGCCGCGCTAAGCGTCGACGCGATCCGGCTGAAACTGCAGCCGGTCTGGACCACTCACGTGCCCGAAGGATTGGATCCCTGCCTTCCGGACGCGGTGTTGAAGGTCTATGAACTGGCCACACAAAGCCCCAGGCTGAGCGCCGATACCCACCCGCGCAGCGCTATCGCAGACACCGCAGCACTACGTCCGGAAGAAGAGTCCGCTGCAGAAGGCAGCAACAATTGGGTGATTGCCCCGCACAAATCGGCCACCGGTCATGCGGTGCTGGCGGACGACCCGCACCGCGCGTACACCGTGCCCAGCCTGCGTTACTTCGTGCATCTCAACAGCCCGGGGCTGGACATCATCGGCGCCGGAGAGCCCACCGCGCCGGGCATCGCGATCGGCCACAACCGCACCAGCGCTTTCGGCCTGACCATCTTCAACATCGATCAGGAAGATCTCTACGTCTACCGTCTGAACCCGGCCGATCACACGTCGTATTGGTATCAGGGCCATTGGGAGCCGATGCGCACGCAGCATGCGTCCATTGCAGTGCGCGACGCTGCATCGGTGCCGGTGGAGCTGCAATTCACCCGGCATGGGCCGGTGATCTATGTCGATGCGGACAAGCATATCGCCTACGCCATTCGCTCGGTTTGGAGCCAACCCGGTGCGGCGCCGTATCTGGGGTCGCTGCGTTATCTGCGCAGCGCATCATTCGAGCAGTTCAAGGACGCGCTCGCGCACTGGGGCGCGCCATCAGTGAATCAGGTCTATGCCGATGTGCACGGCACCATCGGTTGGGCGACGGCCGGCATGACCCCGCGCCGCGAACATTCGGATGGGTTGCTGCCGGTTCCGGGCGATGGCCGCTACGAGTGGAGCGGCTTCTGGAACAGCGATATCTTGCCCTCATCGAAGAACCCCGCCTCCGGCTTCATCACCACCTCCAACGAGATGAATCTGCCGGCCGGCGATCCATCCCTGGCGCGCAAGATCGGCTTCGAATGGGCCAACGACGCGCGGCATGCACGCATCACCCAGGTGCTCGCGCAGTTGCCAAAGGTGACCCTGCAGGATTCGCAGCAGTTGCAGAACGACCAGGTGTCGTTGCTGGCACAGCGGCTGGTGGCCTTGCTCCAACCGCTGCACGCGCAGGACCCGGCGACCAACGCGGCATTGGCGCTGCTGCGACCGTGGAACGGCGAGGTCAGTGCAACCTCTGCCGCTGCCGCGCTGGAAGAAGTGTGGTTCAGCAGTTATCTCGGCGCGGCTTACAAAGCGTTGGTCCTGCGCCCGGTGGAGGCGGCCACCTTCGGCATGCCCGACGCCGCGGTGCTGATGGACGCGCTGGAGCATCCGGGGGCCGCATTCGGTCCAATCCCCACCGCACGCCGCGACCAGTTGCTGCTGGAGTCGCTGCGTAGCGCTTACCAGTCATTGGTCGACCAGCAAGGGCCGGATCCGGCGCAATGGCAGTGGGGCAAGCTGCACACCAACAGCGTTACCCATGCGATGAGCGCAGCGCTCGGCAGCGAACGCGCGCGGTTGGATGTCGGTCCATTCCCCAAGGGCGGCAGCCCGTACACGCCCAATCAATCCAGTTACGACCCCAAAGATTTCCGCCAGACCATCGGCCCGTCCGCACGTCTGATCATCGACCTCGGCGACTGGGACAATGCGCGTGCGGTGAACTACCCCGGTCAATCCGGCGACCCGGCCAGCGCGCATTACCGCGATCTGGCGCCACTATGGCTGCAGGGCAAGTATTTCCCGTTGCTGTACACGCGTGCGGCGGTCGACGCGGCAACCGAGCAAGTGTTCGATCTGGTGCCGGCGCGCGCACCGGCAAGCAGAGCCCGGTAGCACGCCCAGGTAGGCAAGCGCGGCGTTCTCTACACCGGGGCGGCGTTTGGAAACAGAGCACTCAGCGCAGAAAACCCAACGGCCACAGCCTGTATCAGGGGGTGCTCAGGATTTGCTCAAGCCATGCCTGCACCGCGGCGGTGTCGTCGATGTTGCCGGTGAACGCGATATCCGGCTTCTGTGGCACGTTGTCGTTGCGTGGCCGTCCGTCGCGCGTCATGTAAGGCACGGCGATACCGCCATTGCCGCTTGGGAGCATGGCCGTCATCGGCGAGCCGGTGCGCGCATCGACGAAGGTTTCGGTGCCCACCTGCAGCACGCCTGGAAACTGTTTCAGCTCGTCGACAAATCCGATGCAGGCGCTGCCACAGTCGTAGTCGGTGAGTACCAGCACGCGCGCGTGCACGGGGTTGATCGGTCGTCGCTTTGGCTTGGCGATTCGTTCTGCATTGGCCGGCGCATGCAGCAACTGGTCCCCACGCGCCATTGCCGCCAGGGAGAGCTTGTTGTCTTCATCGTAGGCAATGCCGTCCGGCGGTGCAGCTGCTGGTGCGTCTGCGCCAGGGCTGGCGGGGGAAAACGTCGAGGTGTCGACCGACTGTTTGGTGAGCCGATAGACGGCCGAAATCTTCAGCCGCTCTCTTGCGTAATAGTTGGTGTAGTCGTTGCCATAGAGCGCTCGCAGCACACCCATGAACCACTCATAAGGTCCGCCCTCGTTGCCGCGGACGTCCAAGACGATTACCGACTTGTCGCGCAGCGATGGAGCCGTGCGGTACAACGCCTGGAATTGATCCGATTGCTGTCTGTTCGCCGGCGAAAAATTGCCAAGCCTGACCCATGCCCCGTTCGCACCGAATGGCGTGACAGCGACGTCCGTGCCGAGGTCGGGCTTGATCGCCGACATCAGCTTCGTCAGGTCGCTTTGCTGCAGGGATTTCCAATCGAGGACGACGCTGCGCCCATCGATGGTGCAGTGTTCCGGACGTTTGAGGAATGGGCTTTTCCGATACCGAAACATGATCGGCGCAGTGCGCGCATGCGTCGATTCCAAGCCGGGGATGATGTTTTCCGGGATCATGTGCTCGTAGAGCGCAATGCGCTCGGACCATTGGCGCATCGGCTGTCCGTCGCAGGCGGTGATTTCCGAGCCATTTGCCACGCTTTCGTCCGAGCCGGCGACCAGGAAGTGGCCACTCTGGTATCTGGCAAGGAAGCCCGGCCATTGATACGTCTTTGCCTGCAGCTGCATCCACACATAGGCATGGGCGTCGTTGAAGGTCGAAAAGAAATGCGCGAGTGTTTGACGATAGCCTTCGAAGTTGGTGACGTGTTGGATATCGGCATCGGCCTGTTGACGCGCCTTGGCCATCGTGGCCTCAAATGCTGCAGGATCTGGATACACCGCCAGGATTGATTGGTTCTTGAACCATTGCAGTGAAAAGTCTACGTCTTTGTCAGCCATCGCTGCCCAGCCTTGCAGGGGCTTTTGCGGTGTGAGCGACGCTTGATCGGCGGCCAGGCAAGACGCGGCGGCCAGCAACGCTGTCGATAAGAGGCTGGCTAGCACTGCGCGTTGAACGCGACGTTGCCGTTGGGGAGTACGCGATGGCCCACCGATGGTGACGGTCATGTTTTGGTACCTGAACTGGAAAAGGTACACAGGCTTAAGCAATCGGCATGCCAAGCGCTGCGGCCGCACACCCTGAGGTTTTTCGATCTGCAGAAGTGTCCGCGGACGTCCGTTTCTCTGTTCGGTCGTCCACCGCGTTGGTCTTTGACGCGACACACGCTTCCAACAGAGGCTTGTACGCAGCAAGCGCGGAATATCCGCGCTTGCTGGCAACTTGTTTTTTAAACCCGCGCAGTGGACTCGCGCACGAAGTCTTCATAGGTGCGCAGCGGGCGGCCCAGGATCGCCTGCAATTTTTCCACTGTGCCGTCTGCTGCCTGCATGCCGAATTTCTGGATGCCGGCCATCATCAGGCGCATGTCGTACGCCAGCCAGGAGGGGCCATACGCAGCCATCTGTGCTTCGAACGCCGCCACGTCGCCGCCGGCGTAGGCGATCTCGCGACCGAGTGCTGAACTCCAGGTCTTCGCGACGGAAGCGCCGGTCACGGCATGCGGGCCGACCAGCTCCAGCGTGACGCGCTCAAGTGCTGCAGGTGCACGGTCGCGTCGCAGCAACTCGACAACGGCGATGTCTGCAATGTCGCGCGCATCGATCATGGCAACACCGGTCGCGCCGATCGGCATCGGATAGACACCGTAGCCTTCGATGGTCTTCTGGATCATGCCCTCGTTCTGCATGAAGTACGCCGGACGCAGAATCGTCGCAGGAATATTCAGGCTTTCAATCATGCGCTCGACCGTGTGCTTGCCAGTGAAGTGCGGCACGTTGGTGAATTTGTCGGCATGGATCACCGACAAGTAAACGATGCGTTCGATGCCTGCTTCCTGGGCAAGATTCAATGCGATGAGCGCCTGCGTCACCTCGTCCGGAGTCACCGCATTCAACAGGAACAAGGTGCGTGCCGACGACAGTGCCGCGCGCATCGATGCAACGTCGGTGAGGTCTGCCACAACCTCGGTGACGCTGGCCGGAAAGGCGCGTTTGCCGGTCTGGCGCACCAGTGCGTGGACCTGTGCGCCGGCATCGGCCAGGCCCTGGACGACGAGGGAACCGATGGTGCCGGTGGCACCGCTAACGAGAATGCTCATGTGAGTCTCCTGCTGTGGATGGATGTGGATGGATGAGTTAGTGCGACATGTCCGCCACGACCTTGCCGGCTCGCGAAGCGGTGCGATTGCGTTCGATTGCTGAGGGGATCTCGGCGAAACCGACGATCTCGCCGACCTTGGATGTCAGCGCGCCGCTGGCCACTTGTGCGGCCAGGGTTTCCAGCAGCGCGACGTCCGGGGTGTTCATGAACCACAGGCCACGGCGGCCACGCGGTGTGCGGGCCAGGATGTCCGGCGAGGTGGTGCCGACGATCGCGCCGTGCGGCGCGAGCACTTGCCACGAGCGGTCCAGGACATCGCCGCCGACGTAGTCCAGCACCAGGTCGATGTCGCCAACGAGGTCTTCAAAGCGCTGCGATCGATAGTCGATGACCTGGTCCGCGCCGAGGCTGCGCACGTAGTCGATGTGCTCGGTGGATGCGCTTGCGAACACCTGCGCCCCTGCACGCTTGGCGTACTGCACCGCATAGCCGCCCAGCCCGCCTGCTGCGCCATGGATCAGGATCCGCTGGCCTGCCACGAGCGGGCCTGCGTGGTGCAGGCTCTTCCAGGCGGCCACCGCAGCAACCGGCATGGCAGCGGCATGCACATCGTCCAGGCCATCGGGAGTGCGTGCGAGTTTGGTCTGGTCTACCGCAATGAACTCGGCAAACGCGCCGAGCGCGCCCATCGCGCCCATGACCCGATCACCGACCTGAAAGCGCGTGGCACCGGGCCCGACGGCCTCGACCACACCGGCCAGTTCGGCGCCCAGCACCGCCGGCAAGGGCAGCGTAAAGACCTCCCGCACCAAGCCTGCGCGGACTTTCCAGTCGATGCCGTTGATGCCGGCGGCGCGGATGCGCACCAGCACCTGGCCGGCTCCGGCGTGGGGTATTGCAATGGTGGCCACTTCGGCGGCATCGGCGCCGCCGTATGCCCGGATCACGACTGCGCGTTGGGTGGTGCTCATGACAGTTGCTCGTCTGGCGTTGCGATGAGCAAACTGTATGGCGTTGCGCAGGTAATACGAAGACGCCAATATGTAGACGCCTGGTTTCAAATCTGGAACACCATGGATCTGAATGCATTGATCGATTTCGCGCTGGTCGCAGCGAACCAGGGCCTGGGAAAGGCCAGCCGTGCGAGTGGTCGGTCGAAAGCGACCCTGTCCCGTCGCATCGCCGAGCTCGAGGAGCAACTGGGGGTGCGCTTGGTCGAGCGCAGCGCCCGTGGCCTCCGGCTCACAGAGGCCGGACAGTTGCTGATGGAGCGCACCGAGGTCCCGCTGAGCGAGGTGGCCGAGGCCATGGCGGCCGCGCGCGAAGGGCTTTCAACGCCGCGCGGCCGCCTGCGTGTGGCGTCTCCGGTGCTGTTCTCGCAACTGGCGATGGGGCGCATCGGCGCAGAGTTCTGTGCGGCTTACCCGGAGATCACGCTGGAGGTGGTGGCAGAGGACCGCACGGTCGACCTGGTGGAAGAACAGTTCGATGTGGCCATCCGCATCAACCCCAGCCCGGACAGCAGCCTGGTCGGTCGCTGTTTTGCCAAAGATCGGCTGGTTGTGGTCGCAGCGCCGAGCATCGCCATGCCCACCAGCAGCGCGGTCGTGCCAATTGCCGCTGTCGTAATGTCGAGCTTCCAACCGACCACATGGGCTCTGGATGACGGGCGCCTGGTCCTGGAACCCATTCCACGGCTGAGGTTTTCCTCGTTCCTGATGGTCCGCGATGCGGCGCTTGCAGGCGGCGGCGTGGCGTTGATTCCGCAGTCGATCGCATGGAATCAACTCGCCCGCGGTGAGTTGGTGCAGTGGGGCACGATCTCCGGCGTGGAGCCGGCATTGTGGGTATTGCACACGTCCAGACGGTTGGCGGCGCCGAAGGTGCGTGCCTTCGTGGACTTCATCTGCGACAGATATCCCGATGTATCGCTGGTGCTGAAGGGCTAGGGCGGCTGCATCTGGCTGCGCCGGCCAGTGTGCGCCGGCCAGCCGACAGAGCGGCCAGGCGAGAGGCGGACATCACCTCAACGTGGCGCCGCCGCGCTTCAAACACCACCACCGAAGCGTTCGATCAACAGATCGGTCAGAACACGAATCTTGCGCGCAGGATGCGCGGCCGGCGCCCGCACGACGTAAAGCCCGGCCTCGGGAGACGGGTACTTGTTCATGACGCGGACCAGCGCGCCGGAGGCAAGATGCTCGGCCACGAGAAAATCCGGCAGTGCCGCGATCCCGAGCCCGGCAAGCGCTGCCGCCGCGATCGCAGTGCCGTTGTCGGCCTTGAAGCGCCCGCGTGGATGGATCGTCACCAGCTTGTCGCCGTCCATGAACCGCCAGCTTTCCGTGCCTTGCAGCAGCGCCTCGTGCGTCAGCAGCGCCTGTGGCGTGTCAGGTTCGCCATGTTTGCGCAGGTACGCGGGAGTGGCCATCAAGCTGCCGCGCATCGGCGCCACGCGGCGCGCGACCAGATTCGAATCGGCGAGATATCCCAGCCGGATCGCACAGTCGAAACCGTCGGCGACGATGTCGATAAAGCGGTCGCTGTAGCAGGCATGGACCTGCAACGCAGGATGCCGGCTGGCCAGCTCGGCAAGCACCGGCGCCAAGTGGGTGGGGCCGAACGTCAGCGGCGCAGCGATACGCAGGCGGCCACGCAGATCGCCCGCGGGCAAGATGGTCTCGCGCGCCACGTCCATTTCGGCACACATCCGCGCGGCATGCTCGCGAAACGTCGCGCCTGCCTCGGTGACGGCAGCGCCCCGCGTGGTGCGTGCGAGCAGTTGGATCCCCAAAGCGTCCTCGAGCCGGATCAGACGGCGGCTGACGATGGACTTGGCAACGCCCAGGCGCCTGGCTGCTGGCGAGACCCCGCCCGCGTCTGCCACCTCGACGAACGTCCGCAGGTCTTCGAACTCCATGGCGTCCCTGTTTCTGCGACACGGCATGTCGCTTTGCGTGGCTAGCTTAGCTGCATTCGGAACGCCACAGTGGACTCACGGGCGCCAGGCAAGACGCTCTGACCGGGAACGCCACTCGCGCCCACCCCGGCCCTCAACCGACCCCGCCTCGCCCACATCCTTTCTAGAGAGACACCTCATGCACACCTCGTCCATTCCCAACCAGCCCAGCGCCGGGCGATTCATTCGCGGTCTTTCCTGGACCCTGCGCGTGTTCGCCGCCGTGGCGTTCTTCGCTGCGGGTGCGGCCAAGCTGGCCGGCGTTCCAATGATGGTCGAGGTGTTCGATCACATCGGCCTCGGTCAGTGGTTGCGCATCCTGACCGGTGCGATCGAAATCATCGGGGCAATCGCATTGCTGCTACCGGCAACGTTTGCGCTCAGCGGTGCCCTGCTTGCGGCCATGATGTTGGTGGCGACCGGTGTGCATCTGTTCGTCATCGGCGGCAGCCCGGTGCCGGCGATCTTCCTGATGGCGGTGACCGCGACAATCGCCTGGTTGCATCGCACCCGCATCGCTGCCGTGCTGCGCGCAACGCGTTCGGTTTGATCGAGGCCTGCCATGCGCACTCTTTCACTGCAGCCTTCGTTCCCCGCCACAGAAGCGCCCACTGCCGCGCCGCGCGCCATCGTCCACCGCAGACGCGGTAACGATTCTGGCGGTCCAATCACCCGGCTCATGAGCCCGTCCGATCTTGGGCAGGTGCTGAAGCCGTTTGTGTTCCTCGACATCTTCGATGCGCAGGGTTCGGTCATCCACACGATGTCGGGCATGCCGCTGCATCCGCATTCGGGCATCGCCACGGTCACGGTCTTTACCGAAGGCAGCATGCATTACCACGACCAGACAACCGGTCGCGGCACCATTGCCTATGGCGGAGTGGAATGGATGCGTGCCGGGATCGGCGTATGGCATGGCAAGGAAATGGTGCCGCCAGCCGACGCCTCCTGCATCCAGGGATTTCAACTATGGCTGGCACTGCCTGAAGCCGTGGAGCTGGCAGAGCCGCAAAGCCATTACATCGAAGCGCAGCACATGGCCAAGGCCGGCCCCGCGCATGTGGTGATCGGTCGCTACGAGGGCGCGCAGAGTCCGGTCGATGCGCCTGACGGTATCAATTACCTATTGGTCACCTTGAAACCCGGCGAACGCTGGACCTACCACCCGCCCGCCGGTCATTTGGTCGGCTGGTTGGCAGTAGCCAGTGGCACTCTTGATGCCGGTGAACGGCTGCAACGCGGCGACATGGTGGTCTTTGCCGATAACGGCGCGCCCATCGTGCTGCAAGCACCTGGCAACAGCGATGCAGTCTTCGTGCTCGGCTCGGCCATTCCACATCCGCACCCACTGCACCTTGGCTATTACTCGGTGCACACCACTGCACAAGCGCTCGCCATCGGTGAAGAGCGCATCCGCACGCTGGGGAAACAGATGCAGGCAGCAGGCGACCGCACGACTGCTTCCGGCACAACGCCGGTATTCAAGTAAACGCGATGCTTAGAGCGTGTTATGAACTTTAAGTTGATACCTATCGTCACATTGCGTTGGCGGCTCCCGGCTGGCCATCAAGGTGTCGGCGGGTCTGCATCTTCCACATAGCCCTTGCGTTGCTTTTCAGCCGTCAGCTTGTCCATCTCCCGAGCTGCGCGTTCGACAGTATCGAAGCTTTTGTGGGTGGTCTGACCCATCGTGCCGATTCTGCCGAAGGACACACTCAGCTCCGTACCGATACGGGCCACCCGCCAAAACTTGCGTGAGGTGCCCTGTTCAAAACGCAGGCTTCGCGTCGCATCTGCCGTCTGGTTCTGCGCTGTGGAGTGTGATGGTTGTTGAATAGGCGGAGCAGTGTCGGTTGTGGCGATCGGCAGCGGTAACGCGAGCGCTTCATCCAGCTCCAGTCCAACGTGTTGGTCAAGACCGTCGCCACGCAGGGCCGCTTCGATTCGGTGCAACACGCTATCCGGTGCGTGCAGCCAATCACGTCCAGGCACATCAATGACATCCCAGCCGAAGCGCCGTAATACGCCAGGGCGAAACACGTAACGCTCGCGCGTGTCGGCGACGGCCTGATCGGGCGCATCGAGCAGGATTGCAAGCTGGTAGTCGCCAGTGCTGCGGTCGACGATGGCCAGGTCGCAGCGGAACTGCGAGCGCCCGACGCACTCGTGCACCAGGTGGCCACGTTCGCGCAATGCACTGGCGAGCGCGCTGCGTACCGCATCGGCGCTGGCCGGCCGCACGAAAGCCTCGCGCGCACCGGCATTGAGTGTGCCCAGGACATGCTGGGCGCGGCCGTGGTCGCCGATGGCGCTGGCCTGAGCGAAGCGCAGAAACGCCTGCAACGCGGCGGCGCCGTCGTTGTGCACGTTGGTGATCGCCTCGGCTTGGATGCTGGAGACCACTGCCATGCGATGACGCGCACGGCTGAAGATCACGTTCAACCGCTTCTCGCCACCGCGCTGGTTGATCGGGCCGAAGTTCATCAGCATGCGGCCCTCCGGTCCAGGCGCGTAGCAAATGCTGAGCAGGATCACGTCGCGCTCGTCGCCCTGCACGTTCTCCAGGTTCTTGACGAACAAGCCGTTGAACTGATCATCGTCTTCGCGCACATATTCGCGGTCCAGGCGCAGCGCGAAGTCCGCATCCTCTGCAGCCAGGATCTCAAGTGCGCTCTCGATCTCGCCCTGCTGTGCCTCGGAGAAGGCGACGATGCCCATGCTCAGGCCAGTCTCTCGGCGTAGTAGCTCGCGGACGGTCAGGGCGATGTAACGTGCTTCGGCCGCGTTGCGCCGGCCGATGTACACGCCATCGTCCAGGCGATGAAAGCTCACGGCACGTGCCAGCACCGCATCGGCACCGGCAATGCCGGCATCCGGCCGATCCGAGCGCAGCGAGGCCTGCTGTTCGTCGGCGGGTTCGATCCGTCGGTCCGGGATGGTCACCAGCCGGCCGTCGTAGAACGCCGCGTTGGAAAAACTGATCAACGCCTCGTGGCGACTGCGGTAATGCCACGCCAGCAGGGTTGCCGGCAGATTGCGGGCAGCCTGATTGAGTAGGCTGTCGGCATCGAGATTGACGGCGATGCGCTCGCCGTCGTCTTCGACTACCAATGCGTCCGTGCCATCGCCGGCGGTCGAGAAGAAGTTGGTTGGCGGCAACTGCATCTCATCGCCGACTACCACGATCTGGCGCGCGCGACTCAGCGCCGGTACGGCTTCCTCGGTGGGGATCTGGCTGGCCTCATCGAAGATCACCACATCGAACAGATCCGGCGAGAGCGGAAGCGTGTCCGATACCGACAGTGGGCTCATCAGCCAGATCGGTTTCAGATCGTTGATCACCACGCCGGTCTCGTCATCGGACAAATCACGGATGGAACGATGACGCATGCTCTTGGCAAACTCATGTTCCAGCTCGCGGCGGCCGGTGGCATAGAGCTTCTTGAAGGCCTTGCCGTCTTGATCGAGCTGGCTGGCAGACAGCGATGACTGCCGCACGTGCTCGGCGAATCGCTGGTGCTGGGTCGCCTGGATCACCTGCGAGTTCAGCGCCAGCAGGCGCGCCTGGCCCTGAGCCACCGTGGCTGCCGCGCGGGCCAGCATGGCCCCGTCGAACGCCGCCAGTGCCGGTGTGGCGGCTTCCAGCCGGCGCCAGGCCGCATGCGCGACCACTGCGTCCATGCCTGCAGGTGCTGCAGCGATGCTGCGCATCACGAAGGCGCTGCCCGCATCCGCAGCATGCACGCTGCGCAGCAGTGGCAACAGGTCGATCAGCTCGTCCAGGCATTCGCGCAGATCGCGCAGATATTCGGAAATACTCTCAAGACTGGCGTCGCGCGGAAGTTCTAGATTCTCCTCGATGCGGCTGGCGAGCCGGTCCAGCAGGCCACGCGCGTCGGCATCGGCACGGGCGGCGGCAAGCGGTGCGATGGCCGCGCGCAGATGCGCCACCAGCGCGCGGGTCGCGGCTGAGGTGCCTAGACGTTCGCGTAGCTGGGCCACTGCATCGATCAGATCCTGCAGCCGCGCCACACCGTATCGGGCTTGCCCGGCGGCCTGCTCGGTCTGGACCGCGGCAGCCGCGGTCTGCTCGGCGACCAGCGCGCGCAGCACTGCCGTGTAGCCAGGATGCACCGCGTGTCGGCCGAAGTCGTAGCGACGATTGAGTTCGCCACGCAGTCGCCACCATGCCGGCTTCAACCAGCGCAGCATGGAGCCTTCCAGTTGCTCCAGCAGGGCCAGCGCCGCGCGGGCGTCAGTCTGCTCGAGTCGGTCCCGCCAGTGCGCGGTGGCCTGCTGCGCGGTGTTCAGCACGGCGGTCTTCTGATCGAGCGTCGCACGAAGGGTCTGCAAGTCGCTCGCAGCCGGCGAGTCGTCATCGAGCAGGTCCAGATGTGTGGCCAGGCCCTGGCTGATCAGCCACTGCGCCTGATCGGCTAACGCGCGTGCCTGGGCCAGCGACATGCCCGCGTCGAGCAGGCTGGAGCCACTCTCCAGCAGCGGGTCCAGTTGCGACAGTAGTGTCTCGCTATCGTCCAGCAGCTGGGTAATACGTGTATGCGCACGCGGATCAGCCAGCACATTGGAGTGCAGTCGGCCCAATGGATGTTCGGCCAGGCCCTGCACGCCAAAGCGTGTTTGCATCTGCGCGTGGATGCGTGCAGCCAGCGCGCGATGTCGCTCCCACACGGCCAGATCCGGTAACCGCTCCCACGCCTCGCTATCCAGCACGGGCGCGGACGGCAGTTCGATCAGGCGTCGCACCAGCTGGCGTGCGGTGGTGCCGATCGTTTCCGGCATCAGGGTCATCGCTTGCTCGAAGACGTCGATGCGTTGCTGGCTGACATCGATCAGCTCCACCAGCCGGTCGCGTTGGGCCATCAGTGCCTCGCGGCCATGCGCCTGGGCGATCCAGCGTGCGTAGCCTTCGCCCAGCTCTGCGATGAAAGCCTTCTTGTCGGTCTGGGAATCGTGGATCAGGCAGCACAGCGGATCCAGACCGCTCTGCTTGAGGCGATGGAACACCACATCCAAAGCCGCGCGCTTCTCGCAGACGAACAGCACGCGCTTGCCCTCGCCGGCGTAGTCGGCGATCAGGTTGGTGATGGTCTGCGATTTACCGGTGCCCGGTGGGCCCTGGATGATGAAGCTGTGCCGAGTGCGCGCCAAGGCGACGGCAGCGTTCTGGGTCGCATCGGCATCCACCACGTTCCATTGCGTGCGTGTCGGCAGTGGCGCGGCGGCTGCGGGGTCGGCAGCACGTGGCTCGATGGAGAACACTCGGTCGAATGCTGGATTGGCTTCGGGAGCTTCGATCAACTGCGCGTAGTCGCGCACCAGCGACATTTTCTTGTAGTTGAAGTTCGCCAGGCTGACCTGGGTCAGATCCAGGTCCCACGCGTAGCGATGGCCGTCGGACTCGCCCAGTGCGTAGCCCACGCGTTCGGCGGCCTCTTCGACCGGGGCGGCCATGCGTGCGTGACGCGGGCCGGCCACCGGGGCGGCACCGGCCTCGAAACGTTGTGGCAGCGGGCTGGGGACCACCTGCTGTTCGTACAGCGCGCGGCCCAGTGGGCGATAGTTGTCGGGCGCGTAGCTGTAGTCGGGCAGGCCGCTCGTCGTACCCGCCGTGCGCGCCAACGAACGCCGCCTCTGAAACTGCTGCAGGCGTTGCAGCGCCTTCTGCCGCACCAGACGGATCTGCGGCTTGTCGACCAATCGCAGTTCCACCGACGGTTCGCTGCGACCGATCTGCGCCAGCAGATCGGCGTGGATCTCGGCCAACGAGGTCTTCTGCAGATCCACTTTTTCCGGCAAGCGGATGTCATAGAGCTGGCGCAACTGGTGACGCAGGACCGGATTGAATTCAGCCTCGTCGTCTTCTGCCTGCAGCACGTAGCGGTCGCGCACGCCTTTGCGCTTGGTCAGCTCCACCGGCAGCCAGAGCAGGGGAGTCACGATCCGTTCTTCGGGGTCTTCCTTGAGGTTATGCCAGCGTAGGAAGGCCGCCACCAGCCGCAGCGTGCCGAAACCGTACTCAGCGCGGTCGCGGCGCGTGTCCTGGATCAGCTTGTCCAATGCCACCGGCAGATAAGGCTGGTCATCGAAACGTAGCCAGCGTTGCAAATCGACCGCACGTCCGCTCACCAGATCGTTGGCGAACGGCCCGCTCCATGTGCAGATGTGGTCGGGCTGGATACTCTCCACTTGCAGCATCAATGGCACGCTCGACACGGTCAGATTGACGCTGCTAGCGGTCGGCTTGAAATAAAGCAGCCGATTGCGGCGCGACAGGTCGAATAAGCGGTCGCGTAGATGCGACAGCACCGCCGTCCGCCGCGGTAAAGTGCCGCTGGCACCGGTCAGCGCACGCTGCACATCCAGTACCTCGGGCTGGTCGCGCCAGGTGCGCAGGCGCATGGCCAGGCTGGCCACGTCGGTGGCACGCTCGTGCCGGTTGAGCGCAGTCATCTCCACGATCACGGCGGCCACCACCGGGTGCAGCCGCTCGGCGATCACGAAGAGATTGCGCCGATTCCCGGCGAAGCTGCGCACGTCATCGATCTCGCCCAGATCCAGCCCGCACGCCAACGCCGCAAGCACCAGACCCAGCCGGAACACGTCGGTAATCTCGTCGTGATGCCCCAGCTGCAACTCCCAGCTGGCAAACGCCGGCAGGTACACCGGGCGCTCAATCGGAGCGCCAAGGTCGTCCTGCACCTCCATCAAAGCGAGGTCTTCCATGCCGTTTGCGTCGTGCGAGCGCCTCAGTTCGCCCACGATGTTCAGTGCCGAGGCCGGATGTGGCTGCACGCGGTGGATGGCGCCGATGTCCATCACCGGCGCCTGGCCCTCTGGCTGAGCAAGCTGCAGCCCACCTTCTTGACCCAGCACGATGCTGCGTGTGTCCAGTGCGGCCACCTTGCCGTGCGCATGCAGGATGGCTACCTGCTGGAACAGCGGCAGTACCATCAACACCACATCGTCAGTGGAAAACGCGGCACCAGCCTGTGCCTCGATCACCGTTGCGAGGCTGCCGCCCGGCACCGTTGGCGTGTCCGATGCGTTCATGCCTGTACCTCCCAGACCTGCTTGCGCAGCTTGTCGATCTCGCGCTTGCCCATCCCGGCGTCGCGTTTGAGCTGCGCCAGCAGTAGCGCTTCGCTATCCATCACCCGCGCCACCATCATTGCGCGTTGCAGGGCCGGGTCGCGCACCTCGGGATCGACCAGCGCCAGGTCCAGCATCAGCGCGTTGAAATAGCCGCGCACGTCATCGGCGGCTTGCAAGCTTTCGAACTGGTCGGGCGGCGCGACCGGCTCGTCAGCCGCCCAGTCGGCAAACAGCATGCGCACTTGGTTGGTCACCGCGTCGCTACGCAGCTGCGCACTCTCCAGGAACCAGTTGACGAACGCGCGCGTCATCGTCTGCAGCTGTACCTGCCGTGGCAGATCCAGCGTGGCCAGACGCAGTACCCCACGCAGCTTGCGGTCGGTCCATGCGTCCAGCATCGGGTCGTCCTGCCACCACAATTCCAGCGCACGCGCACGCACAAAGGTCTCTGGATGAGTGGTGCCGGCACTGGTGTCCTCCAGTGCATCCTCAAGCTCGGTGGCCTGGCGCAGGTACGCAGCCGGATCCGGATTGCCGATGCCGGTCTGCACCTTGACCAGCGTACTGATTGCAGGTGCCAACGCATCAGCTGCGAGCGCTGCACCGCGATCGGCGAACAGTTCGGTATGCAGGCCATAACAGCGTGCGGTTTGCCGATGGCTATCGCTGGCCCCATGAGCGCCGAGCGCATCTTGCAGGATGCGCTCGGCGGACAAGAACGCCCCGCCCTCCAGCGACCACAACAGGTAATGGGCCAGCTCATGACCGAACAGCGCCAGTAGCTCGTGCGCAGAAAGACGTTCAAGCACCGGCCCCTCAAGCACGATATGCACTTCGCCTGGCACATAGACCAGCGCCGCGTTCATCGCCTGACCGCTGGCCTGATACAGCGTGGCCCCTGCGCTGATCCCCAGCCGCTGCATGGCCAGCGTCAGTGCCGCATGCACCTCCGGATGCGCCTCCGGTTCGAGCCGATACGTGTCGCGCAGCAGATGGGTGCGGACCTGTGCCAGATGTGCATCGCGTACCTGTTGCGACCCGGCCCACGCCCAGACCTCGGGCTCATGCTGCTTCAGGTAGTCGATCACGTTGCGCTGATACGGCAATGGCATCAGTGCCCTGCTCATCGTCTCAAGGTCCATCCGCTACAGCTCCGTTGGTCGAAGACGAAATTCTACGGAATCTACCGCAGTGGGGAGGCAGGATTTCAGCCTTGTTCAAATCATCGCCGATGCCAACGTGAGCAGACCACGGCAGCGCCCAAGCAAACATCGCTGGAGAGTCCAGAAATTTCGACATGGTGGCACTTGCCTCGAGGCCTGCACCCTGCACCCTGCATCGTCTCCATCTTCGAACGCGCACGGCACCGATGTTGCTCTGAGATAGCTGCGCGCATGTCATTGCGGAGCGGAACGGCATGCTTTCCGCCTGGCCGAGGGAGAGTGCCTGTACAGCCAGCCCTGATCCGATGCCATACATCCCCCTGCCATCCGACCTATTGACGACAGCTGTAGTCAGGCCTACGTTAGCGACATCTGTAGTCATGGGGCACGAGATGAGCGCTAAGACCATCGGGGACCAGGAGCTGGCCCTGCTGCAACACATCGAGGAACAACGGCACGCGAGTGTGGGCGAAGTCGCTGCCGCGTTCGGTGAGCCACGTGGGCTGGCGCGCTCGACCGTGCTGACCATGATGGAGCGGCTGCGCGCCAAAGGCTTTCTGCGCCGCAAGCAGGTGGACGGCATGTACCGCTACAGCGCCACCAGCGGGCAGGACGCGGTGGTGCGCACGGCGGTGGGGCAGTTCGTGGAAAACACCTTGCAGGGCTCGGTGTCGCCGTTCGTGGCGTGGATGTCGCAGCGCGCGGAGGTCAGCGATACCGAGCTGGCCGAACTCGAAGCATTGGTCGCCAAGCTGCAATCGCAGCGCAAGGAGAGCTGAGTCATGCAGAGCCTGTTCGAACTGGTGGTGCAGCGGCTGGCGATGACCAGCTTGCAATCGGCCGCGTTGGTGGCGTTGGTGTGGCTGCTGTGCAAGGCCATGCCGCGCCTGCCGGCGTCCACCCAATGCTGGCTGTGGTGGATGGTGGGGCTGCAGGCGGTGCTGGGCCTGTTTCTGGCACCGGTCGAGCTGGCGGTGTTGCCGGCCGCCACACCGGTGGCGCAGGCAGTTGGGGGCGCGGTCACGACCCTGCCCAATGCATCGCCGTCGCTGTGGGTCCGCTGGGTGATGGCAGCCTGGTTGGCCGGTGTGCTGGTGATGCTGGCGCGCAGCGCAATGGCATGGTGGACCAGCCGCCGTCAGGTGCAGTCCACCGAGCCGTGTACCGATCGCGCACTGCTGGCGGCCCTGCAACTGGCCGCCGATGCGCACGGCTTGCGCCACGCACCGCCATTGCGCCTGAGCGCACACATCGATTCGCCGCAACTCATCGGCCTGTGGCGGCCGGTGCTGTTGCTGCCGTCGCGTCGCCTGGCCAGCATCAGCGACGATGAGCTGGACATGGCGCTGACCCACGAGCTGGTGCATCTGCGTCGGAATGACTTGTTGTGGGGGCTGCTGCCGGCATTGGCGCAGCATCTGTTCTTCTTCCATCCGCTGCTGCATCTGGCTGCGCGCGAATACGCCATCGCCCGCGAAGCCGCCTGCGATGCGGCGGTGGTCGCCGGTCACGTGCGCTGCCGTCACGACTATGGCCGCCTGCTGGTCAGCCTTGGGGTTTCTGCAGCGCCGGTGGCTGGGGTGTCCAGTGCGTCGCCGAGTTTTCTGAGCCTCAAGCGCCGTTTGATCATGTTGCAAAACACCAACGCCACACCGGGCTGGGGCGCGCGTGCGCTGGTCGCGGTGGCGGTCCTGGGCGTGGCACCGCTGCGTCTGGTCGCTATGCCCGCGCCGCTGCCGTCGCCTGCGCTGCAGCCGGTCGTGGTCACCGCCAGCGCATCGCCGGCAATGTCGCACGGCACGCGCAGTGCCAATGGCGCTGCTCCACTGCAGCTGCAGGCAGCGCCTGCGGCACCGGCCGCACCTGCAGCACCGGCAAACGGCGTGCTGGCGGGTGTGCTGGATGCGCCGGGCGCGCAAGACAATTGGCAGATGGACACCACCGGCTGGGATGCCGACGCACAGCAAAGCGTACGCGACGCCATCGATGAGGCCACACGCAGCGCGAAGGCTGCCGAGGTGGAGGCACGGGCCGCCGCACAGCAGGCCATCGAAGCGAGCGATATGCATGCACAGATGCGCCAGGACGAGCTGCAGGCGGCGCAGGACGCATTGGTAGAAGCACGCGAGCAACTGGAGTCGCTCGGCCCCGAGCTGGAGCAGGCCAAGCAGGACGCGCAGCAGCAGGTGCGTGAAGCGGCGCAGCAGATCCGCGAGGTGGCGTTGCAACAACGCAACGCGCAATACGCCTATGTTGCCGCCGCGCGCCAGGCAGCCGAGTTGAGCCGCCATCAGGCCGAAGCGGACAAGGAAGCCGCACGCCAGGACCGCCTCAATGCCGCGCGTACCCAACACTCCGCGGCCGGCACGGACCAAGACAACTAGAGACCTGCACCACAGCACAGCGCGCATTGCCATGGCAGTGCGCGGCAGTAGATCCAACGCGTAGCGCACCACCCAAGCGTGAGGTATGGCCTGCAGTCGCCAGGCGGGCGGCGCCGTGCCTGGAATGCATGGAGCTGGTGATCGTTGATTGCTGATTACTGATTGTTCTGCGCCGGCGGCGGCCGGCATGTCAGCACCGCATACCTTGTCGCCGTGCCTGACGGCGGTACCAGCGGTTGGTCTTTGTACCGGCAGTGCAGGCGTTCCATCACCGCTCCTTCCGATTGACCGTTTCATCCAGCGCGACCACTGCAGTGATCGCGCACAGCACCAGGCACCGCATCCCACTCACGCGGGTCAGGCCATGCGCCCGCTCATCGACTCAGCACGTCTCGACGCAACCAGCGTCGGCAACGCCGTGGCCGTGTGTTCGCTATTGCCCCATCCGCCTGACCGCTACCGGCCGGCGGCACCCACATCCCCAAGGAGATCGCACATGCATCAGATTACGTTCCCACAGCAGCGTCTGCGCCGCGCCTTGCTGCTTGCTCTCGGCGCGCTCGCTGCGCCCATGCTGATGGCAGCACCGGCAGCACCGGCAGCACCGGCAGCACCGGCAGCACCGGCAGCAACAACAGAACCAGCCAGAGCAACATTACCGGCAGTAGCAGCCAACGCAGCCGCGATGCCGTTACCGCCCGCAGCGCCTGCGCCGGCCTATCGTGCTGCGCCACGTGCGGCTTCGACATTTGCATCTGGTGCTGCGCTGGTCGCCCCTTCGGCGCCATTGGCCTCAGCCACTTCCGTGGCACCGCCAGCACCGGCCGCGCCTGCCCAGCCGGCTCATCCATCCGCCCCTCCCGCAGCTCCCACTGCGCCGATCTCTCCCGCAGTGATGCCCAGATCAACGCCTGCGTTTTCGACGCCACGCCTAAGGCACGTCGCATCCGGCGCGCGATCGACCAAAGCCACTTGCGGCAGCGACGCGCAGGACATCCCGGACGATGGCGATGCCTATGTGCTGCTGCAGGGCGAGCGCCATCTCATGCACGGCACCACCGACGATCTGCAGACCGCACATCGGTACACCAATGCCAATGGCTGGGTGCTGTGGTTCCGGGCCAACGGCGTGCAATACGTCGTGCGCGATCCGGGCCTGCTGCATCGGCTGCGCACCGGCTATGCACGCAGCCTGCAACTGCGCGCGGCCCAGGACAGTGTGCAAGCGCGTCAGCAAGCGCTTGCCGCGCAACTCGCCGCCGCCGCTGCCGCTGCCGGCACACCTGGGTCTATGGCAACAGCGACGCAACCGGCACAGGGCGCTGCCAGCGACACACAGGCGCTGGCGGAGCAGCAGCGCCTGTTGACGCAGCAGCAGGCCGTGCTGGCCAGAAAGCAGGCCGGCGCCACGCGGCTCGCCACCCGCCAGGCGCTGAGCATTCTGCGCGAAGCACTTGCCAGTGGCCGGGCAACGCGGGTGACTGGCTAGCTGCAGCAACTGCGAACCGGCGTGGACGCAGCCTTGCTGTACAGCTGCGGTCTTCGACGACGTAAAGCGTGTTGCTGCGGGTAGTGCATTACGCCTGCAACGCCACGCTTGTTTACGGGCGGCACCGGTAAGGGCAAGCAGTGTTTATTGGGCCACCAGCAACGACATGTGCAAGCAATGCCAACCCTGCATTCGCTTCGCCTCTGCAGCTCTGCAATCGGCAGCACCGCAATACGACGCGACGCGCAACACCGCATCACACGAAAGATTTGCCCAACCTCATCCACACAAGGACATTCCCATGCTGCACCTCACCCCTGCATTGACGCGCGCTGGCCTGATGATCCTCTTGGCGCTTGCGCTCACCAGCGCGTTGACGCCATGTCTGGCCGCGCGATCAGGTGGTCAGCCAGAAATTGCGCCGGCATCCGGTACGCAAACACCTGCCATTGCATTGGCCCCGTTCGCTGCAGTTGCCGCGACCGCGATGCCTACTGCGCCGCACGCACCGACACCGCCCGAGACATCCATGCGCACGCCGACCAGCGACGTCACCACGTATGGCCATCTCACCCTGTCGGATCACGCCGACCAGGATGCGTACGTGCTGATCCAAGACGGCGAGGCGCTCATGCACGGCTCCACCGAGGATCTGGCCCGCGCGCGGCGCCTGGCTGGCAGCACGGGCGCACTGCTGTGGTTTCGTAACGGTGGCAAGAGCTACGTGGTGCGCGATGCGGCCACCCTGCAGCGCATCCGCGTGTTGTACGCACCGGTCAGCCAGCTGGGCGAAGCCCAGGGTGCGCTGGGCGAGCGGCAGGGCCGGCTGGGCGAGCAGCAAGCGGCGTTGGGAATGCAGATGGCTGCCGTGGCGGAACGTGATGCGGCCGCAGCCGTGGCGCAGACGCGTGCGTCGCTTGCACGCGACACCGCTGCGGCGCGGCCGGCCACGTCCACGACGCAGCAGGCCAACGCCGCCAGGCAGCGCAGCACGCAGCAGCAGATCGAGGCATTGGCCACGCAACAGCAAGCGCTCGCCGCGCAGCAGGCGGATCTGGCCACGCAACAGGCGGCGGCAAGCGCGCGTGCAGACGGCCAGGCGCGGCACGCCATGCGTGAGGCCATCCGCAACGGCCTGGCAAGCCCTGTGACGCGTTGATCGCAGTGGCCGCGGTTCGCCGATACTGCAGGGCATTGGCGGAAGGGCGAGCGGGCGATGACGTACCGGGTGGTGGTGTTGGGCGGCTATGGGCACTTCGGTGCGCGCATCGTGCGGGCGCTGGCCGCCTTGCCACACCTGCATGTCATTGCTGCCGGGCGCCATCCCGGCGCGATCGCCGCGACCTGGCCCGACGCCGCGCCTGGCCGTATTTCCGCATGCCGGCTGGATAGTGCCGCCGACGATTTCGCCACGCGCCTGGCCGCTACCGCGGCCGATGTGGTGGTGCACACCGCCGGGCCATTCCAGGGCCAGGACTATGCAGTGGCGCGCAGCTGTCTGCAGGCCGGCATGCACTACATCGACCTGGCCGACGGCCGCGCGTTCGTGCGCGATTTTCCGGACGCGTTGCACGACCTGGCACAGCACGCTGGCCGCGTGGCGATCAGCGGTGCCAGCACCTTGCCCGCACTGTCCAGTGCAGTGATCGACGCACTGCTGCCGCGCTTGTCGACCCTGCACGCCATTGGCATGGTGATCGCGCCCGCGCAGGGCACGCCGCTGGGGCTGGCCACCGTGCGTGCGGCGCTGTCGTACTGCGGCACGCCGTTTACGTGGTGGAGGGAGGGCCGTTGGCAGACCGTGGTGGGCTGGGCATCGCCGCAGCGGGTGCAATTTGCACAGCTGGCACCGCGGCTGGCATCGCCCTGCGATGTGCCCGACCACGACCTGCTGCCGCAGCGCTACCCCGGCGTGCGCAGCGTTCAATTCCGCGCCGCGCTGGAGGTGCCGTTTCTGCAGCGCTGCCTGGCCGCGCTGGCCTGGTTACGCCAGCGCGGTGTGCCGGTGTCGATAACGCGTCTGGCGCCAGCGTTCGCACGCGCCGGGCGCTGGTTCGACCGCTTCGGCACGGATCTGGGCGGCATGCGCGTGGAGCTGACCGGCGAGCGCGATGGACAGCCGCTCACCGTGCGTTGGGACCTCACCGCGGCGATGTTGCATGGCCCGGAAATCCCCTGTTTCGCGGCGATCCTGTTGGTGCGCAAACTCGCCGCGGGGCAGGTGCTGCCAAGCGGCGCCCATGCCTGCATGGGGCTGCTGACCCTGGAAGACTTCGAGCAGGAATTCGCCGCCTGGCAGATGCACACAGATGTGGTGGAGACGCGTCCGTAAATGCGGGTGCCGTCGTTGCACGCCACACGGTGAATCGTCGCGACAGCACGCCGCTGTGCGGCGGCGGTGCAGATCTGCACATCTCAATGTAAGTCACGATCGCGCCATTGGCACGTGCAATTGCGGATGCGCTCCAGACGCCGCATCTGCTTCCACTCGCGCTTGTTCTGGAAACCTAACGTGGGAATGCGCGGCACAGTCGCGTGATCGCATCTTCCGATCCACTGCCATCAGTGCAAACGCGTGAAGCCGCACGTGCGAAAAATTGGCCGTTGTACTGCGCCCCGTAGAGCTGTTGACAAAAAACCACTGCGCTCATCATCAGCTGAGTGCGGCTGGTGCGCGGTGCACCACCTACTTCCCGTATATCCGGTTCTGAGCGCTTTCTCCCAATACACCGCACGGCTGCCCGCTACGTTTTATCAGCCGCTCTCAGGCACCACCCACGGAGGACTGGCGAGATCGCACACCTCACTCCAATCCCGAATCCCCACTCCCGAATCTCAGCCCTCACACCTCCCGCACCGTCCGAAACGCCTCCATATCGGCAAACGTGCAAAAGTGAAAGCGCGGGATCGTGATCGGGCCCGCTGCCGCAAGTCGCTTGAGCCAGTCGCCCACTGCAACGCGATAGGCAGCCTGCTCTGCGCTATCGAGCGTCTCGCACAGGTAGGCCAGCGAGAGATGAAACTGGAAGTTGATGTAGTCCGGGCGCTGCAAGCGGGTCAGCGTCATCAGTGCCTGGCGCGCCGTTTCCAGGCGCTGTGCGGTCTGCGCATCGGCAGGCTGCAGCGGGATGAGCAGATTGTCGTTGTTGTCGGTCTTTGCCGCAGCCGGATTCACCACAAAGCGGCACGCACCCAACGGCGCGGCAGTGCGTTGCGCCAGCCGCGCAAGAACATCGGCATTGATCTCGCTCAACGCCACATCGCGCGCCAGATCGCTTGGCCAGGGCCCGCTTGCGCGGTCAATCTCGTTGACGCCGCCCAGCAGGGTCACGTGATAACTGCTGGGCGGCAGCAGCGCGAACTTGTTCGCGAAGCGGTGCCCGGGCAGTTCGCGGTAGATGTCCAGCACGCGGTCGAAGCTGTCGTAGCCATCGCCCTGTTGTTCGAGGTGGCCAACGAAGGTATTGCCGGCAAATGCCATCGGCTGACGGGAGCGCAGGAACTTGCGCCCCACATCCGGCGGTGGCGCGGCGCTCAGTACGGGCAGGGCGGACCCCAGCAACGAGGCACCAGCGGCGGCTGCCACCAGGCGACGTCGGCTGATCCGTGTATCCAACAATGAAACCATGCGGCCAATCCTTCAAATTCAGGTTCAACCCACAACGTGCGCAATAAACCCGGCCACATCGCAGTGCGTTGGTGTGCGTCGATGACAGCTCCTGCGGCGAGCTGACGAACCGACAATTACGCACAGCGCAGCACGGCGGCGAACTCGCAGGCTGCACATGAGTCAGTGGTTAGGTCTGCAGGCCGATGGAAACCAGCGCTGCGGACGGAACGGCAACTGCACTGTAAGACCGCCGAAAAAAACGAATATGACAGCGCCCCATCTTTTGCATTGAAAAGGCGGCCTTCTTCGCAAAGACGGCCAAGCGTTCGGGTCGCCGCTTTTGCGTGGCTTGACCACCGAAACACCGCATCTTGCCCATCGCGCACACGCTGCGGAAAGACAGACTGCCGGCTATCGCACAACGATTCATCGCCCACCTGCGCATGCTGCTCGCTGCGCTCCGCAACAACGCGAAAGCAGCCGCACCGCGATGAGAAGTGACGGGGCAGGGCACTTTTGTCGCCGGATCGTGATCACCAGCGCACCGCATCACCGATATCCAGATCTGATGCGCTCTGATCCGCCAGCATCGCCGGCGCTCGCGGCAGATCGCTACACCGACTCCATCAACGGAATCACTTCTCTTTCCTGTGCCTCCACCGCCACCAGCCGCTGCATCAGCAACGACAACGTCACCACGTCCTGGTGGTTGTGCTCGGCCACGCGGCGCAGGTTGCGCGCGCTGCCGCCGCGTAGATAGCTCAGCCACGCCGCCGGGGCTTCGGAGCCGGGCAGGTCGTCTTCGCGCACCACGCGCAGCAACTGCCGCTCGATGGTGGACAGCTTGCAGTTCTCCCAGGTGCCGCGATACCGGCGGCGGGTAGGGAACAAAAGATCCACATGATCCAATGCAGAAATCGGGTCACCACGCCGCGCCAGCCGGTACCGCGTCTTCAGCAGCGGCGCGTCGTAGCAACGGCCGTTGTAGCTGGAGAGCACCGTCTGTGGCGTGAGCCAGGTGCAGAACAACTCCAGCATGGCGCTCTCAGCGGCCATGGTGGACATCATCAGCTGGCGCACGCGCAGGCCGCTGCCTTGCGCGGCATCGGTGCACCACTGCGCAACCCCGATCATGAAGGCGCGTGTGCCGGTACCGCCGGCCAGGCCGGTGGTTTCGGTGTCGAAGAACAGCACGTGCTCCGGCTGCAGCGCATCCTCGCGTTTGGCGAAGGCCAGCGAGAGCGGTTCGCATGGAATCGGCTGCGGCAGGAACGCTTCGATCAGATGCAATCCCGGTGCGATCTCGTCGCCGGGCAGGTGCCGATCGGTGGACGGCGTGCGCACCGGCGTGTGCGCCGACACCGCACGCTCGCGCAGGCCGATCATCTTGCGTAGGCCGGCGATATCGGTGCGTCGCTGCGGTGCCGGGTTGGATGTGGGCAGTGCAGGTGCCGCGCGCGCAGCCGGCACGCGCGCTGCCGTATCGGCGGTCGCGCCTGCCGGCTTGTGACGCACATCGTGGTCCACCCAGGCAAACGCCGAGCTATCGCGCGCAGGCGCTGCGGCAACCGGCTGCTGCAACGCGCGGCGTGCCATTGCCGGTGTGGTGTGCGGGGGACGCGGTGCACTGACAGCACTTCCGCTGCCGGGCTGCGCGCTTGGTGCAACAGTCTCGCGCGGCAAAGCGCGCGACGCAGAAGCAGCGGGACCCGGCGCAGGCTGGCGCTGCGCACGTGTCGGCATCACCGCATCGTCCTTGCGTGCCGCAGGCGTCAGCCCACCGACCTGACGGCGTAGCAAACGCAGGCGGTCTGCGCTGACGCCTGCATCGCAGCCAGCCACCGGCACTGCCGGGGCACGCGTCGGCGCCGCCGCTGCATGCATAACAGGTGCGGCTTCCATGCGCACATCACCCGCAACAGCCGTATCACCGGTTAGCGGTTCAACCGCGCTGGAATGCAGTTCCGCCCCTCCACCGACACCATCGCCGGCCGTAGCAACCGCAGGCAAGGCATCAGCAGGCAAGGCATCGGCGCCATGCGCTGCATCGCCGTGTGCAACCGCCACCGGCTCGCGCACATCCGCGTGCCCCGCCTGCCGACGCAGCAAGCGCAGCCGGTCTGCACTCACCCTCATGCAAGCACGTCCAGCGCCAAGTCGTCGTCCACCTGGGTGGCATGGCGCAACGGCGCATTGGCATCGAACAACAGCGCCAGCACCGTCAGGGCCAGCGACTTGGGCGACTCGCCTTTGCCCTCTTCATGCGCGGCCAGCACCGGGCCCACGCAGGCCGGGCAGCCGGCCGTGCAATCGCAACCGCGCACCAGCTCGTCCGCACGCTGCAGCAGCTCGGCCTGACGCAGCCAGAGCGGCTCGCTCAAGCCCACGCCGCCGGGAAAGTTGTCATACAGATACACCGTGGGCACGAACGCCTGCTGCAGTTCTACCGCGCCTTGCTCGCCTTCTTCCACACCGCGCAGTTGCCCGCGCCCGGTCTGGTCGGCCACCGCAAACCACGCGCCGTCGCCATTGCCTACCGCCTTTTGCAAGTCGCGCGCATCGGCCATCACTGCCACCGTGGCTACCACATGCAGCGCATATGCCGCACCCAGAAATCCATCCAGCGCATCCTGCTTGGACGCGAACGCCTTGCCCAAGGTGGCCTGCGGCAACTGCCACCACACCGCGGTGGTGTGCAGCTCCTGATCGGGCAGATTCACCGGGCCGTAGCCGATGTTTTCATGCGTGTAGTAACGGATCTTTTTGTAGCCGGACACGCGCCGCACCACATGCACTTCGCCATGATGCGAGTCGCCGCGCCCGGCCACGCCGCCGTCAAAACGGTCCAGCACCTTCAACTTGGTGTAGTCGATGCTGTCGGTGTAGTAGTCCACATGCGTGCGCGTCACGTACGCCTTGCGGCCGTCCCAATCCAGCCGTTCCACTTGATACGGGGTGCTCTGCACCATGTGGATGGCGCCTTCGTACAAGGTGAGCGCAGCGGCGGAATAATCCACCTCGGCGATGATCTGCTGCTTGCCGTCGGTCTTGTCCACCACCACAAAATTGCCATCGGCCACCGAACGCAGGCTCACCGCATTGGCCGGGTAACTGTCGGCGATCCACTCCCAGCGGTCGCCTTCCTGGTGAATCACTTCGCTCTCGGCCAATGCTTCCAGAAACACCAGCGGGTCGATCGGCCCGAACGGCTCGCTGGCAATGAACGGCAATTCGAACGCCGCGCAGCGGATGTGATCGAACAGGATCAGCGGTTGATCCGGCGCGATACGCGCATGCTCGGGCGAGGCATCGGCAAAGAAATCCGGGTGTCGCACCACGTACTGGTCCAGCGGTTGCGAGCTGGCCACCAGCACGCCCAGCGCCGGTTGCTGGCGCCGCCCGGCGCGGCCAAAACGCTGCCAGGTCGCCGCCACGCTGCCGGGATAGCCATTGAGGATCACCACGTCCAGCGCGCCGATATCCACGCCCAGTTCCAGCGCAGAGGTGGACACGATGCCGTCGATGTTGCCCGCGCGCATTGCACGCTCCACCTCGCGCCGCTCGGTGGGCAGATATCCACCGCGATACGCACGGATACGCGCCGGTTTGCGCGGGTCGTGGTCGAAGATGTCCTTCAGGTATTTGGTCAGCACTTCCACCATCAAGCGCGTCTGCGCGAACACCAGCGTCTTCAGCCCGCTCTTGATCGCAATGCGCGCAATGCGGTTGCTCTGCGAGCGTGCCGACGCGCGCAGGCCAAGATCGGCATTGACCACCGGCGGGTTCCACAACAGCACGTGTTTGTCGCCGGTGGGTGCGCCGGATTCGGTGATCGCATGCACCTGTTCTTCGATCAGGGCCTGCGCGTGCGCATGCGGGTTGCCGATGGTGGCCGAGCACAAAATGAACTGCGGATTGGCGCCATAGAACGCGCAGATGCGCTTGAGCCGGCGCAGCACATTGGTGACATGGCTGCCGAACACGCCGCGATAGGTGTGGATCTCATCGATCACCACATAGCGCAGGTTTTCGAAGAACTGCGCCCACTTGGTGTGATGCGGCAGGATCGCCTGGTGCAGCATGTCCGGGTTGCTCACCACGATGTCGCCGTGCAGGCGGATCGCCTGCCGCGCATCGCCGGGCGTATCGCCGTCGAAGGTAAAGGCTTTGACGCCCAGTTCGCCGGCGCGGTTCAACTCCAGCAGCTCGGCCACCTGGTCCTGCGCCAGCGCTTTGGTGGGGAACAGATACAGCGCCTTGGCGCCGGCGGTCATTGCCGCACTCACCACCGGCAGCGTGTAGCACAGCGATTTGCCCGACGCGGTGGGCGTCACGATCGCCACATGCTCGCCGCGCTGCGTCGCCGCCCAGGCGTCGGCCTGGTGGCTGTAGAGCTGGCTGATGCCGCGCGCGTGCAAGGCATCGGCCAGCGCGCTGGGCACATCGTCGGGAATCGGCGCGTAACGGCCTTCGCGCCCGGGCAGGGTAAAGCTGCCGGTGATGCGGTCGTGGTAACGCCGTTCCAGGCGCTGCGTGAGCAGCGCGCCATCGCGGCTGGGCCGGCCATCGGTGGTGGCCAGGGCGCGTTCGGCGGTTTCGGTGCGGGGAGCGAGGGCAAACGGAGGCATACGGCGGCTCCCAAAGAGGGGCATGAGACAGGGGAGGTGTCTCAGGGTATGAGACCAGCGCGCAACCGCCCAGCCTGCCTCACTGAGCGGATTCAGCAACGGGTGCCGTGAGGGCCAGTGCGCTGTCGCTCTAAGCCCGCAACAAGTTCACATAGGCTTGGTAGCTGAAGCTCTGCCCGCGCGCGCGACCGGTCGTTTCCACCAGCACACCGATGTCCTGCAAGGTCGTGACGGCTGCGCGCGCGGTGGGATAGGAAACCTCCAGCGCTTGCTGGGCGCGGTCGACGGTGAGCTTGGGCATGGTGGGCAGCAACTCGTAGAGGCGTAGCGCTTGCAAGGTACTGCTGCCGGTACTCAGCACGCGCTTGCGATCGGCGGCGATCAAGGCGGCGATCGCCACAATGTTGCGCTGGGCCTGCTCGGCCGAGGCCTCCACAGCCTCCAGAAAGAACGCGACCCATGCTTCCCAATCGCCATGCGTGCGGATGGCTGACAGGTGCCGGTAGTAGTCGTTTTGCTTTGCTTTGAGGTAGCCGGACACATACAGCAACGGCTCTGGCAGCAACTGCCAGTCTTCCAATAGGGCCGCGATCAACAACCGCCCGATCCGGCCGTTGCCGTCCAGAAAAGGATGGATGGTTTCGAATTGCGCGTGCACCAACGCAATCCGTACCAGCGGTGGCAGCGTGGGCTGTGTGTCATGGATGAAATGCTCCAAATCACCGAACACCTCGGCCAGGCGATCGGCCGGCGGTGGCACGAATGCGGCATTCCCAGGCCGGGTCCCGCCGATCCAATTCTGACTGGTGCGCATGCTGCCCGGCAGTTTGTGGGCGCCACGCACGCCGGCCAATAGAATCCTGTGGGCCTCGGTCAGCAAGCGCAGCGAGATTGGCAGTCCTGTTGGCGCATGCAACTGCTCGCGGACGAACTTGAACGCCTGCAGATAGTTGGTGACCTCTTCCACATCGTCTGCATTGGTCACCGCCAACCCCGCCTCATCGTCGAAGACATCGGTCAGGGTGGCCTGCGTGCCTTCAAGTTGCGAAGTCAACAGCGCTTCTTGCCGAACAGCGCTGTAGATCAGCCACTCGCTCGACGCCACCAGGCCCGCCATCCCCGTCAGCCGTGCCAGTGCGACCTCTGCAAGGCGATTACGCTCCAGATACGCAGCCGAATCCAGCACAGGGGCAGCTGGTGGGAGCGGAGCCGGAACGAATGCCCGTACGGTCTCGTCATGCGTCTTGATGACGGCATATGTGCCGGTGACACGTGTCATGCAAGGATCCTTTACTACCAGTGCGGGCTATTAAAGGATGCCTTAATAAGCGGGCGCGTTGTGGAAAGGTTCTTTAGATAGCCCAGCAGTCAACGCGACAGGGCTATGGGGAGATTCCACGTCCTGATCAAGTCCATCGTCGTGGTCGTCCGGGCAGAGAAGCGTGTGTCCGTCAAACCAGCGCGCAACCGCCCAGCCTGCCTCACTGAGCGGATTCAGCAAGCGGGTATCCTGTTGCCCCCACCGCGTCACGCCGACGCTGCACGCTGCTGGGCGCCCTCCCCCTCGAAGACCCGCCGTGTCCGTGCCCCCCCGCGCCATTGCCCCGCACTACAAAACCCCTGCTGCCCGCCGTGCCGATGTGATCGTGCATGCCGCCGGCCTGTTCCTGTCCGTCGTCGGCGGCATCTGGATGGTGTGGCGCGCCCACGCCAACCAGACCATGTTGCTGGCCACCTGCGTGTATGCGCTGGGCCTGTTGACCATGTTCGCCTGCTCGGCGGCGTACAACTTCGCCCCGCCGCTGCGCCAACCGATGCTGCGCAAGTTCGACCATGCCGGCATCTTCGTGATGATTGCCGGCTCGTACACGCCGTTCTTTCTGGTCGCGCTCGATGGCAGCTGGCGCTGGGCCATGATCCTGACGGTCTGGAGCGTGGCCTTGTTCGGGGTGTTCGCCAAGCTCTGCCTGCCCGGCATCGCCAAGGGCTTCTGGGTGGCGATCTACCTGCTGCTGGGCTGGGCCGGAATCGTGGTGGTCGACCAGATGATCGCCGGCCTGGACAGCGCCGTGCTCTGGCTCATCGTTGCCGGCGGCGCGTTCTATACCGTGGGCGTGACGTTCTACGTGCGCAAATCCCTGGTCTACAACCGCGCCATCTGGCACGCCCACGTGCTGGGCGGGGCGTTGTCGCATTGGTATGCGATCTGGCTGTGCCTGCGCCCGTTGGGTGGGGTGTAGCGTGCTGTCGTTGTCGTTGTCGTTGTCGTCGACCAGTCGCGTCTGCCTGCCTGCTCGATAGCATCGACATGTCATGGATCTGTCGATCGCCTTACGACGTCGGCTTCCAATCAGAGCGCGCAGGGACCAGTGCAAGGGTTCGCTGCAGGAAGCCATCAGGCCAACCAGGGCCAAGGCCAGAGGATGCGCAACGAACCGATGAACAACAGCGACGTCCTTGTAAGCGTTGAGGAAACACACCAAGTCTGGATTGGCGCATTGGAGCGCACCCGGGCGCGATCCGACGTCAGGCCTGCATGGCCGAACGCCAGTCCGCGCAAGCGCCAGCTCACTGCAGCGCTGCAGCAAGGATGCCGGCGTGGTGCGAGCACCATCACCACGCCGGCACCCCAACCAGCAACACTGCCGCGCGCAGTTGCATCTGCGCACTCAGCGCACTCAGCGCACTCAGCGCAACAGAGCATAGCCGGCAGGCGCTCCCAACCCCTGCCGCATCCCATCACCTCACTACGCGTGGTGCCAGCAGATCGCCCAATCCCACACGGTGCAGCATCTCTGCACGCAGGCGATCGAGTACGCCAAAGCCCACATCGGCGCCATCACCGGCCGGGTCGATATGCACGCGGAAGGGGCGCTTGCCGAATGACGTATCCACCACCCGCACGATGGCCTGAGCCACCTCGGCCACGTCTGCATCCTCCGGTACGATCCGCGCAAACGCCTGCTGCACCTGTTCGCCAAACCCTGCATACGGGCCTGCCTCGTACGCAGCTGCGCGTGCGGCATCATCCGGGGCACCGGCACGGGCAAAGTGATTGGTGCCCTTGGTAAAGGCACCGGGCACGATGATCGAGGTCTCGATGCCCCAGCGCGCCAGCTCGCGCGCGTACTGCACCGCCAGCGCATCCATCGCCGCCTTCGCCGCGAAGTAGGGTGCCAGATACGGCGGCGTGCCGCCTGCCGAGCTGCTGCTGGACACCCACACCAGCAGGCCTTGCTGCTGTGCTCGCAACTGCGGCAACGCCGCGCGGTTCACCCGCTGCGTCCCCAGCACATTGATGTCGTAGACCTGCGCCAGCTGCTCGGCAGTGAACGCTTCGGCCGGGCCGAACACCATGTGCCCGGCATTGTGCACCACCACGTCCAACCCGCCTGCGTTGGCCACGATGGAAGCCACCGCCGCGTCGGCCGACGCCTGCGATTGCACGTCCAGCTCGACGGCATGCAAGGCCAGCTGCCGCGTACCTGCCAAGTCGGCGATCTCCTGCGCAACACCGGCATTGCGGCCGGCGGTATCGCGCATGGAGGCGTAGACGGTGTGGCCGGCGGCTGCCAGTGCTTCGGCAGTCAGTCGTCCGAATCCACTGGACGCGCCAGTGACCAGAATGCGTTTGCTCATGTCATTGCTCCTTGATGGGAAAGCCAGCAGCGTGCGCAATGCGGCGTGCCACAGCGGCTCAGACCATGCCGCCGTTGGCGCGCAGCACCTGCCCATTGATCCAGCCGCCATCGGGGCCAGCCAAAAACGCCACCGCCGCAGCGATATCTTCCGGACTGCCAAGGCGTTCCAGCGGGTTGGCCTTGGACAAGCGTTCGATCAGCTCCGGCGGTTTGCCGTCCAGGAACAGCGCCGTGGCTGTGGGCCCCGGCGCCACCGCGTTGACGGTGATCGCGCGACCGCGCAATTCCTTGGACAAGATCGCCGTCAGCGTTTCTACCGCCGCCTTGGTGGCTGCATACACGCCATAGGTTTCCAGCTTCAGCCCCACCACGCTGGTGGATAGGTTGATGATGCGGCCGCCATCGCGCAGCCGCCGTGCGGCCTGGCGTAGCGTGTTGAAAGTGCCTTTCAAATTGATCGCGATGTGCTTGTCGAACAACGCGTCATCGCTGTCTGACAGCGTGGCCAGCTGCATGATGCCGGCGTTGTTGACCAGCACATCCACACCGCCAAAAGCGGACTCGGCCGAATCGAATAGGCTCGCCACCGCGGCCGCGTCGCTGACATCGGCCTGCGCGGTGATGGCATGGCCGCCGGCCGCCTCGATGCTGTGCGCCAGTTGTTCGGCATCGGCAGCGTGGCCTGCATAGTTGATTACCACCGTGAAACCATCGCCGGCCAGGCGCTGGGCAATGGCGGCGCCAATACCGCGTGAGGCACCGGTAACCAACGCGACCTTGTGTTGCTGCGTCATGGGAAGTTCTCCGTCAAAGCCGCGGGCTGCGGCGTTGCGAAACTATCCAACGCAATGACACGGCGATAATCACACTAGAATGCACAGCACTGTTTCCAGCGCCCGAACAGTGGGCAGAGGGTGCAATGGATCGGTTCGCTGCAATGCGCTTGTTTGTGCGCATCGTGGAGCGCCGCAGCTTCACCGCGGCCGCCAACGACATGGACATTCCGCGCTCCACCGCCACCAAGGTCATCGCCGAGATGGAAGCGCGTCTGGGCGTGCGCCTGTTACAACGCACCACGCGGGTGGTGCGGCCAACGCTCGATGGCGAGCTCTTCCATCAACGCTGCGTGCGCATCCTCGACGACATCGACGATGCCGAAGGCGGCTTCCGTGGTGTGGCACCCAAAGGGCTGCTGCGGGTGGAGGTGCAGGGCACGCTGGCGCGTCACTTTTTGCTGCCCGGGATGCCGGCGTTCTTTGCGCAATACCCACAGATCCAGCTGGCGATGAGCGAGAGCGACCGCTGGGTGGATCTGGTGGAGGAAGGCATCGACTGCGTGCTGCGCTACGGCCCGCTGCGCGACAGCGAACTGGTCGCGCGTCGCGTTGCCGTGCTCGAACGCCTGACCTGTGCCACGCCGGAGTACCTGCTGCGTTTCGGCACGCCCACGCAGCTCGATGCGCTGCACGCGCACCGCATGGTTGGCCTGCGCTCCATCACCACCGGCGTGATCACCCCGCTGGAGTTTCAGACCGCGCAAGGACTGCGTACGTTCGCGCCACCCAGCCTGTTCACCGTCACCGGCACAGAGAGTTATCTGGCCGGCATCCGCCTGGGCCTGGGGATTGCACAGGTGCCGCGCTTCCATGTGGCCCACGACCTGCAACAGGGCACGCTGGTGGAAATCCTGCGCGATACACCGCCACCGTCTAACCCGGTGTCGCTGCTGTATTCCCGCGCCCGCCAACTGTCGCCACGGGTGCGTGTGTTTCTGGACTGGGCCGCTGGCGAGTTTGCCAAACATGCAGGCGTGGCCCAGCCGATCGGGTAGGCACGCCTGCGGTGCCCGGTATTGCGGATACAGCGCGGCGGCGATCGCATGATCGATCGAATCCTCGGCATCGCGTGCGTTCCGCGCGTGCTGCCGCAATGCGCACAGCAGCACATCACTAACCACCACCCGCAACGCTTGTGCATGGCGCACCGAAACGCTGCAGGCATCGCTGGTGCGCTGTATCGTCATCGCAACGGTGCTGCGGCTGCGGTCATGCCTCACCGCACCGGCACCCGCATACCCATGCCATATGCCGGCAATCGCGCTTCCACCGGTGCGCGCCGCTGCACCCACATATCGCCCATCATCCGGTCCAGCCCGCGGTCCAGGCCGGTGACCATGCCGGCGCCGGGAGTGAAGGTGAGTTCGCCGAAATACACCTGCCCCTGCTGGATATACCAATCCACGCGCACGTAATCGAAGTCGCTCGCCAGCACCTTGCTCAATTCCAGCGCCTGCTCCAGCAGCGCCGGTGCGCATGGCGGTGAGCGGCCGTCGTCGCGGATGCGGTGGAACGGCGTGTGCAGGTTGTCCACAAAGAACGTCATCGACAGCTTGGGCGTGTCGAAGCGGCCGTAGATCACCTGCAGCACGTACTGAAACCGGCCATCCGGCTGCCGGAACATATGGAACTTGTAATCCACCGGCACCTGCTGCGCGTCGCCGATGTATTGCTCCACCAGAATGCGCGGCGGGATGTTGTGGTAATGGATCTCGCGCTCCATGTCGGAGAAGTCGGTGCGCAGCCAGTCCTTGCAACGCGCCACGATGCGCTGCCGCTGCGCCGCGTCCGGCTCATCGCGCACCACTTCCACCATGCTCGCGCCGTGATTGGCCTTGATCACCGTCTGCTCCCAGCGCGGCAGGCGCAGCAGATCGTCGGGGTTGGCGCTGTCCAGCAGCATCGGAATCAGATGCGCCTGGCCGATCCGCGCCGCCACATACGGCCGCACTGCCACCTTGTCGGCCAGGCGCTGATACAGCGGGTAATCGCCGTGCACGCATTTGCGGTACAGCACTTTTTCGTTGAAGCAGGTGGGGTGGTACAGATTGGGCAGCCGCCCGAACGTGTTCAAGAAATACAGCCGGTCCTGATGCCGCCAGGGCAGCGTCCGCACCAGGCGGCGCGCGCTTTTACGCAACAGGCGCTTGAGGGTGAGGCTGTCTGGCCGGGGCGCGGGTGGCAGGCGACCCGGCGGGGCATTGCCAAATGGTGTTGCCACGCTGCGGAAAAACCCGGCCCATGCATGCCCTGCAGCACCTCGCGTCCCCATAGGCTGCGTCTGCAAACCCAGTCCCTGATCGATCATGACGACTCTCCTTTCCGGCTATAAATGTGCGTTCCGTCACACAAGTGTGTGATGTTGAGCACGGTATAACGGGTAAGTGAGACGAGGATGGCAAAACGTCTCAATCGGCCTGATTACGCAAAGGCGCAGGCGCTTTACGCCTAAAAACACCCCGCCAACCGGGCAACCGGGCGCGACCGTTGTGCAGTGCAAAACGATTCGGGCGGGCCGTGCCGTGCCTGCGGTCGGCGCTGTCAGCGGGCGTTGGCTGGTCGGGCACTTGCTGCCGCCGCCAGGCCGAGGGCACCTGCCACGGCCATACCAACGCGTAGGGATGCGGCGCTTGCCGCGACCTGTGCGGCGCCAGCGCAGGCGAGACAGACAACCGATCCACGCGTCATCGAGGCGAGTCACTGCCCGCAGCGGCCGCGCGTCTCTCCGGCGTACGCTAGGCCCTCAGCCGCCGGCCACACGGAGTCTTTCGACCATGACGATCACCATCACCGCGTTCGAGCGCTCGCCCGACGGCGGCAAGGGGCTGGTGCGCGACACCCGTGTGCGTTGGGCGTTGGAAGAAGTGGGCCAACCCTACGCGGTGCGCCTGCTGCCGTTCCGTGCGATCAAGGAACCGGCGCACCTGGCCATCCACCCGTTCGGCCAGATCCCCACCTTCGAGCAGGATGGCTTGGCCTTGTTCGAAACCGGCGCCATCGTGCTGCACATCGCCCAGCACCATGCTGGCTTGCTGTCGCACGACGACAACGCCCGTGCCCGTGCCATCGCCTGGATGTTTGCCGCCCTCAACACCGTCGAGCCGCCGATGCTGGAACTGGGCAACGCCCTGCTGCTGGAAGCCGACAAGCCCTGGATGGCAGAGCGCTTGCCGCTGCTGCAAAAACGCATCAACCGCCGCCTGCAGCATCTGAGCGCCCATCTGCGCGACAGCACCTGGCTGGAAGGCGACTTCAGCGCCGGCGACCTGCTGATGATCTCCGTGCTCATCCGCATCAAACTCACCGGCCTGCTGGACGCCTTCCCCAACCTGCAGGCCTACGTCGCCCGTGGCGAAAGCCGGCCGGCGTATCAACGCGCGTTTGCTGCGCAATGGGCGATCAATGGCGACGGTGGCGCACCGGCCTGATCGCAGGCAGCGTGGCTGCATCGGTCTTGACCACGCAATCGCTGCACGCCAAGGTGCGCATTCGTCAGTAACGCGCAATGGCGGCGATGATGGGTAACTGCCGTCGTCACTGCATCCACAAGGAGAGTGAGATGAAACCGACCGGCATCCTGTTCGCGGCAATCGTTGCAGTGGCCTTGGCCGGCTGCGCACGCGCACAGCAACACACCCAAGCCGATGCCGCATCAACCGCCAGTGCGCTCGGCCGCAACGCAGCCACGGCCAACCGCACTGCCGCTTCAAACAACCCAACACCAATATCGGTTGCCCATCCAGCTGCAACCGGCGCCGACACAGCGCAGTACCTGTGCGAGCGCGGTGCACACACGTGCCCAATCAGCAGCCCGTTGGTGGCCAACTCCCAGGCAGAAGCGCAGTGGCTGCTGACCCACGGCTACCCCTCGCACGCCGAACGCGCGCGACTGGACCGCATGGACCTGGCCCAGCTAAAGGCCGAATCGCAAGCAGGCAACAAAGCCGCAACGGTGCTCTACGGCACCAAGACTGCAGTGAGCGGCCGCTTCTACCCAGGCCTGGAGATCTTGAGCAAGGCCGCAGCCACCGGAAACCTGTACGCCTACTACGGCCTGGCCGAGGTCTACGCCAGCGACACCGAGCACAAAAATCTGGTGGATAGCGCGGCGTACCTGCGCCTGGCCTACCTGTTGGGCGATGGCAAGGCGTCGTCGGCCATCGCCGCGAAAGGGCTGAGCAGCATCGAAAACGTCGTCGCAGACGAGCGCGCCGCAGGGCTGTACCAGACTTACGCCAAGAACCGGCAACCGTCTCCGCGGCCGTTTGAATAACCCGCTGCGGCGGCAGACACATCGGCTATTGACCACTTGGCTGCAGGATCGCAGCACGCCGCTCTGCAACATTCGCTACACGCTCTCAGCAAACACCCGCTCACCCACCGCCCGCGCGGTGGCAAAGTGCGATTGCGGGAATGCGGGGTCCGGCACTGTCAGCAACTCCGTGGTGCGCACCGGCGCGCCGCAAAAATCGAAGATGCCGTGATTGATCTGCGTCTTCATCGCGCCGAAGTAGCCGTGCCGTGCATAGGTGCGCTCATCCGCACCGCCGATCGCCACCACATGCACGCCAAGACGCCCAAGCTTCTTGACGATCTTGCCGTTGGCGTCTTCATCGAACGCCCAGCCCAGCGTAAACACGCGGTCGATCCAGCCCTTGAGCAGCGCCGGAAGCGACCACCAGTAAATCGGGAACACCAGCACCAATGCATCCGCGCGATCCAGCCGCGCCTGCTCGGCCGCCACATCGGGCGGCGCTCCGGCCTGCCCCGAAAACAGCGCTACATCGGCCTGCGTAAAGCGCGGGTCGAAGCCTTCCTGCGCCAGGTCGGCCACTTCAAATGTATGTGCCCCGCCTGAGGCCAGCAGCGCTTCGCTAATCTGCGCGGCCACCGCGTGTGTGTGCGAGCGCTGCTCGGGATGGGCAACAACGATAAGGGCATGCATCAGCTGGCTGGCTCCAAAAGAGAGAGAGGTTGTAGAAGATGATCGCCACTGCCGGTGATCACGCACGCGACAGCGCATCCATCGCGCAGTGGTAGCGCTCGTCATGGCGAAACGCAGTACCGACTGCTGTGGCAGCAGGGCACCCGGCACGTGCTAACGGCGCAACACGCCGGCATGCCTAGTCAATGAATCTGCAACGCCGCAATCTTGCCGCCCACCAACTGAAACACATGCTCCAGCTGCAGCGGGCTCTGCGGGAAATCGCCGGACACCTGTGCAGTGACGCGCACCTGCTCGCCCTGGGTGTGCGCGCCAAGCGGCACCGCGCGATACGGCGTGGTGGCCTGCGTCTGTGCCAGCCACGCCGAAATGGCGGCAGCGCCACGGTGCTCGCGGCGCTCATCGTGCACCACCGCATCAATGGCAAGGTGCGGCAACAGCTCGGTGGCATCGCCGGCGTTGCTGGCGGCAAAGAAGCAGGCAATGGCGTGGGGCAGGGCAAGCGACATGGCAGCGATGTCTGGTGGAAACGGTATGCCATGATCGGAAGCGGCATCACCCGACGCAAGAACGCACGCAAAGGTAAGTCACGCACCCATGGGAAAGCCGCACACTCCGGACACCGCCGCATGCGATGTCGAAGCCCTGCTCAAACTGATTGAAGGCCGTTGGAAACTGCTGCTGCTGTTCCACCTGTTCGACGGCAAAGTGCAGCGCTACTCGGATCTGGAGCGGCTGATTCCCGCCATCTCGCAGAAGATGCTCGCCCAACAGCTGCGCCTGCTTGAACGCGACGGCCTGGTGCTCCGCACCGTGTACGCGCAGGTGCCGCTACAGGTGGACTACCGCCTCACGCCATGGGGCCAGGCCCTATGCCCCGCACTGGATGCCATGCTCACCTGGGGCCAGGCGCGGCAGCTGTTGCCCGAACCGTCGCCGCAGTGATGGGCTTGGCACACTGCTGTGGCCCGCCGGCCTTAAAACATCATGCACACAGCACTAAGCATGACACCGCTGGCACAAAATGTTGGGTACCCACAGACAAAACTGCTACACAACGGTAGTGTGCAGACTGGAACGGGGGCTTCATGCATGAGACCCAGATGGGGAAGTACCGGATTGACAGCCACGCGGTCATTACCATCGCCGCTTGGTCTCGCTGTGGGCGCTGGCGCTTTTTTCGCCATCCGTAACAGCATGCCATGGCTCCTGTCGCACCAAAACGGCCCACTCACACAAGGCTTAATCAAGGCATCAGTGCAGTGTTCGCGGCCATCGCATGGACGGTGCTAGGCATGTACTTGCTTGCCGCGCCCGCTTCGTTTATCGGCAACTACCAGCGCCGCAGACTGCTGGAAACCCACACCACGCTAAAGAGCTTGGCCGCTAACGGTTGGCGCCAGTTCGAACTTCTGGTGGGCGAAGCCTTCCGCCGCCAAGGCTGCGCCGTGCAAGAAACCGACCTGAGCGGCCCCGACGGCGGTATCGACCTCATCTTATGTAGAGAAGGCCACCGCACGCATGTGCAAGGCAAACAACTGAAGCAGCAGCATGTGTGCACCAGCATCGTGCGCGAGTTTTTCTCACTAAAGCTGGCACTTAACTGCAACGATAGCAAAATAGCGAATGTGACTAAGGAGGGGCCTTGATAGTTCCGGAAAACGCTTTGCAGACTGCTCAGTCAACGCATGATCGAACCAAGCAACTATGCGCGTTGAATCTTTTGCCGATACCTTCCGTCCGGCTCGAGGGATGGCTAGCGCAATTCGTTACGCCGGAGGAACGTTTTTTTGCAAGCGCTGTTCTCAAGCAACTTATTTTCCGAACTGATTCGCAGTTTGACTCGTCGATTGCTTCGATCTTCTATGGTGAGCTAAACAGGGCATGTTTCCCTGAAGAACACGATGGACATCTCGCGTTGATATTGAGAGAGCGGCGAGATTGCGGTATATGCCTTGTGCCGGTGATAAGGGATAGTGACCCGCCAACGAAATCTGGTCCTTTAGTTCTTAGGCGTGTCCAGAAGGCGCTGGGATTAGCAGCTACGCATTTTTACTGGCCGTGGGTAGTACCAGTGGAAGCAAAAACAATCATCTTCATTGATGACATCCTAGGTTCTGGCACACAGTTTATTAAATTCCTTAAGCGTTGGAAGTTTCAGGAAAGAGCTGGCGTCAAGCTTATTTATGCTCCAGCGGTGGCACATGAAGCCGGAATTAAAGCAGTAAGGGATGAAGCAAATTACGTTAAAGTCATAACGGCTGAGAAGCTAAGCGGCAATCATGGATTTTTCTCAGAACAAGTTTGGAAGCGTCTTGCCTCGAATACCATATCAGCGAAGGATGCAGAGGCCTGGTATCTAGATTTTGCCGCCGCCAGAAACTTAATTCCATCGGTCGGAGCTCTGGGCTCAGGCGGTCTAGCGCTAACTATCGGCTTCGAACACGGAACACCCAATAATTCTCTGCCACTGCTTTGGTATGGAGCACGTGGTGCTTGGGTCCCCCTTCTAGAGCGATGATATAATGCAACCAATCCCTGAGGCTTTCTCCAAAAATCGTAGTGAAGAGCATGCCGATGATAATTGGGCCTCGTTCATTGTTCCGCCGTTCTATAATAGCCTTACAATAAAGCAGCAAACAAAAGCTTTCGTTATAGTTGGCGGGCGTGGGTGTGGGAAGACCACTCTTCTAAAGTACCTTTGCTATCCGAGTCAGTTCTCTGTGCGCCGGCCATTGCTGGGAGAGAATGATCTGCAGCATATAGGACTCTACTGGCGGGCAGATACTAATTTTCTTAATTCCTTTGCTGGTGCTGGGCTAGATGATGCAACTTGGCGATCCGCATTTGAGCATCTTCTCTCATGTGAATTAGGTGCTGAGATTATTCGAGCCATTCTTCTTCTGAATACAAGTGCATTGCGTAACAGCATCTTCGGAAGAATTGATAATGTTGATCTAAGCGCACTTCTTGATTTTGATCCAGAACTAGGGGTCAAGCCCCAAGAATTGCTCAAGTCGCTGGTTCAACGGCAACGTAGATTAGCCATGTGGATAAACAACCTTGATAGCGTACAGCGCCCATTGATGCTTCCAGGTACCGTGTTCCTCTTGGAGCTCGTGAAAACATTGCGTGATCAATTGCCTTACCTTTCATCCTCGACTTTTGCTGTTTTCGTCGATGAGTACGAGAACATGAGGGTTGAACAACAGAAGTTGATCAACGGCCTGCTGAAGCACGGAAAAGCTCCATTGCTTTTTAACATAGCGATGAAGCGTAATGCATGGATGACCCGCGAAACCTTGGGCAACGAGTCAATTGAGGCTATCAGCGACTACAATGAGATTGATATTGAAAAAAAGCTAGAAAAGGGGTTCGATAAATTCGCCGCGGAGCTATTACTTTTTCGACTTGCAGAGCACCGTCAGGATTTAGCGGCATTGCTTCCTATTTCCCCAGAAGTGCTAAGGGAGCCCGACAAGCTCGTTCTGCGTTATGGCCCAGAAGCCGATGATTATGGTCGAAGCGTAATTCTAGCGGCTGAACGGATGCTACCCCGCGTAAATGAAAGTGAAGCAGCGGTCCGGATTATGTCTACTCCGCAACTACGAGCTATATTGCGCGAACGAGTGGTGGAAGCACTGAACACCCGTGGTAGCAGTCTTGACGTGGACTCCTTTTTGGATGATTTGCATCCTGAGGCATCCGTCATTATGCCAGCGCTTTTATTACGAGACCGGGAAGATCCTCATAAAATCCTAGAGGAACTCTTGCATCTACGGAAAGGAGGGAATGGGCGATTCTCGTCTGGTAGCGATCTAATTGGCAACAATCTCTTTGGATGCGTGAATCAAATCTATATAGGGCGCAGAAATTCGATTCTTTTCTCTGGCTTCGATGCTGTAGTTCTAATAGCTAAGCACAACATTCGCCATCTACTTGAGTTGGTTCATCGAATCTTCCTGAAGTATCACGAAGAATATCCAGTGGAAGAGTCGACGCTACCTGTAGTTGATGCTGAGATCCAAGCTGCAGCGATGCGAGAAGCTAGCGAGACAGTGCTGAAAAAGATCAATGGGAGAGGAACATATGGCCCCCAACTTTACACGCTCGTTGAAACGCTCGGATCAGTTTTTCGTGCACGACATAGGCAGAAACGGCAGAGTGAGCCAGAGATTAATCATTTTACTGTTGCTCGAGGAAATCTTACGGACTCTCTCAGAATCTATCTGACTGAAGCAGAAAAATGGTCAGCGCTGTACCTCGTTCCTCAGACAAAAATGAAAGACGAGGGCGTATACGGCGTTGATTACGTATTAAATCCTATATTTTCACCACATTTTCAAATTTCTTTTAGAAAAAAAAGAAGTATTACTATCAGTTTTGAGCAATTGCAGATAATGTTTGAAGGCACGCAAGAGGCGCGGGCTCAGCTAGTAAAAGAGCTGGGTGCACGTGGAACGCAACAAATGGGCGATCTGTTCGAAGGAGCTTAGTGTGGCTGACGAAGGGAAATTGCTCTTTCACTCCAAGGTCGAGGCTGAGTGCCCATCTCTCAAGTCCTATGAAATTGCTTTCGTTGGGAAACCTGTCGATGACAGAGGTATTGCTGCTTGCAAGGCGGTAGCAGGCTCATGCACTACTGTTCATAAGTTCGAGGTCGACGTCTATAATTCAACTTACAAGATTGATGGAGTGATTAAGCATCCGCCGGAGATAGCAAAAATAATTCGTGACTCAAATGCAAATCACGTTCTCCTGGAGGCGACGACGCTTGGTCTTGCTGAGCTTCTCGTCTTACTCAGGGTGCTACACACCGCAGGATTGGACAGTGTTAAGATTCTCTATGTCGAGCCTGCTGAATACACGGCCTCTCGTTCTCGCGAGGAGGCTAGTGATCAGGAAGAATATAAGCTGTCACTCAATCAGAAATTCTGTGGCGTGCACGGTTTTATGCATCAGTACGACGAAAGAAGCCGAAACAATCATGTCTTTTTTGTCGGTTTTGAAGCTGGTCGCGTTCTCAACGCGTTCGAACAGAGAAACTATGAAAAGAATGGCCCAACTTCTTTCGCAATTATCGCGGGCGTGCCAGCCTTCATCCCGGGTTGGGAGCTAGCTACAATAGACGCGCATCTGCCTGCTTTAGAAGATCTTGGTGTTACTGCCGGCGGCATCTATTACGCTGAAGCGAGCAGCATTCGGGACGCATATAGAATGCTTTGGCGGCTATACTCCTCTTCTGCTAGCGAGCATTCAATTTTCTACGTATCTCCCTTGGGTACCAAACCGCACGCAATTGGCGCAGCATTATTCTTACTCGAAACACGCCAAGGTGATCGGGCGACCTCTTTATTCTACGATCACCCGCAGCGAGTGAGCGGCCGAAGCAGCGGAGTCGGCTCATGGCATCTAGTTAACGTGTCAGGCTTCATCTCTTAATATTAACTGGCATGTTAAGTAAAGCGTCAATAGTCAGATACTTGGCACAGCTGCCCAGGGCATTTGCCAGCCGCCACTCCACGCCGAAGTTACTCGAAAGTGTGTCCCATACAAGGGATCTGTGCTTATCCGGTGCTGCCAATCTGTAAACACAATCCGTGAAAAGCCCCGCTCCCCTGATAACTCGAGCGTGTCGGTCTAGGCAGCGTGTTCCAACTCTCGGTAAAAGAATATCTCCCGTACACGCTATATTGTAACCAGAGCGTGCGCCCTTTAATGTGATGCTGGTTCGAGGAGATTCGAAACTAGATGTATGAAAAGCACTGAATCCCAAATCTCTATACTGAGCCTGTGAGCGGCTGCCGCGACGCAAGACACAGCCAATCGAGCCTAAAGTGCTGGTAAGTAGGCTTGTGTCTAATTGAAGACTCCGCAGGGCTAGATGATAGTTAATATCTAAGCTGACGATTGCATCTTCAAGGCTAACTTCGATTTCGTTGTAAACATCGCCCTTCATATCTACGCTCTGCAGAACCACTCCCCGTTGTCTACATACTGCTCTCTGTCCAGTCAATGCGAACGCACTAACCTCGACACCAGGAAATGCCGCATTTGGTAAGCGTGTAGCTATCGCACCGCGAAGCCTAGACAGCAGGTACGCGCGAAAGGAGCGAAATGCAGGGTCGGTCATTATGGGACTTGCAGTGATGAAACCTACAGTGGTGCCTATCTTTGTTAGAGACCAAGCCTTAGCAACGAACGCTGCATCTGTCCTTGTCCACCCTCCCGTTGAAGGAGCTTTCAGTCCGAAACTATTGAGATCTTCGGTTATCTCCTTGTATAGCCTACTGTGGCCGAAGGGAGGGTTAGAGAGAACAACCGAAGGATCACGCAGATTTTTGCCCGGTATTGCTAAAGCGTCTGCCTCAAGCACTTCTACGTGCTTTAGCTCCATTAAGTGCAGCTCCCGAATACGCTCTGGATCTATTTCTACCATTTGAGCTCGCGCCAAAGGTCGAGCTCGGAAAGCTGCTGCGGTCAAAGCACCTCTACCCGCGCCTAAGTCTAGAACCTGAGGTTTGTTGCCCAAAGTTCCCCCCATGTTAGCAATTAAGCGATCCGCTAAACACGGCGGAGTAAAAATCTGACCTAAGCTATCCGCTTGGTCACGGTAAGCTCGATACTTATTCCAGGGAGAGTTTCGAATGCTCAAGCTCTATGTCCATTACCGTGCGAGGACGGCCGAGATTGGAGTATAGCTGGTTGCGGGGATTTAAGTGATATTGCCGACATCGGCCCTAATCATGTTAGGTGCCGTGACTCCAGTAAGGTATGAAGACGATCTGTGACTCCTGGTGTTGTTAAATCATCCGATCTCAGTAGCCGCCAAGTAAATTGAACTGTATTTTTGTCAGAACTGTACGCGGGGGTATGTAAAAATTTAAACCGGATATTTTCTCGCTATAAATTCGGAGCTAGACCACGCTGTTGTGGTTCTTGTGAACGCTGCTGCTCCAACGACTGTTCCTGCACACGCTCCTGCGTCAAGCGCTGGTTTACCGTCTCCAATTGGGCAAAGCTCTCTTGCACAGGTCGCTGGGCTGCTTCAGCCGTCGGCATGTTCGCTCGAAGTTTGGCCGGGTCCTGCGGCTCGCCTTGTACGACGAACAAATTCTGGGCGGCAGGCGAGTCCTTGGTCTTCTCGCTAAGTAATACATGGTCCACTCGGGTGAAGCCATTGTCCTTGGCCAAAGTCAGCAAGCTGGCCGTCATCCGTTCACTGGTTGCATCGAAGGTGCGGCCATTGGCGGCGTCCAGCTGCCCAACCTTGCTGCGAATCTGTTGATGCATCGCGTGGTCTGGATGACCTGCGTCGGCAGGTGTCAGTGAGGGGTCAGGCGCAGCTGGCGTCGCAAGGTTTGGCGTGCTGTTGCTGCGTGCACCGGTTTCCTTGAGCTGGACCATGCCATAGCCGTCCTTGCCCAGATCGACAAGGGTGAAGGTCGATGCCGACCCTAGATCCAGCCCGTTGCGTTCCAACTGCCTTGGGTCCAGGCCGAGCGACTTCAGGTCGACGCGAACTTCCGGAGGCTGCCGATCGTGAGCCAGATGGTCGTAGTTCTTCGCGATGTGGCTGATCGCACTGACACCGTAGTAGTTGCGGTAATCGGAATCTCCATGCGGCCCGAGCGTACCTTTACTGTCGTAGAAGCACTGCTCTACGGCACGGGTCAGCGGCTTCCCGCGCGCTTGGTCATGTGTCGTCAGCGCCTCGTAGGTAAGACCTTCGGCAAACGCTGGGGGTGTCACGTGCTTATCTACGCAGCGAGTGACAGAGCGGTCCAGCAGCATGCCCTCGGCATCCTGTGCGGAGATGCGGGGGTTTTCGTGCTTGATGCGACTGTTGAGTGCTCTTAGCGCCGAGATTTCTGCCAAGGCCTCGTCTTGCCGCGTCTTGTCCAGATAAACACGCGTCGGCTCTGTGAGGTCTACCTGACTCTCTCGCTGCGCGTGGGCGTCTTGCATCTTGTCGCCCATGGTCCTGCCGAACTCAGTCAGCGCGTTGGCCCGATGTTCCGCCAGCACGCCATGCATCGTCTCGTGGCCCAATACTTCTGTGAGGTGGTCGGTCCGTGCACGGCCTTGCCAATCCTGAAAAAGCGATCCACTGATGTTGAGCGTGCCTGCCTTGCCATCCTTGCCGTCTTGAAAGTGGCCCGCATTCTGTTGGCCATGGGAGACGGCGATGGCACCAATCTGCCCGTTCTCGATCGCATTTCCCAACAGATTAGATAGATACGGCGATTCGGAGATGGCTTGCCGAATGGAAGCCTCAGCCTCCTTGGGAAGGCTGGGGTCTTTCCTCATCTGCAAGAGCAATGGCTCAATCCGTAGGTCAACAGGTGTCACGCATCACCTCCATCAATTTGTACGCCATACACACACTCGCGGCTTGCGCCGTTAGCCGTAGTCTCGTAAATCAGCAAGGCAACCGAGAAGCCTTGCGCACCATTGTGGATGGCGCGCCAATGTTGCCGAAGAGTGCCGCCCTGGAATGGGCGCTGCCCACCGCGCTTGTAACCCATGGCCCCAAGCTTTGCAGAAAAATCAGCAGCATCCCAAACGCATGTGGCAGCCAGGATCCGCGTAGGGTCTTGCTTGTCTGGTAAGCCGATCAGGAGGTTGATAAAGGAAAACCCCTTTTTCTCCGGGCTGTGCGACACATACAACGTATAGCCGTTCGCCAGAGGAAGGCTCCTCAGCACACGCCGTGACACCGCAAGATCCTTCGGCGGGTCGAATTTGATGCCAAGCATTTCCTCCACCCGCTTGTGGCTCATGTCGCCGGGTTGTTCAAGCGACGCTGCAAATCTCAAAAGCCCGGCTTCAATCTGCTGGATGTCGAGAGCGGCATTCTTCGTTACGGTGGTTGGCGCAGAACGTGCTGCGGGTGTGGGCGATGGAGCAGCAGGCAGATCGCTCGCTTTCTCAGACGGCCGAGTGCACGCGATCGAAAGCACCGAGGTAAGTGCCAAGCAAAGCAGCAGCATGAATGAGCGAAAGCTAGTCATAGTTGTCTTGTATGCCGGCGCGGCGCGCTGATACAAGCCAAGGTACTCGCCCACGTCCAAACCGGCCAGCCTATCGGCTGCTGAGCCGACACGCTGACCGAGACAAGCGCAGCTTTAGGGGGCGTTGCTCAATTCCCCAAGCACATCGTCCACTTGCTCGGCCAGGTGTTGCAGGCAGTGCGCCCATTGCTGCAGTGGAATCGCCGGTGTACCCAACGTGCCTTCGTCGCGCGAGCGCGGTGTGGCCAGAATGGAGAGCAGGCGCAGTTGATCGCGCACGCGCAGCAGGTGGTATTGCGTGCCTTCGGACATCCAGTAGCCGGGTTCGTTGTGCATGCCGCTCCCCTTGCCGTGAGGCAGCTCCCGCTGCACAACGCAGCGGGATGCCGGGAGGCTAGAAACCGCAGACAGCCGGCGGGCTTATTCCCCTTGCGGGTGTTGTATTCGCCGCCCTCCCGGCGCAAGAACGCCGAGCCATGCCAAGCCAGATGGCCGAGCACAAAAAACCCACCAAATTCTCGGAGGTGGGTGCCGCTGTCTGTGTAGAGTTTCTAGGCTCCGCGTCGGAGTGTGCGGGGGCCGGTTGGCAGGGTCAAGCGTGCTGTCTGGCGAGGTCTCCTCACCCGCCATGGTCACTGCTTATCGGTGCTTACTCGCGCCTGCTCTAGGGTTGCCAGAGATGCTTATGAGCTCAAACATTCGACAGGCCGTGGTGACCTGAAGCGCTACCGCGTGTGCACGCCTTGGCTCGGCTCACTCATCCCTCGCGCCAGCTCCTGCTGTTGGGCAAGTGCTCGTTCCTGGGCGATGGTCTGATTGGCGGCCAGCAGCTTCTGGTCAGACTGTTCGACCGGCGTACGGATCGCCTGATCGATGTCCACATGCACGCGCTTGTGCGCAGGGTCATCCAGCCGCCCCTCCACCGCAAACACGTTGCCCGTCTTGCCCATCACTACATGGTCCACGCGACTCAGCGCATTGTCTGCCAGCGACCGGTCGCCGGTACCCGGATAGGCATCGCGGTTGTCCTTGCAAACGGCCAACAGACTGCGGCTAACGCGCTCGCTCATCTCATCGTAGGGCTTGCCCACCCTTTCATCGATCTTGCGGACGCCATTGCGGATCTGCTCCAGCATGGTGTGGTCGGGGTGTGCGGGATCGTCTGGGCCACGCGGGCCGGCTGCCGCAGGTATGCTGGGTACCACGGGCACATAGGTGTGGTCCTGCGACGGACGCACGCTGCCATCTTGGGTGTGATCGAAATGGTGCAAGGTGGGCGGCGCGGTGCTGCTGTCGTGATACGGAAACGGCGTCTTGTTTGCGCCTCGGTCCAGGCCTTCGTTTTCGATAAGGTGTTCCTTCAAGCCCAACGCCGCCATATCGATGGTCACCTTCGGGCGGGCACCTTGATACAGCACGTTCGCCTTATCTTCGGCCTGCAGGATTTGCTCCACGGCCCAAGTGCCGTAGTAGTTGGGGTAGTCCGCAGTGGGCTGCAGTTGCCCGGCTTGATTGCGGTGCTCGCCAATACCCACCGGGCGTTGACCTGGCTGTGCGTAAAGCGGTGAAGGCCGATCAAAATAATGCTGCCCCATCGCCGCGATGTTTCCCGACGTCTGTGAAAGGCTGCCGTCTTGGTTGAAGGCGAGGTTCGGCTTCGCTATCGCTCCTGCTGGATTCGCAGGATCCCTTGATATGAAGTCCATCTGCCTCGTGGTTCGGGCGGCCATCATCAAGTCCAAGCCGTTTGCAGCGGGATTAAGCTGTTTCTCGCGGCTCAGCAAAGCATTCCAACCCGCAATCTCTGCCTTTGCCTCGTCCTCCCGCCCCGCCTGAATGTACGCCGCCAGCTCATCGGTATAGTCGTGTACCGGGCCGGCGACCTTGGCTTGACGATCAACATCAGCTAAGAATTGTGCTGTCGCTTGATTCTTAGCCTTGTGATTAGAGCTGTGTTGTATTTCATGGCCCAAGACGAATGTGAGATCTTGTGGGTTGAAGCGCCCGCCCGGAGTAGAGGGCGATGCCGATTGCAGCCCAATCGTTGGTAGGTTCATGACCTTTTGGTTTCCGTCATACGTCCCTCCCGCAGCTACGTCAGGCCCAACGAACCCAAAGCCTTCAAGTTGAGCTCTTTGCGGCTTACTCTTATCGGATGTATCGATAGTCGTAGCCGCTTTCTTGATTTCGTCAGCAAGATAGGGCGATTTGTTGATACTCGACTGAAGATTGTCGAGCATATCCTGAGTGACAGGATGATAGTTCCTGGCTGAGTCCTGATAGGTACTGTGTGCGAATGACACCGACATCTGTTGAACCTGCAAGACGCTTTTCAAATCGGCTGTTGCCGTGGTACCAGATGGCTGCAAGCTTGCCGCAGGTAGCGTAATGACCCCACTCTGCTTATCGTAGGTTCCTGCCAAATTCGGCTGCGGGTTATTCGCAGCTTGCACAGCAAAACCACGAAGCTGCCCGGCCTGCGCTTGCTGTTCAAACTGAGCTAGCAACTTGGAATCGGAAGCTAGCGCATTGCGGAGCTGTGTTACTTGGTCCCCACTGACGCCTTGCCCAGCAGAGAACTGTGAGAGCGCGGCTTCTAGCTGTGGGCTTGGCTTCGCCATGTATTATTCTCCTGAGTGACCTAGCGCCCGTTCAATGTGCCAACCGACTTGACACAAAGTTGCGTGGGTTCGCGGCCATTCAAATTTTGAGGAATTACTGATATGACGATATTCCCCCCGGCACCATTTTTAGATAGCTTTGTATAGCGCCAATCTTCTAACTGACCAATCGGACCGTACGTGGGCGACGCATCAAAACCCATTGCTCGGAGCGCTTTGTCGTAATGATTGAAATCCAGCCCGCAAATCGCAGACATGTTTGCCATATCATCTGCACTGTTTTGAAATGTCAGATCGACCCCTTTTAACAAAGAAGGGGATTCAGGCACGTAAGTAAAGGCATATCGCCACCCATCTGCCAGCTCGACGCTCCAGTATCCCACCGCCAGTTTTCCTGGGTCTGGCTTCTTAAGCGTGATTCCCATGACTTCCCGAATGCGTTCAGGACTTAGGTCATCACGAGAGTCCAGCCCCTCGATCAGCTTCAAGAACCGATTGCCGATCTCCTCAACGCTTAGCGTAATTTTGTCGGCCGTGACGGCCTCAGGCAAGGTCATGTCAGCGTGCTCCTTCGCAAGCGGCTTCAAGGGTTGGGGGGCTGTATGAGTGCAAGCGCCCAATGCAGGCACAAGGAGTGCGGTCAGGAAGAGCAGGGCGACTCGGGAGAAGCGCATCAGCGGATCCTAAGAGATGAATTGTTGAGCATAGAAGGCTGGGTAAGGATTAGCTACCAAGCCGGCATGAAGTCCTCGCAGTTGCAAACTCATGAGCCTGTTGCTGCCGCCGTAAGTACCTTCAGCCGCTACACCAAGCCTTAGGAAGCCAAAGTCCTCAAACTGTGCTCTCCCCTGGCTATACGGGTACGATTGATCGATCTGAGCCGCAGAATTTTTAAGCTCGTTGGCTAAAAACGGTGAGGCATTGATGGTTGACCGCCGATTGCCTGTCATATCTTTTGCAAGCGCACCACGCAACTGGGCAACTTGATACTGGCTTACACCAGAACCAGCAAACTGGGCTAACGCCGCTTCAAGTTGTGGATTCGGAGTTGCCATCAGCATCCATCCTTGATTAATTCAATGTACCAACTGATTTGACGCAGAGCCTACCAGGCGAACCAGGTATCTGGTTCTGTGGAACCATCGAGATAATAATATCGTTCCCACTCCCATCCTTCGCAAACTTGGAAAGCCGCCAACTTTGCAATTGACCTATTTCACCGTATATAGGCGAATCGATGAATCCGGCGGTTATCAGAGAATTCTTGTAATTCTCGAAATCAACGCAATTGCTTTCTAGGCTGGAATAGTCATCACCTTCGTTAATGAAGGATAGGCTTATTCCCTGCTTCAGAGAGGGAGACTCGGGGATGAGCTCTAATGAGTAGCTCCAGCCACTGCCAAGCGCCTGGCCATATATATATGACTCAAGATTTTCGGAAGGGAAGGAAACTTTTCTTAGAGACACCCCGGTGACTTCGAGTATCCGCTCAACGGTCAGATCTTTTCTGGATTGCAAACCTTCTAGCAACTTCAAAAACTTTTCAGCGATCTCAAAAGCGCTAAGCGTGGGATTGACCATTGAGATCTCAGGCGTCGTCATTGCGCGTGGCTCTTCTGGAAGTCGCGAGGTTGGATTGGTAGTCGTATGCGCGCATGCACATAGCGAGCATATGCAGAGGACGAAGAATGAGACTAGCGCAACTTTGGTAGGCCTCATCAGCAATTCGTCCATACGGGCTAGTGATCATACTTTAGCAACTTGGCAGTGCCATCAGCTATCTCGCGTATCTAGTTCCTACTCATGAAATAGCTGCCTTTGGACGACATGATTTATCGAGTTATCGACGTGGAGTATGGAACTTGGAAAATGCCGACAAGGTGTGATCAGCATGAAGTTGATCTCGCGATGCGCTTGAGTTGCCAAACAGAGACGCTGTCGCCCAGGCAACCGCTTCACAACGTCCCGCAGAATGTTTGTGCGCCGCACACATCTGCTCCTATTTATGACCAACATCTTCGTCACAAAAAAGGTGGGAGATTGGCTCTCTTGGCTGACTCGCTCCGGGGCAGGTACAGCGACGTTAGTGATGCTAACTCTCGCTGTCAACACATACGTTCTCCGAAATCACATCGCTCACTCCAACGTCTATGCGCGCCACAGTGAAAGAAATGAGCAATTTACTGCGTGGCTGTCTTCGCCCACACTTCGCGCTCGCGCCGCTGCGCTGACTCTAGCGCTTTAACTACAAACAACGCGGCGAGGTTCACTTATCCACCCTGCTTACCTTGAGGTAGGATCACAGTCAGTTTCTTTCCGCCCGCCACGTCCTGACGAGCTGTTGGATATGGCACAAGGGTGCACTGATACCGAGAGTAGTCGTGAAAATTCTTAACTCGCTGTTGGATAGGCTGGACAGCATCAGTTCCTTTGCGATGCTCTGCGGAAACTCTGCACTGTGCGCCCTTGTACTGCTCGCACATGGGGGCGCCCTGCTGTTGGTGAGTACCGGCAAGGTGCCGGAGATGGCGCAGGAGATTGCGTTTGCCTATGTGTCTGTGCCTGCCGTGATCGTTGCGTTGGCATTCTCGGTGCTGGCCTTCATTCGCCGGGAAAAGCTTGGAACCGTGCTCAAAGTCCATGCTGTGATACTCATGGGCTTTGCTGCTTACATGCTTTATTTTGGCCTTGACGTAGTCGTCAATGGGGTGCCACGTGGCGACAGATTCAGCTGGGATCCCACTTTCTTCGCGGTTTTGCTGGGATATCCGTTCTTGCTGATCAAGCGGGCATTCCCGTGGTCAGGGTTTAACCGTACGCCACTGCGCTTAGCGCCGGTGCTAGCGGTGGGGATTTCATTTCTGATCAGCGCCACCGTTTCTTGGCGGATGTTGGCCTTGTTCAGAGCTGGCGGAGAATAGGTTCACCTATCCACCCTGACACCGCTGCCACCCACCCGCAGCAGCCGACACCTGCTCCCATCCATTGCGCAGCCGCTTCATGGCTTGCCCGCCTACGCATGCGTAACCCAGCTGTTTGGCCTCTGCCGTGCCAAGGCCCGGTAGCGCAATGATGGAATCCGACGGAGCGGGGCGCCCTTGGTTGCGCGCCTCGTTACGCAGCATCATGTTCTCGATGCCCTGGCAGTGACGCACCATGCCCGGATGCGGGTGCGCGCGATGCTGCTCGCAATTGAACGGCGTGGTGTCGCGCGCCATGGAGTTGTACGGTTGCCGCGTTGGCGGGATGTACTTGCTGTTCGTCTTGCCCGTGGCTGAGCGCATGCTCTGTGCCGGCGCGCCTTGTGCGCACGCGAGCATGCACAGCGCTGTCAGCGCCAGCGCGCCACGGCGCCCGATGGTGATCCTGTCCATGGTGTTCCCCCTGTCCGCGCCGATCCTAGCCCACGCGTTGCCGGCGTGGGTGGTTCAGTCCGCTTGGTACTCAGGGCCTGTCTCTGGCGCCTTTCGCCACGACGACGCAAGCATGCCGCTACGAAATATCGGCTACCTCAACCGTGTGCGCGACATCTAGCGCCACTTCTGCCGACTGCGATGCCCTTGCCGTGTAGGGCGTTGCGCCACACCGCGCGGCGCTCGCTTCTGGCATCACATCACGCTGAAGTTGCTGGCCGCTTGCGCCACAACGGCATCAGCGCCACCAACCCAAGCAACGGGCCCGGCAGTAATACCCACGCGATGTGCAGCCCCAGCGCGTCCACATACCGCGTGGTCACGCCGATCGCCACTACCGTGATCGCAAAGCCAATCGCGTTCTGCATCGACAACGCGCTGCCCACGATGGCAGGCGGGCACGCGCGTGCAGCCAATGCAGAAAACTGCGGCGAGTCCGCCACCACGCTGGCGCCCCACACCAGCATCAACGTCAGTGCCGCATAGCCCGACTGCGCACCCACCCACGGAAACGCCAGGCAACACAGTGCCGACATCAGCAACGCCACCGCTGCCACGCGCGCGCTGCCGATGCGCGCACTCAACTGCCCGCCCAACACGCAGCCCAACGCCCCTGCGGCAATCACCGCAAACGCCAGCGTTGCCGTGCTCAGCCCAAGCGCCTGTGCCAACCCGGCGCGGGTGATCAGCAGCGGCGTCAGCGTCCACATCGCATACAACTCCCACATGTGGCCGAAGTAGCCAAACGTGGCCGCGCGAAAGTCTTTCAGCGAAAACGCCTGCAACACCGCACCGAATGCCAGCTTGCCGCCCGCCCGTCGCGGGGCAGACGCAGCTTGCCCCAGGCGCAGGATCATCCCTGCCGCAATCACCGCCAGCACCGACGCCACCACCATCGGTGTCTGCCACGGCAACGCGCCGCCCACCGCCTTGATGCCCTGCGGCAACGCGGTGCCCAGCGTGAGCATGCCGACCAACCACGCCAGTGCCTTGCCCGCATGCTGCGGTGCCCACTGCACCACCAGCTTCATCCCGATCGGGTAGATGCCAGACAGGCACAACCCCACCGCAAAGCGCCACACCATCCCCGTGGTGACATCGCTGGCAAACACCGCAAAGCCCAGATTGCACGCAGCCCCGCCTACCGCGCAGCTGGCAAAGATGCGGCTGGCCGCAAACCGGTCGGCCAACCCGCTTAGCGCAAAGCTCAACGTACCGAGGATAAAACCGACCTGCGTGGCCATGGTCAGCAACCCGATGGCCGCCGCACCCACGCCCCACTGCCGCATCACGTCGTCGGCCGCGCTATTGGCCGAAAACCACAACGAGGTGCCCAGCAACTGCGCCACGATGATCACCACCAGCGCAGTGCTGGGTCGCATGGGTGCTGGTACGGCGTGTGTCATCGGATGCGCCTTATGGGTGCGCATCGCAATGTTGGTCGCGGACGCCGAGTTGAAGGTGAGTAATGCCTGGTGCTTACGGCTGCTGGCATGGCACGGGACCCAATCAGACGCGGTCGTGTAGTGGCGATGAGCTTACTGCAGGTGCCTGCCCGCTGCTCTCGCTCGCGAGTCGATTAGGTATGCCTGGACAGATGACGCGGCAGCACCCCAAAAGATGCCAGCGAAGCTCCTTTGATCGTCAGAAGCGGGGACCAAGACTGTCCCAGCCCTGCCGCAAGGCCGCGCTCGCTGCCGGAGGGTCTGTATGGCCGCAGGCAAATCAATGCACGCGCATGTCGAATTCCGTACAGTCCAGTCGCCGTTGTTGCAAGGCTGGTATGCCGCCCACCACCGTCTCGCTCCTGCAAGGGCGCACGAGGAAACTGCAATGCGCGAACTGAAATTGATGATGTCGGTGTCGTTGGACAGCTTTGTCAGTGGGCCCGATGGCGAGGTGGACTGGATGTTCAGCGGTGACCAGGAAGCGATCGCCTGGAAGGTCGCCACTGCGTGGGAGGCCAGCCTGCATATCATGGGCAGCCGCGTCTTTCAGGGCATGGCGACTTTCTGGCTAACGGCCACCTCCCCGTTTGCGCCGCCGATGAATCAGATCCCTAAGGCGGTGTTTTCTGCGCAGGGCGCAGCAGTATTGGAAGCGGCTGTTACCGCGCTCCAGGCTGCGCAGGCAAAGGCCGACGCGGCAGGCGCACCATTGCAGGATGGCGCGCAGAGTTGGTCGCAGGCCTATGTGGCCAGTGGCGATCTCGCTGAAGAAGTGGCCAAGCTCAAGGCGCACGGTGACAAGCCGATCATCGCGCATGGCGGTGCGGCGTTTGCGCGCAGTCTGATTGCGCACAACCTGGTCGATGAGTACGTGCTGGGCGTGTACCCGATCGTGCTGGGCAAGGGCTTGCCGATCTTCGATGGCCTGCCCGCACCACGGCCGCTCACGCTGATCGGCACCAAGACCTTCCCAAGTGGGTTTATGGCGCAGACGTATCGGCCGGTGTGAGTAAGGGCGTCGGCGTCATCTTCCAGTGCACAGTTGCTGGCATCGGGCGAACCATAACAACAGCGCCGCGCGTCAATGGTTGCAGCGCTAGCAACCATTGAGGCGCACCACGTGACACAGGAAGAAGGCGCTGTGACAGCGCTTGTTGAAGTACGCGGCCACTAGCTCCTCTCCCCGCGGGAGAGGGGTTGGGGTGAGGGTACGGCCATGCTTGGTGGTTCAGTTGCACCAGGCTTCGCCCGTACCCTCATCCGGCCCTTCGGGCCACCTTCTCCCGAGGGGAGAAGGGAATGGCCGCACGTGCTTTGGTTGGTTTGCATACGAACGCTAGACCAGCGCGATGGCCGTGGCGCGGTGCGAGCGCTGAACGGCGTGATTGCCTCAGGGCGCAGACGGATGGGTTGGATGTACGTGCTGACTAGCCCCTCTCCCTGCGGGAGAGGGGTTGGGGTGAGGGTACGGCCACGCTTGCTGGTTCAGTTGCACCAGGCTTCGCACGTACCCTCATCCGGCTCTTCGGGCCACCTTCTCCCGAAGGGAGAAGGGAGTGGCTTCACGTGCTTTGGTTGGTTTGCATACGAACGCTAGACCAGCGCGATGGCCGTGGCGCGATGCGAGCGTTGAACGGCGTGATTGCTTCAGGGCGCAGACGGATGGGTTGGATGTACGCGCTGACTAGCCCCTCTCCCCGCGGGAGAGGGGTTGGGGTGAGGGTACGGCCACACTTGATGGCTCAGTTGCATCAGGCTTCGCCCGTACCCTCATCCGGCCCTTTGGGCCACCTTCTCCCGAAGGGAGAAGAGAGGCTGTACGTGCTTTGGTTGGCTTGCCGAGCGTGCGTTAGCTGGTTTTCGCTTGGTCAGGTCATTTGGTTTTTGACTGGATACAATAAAAACAACGACGCCCCGATTTAGTCGGGGCGTCGTTGTTTGTCTGGCGCTTGGTGGTGAGGGTGTCCAGCGTTTTAACGCTTCGCAATGCGAGTTAATGGGTAGCGCGAGTCGACACGAGCAGATAATCCGTCGTAGCAAGCAGATGATCCAGACACATCATCCATCCAGACACCTCATGCAGCCAATCAAGTTGCTACTCGATTCAGCCAACTAAGCTCTTGCCTGGAACAGCCTTAGCTCTTGCTTGGCACAACCACACTGCTACTTGATCCAAGGCGTCGACAAGCTGCTGTTCGGCTACCGCCTGCAACTCGTCGCACCATCAACTTATCGCGCCAACTCTCGCACTCTTCCAACCTCGCAAACCCTCACGCAACGCTTACTTCGAAGCGTCACGCACCTTGTCAGCCACTTCACCGGCCTTGGCCTGGACCTTGCCGATATTCTTTTCGGCGGCGCCTTCCAGCTCGGTGCTCTTGTCGCCGGTGACACGGCCGATGGCTTCCTTGACCGAGCCCTTGATCTGCTTGGCGGTACCTTCGATACGGTTCTTATCCATGGGACGTTTCTCGTAGTTTGGGGAACCCGCCCAGTGTCTCCGGGCCGGTGTGAGCATGATGTGCGCTCGCGCTTGGCCGGCCCAGTTGCGAATGCACTAAATGCATTAGTGCATTCGCGCCACGTGTGCAGTTACTTCTTGCGCACTGCCGGTTTGGCGCTGCGACCGACAAAGCCGCGCTCGCGTGCCCAGACGATCGCTTCACCGCGGCTATGCACGTCGATCTTTGAATACAACGCCGCCACGTGGTTGCGCACCGTATTGGGCGAGACGCCCAGTTCCTGCGCGATCTGCTTGTCGGCCAGGCCTTCGGCGATGTGTCCGAGCACGTCGCGCTCACGGTCGGTGAGCTCGGCGATGCCGCAGCCGCTGGTCTGGCTGGGCCGGTTGGCGCGGCGCACGTTGGCCAGTTTCTCCAGCAGGCTCTGACTGAACCACGAAGCGTCCTGCATCACCGCTTCGATGGCGGTGACCAGTTCCATCTCGGTGCGTTTGCGGTCGGTGATGTCCATCAACGACAGCAGATAGCACTGCACGCCGTGGATGCTCACGGTTTCTGCGGAGACCAGACAGTCCAGTTGCTCGCCGTCCTTGCGCGCGATGGCGTATTCGACATTGAGCATGCTGCCGGTCTCGGCCAGCGCACGATGAAACTGTTGGTAGGCCTGGCGGCTGGGAAACAGGCCGATGTCTTCGATGGGTTTGCCGACGATGTCTTCGGTGGCGTACTGGGTGATCTGCGAGACGGCGTCGTTGATTTCCACGATCTGCAAGGTTTCTGCATTGCACATCAGGGTGGGCACCGGGGTGATGCGAAACGCCTTGGCAAAGCGCTCCTCGCTTTGACGCAACGCCACTTCGGCGCGGCGGCGCGGTTCCAGGTCCATGAAGGTAAACAGCATGCAGGCTTCTTCGCCGATTTCGATCGGCTGGCCGGCCACCACCACCAGCTTGGTGGTGCCATCGGGCAGGCTGAGTTCGGCCTGCATCTGCGGGATGGTGGCGCCCTCGTTGAGCCGCTCCAGCCCCAGCTCGCGGCGGTCGGCCATTTCCATCACGTCCACTTCGAACACGCTCTTGCCTACCACCGCTTCGCGCGTGTAGCCGGTCATTTCCAGAAAGCCCTGATTGGCCTTGATGTAGCGCTTGTCGTCGAGCCGGCAGATGCAGGCCGGCGCAGGATTGGCGTTGAAGGTGCGCTCGAAGCGTTGTTCGGCGCTGGCCCAATCGCTGGCGTCAGCCACGATCAGCACCAGGCAATCCGGTTCGCCTTGCGCGTCGGTGAGCACCAGGCTGCGCACGCGGTGCACCCATTGCGCATCGGTGCCTTCGCGCACCACTTCCACCACCACGTCGTTGAAGACTTCGCCGGCAATCACGCGGTCGATGGGGTAGTTGCCGGCATTCAAGCGATGGTTGTTGCGATAGCGCAACTGAAAGCGCGTGCGGTAATCGCTGACGGTGGCGCCGAGCTCGGCAAGTTCGCTGGCGCCATGCATGGCCAGCGCGGCCTCGTTGGCCCAGGTGATGGTCTGATCCGGCTCGATCAGGATCACCCCTTCGCTCAGGCCGGTGATGATCTGCTGCAACTGGCGGCGATTGGTGGAACTGGGCGGGCTGCTGGGGGATGCGGCTTCACTGCCTGACGACATGGGTGACCCTCGGGCAAACAACGGCGGTTGAAACCAACAGTGGGCGCTCACGGTAGCGGCTGCCTGACGCGAATGCACTAGCTGCACTGGTGCATTCGGCTCAGGCGTCCAGCCGGTGCCACTTCCACACTAGCCGCACTTTTCCACTGTAACGAGGCCACTCCATGGCACAGGTTATCCGTCATTCCTACGCTCCCAAGATGTCGTGGGGCGCCGTGCTCGCCGGCTGCACCGTCGCGCTGGTGACCTATCTGACCCTGAGCGTGCTGGGCACCGCGATCGGCGCGTCCACCATCGACCCGCTGCGCGAGGTCAACCCGGTCAGCGGGCTGGGCACCGGCGCCGGCATCTGGCTGGGCGTGAGCACCCTGATTTCGATGGCGGTGGGCGCATTTGTCGCCGGCCGGCTTGCGACCTCCCGCGGCGGCACGCACGGCCTGCTGAGCTGGGCGGTGACCTCGCTGGTGACCCTCTGGCTGGTGGCCGCGCTGGCCAGCAGCGCGGTGGGCGCGGTGTCCGGCGTGGTCGGCAAAGGCTTGTCGCTGACCGGTCAGGGCATTGCCGCCGCCGCACCGACGCTGGGTAACGGTGTGCAGGATGAACTCAAGAAGCAGGGCATCGACCTGGAGTGGGGCGACCTGCGCGGTCAGCTGGAAACGGTGCTGCGCCAGACCGGCAAGGCCGAGCTCAACCCCGAGCGCTTGAAGGACCAGGCCGAAGGTGCCACCACCGACGGCAAGGCCACCGCCAGCGACGCGGCGCAGACCCCGCAGGCCGCACCGGACGCCTTTGCCGCCTGGTTCGATCGGGTGCGTGCCCAGGCCAAGCCGGCCATCGACGCCGCCGACCGCGATGCCCTGGTCAACCTGATCATGGCCCGCACCGGCAAGCCGCGCGCCCAGGCCGAGCAGATTGCCGACAACTACGCGCAGACCTATCAGCAGGCCATGGCGCAGTACGCCGCGCTTAAGCGCACCGCCGAGCAAAAGGCCCGCGAGGCCGGTGATGTAGCTGCCCGTGGCGTGTCGCGCGCGGCCTGGACCACCTTGGTGTTGCTGATCCTGGGCGCCGGCATTGCGTTTGGCGCTGGCCGTATCGGCCGCCGCACCGACCCGATCATCGAGGTATAAGCGCTTGCGTTGAAGGCCCACGGTGGGGACCGTGGCCTGCAGCAGGGCGCCGTGCGCAAGCCGGCGCTGTCGACAAGGAGCAGGACGTGAGCAAGGTGCAGGGGTAACCCTTCCCGGCAATGGATGCCGCGACTCGCTCGACACCGGGCCATCTAGGGATGGCCCGGTGTTTTTTTGGGTGTCGCGTCGGGGCGGTGTGGGTGCCGACAGGCCTGGTCAGCTGCCGCCATGTCGCAGCGGTAACCGCAGGCAACCACGCTGCCCACGCCACCGCAGACACCGGCCGCCTCACCCGGGCGACGCCGCGCAGGCACTGCACATCCCGCGCAGGGGCGCATGCCACAATGCGCCCACTTCACAACCAGGCACGGCCGCCACCACGTGAGCACAGCGCACCCCGCCATCGAGCCGAGCGGTCTGGAATTCCTCTCCGGCGGTGGTGTCATGGGCGCGGTGATCCGTGCGCACGACTGGGCGGCCACGCCGCTGGGCGACCCGCAGACCTGGCCGCAATCGCTGCGCTCGGCGTTGTCGATGATGCTCAACGCCAAGTTGTTGGGTGCGGTGCTGTGGGGGCCGCAACTGCGCCTGTTCTACAACGATGTCTACCTGCAATCGTTGGGCGACCGCCATCCGTATGCACTGGGGCAACCGGTGGCCGAGGTCTGGGGTGAAACCTATGCGCCCATCGCCGAGGACTTTGCACAGGTGATGCGGACCGGCGACGGCTACGGCCAGGGCGTTGTTTCGTTGCCGATGGTGCGCAACGGCGTGCGCGAAACCACGTACTGGAATTCCACTGCCTCGCCCATCCGCGGCGAAGACGGCAGCATCGTGGGGCTGTTGAACATCGCCATCGAAACCACCGCGCAAGTGGCGGCCGAGCGCCATCGCGAGATTCAGAACGCGATGCTGAGCAATGCGAACACGCATCTGGTGCATGAAGTGGTGAGCCGTACCAGCGAGCGCGATCGCGCGCTGGAAGCGGAGATCGTCGCGCGCCGCAATGCCGAGCGCGTGCAGTTGGCGCTGGCGGCCGGCGCCATCATCGGCACCTGGATCTGGGACCTGCCCACCGATGCGTTTTCGGTGGACGAGGCCTTTGCCGACACCTTCGGTTTCGATCCGTCCATCAGTCGCACCGGCCTGCCGTTGGAGCAGGTCATCGCCACCGTGCATCCGGACGATCGCGACGGCCTGCGCGCGGCGATCAGCGAAGCGACCGCACGTGGCGGCGCCTATGCGCACCAGTACCGGGTCAAGCGTCGCGACGGCAATTACTACTGGCTGGAGGCCAATGGCCGCGTCGAACATGCGCCCGACGGCACGCCGCTGCGGTTTCCGGGCGTGTTGCTGGACATCGATGCGCGGCACGCCTTGTCCGAAGAGCGCGACCGCGCATTGGCCGCGTTGCGCGAGCTGAGCGAGACGCTGGAACAGCGCGTCACCGCGCGCACGCGCGAGCTGATGGTCGCCGAAGAAGCGCTGCGCCAATCGCAGAAGATGGAAGCGGTGGGTCAGCTCACCGGCGGGCTGGCGCACGACTTCAACAATCTGCTGGCCGGCATTTCCGGCGCACTGGAGTTGATGACGCTGCGCATGGAGCAGCAGCGTTTTCCCGAGCTGCCGCGCTATCTGGGCATCGCGCAGAGCGCCACCACCCGCGCATCGGCCTTGACGCACCGCTTGCTGGCGTTTGCACGGCGGCAGACGTTATTGCCCAAGCCGACCAATGTCAGCCAGTTGATCGTCGATATCCTGGAGCTGGTGCAGCGCACGGTGGGCCCGGGCATCCATGTGGAGTACACGCCCAACGCCGCACTGTGGCCTGCGCTGGTGGACGCATCGCAGCTGGAAAATGCCTTGCTCAATTTGTGCATCAACGCACGCGATGCCATGCCCAATGGCGGCTGTCTGCGGATCGAGACCGGCAACCACTGGATCGACCACGATCTGGCGCGGCAACTGGGCATGCGGCAGGGCCCGTACCTGTGGCTCTGCGTCGGCGACACCGGTACCGGCATGCCGCCGGACGTGGTGGCACGCGCGTTCGATCCGTTCTTCACCACCAAGCCGCTAGGCGAAGGCACCGGGCTGGGGCTGTCGATGATCTACGGCTTTGCCAAGCAATCCGGCGGGCAGGTGCGGATCCAGTCGGAAGTGGGCAAGGGCTCCAGTGTGTGTCTCTATCTACCGCGTCACCTGGGCGATGCAGCGCAGCCCGATGCCAATGCCCACCCGCTGCAACTCACCCCCACCGATGCCGGCGAGACGGTGCTGATCGTCGACGACGAACCGTCCATCCGTCTGCTGCTGGGCGAGGTGCTGCAGGAGTTGGGCTACACCGTCATCGAAGCCGGCGACAGCGTGGCAGGCCTGGGCCTGCTGCAATCGGACGCGCGCATCGATCTGTTGATCAGCGACGTAGGCCTGCCCGGCGGCATGAACGGCCGCCAGATGGCCGATGCCGGCCGCGCCCACCGCGCAGGTCTCAAGGTGCTCTTCATTACCGGGTTTGCCGAAAACGCATTGCTGGACGACCGCCACCTGGAAGCGGGCATGGCGGTACTGACCAAACCTTTCAGCGTGAGCGTGCTGACCGCGCGGGTGAAGGAACTGATTTCCACCCAGGGGTGAGTGTGCGGGCAGGAACTCGCCCGCGCTGCGAGTGCCTGCGCCGCGACCCTGCTGCAGCCATGCGTCCATGACAGAGGCGGTGTTCACTGGTGGCTGCAGTGGTCTGCATCATTTGTCGCGACGTTGATCGCGCAAGTACGCCTCGACGTCCTGCAGTGTGACGCGACCGCTGCCGCTGCGATCGATCTGCTCGAAGTGCGTGGCGACAAACCCCAGTCCGCGCGCTTGCGCCTGCTGCTTGGTGAGCGCATCGCGATGCGCCAGTGCACCACTCTCGTCGAGCGTGCTGGTGATGCGCTGTTGCGCCTGGTCTTCCAGCGTGTCGCCGGTACTGTCCGTGCGCTCCGCTTCGGGGCCGAGCTGCGCGATGGGCATGAATGGGCCATCGATCCCTCCGTGGCGGGCGTTGGGTGTGATGGACGCGACGCGTTGCGGCGGCAACGCTTGCGCACTGACGGTGGTCGCCACCACGGCAAGCATGGCGGTGGCGTAACGGAGGCAGCGGAGCAGGCGCATCAGGAGTTCCTCGTGATGGATGAGCGGAGCGCGATCATGGCGTTGCGGTTGCAGCAGTCGCGGCATTGACGTTGCGGTTGTCCGGCCATGGCGAATCCAGCAAGGCCAACGGCACGGCATCGGCGATCGGCGCGTTGGCGTAGTAGGCGGTGAGGTCGGCCTGCAACTTGGGGCGCGAGTTGTCGTCGAGATAGATCATGTGGCCGCCCGCGTAGGTGGCCACCTGCACATCGGCATCGAGATTGCGAATGGTGCGTAGCCGCGCCAGTTGTTTTTCGTTGCTGTAGAACGGCGTTGCAAGATCGTGATAACCGCTGACCGCAAAGACCCTGAGCGCCGGATTCAGGCGCAGCGCGCCGAGCAGGTCTGGCAGGGTATCTGGCAGCAGCCGGCCTGCATGGCGGAAGTCCCAGACGTTGATGATGTCCATGTTGAGCGAGGTGTAGGTCGCGTTGGGCGCGCTATACCCCAGATAGGTGCGGAACTGCTGCGCCAGCGCGTTGGTCAGGGGGCGCTCGATCAGGATGTTGGACGGATCGTTATCTTTCTTCAGTCGCCCGTCGCTGTTGGGTAGGCTGACGCGCCCATCGTAGCGGCCGATGCTAGTGCCGGGCAGCAGGCCTTGATTGAACGAGGCCAGCGAGAAGTAGCCTTGCAAGGCCTGCGTGGTCAACCCGGACAGTGGCCGCCACCGCGTCAGCACCGCTGCACCGGGTTGTACCGGCTTGCCCAGGATGGTTGGAAACCCGTACTGACTGAGCACCCAGGTGGGGCCATAGCGCTGAAACTCCGCGTGCACCACGCTGACGAACGCGCGCATCTGCAGCGCATAGAACTCATCGCTTGCGCTGACCTCGGTCTGCTTGTGATACGCGGCAACTGCGGCATAACTGGGGAAATAGCCGCCGATGGTGTCGCCGCTGTATTTCATGCCTTTTGCGTAATCCGGGTAATACAGCCCACCGCTCGCAATCGTGTCGGCGTAGTAGTTCAGGATCGACGACTGCAGCACGATGCCGCGCAAACGTACCCCCGCCGATTCCAGCGCCAGCGCCAGCATGGCGGAGCGGGTGGTGCCATAGGATTCGCCGAACAGATACAGCGGTGCATTGGCACGGCGATTGACCTGCACATATCGCTGGATGAAGTCGCGCATCACCCGCACATCGGCATCGCTGCCCCAGAAGCTGGCATTGGTGTTGGGCAAGATCGCCTGCGACAGGCCGGTACCCGGCGGATCGATAAACACCATGTCGGTGCTGGCGATCAGGCTCTCGGCATTGTCCACCATCGGGTAATTGGGCCAGCTGCCGAAGCTGGGCGCTGCGGTGGCCATGCGCTTGGGTGCGAAAGAGGCCAGATGCAACAGCGATGCCGATGCGCCGGGACCGCCGTTGTAGAAAAACGTCAGCGGCCGCGGTTTGCCGTTGCGTGCCGGCGCGGTGTAGGCCACATACGACAAGGTCGCTTGCGGTTGCCCGGCAGCGTCGCGTGCAATCAGGTGGCCGGTGCGTACGCTGTAGGCCACGGTGTCGTGCTTGCCGCGCCACAGGTAATGCATCAACGCAGAGCGCTCGTTGGCGACGCTGGCATCCAGCCCGGCATCGGCCTTGACCGAATAGGCGATGCGATCGATATACGGGGTGTTGGCACTGGCCGCCTGCACCGGCTGCTGCGCGCTGACGCATAGCGGCACAGCCAGCAAGAGACCAAACAGCAGGACGAGCGGGTGTCGCACGGTACCGGCATTGCGCTGGGACATGGTGCACCTGTGGCAGAGGAGGCGCTGCGAGGGTGTGGCGATCACACGCACCCCGCCGCGCACGGTCATTGCGCACGTGCGTTGCAGCCGGCATGTCATCCCAAGGTCGTGATGCAGCGAGCGGATCAGACCGTTGCTTAGCTTGTGGAGACTGCCGGCCGCCTCGGAGACTGCGATGCGAAGCCACAGCGTGGCGAGCGAAGCGGAAACGGCGCTGGCCAGCGCCGGTACAACGCGTTGTGACCGACTCGACATCGCTCCCGCGCGTCGCGTGCGGCGGCAGACCGCCCGGTCGATCAGTTGTTCGGGTTGTTCGTGTGGCTGCGCGCCGATGCCATGCGCGTTGAGCGGGGAGCGGGGAGCGGGTCCGGCAGATGCCTCCAGCCTGGCGGCGTGATCAGCCGGTCGGCGCAGCGGTGCAGGCCAGCAGCGCAACGCTTGCGCTGATGACGGCCAATGCACGCGATGCGCGAGCCAACTGCAGGCAGCTGCCGATCTACTCCACGCTGGCAGCCACCAGCCGCTGCCACAACGCCGCGTTGGCGTCTTCATCCGGTTCCAGCGTGGCGAGCACGCTGAGGGCGTGGTCCTCCTGCTCGGCGCCGCAGCGGGCCAGCATGGCCAGCGCGGCGGCCAGGCGGCCGTAGCGCAGTGCGCGACCAAGGCTGGTGGCCAGCAAGGTGGTGTCGTGCTCGGGGCGCTGTTCGTCCAGTGCGGTGCCCAGCACCGCCGGCAACTCCCAGGTGGTGGCAATGGTCTTGGCCACCGCAGCGGTGTGGCGCTCGACCAGGGCGGCAGCTACCTCCAGGCTGTAGGGCAAGCCGGGGCGTTCGGCATAGGCGTCGCGCAGCACGCGCAGGATCACCACCGCGCCCAGGCCCTGCAGCAGGCCGGCCAACTGCGCCGACAAGGTGTCGCCGCCGCGTTCGCGCATATAGGCGGCCGCTGCGGTGGCAGTGCGCAGCGCGTAGTCCCACACCGCCGCGGGCAGCCGCGAGTGCAGGCCGCCATCCAGGCTCAGCACCGGTTGCATCACCGCCGCGGCAACGATCTGGCGCACGCCCTCGGTGCCGATATGCACCACCGCGCGCTCCAGGCTTTCCAGCGGAGCGCCTTGCGGGCGGTACAGCGCACTGTTGGCGATGCGCAGCAGGTTGGCCGACAGCGCGGGGTCTTGCGCGATGATGGCGGCGATACCGCGCCCGGACGCGTCCGGGTCGTTCACCGCGCGCATCAGCTGCGGCAGCAGATGCGGGCGCCGCGGCAACAGCTGCGGTCGCAGGTCGACATGGTCGAGCGCTGCGGTCGCCACTTCCAGCACGGCGACCTGTGCGGGGTCGCTGGGCAGGCTGCCGTCGGCCAGCGACGGGTTGGCCATCACGGCGGCATACATGCGGCGCAAGAGCGGACGCATCGGTGGCGGCTCGGCCTGCAAGGGCTGCGCTGCGGCAGGCGCTGGCTGCGGCGGCGCTTGCTCGTCCATCGCGATCGGTGCCGGTGCGACCGAGGTTCGCGCGGCCGGCGCATCGGGCGCAGCGAAACCACCGGCTGCCGGGGCAGAGGCCTCGGGCGCGTGCTGGCGCATGCGCATCCACCACACGATGGCACCGACAATCATCGCCACAGCGACAAGTCCGGCAATAAGCAGCAACACAATCGCGAGCATCATAGGTCGTTGTCTGATGAATGCCGCGACTATCGGCGATGGCGGGCGCGGCGGCAATGTCGCGTGCAGTGATGGGCGCAGCGCGTGACCGCAGGCGCCCAGGAAGAAGCGCGGCGTGGCAGGCTGCAACGACCCACCATACCGATGTATTCGCGGCCATGGCGCGTCACGCTGCGCATGCTGCGATGCCGTCCGCCGCGCCCACCAGCGCTGCAGCTGCACTCCAGCGTCATCGACCGGTAGCATGATGGACGTCCTATGCCAGCCAAGCGGGTGTCCTATGTCCACCGTTACGCTCCACCGCGTCTTACGTGCCAGCCCCGAGCGCATCTACCGCGCCTTCCTCGATGCCGATGCGCTGGTCAAGTGGCTGCCGCCTGCCGGCTTCACCGGCACCGTCGAGCATCTGGATGCGCAGGTGGGCGGTACCTTCCGGATGGCGTTTACCAACTTCGCCAATGGCCAGCGCCATGCGTTTGGCGGGACGTATCTGGAGCTGCAGCCCAGCGCCCTGCTGCGCTACAACGACGTGTTCGACGACCCGGCGTTGCCGGGCACAATGCTGACCACCGTGCAGCTGCACGCGCTGCCCTGCGGCACCGATGTGCACATCGTGCAGGACGGCATCCCCGAGCAGATTCCGTTGTATGCCTGCTACCTGGGATGGCAGGACTCGCTGACGCTGCTGGCGCATCTGGTAGAAGCGCAGACGGAGCACTGAGCGCGCCGTATCCGAATGCGCGTGGCAACGTCGGCGCACCTGGCGTTGCGCGCCGGCAGTGATCACGCGTGCATCGTGTTGTTGGGGTGCGTAACAGCAGGCGGGCGTGCACACAGTGCGCAGTGTCAGCTGCTGCAAGGGCGTGGGATGGGGTCTGCAGCGAGGGCTGCAGTGCAGCAATGATGGGCGTGTCTTCAAGCTGACCCCTACGCTGCACGTTGCGCTAACGCACCGATCCCCACCATGCGTCACCAGCTGTGCAGTTCTAGAGCATCTAGGCAGCTTAAAGGGTGCAGGCATCCGCAGTTGGACCACCTTCGACAGACACCGTGCACTGCGCGGTGTCTTCGTTTGCGCGGTATGTGCACGCGCGCGGTGCACCAAGCGCATGCTCAGTGCAGCACACCGCGCGCTACAGCGTGCCCTGCTTCCACAGCCGCACAATTTCGGCCGGCGCGTGTTCTTCGGGAATGCGCAACGGTTCGCTGGCACCGTCCCAGGCGATGCTGAAATAGCGCCGGTCGCCGCCACCAGCCTGCGGGCGCGGCAACGCATGCACCAGGCATTGGTCCAGCAACGCGCGCAGGTGCAGCCGCTGCGCATCGTCCAACGCATCCATTGGCAGTTGCCGCTCGCGGCGCATGGCCGGGAACGCCGCCACACCGCCCTCGCGTGCAAGACGTAGCGTCACGCCCAACTCCACCGGCGGCCGCTGTGGACTCATGCGAGGACGCCTACGTCGCGCCAGGCCTGTTGCACGGCGCGTGTCTCTGCACTGTCAGCGCCGTAATCGGTGCTGGCGACAGTGACGGTGCGTGCGGCAAAGGTGGCGAAATCCGCAGTTGCGGCGAGTTCGCCACCGGTGACCGTGCGGTACCAGATGCGGCCGGTTGTCTCCCACGCAGCGCCACCGATCGCGACCGCAGCGCGATAGAACGCGTGATTGGGGATGCCGGAGTTGTAGTGCACGCCGCCATCGTCCTCCTGTGTGTTGACGTAGTCGGCCATCGTGGCCGGTTGCGGGTCTTTTCCCAGTGCAGGGTCATCGTACGCGCTGCCGGGCGCCCGCATCGAGCGCAGGCCCACTCCGTTGATGCCAGGCATCAGCAGGCCTGCGCCGATGATCCAGTCGGCCTCGCTTGCGGTTTGGTGCAACGTGTACTGCTTGATCAGCACCCCGAACACATCCGACACCGATTCGTTCAATGCGCCCGATTGCCCCTGGTAGATCAGGTTGGCGGTGCGTTCGGTGACGCCGTGAGCGAGCTCATGGCCCACCACATCGATGGCGATGGTGAAGCGGTTGAAGACCTCGCCATCGCCATCGCCGAACACCATCTGCTCGCCATCCCAGAACGCGTTGTCGTAGCTACGCTCGTAATGCACGCTGCCGATCAACGGCATGCCTGCGCCATCGATGGAATTGCGCCCGTAGACGGTCTGGAAGAACTCGTGCGTGGCACCGAGAGCATCGTAGGCCTCGGTCACTGCCACATCATCGGTGGCCGCAGCGCCCTCGTCGCGGACCAGGATGCCGGGCAATGCGGTGCCCTGTTGCGCATCGTAGATGCGCCGCCGCACCGCTTGCATGGCCGGTGCGGCATCCGCTGCGAGGGCCTGTCCGCGTGCCAGCAGCCCACGCGCGCGCTGCTGGCGCAGGTGGGCGGTGATCTGGCGGGACAGTTGCGCGCAATGGCGTGCATGTTCGGGCGCCGCCTGTGCCATATGGTCCAGCAGATACGGCGGCAGGATGCCGGCACGGCGCGGGGCTAGAGGCGCAGACATCAGCGGACTCCACAGTGGGGTGTGCCCGCGACTATGCCGAGGCCGGGTTTAGGAAAACGTTAGGCCTGGTCGTGTTGCGCCCGTGCAGCGGGTTGCGACAGGCCTGGTGTTCAGTCCAGCTGCGACAAGGCGTCCTGGATCGGGGTCTGCCCGTCGATAAAGCCGACGGTCTTGCCGATGGTGGCCGGCGTTGCCAGTGCTGCGGCGATCACCTGAGCCACGTTGGCACGCGAGACGCCACCGTCGGCATCGCTGCCCGGGTCGCGGGTGATGCGGCCCGACGCTGGATCAAGCGTCAGCCGGCCGGGGCCGAGCACGGTCCAGTCCAGATGGGTGCTGCGCAGATGCGCGTCGGCCGCGGCCTTGGCTTGCGCGTAGGCAAAGAACCCGTCATCCGGGCCGATGCCGTGTTCCAGCCCGGCGCCGAGATACGACACCATGACGTAGCGGCGCACGCGAGCCTGTTCGGCCGCATGCATCGAACGGATGGCTGCATCGCGGTCCACCGCATAGGTGCGCGCGGCATCGCCGCCACCGGCACCGGCCGACCACACCACCGCATCGTGGCCGGCCAGCTGCGCGGCGATGGCGTCGGTGTCGGCGTGTTCGATGTCGAACACCACCGGCGTGGCGCCATCGGCAATGACATCGCCTTCGTGCTCGGGATTGCGGAACAGCGCGGTGACGTGGTGCCCGCTGGTCAACAGCAGTGGGGTGAGTAAACGTGCCACCTTGCCGTGGCCACCGATGACGAGGATACGAGACATGCACAACTCCAACCGATGCGCGCCGACACAGCGCCGAGGGCGATCATCCTCGCCAATGCGACGCTAAGACGATGTCAGCGCAGAGGGGTGTGAGTTCTTCCGATGGATCGATCGTGCAAGATTTGCAGGCGCGAAGAACGCTGTCAGCGACCAGAGGCAGTGAGCAGAGCGCAGCACTGTCGGGGCACGACACCGTCCATCCCAAGCTGATGAGCGCTCGCCATGCGGTGTCACCGTTCTCTGATGGGAGCCGCCATCAAGCGATACGTGTTGTCGCTGCCGTGGACGCGGCGCGGCGGGCGATGCATGCGCGCTGCCGCACCGAACGATTGCCAGGCATCGGCTATCCAGCGCTGTTGTGATCCCAAAGCTGCAGCACCTGCGCGATGGCTGCATCCATCAGCTTGAAGCCCACGCCATCCCTGGCGAGCGTGGAAAGCCCAAGCAGGAAGCTGTCGAAGACGCAGGTCAATGCGGCTGCATCGAGGTCGGCTGCCAATTCTCCGCTGGCAATTGCCCGCTCCACGCAGGCGCGGATGCCCGCACGTGTCCGCGCGCGCGACCGCGTCAGCGGGGTTGAGATCGCAGCCAGTTCCGGGGATGGCGCGCTCATGACCCCTAAGGCAACCATGCAGCCCTTTGGATGCCCGCGTTCGCACTGCATCTTGGCCGAGCGCCGCAGGGCAAGTTCCAGCGCCTGTCTTGGCGCAAGCGATGCATCCCACAAACAGTGGGTGACCTGCGCGTAAGCCGCCAGATAGCGCTCCATGCATTCTTTGTAGAGCGCTTCCTTGGAACCGAACGCTGCATAAAAGCTGGGCGCGGTGATCCCGCCGCCGATCGCAGCCTTGAGCTGGCTGAGCGACGTCGACTCGTAACCCTGTTCCCAGAACAAATGCAGTGCCTCCTCCACCGCGACATCCCGATCGAAGGTCCGTGGTCTGCCCATCTGTGCCATAACGCGCTCCGCCGCTTAGATAAATACTATTCGATACATATGTCATTGACAACCAAGGACTACCGACCTAGATTTATATCTATCGATACATATCTTGCGACGTCGCGAGATGACAATGTCGACAGGCCTGCGCAGCGGGTCTCTTTTTTTCTCATATATGTATCGATCGATACATAAATAAAGAATTTCATTGCTCATGACCAAGGACATCTTGTGACTTCTTCCACTGCCTCGCCGGCACCTGCCGGTGCTGCTCCGCTACCCATCGCCGCGCTGCTGGCCTTGGCCATGACCGGCTTCATCTGCATCGTGACCGAAACGCTGCCGGCTGGCTTGCTGCCGCAGATCTCCGACGGCTTGGCAGTGACCCCCGCGCTCGCCGGGCAGACCGTGACCGCCTATGCGGTGGGCTCGCTGCTGGCGGCGATCCCGTTGACCATCGCCACCCAGCACTGGCGTCGTCGTCGCGTCCTGTTGCTCACCATCGTCGGCTTCCTGGTGTTCAACTCCGTCACCGCGCTATCCACCCACTATGGTCTGACCCTGGTGGCACGGTTCTTCGCTGGCGCAGCGGCGGGCCTGGCGTGGAGCCTGCTTGCCGGGTACGCCCGGCGCATGGTTCAACCGGAACAGCAGGGAAAGGCCATGGCGATTGCGATGGTGGGCACACCGATTGCGCTGTCGCTCGGCGTGCCGCTGGGAACCTGGATGGGCGGGCTGATCGGCTGGCGCACCGCGTTCGCGGCCATGTCGGCACTGACGGTCGCGCTGATCGTCTGGGTGTTGCTCAAGGTGCCGGACTACCCCGGCCAGACCGCAACGCAGCGGGTGCCGTTGCGCAAGGTGCTCGGCACGCCCGGCGTCCGCCCGGTGCTTGCCACGGTGATGGCCTGGATGCTGGCGCACAACATTCTCTACACCTACGTGGCACCGTTCGCCGCACGTGCAGGCCTGGGCCATCGCGTGGACGTGCTGCTGCTGACCTTCGGCATGGCGGCGCTGCTGGGCATCGGTATCGCCGGCAAGTTGGTGGAACAGCATCTGCGCCGCACCGTGCTGGTGTCGTTGGCGACGTTCTTTGGGGTGTCGGTGGTGCTGGCCTTGCTGCAGGGAGTGCAGCCGGTCGTGTATGCGTGCGTCGCGGTGTGGGGGCTGACCTTCGGCGGTGCGGCGACCCTGTTGCAAACCGCGCTTGCCGATAGCGCAGGAGACGGCGCCGATGTCGCGCTGTCGCTTAATGTCGTGGCCTGGAACAGCGTCATCGCCGGCGGTGGCGTGTTGGGCGGAGTGCTGCTGGAGCATTGGGGAGCGCAGAGCTTTCCGACCGCCATGGCAGTGTTGCTGGCAATCGGATGGGCGATTGCATGGTCCGCACGCGCCCACGGATTTGCGGCCGGCGCGCGCGCAGCGGTTCCTGGCCACTAGCGCGTGCGAGGGACGTTGCGCCCAGTGTCAGGCGGCGGTGACGCTGCGCGGCAAGGCACGCGCTGACGCCCAGGCGCGATGCAGGTGAGCTGTACCTGGAAGACGTGAGCGGTGGACGGGGACGTCACCCACGCCGGAACAATGCCAACCTGCGCGTGACGCGTTACCCGTACGGCCACATCTGGGACAATTGCCAGCCCGCTCACGAGACAGCTCATGCCCCATTCCGATCTGCGTGCCCGCGTTGGCTGCGGTGCCTTCATCCAACGCGCCGATGGCCACTTGCTGTTGGTGTTGCGCGGGCGGGCGCCCGAGCAGGGGCATTGGGGCCTGCCTGGCGGCAAGGTGGACTGGATGGAAACGGTGGAAGCCACGGTAGTGCGCGAAGTGCTGGAAGAAACCGGCCTGCAGGTGCATCCGCAGCGCGTGCTGTGCGTGGTCAGCCACTTCGAGCCGGACATGGACCCGCCGCAGCATTGGGTGGCGCCGGTGTATCTGGCCACGATCGAAGGCAGCGAGACCGCCGAACTGCGCGAACCGCAGGTGCTGCTGGATATCGGCTGGTTTGCCCTGGATGCGCTACCCACGCCGCTGACCCGTTCGGCAAGGCAGGCGGTGCAGCAGCTCCAGGCGGAACGGGAAGCACAGCCCGCCTGACACGTGTTGCTGCCTGCGGGCCGCGCGTGGCCGCACGCGCTGCCCGCAGGCACACATGGATTTTGCAGCAGCAGTCCGTTATTTTTGGCGCGTCGGGGGCGAGGGGAGATCGCACCTGGACATCGAATCACCCGGCCGGGATGCCGATTGACTGCGTTGCGCCCGGTCACTCATTACAGGGACGAAGAATGGAATCGCTCTATCCGCAAGGCCCGGCGGTAGTGCCGGAACGGCTCACCGCACCCAGCAGCAAATACCGACGCAATGCCTGGCTGGCCATGCTCGGGCTGGGCGGCTTCATCGCCGTGTATCTGGGATTGCTGGGGTGGTTCGGTTGGACGGCGTATCGGCTGGCGTCCGGGCTGCTGCAGGGCTCCGGCGGCGAGCAGGCCGTGTGGATGTGGCTGGTGGCGGTAGGCGCCGCGTTTCTGGCCGTCTTCATGGCCAAGGCGTTGGTGTTCAACAAGCGTGCCGAGCGCGATACGCGCGCGCTGGAACTGCGCCCGGCCGAGCAACCGGAGCTGTTCGCGTTCCTGCATCGGTTGGCCGATGAAGCCGGTGCACCACGTCCGCACAAGGTCTACCTGTCGGCGCAGGTCAATGCCGGCGTGTTTTACGACCTGTCGCTGCTCAACCTGCTGCTGCCCTCGCGCAAGAATCTGGATATCGGCCTGGGCCTGGTCAATGTGCTGAACCTGGGCGAATTGAAGGCCGTGCTCGCCCACGAATTCGGCCACTTCGCCCAACGCACGATGGCGGTGGGCCGCTGGGTCTACATCGCCCAGCAAATCGCCGCGCATATCGTGGGCAAGCGCGATGCACTGGACAAGCTGCTGGCGACGCTGTCGCGGATCGACCTGCGTGTGGCGTGGATCGGCTGGGGCCTGTCGTTGATCGTGTGGTCGATCCGTTCGTTGGTCGAAATCGCCTTCCGCGGCGTGGTGCTGGCGCAGCGTGCGTTATCGCGCGAGATGGAATACCAGGCCGATCTGGTAGCCGCCTCGCTCACCGGCAGCGACGCCCTCGTCCACGCGCTGCACAAGCTGGAAGCGGCCGACGACGGCTGGCAGCGCGCGTTGCGCTTTGCCGGGCGCGAGTTTGCGCAGGACCGGCCGGTCAAGGATCTGTTTGCCATCCAGTCGCGCACCATCGAACACATGCGCGTGGTCTTGAACGACCCCGGCCACGGCGTGGTACCGGCGGTGCCCGAGGATGCGGCGCACGCGTACCGGCTGTTTCAGAACGACATCGCACAACCCTCGCAGATGTGGGCCACCCACCCGCCCAGCGCAGCGCGCGAAGAAAACCTCAAGCGTCACTACATCGCCTGCCCGATCGACGCTCGCCCGGCCATGGACGTGCTGCGCAACGCACAAGCGCTGCGCGAGCAGGTCTCGCTCGGCTTGTTCAACGGGCAGGCGCCCACCTGTGTGGACATCGAGGTGTCGCTGGCCGCGCTGGAGCGCGAGTTTGCAGCCCTATCGTTATCGCGGCGCTATCAAGGCCTGTACCTGGGCCGCTCCTGCACCCGCGCTGTGCGGACCGTGGCCGAGCTCTACGCCGATCCGTTGCCGCAGGGCGATCTGCTGCAGGCGCTGGATGGGTTGTACCTGCCTGAGGATGGCCAGGCCATCGAGCAACTGCGCGAACGCGAGCGGCAACGCGCCAGCCTGCAGGCCTTGATGGACGGCCGGCTGCGTGCAAATGGCGGCGTGGTGACCTGGAAAGGCACCAGCCTGACGCGCGCGCAGCTGCCTGCGGTGATCGCAACACTCGATGACGAACTGCAGGTGTTGCGTGCGCGGGTCAGCGGCCACGACCGACGCTGCCGCAGCGTGCATCTGGCCGCAGCCAACACCCTCGGCGGCGGCTGGCCCGAGCTGTTGCGTGGCTACCTGGCCGTGCTGCATTACACCGACCACACCCTTGCCGATCTGGACGATGCGCATCTGCTGTACCTGCAGACCTTCCACAGCGTGATCGCCGATGGCCGGGTGTCGGCCAAGGAGCTGCGCCAGCTGGTGGCCGCGTGCAATGAACTGCAACGGGTGCTGCGCCGGGTGTACGAACAGGTCGCGCACATGCGCTTGAATGCGCCGCTGGCCGCTGCCCTGGGCAAAGAACAGTGGCAGCAGTGCCTGCCGGAGTTCCGGCTGTCCGAGGCCGACGAAAACAATATCAACCCGTGGATGGATGCGGCCAAGGGCTGGGTGCAGGTCACCATGAGCGCGCTGGGCGAGCTGCGCGATGCCAGCCTGGAGCAGTTGCTGCACGCCGAAGATGCAGTGGCCGAGCAGATGCGCCACGGCGCGCCGGCCCCCACCAGCGACACACCGGCGGCGGCACCTGCAGATTATCCGGTGCGTCTGCCGGGCGAGGAGCGTCAGCGCAACCTCAAACAAAACCTGTGGCAGCGCTTTCTGGCCGCCGATGGCCTGTTTCCCTCCGTTGCGCGCGTTGCGGTGGCCGCGTCCATCGTGGCCGGGGTGCTGTGGGCCGGCGGCACGGTCGGCCTGGCCGAGGTGGTGGCCTACAACGGCTTGCAGCAGACGGTGACGGTGCGCATCGACGACCAGATCGCCTCGTTGCCGCCAAACGGTCGCCATGTGTTCCAGCTGGCAGAGCAGGCAACGCACCACGTCAGCACGCGCTCGGCGGCGGGCGGGGTGATCGAAACCTTCGATGCGCCCAGCGGCGGGCACGGCGGCCAGTTCGCTTATAACGTGGCCGGCGCAGCCCTGCTGCTGCACTGGCGCGCCAGCTATGGCGCGGCAGCAGAAGACAGCACACGCCATCTCGACAACGCACGCTGGGAACGCACCACCGCGCAGGCGGTCTTCAACGAGCCGCCGCAAACGGTCAGCGGCAAGGGCAGCCAGTACCGCGATGTGGTGACTGCGGTGTCCGATCGGCCACCGCACCAACTACTGGGCGAGCTGACACCTGCGCAGGATCTGGCGCTGATGCAGGCGCATGCACGCTGGGATGGCGCGCAATCGGCCTATCTGGAGCAATGGCTGGATCGCCTACAACGCGCGGCGCCACAGGCAGTGCCGGCGATCCTGGCCGAGCGCCTCCAGCGCGACCCGTTGGACGTGGTGGCTTTGCGCGTCCAGCAGGACACCGCCACTCCGGAGCAGCGTGCTCAGGTCTGCAAACAGCACGCCGCGATGGCCCTGGCCCGCCCCGACGCGCCGGCATTGCAGTACGCGGCGATCCGTTGCGGCAGCGACCCGGCGGCGCGCGATCGGGCCTTCCTCGATGCGCACGCGCGCTGGCCGAACGATCCGTGGCTGCAACGCGCCGCCGCCGCCGTGCATGCCGAACAAGGCCGCTTGCCGGAAGCGCAAGCGCTTTACGAACAAGTCGCACAGGTTCCGGCGATGGCTGATGACATCGTGCCGCAGCTGGTGCGGCTGCAGCGTTACCGTGGCCTTGCCCCGGATCTTGCGGCGATGGCGCAGCGCTCGCCAGCGCTGGCCTCGATGCTTGCGCTGGCAAGCGGCGAGGGCACGCAAGACACGCCATACCAGGGCTATCACGCATTGGCCGCTGGCCAGTTGGATGCTGCGGTGGCGGGCGCTGCCGCAGACCCCGATGTCCAGGCAAGGCTGGTGCGGCTGGCGGCAGCATCGGAGGGCGCCACCGCGGCACTGCTGCAACAGGCACGCGCGCTCGGCGATGAGGCGGGGATCGATTATTTCACCGCACCCGTTGCGTGGGCCTTGGCCGCACGTCAGGGCTGGCCGGTGCAGGCAGCGCGCGACACCACCCTGCGCGATCTCGGCGACGACGCCACGGCGATCTCGCGTTTCTTTACCGCCGTGCAGGCCGGCAACAGCCAGCAAGATGCCGAGGCGGCATTGAAGGGGGTCAGCCTGACCGGACGCGGCGTGGCATATGCGATGGCGGCGGTGTTGCTCGGCCAGCGCTGTCCGCAGGCATGGCGCGACGGCGCACGGAACTTGCTGTTTACCAACGAGCGGCCGTATCTGGGCTGAGCGTGGCGCACAGCAGCTGGCACGCAGTGCTCCGCTGCGTGCCGGTGACGCAGGAGTCGCTTTGCGGGGAAAGGCGCACCAACGCCGAGCGCCGATGCGCGTGCACAGCGCGCGTCTGATGGATGCGCCACCGCATGTGCATGTGCATCCCTGCCGCTGATCGTCTTCAGCAGGGATGCAAGGTGTGGCGCCATCGCGCACGTACGCGACTGCCAACGCCCGGCACGCACGTGTGAGATGGGTTGGGCCACGGGTTCCATCGCATCGACACGCTGCCGGAAAGCCAACAGGCGCTGCGCGTGACCGCGCGCTTTTTCAGCCGACATCTGGGGCTGCCGCTGCCAGCCTCGGCCGCGCCACGCTAACGCGGCACTGACACTGGCTAGGCACAGTGCTTACATCTTCTCGCCTAGGTTGAGACCGACTGGGTGCAGCACATGCCGCACCGATCATCGAAACAGGAGAAATCGGATGAGCCTGCAAATTCCTCAGGGTGCCTTGGTGGTAGTGGCCGACGGCGGCGAAGCGCGTTGGTTCACCAATACCGGCAACGAAGCCAAAGTCGTGCTGCGCCAGCATGCGCGCACCGATGTGCAGAACGTCGACGACGACGGCCCGGCCGGCAAGGCGCCGCAGGATCTCACCGACGCAGACCGGGACGAAATGACCTTCGCCAAACAGCTGTCGCACGCGTTGAACGATGGCGCACTGAAGCACGAGTACATGCACCTGGTACTGGTGGCCGACCCGACCACGTTGGGCCGCATCCGTCCGTTGCTGCACAAGGAAACCCAACAGCGCCTGGTGGGCGATCTGGCCAAGGACCTGACCAACCTGCCGCTAGAAGACATCCAGCGCGCGTTATCGTGAGCGCAACGATCGAACCGAGCGCCGTTCGTCCCGCGCGGCCGGCGTTCGGAATCTGGCAGATAGCGTTCGTGCACCGCGCTGCCGGACGCACCTTGCGCAGTGATCGGTCGCCTGTGCGGTAGGGTGTCGGTCACTTACGGTCATGGAGACAGTGTCGATGGGGTTTGTTCGCGATTACGCCACACAGGCACCGGAACGTAGCGAGGTGGATGCGCAGGCCGGGCTGCAGCTGCTGGAATTCGGTACCGATTGGTGCGGGCATTGCATCGCAGCGCAGCCGTTGTTGCAGAAACTGCTGGGTGGTTATGACGCGATGGCGTACTACAAGTTCGAAGATGGAAAAGGGCGGTCGTTGGGTCGCTCCTTTCGCGTCAAGCTCTGGCCGACGGTGATCCTGCTGCGCGATGGCGAAGAAGTCGCCCGCGCGGTGCGCCCGCAGACCCGTGAAGATCTGCAAGACGTGCTGGCGGTGCTGGACGCAGGCTGACGCGCGCTGCGCTTGCAGCCTGCGCGGTGGTGGATGTGTTGCGGTTAGCCCGATCGCGCGCGTCATCGCGCGCAAACGAACCGAGAGCGGCTAAAAATGCAGTGAGCAGTCGTCGGGTGGATGCAGACGGCGCACTCGGAATTGCAATGTACGAGTCGTACATGTCGCACTGAGCACATGTCGCTCCTGCCTGGCGGCTGCACACGCGTTTTGTTGGCTGCTCAAAGCGTGCAGTAGTGCCACTGCATCAAAACGTCGCCATTGTCATCGCGAAGCAGGCGTTGCTGCGTTGATGCAATTGCAAAAAATCAAGAAAAACGCCTGAAATCAGCGCACATCCTGCGGCGCGCACGGTCGCGTCTGCAGCCAATTGCTCGCTGTAGTAACATAGCGGGCTGATCAAGCCCTTGGGCGTACGCCCATCCCTTTGGTCATCTGTCCCGCAGCGCCGCTGAGTTGACGCGGCCGTCCGGGAATGCCTCCGGTCTCTCCAGTGCATGTGCTCCTGCCGTGTGTGAAGTGCCGTGTCCTGTGTGTTGTCAGGACGTGCGGGCAGCGATGGCCCGCAGCTGCAACGCACCTGGAGACCAAGCACATGCACGACACGCGCGCGATTCGTTCGCACTTCGGTTGGTTCAAACGCCGCCGCCAACTGCAACTCGACGACGTCACTGTGGTGGATCGCAGCATGCTGCGCCGCGCGGTGAGCGCCGCGGCGCTGGGCAACGCGATGGAGTGGTTCGACTTCGGTGTGTACGGCTATCTGGCGGTGACGCTGGGGCAGGTGTTCTTCCCGGCGAGCAATCCCACTGCGCAGTTGATCGCCACCTTTGCCACCTTCACCGTCGCCTTTCTGGTGCGGCCCATCGGCGGCATGGTGTTCGGCCCGCTGGGCGACCGCTATGGGCGGCAGAAGGTGCTGGCGGCCACGATGATCCTGATGGCCTTGGGCACCTTCAGCATCGGCCTGATTCCCTCCTACGAACGTATCGGTCTGTGGGCACCGGCATTGCTGTTGCTGGCGCGCTTGTTGCAAGGGTTTTCCACCGGCGGCGAATACGGCGGCGCGGCCACCTTCATTGCCGAATACGCCACCGATCGCAATCGCGGTGTGATGGGCAGCTGGCTGGAATTCGGCACGCTGGGCGGCTATATCGCCGGTGCCGCCACGGTGACCGCGTTGCACATGAGCGTGACGCCGGCGCAGATGCTCGATTGGGGCTGGCGCGTGCCCTTTTGGATCGCCGGCCCGCTGGGGCTGCTGGGCCTGTACATGCGCATGAAACTGGAAGAAACCCCGGCGTTTCGTGCCTACACCGAGCAATCCGAACAGCGCGAACGGGAGACTGCCGGCCAGGGCCTGATGACGCTGCTGCGCCTGCATTGGCCGCAACTGCTCAAGTGCGTCGGCCTGGTGCTGGTGTTCAACGTCACCGACTACATGCTGCTGACCTATATGCCCAGCTACCTCAGCGTCACCATGGGCTATGCGGAAAGCAAGGGCTTGCTGCTGATCATCCTGGTCATGCTGGTGATGATGCCGCTCAATATTTTCGGCGGCATGTTCAGCGACAAACTGGGGCGTCGGCCGATGATCATCGGCGCGTGCATCGCCCTGTTTGCGCTGGCGATTCCGTGCCTGCTGCTGATCGGCAGCGGTTCGGATGCGCTGATCTTCCTCGGATTGATGCTGCTGGGTTTGGCGCTGGTGTGCTTTACCAGCTCGATGCCGTCCACCTTGCCGGCGCTGTTCTACACGCCGGTGCGCTACAGCGCCCTGTCGATCGGCTTCAACGTCTCGGTGTCGTTGTTCGGCGGCACCACGCCGCTGGTCACTGCCTGGCTGGTGGAGCGCACCGGCGACCCGTTGGTGCCGGCGTATTACCTGATGGGCGCGGCGGCTATCGGGCTGGTGACGATGCTGTTCGTGCGCGAAACCGCCGGGCTGCCGTTGCGTGGCTCGCCGCCGGCGGTGGCCAGCGCTGCAGAAGCGCGCGCGTTGCTGCAGGCCGATAGCCCGGTCACGGTGGATGCGCAGTTGCCGGTACCCGGCGTGCCGTCGGTAGGCCAGCCGCGCACTGCATGAGCGCGCGCCGCGCTCAGCGCAGTGCGGGGTCGCGGGTGTCGGGCATGTCCGGGTAGGGCATGCCCTGCCCGGTTTCCACATAGCGCTTGAGGCTGCTGCCCAGAAAGTACTGCCAGCCCTGGGTACACGCCTCCAGACACGGCGAATCGCGGTAGCCGGACTGCACGAATTCCACGCGGGTGCCCTCGCTGGTGGAAATCAGATCGAAGCGCATCACCGTGCCCTCCCAGGCCGCGGTGTCGAGCATGTTGGAGCGCTCGCAGCGCCAGCGCACCAGCCGATGGTCGGCGCCTTCGTCGATGCGCAGGACCACCTGCCAGCCGTGGCTGCTCCAGTCCAGGCGCACGCAGTCGTCGGCCTGCTGCACCTCGCGCGTCCACCAGCGCGCCAGCTGCACGGGCTCGGATAGCGCGGCGGACACCACTTCCGGTGCGGCGGCGATCACGATGCTGTGGCGGATCTCACGGTTCATCTGATGGGCATTGCCTGCGTGGACGCCGATGATCGCGCATTTTGCCAGCCAATTGCAGCTTTGCCCGATCTGCGGCCGGCCGCTCGTCCGGCGCTCACACGGCGCTGGGTACCATCGACGCAGACCCTATGACGAGAGCAGGCATGACGACGCTTCCGATACCGGTGATGGATATGGCCGCGCAGCGCGACCTGGCCGCGGCGCACGCGCTACTGGAAAACCCCGGCGTGGCAGCCCAGCTGGCCAACGCGCTGGGCGCGCCGATCGAGAGCTTGATCACCAAGCGGCTGCCCAAGATGGTGACCCGCAGCATCGACGGCCTCACCCGTCGCGCGTTGCAGGTGGCCATGAAGTCGGCATTGCTGAGTCTGCGCGGCAAGACCGAGACGCTGCAGCCGGCCTCCACCACCCGGCACACCCTGGCGGTGGCCGTGGCCGGTGGTGCCGGCGGCTTCTTCGGCCTGCCGGGCCTGATGGTGGAGCTACCGCTGACCACCACCGTGATGCTGCGCTCCATCGCCGACATCGCGCGCGCCGAAGGCGAATCGCTGCAAAGCCCGGACACTGCGCTGGCCTGCCTGGAAGTGCTGGCGCACGGCGGCCGCAGCGTGGTGGACGACGGCGCCGAATCGGGCTATTTCGCGGTGCGCGCGGCAATGGCGCAGCAGCTCAGCGCCGCTGCCCGCCATGTCGCTGCGCATGGCTTCGCCAGCAAGGGCGCGCCGGCCTTGGTGTCGCTGGTCTCGCGCATCGCTGCCAAGTTCTCGGTCAACGTGGGCGAGAAACTCGCCGTGCAGGCGGTGCCGTTGGTAGGCGCGGTGAGCGGCGCCACCCTCAACACGGTCTTTATCCGCCACTTCCAGGCCATGGCCCGCGGGCACTTCATCGTGCGCCGGCTGGAACGGCAGTTCGGCGAGGAGGCGGTGCGGCGGGCGTATGAGGCGCTGCCTCCTGCGCGATAGGGCCTTACGATCTACCCTGATCACCATTGCAAGGGACTGCGTGAAATGAAAACTGCACGGCGTTTGCTGTTGATCCTGTGTGGCGTCATCGCCGCGCCTGCCTGTGCGCAGTCATATCGGTACGGCGCGCCGGAAGTCACGCTCCAGGGCATGCTCATCAGTGCCACCGGCCAGACACCCGATGGTGCGGAGGTGACCTATCCGGCGCTCAAACTCATTGCTCCGCTCACCGTGGAGGCGACCGATGGCAAAGAGGACTTCGAGCCATCTGCAACCGGCATCACGCTGTTGCAGTTGTCCCTCGATGCAACAACCATGCGCGCGTTCAAGCAGTTGAAGGGCCGCCAGGCGCGCGTGTCCGGGACGCTGTTTCATTCGGATAACGGCCACCACTACACCGATGTGTTGCTGTCGGTGACCAGCGTTTCAGACAAGAACTTAGGGGTCAGACAAGAACTAGCCGCTTGCGGCCTGCTGCTGTGTCCAGGCTGCCGCCATTGCGCGGGACGGCTTGGCTCAGGCGATCGGCAGTGACAGGCGATCCCGACGAGGCAGTGCACTTCTGGCGCATGCAGCGCAGCGCGCCAGTGAGCGGATGCATCCGTGGCGCGCGCCGCTGCATGGAGCCCGGCACCGACGGTTCGACGCTGCGCGGCACACAGCAGCGTGTCGAGTGCGAGCATCTCCGTCCCCCGGCCAACGCAATCTGCGCCGCGACGCGCGACAATGGCGAGCCTCCAATGCCTCCTTTCTGTCCGGACCTTGGCCATGACCAAACCCTTCTCGCCTGCTTCCGCACGTAACCGCGATCCGATCCTTGCGGTGTTGCAGCGTTACTTCGCCGATCGCCACCATGTGCTGGAAATCGGCGCAGGCACCGGCCAGCATGCGGTGCATTTCGCTGCGGCGATGCCGTGGTTGCAGTGGCAGGCCAGCGATCACGCCGATCATCTGCCGGGCATGCAGCAATGGCTGGATGACGCCGCGCTACCCAATACGCCGCCGCCGCTGGCACTGCAGGCCGTGCTGACGCCGACGTCTGGCTTGGCGCCACTGCCGGCCTTGCCCGCACTGCCCGATGGTCAGCGTGGTTTCGATGCCATCTACAGCGCCAATACTTTGCACATCATGGGCTGGCCGCAGGTGCAGGCCTTGTTTGCAGGCTTGCCCGAGGTGATGGCACCGCAGGCAGTGCTGGTGGTGTATGGGCCGTTCAATCGCGATGGTCACTTCACCAGCGACAGCAATCGCGACTTCGATGCGATGTTGCGCGCGCGGGATGCGGCGTCGGGCATTCGTGATGCGGCCGACGTGGACGCGCTGGCTGCGCGGGTGGGCTTGCAGCTGGTGGAAGATGTCGAGATGCCGGCCAACAACTACTGCCGGGTGTGGCGGCGGGGCTAGAACGCGTTGGCGTTTTGATGCGCGCCGGTCGTGCAGTTGCCGACGATGACCGCATCCGCGCCGACCGCATCCGCGCCAGCGGCGGCAGTCATCGCATCGTCGACCGTGTAGCGCTGCCGTTGGCACCTATCGCGTTGTCGTAATGGCCGCACTGCAGCGCACACGCTGGATCGCACGCGGCGCCATCGCGTCATTCCTGCGGCTTATCGCGACGGACGGCTTGCGGCGTCTTGCCGGTCCAGACCCGGAAGGCGCGCACGAACGCGTTGGTGTTTTCAAACCCGAGCAGCAAGGCGATCTCCGCGCTGGACATCATGGTCTTGCGCAGATAATGCTCGGCCAGCGCCGCGCGCACCTTGTCCAGCGTTTGCTGAAACGTGGTGCCTTCCTCATGCAGGCTGCGCTGCAATGTGCGGCTGCTTACTCCTAGCCTAGGCGCTTGGTCGTACACGCGGCAGCGTTCAAACCTTGCGCGCACGCATCACACATCGCTGCCTAGGTGGCAGGTGTCGCGCGTGCGCTGCGCCACCGTTCCAACCACCACAGCACCGCCGCTGCGGCGACAAACCCCAGCCACCATGGCCAGCGTGGGCCGGGCTGGGGCGTTGGGCGTGCCTGGCGTGGCGTGGCGCTGTGGTTGATGAGTGCACGCGTTGCATCGCGTTGCGTGTTGGCGAACAGGGCAAGCGCGTCGGCAGGTGCGCGGATGTAGAGCGCGCCGCTGCGTGTTGCGTCTTGCCAGCGATACCAGCCCGTGTGCTCTGGCCAGAGGCCGGCGCAGGCCGCCGCGCCGGTGCCGGGGTCCGGTGGCAGTGGGTGGGTGGCGCCATCGGGCGAAAGCAGCTGTGCATCGCGGCTCAGGTTGCAGACGCTGATGCGTTGGTCGCGCCAACCAACGCGGGTGGGGCCGCGCGCTGTGGGTTGGGCGCGCGTCAGTGGCGAGAGCGTCTGGCTCCACAGCGCGGAATGCAGATCGGGTTGGCCTTGCAGCACCAGGCGGTAGCTGTCGGTGACGGCGATCAGGCCGATACGCCCGCGCCCGATGGCGCGCCACCACGCGTACGGCGTGCCGTTGGATGCGCGCAACACGGCGATGGCATCGGGGGAGTTGGGAACCAGCGTGCGGCGTTCCAGGGTGGGCAGTGCCTCGCTTGTGGCGCCGCGCGTGTCCGCTGCGTGCTGTGGCGATTGCTGATGCAGCGCCTGACGCATGGCATTGGATGCGGGCGCGACCAGCAGCGGCGCGGCGGCGTTATCGCCACGCAGCGGCAAGCCCAGCGCGGCGATGGCAGTGCGTTGTGCGGCATCGAGCGGGCCGCTGAGGCGCAGCAACAGGCCCAGGCCACGTTCGACCGCCGCCCGCACTGCATCGCGTTGCAGCCGCGACAGGCTGGCCAGCGCACGCTCGTCGAGGATCAGCAGGTCGCTGCGGTCCAGCGTGGCGGCGTCCAGCGCACGCGGCGCATCGCCCAGCTGCATGCCGCCGCCGGTGGCGATCTGGGTGTGCAGGTCCAGGCCGGCGTCGTGCGCCCAGCGACGCAGATATTTGAGCTCGGGTTGCGGGGCGCCGGCGATGATCCAGAGGTTGGCGGCAGGGCTCTCCACCACGGTCACCGGCACCTCGGCCTGGTCGCGCGGGCGTGCGTCCGGCCCGAGCACGCGCACCACAAAAACGCTGTCGCCAGCGGCGCGCACGCTGCCGCCGAGCTGGAAGCGGCCGTCAGCGTCGGGCGCAACCAGATCGACGCGGCGCCCGGCCGGGTCCAGCAGTTCGAGCCTGGCCTCGTGCACACCGGTGATGCGGCCGTGGATCCGTAGATCGGCCCCTGGCGCCAGTAACGATGGCGTGGACAGCTCGCTCAAGCCGGGCGTGGGCGCTGGAGCGGTGTAGCGCAGCGGCCAGCCGCGCGCGGTGTCACGGTCGCGCGCGGGCAGGCCGGCGCCGACGATGCGCAGCCCGGTGGTGCCGGGATGGCGACGCAAGGCGGTGGCCAGATCCGGCATGCGCTCGGCATCGCGCAGCGCGGCCGGGGCCTCGGGTAGCGCGATGCGCGCGTCGCCGGGCGCGATGGTCAGCGCTGCCGTGTCGCTGCCGGCAGTGGCGACCACCAGCGTGCCGCCATGCCCGGGCAGCGACGGCGGGACCAGTGCGCAATACAGCAGCGCGGCGCACAGCGGCTGCAAGGCGAGCAGCGCGGCCTTGCGCCAGCCGGCGATAGGGGCGCGGCGCAGGCGCCACCACGCCAGCAGCGTGATGCCGGCCAGGGTGACGATGATGATCCAGGCCGGCATCAGGGGCGCTCCTGTGCGTGCAGGGCATCGAGATAGCGCTGGCCGCCAGCATCGGGGGCAGTGCGCGGTTGCACGGCAGCCGGCGGACGCACCAGTACCGGCCACAGCAGCGCGCGCAGGCGTTGCCGGCAGCTGGCGCAGTCGGGTGTGGCGCGCAGGGTCTCGGCGGCGGCGGCTAGGTCCAGCGGGGCATCGAGCTGGGTCTCGTGCGCCGGCAGCCAGCGCGCAAAGGCGTCCAGTGCGGCGGCATCCTGGGCGGGCGCAGCGTTGCCCAGCGCCTGCCAGAGCGCCATCGGTTGCGGATCCGGGCTGGTGCGCGCGTCCAGCGCAGCGGCGCCGCGCGCCAGTCCGTCGCGCTTGCCGCTCATGCGCCGGCTGGGGTCGATCGGCGGCAGTTGCGTGCCGACGCGTGCCAGATAGATGCGCTCGGCCTGCTGCACCTGCTTGATGAAGCCCAGCGCCTTGTTGGCGAACGGCAGCGCGCGCTCGGGGTGGCCCTGGCGCAACTCGCCTTCGGATTGCCACATCTGGTCCAGCGCCGCGCGCAGCAGGGCGCGGGTCTGCGGGTCCAGCAAGGTGGCCGCTTCGGCGTGGTCGTGGGTGTGGCCGAACTCGGTCAGCACGTCCTGCGCCTGGCCGAAGCCGCCGCGCTCGGGGCGCCCATCCGCATGATCGTGGTCGTGGTCGTCCAGGGCAGCGGCGCCGCTGGCGGGGGCGGCGGCGTGGTCATGATCTGCGTGTGCTTGCGTGGCGTCATGGGCGTGCTCGTCCGGCGCGGCCGGCGCATCGGCGGTGGGCATGTCGGCCGTGGGCAGGTCATCGGCCGGGGCGTCGCTGGTGGGCGGTGCGTCGGCGGTCGGCGGGCCCTTTGGCGCGCCTTCGCTTTCTTCGCCCAGGAACTGGCCGTAGCGCAGCCGTAGCAGGCGCTGGTCCACGCCGATGGCGTCGGCGCGTTTGAGATAGGTGGCCGCGTCCAGGCGCGGTTTTTCCTTCAGCAGCGCCTCGGCGTCGATGATGATCTGGCGCTGGCTGCGGAAGTAGGCCGGCAAGGTCTGTTTGACGCTCGCCTCCAGGCCGGCGGCCATGGTCTGTTCCGGCGGCGGCCAGCGCAGGATCACGCTGGCGCTGCGGCCTTCCTGCGGGCCGGGCTGGCGGGTGTCATGCACGATGAGCTGCGCGATCAGGTCGTCGCCGGCGGCCATGCCCAGCGCCTGCGGCTGCAGCGTGGCGGCAAAGTTGCGGCGGGTGGCCTGGCCGCTGCCGGTGAGCGTGCGGCGCTGGGTCTTGAAGGTGATGTTCTCGCCGCTGCCCTGGGCCAGGGTCAGGCGCAGCTCGGCGCTGGCGGCCACGGCGTAATCGTCGCTGGCTTCGAAGCGTAGCGCCCAGGCGCCATTGGCCGGTGTCCACAGCACCAGGCTCTGCTCGGGGGCGAGCACGCGCACCTGCGGCGGGCGGTCCGGCAGCACGTCCAGCCGGTGCAGTTGGCTGTCGGCGGGCGTGCCGTCGATGAGAATGCGGTACAGGTTGGCGCGCGTAGCGATCCATTGGCCCTGCCATTGGTCGCTGCTGCCCTGCCGGGTCAGCGGGATGAGGCGGCCGTCGGTGAGCCGCAACGCCACGTTGCGCGGGGCCGGGCTGACCCGCAGTTGCCAGTCCAGCCGGGTGCCGGCGGGCACGCGCGCATCCAGGCCGGGCAGCCGCGCGGCGGGCAGGCCGGTATAGGCCGGCGGTGTGCTGCGCAGCTGCGCCTGACGCAGCATCGCGGCGCCGCTGCTGGCACGCGCAGCGGCCACGCGGTCGGCGGGGGCGGCCGGCGGCAGCGCCCGCGGCGGCCACAGCAGCAGCGCGCTGCAGGCGGCCAGGCCGAGCAGGCTCCAGGGCCATGCGCGCCGCCACGGCCAAGCCGGGCGCAGATCGCGCGGAGTACTACGCAGGCGCTGCTCCAGCCGCTGACGTTGCAGCACCTGCAGCGCGCCAAGTTGCGTGGCCGGTGCGAACAGCAGGTCGCTGCTGTCGTCCAGGTCCGGTTCGCAATCCAGCCGGCGGATCAGCCAGGTCTGGTCCAGCTGCCGCGCCGCGTGCAGCGCGATGGCGGCCAGCATCGCGACGCCCACCAGCAACAGCGGCACCACCGCGGCGTGTGCGCCCATGCGCCAGGCACCCGCGCCCGCCAGCAGCGCCAGCGGCCACCCGAACACCAGCACCCCGGCAGCGCGACGTCGGCGTGCGGCCTGCCAGGCGCGCTGCAGTGCGGGCGTGCTCATGCCGCGCTGCTCCGGCGTGGCGCGGTGGCCAGCCAGCGCTCGAGCGCAAACAGCAGCAACACCACACCGACCAGCCACGGTGCCAACGGCCATGGCGGCGTGGTCAGCCGGATCGCGCCGCCGCGCTGCGGCTGTTGGGTCTGCGCCAGAGCGCGTTTCGGGATGGGTGGTGGCTGCAGTGCAGCGTGCAGGCGGGTGGGGAATCCGGCGTCCAATAGCGCCGGCAGCTGCTGCGGCTCCAATGGCGCGTCCCAGCGCAGCAAGCGCCCACGCCCGAAGGCGGCGGCGTCGAGCACCGGCTGCCCCTGTATTTCGAGCACGGGTTGCAGCGGCGCGGCGAGTGCGGGCGGCACCGGCGTGCGCGCATCCAGCAGCAGCTGGCCGCCGGCCGCAACCCAATCCAGCACCGGCGCGGGCGGGGCGGTGGGCGACAGCCACGCCACCACCGTGCCGGGTGCCCAGCGCGCCGGCACGGCATCGGCAGGCGCGCCCACCGGCAAGCTGCCCGGCAGCGCCCAGGCGGCATGCAACGCGCGCAGATAGCGCAAGGCCGGTGCGGCGCGGTCGTCGGCAATTGCCTGCATGCGCAGCGGCACGGTGGCAGGCGTGGCGGCCACCGGCGACGCACCGGGCAGCACCTGCCACTGCACTGCACGCGACAACTGAACCCGTTGCGCATCCACCACGCCCCACTGCGCGGGCACGATCACGCTGAGCGGCGCGTCTGCAGGCAGGCTGGCATCGAGTTCGCGCAGCAGGCTGCCGACCGGTTGCGGACTGCCGGCCTGCGCACCATCACTGGTGGCGACATCTGCCTTGGCATCGATCGCTGCAAAGCCCGGCGCCAGCCACACCCATTGCGCATCCTTGGGCTGCGGCAGCGCGCGTGCGGCGGCCAGGTCCACACCCGGGCTCACTGCGATACGCGGGCGCGCATCCTGATGCGCACGCAACGCCGGTTCTGCCAGCAGCAGCGCCAATGCTGCCAATAGCAGCAGGCGCACCAGCAGCAACGGCAGCTCGTCCAGGCGCACGCGGTGGCGTGGGCGTGGCACTGCACGCAACCAGCGCAGCGCAGCGAAGTCGGTAGGCCGGTGCTCGCTACGCCGCGCTAGATGGATCAGCAGCGGCAACAGCAACGCGGCCAATGCCGCGAGCCCGGCGGGGAATAGCAACAGCAAGTTCATTGCCATGCCTCTGCGCTGACGCTGTGAGCGAGTGCATGCATGGTGCTGCCGGTGTGCGGGTGGCTGTGGATAGGGTTGGTTTGCTGTCTCAGCGGCGACAGCAGTTGTAGCCGTAACTGCGACTCCAACTGCAATCGCAGCCGCAGCCGGAGTTGCAAGCCGCGCACGCGCGCGACGGTGGTCGGCGTTGTACTCATGCGAAGACGTTGCCTAGGCAACTGCAACTGCAACTGCAACTGCAACTGCAGTGGCATGCAGAGTTGCATGGCGTGCACGTGCTCGACGTTGGTCAGCGTTGTACCCATGCGAAGACATCGCCTAGGTAACTGCCCCCGCAACTGCAACTGCAATCGCAACAGCGGTGGCATGCGGAGTTGCATGGCGTGCGCATGCGCAACGGTGGTCTGCACTGCACTCATGTGCAGGCGTCGCCCGGGTGATGCAGATACATCGCGCACGGCGCTGTACGCCGCGCTGGTATCGACATGCCACGCGCGATGCGGCCCGGCACGCATGGCTGCCTCTGCGTACGTTGCCCGCTGACTGCAGGACGCGTTTGCTGCTGTGGTGGCTGCTGTACCGCCACTGCCGATCGCGAGACCGATCGCGAGCTGGAATGCGCCGTCGTCGCCCCGCGCAGGCACACGCTCATCGAGCCGTACCCTGACCGAACAGCTGGCGCAGCGCGGCATCGGCCGGCGCATCCAGGTAATGCACGGCATGCGCGATGCCGGCCGCCTGCCAGCGCGCCTGCCGCGCGCGCTGGGCCGCGGCAAAACGTTGCAGATAGTCCTCGCGCATCGCCGCGCCGTCGCCGAGCAGTTCTTCGCCGGTTTCCGGGTCGCGGAAGCGGTGTCCGCCGCTGAATTGAAAATCGCGTTCGTCGCAGGTGAGCACCTGCAGCTGCAGTACTTCACGGCGCGCGGCGGCAAACTTTTCCAATGCGCTCGCCAGTTCTTCATCGAACCCATCGCCGATGGACAGCAGCAAATCGTGCGCGGCGATGCGTTCCCACAATGGTCGCAACGCCTCCAGCCCCGGCCAGCGGCCGCCGGCGCGCAAGCCGTGCAGAGCCAGCCACAGCCGGTCGCGCTGACGGCTGCCAACACCCGCCGGCACCGCAAACAGGCCGCCGCCATGCAAGGCATACAGGCCGACACGGTCGCCTTGCTGCAGCGCCACTTCGGCCGCGCAGGCGGCCAGTGTCGCCATCGTCTGCAGGCGGGTGTGCTGCGGCCGCGCGCTGTCGGTTTGCCCGGCCGACGCGGTGGCATCGAGCAGCAACCAGAGCGTCAGCGGGCTTTCACGCTCGGCTTCGCGCACGAAAAACCGGTCCGAGCGCGCGTAGAGCTTCCAGTCGATCTGGCGCAGCGCATCGCCCGGCTCGTAGGCGCGGTATTGCGCAAATTCCAGCCCTGCGCCGCGGCTGCGGCTGGCGTGCTGGCCAATCCCGTGCCCGCCCTGCGCCCGACGCGCACGCAGCTGCAAGCCGCGCAAACGGCTGCGCACATCGGCGGGAATCAGAGCCGGCAGCGGTGGATGCATGGTGCTGCGCTCAGCTCGGGAACGGCACCGCGCGCAGCAGCGCGGCGACCACATCATCGGCACTGCGTTGTTCGGCTTCTGCAGCGAAGGACAGCAGCAACCGATGTCGCATCACCGGCGCCGCAAGCGCCAGCACATCCTCGCGCGTGGCGGCCAGCCGGCCATGCAGCAACGCGCGCGCCTTGGACGCCAGCACCAGCGATTGCCCGGCACGCGGGCCGGCGCCCCATTTGATCCATTGCCGCACGTCATCGCTGGCCTGCGGGCCGGGACGGCTTGCCCGCACCAGGCGATTGATCCAGGTCAGCAGATCCGCGCCCACATGCACCTGCCGCACTTGCCGCTGCAGCGCCTGCACGCTGGCCGCATCCATCACCTTGGGCACCTGCGCGCTTGCGCTGCCGGTGGTCTGGCTGAGGATGTCGCGCTCTTCCTGCTCGCTGGGGTACTCCACGCGCACATGCAGTAAAAAACGATCCAGCTGCGCTTCCGGCAGCGGGTAGGTGCCGGCCTGCTCGATCGGGTTCTGCGTGGCCAGCACGAAGAACGGATCCGGCAACGTATAGGTGGTGCCGGCATAGCTGACCGTGCGCTCGCTCATCGCTTCCAGCAATGCGGCCTGGGTCTTGGGCGGGGTGCGATTGAGTTCGTCGGCGAGCAGCAGGTTGGTGAAGATCGGGCCTTGCTGAAACCGGAAATGCCGGTGCCCGGTGCCGTGGTCTTCTTCCAGCAACTCGGTGCCCAGGATGTCGCTGGGCATCAGATCGGGGGTGAACTGCACGCGGCGGAATTGCAGTTCCAATGCCTGGCCGAGCGAGCGCACCAGCAGTGTCTTGCCCAGTCCTGGCGCGCCTTCCAGCAGGCAGTGGCCACCAGCCAGCAGGCCGATCAATAGCTGCTCCACCACCGCATCCTGCCCGACCACGGCCTGGGCCAAAGCGGCGCGCAGCGCGCCAAGTTGCGAGAGCTGGGCAGTGAGTGTGTCTTCGTCGGGGGAGGTCATGCGGAGTCTCTGATGATGTGGCGGCTTGCGTACGGCGTATTGGCGCGTAATACGGTGTTATCGATGGTGTTGCATGGTGCGAGCACGTTCCTGCGAAGCCACCGTGATCTGCGTATGCGATGAGGTTACCCAGCCAGACGTGCCTTACGTAGCAGCGTGCCTGCGCGCGACGCGTTATCGGTGGGCCGCATCGCGTGCGCTGCGCAGCATGTCAGTTGGTCAACGCATACATCACGATGTTCACGCCGAACTTGGTGTTGTCTTCGGCCAGAAAACGTTTGTTGCGCCAGTCGTAATCCCATTCGCAGCCGTAATCCTTGTTGCTGTAGAGCACACCCAATCTTCCGTCGATGCTGATGCCCTTGAGGTAGTCGTGCACTAGATCGTCGCCCCAGCCATTGAGTTCGAAGCTGGTGGCGGGCGGGCCGTCCGGGAACTTGAAGAATGCGCTATAAAGACGATGGTTCTTCGGTAATTTCTGCAGCGCGCTCTTGCCGAACAGCGCGGTCATCTGCGCCTCGAACGAGGTGGCGAACAAGCCATCGATATCGTGGTTGCAATCGTCCACAAAAACGAAGCCGCCGTTACGCACGTACTGTTCGAAATTGCGCCGCTCGGCCGGATTGAATTCCACCAGCTTGTGCCCGGCCAGGTAGCAGAACGGCGCTTGCAACATGCGCGGATCGGCCAGGTCGATGACGTGCTCTTCCGGGTCCACTCGCAGCTGTGTGTAGTCGATCAGCGAGGTGATCAGGTTGGATGGCATGCGCGCATCCACATCCCAATCGCCGGAATCGTAGCGCAGCCGCGTAAACCAAAAGTCGTAAGCGCCGGCCGCACGCGCCGGCCATGGCAGCGCCAAACTTGCGGCGCTGCCAAGCAACAGTTGCAGGAAATGGCGGCGCGATCTCGGAGCCGGGAGGGAACCGGGAACAGGAGGCGCTCGTGAACACTCAGGTTGAGAGAAGCCGCTCTTGCTCTCCCATTCCCGATTCCCGACTCCCGATTCCCGGCTTCTACTCACACCGCATCCGACAACGAGGTAAACGTGAAATCACGCAGCCGCATCGGCGGAATCATCATTACGTAGCTGGACTCATCGCCGGCCACGCGCACCGGCTTGCCCAGTTCGTCGATGTTGTTGAGCATGATGATCGGCGATTCGTTGAAGCGGAAATTCTTCACCGGGTATTTGATCTGCCCGTTCTCGATGTAAAAGGTGCCATCGCGGGTCAGCCCGGTCAGCAACACGGTCTGCGGGTCGACCATGCGGATGTACCAGGTGCGCGTAACCAGGATGCCTTTCTCGGTGCCGCGCACCAGCTCGGCGATGTTCTTGTCGCCGCCGGCCATCAGCAGATTGCCCGGCTCGCCGATCGCACGCTTGCCGTTCTTCTGCGCCCAATAGCGCGAATACTGCAGGTTGGCGACCTTGCCGTTTTCGACGATGGACATCTTCTCGCGTGGCAGGCCTTCTTCGTCCCACGGCATCACTGCTGCACGCGCGTCCCATGGGTCGGCGGTGATGTTGACGCGCGGGTCGTACACCTGCTCGCCCAGTTTGTTGCCGCCGCCTTTCTTGGACAGGAAGCTGCGGCCCTCATCGGCCATGCGCGCATCGAAGTAGCGCATCATGAACGAGATCAAGCCGGCCGCTGCTGCCGGCTCCAGAATCACGGTGTATTTGCCCGGTTCCAGCGCCTTGGCTTCGGCCGAGTCGCTGGCCTTGCGCATCGCGATGCGGACGTCCTGCTCGGCCTTGAAGTCGGACGCGTCTTTCAGATTGCGCCCCACCCAGCCCGAGCCGCGGCCGTCTTCGGTGCGCACGGTACAGGTGTAGTCGAAGCGTGCGTCGCGCTGATAGCCGAAGTTGCCTTTGCTGTTGGCAAAGGCGGTAAAACTCTGGCCATCTTCCAGAAAGCCGGCAGCGATCAGTCCCTTGCCCTTGCACGGGGCGATCGAATCGGCTGCGACCTGCGCGCGGAACGCGGGGTCTACCGCTGCAGTGGATGCGCTGAAGGTGGGGCTGGCGGTGTAGGTCTGCTTGTCGACGGCCGGCATGAACTCCGGATTTTCTGGTGCCAGCTTTGCCAGATCTTCGGCGCGGCGTACCACGCGCTCCAGCGATGCATCGTCGAACTCGTTGATGGTGGCGGTGCCCACGCGCTTGCCAAACGCCACCTGCACCTGCAGATCGGTGTTGTCGACAATGCCGCTGGTGGACACGTTATTGAGCGCAAAACGGATATTGCCGTCGATGGCGCCAGTGAGCGTGGCGGTGCACTCGTCGGCCTTGGATAGTTTGATGACCTTGTCCAGGATGGCCTTGGCCTGCGCTTCGGTAAGGATGCTCATGTGGGTTTCTCCTGTCAGCCGAGCGAGCGGGCGGTGCTGATGACGTTGATGCCATCGAAGCGTGCGGTGGACGAACCATGCGAGACCGCCGAGGACTGGCTGGGCTGGCCCTTGCCATCGAAGAACGAGCCGCCCAGGCGGTAGTCGCGCTGATCGGCCACCGCGCTGCAGGCATTCCAGAATTCTGGCGTGCGGATCTGGTAGGCCACGTCTTCGAGCATGCGGGTAATCGCACCATTCTTGATTTCGTAAAACAACTGGCCACCGAACTGCGCGTTGTAGCGCTGTTGGTCGATGGAGAACGAGCCGTCGCCGATGATGTAGATGCCGTTCTCGACGTTCTTGATCAAGTCGCTCACGCTCAGCGGCGTCTTGCCGGCGGCCAGCGACACATTGGCCATGCGCTGGAACTGCACGCTCGACCACGAGTCCGCGTAGCAGCAGCCATCGGAGGCGGTCTTGCCGAGGATATGCGCTTGATCGCGGATCGCTTGGTAGTCCACCAGCTTGCCGTCGCGGATCAGGTCCCACTGTTTGGTCTTGACGCCTTCATCGTCGTAACCCACCGCGCCCAGGCTGCCGGGCTGGGTCTTGTCGGCGAGGATATGCACCTTGTCGCTGCCGTACTGGAAACCGGCCTTGAGCTTGTCCAGCGTGGCGAAACTGGTGCCGGCGTAGTTGGCCTCGTAGCCGAGCACGCGGTCCAGCTCCAGCGGGTGGCCCACCGATTCGTGGATGGTGAGCCAGGTGTGCGAGGGATCCAGCACCAAGTCGTACTTGCCCGGCTTCACCGACGGCGCCTTGAGTTTTTCCTGCGCCTGCTTGGCGGCGGCGATGGCGTCCTCCTTCATGTCGTAGGACAGGCCGTAGTTCACCACGCCATTGGGCGAGACGAACTTGCCCGAGGCCGCGCCATCCAGATATTCGTAGCCCAGGCCCATCGGTGCGGACAGCCCCTCGCGGGTGCGGAACTTGCCGCTGGCCTTGTCGATGGCGGTCACGGTCAGTGGCGCCCAGATGCGATGCACATCCTGGTCGATGTAGGAGCCATCGGTGCTGGCAAAATACTTTTGTTCGTTGACCACGAACAGCATCGAGTTGACGAAGCTGGCGCCGGCCGCGGTGGCGGCGGCATTCACACCCAGCAGCAGATCCACCTTGTCCTTGATCGGCACTTCCATCGCGTTCTTGGTGATCGGCGTTTTCCAGCTGACCTCGCCGACACCGGGCGTGGGCGCCAGCTGCACCGGCGTGCCCTGCACCTTGGCATTGGCCTTGGCGATGGCAGCGGCCTGTGCGGCGGCCTTGGCCACGCCCTGCTCGGTCAGATCGTTGGTGGCAGCAAAGCCCCACGCACCGCCCACGATCACGCGGATGCCGGCACCGATGGATTCGGTGTTGACCACGTTCTGCACCTTGTCTTCGCGGGTGATCACGAACTGGCGCAGATAGCGGCCGATGCGCACATCGCAATAACTGGCCCCGGCCTGACGCGCGGCGGTGAGCCCGGCATCGGCCAGGCGCTTCTTGCGGCCCACATCGAAGGGCGTCAACAACTGTTCGGCGGCAATCGCCTTGCCGAAGTAGGCCGGCACGATCAGCCCGCCCATGGTCAGCCCGGTCAGGGCCAGGAAATCACGTCGCTGCACGGCAACTCCCCAATAGTCCCGCGCGGCGCGCAGGTGGTGTGGTGACGCGCACAGCTCTGCACGCGGTATCTCCGATTCTTGCCGGGCGAAGAATGCGGCGTCAAATGACTTTCGGCAGGGGGGTGTGGGTAAGCGATGTCCCACATGACGTCAGTGACGCGGCGGATCTGTCTTGAAACGTGGCGAACACGACTGGCTGCACATGGGTGCTACATCATCGCCGCGACACGCGGTTGATCGATGCCGCACGCGTTTGTCCTGTTGACGATCGCGCCTTGCGTGAAGATCGCAGGGTTGTGCGCAGTAGTTGTCTTACATGTTCCAAACAGCTGGAAAAAGGCTGTGGAGGCTTTGGTCGCGCAGTGATACAGCTGCGGCTTTGCTGCAGGGTCCTTGCCCGCCTACCATCGCGGGACACGCTGCAAGTACGTCCATGTAAGCTCTTTGGCGGCATCCATGCCGCCAAAGGTCCCGCGACGGT
>NZ_JBEGDX010000006.1:150399-292530 GCF_040202975.1 Xanthomonas sp. WHRI 10207 | reverse complement strand
TTCATCTCCGTCAACCCCTCGTGAAGAGGAAGTTGCCGCCGCTGCACTTCAATCCGCCGTAGCGTCTTTCCGTGTAGCGAGCCGCCCATCATAGCCGGCTTTTCCGTTTCGTCAACACCCTAATTTCAGGGAATTTTCGAACCCTTTCGCTCTGGTTCCGCGTTTGCGGAGTCCGTTGCGTCGGGGGAGGCGAACTATATGCCTACGAAACAATTTTGGGAAGCCTTTCGTGAAAAAAATTTCACGGGATTGCCAAATACTTGCGCTGGCACTCGTTTGATCTCGCAGGACACGTTGAAGGGCAACGCATGGGTCGCGACCCTCTTATATAGAGTGTTGCGACAGCGACCCAATGTTGCGGCTGTGCAGCAACGCTGCAACCGGCTCACGCAGCGACCAGCAACACCCTGGCGAAATTGCGCTTGCCCACCTGGATGACGGCTTCGAATCCTGGGCCGAAGACGCGGCCGGCATCCTCGATCACCTCGCCGTCGATCTTGACCGCGCGCTCCTTGAGCTTGCGATTGGCCTCTGAGTTGCTCGGCGTAAGCCCGGCAGCCGTCAGCAGGCTGGCGATCCGCAGTCCTTCCGCCGGGACCACGACCTCCTGCAGCGGCAGCAGGCTGGTGTCGCCCTGCCCTGTGACCACGGCGTGCCAGCCGGCGATGGCCTGTTCGGCTGTCGCCGCATCGTGGAAACGCGTCGTCAGTTCGCGGGCCAAGCGCAATTTGACATCGCGCGGATGCAGTTCACCGGAGGCGACCTGCTCTTTCAGGCGTGCCGCTTCGGCCACGCCGATGTCGAAGGACAACAGATCGATCCAACGCCAGGTCAGCTCGTCGCCGATCTTCATGGTCTTGGTGACGATATCGATCGCCGGCTCATTGATACCGATGTAGTTGCCCAGTGACTTGGACATCTTGGCGACGCCGTCCAGCCCTTCCAGCAACGGCATGGTCAGCACAACCTGCGGTGCCTGGCCGTAATGCTCCTGCAGACCACGGCCCATCAACAGGTTGAACTTCTGATCGGTGCCGCCCAGCTCGACGTCGGCCTTCAACGCCACCGAGTCGTAGCCTTGCACCAATGGATAGAGGAACTCATGGATGGCGATCGGCTGCTGGCCGGCGAAGCGCTTGGCGAAATCGTCGCGCTCGAGCATGCGCGCCACGGTGTGCTGGGCGGACAGCTTGATCATGTCGGCGGCGCTCATCTGACCGAACCACTCGGAGTTAAAGCGTACTTCGGTGCGCTCGCGGTCCAGGATCTTGAAGACCTGCTCTTCATAGGTGCGGGCATTGGCCAGCACATCGTCGCGACTGAGCGGTTTGCGGGTGACGTTCTTGCCGCTCGGGTCGCCGATCATGCCGGTGAAATCGCCGATCAGAAAGATGACCTGGTGACCCAGCTCCTGAAATTGCCGCATCTTGTTGAGCAACACGGTGTGGCCCAGGTGCAGATCCGGCGCCGTGGGGTCGAAGCCGGCCTTTACCCGCAGCGGGACGCCCGACGTCAGGCGGGCTTCAAGCTGATCGAGCTTGAGAATCTCGTCGGCGCCACGGCCAATGAGTGCGAGGGATTCTTCGATAGTGGCCAACCACAGACTCCAGCGGCGTTTGCCGTCAACAACGTGAATGATGTTAAACGCGGGTTAATTCCGCGCCAAGTGAAAATAATGAACAGGCTCAATGGTTTGACGCGCTGTTACAGGCTGTCTATGGTACCGGCGATTGGGCTCGCACTTCGAGCCAGCGAGGAAATCCAACGATGCAGAACTCAGAGCAGGGCCGTGCACGCAAGCGGCGCTTTCAAGAACGCCTCCACGTCCTCCACGACACTGCACTGCATCGCAAGCTCAAGCAGCACCTCCCGGCCGCGTTCAACGACCGTTGGACGCGCCGTCACTGGATCCACGCCAGCCTGTTCGCGACCATCGGCGCGATGGTGGCCACGATCGTGCCGGGTTTCTCCAATGCCATCGACACCCCGCTCTCCAGCCATTCCACGCTGGCATTGCCACTGCCTCCGCTGGTGCCTAGCCGCAAGCAGCTGGCGCCGAGCACCGAGTGGGAAATCCTGCAGGTCAAGTCGGGACAGACGCTGAGCACCTTGTTCGGGGAGTTGGGAATCCCGACCGCGGTGATGTATCAGGTGCTGGCGCATCCGGGTACCAAGGAGGCGCTGACCAAGCTGCGCCCGGGTACCGAGATTGCGTTCGATCTGCCGACGCCGGGTGAGTTACGGGCGCTGCGCTTTGATCGCGACGACAGCCATCGGGTGGAATTGCGTCTATTGGGCGACAGCGTGCGCGAAAAGGTGACGGAGCGCGCGACGACCACGCGCACCGTGGTGGCCAGCGGTGAGATCACCAGTTCGCTGTCCGCCTCGGCCGGCAAGTCCGGGCTGTCGCCAGCTGCGGTGGCGATCATGACCGACGAGATCTTCAAGTACGACATCGACTTCGATAAGGATCTGCAGCCGGGCGACCGTTTCAGCGTGGTGATGGATGAAACCTGGCGCGAGGGCGAGCGGATCAACACCGGCGACATCCTGGCGGCGACCTTCACCACCGGCGGCAAGACCTACACCGGATTCCGCTTCGAGCGCGCCGGCAAGCCGGCCGAGTATTACGACATCACCGGCCGGCCGTTGAAGAAGAGCTTTATCCGCATGCCGGTGGCGTATAGCCGCATCAGCTCCACCTTCGGTGCGCGCAAGCATCCGGTGCTGGGCACGATGCGCATGCATAAAGGTGTGGATTACGCGGCCGCGTCGGGCACGCCGATCATGGCGGCCGGCGATGCGCGGGTGGTGTTCGTCGGCACCCAGCGCGGCTACGGCAATGTCGTGATCCTGGATCACGGCAAGAACTACAGCACGCTGTACGGACACATGTCGCGCTTCGGCAAGGTCAAGGCCGGCCAGCGCATCAATCAGGGCACGGTGATTGGCTATGTCGGCATGACCGGCCTGGCCACCGGCCCGCATCTGCATTACGAATTCCGCGTCGCCGGGCAGCAGCGCAACCCGATGTCGGTGACGATGCCGCCGCCGGAGCCGCTGCAGGGCGCCGAACTGGCCGCCTTCCGTGCACAGACCGCACCGGCCATGGCGCGCATCGAAGGCATGGAAAAGATGATCTATGCCGATGCCAACAGACCCGCCAAGAGCAAATCGCGCGGCTGAGGAACGTGGCGAGCATTAATCGGTGCGGGTCGCACTGGTCCGCGTGCCGCCGTGCCGAGCGACTGCAGTTGCGCGAGTTCGCTTGAGCTCTGCGGGGCGCTCTTGGCAGTACCCGTGGTCGGCACGCGTGGCCGCGCCGACCAGCACGTCAGCACGTCAGCACGTCAGCAAACTGTTGCAATCAGCGAAGGCGGTGAAGACGTCAGCGGCGCATTGACAGCAGCTGACAAAGCTACGTTGCAGCCAACAGACGGGCGCGGACGGTGCTCGGTGCAGCAGCTCACCCTCGTACACTCCGGTTTTTCCGCGTCGTCCATCCCCACCTGACGATTGCTCGCGACGCTTTGTTCGTCGCTCTCTAGATGGTCGCGTGAATTCTCGGCGACTGGCGGCCTTCGCTTGTAAGGGTCACCGCCCTTCCGGGCCAGCCCATCGACCAGCCAGTTGACTGGCCTCCCTGAGCTGCACAAGCTGGGTGACCGCTGCGCAATTGGCTCTGGCATGACTGTTCTGGAACACGAAAATTCCCCGCTGTATCTGGGCCTGATGTCGGGCACCAGCGCCGATGGCATCGATGCTGCGCTGGTGCGGTTTGCCGATGACCGCCACTGTCGTTGCGAACTGGTGGCAGGCATGACAGTGCCGTGGGCACCGCAGCTGCGCGAGACGTTGGTGGCGCTGGGCCAGGGCGCCGAGACCATCGCCATCGATGCGCTGGGCCAGCTGGATGCGCAGGTAGGCCTGGCCTTCGCGGACGCGGCCAATCAATTGATCGACACCTGTGGCATCGCGCGACAGCACATCCGCGCAATCGGCTCGCATGGGCAGACCATTCGCCATCGGCCGACCGGCGACCCAGCCTTTACCTGGCAGATCGGCGATGCGAGCCGGATTGCCGAGCACACCGGGATCACCACGGCGGCCGACTTCCGCTGCCGCGATGTGGCGGCCGGGGGCCAGGGCGCGCCGCTGATGCCGGCGTTTCATCTGGCGATGCTGGGGGCTGGCGATGAAGACCGCGCCGTGCTCAATCTGGGCGGGATCGGCAACCTGACCTTGATTCCGCGCGATGGCACAGTGCTGGGCTTCGATACCGGCCCGGCCAATGCGTTGCTGGATAGCTGGTGCCTGCACCATCGCGGCACGGCGTTCGACGCCGAGGGTGCGTTTGCTGCCAGTGGCAATGTGGATGCGTCGTTGCTGCAGACGTTGCTGGCCGACCCGTGGTTTGCGCTGGCGCCGCCCAAGAGCACTGGGCGCGAACATTTCCATCTGGCCTGGGTGCGGCAGGCGATGGGCACCGCGACGCTGCAGGCCGCCGATGTGCAGGCCACCTTGCTCGAGCTCACTGCCGCTACCGTGGCCGATGCCTTGCTGCGCCTGCAGCCGCAGACCCGCCGCGTGCTGGTGTGCGGCGGCGGCGTGCGCAATCCGGTGCTGATGGCACGGCTGGCGGCGCGGCTGCCGGGTGTGGTGGTGGAATCCAGCGCGCGACACGGGCTGGACCCGGATTATCTCGAGGCGATGGGATTTGCATGGCTGGCGGCCGAATTGCTGGCCGGGCGCCCGGCAAATCTGCCTTCGGTCACCGGGGCCGCGGGGCCGCGACTGCTGGGGGCGATCTATCCGGCGTGAATCGCCACACGACCAACGCTGACGCCTTAAGCCGGGGGCCCGCGCTGGCGCCACGCGCCAGGTTGCCAAGGCCAACGCAGCGCGGTGGGTCTGAAAACACGCAAGCTTGCCGGCCGCTATCGAGCCGTAGCGCTCAGTGAGTGATGCATGGTCGGTAATTCATGGCCACTGCGTGCATGACGACTGGCTTGGCCTGCGCAACTGGATGCATCGATTGAGCTGAAGCTTTACGACAAACACCTTGCAAGGCGCGCAGGTAGAAAGTGACCGCGGAGAGCAGCTAACAAGACGACTGCGAACCCCCAGGCGGGCGCGTGCAGTGCTAGCAAGCCTGGCTTACCACTCGCAACTGCGATTCTGAGCACGCGTTCGGCACCCATCCGACGACTGTCCGCGCCGGTTCTGTCAGCCGTTCTTAAGGCGTGTTGCCGGCCGGCAGTGCCTTGAGCGCGGCGATGGCTTCGGCCAGGGCATCGACTTCCGGGTGCTGCAGGCCACCGGTGACTTCGAACTCGCTGGCGAACAGGCCTTGTTCGAGCAGATGCATGACGGTCTGGTGCTGGGTCCAGCCGCGTGCGACGGAAATGCGGCGGATGCGGTCTACCAGCACCGGATCGATATCACGCAACACCAGATCGGTCATGCCCTTCCTCGTGCGATGGATTGCCCCGCCGGCATCATCGGCAACCTGGGCGGACGTTTCAATCCGGCCGCCGGTCGTGTGCCAGCAAGCGCGGCCATAGCCAGGCCAGCAGCGCCAGGGTGGGAATCACGGTGAGCGCGCTGAGGATGAAGAAAGTGCTGTATGAGGTGGCCTGGACCAGGAACCCGGACACGCCGCCGGCGAACTTGCCCGGCAGATTCGCCAGCGACACCAGCAGTGCGTACTGGGTAGCAGTGAAGTTGCGATCGGTCAGCGACGACATGAAGGCCACCAGCACGGTGGCAGCAAAGCCCTGGAACAGGTTGTCGGCACTGAGCGCGGCGTAGAACGCCCACAGCTTGCCCGGGTTGTGCGCCATCAGCAGGAAGGCCAGATTGGACAGCGCTACTCCCAGCGCGGCCACCAACAACATGCGGCGAAAGCCGAACGCCGCCACTGCGGCACCACCGGCGAAGGCACCGGCAATGCCGATCCAGACACCGAACAGCTTGGAGACGGTGGCAATGTCGGCCTTGGTGTAGCCGGAGTCCAGATAGAACGGGCCGGCCATCACGCCGATCACCTGGTCCGGGAACTTGTACAGGCCGACGAATAGCAGCAGCACAATCCCCAGCGCCAGGCCATTGCTGGAAAAGAAACTGGAAATGGGCTGCCAGAACGCACCCGCAACGTCGACGCGGCGTACCACGGTGGCTTCGGGGCGGTCCGGCTCCCGGCATACCAGGGTGGTGGTGATCGGCAGCACCATCAGCGCCGACATGCCCAGGTAGGCCCAGGTCCAGTCGAGGTATTCGGCCATGTACAGCGCACCCGCGCCGCCCAGGATCAAACCGACGCGATACCCCAGCGTGTAGGTCGCGGCCAACGCGGCCTGTGCGGTCTCCGGGGCGATCTCGATGCGATAGGCATCCACAACCGAATCCTGGGTGGCGCCCCAGAACGAGGCGAACAGCACCCAGCTCACCAGCCCGGTGACGCTCAGGTCCGGCCGCGAAAACGCCAGTGCGACCAGGCCGATGGTCACGCCGATCTGCGCGACCAGCAGCCAGGACCGGCGACGGCCCAGAAAGGCGGTCAGCGGAAACGCGTAGCGGTCGATCAGCGGCGCCCACAGGAATTTGAGCAGGTAGAAGAAACTGGCCAGGCTGATCAGGCCGATGCTGCCCAGGTCCAGGCCGACATCGCGCAGACGGGTCGACAGCGTCTGCGAGGCGATCAGCAGGAATGGCAGCCCGCTGCCGAAACCCAGCAGCGCCATGGTCGCCGCCGATGGGGTGGCGAATGCCTGCCGGATGCCGCGCAACCCTTTGTATTTTGGCGCGGGCTTGGTCATGCGTGCAGCCGGTGGAAGCGATTGGCGAGCGATACGGCCGGTGGATTGTCAGCGGCCGGCGCGCAGGCCGAGCTCCCGGAGGCAAGCAGGCCGGCCCAGAGGGGATGCGCAATACCTGCAATGACCGGACCCCAGCAGCGACGCGCTGTGCACATGCCGATCCTCATCGCAGCCATGTCTCTGTTGGTTGCAGGCACCGAACCAATCGACCGTCCATCCTTACCGGTCGCAGCGCCGGCCGGCTGCACGCGCTCATTCACTGCGCGTAATCCACGATATACGGCGCGTGATCGGAGAAGCGCTGCTCACGATAGATCGCGCAGGCCCGCAATGCGTCGCGCAGGCCGGGGGTGACCAGCTGGTAGTCGATGCGCCAACCGACATTGTTGGCGCGCGCCGCGCCGCGATTGCTCCACCAGGTGTAGTCCTCGCCCTGCGGATGCAGGACGCGGTAGCTGTCGACCCAGCCACGGCCGTCGGCAGCGCTGGCTTCGCTTGCCGTGTCGGCGCACAGGCCATTGAGCCAATCGCGCTCGGGCGGCAGGCAGCCGGAATTTTTCTGGTTGGACTTCCAGTTCTTGATGTCCAGCGCCGAGCGCACGATGTTCCAGTCGCCGCACAGCACGTACTGACGACCACTGGCCAGCCACTCGTCCAGGATCGGCCGCAGCCATTCCATCACCTGGAACTTGTAGCCCTGGCGCAGCTCGCCGGAAGACCCGGACGGGATATAGAAGGACACGACACTCAGATTACCGAAGCGCGCTTCGATATAGCGGCCTTCTTCGTCGAACTCCGGCCAGCCCAGCGCGGTGCGCACTTCGTCGGGCGCCTGTTTGGCGTAGATCGCCACGCCGCTGTAGCCCTTCTTGGTGCTGGCATCGCGAAACCAGGCCTTGTAGCCAGCGGGCAGGAATTCCGGCCCGGTCAGCTGATGCTCCTGCGCCTTGGTTTCCTGGATGCACAGCACGTCCGCGTCCTGGGTGGCGAACCACTCGAAGAAACCTTTGCTGGCGGCCGAGCGCAGGCCGTTGGCGTTGAAACTGATGATGCGCATTGGGGGCCGGGAATGGGGAGTCGGGAATAGGGAATGGTAAACGCATCGCGCACCGGCAGCCTTCCTTGTGCGGCTGGGGTAGGCTTTACGAGTCTCCATTCCCTATTCCCCATTCCCGTCCAATGACCGACCACCGCACCCGTTTCCTGCAGCTGGCCCTGGGCGCCGATGCCCTGCGCTTTGGCGAGTTCACGCTCAAGTCCGGGCGGCTCAGCCCATACTTCTTCAACGCCGGGCGCTTCGATTCCGGGGTCAAGACCGCGCAGCTGGCGCAGTGCTATGCCGATGCGATCGATGCGGCCGGGGTGGAGTTCGACCTGCTGTTCGGCCCGGCCTACAAGGGCATCCCGCTGGCCACCGCGCTGGCCTGTGCCTATGCCGGGCGCGGGCGCGATCTGCCGCTGGCGTTCAACCGCAAGGAAGCCAAGGATCATGGCGAGGGCGGCACCCTGATCGGCGCGCCGCTGGCCGGGCGCAAAGTACTGATTGTCGATGACGTGATCACCGCCGGCACCGCGATCCGCGAGGCCCTGGGCATCATCCGCGCCGCTGGCGGTACGCCGTCCGGCATCGTGGTGGCACTGGACCGGCAGGAGATCGCCTCCGAGCAGGACCGCCGTTCGGCGGCGCAAGCGGTAGCGGCCGAGGCCGGCATCCCGGTGATCGCGGTGGCCAACCTGGCCGATCTGCTTGCTTTTGCGGCAGGAAACGCCGACCTTGTCGGCTACCGGGAACCGCTGCTGGCCTATCGTGGCCGCTACGGAACCGACACCACAGGCTGACGGCAGGCGACAGGGGGCTGCGATGATGCCGAAACACAGACGTTTGGCGTTACTCGCTGCCGTGACCGTGGCTGTCATGGTCATGCCGGTTGCTGCGCAGGACAAGCCGGCCGCCAAGAAGTTGTACTGCTGGAACCAGAACGGCGCCCGGGTGTGCAGCGATACGCTGCCACCGGAGGCGGTGAATCAGGCGCGCGACGAATTCAACGTCAAAAGCGGCATGCGCAGCGCCGAGGTACAGCGCGCGATGAGCAGCGACGAGCGCGCTGCGGCCGCGGCCAATGAGCAACAGCGCCAGGCCGACCTGGCCGCCGAGCAGATGCGCCAGCGCACCGATCAGGCCATGCTGATGTCGTATCAGAGCGAGGACGATCTACGCCGGGTGTTCAACGAGCGCATCGCCATCGTGGACAACAACATCCACACCGCACGCTTCAATGTCACCAGCCTGCGCGAGGGCCTGGTCAGCATGTTGCGTGCCGCCGGCGACCGTGAGCTGGCCGGCCAGGCAGTGGCCGACAAGCTGGCCGGCGACATCCAGCAACGCCATCGAGAACTGATGGCGCAGTTGCGGCTGCAGACCAGCTTCGAGCAGCAGCGCACCGCGCTGGACGGCGAAATCGCCGACATCCTGCAGCGCTACCGCGCCATGAAGGAACCGCCCGGCGCCACCGCGCCCACCGGCTGAACCGCACAGGCGGCATTCCCGCTCGCCCGCTGCGCCGCTGCGGGCGGCATTTCCCGATCCGACGCCCTGCCCGCATAATGGCCGGTCTTACTCCTTGCCCACGAGGCTCTCCCGCATGGCCCGGATCATCGCCATTGCCAACCAGAAAGGCGGCGTCGGCAAGACCACGACGGCAGTCAATCTGGCGGCCGGCCTGGCGCGCGCGCCCAAGCGTGTGTTGCTGGTGGATCTGGACTCGCAGGGCAACGCCACCATGGGCAGCGGCATCGACAAGCGCGATGTGGCCGCCTCCACCTGCGATCTGCTGCTGGGCGAGAACACCGCTGCCGAGATCCGGGTGACCGCGCCGGAAGGCTTCGACCTGCTGCCGGGCAACATCGATCTGACCGCCGCCGAGATCCAGCTGATGGATCAGGGCGAGCGCGAGCAGCGGCTCAAGCGCGCACTGGCGCCGATCCGCGACGAGTACGACTTCATCCTGATCGACTGCCCGCCGGCGCTGTCGCTGCTGACGCTCAATGCGTTGACCGCGGCCGACTCGATCATCGTGCCGATGCAGTGCGAGTACTACGCACTGGAAGGGTTGACCGCGCTGCTGGAAACCATCGAAGCGCTGCGTGCCAACCTCAACCCGGCGCTGGAAATCGAAGGCGTGCTGCGCACGATGTTCGATATCCGCAACAACCTGGCCAATGCGGTGTCGGCCGAGCTGACCGAGCATTTTGGCGACAAGGTGTTCCGCACCATCGTGCCGCGCAACGTGCGCCTGGCCGAGGCGCCCAGCCATGGCCAGAGCATCCTCGGTTACGACCGCACCTCGCGCGGTGGCGTGGCGTACCTGGGGCTGGCCGGCGAAATCGTGCGCCGCCAGAACGACCGCAACAAGGCCGTCCGGCCCGTGGAGACCGTCTGATGAGCAAGCCGCCCCTGGCAAAGAAGCGCGGTCTGGGCCGTGGCCTGGAAGCGCTGTTGGGACCGAAGGGCGCAGCAGCAGCAACGGCACCTGGCGCAACCAGCGAAGACGCGCTGCAGCCGGGCGACACCCTGCGCCAGTTGCCGGTGGGACAACTGCAGCCGGGCAAGTACCAGCCGCGCCGCGAGATGGACGAGGTCAAGCTGGCCGAGCTGGCGGAGTCGATCAAGGCGCAGGGCGTGATCCAGCCGATCGTGGCGCGCGCGTTGGGGCCGGCGCAGTTCGAGATCGTGGCCGGCGAACGCCGCTGGCGCGCCTCGCAGCTGGCCGGGCTGAGCGAAGTGCCGGTGGTGGTGCGCGAGCTGGACGACCGCACTGTCATCGCGATGGCGCTGATCGAGAACATCCAGCGCGAAGACCTCAACCCGCTGGAAGAAGCGCAGGCGCTGCAGCGGTTGATCGACGAATTTTCGCTGACCCATGCCGAGGCCGCCGAAGCGGTGGGCCGCTCGCGGGCGTCGGTGTCCAACCTGCTGCGGCTGCTGGAATTGCCGGTGGCGATCCGGGTGCTGCTGGAAACCCGTCGCCTGGAAATGGGCCATGCGCGTGCGCTGCTCACCCTGGCGCCGGAACTGGCCAGCAAGCTGGCGCAGGAAGCGGCCGACCAGGGTTGGTCGGTGCGCGAAGTCGAACACCGCGCGCAGCAGTTCGCCGCCGGCAAGGTGCCGGGCTCGCTGCGCAAGGGCAAGCCAGTCACCGCTGCGCCGCAGGCCGATATCGCGTCGCTGCAGACCGAGCTGTCCGAATCGCTGGGCACCAAGGTGGTGTTCAATCACGGCCGCGGCGGCAAGGGCAAGCTGGTGATCCATTACACCGACCTGGACACCCTGGAAGGCGTGCTGGAACGCTTGCGCACCCGCAAGGGGTGATGCAGCCAGCGCAGGAGAATTAGCGATGCATCCCGCCAAAGTGGACCGCGCGCATCTGCTGCGCCTGACCGACTTGCCCAACGTCGGGCCGGCCTGCGAAAAGGATCTGCAGCGGATCGGCATCCGCATGCCGGCGCAGCTGCACGGCCGCGATGCCTACGACATGTACGCCCAGCTCTGCCTGCGCACCGGCGTCACCCATGACCCGTGCGTGATCGATGTGTTCCTGTCGCTGGTGCGCTTCATGCAGGGCGAGCCGGCGCGCAATTGGTGGGACTTCAGCGCCGAGCGCAAGGCAACGTTGGCAGCCGAGCGCGCAGAGACGCCAGCCACTGCACCGCTGCCGGCGCGCCGTGTCGCCAATACCGGCACTGGCAGCAGCAGCGACGGCAAACACCGCCCATGAGCCACGCCGACGAGACGATCAGCCCGTCCGGCAGCCCGATCCTGCATCACGTGCAGGCCAAGGACTTCGAGCCGGCACGCGGCGAAGAAAGCATCGAGCAGATCAGCGCGCATATCGAGCAGCACCTCGGGCCGATTGCGAACGTGTTTCATGAAATCCTCTCCGACACCGTGCATCTGGACGTGCACATCGTGCCGCCGAATGCGCACTCGTCGTCCCTGCGCCTGGTGACCTCGGGCATGAGCGATCTGCCGATGACGCTGCCCGACGGAGTGGAGGCGCCGCGCTACATGGAGCTGATGCTGAGCCTGCCGGCCGATTGGCCGATGGACCAGCGCGACTTCGACGACGAGCGCCATTACTGGCCCATCCGCCTGCTCAAGAACCTGGCGCGGCTGCCGCACAAATTCGACACCTGGCTGGGGTTTGGCCATACCGTTCCCAATGGCAACCCGGCCGAGCCGTATGCACCGGGCGTCGCCTTCGACGGCGCGATCGTGCTGCCGCCGCTGAGCGCGCCGCCAGAATTCGCGCATCTGCGCATCGATGCCGACAAAACCATCGCCTTCATGACGGCGGTGCCGTTGTATCCGGAAGAAATGGCGTTGAAGCTGAGCCAGGGCAGCGATGCACTGCTGGACCGCTTCGATGCCAGCAAGATTCAGGACAACATCGACCTGCGCCGCCGCAATGTAGCGAAGAAGCGCTTTTTCGGGCTGTTCTGAGCGCGGCTTCCTCGCCTCCCTTTGATGTTTTCAGGACCACTGCCATGACCATCCTCGTCACCGGCGCCGCCGGTTTCATCGGCGCTTACACCTGCCGCGCACTGGCTGCGCGTGGCGAGAACGTGGTGGGCCTGGACAACTACAACAGCTACTACGACCCGCAGCTCAAGCGCGACCGGGTGGCGGCGTTGTGCCCGCAGATCGATATCCGCACGCTGGATCTGACCGACCGCGAGGGCCTGGCGGCATTGTTCGACGAGATCCAGCCCACCCGCGTGGTGCATCTGGCCGCACAGGCCGGGGTGCGTTATTCGCTGGAAAACCCTTCGGCCTATGTCGACAGCAACCTGGTCGGCTTCGTCAACATGCTCGAGCTATGCCGGCACCGCGGTGTGCAGCATCTGGTGTATGCGTCCAGCAGCTCGGTCTACGGCGATTCGGCCACCCCGCCGTTTTCCGAAGACCAGCGCGTGGACCAGCCGCGCTCGTTGTACGCGGCCACCAAGGCGGCCAACGAATTGATGGGCTACACCTATGCGCAGCTGTACGGCTTGCGCGCCACCGGGCTGCGCTTTTTCACCGTGTATGGCCCGTGGGGCCGGCCGGACATGGCGCCGCTGATCTTCAGCCGCGCGGTGCTGGCCGGGCGTCCGATCGAGGTGTTCAACCACGGCAAGATGCAGCGCGACTTCACCTTCGTGGCCGATATCGTGGCCGGCGTGCTGGGCGCGCTGGACACCCCCAGCGGCGAGGCGATCCCGCACCGGGTGTTCAACCTGGGCAACCACACCCCGGTGGAACTGGAATATTTCATCGACGTGATCGCCCAGGCCGCGGGCCGCCCGGCCGAAAAGGTCTACAAACCGATGCAACCAGGCGACATGATCCGCACCATGGCCGACACGCAGCGCGCGCAGGCTGCATTCGGCTTCGATCCGGCCACCCCGGTGGAGCGCGGCTTGCCGCAGGTCGTGGATTGGTGCCGCAGCTACTTCGGCGAGCGTGCCTGAGCCCATCGCAGCCGCGTAGCACTCAGTCAGCACGCGCCCTGCGTGTGTTCGTACACTACGATGTGGTGAGTCCTGGGGCACGCCGACGGATGCAGGCTTGCGCCGTTCGATAGCCGTGCTGATTGCCTGCGCCAACGCTACAGGCCGTTTTGCGCGCGCTCCACTGCACATAACGCGCCTCAGCTTCATGCCTGGCTCAGACGGTCAGGGCACAATGCGCGATCTTTTTTGCTCTGCCATCATCGGGCCACCACGAATCCATGAGCCAACCTCAGCTTTCCGTCGTCGTCCCGGTGTTCAATGAGCGCGATAACGTCGCAGCCCTGATCGGCGAAATCGTCGTCGCCTTGCGCGGCCTGGTGGCCTTCGAGATCGTCTACGTCGACGACCATTCGCGCGACGACACCCTGTCGGTGCTGCAAGGCCTGAAGACCACCACACCGGAACTGCGGGTGCTGCACCACGTCACCCAGAGCGGGCAGAGCACCGCAGTGCGCAGCGGGGTCAAGGCCGCGCGCGCCAGCTGGATCGCCACGCTCGATGGCGACGGCCAGAACGACCCGGCCGACATCCCCAAGCTGTTGATCGCGCGTAGCCAGGCCGAGCCGCAGGTCAAATTGTTCGCCGGCTGGCGGGTCAACCGGCAGGATTCCGGGTCCAAGCGCTGGGCCAGCAAGTGGGCCAACGCGATCCGCTCGCGCATGCTGCAGGACAACACGCCCGACACCGGCTGCGGCATCAAATTGTTCGAGCGCGAGGCGTTTCTGGACCTGCCCTACTTCGACCACATGCACCGCTACCTGCCGGCACTGATGCAGCGCGCCGGCTGGCGCACGGTCAGCGTGCCGGTCAACCACCGCCATCGCACCGCCGGAGTGTCCAAGTACAACAATCTCAATCGCGCGCTGGTCGGCATCCGCGACCTGCGCGGCGTGGCGTGGCTGATCACCCGCAGCAAGCGCACCGTGGCGGAGGAGCGTTGATGGAACCGACCTTTCTCGACCAGCAGCTGACCTGGCTGTACTGGACCGGCATCCACGTCACCGGCTGGAAGCTGATCGGCTATGTGGGCGCGCTGATGTTCGGCGGGCGTTGGCTGGTGCAGTTCGTCGCCTCCAAGCGTGCCGGAAAGCCGGTGATTCCGCGGATGTTCTGGTACATGAGCGTGGTCGGCAGCCTGATGACGCTGAGCTACTTCGTGTTCTCGGCCAAGCAGGATTCGGTGGGCGTGCTACAGAACATGTTCCCGGCGTTTACCGCGTTCTACAGCCTGTATCTGGATGTGAAGCATCGCGGCTGGAAGCGGGATCGGGCGGAGCATTGAGGGCTGGGATTTGGGATTTGGCTAGCGGCTAGCCGCTAGCGTATTGAGTGGATGCTGTTGTCGTTGCAAGTGATGCTTTTGGTTCTGTGCGACCGGCTGTGCCCGCAGCGGCGCCGACAATCGATGCGTTTGTCCGGACATGGCGATACGCGATTGACTGACCTGAGACCGCGCCGGCGGCCGATGTCGCTGCGCTGAGGCCGTGGGCACGCTGTGGTCATGCCCAGCGCCCTGCTCCACCGCCCGTTTGCCGTGTCCACACCTGCCATAACGCATTGGCATCTGCGTCTGCACACACATCAGCACGTACCGCTGTTTTCGGACTGGCGCTGCGCGCGTGCAGCGGCCGCCATCCTGGCGATGCCACGCAGCTGGCTTGGTGCGCAGGTGCTGTGTTGGGTGTTGCTGCCAGAGATGTGGTGCGCCTTGCTGCAGGCGCCAGATAAACCCACCGTGCTGCACGCAGCGACTGCCGCACGGCAGGCCGCCGGCGAAGCGGTCAATCGTGCGCGCGGGCGCGGCGGCACGGTCTGGCAACCGGAGATGGAGGCGAGCGCGCTGGCGTTGCAGGTCGATTGCCGTCAATTCGCCCGCAGCCTGATCGCCCTGCCGTTACGTGCCGGCCTGGCGGAGCGGATCGGCGCGTACCCGTACTGGGACGCGGTGTGGCTGTTGCCCGATGCGCGGGCTGCGGCACGGCAACCTGCACCGGACGCCGCCGCCGCGCGCCTGGCAAGCGTGGGCGGCACAAAAACGTGATCGTGGATGCTCGCTCGATATCCGGCGGCAAGCGCCGAGTCGATGCGCGGCGGTTCTGCCGCGCATCAGGCACCCCAGCTGGCCGTGAGCGCGACTCACGCGGTGGGCGCGCTTCCCTCAGCGTGCGCGGCTCAGAACCCCAGCGGGTGCTCGGGCAGCAATGCCTGCAATTGGCTGCGGAACAGCGTACGGATACGCTCCAACGCAGCGTCGGTGTCGGCTTCGAAACGCAGCACCAGGATCGGCGTGGTGTTGGACGCACGGACCAGGCCCCAGCCATCGACAAAATCCGCGCGCAGGCCGTCGATCGTCGACAAACGCGCCGATTCGAAGGGCGACTCTTCACCGGCTTGCGCGCGCTCGACAAAGCGCGCCACCAGCGCATGCGCATCGCCTTCCACCGGCACCTTGATCTCCGGGGTGGACACGCTTTCCGGCAAGGCATCCAGCACCTCGGAGGGGGTTTCCTCGCGCTGGGCCAGGATTTCCAGCAAGCGCGCAGCGGCATAGATGCCGTCGTCGAAGCCGTACCAGCGTTCCTTGAAGAAAAAATGCCCGCTCATCTCACCGGCCAGTTCGGCATCGGTTTCGCGCATCTTGGATTTGATCAGCGAATGCCCGGTCTTCCACATCAGCGGGCTGCCGCCGTTGCGCAGCACGTAGTCCGACAGCTTGCCGGTGCACTTCACGTCGTAGATGACCAGGGCGCCGGGGTTGCGCTGCAGCACGTCGGCGGCGAACAGCATCAGCAGGCGGTCGGGGAAGACCACCTTGCCTTCCTTGGTGACCACACCCAGACGGTCGGCATCGCCATCGAAGGCCACGCCGATGTCCGCATCGAAGCGCTGCACCATCTTCACCAGATCGTCGAGGTTGTGCGGCTCGCTCGGGTCGGGGTGATGATTGGGGAAAGTGCCGTCGATATCGCAATACAGCGGCACGACCTCGGCACCGATGGCCTCCAGCAGACGCGGCGCAATCTCGCCGGCCGCGCCGTTGCCGGCATCCACCACCACCTTGATCGGGCGGTCCAGCTGTACGTCGTCGGCGATGCGCTGGATGTAGGCATCGCTGATGTCGCGCTGTTCCAGCTCACCCGGCGTCGCTGCAGTATGCAGGCGGCCTTCGTTGATGCGCTGATGCAGCTCGGCGATCGCAGCGCCGGACAGCGTCTCGCCGCCGATCACGATCTTGAAGCCGTTGTAGTCGGGCGGATTGTGGCTGCCGGTGACTGCAACACAGCTGCCGGCGCGCAGTTCATAGGCGCCGAAATACACCACTGGCGTGGGCGCCAGGCCAATGTCGGTCACGTTGCAGCCTGCGCGCCGCAGGCCTTCGATCAGGCCATTGGTCAGCTCCGGTCCGGACAGACGCCCGTCGCGCCCCACCACCACATCGCGCAGGCCCTGCGCCTGCATCACGCTGCCGATGGATTGGCCGATCAACGCGGCAACGCCTGGATTCAGGTCTTTACCGACCACGCCGCGGATGTCGTAGGCGCGGAACATCTCGCTGGCGATCTGCACCGCCGGTACCAGCGGCGGCGGCGACGTAGGCGCTGTCGCCTCGTCCAGCGCGCGCACGTCGCTGGCAAGGCTGGCGTCGTGTTGCAGGCTTTGACTGAAGGTCGGTTCGTCGGTGGCCGACTCGCCGGCAACGCGGCGACGCGGCAGCGCCACCCGGCCACGGCTGGCCAGCACCAGCAACATGGCGACGATGACCAGCAACGCGGCGACGATGGCGCAGCCAAGCGCGCCCAGGCCCAGTGGCCCGCTATCGCTTTGCGGGACCGCAGCAGCCACACGCAGGCCGCTGGAGCCGAGCGGTTTTGCCAGTGTTTCGGCCGCATCGGCCAAGCTCACGTCGCCCTGCTGGGCCACGTTGTAGCTGCCCTGGCGCAACGCCAGGTAGGCGCTGCCGGGCACCGCGATCGCATCCAGCGGGCCGGTCAGGCGCAGCACCGGCAGCCGCGCATAGGCCACCGCGGGCTGTGCACCCAGGCGCACCGCGGCGGCTACACCCAGACGCACCTGCTTGGCATCGCGCACCACATGCACCTGCGCACGGTCGGCCACCAACGCCGATTCGAGCAGACTCAGCCGCGCATAGCCGAAATCCTTGGGGTTGGCATAGGCCGCCGCCAGATCGCCAGGCAGCACCTGCACGTCCTCGGCGCCCTTGAAGCGCTCGCGGATCGCCGAGGCGGCCGCCAACGCGTCCCCATTGACCAACGCACTGGCCACCGGCGGCTGCTTGAGCACGGCATCGAGCTGGGTGGCCTGCGCCGCCATCGCCTTGCCGACGTCCTGCACGGCGCGGTCGCGTGCCTGTGCCAGGTTCTGGGCGGCCGCATCCTCACGCCATTGCGCGTAGCTGCTCCAACCGAACCAGGCGGCCAGCAGCAACAACATGCCTCCCAACACCGGACCACTCGTACGCACGCTCGACATCCCCTGCCTGCGCTCGTTCGCCTTGCTCATGAGACTCCCCCGTCAGCGCACGCCGGTGTGGCCGAATCCACCCGCTCCCCGCGCGCTGTCCACGAAAGTATCCACCACTTGCAAGCCTACGCGCACGATCGGAAGGATCACCAATTGCGCAATCCGGTCGCCCGGCTCGATGGTGAAGGCCTCGCGGCCGCGATTCCAGGTGCTGATCAGCAGCGGGCCCTGGTAGTCGGCATCGATGAGCCCGGTGCCGTTACCCAGCACGATGCCGTGGCGGTGGCCCAGCCCGGAGCGCGGCAGGATCACCGCGCACACCTGCGGGTCGGCCAAATGGATCGCGATACCGCTGGGAATCAACGCCGCATCGCCCGGTTCCAGCGTCATCGGCGCTTCCAGCGCGGCGCGCAGGTCCATGCCGGCGCTGGCTTCGGTGGCGTAGGCCGGCAGCGGCCAGACATCGCCGAAGCGCGGGTCGAGCAACTTCACCTGCAAGGAGTGGGTCGGGTGGCTCATGCCTGCAATCTCTCCGCGATCAGGGCCAGCAGTTGGTCGGCCAGTTCGGTCTTGCTGCTAGTGGGAAACGCGCGCTCGCCGCCCTGCCAATAGGCGGTGGCGGCATTGTTGTCGCTTTCGAAGCCGCCGCCGACGATCCCCACCTGGTTGGCGATGATCAGATCCAGCCGCTTGGCTGCCAGCTTGCCACGCGCGTAGTGCTCCACGTCGTGCGTTTCGGCCGCAAATCCGACCACCAGCTTGAGCGCGCCGGTCTGCGCGGCGACCTCGGACAGGATGTCCGGGGTGCGCACCAGTTCCAGAGTCAGCGTTTCACCGGTCTTCTTGATCTTCTGCGCGACCACGCGCTTGGGCGTGTAGTCGGCGACCGCAGCGGCGCCGATGTAGATATCGGCCGGGAACGCACCCAGCACCGCATCGCGCATCTGCGCAGCCGAGCGCACGTCGATGCGCTGCACGCCGACCGGCGTGACCTGGTGCACCGGCCCGCTGACCAGCACCACCTCGGCGCCCTGGCGCGCAGCGGCGGCGGCCAGCGCATAGCCCATCTTGCCGCTGCTGCGGTTGCCGACGTAGCGCACCGGGTCCAGGTCTTCGAAGGTCGGGCCGGCGCTGATGACGATGCGCAGGCCGTCCAGCTCGGCGCTGCTGGGCACGAAGGCCGGCGCGGCAGTGCCCGGCGATGCATCGGCGGCAGGTGCAGTGGCAGTGGCAGCCAGCGCGGCAATGATCGCCGCCGGTTCGGCCAGGCGGCCGGGACCGGACTCGCCTTCGGCCAGCGGGCCGTCGTCGGGGCCGACCACCGCCACGCCACGCGCGCGCAGGGTCGCGATATTGGCCTGGGTCGCCGGGTGCAGCCACATGCGGTGGTTCATCGCCGGGGCCACGGTCAGCGGCGCGGTCGTGGCCAGGCACAGCGTGGTGACCAGGTCGTCGGCCAGCCCGTGCGCCAGGCGCGCGAGCAGATCGGCGGTGGCCGGGGCCACGATCACCCGGTCGGCCCAGCGGGCCAGTTCGATATGCCCCATCGCCTGCTCGGCGGCGCTGTCCCATAGCGTGGTGCGGGTCGGTTGCCCGGACAGCGCCTGGAAGCTCAGCGGGGTCACGAATTGTTGCGCGCCGCTGGTCATGGCGACCTGCACCTGCGCGCCGGCGTCGCGCAGGCGACGGACCAGTTCGAGCGATTTGTAAGCGGCAATGCCTCCGCCGACGCACAGCAGCAAACGCTGTCCGTCCAGGGGGCGGGCCTGAGTGGAGCCGATCACGTCGGAGTCGTCCTACGGTTACAAGGACAACTAGATTAGCCGATGCCCCCGCTTGGCCTGATGGGCGTCGGCGATGAGCACCGGCAATCTCGCCATATGCACATACACGACTGGCCCACCAACGAACGCCCGCGCGAGAAACTTCTGGCGCGCGGGGCTCCTGCCCTCTCCGATGCGGAGCTGCTGGCGATCTTTGTCGGCTCCGGGCTGCGCGGCCAGGATGCGGTCCAGACCGCGCGCGATCTGCTGCATCGCCACGGCCCGCTGCGCCTGTTGCTGGATCGCCCGGCCAAGGCCCTGGCGCGCCTGCCTGGGCTGGGGCCGGCCTCGGCGTGCAAGCTCAGGGCCGCGATGGAACTGGCGCATCGTCACCTGATGAGCGAACTGGAGCGTGGCGAGGCACTGAGCGACCCGCCCAGTGTGGGCCGCTATTTCTCGCAGCGGCTGCGCGCACGGGCCTACGAAGTGTTCGCGGTGCTGTTTCTGGACAACCGCCATCGCGCGATCGCCTTCGAGGAGCTGTTCACCGGCACCATCGACGGCGCAGACATCCATCCGCGCGAAGTGGTGCGGCGGGCGCTGCTGCACAACGCTGCGGCGGTGATCGTCGGGCACAACCATCCGTCCGGCAATCCGGAGCCATCCGAGGCCGATCGCGCGGTCACCCAGCGTTTGCTGCAGGGCCTGGAGCTGGTGGACATCCGCCTGCTCGACCACTTCGTGATCGGCGATGGCCGCCCGGTCTCGCTAGCCGAGCGCGGCTGGCTGGAATGAGACCGCCGCGCCGACCTGAACCATCGGCCGGACCGTGTGCCGCGCGGTCGGGTAAAATCGCTGGTTTGGTTCCAAGCAGATCCCACGTGAAAGCCCTACTCCGCGCACTGATCGGCCAAGGCATCGAAGCCTTGCGCGCCAACGGCACCTTGCCCGCCGACACCCTGCCGCCGGATTTTGTGGTCGAGCGGCCCAAGACACGCGAGCACGGCGACTTCGCCACCAATGCCGCGATGCTGCTGGCCAAGGCCGCGCGCAGCAACCCGCGCGCCCTGGCGCAGGCGTTGGTAGCCGCCTTGCCGGCAAGCGACGACGTCGCCAAGGTCGAGATCGCCGGCCCCGGCTTCATCAATTTCCATCTGGCGCCCACCGCGTATCAACGTGAAGTGGCGAATGTGATCAAGCAGGGCCACGACTACGGTCGCGGGCTGGCCGGCAACGGCCGCTCGGTGGGCGTGGAATACGTCTCGGCCAATCCGACCGGCCCGCTGCACGTCGGTCATGGTCGCGCCGCGGCGATCGGCGACAGCCTGGCGCGCGTGCTCGATGCCAATGGCTGGAACGTCAAGCGCGAGTTTTACTACAACGATGCCGGCGTGCAGATCGAGAATCTGGCGCTGTCGGTGCAGGCGCGCGCGCAGGGGCTCACCCCCGACAGCGCCGGCTGGCCGGAAAACGGCTACCGCGGCGACTACATCGCCGATGTGGCCACTGCCTATCTGGCCGGCGACAGCGTCGACCTGGAAGGTCATCTGGTCAGCGGCACCAAGGATCCGGCCGATCTTGAATCGATCCGTCGCTTTGCGGTGGCCTATCTGCGCAACGAGCAGAACCACGACCTGGCCGCGTTCCGCGTCGACTTCGATATCTATTTCCTGGAAAGCTCGCTGTACAAGGACGGCAAGGTCGAAGAAGCGGTTCGGAAGCTGATCGCCTCCGGCCATACCTACGAGGAAGGCGGCGCGCTGTGGTTGAAGTCCACCGACTTCGGCGACGACAAGGACCGCGTGATGCGCAAGTCCGATGGCACCTATACGTACTTCGTGCCTGACGTGGCTTATCACCTGACCAAGTGGCAGCGCGGCTATGAGCGCGCGATCACCGAGCTGGGCGCCGACCACCACGGCTCGCTGACGCGCGTGCGCGCAGGCCTGCAGGCGATGGAGCTGGGCATCCCGCAGGGCTGGCCGGAATACGTGCTGCACCAGATGGTCACGGTGATGCGCGGTGGCGAAGAAGTGAAGCTCTCCAAGCGTGCCGGCAGCTACGTCACCCTGCGCGACCTGATCGAAGAAACCAGTGCCGATGCGGTGCGTTGGTTTCTGATCGCGCGCAAGCCCGATTCGCAGCTCACCTTCGATATCGATCTGGCGCGCGCGCAGAGCAACGACAACCCGGTGTTCTATGTGCAATACGCGCACGCACGGGTGTGCAGCGTGCTGCGCCAGGCGCAGGAGAAAGGCTTCAAGTACGAGCAGGCCAATGGATTTGCACAGCTCGCCCGGCTGGACGACGAGCATTCGCTCAACGTGATGCTGGAGCTGTCGCGCTATCCGGAAGTGGTGGAAATCGCCGGCCAGGCACTGGAGCCATACCAGATCGCGCAGTACCTGCGTGAATTGGCGCATGCCTTCCACACGTGGTATCACAACACCAAACTGCTGGTGGACGATGCCGCAGAGCGCGACGCAAAGCTCACCCTCGCCGTCGCCACCCAGCAGGTGCTTGCCAACGGCCTGGAATTGCTCGGTGTCAGCGCCCCGGAAAAGATGTAAGCCACTGGAAGTCGCCAGGCAGGCGTGAGGCGCACGCCTGCCTGCGCAGTGAGCAGCGGTATCCACCATCGCCCGCGCATCCGTTGCACCGCACGCGGCAGACGCAGCGGCAGCGATCGCCGCACCAAGCCGGGCGCACCGCCCGCAACGACACGATTCGGAGAAGTGGTAGATGGCAGCACGACGCGGTAAGAGCCAGGCACGACGCAACACCAGCAATGGCACCCCCGGTTGGGTGTGGTTGGTGGCGGGCGCCGCGATTGCGGCAGTGATCTTCCTGGCCGCACCCAACCTGTTCAAGAAGGACGGCGACGGCTTCCTGCGTGTGGGTCCCCGCGCCAATCCGGATGCACAGCCCGAACCGGTGGCCGATGCAGACACCGATACGCCAGCCGAGTTGCCCAAGCCCAGCACGCAAGCGCCCAAGCCGCAGCCCAAGCCGGGCGATGCGCAGACCCAGTACGACTTCTACACCTTGCTGCCCGGCAAGGAAGTGCAGATGTCCGACGCCGAGCTGGCGGCCAGTGCGCGCGCCGAAGAAGCCGCACGTGCGCGTGCTGCGCTGGAAGGCAAGCCCATCGCGCCGGCGCCGGGTGCAGCAGCCAGCGTCGCGTCGGCCGTACCCGCAGCCAGCGTGCCGATGCCCTTGAAAGAAAGGACCGCCAGCGCGCCCAAGCCGTTGCCGGAAGCCGCCCAGACACGTCCGGCGGCAACGCCGGCACCGGCCAGCACCGCGGCACTCACCACGCCGGCCGCTGCGGCACCGAAGCCTGCGGCCGCGACGGCAACAACGCCGATAGCCCCGGCCGCCACCGACAACACCCGTTACATCCTGCAAGCCGGCTCGTTCGGTGCTTCCGGCGATGCCGAGTCGACCAAGGCCAAGCTGGCGATGATGGGCCTGGCCGCGCGCGTGGAATCGGCCGACATCAGCGGCAAGACGGTCTACCGCGTGCGCATGGGGCCGTACGGTACCGCAAGCGAACTGGCCGAAGCCAAGCAGAAGCTCACTGGCAGCGGATTGCCTGCCATCGCGATCAAGGCGCAGTAACCGCAGTGATGCGCCGCATCGCCAGCGCGTTGTTCGGACTGCTTGCACTGATCGGCACGGCGCAGGCCACCGAGCAGATTCCCGACCACATCCAGATCGATGGCCAGCAGGCACTGCTGCTGGCAGAGCCCCTGTCCGGGCAGCTGGACGACCCCACTACCTGGAAGCGCTTCGTCGCACAGGCGGGCAGTTCGCTGGGCGGCTGCAGCGCCAACTGGCGTGGCTATCAAGCGTTCTGGCGCGTGGACGCAGAGCAGCTGGTGCTCGATCGCGTGGTGCTCGGTGCTTGCGCCGAGGCGCCGCCGGAGCTGCCGCTGTCGGTGCTGTTTCCCGGCCAGCGCGCCCCGGTACCGGCGGTGTGGGTGGATGGCGAACTGATCGCCGCGCTGCCGGCCGCGGAGAACGCCACGTCCGACGCGCCGGCCAGCTATGTATCGCTGCGGCTGCGCCGGGGGCATGTGGTCGCCCGCGAACCGCTCACCGCAGACATGCTGCGCGCACGTCAGGCCGCAGCCGCACGCCCGGTTCCTGTGCCCTAAGCGCGGCTGACACAACCACTGCGCTCACCGCCAGGCGGGCGCGGCAGGTTCTCGGTGTGGCATGGAGCACTCGTACACTTTGGTTCCGAGTGCGCAGCCCACATCCACCTGACCAGTGCTCGCTATTTTCTAGCCGCTTTAAGCATCCCCCATCCCCTGGAGTTCCCATGTCCAACACCGTCCTGATCACTGGTGCCACCTCCGGATTCGGCAGCGCCGCAGTGCGTCGCTTTGCCGCCGCCGGCTGGAAGGTCATCGCCACCGGCCGGCGTGCCGACCGCCTGGACGCACTGGCGGCCGAACTGCCCGCCGGCCAGGTGCACACCGCCGCGTTCGACATGCGCGATGCGCAGGCCTTGTCGGCGGCCATCGACGCGCTGCCGGCCGCATTCGCCGATATCGACGTGCTGGTCAACAACGCCGGCCTGGCACTGGGCACCGCGCCCGCGCAGCAGGCGGATCTTGCGCAGTGGCAACAGATGATCGACACCAATGTCACCGCGCTGGTCACCCTCACTCACCGCCTGCTGCCGGCGCTGATCGCGCGTCGTGGCGCCATCATCAACATCGCCTCGGTCGCGGCGACCTACCCGTACACCGGCGGCAACGTCTACGGCGGCACCAAGGCGTTTGTGCAGCAGTTTTCGTTGGGCTTACGCGCGGACCTGCACGGCACCGGCGTACGCGTGACCTCGATCGAACCGGGCATGGCCGAAACCGAGTTCACCCTGGTGCGCACCGGCGGCAACCAGGCCGCCTCGGACACGCTGTACCGCGGCGCCACCCCAATGACGGCCGAGGACATCGCCGAGCAGATCTTCTACGTCGCCAGCCTGCCGGCGCACTTGAATATCAACCGGCTGGAAATCATGCCGGTGACGCAATCGTTCGCAGGATTTCAGGTGGCGCGCGACGCGCAGTGAGGAAGCGACGCTGCGCCTGAGAGAACGCGCAGTGAAGATGCGCTGCCACATCCGCGGTGTGGCAGCGAAGGATCCAGCGCGTGGTGAGCGATCACCCATGGCGCGCTGCCGATCTCCTGCAGACACGCAAGCGATCCTCGACAGCCGCGCACTGCGCGGCTTTTCTGTTCAACGAAGCTGTTCAACGATTCCGCAAGCTGCGCTACGCCGACTCGGGCATGCCGCGCGATCCCGCACGGCTGCGCAGCAACACGCCACGCAGCCGCAGGAAGGGGCGCTCCACGCTGTAGTGCAGCAACGCGCCCGCCAGCAGCGCCACCGCGCCGTACACCGCAAATGCCAGCACGCCACGGCCCTCCAATGCCGCGCCGAACCAGGTCTGGGTCACATGGAACATCGCCTTGTGGGTCAGATACAGGCTGTAGGAAATCGCCGCCAGCCATGCCGCACCGGGCACCCGCAACCGGCCAAACGCGCTATTGGCAGTGCCTGCCAGCACCAGCAATGCCAGCCCGAACGAGAGCACCGGCCAGCCCAGCGCATTGCCGATCAGGCCGGTGCGCTCGCGGAACAGCCACAGTGCCAGCGCCATGACCGCAACGCCGGCCAGCAACCACGTGTTGCCGCGCTGCTGCAGGCGTTGCCAGACCTGCGGACGAAATACCTTGAGCACCGCGAGCACCACGCCGGCCAGCAGGCCGTCGAGACGGTTCCAGGTGGGGTAATAGAGATCTTCGACAAACCAATTGCGCTGCTGCCCGCCGCCCACCTGATCCAGCGCCGTGTTGTGCAGCCACACGCTGGTACGCAACACGATGCCGGCCACCACCACGGCCACGCATAACGCGATGAACCGTCCAGCCGACGGACGCCGCAACAACAGCGTGGCCAGCAGCGGAAACACCAGATAGAAATGCTCTTCCACGCACAACGACCAGGCATGCGAAAACGCCGCCTGCTGGCCGTAATCGACGAATAGATTCAAGGTGAAGGTGGCGAACATCCACCATGGCGCCAGCCCGGGCGCTTCGCGCACGCCGGGCCACGCGATGTACACCAGCAACACCACCGCAAACGCCGGCAGGATGCGCAACGCGCGCCGCAGATAAAAATCCTTGAAGTCCAGGCGCTGCCCGCGCGCCAAGGGTGTCAGCACCTGGCTACCGATCAGGAACCCGCTAAGCACGAAGAACAGGTCCACCCCCATCCAGCCATAGCGCGACAGCCACGCCCAGTCCGGCCCCAGCCCACCGACCACAAATGCGTGGAACAGCATCACCCAGACGATGGCGATACCACGCAACAGGTCCAGGGCGGGATAGCGCATGTGGGCGATCGGCAATGAGAAAGACCGATTGTGCCGCATGACACACACCCATGCGTAGGTTGCGCAAGGTGTGCGTGGCCTGCGGCGCTGCGGACAGGCAAGACCGAAGGTGACAACCCAATAGGTGCTGCCTCACGCACCGGAGGCAAGCATGGGCATGCAAGGCATCGCGGCAGCCAGGTGACAGACACCGCACTCAACGGCAGGCGATCGCTGCGACGAACGTACACAGACACAACCGTGTGGTAGCGCGCGATCGGTACGGTTGGCAACGTTGCCCTGACGTCACGGCGTGTTGCTGCACTTGCGCGGCTTGGCGAACGTACACAGACACAACCGCGTGGTAGCGCGCGATCGGTACGGTTGGCAACGTTGCGCTGACGTCACGGCGTGTCGCTGCACTTGCGCGGCTTGGCGAGAGGCGCATCGCCATGCGGCAGCGATGTGGTTGGCCGCTGCGGCTGACGCGGGCCGATGGCAGCCTTGCGTTCAACGCGCTGCCTGCCACCCAGTTGCATCACGCCGGCGATGTGGAGCGGCTAACGACACATAGCGCGCAATCGTCAGGCGATGTGCACGGTGCGCTCAAAACCAGCGTGTACGAGTGGCACATGCCGCAACGAGGACTCGCCGTGCCCGCCTGACGGCGAACCCAATTGGTTTGTTCGCCGCGCTTATCCTGCTGGCGCATCGTGCTCACCTGTCGGCGAGCACGATGCACGGCTTGACGCCGATGGAGCACTCTCGGCCTCAGGCCATCGCCGCCTGCGCAATCCGTGTCACCGGCGCTGCCGTGTTCAACAGCCCCCAGGCTTCCAGTTGATCGACCGCGTTGCGCACGCCGTCTTCGTCGCGAATGCGCTGGCCCAGCGCGCGTGCCGCCGCGCGCATGGTCGGCGTGCTGGCCTGGCGCAGGGCTTCGGCCAGCGTCTCCGGCTGCAAGCCGACACGCGCCAGCGCTGGCGGCGCTACGCCACGTCCGGCCATGCAATACGCCCAGAACGGTTGGTCGTAGCCGAACGGCAACACTACCGACGGAATCCCCGCCGTCAGCGCCGCGCCGGTGGTGCCGGCGCCGCCGTGATGCACGGCCGCCGTCACGCGAGGAAACAACCAATCGTGCGGCGCCTGTTCCAGATGGAAGAAGCGCTCGGCGTCATCCGCAGCCGCGGTGTCGGTCGCCGCCAGCCCGCCCCAGCCACTGGCCAGCAATGCGCGTTGACCGGTCAGGCGCACGGCAGCCTTGACCGTGGCGGTGAGCTGCATCGCATCGCTGCTGGGCATGCTACCGAAGCCGATATACAGCGGCGGCGGCCCGGCCTGCAGAAACGCCTGCAACGCGGCCGGCGGTTGCCACTGCGGCTGCGGCAGTTGCCAGAATCCGCAGATCTGCGCGCGTTGCGGCCAGTCCGGCGGACGTGGGCACAGCTGCGCGCTGTAGCCGTAGATCACACGTATCGCGGTGCGGTCCGGACCACGCCACGGATACGCCGGCAGCCCCAGCGCCGGACGCACGATGTCGTTGAGCGCAGGGCGCATGAATTGCCAGCCGGCAAACCGCACCGCGTGGTGCAGGGCTACATTCACCCGCCCGGGCAGACGCACATTGGGCATCATCATCAACGGCAGATGGCGCGAGGCGGTGAGCGGTTGCAGTTGCGCGAAGCACACCGGCAGCCCAAAGGCCTGACCCAGGCTATGCGCCAGAAAACTTGCGCTGCCGACGCCCAGGATCAAGCCGGCATCGGCGCACGCCGCCCTGCCCTGCGCTGCCCAATCGGGCGCCCAGCTCAGCAGCTGCGCGCGCAAGGTGCCCCAGATGCCACGCCAGCCGCCGCGCATTTCTGCGACATCTGGGTTGCCTTGCAGCAATTTCTGGTGGTCGCCGCTGAGCGGGAAAAACTCCAGACCGTTGGCGCGAATCAGCGCTTCGAAGTTGCTACTGGTCAGTACCCGCACCGTATAACCGCGCTGCTGCAAACCGCGTCCCAGCGCGATGATCGGGCGCACATCGCCGTGCGTGCCCAGGGTGGCGATCACGATCGGGCGGTTGGCTGCAGCGGATGTAAGAGACTCAGGCATATTCGGTCACCCCGTCGTTGGCACTGGCGATGCGGATATTGCGATGCGACACCTGTGCGCTGGCATCGTGCAGCAGTGCACACAGCGTTGCCGAGTGCGCGGCCGACAGCATCGAGTGGTGGTCGCTGTCCAGGGCGTGCAGGTGCAGCGTGCGCACATAGGGACGCCATGCCTGCGGCCGGTAATCCACCCACTGCGCATCGTCCCCACCGGAGCTCATCCGCACGGCTGCTTCGACAAACAGCACATCCTGATTCAATGCGCGGGGACGGTGGCGTCGCGCCAGATGCAGGTGATGCTGGGTCACCGCGCCCAGGTCGTCCAGCAGCGTGGGGCGTTGCTCCAGCAATTGACGCACCGCCGGCACATCGTTCAGTCCGTAGTGATCGCACAACAGACTGGCCAGCTGCGCCACCGTGGTCGGCATCGGTTGGTCGTGCGCCAGTGTCAGCCCGAGCGCATGCACCGATGCGCGCACGTTTTCCGCTTCGGGCAAGGCGGCGGCCTGCTCCAGGTGCGGATAGCTGTCGAGCATCGCCAGCAGTTCGACCTGTTCGCCAAGATCGTGCAGCTCGGCAGCGATGGCGTGCGCGATCAAGCCGCCCAACGACCAGCCCATCAAGCGGTACGGGCCATGCGGCTGCACGCTACGCAGACGCGCCAGGTAGTCGCGGGCGATCCCTTCGATGCTTTCCGAGCGGTGCTGCGGGTCGCTCAATCCCGGCGACTGCAACACGTACACCGGCCACTGCGGATCGAGCTGGCCAAGCAAGGTGAGATACGACCAGCCCAGGCCGATGACCGGATGGATGCAGAACAACGGCGTGGCACCCGCGCTGCCGGCACGCAGCGGCAACAGCACGCTCAGCGGGTCGTTCGTTGTCTGCGCGCTGCGCTTGATCACTTCGGACAGACCGGCAATCGTCGGCGCATGGAACAGCGCGCCCAAGGGCAGGTCGACGCCGAACAATTGCGGGAAACGTGCGGCCATTTCCGCCGCACGCAGCGAGTCGCCACCGAGCTCGAAGAAATTATCGTCCACCCCCACCACCTCGATGCCCAGCACTTCCTGCAACAGGGCTGCAAGCTGCTGCTCGAGTGCGTCGCGCGGCGCCACATGCGCAAGCTTGGGCAACGCGCCCGGTGCAGGCAATGCGCGGCGATCCAGCTTGCCATTGGCTGTCAGCGGCAACGCCGGCAATGGCATCCACAGGCTCGGAATCATCGCCGCCGGCAAACGCTGCTGCAGATGGGCGCGCAGCAATTCGCTCGACGGCGTGTTGCCATGCTTGCCCACGACGTAGGCGAGCAGCTGCACGGCGTTGTCGCCATCGCTGTGCGCAACCACCGCTACCTGTGCCACCTGCGCATGCAGCAGCAGCGCATTTTCGATTTCCGCCGGCTCCACGCGGTGACCGCGGATCTTCAGTTGCGCATCTGCGCGGCCGATGAATTCCAGCAAGCCGTCACGGCGCTGACGCACGCGGTCGCCGGTGCGGTACATGCTGCTGCCGTCATTGGCGAACGGGTCGCGCAGGAAGCGCTCGCTGGTGAGTTGGCGCTTGCCGCGATAGCCCTTGGCCACGCCCGCGCCGCCGATATAGAGCTCACCGACCGCACCGGTCGGCAAGGGTTGCCGCTGCGCATCCAGCACGTAAACGCGCGTATTGAGCAGCGGCCTGCCGATCGGCGGTGCGGTGGCATCGGCCAACTGCAGCGGCATGATGGTCGACCAGATAGTGGTTTCGGTTGGTCCGTACAACTGGGTCAGGCGCCCGACCCGGCTCAGCAATTGCGTCGCCAACTCGGGCACCAAGGCCTCACCACCGACCAGCGCATGGATGCGATCCAGCGACAGATCCTGATTGGCAAGCAGGATGCGCCACAGCGACGGCGTGGCCTGCACCAGACTGATCTGCTCGTGGGCAATCAGGCGCGACAGACCGCGTGGGTCGTGACTGATGCCGGCCGGTGCGATGACCACGCGGGCACCCACCAGCAACGGCAGATACAGCTCCAGCCCGGAGATATCGAAGGTGATGGTGGTGACCGCCAGCACGCGGTCGCGCGGACGCAACGCCAGCTCGTGGTCCATCGCATGCAGGAAATTGAACAGGTTGCGATGGCTGATCTCCACGCCCTTGGGCGTGCCGGTGGAGCCGGAGGTGTACAGCACATAGGCCGTCCCATCCGGGGTCGCCATCGGGGCGATCGCCGCTGGCAAATGCGCCGGGCGCGGGTCCAGCCACACCATGCCGCCGAGCAGATAGCGCTCGCACAATGCCGGCTCGCAGACCAGCGCAATGGCGCCGGAATCGTTGAGCATCTGCCGATTGCGCGCCGCCGGGCTTTCCGGATCCAGCGGCAGATAGGCCGCGCCGCTCCACATGATGGCCAGCAGGGCCACCAGCAGATGCTCGCTGCGCGGCAATGCGACCGCAACCACATCGCCGGGACGCACCCCATCGGCCACCCACTGCGCAGCGATCCGCGAGGCGAGCTCGCACAGCGTGGCGTAATCCAGCGTGCGGTTGTCGTATTGCACGACAACGGCCGCAGGCATCATCTCGGCACGCTGCAACATGCCGTGCAACAACGTGGCAGCTTCCGGCAACGGCGCGGCGGTGTGATTCCAGGTGTGCAGCAAACGGTGGCGCTCTTCATCGCCCAGCACGTCCACCTCGCCCAGCGCGCATTCCGGGTTTGCCAGCACGGCATCGGCCAGATGGGTCAGACGGCGGCAGTGTTCGGCCAGCTCGTCGCTGTCGTACAACGCCGGATTGGCGTCCAGATCGAAGCGCAGGGCCGCGCCGTCGCCACGCTCGTAGCAGAAGATGGTCAGATCGTCGGCCGGGCCGTTGCACAGGTTATGCGGTATCGCATATGCCTCGCCAAATCGCAGGGCGTAATCGAAGGCTTCGATATTGACGGCAAGGCGTGCGAACTTCTGGTCGATGCCGAACATGCCGATGTCGCGACGTACGTCCTCGAAGCGATATTGCTGATGCCGCAAGGCATGCCTGACCACCGACGCGACCTGTGCAAACAACGCATGGATCGGCTGCTGCGGGTCCATCTTCAGACGCAGCGAGATCACATTGGCCACCAGCCCGGCGGTCTGCCGGTAGCGCGCATTGATGCGGCCGGTCACCGGCATTGCCAGCACCAGATCTTCGGCACCGGTACAGCGGTAGTAATAGGCGGCGATCAGCGAGATCAGCATCTGCGGCAAGCTGGCGCCGTAGTGCTTACCCATCGCCCGCAGACGCACCACCTGCTGCGGCGAAAACTGCCCGGTGCCGCGCAACAGCCCGGTGGACAGATGATTGCCGGGGCGTGCAAGGGTTGCCGGCGGCGGCAGATCGGCCAGCTGCTGCATCCAGTACTCGCGATCGCGCTGGAAGCGGTCGGAGGCGCGGTACTGCTGCTCCATCTCGACCAGCGACAACGCGCTGCCGTACTGCGCAGGTTCCGGCTCCAGCTCTGCGGCGTACGCGTTATATAGCACCGACATGCGCTGCATCATGATCGATGCGCAATAGCCGTCCATCACCAGATGGCTGACGCACTGCACCCACATATGATGATCTTCGCCGAGCCGAAACACCGCGCAATGCCACAACGGCCCATGCTCCAGGTCTTCCGGTTGACGGATTTGTTCGTCCACCCAGTGCTCGGCGGCATTGCGCGGCGCGGGATCTTCGCTGACGTTGAAGAAAGGAACCGGCGCGGTGTACTCGGGCAGGATCACCTGCTGCGGCACGCCATCGTGCTCCACGATGCACAGCCGCAGCGTGTCGAACTCGCGCGCCAGCTGCAGGGTGGCGCGGATCAATAGCGCAGGGTCCAGCGGACCAAACATTTCCAGCGCTTCCGACAGCATCAAGGTGTTGTCGGTATGCAACTTGCTGGCCACCCACAGGCCGCGTTGCGCTCTGGTCAAGGGAAACAGTGGGGCGACATCGGCGTGCATTGCAAGCATCCTTTTGTGTGGCGCGCGGTCGCCCGGCGGACCCTGGCCGCGTTGCGGTCACAGTGACGCCGGATCAGCACCTAAGTAATAAAACGCAAGATAGAAAGCACCATCGACTGTCGGCAGATGCCGGCAATACACGGTGGAAACGCACAATGGGCACGCACAACGAGGCGACAGGCACAATCGAAACTTCGACGTGCAGATGTCTGATTAGAGCAACTTGTATCCCGACAAGTTAAACGAACACTAACAATTCGTTCGCGGGCAGAACCGTGCAAAAATCACGAATTGCATGTGATGTGCAAAAATTTTTAACCGAAGTGTGATTTCAACTAGTGTTCTGCATGCATAGCGGCAGGCAAATGCGATGCGACAACGATCCGCATTGGAAGAAAACACCGCGAATACAGCACCCAATGCGCAAACGCTCTGCGCCCGGCAGCGAACAGACGCTGCGCTTATCGCGTTACTCGCAGCGAGCACCGCGCATAAGACCAGTGCGCGCGCCAGCGTTGATACACCTGCATTTCGTGCGAATCACTGCGTAAAACAGCGGGTATTTGGCAACACGCGCCAGCTGCAACGGCGGCGCATGACGTGCAGATCACTTGAGCGCAACGAAGGAGGGGATGCGGCGTTCGCGCCACCTCTAAGGATCGCAACGCATAAGACCAGTGCACATGCCAGCGTTGATGCGCCTGCGTATTATGCAAATCACTGCATGAAACACGGTGTTTTCTGCAGCAACGCTGCCGGTGGTCGCACGATCACGCAAGCGTCGTCTGCTTGTCATCGGCATGCAGCGTCGCCGCGTTTTGCTGATGTGGCGCTGCGCAGATCGCAGCCCATGGTGCGGCTGAGCTTGCCTGGTACGGGCTTACGCCTAGCTGCCATCAAGACAGCCAAGACGGCTGCCTGGCGGCCAGCTATGCGGTCAGGGTCACGTGCGACGCGGCGGACGCCGGTCGCAGCATTGCGCCGTTGGGCAGCGCCACGGGCGAGCGCGCTGCGTGCACTTCTGCGGTGGCAGCGCGTGAAGCAGATTGGTTGAAAACAGGATCAACGCGCTGCGGCAAAGGCCCGCAGCGCGCGCCATGCATCAGCCCAAGGGTTCGTCGGACAGATAGGTATAGCCGGTCAGGCCGGCCTCCAGGGCGTCGTGCAGTTCCTGTGCGCGCGCGGGTGGCAGTTGCGCTGCAGCGATGCGTTCGGCATAGGTCGCGCGCAGCGTCTCCAGCTGATACCCCACGTAATCCAGCATCACATCGGTGGTATCGCCGCGACGCTGCTGCACGATGCGATAGCCATCGCCGTCCACGGCCACTTCCACCGCATCGGTATCACCGAATAGGTTATGGATATCACCCAGGATTTCCTGGTAGGCACCGACCAGGAAAAACCCAATGCGGTAGCTCTCGCCCGGATTCAACGCATGCAGCGGCATCGAGCTGTCCAGGCTTTCGTTCTCGACATAGGTCTTGACCATGCCGTCCGAATCGCAGGTCATGTCGGCGATGATGCCGCGCCGCTGCGGCGCTTCGTTCAAGCGTTCGATCGGCACGATCGGAAACACCTGATCGATCGCCCACACGTCCGGGATCGATTCGAACACGCTGAAGTTGACGAAGTACTTGTCCACCAGCCGCTCGTTGAGCTCATCCAGCACCGGGCGGTGGCTCTTCTCATCGAAACTCAGCCGCGCCCGCACGCCATGCGCGATGGCATAGAACAGGTCGTCGATACGTGCGCGGTGGGTCAGGTCGATCTGGCCCAGTGCGTAGGCGCTCAAGCCTTCGGCGTGGAAGTGCTGGGCTTCCTGGAACAGTTCCACCGCCGGGCGCACATCGAGCTCGTCGTGGATCTCGCGCAGGTGGCGAATCGCCGCCGGCTCGTCGTCGTGCGCATCCGGCACGCGGCCTTCCTGGGCCTGCTCCACTTCGGACACGTTGGCGATCAGCACCGCATGGTGCGCGGTCATCGCGCGGCCGCATTCGGTGACGATGCGCGGCGGGGTCAGGCCGTGTTCTTCGCAAGCGCTGGCCAGCGGCTGCACGATATTGCTGGCGTACGAATGCAGGCCGTAATTGATCGAACAATAGCTGCGCGAACGCGTGCCTTCGTAGTCGATGCCCAAACCGCCGCCGACATCCACATGGCTGATCTTGGCGCCCAGCCGCGACAGTTCCACGAAATAACGCGTGGCCTCACGCATGCCATTGGCGATGTCGCGCACGTTGGAAATCTGCGAGCCCATATGGAAGTGCAGCAGCTGCAGGCTATCGGCGTACTCGGTGTCGCGCAGCGTCTTCCACAGGTCCAGCACCTGACGCGGCGACAACCCGAACTTGGCCTTGTCGCCACCGCTGTTCTGCCACTTGCCCGCGCCCAGCGACGCCAGCCGCATGCGCACGCCAAGGCCCGGCTTGACGTCCAGCGCGCGCGCTTCTTCCAGCACCAGCTTCAGCTCGGAGGGTTTCTCGATGACGATGAAGGTCTGCAGGCCGAGCTTGCGCCCGATCAGCGCCAGGCGGATGTATTCGCGGTCCTTGTAGCCGTTGCAGACGATCAGCCCGCCCGGACGCGACAGCGCCAGCACCGCCATCAGCTCCGGCTTGCTGCCCGCTTCCAGCCCGAAGCCGTCGCCGTGATGGCTGGCCAGGGTACCGGCCACGCCGCGGTGCTGGTTGACCTTGATCGGGTACACGGCCGTGTAGCCGCCGGCGTAGTCCCACTCCGCTTGCGCCTGCGCAAAGGCCGCCTGCAGCTTGCCCAGGCGCTGGCCCAGGATGTCGGGGAAGCGCACCAGCAGCGGCAGCTTGGCGCCAGCCGCGCGCGCGGCGTCCACCACCTCGGGCAGCGACACCGATGGGCCGTCGACGGTAGGCGTGACCACGATGTGTCCGGCGGCGTTCACATCGAAATACCCATCGGCCCAGTGCGGGATCGAGTAGGTCTTGCGGGCTTGGTCGAGGGACCAATCGCTCATTTCGTTGTCTCGGCAGGGGCAAAAGGGCGTGAATTGTAACGCCTGACATGCAGACGGTCCGTTACAATCCGCGCCGACTTAACGCCCCTCTCCTGCTGGAGCGGGGTGGTCTGCGGGGTCGGCCACCGCGCAGTTTGGCTGCACGCGGCTGCGCCCTCCCCCTCATCCGGCGCTTTGCGCCACCTTCTCCCGGTGGGAGCAGGGACAGCCCCTTCTTTTAGGACTTTGCATGAGCGCCAACGACAACTGGTACATCGAACACTTCCAGCCGACCGGCTCGGCGATTGGTTTTCGCATCAGCGGCAAGCTGGACGAGGTGCAGTCCCCGTTCCAGAAGATCGAGATCTACCAGACCACCGATTGGGGCAAGCTGATGCTCATCGACGGCGCGGTGATGCTCACCACTCGCGACAATTTTTTCTATCACGAGATGATCAGCCACCCGGCGTTGTTCACCCACGCCGCGCCCAAGCGCGTGGTGATCATCGGCGGCGGCGACTGCGGCACGCTGCGCGAGGTGCTCAAGCACCCGGGCGTGGAAAGCGCCACCCAGTGCGATATCGATGAGCAGGTCACGCGCATGTCGGAGAAGTATTTCCCCGAGTTGTGCGACTCCAACCACGACGCACGCGCCGAGCTGTTGTTCGACGATGGCGTGGCCTACATGGCCAATTGCCCGGCCGGCAGCGTGGACATCGTGATCGTCGATTCCACCGACCCGGTGGGCCCGGCCGAAGGCCTGTTCAATAAGGCGTTCTACGACAGCTGCTTCAAGGCGCTGAAGGACGACGGCATCCTGGTGCAGCAGTCCGAATCGCCGCTGGCGCTGCTGGACCTGATCAACGAAATGCGCACCGAAATGGGCAAGGCCGGCTTCCAGTCGTTCAAGACACTGCCGTTCCCGCAGCCGTGCTACCCCACCGGCTGGTGGAGCGTGACCATGGCCAGCAAGCAGCCCAAGGCCGACTTCGCTTTCCGCCAGGCCGATGCGCAGGCCAAGGGCTTCGACACGCTGTATTACACCGCCCATCTGCATACCGGCGTGCTGGTGTCACCGCCGTTCGTGGCCAAGGCGCTGGGCGAGTAAGGCAGCCCGACCACCGCGAGCGCGGCATTACGCTTGCGGTGGTCGTTGATTGAACGATCCGCAGCCATCGCTTCGATGACGGCGCTGCCAAACCTGGTCGCGCTGGTGGGAAGTTCGTTGCGATGAGGTAACCGTTGCAACGACGGTTGAGCGCACTGCATTGCGCCAGCGCAGCGGCGCGACGAAGCGCGGATGACAACACTGCTGCGCTCACTGACAGGCCGCGGCGCGTTCGCCGCGCGCAATCGGTCTCTGCCGTGCGTCCAGGCCGATTCCGAGGGTGCCGTCCGTCTCCACATCACGCCGGCTACTTATCAGCCGCTTCAAGGCCTACGCCGACGGCCTCGCGTGTCCGCTCAAGCATGCGCGCAGAGCACGCAGCTCATAGCCGCGCCAATACCTCGGCCTTCTTGACATCAAATTCCTGTTGGGTGACCAGCCCGGCATCCAGCAATTGCTTCAACTTGCCCAGCACCTGCACCGGGTCGTCTATCGCCAGCGGTTGCGCTGCCGGGGACGCTTGCAGGTGCGCTGGCGGCGCATGCACCACCACGCCACCGGCCGCCACGCGCAGTTTTTCGATTTCCAGCTGCTGACGTTTTTCGTAGGCCACCTCTTCCACCTGCTGCGCGTAGGCGTAGATGCGTCGCGCCTGCCGCTTGGGCAGGCTGTCGATCGCCGCGATACGGCCTTGCACGGTGCGACAGGTGATGGTGGCGCCCAGCATTTGCTCGCTCAGGTGCACATCCTGGACATCGCGCCAGGGGAAATCCTGGAACGTCATGCCAAACAGGGTTGGCCGCACCACGATGAATCGACGGTTGGTCAGCACCACCGCATCGGGCGACAGATTCATCACCATCTTTTTCTGGATCCCGAGATAGGCGACCTGCTCGTCTGCGGTCAACAGCTCGGTCACCTTGGGCAGGATCTTGCCGGCGGCCACCGGGTCCTGTTCGTCTGTCAACAACTGCGCCACTGCGTTCATCTGCTCTCACCACCGGCTGATCACCGCGTTGCGCACGACACTACAGCAAGCTGCATGGACGCCTCTGCAACGCAAGCTGGCCAGCTGAGGCACGCGTGCTACGCGTGTCCAGATATCGCTGTCAGGATGCGTCGCCGGAACGCAAAAGAGCGGACGTTGCCGTCCGCCCTTTTGCGAGCATCCACTTCACTCAGAAGCGGACTTCGGCGCCGACGTTGAACACATCCGCGCGATTGATGGTGATGTCTTCGTCGGAATCGTAGTAGTCGTTGGCATAGAGATAGTTCGTATAGAGCACGCTCAAACTCGCATGCCGGCCAATATCTACGCCTAATCCGGCACCGGCATACCCGCCGGAAACCCGTTCATTGGATTCGCCATTGGAGTTGGCCGACCAGTAGCCTAGGCGCACCACGGCGAACAGTGGACTGTCGCCAAAGTTGAAACGTGCCATGGCGCCCAGACTTCCGAACTCAACGCTAGGGACGTAGGCGCCGTCGTGATCACTGATACGGGCCAGCTTCCCAACTGCCGCCTCAATGCCGACCAGCGTCGCCGGACCCGCCCTCCAACGATAGCCTGCGTTGAAGCCGAGCATGTCTTGTTCGATGCCTTCGTACACTTTGCCCTGACCACCCTGCACGCCCAGAAAAACGCCGCTCTTCAGACGTTGATCCTCTTCGCGCGGCATTGGCAGCACATAGGCCGGTGCAGGCGGCGCATCCACCGCAGGCGTCTGCGTCGTGACGGTGGCAAATCCGCCAGTCTCTTCGGCCACATTTGCGCTTCCGCTTCCACCGACGGCCGTCGGAGCGCCGCCGTTGCCGGCGTGCGAGGGCCGCGACAGCGGCGCGGCCGGTGCAGAGTTGCCCTGCGTGCCTGCCTGCGGTTGCGTTTGCTGTTTCCGGTAGCTATCCCAGCCGCGCGACAACGATTGCGCCGAGGTCTGTGCCGTGACGCCAAGCGCCGTGCAGGCCAACAGCAGTGTTGCAGTCTTTTTCATCGCATTCCCCATGAAGTGATCCTCCCTCGTTCCCGCATCCGTGCGCACGCAGGCGGACCCGACAGCGTCTGGAAGTGGCGCAGTTGCCGTCATCTTTCCGGGAGCGTCCCCGCATCACTGCACTGCCCAAGGCAGCGGCCGTGGCACATCGGCGTGGATGTGCGCGACGCGCGCGTGATGCAGCCCCCTGACCGCAGCGCGCACAGTGTCTGGAGTCTCATTGCCTGTCAAGAAGCGCTGAGACGCGCGTCGACAGACGGTCCGCCGGAGTGCGGCTTTGACGTGTTCCAAACCGAGGCTGACAACCCCGCCAACCGATCGCCACCTCCCGTCCCGGTCTCGCGCGGATGGCGACTGGGCGGCTATGTCGCACGTGCCGGCACCTGCGGAGTGGCGCTTCCGCAGCGCGCGGCAGCCCAGTGGTTTTGGAAGGAACTGAGCGCTTCAACCGACTGAATTGCAAGGGCGTTCCATGTCCGGAACATTTCATTTGTTAAACAAATGTAATTTCAATACTCGCAAGTTCTAAAATTGCGTGACCCCGATCCCTTGTGATCCCCTTGGACCTGCGTCACGCGTGACACCTCCGCGCCGCCAGGGTCCGGAGAACTGTCATGCATTACCAACCGCTGGATGTGTCCAGCCTGCAGGTCGTCACTCCCGTGTTGCTCAAACAGGGCACACGGCTGCTCGAGCCCAATGTCTACCGCACCCATCTGGACGGGCAACTGGCCGTGGTCAAGGACTACGGCCGTTATCGCCGCACGCTGCTGGCACCCATCGCAAGGCTGATGGTCCGCCATGAAGCGCGCATGCTGCGCCGCCTGCACGGCTGGCGACATGCCCCGGCCCTGCTCGGTACGTTGGGCGGCCTGGCGCTGGGGATGGAGTTCATTCCCGGCGACACGCTCAGCGCCAGTGCGGTGGTGGGCCAGGAGGTCTTCCAGCAATTGCAGCAGGCGCTGCGTCGCCTGCATGCGTTCGGCATCACCCACAACGATCTGCACGGCACCAACGTGGTGGTCAGTGCCGGGGTGCCGGTGCTGATCGATTTCACCTCGGCGTGGCGGATCCCGCGCTGGCTGCGGCGCGGCACGGTGGCACGCCAACTGCAACGCAGCGACGTGGCCAATTTCCAGAAGATGCGCCAGCGCCTGGCCGGGATCGCACCCACCGCCGACGAGGCCGCACGCAGCGCCGAGCCGGGCTGGGTGCGTGGCCTGCGCGGTGGCTGGAAGCGGCTGTATCGCCGCCTCAAACGCGACGCGTAACAGCTAAGAGCGGCTCACAAAACCTAGTGGGCAGTCGTCAGGTAGGTGCGTACGGCGCGGAGCAACCGGAGTGTCCGAGTGGTACATGCCACACCGCGCGCGCCACGTCCGCCTGGCGGTGAGCACCGTCGTGTTGTTGGCTACTCTTAATCGCCAGCAGCGCCGTCAGTGCTCTACCGCTGCCGATCCGGCTGGCACCTTGTAGGCGATCAGCGTCGGTGCGTCTGCCACGAAGCGGTCGAGCACCCCATCGGCAATCTTGACCGGCCCGCCGAAGCGCGTGGCGCCGGGAATCGAGGGGACGGCCGCGGCCTTGGCGGCCACTGCGGCAGCATCGGCAAACAACGCCGGCGCTGCGGTATCGCCGCGATTGGCCGCATCCAGGCCGGCGGCGGTCTGCTGCAGCGCGCGGCCCCAGCTTTCCATCGCGTCGAGCCAGGGGCGCGATTGTTCGGCAAAGCCCTTGTCGGTTACACCGTCGCGAATGATCTGAGGCGCAGCGGCGATGTCGTCGGCGGTACGCGCCAGCATTGCAATGGCCTGACTACGCGCCGTGGCATCGCCCAACGCGATCGCCTCGCGCACCTGGTCGAGCACGGCCTTCAGACGCGGCGCCTGCTCCTGCCACGGCTGGCTGCCAAAGGTGGGCGCCAGATGCTGGGTATCGAAGAAGGTGAGCAATGCCGCCGTCACGCGCGCATCGCCACCGGCCAGATCGCGCGCTGCCGCATGCCAGGTGCGCTGCGCGTCGTAGCCTTTGTCGTTCCACGCGAACGCAGTCAGCCCCATCACTGCGACGCGGCTGGGCACTTCCTGGTTCATCGGGTTGGAGACGATGCCGGACAACTCGGCCGACAGCCCGGCCTCGCGGCGCGCATACGGCGCCATCAACAAGCGGCCGGCGGAAGTTTCGAAATCGTTGACCGGGTAGTTATCCCACAGCAGCGTCTTGCGCCCGAATGCCTTGGTCGCCGCGCGCGCATCGGGAATAGAAATGGCTGGCGGCACCACGTCGGTGCCGGTCCACTGCACCACGATCTTTGGGTCCAGATGCTTACGCAGCGCCTCCTTGTACGGGCTTTCCTTGGCGTCGAAATACTCGGTCGGCACCATGATCAGCTCCGACGCAGCAGCGTGGCGGGCGACCAGATCGGCCTGCACCAGATTGAGCAGATGCGACTGCGCGATGCCCGCCGCCTGCGCACCGGACTCGCCGAAGGTGGTCTTGTCGCGCTCGCAGTTCCACTTGGTGTATTCGATATCGTCCAACGCCACATAGAAGCTGCGCACGCCAAGCGCGCGGAACGCATCGAACTTGCGCAGCAACGCCTTGGCGTCGGCCGGATCGGAAAAACAAACACTCGGCCCGGGCGAAATCGCATAGACGAAATCGACATGGTTGCGCTTGGCGGTGGCCGCCAACGTGCCCAGCGCCTTCAAGGTCGCTTTGGGGTACGGATCGCGCCAACGGTCGCGCGCGTACGGGTCGTCCTTGGGGCTGTAGATGTAGGTGTTGGCCTTGGTGCGCGCCAGAAAATCGATGTGCTTGCTGCGGTCGGCCATCGACCACGGCGCACCGTAAAAACCTTCGATCGTGCCGCGGATCGGCATGGCCGGGTAATCCTGGATAACCAGCGCCGGGATGGCCGGCCGCTCAAGCAACTGACGCAGGGTCTGCACGGCATGGAACAGGCCATCGCTGTCGTGGCCGGCCAGCGTGATCAGGCTGCCGCCGCCCAGCGCAACGCTGGTCAACGTATAGCCTTCGGTATGTGTGTCCTGCGTGGCCTTGCTGCGCGTCAGTGCATCGCGCACCACCGCCGCCTCGCCGGTGCCAATGACGATATGCGGGCGATCGAGCGTGGTCGGCAGGCGCGATGCGGTGGCGATCTTGCTGACGCCGGCCGACCCGAGCAGGCTGCGCACCAACGCGACCGAGGCCGGGTCCGCGCCCGGCGCGACGACCAGCACCACCGACCGGCCCAAGCTGATCGTCTGCCCATCCAGCACGATCGATACCGGGGTCGGAAACAGCGCCGGCTGAGTGACCGGCTCGGCCAGCGCAGGGGCGGTCAGTCCCACTGCCACCAAGACCGAGAGCAGGCGCAAGCCCGACTTCCTGTTGCGTCGCTTCATGTCCGAACTCCGGTATTGGAATGGTATTACGGCATAGAGTAGGCAAGTCGCTGCGTGGCGACAAGCGTGGCTTGGTCTTAGAGGTTCCAGCCTGGTTTTGGCCGCGATTGTTATGAGCGAATGCGCCGTCCGGACCGAAAGGAACTAGGCGCGCCGGCCATGAGCTGCGGTATTGAAATGGTATGAAACGCGGGGCGATTGGCTTAGTCAGGACCATGGTTGCGGTAGCAGCGAGTCCACATCAAGCGACGGCGAGACGGCCATATCGCCGAATGAAGCATGGGCGTACTCGACGCTCCACCAGCGCGCGGGGGCCATGACGAGAGCTGCCAAGACGCCACGCTGGCGTCGGAACCGACCTGAGTCCGTGGCACATCGGATGTAGCGGTCGCGCGGTCAGGCTCGCATGCGGCCCACCATGACAGGCGCAGGGCAGTTATCCCCACCGTTCCGTTTTGCCCCTAACGCGTCATCGCCGCATGCATCATTCGATCGGCGCGTGTGGTGTAGGCGTCGCAGAAGTCCTGATGCACGCGTCGACAGCGCCAGCACTTTCAGCATGCGGTGGACGCCGCCGCTACGTCAGTGACAGGCGCATTGCAGCCATTCCGTTCTGCCTGCAACACGGCCTTGCCCAGCGCATCAATCGATCGGCGCATGCGCTGTCAGCGTTGAAAAACCCCTGATGCGCGCGTCAATGCCGTGAGCATATTTCAGCACGCAGCAGAGGCGCCGCCGCACCGCAGCGCCGCACTCGACAGACCTTACAGCGCGTCGCTATCCAGCTCGCCGGTGCGGATGCGCACCACGGTGCCAAGGTCGTACACAAAGACTTTGCCGTCGCCGATCTTGCCGGTGCCGGCGGCGGCCACGATGGCTTCGACCACACGCTCGGCCTGGTCGTCGGTCACCGCCACTTCGATCTTCACCTTGGGCAGAAAATCGACCACGTACTCGGCGCCGCGATACAGCTCGGTGTGGCCCTTCTGCCGACCGAAGCCCTTGACTTCGGTCACCGTGATGCCCGCCACGCCGCAGCCGGCGAGTGCTTCGCGCACATCGTCGAGCTTGAACGGTTTGACGATGGCCATGATCATTTTCATTGATGCAGATCCCAGGGCATGACGGGCGCGCAGCATACCGTGGACGGCTGCAACACTCACCCATGCTTAGAGCGGCTAACAAAACGTAGCGAGCAGTCGTCCGGTGCATGCGGACGGCGCGGAGGAGCCGGAGCGTGCGAGTGGTCCATGCCGCACCGAGCACCGGCCGCGCCCGCCTGGCGGTGAGCACAGCCGTTTTGTTCGCTGCTCTTAGCCACCGTCACCGCGGCCCACAACCGAATGGGACTATCCTTACCGCCTGCCGACTGCCTTGCCGATGTCCCGTGTGTCCCGGCCTGCACTAGGCTTCCTACGGACCTGCGGAGAACACCATGATCGATTTCAATCAGCTCGACGACCTCGCCCGCCGCCTCAGCGACCTGGTGCCGCCGGGCCTGCGCCAATCGCGCGAAGAACTGCAGAGCACCTTCAAGGGCGCACTGCAGGCCGGCCTGGGCAAGCTCGACCTGGTCACCCGCGAAGAATTCGATGTGCAACGTGCAGTGCTGCTGCGCACGCGCGAAAAACTCGACGCGCTGGAGCAGGCCGTCGCCGCACTGGAAGCGCGCGCACCGGGCGCATCGCCCAGTGCGGCGCCCGGTTCCTCCGACACCCCCTGACGAGCCCTCCACCATGAGTCTGGCGCTGGTGCACAGCCGTGCCCGCGTGGGGGTGCACGCGCCTGAGGTTCGGGTGGAAGTGCATCTCTCCGGCGGCCTTCCTTCCACCCAGATCGTGGGCCTGCCCGAGGCGGCGGTGCGCGAATCGCGCGAACGCGTGCGTGCCGCTTTGCTGTGCGCACAGTTCGAATTCCCGGCCCGGCGCATCACCATCAATCTGGCGCCGGCGGATTTGCCCAAGGACGGCGGCCGCTTCGATCTGCCGATCGCGCTCGGCATCCTGGCTGCCAGCGGGCAAATCGACCGGCAGGCGCTGGCCGAATACGAATTCATCGGCGAGCTTGCGCTGACCGGCGAGCTGCGTGGCGTCGATGGTGTGCTGCCGGCCGCCCTGGCTGCCGCGCAGGCCGGGCGACGGCTCATCGTGCCGCTGGCCAACGGCGCCGAGGCCGCCATTGCCGGGCACCTCCAGGCTTTCACCGCACGCACGTTGCTGGAAGTCTGCGCCGCCCTCAATGGCACCCAGCAGGCGCCTGCTGCCGAACTGGCGGTGGCAGCGGTTGGTGCACGTGCCCTGCCCGACATGGCCGACGTGCGTGGCCAACCGCACGCACGCCGCGCACTGGAGATCGCCGCAGCCGGTGGCCATCACCTGCTACTGGTCGGCAGCCCCGGATGCGGCAAGACCCTGCTCGCCTCGCGCCTGCCCGGCCTGCTGCCGGAAGCCAGCGAAGCCGAAGCCCTGGAGACTGCCGCAATTACCTCCATCAGCGGCCGCGGACTGGACCTTGCCCGCTGGCGGCAGCGCCCCTACCGCGCTCCTCATCACACCGCCAGCGCCGTCGCCCTGGTCGGCGGCGGCACGCATCCGCGCCCTGGCGAAATTTCGCTGGCCCATAACGGTGTGCTTTTTTTGGATGAACTTCCAGAGTGGCAACGACAGACGCTGGAGGTGCTACGCGAGCCGTTGGAATCGGGTCTGGTCACGATCTCGCGTGCAGCGCGCAGCGTGGATTTCCCGGCACGGTTTCAACTGGTGGCGGCGATGAACCCATGTCCTTGCGGGTGGGCCGGCGATGGCAGCGGGCGGTGCCGCTGCAGTAGCGACAGCATCCGCCGCTATCGCAGCCGCATCTCCGGGCCGCTGCTGGACCGCATCGACCTGCATGTCGATGTGCCGCGGTTGCCGCCACAGGCATTGCGCAGCGGCAACCTGGGCGAAGACAGCGCCAGCGTGCGTGCGCGTGTGGTTGCCGCGCGGCAGCGCCAGCTCGCACGCAGCGCGCTGCCCAATGCGCAACTCGATCAGCCGGACACCGATCGCCATTGCCGGCTGCACAACGACGACCAACTGCTGCTGGAACGTGCGATCGAGCATCTGCAGCTGTCCGCACGTTCGATGCATCGCATCCTGCGCGTGGCGCGCACCATCGCCGATCTGGACGACAGCGCCGCGATTGCCACGCCTCATCTGACCGAAGCGATCGGCTATCGCAAGCTGGATCGCGCACTGACTGCCGCCAGTGAGGCATCCTGAGGCTCACACAACCTAGCGATCAATCGTCAGGTGGATGTCGACGGCGCACGTGAAACGGGGCTATAGGAGTGGCCCATGCCGCACCGAACACCGGCCGCGCCCGCATGGTGGTCGCGCAGTCGTTTTGTGAGCCGCTCTTAGTTGGCTGCGCAGAAAACGCCAGATCGCACGCCGCTGTATATCTGCAACCAATCGCTTGCGCACGGCGGCGACAAACAGGCGCCGGCAGTGATAGCGCGAAGCGATGACACGTACCTGATAGCCGGCCGCTGAGCTTTCCAACATCCGCTTGATGGCCCAGCTACCCACAGCTTGCCCAGAACTTCGACGACAAACAGGCACCGGCAGTGGCAGCACAAGCGATGGCAAGCACCTGGCAGCCGGTCTGCGCGTCCCAACATCCACTTCATGGCCATGCACGTACAACGTCTGCCATCCCCTTGCGCAGAGGCCGTCATGAGCCGATTTCCCGAACTGATCACCGTTGCGTCGCTGGATCTGAACCGCTATCTCGGCACCTGGTACGAGATCGCCAGATTGCCGATCCGCTTCGAGGATGCGGACTGTACCGATGTGTCGGCGCACTATTCGCTGCAAGACGACGGCACTGTGCGCGTGCAGAACCGCTGCCTGACCGCGGCCGGCGCGTTGGAGGAAGCGGTCGGTCAGGCGCGCGCCATCGACGCGACAAACGCCCGGCTCGAAGTGACTTTCCTGCCCGAAGGCCTGCGCTGGATTCCCTTCACCAAGGGCGATTACTGGGTGATGCGGGTCGATGCGGAATACACCGCCGCATTGGTGGGCAGTCCTGATCGCAACTATCTGTGGCTGCTGGCGCGCCTGCCGCAGCTGGACGAAAACATCGCCCAGACTTACCTGGCACATGCGCGCGAACAAGGGTTCGACCTGGCGCCACTGATCCACACCCCGCACACCGGGCGGCTGACCGAGCAACCGCTTCCCTGAGGATGCGTGGCGATCACTGCTAGTGCGCGGCGCACGTCAGCCGCGGCCTGGGCATGCACTCCGCAAGATGCGGCTGGCCCTCGACTCCCAGTACACCGCTGATCAGCGCGCGGCATGCGCCATATGCCGACAGCACGCCCATACGCGCTGAGCGCGACGTGTTGTTAACGAAGTCGTCCTGCATCGGGCCCACACGCCAGGCATCGGTGCAAGCTGCCGGCAGCATTGCTAACTGAGGGCGGCTAACAAAACGACTGCGCCGCCATCAGGCAGGCGCGGCCGGTGCTCGGTGCGGCGGACCACTCGCAAACTCCGGCTCCGAGCGCGCCATCCATACCCAACTGACGACTGCTCGCCACGGGTTGTTAGCCGATCCAAAGCGCCACTGCGATCGAGCACTCCGCTGCAGACAGACTCTGCTACTCAACCCCATACAACAACGGCCGGAGTATGGAAACCGCGCCGCACTAAGCTACGCCGCTCCTCCGCTCCGGCCGCTTCGACCTCCGGCGATTACCGGGGCGACCAGGTCGCCCGTGTCATCAACCGTTGCAATCAACCGCCCTACTCAGCCGTTGAGCGTGCCCAGATCCTTGGCAGCAGCTTGCGCGCCCTCCAGGCTGTCGAACGCCACGCCGGTGTCGCCGACCACGTACTTGACCAGTTCGCCATCGCGCGTGGTTTCGTGCATCTTGAAGATCGGTACCGCATCGGTGCCGCCGACGCGTTCTTTCTGCGTTGTCATAGGTGATTCCTCCAGTGAGAGCGCCTTGCAGGGGACCGGGTGGTCCCGCAGCCCGCGTTGGCGAGCGCAGACGTACCGACCCTAACGCGCACCTGCGTGCAGGCGCGTGAATCCATTGGCTGTGGCAACTGCCGCAGCGCACGTGCACCTGGCGGCAGAAAAATCACGTCGACTTCGCTCGACGGACGCGCGCAATGCACGCGTGTGTCGTACATTCGCGACGTGCAGCCTCATCCGTCCATATCTGTGGTCCACATCACGCCGGTACGGCGCGCTACGGCGCGTGGCAATCGGGCCGTGGCGTACGCGCAGATCGTGGTCCACCGCGCCGGTTACACGAGACCGCGCGCATGAGCTGGCCCCCATGCCGATGCGGGTGGTGACGTGAAGCGTCAACGCATCATCAGTCTGACCGTGCTGCTGGTGCTGCTGTGCGCAACGCTTCCGATCGGCCTGTCCTACTACCTGGCGTGGCGGCTGGCGTTGTCGCGCGAAGAAAGCAGACTCAGCCAGCTGGCAGCGCTGTCGATCCGGCGTACCGAAACCGCCTTCGACGAAGCGCATGGTGCCTTGCTGAGCATGGCCACCTCACGGATGCCGTCCTGCTCGCCCGCGCATCTGGCGCAGATGCGCGCGCTGGTGCTGACCAACCACTACATCGTCGAACTGGGACATTTCCAGCAACGCCGCTTGCGCTGTACCTCATGGGGGCAGCTGCCCGACAGCATCCCGCAGACCAGCCCGGACTTCGTGGTCAAGCGCGGCATCGCGGTGACCACCCGGCTGTTGCCGCTGGCCAATCCGCAGCATCCCTTGATGGCGCTGCAGCTTGGCGACTACAACGTCCTGATCAACCCGAACACGCTGACCGACATCAACATCCCGCCCGGCCTGCAGCTGGCGATCGGCACGCCCGACGGGCACCTTCTCAGCAGCACCGGCACCGCCGCCGAACAGTTGCTGGTGACGCCACGCGACGCCACCGACACCGACATCGACATCGACATCGACATCCGCAGCATCGCCGACGCGCAGGTGTTGTCCGGGCGCGACCGGCGCGGCGACTGGGCCGCGGTGGTCACCGAGCCTGCCGCCTATCTGCGCGGGCCGCTGGCCGCCGCACGGCTGCAGGTGGTGCCGGCCGGCATCGCGCTGGCGGTGCTGCTGGTCGGCCTGGTGCTGTGGGTCTCACGACGCCGCTTGTCGCCGCTGGCACGGCTGGAGATTGCGGTGCAGCGCGGCGAATTCATCGTGCACTACCAGCCCATCATTGCGCTCGACGACGGCCGTTGCGTCGGTGCCGAGGCGCTGGTGCGCTGGCAACAGCCGGACGGCGTGCTGGTGCCACCGGATGCCTTCATTCCGCTGGCAGAAGAAAGCGGCCTGATCTTGCCGATCACCGATCTGGTAGTGGCCGAAGTGATCCGCGACCTCGGCCCCACCCTGGCCGCCGATCCCGCGCTGCATGTGGCCATCAACGTCTCGGCCGGCGACATCAAGAGCGGCCGTGTGCAGTCGGTACTGGCGCAGGCGCTGCAAGGCACCGGGGTGAACAGCGGGCAATTGTGGGTGGAGGCGACCGAGCGCAGCCTGATGGACATCGATGCGGCGCGCACCACCATCACCCATCTACGCGGTGCCGGCCATACGGTGTCGATCGACGATTTCGGCACCGGCTATTCGAGCCTGCAGTACCTGCAAGGCTTGCCACTGGATGCGTTGAAGATCGACAAGTCGTTCGTGGACACCATCGGCACCCACTCGGCCACCAGTTCGGTGACCGCGCACATCATCGAAATGGCCAAGACGTTGCAGCTACGTACGATTGCCGAAGGCGTGGAGCGCCAGGAGCAACTGGATTACCTGCGCGCACACGGCGTGGATCTTGCGCAGGGCTGGCTGTTCTCGCGCGCGCTGCCGGCGACCGGCTTCATCGCGTATCACGCGCAGGCGCGCAGCGTTGCGGCACACGGTTTCAGATAGGCAACCACTGCCCTCAAGGCACCCGGCAAGCCGCTTCGATGCCTTGAAGACCACACGCAGGATCTAGGCTGCACTATCGTGCTTCTTGGCCTCGGCTGGCACGACTGGGACGCTCAGGCTCATCACCGTCATCGGGCTGAAATCCTGCAACCGCTGCAATCACTCACGATGTCGCCTGGTGTCGAAGTGACGCTCGCAACCACGGTGCTGTCGCTGGGTCCACCTCGTCAGTACACCGGAGCGGTGTCTATCGCTCGCCTAGCAGACCACACGCGTGCGTCGCATGCAGACACGTGGCCGCAGCGCTAACGCACAAACTGGCCTGCTGTCGAAGTGGCGATCGCAATCACTGTGCTGTCGCTCAGCCACCCTCACCCGTGCACTGGATCCGGGTGCATCGCTTGCCAACGCCGACCACACGCGTGGGTCGCATGCAGACGCGTGAGGCCAGCGCTGCGCTGACCCGCCGCGTCTTGCTGCTTTGCTTACCGTCGCGGCGATAACCCACATAAAAAAAGGCCGCCAATGGCGGCCTTTCTCGTATCACTCAAGCGCTTTGCAGCGCAGCGCCGCGTTGGCGCACCGGCTTGGGCCGGCTCGGGAAGGCATGCCGCACGATCCGCCACATCACCTGGCCAAACTGACGCGGCAGCGAGCCGGTGTTGTAGTGCTGCCCATAGCGCGCGCAGATCTGCTTCACCTCGACCGCAATCTGTGCGTAACGATTGGCCGGCAGATCCGGATAGAAATGGTGCTCGATCTGGTGACTCAGATTGCCCGACAGCACGTTCATCAGCTTGCCGCCGGTCAGATTCGACGAGCCGCGCAACTGACGCAGATACCAATGGCCGCGCGACTCGTTACGGATCGATTCCTTCGGGAACACTTCCGCATCGGCGGTGAAGTGGCCGCAGAAAATGATCACGAACGTCCAGATGCTGCGCAGCATGTTGGCGGCCAGATTGCCCAGCAGCACGGTCAGGAAGAACGGGCCGGCCAGCAGCGGGAACACGATGTAGTCCTTAAGCATCTGGCGGCCGATCTTGCGGCCCACCGGCAGGAACGACGCGCGCAATTCGGCGGCCTTCATCTTGCCCGCGAACCAGCGGCCCAGGCGCAGGTCCTGGATGGCCACGCCCCATTCGAACAGCAGCGCAAATACCACCGCGATAAACGGCTGCACCAGGTAGAACGGGCGCCAGCGCTGTTCGGGGAAGATCCGCAGCAGGCCGTAGCCGATGTCGTCATCCATGCCGCGAACGTTGGTATAGGTGTGGTGCTTGAAGTTGTGCGTCTTGCGCCAGTTGTCGCCGGTGGCAACGATGTCCCACTCGTAGGTGTTGCCGTTGAGCTGCGGGTCGCCCATCCAGTCGTACTGGCCGTGCATGACGTTATGGCCCAGCTCCATGTTCTCCAGGATCTTGGACAGCGTCAGCAGCACCACGCCGGCAATCCAGGCCGGAATCAGCACGCTGTGCACGAACGCGCCCAAAAACAGCAGCGCGCGGCCGGCCACGCCGGTCCAGCGCACGGCGGCCACGATGCGACGGATGTAGCGCGCATCGGCGGCGCCCACCTGCCGCTGCACGCGGGCGCGGATGGCATCGAGTTCGTCGCCAAACGACTGCAGTTCGGCGGCGGACAGGGCACGGTTATGAACTCGGCTCATGAAGATTCCTTACAGATCCAGGATCAGGTCAGTGCTCGGGGCACTGATGCACAGGCGCACCTGTGCGGTGGGTTCGTTGCTGCGCTCACCGGTCAATAGGTGACGCGTGGTGCCGGACTGACGCGCGCAGGCGCAGCTGTTGCAGATGCCCATGCGGCAGCCGTGTTTCGGGCGCAGGCCTTGCGCTTCCAACCCTTCCAGCAGCGACTGGCCGCGCGGCAGGGTGAGCGTACGGCCGCTGCGTGACAGCTGGACCTGGACGTCGCCGGTTTCGCCGTCGTCCAGCGTCGGCACGCTGAAGGCTTCGGCCTGAAACGCCGCTACCTGACCTTCCAACCGTGCACGCGCCGCCTGCACAAATCCGCCCGGGCCGCAGGCCATGACGTGACGTGCGGACAAGTCGGCGATCTGCTCCAACGGATAGCTGTCCACGCGCGCCGCCGGCGCCGCACCCTCGCGGGTGGTCAGCACCTGCACGCGCAGACGCGGATGCGCGGCGGCCAGCGCCTCGAATTCGTCCAGAAAGCAGGCTTCGTCGCGCTGACGCACCCAGTACAGCAGGTCCACATCCACCGGCATGCCGGCGTGCGCGGCTGCACGCAGTAGAGCGCGCATCGGGGTGATGCCCGAGCCTGCTGCCAGCAGCAACAGCGGGGTGGGCGCGGCCGGCAGCAGCATGTCGCCAAAGGCCGGGTCCAGCGACACCACCGTGCCCAGCGCCGCATCGTGCGCCAGATAACGGCTCACCTGCCCGCCTTCGATCGCCTTGACGGTGATCGCCAGGCGGCCATCGGCCAGCACGGTGGGGCTGTAGCTGCGCAGCAGACGGCGGCCGTCGATCTCCACACCCACGCTGACGTGCTGGCCGGCCTGCAGGCCCTGCCAGTGGCCATTGGCCTGAAACACCAAGGTCACCGCGTCACGGCTGGCGGCGTTGCGTTCGACCAGACGGGCCATGGGCCGATCCAGCGTCCACAGCGGATTGATCCGGGTTGCCCAGAAATCGAACAGCTGTGGCGACACCAGCCGGCGCACCAGCCGTGTAGGCAGCGGGGACTTGCTCTTGGGAGTGGGTGCCAGGCTCATAGGTTGCACTATACGCATGCATGCACGCGCGTGTATACAGTTGTATATCGACCAGAGGGGCTATGATTCATCCCCACGCCCGGCTGCTGCCTCATGACCTCCATCGCCCTGCCTTCCCACGACGCGCCGCCGTCACGCAAGCCGGCGATTTCACGCGAGGACCTGATTGCCGCGGCGCTGTCGCTGATCGGCCCGCACCGCAGCCTGTCCACGTTGAGCCTGCGCGAAGTGGCACGCGAAGCCGGCATTGCGCCAAACAGCTTCTACCGCCAGTTCCGCGATATGGATGAGCTCGCGGTGTCCTTGATCGATCTGGCCGGGCGCTCGCTGCGCACCATCATCGGGCAGGCGCGCCAGCGCGCCACCTCCACCGACCGCAGCGTCATCCGCGTGTCCGTGGAAGCGTTCATGGAGCAATTGCGCGCCGACGACAAGCTGCTGCACGTGCTGCTGCGCGAAGGCGCGGTGGGGTCGGACGCCTTCAAGCAGGCGGTGGAGCGCGAGCTGACCTATTTCGAAGACGAATTGCGCGTGGACCTGATCCGCCTGGCCGCCGCCGATAACGCCAAGTTGCACGCGCCGGCGCTGGTGTCCAAGGCGATCACCCGCCTGGTCTTTGCAATGGGCGCGGTGGCGATGGACTCGCCACCGGAAAAAGACCCGGAACTGATCGAACAGATCTCGCAGATGCTGCGCATGATCCTGACCGGCGCGCGCACGCTCGGCACGCACGGCGGCTGAGCGCGGCTCACTGCACGTCGCGCGCAGTGGTCAGATCAGGTGTCGACGGCGGTGCTCATCACAGCGGCGGATGCGTGGCGCATGACGCACCAATCGCGTTCGCCTGGCGCTGAGCTCCGCCGTTTTACTCGCCGCGCGCACTTGGTACGGCAGCCTGCTGCCTGCGCCCGGGTTGCGCCTTTCGTAGTGAATGACCGGACCCGCTGCTGTACGCGGCAGGTACGCGGCAGGCACGCGACTGGCACGAGGTCGGCAGCGGCAACTGCCGTACATCATGGTTGCGACCGCACATCCCCAGACGCCACTAACCGCGCACCATCGGCCACGAGTGCAACTGCATGCCCGACCGCATCCGTGTAACGGGAATACCCTTGTCTGCACAGCCGCACATCGACAGTTCCTGCGCAACGTGTGTCGATCATTATCCAATCGACCCGGCATTATCCATCGCGGATCGACCCTTTCAATCGCCGCATTCCCAACGCCCGAAGAAAAACATAATCAATTATTTTCATAAAGTGCTTGCATAACCAAAAACCTGCAGGTAATGTTCGCGCCCTACGCAGCACTGTCTGCACCCGGACCTGACCCACGCTCATGCACACCAGCCATTTCATCGAACGCAATCGACTGCCCGGCGCGCTTCGCGCGGCATCGTTTGCGTGCACGGCCAAACAGGACGTGCGCACCATCACCGGCTGATGTCCTGATTCAAGGAGATCGGTCACCCGATCTCCGAGGCACGCGAACGCCCTCGGATGCTGCATCCGGGGGCGTTTTTCGTTGTGCGTTCGTAGTGAACCTGTGGATGACCGCAGTTGAAACCCGGGCACGGATTGCCCGACAACAGGGATGTTGGATCGCCACGAGGCGCGTTAGCGCTGTGCCCAGGTTTCGGGCACGGGTGGTGTGTGGTCATGCACCAACTGAATGACCGTTTGAATAAAACGGCCATCGGAAACAGTGCGAAAGATCGTCTGCGGACTGGAGTTTATTCCAGCTGGTGCGCGCGGCTGTGCCGTGGCGTATACCGATCATCTTTCTGGTGTTTCTCGTTTTGGGTATCGGCTCGTGGTCGAGCGGCGGCACTATCCGCAGGCGCGGTTCAATTCCGCATTACCCACTACTGGATAGCTCAGAGGGTAGAGCAACAGATTTCTAATCTGTCTGTCGCGGGTTCGACTCCCGCTCCAAGCAATGACCTTTCCGGTCATCTCGGGGACGCAAGTCCCTTTACGGAAACGCCCATGCTGCGTGCATTCAAGCAATGCATCGCGTGAATGCACGCAGCAGCGGCGACGTCGCCGGGCACTTGCCCTGGACGCGTCACCCTGCGCTCAGCCCTGCCTTCGCAAACCATCGCGCAGCTGCGGCAACGCATCGGCAGGCGCCAACAGCGCAGCGTGCCCCGCACGGCAGCCGTCACCGGCGTTTCCACCTTCCAACGCCGCGTTGCATCGGCACACGTTTGGCCATCAGTCCGATCCGGGCGGCAAAACGGCAGTACCTACGGATCGGACCACCAGAGCCAACCCAAGGAGAAGTGTCATGTTCTGGACCAAGAGGGTCGTGATCGGCGACGGCGAGCGCGGCCTGGTGTATCGGAATCGCCGGTTCGAGCGCGTGCTCGTGCCCGGTGTCTACCGCCTGTTCGACCCGCTGAGCCGTACCGAAGTCAGCGTGCACAACATCCACAGTGGCGACGAGGTCGGCCGCGATGCCGACATGCTGATCGACACGCTGGGCGCCGCATTGCCGCAGCACTTCGTGCTGGCGGACATCGGCACCGCGCAAGTGGGCCTGCGGATCCGCAACGGCAAGCTCGACCAGGTCCTGGCACCGGGCACCCGCGCGCTGTATTGGCGCGGCGCGGCCACCGTCGAGGTGCAGAGCTTGCCGTTGGGCGATGGCCTGCAGGTGCCGGGCGATGTGCAGCGGCGCCTGCGTCAGCTCGGCACCGTGTCGCGCGTGGCCGTGTGCATGGACGTGCCCGCCGAATCGCACGGGCTGGTGTTCGTCGACGGCATGCTGATGGCACCTTTCGGCCCCGGTGCGTACGCGTTCTGGAATTTCCAGAAGAACGTGGCCACCGAGGTGATCGACCTGCGTGTGCAATCGGTGGAGGTCTCCGGCCAGGAATTGCTGACGCGCGACAAGGTGTCGTTGCGGGTCAATCTGGCAGCGAGCATGCGCGTCACCGATGCGGTGGCAATGCGGACGCGTGTAGCTAAGGCGGGCGACTACCTGTACCGCGAGTTGCAGTACGGGTTGCGCCGCGCGGTTGCGGCCAAGACGCTGGACGAATTGCTGGGCGACAAGGCATCGCTGGACGCGGATATCTTCGGCTACGTGCGTGGCAGCGTGGGCGGTTTCGGCATCGACGTGCTCGGCGTTGGGGTCAAGGACGTGATCCTGCCCGGTGAGATGCGCGAGATCCTCAATGCGGTCGTGCAGGCGGAAAAGCAGGCGCAAGCCAATGTGATCCGCAGGCGCGAAGAGGCCAATGCCACCCGCTCGCTGCTCAACACCGCCAAGCTGATCGAAGACAGCCCGGTGCTGATGCGATTGAAGGAGCTGGAGGCGCTGGAGAAGGTCACCGAAAAGATCGACAAGCTCACCGTGTTCGGCGGCCTGGACGGCGTGCTGAAGCAGTTGGTGACGCTCAGATAGTCATGCGGGCGTGCGGCGAAAGGATTGGCCGCACACCCGCGCAAAGGAATGAACAGCATGAGTACTTCACAACATTTCGAATGGCTGCACGCCGAAGGCAGCACCACCCCGATCAAGGGCTGGGTGCGCGGCGTGCCGCTGGAAGAACAGGCGCATGCGCAGTTGCGCAATATCGCCGCCGTCCCGTTTGTCGGCCCATGGGTGGCGGTGATGCCCGACGTGCACCTGGGCAAGGGCGCAACCGTGGGCTCGGTGATCCCGACCCGCGGTGCCATCATCCCGGCGGCGGTTGGCGTGGATATCGGCTGCGGCATGGCGGCGGTGCGCACCACCCTGCGTGCCAGCGACCTGCCGGACAACCTGGCGCAACTGCGCTCCAGCATCGAGCGTAGCGTGCCGGTCGGCAACGGCCGTGGCGGCGAGCATCGCAACCTGCCCGACAGCATCGACACGCGGATCGCGCAGTCGGGGCTGGTGCAGCGCCTGGAAGCGATCAAGCAGCAGCACAAGCGCATCCGCACCGACAAGCTGGCGTGCCAGATCGGCACGCTGGGCGGCGGCAATCACTTCATCGAACTCTGTCTGGACGAGACCGACGCGGTGTGGGTGATGTTGCACAGCGGCTCGCGCGGCACCGGCAACCTGATCGGCACCTACTTCATCGAGCGGGCGCGTGAGCAACTGGCACACCGCGTGCTGGGCTTTCATCTGCCCGACAAGGACCTGGCCTTCTTCATGCAGGGCGAGCCGTTGTTCGATGAGTACGTGGAAGCGGTGTCGTGGGCACAGGATTACGCCCGCGAAAATCGTGAAGCGATGATGGCGCGGGTGTTGGCGGAGATGCGTCACCGTCTGCCGAAGTTCCAGCTGGAGAAGCTGGCGGTCAACTGCCACCACAACTATGTCCAGAAGGAGACGCACCATGGCGAGGAATTACTGATCACCCGTAAGGGCGCGGTGAGCGCACGTAACGGCGAGCTGGGCATCATTCCCGGCAGCATGGGCACGCGCAGCTACATCGTGCGCGGGTTGGGCAACGCAGAGAGCTTCCATAGCTGCAGCCACGGTGCTGGACGGGTGATGAGCCGAACCGCAGCGCGTGCACAGATCACGCTGGCTCAGCACCGCGAGGCGACTGCGCATGTGGAATGCCGCAAGGATGCGGCGGTGATCGACGAATCGCCAGCGGCATACAAGTCGATCGAGGCGGTGATGGCCGCGCAGCAGGATCTTGTCGAGGTGCTGCACACGCTGCGCCAGGTGGTGTGCATCAAGGGATAACCGAGGGTCGCAGTCGCGGCCCTCTTTCGTCATGTTTTTAGCGATGTCGAGGTTGCAAGCTGTCTGCGACCTCATCCGCATATGCGAATGCACAGTTCAGTCATGTCGCGATGGCACTCACATCAAAGCACAAGCGTTTCACTCTTGCGCCGCCATGGTTGCGCCACGTTCGCGGCCTGTCTTCGCAGGCTGCATCCATCAGGTAACCGGAGGCGGCATGAGCAATCTCGACAAGCAGGAACGCAAAGCAGACGCACAGGATTTGAACCGCGACCCGATCTCCGGTGCCCCGGGCTCGCATCCGGTTGGCGTGGGTGTGGGCGGCATCGCTGGCGGTGCGGCGGCAGGCGCACTGGCAGGCACGGTGTTTGGTCCGCTGGGCACCTTGATCGGTGCGGCCGCCGGCGTTGTGGCAGGTGCGGCTGCCGGTAAGGGCGTGGCCGAGCGCCTCGACCCGACCGTAGAAACCGAATACTGGCGCCAGGAGCATCAAAACCGCCCGTACTACAAAGAAGGCACCGACTACGACCGCGACTACGCCACCGTGTATGGCTTTGGCCTGCAGGCACGCGAGACGCGCCCCGCCAGCACCTGGGAAGAAACCGAAGCCACGCTGGCGGGCGAGTGGCCGCGTCATCGTGGCGAATCGCGCCTGGAATGGGATGACGCACGTCTGGCTGCACGCGACGCGTGGGATCGCGCCGATCGCACCCACACCGTGTATCGCGATGGCGACACGCACTATGCCGGCCGTTTCGACAGCGCCAGCTACCGTGACAGCGAGTATTCGTATGACGACTATCGCCCGGCTTACCGCTATGGCATGCAGGCGCGTCAACAGCATGCCGGCCGCCAGTGGGACGACCACCTGGAACGCGACCTGGGCGATGGCTGGGACCGCTTCAAGGCCGACTCGCGTTTGACCTGGGAAAAGGCCAAGCACGCTGTGCGTGAGGCGTTCGATTCGGACCATCATGGCGATGCGGCACGTCGCAACCCGACCGATCCACGCGTGTAATCCGTAGCTCGTTTAGACCGCGGCGCATTGGCCGCGCTAAAAGCCAGTGATCCGCAGTAGACCAGACGGGCCCGCGAGGGCCCGTTTGTTTGTGTGGGTTGCGGTGGGCCATAACCTGCAGCGCCTCCTTAGCCTCTTGCGGCATCACGACGCCTTGCGCGTTCCGCATGGTCGGGATGGCCGCGCAACATGCTGCAACACGTGTGCCTGCACGGCGACGCAAACGCGCGGCAGATCAACCGGACGTGTTTTCCACCGCCCGTATATCGCCGCGAAACGCCAGCGCGTCCTGCCCCGTTGACGCTGCGTCGCCCTGCTGCTTGAGCAGTTGCTTGCGTGCAGCCACCACTTCCTTGGCCAGGGCAATCCGGCGGCCCACCACCATTTCGGTCAACCAGTCGATCAGCGCGCGGGTGTATTCCTGCTGATGCTCCTTGACGCTCAACGCATGGTCGGCGCCGGCAATCACGCGCGCGGTCAGCGAACGCGCATTGACGAAGGCATCGGCATAGTTGCGCAGCACCGGATGCGGCACGATGACGTCGTTCTCGGCTTCGACCAGCAATACATCGCCGGTATACGCAGCGCAGGCCGCCAGCGCGATGTTGTCGTCGGGTGTCAGGGCACGTTGGCGGTAGGCGGTCAGATCCGGATCGGCATTGAGGCTAACCTTGGGCTGGTCCCAATGCGCGTCCTTGTACAGCGCGGGCGAGCGCAACGCCAGCCACTCCACCGGGCGCTCGCGCGTCAGCAGCGCCGATAGGTAGCCGCCATAACTCAGGCCGACCACGGCGATCGACTGTTGATCCACATACGGAAGCCCCGCCAGCTGATCGTAGGCGGCGATGATGTCCTGCAGGTTTTGCGCGCGGGTCACGGTCTGCCGCATCGAGGCATGGCCTTCGTGACCGCGTAGATCGAAGGTCAGGCAGATGCAGCCCAGGCCCACCGCCTCGCGCGCGCGCACCAGGCTGTGATGCTGGCTACCACCCCAGCCATGGACGAACAGCACCGCCGGAATGCCGGTGGGCGTGAGCAAGGTGCCGCTGAGCGCGTCGTGATCGACCGCAATGTCGATGCTGGAAAGTTTGGCTTCCATCAGTCGGTTGAGACCCTTCGGTATTTGTAGCGCGGACCGGCGCCGGGCTGGGTTGCACGGTAATACACCTGCGCATCGGCCGGTGGTTCGCCCTCGTAGAGTTCGTGCGTGGATGCGTGCACCCAGCGCAGGCCGGCCTGCTGCTGGAAACAGGCGATCGCCGCCAGCTCGGCCGGCGTCGCACCACCAATCCGCCAGGATTGCTCCAGTACGCCGCAGACAGGCACCGCATGCGCATCTTCGCCAGTGACCACATCGTAATTGCGCCGCGAAATGTGCAGGCCGGCAGTAGCATTCGTGATGCAGCGATCGTAGCGGCATGCTTGTTCCACAACGCGCCGCTGCAACGGCGGCAATGCAGTGGCCAGCAGCACTTCCAGCGAGCCGCGATGCACGTGCAGCGACGATCCACCGTAGACCTCATCGCCCTGCGCATTGCGCACGCTGCATTGCGTGCCGTAATACGCGATCTGGATTCCGGCCACGCACAATTCGCCCACGCTATGCGTCAGCGGTTGCAGGATATTGCGCTCGAGCACAGCGCCATGGGTGCGCAGGTAATCCGCTGGCAGACTGTCCAGCGCCTGCACCAGTTCGCCGGTATCGGCAATGCGCCATTGTCCACTCCCACCCACGCCGGTGGGCAGTTTCAGCCGCACACCGCCGTCGGCCAGCAACAGGTCCAGCGCATGCAGCGCATCGTCCCGAGAAAACACCGTATAGCCAGGCAAGGTAGCCGGCACCAGCGCGGTCGCCAGCGCCTGATTCCAGCCATCGATTCGCGTCGCCGTCTCGCTGATCAATGGATGGCCGATGACCTTGGTGGCGATAAACGCGTGCGGCACAATGCCACCCAGCAAGCCGACTGCATCGTGAATTCCCAATGCATGGGCCTGTTCGGTGGTCAAGGTGTCGTCGGGCACGTGCAAGATGCGGTGCCCGATACCCTCATCGATCATCGCAACATCGGACAGACCGCCATCGTGTGCGCCCAGCAGGCGTGCAATTTCGCTGCACACCCAGGCATGCGTGGCGCGCTCATGTCCATCGTCAGACACCATGCGTGTGGTGTATCCACGCACCCACTCATATGACGGATCTGCCATCACATCCCCTTGCGGCAAGGCCGCATCCCGGCGCCAGGCTCGTTGCGGCCGAGGGGCGCAGTGCGATGTTGCAGGTACGCGTCTGCGCTTATTTCAAGGCCAGATAGAGGCCTACCACGATCAGCACCACCACGATCAAACTGATGGCCATTCGCCCACCGCGCAGTTCCAATAAGGCATGCCACCACACGCGCGCTTCTGGTGTACCACTGGCATGGCGCGGCTTCCCACGACTGCTTTCACTCTCCTGCATCCTGTCTGCTCTCTCCATTACGTCATCGCCTACCTTACGGATCAGACGTTACACAGGTGTGGAGCGGTTCAGAATCTTCCGTAAAATGCGGCACCGCACGCCTGTTTTTGCAACAAAAGCAGGCGCATTGAAAGCGCCAATGCGGTAGCGACTGACACAGTGCGTATCGCTGCGCTGCCGCCCATCGATTGCGTGTGGCCGATCAGCACGCAACGCTGGCGTCTTGGCAAGCGGCATACATCGCACCGATGCCTGTGCATGCAACGCGTGTAGAGAGGCGAAAACAAGCTGACCAATTAAGCGTCGCCCGCTGAAATCGCAGGCAATGGTTGCGTTCGATGATCATTCGTTGACATACCCGCAGTTACTCTGCACGTCAAGTTTGTTTAATCCCGGAACGCCCCAAGTCATGAGCAGAGACCCATCCGTCATCGATGTACAAGCCGAAATCGCGCATTGGCAGGCGCGGCACGCCCAAGGAAATCTGGGCGCAGGCAAGTTCAGCGAATTGTCACCGGTGGTGAAAATGGCCTGCGATATCTATCTGCAGGCACCGCGTTCGAGCGATCAGGAACGTCTGCGTTTGTTTCGCGACCGTCTTGAGCATCACTTCATTTCATCCAGTACGCAGTCCAACTACGAACAGCTGGCAACCGACTGCTGGCAGCGCCTGGGCGCGCGCATCAGTTGAGCACACACGTAATACGCAAGACCCGTTATTCATTGGAGATCGTCATGAAAACCCCGTATCAAGTGCAGCAGGAGCTGGAACGATTGGAGCGGTTGGTACCGCACATCATCAGCGACCAAGGCGACCGCGCGGAGGAAATCCTTGGCTTCCATGTGGCCAGCCTGCTGGGCAGCGCGCCTATCAGCGAACACGCGATGATTCGCGAGCGCACGACGCGCATGGCGCGGCAATGCCGCACCGCGCAGGACGCAATCCGCACACCGATCAGACCCCTGGGCATGACACCGCTCGCCCAGCCGCAGTGGGCCTGACCAACGCACTACCGGAGCCGCGCAGCGGCTCCTTTACATTTCATCGTCGGCGCTGCCGACTCAGCCCGAGACATTCATGAAATCCACTTTTGTTGCTGCATCGTTGCTGGCCATGCTGACCCTTACCGCCTGCGATCGCCCCGGTGGCGATACCTCGCGCACTGCACCGGCAGTGTCGCCGGAACCCACCGCCGCGCCGGTGAGCGGGAGCGGGGCCACCGAACTGGCCAAGGGCGATGGCGGCGCGCTGGGCGTGCTGGCCGCGATCGATGAAAACGAGATTGCGCTGGCCAAGCAGGCCATCGAGCAGGACCTGGGCGGCGCCACCGGCGAATTCGCCCAGCAGATGTTGCACGACCACGAAGCCAACCTCGAGAAGACCAAGGCACTGGGCGCCAAGGACAGCCCGCGTGCGGACGCGCTGCACGCCAAGGGCAAAGCCGCCGTGGAAGCATTGTCCAAGACGCTGACCCTGCCGGACGGCAAGGATGCGTATCGCAACGCCTTCATGCGCACCATGGTCATCGACCATGGCGACACCATCAAGATCATCGATTCCGAACTACTGCCCGCCGCAGAGAGCGCACCGGTCAAGCAGCACCTGGAAGAGACCCGTCGTGTGGTGTCGGCGCACTTCGAACGTGCCCACGCGGTATCGTCGTCGAGGTAAGCGCACCACCCTTGCACCCTGCAACGCGCCGGCCTGTCCGGCGCGTTTGCGTTTGGCGGCAGCAGTACGTCGAGCGCATTGCTGCATCACCGTGCTCGACACGCCAACCGCGACTGCAGGCGCCCGCATCGACGCCGCCATCCCGATCCAGCTGCACCAAGATATCGGCCACGGCATCGGCAAGATTCCAGCGCTCCGCGTGCCAGCTTCACTTCGCTTCGGTCTGCCCTGGCCTATGGTGCCGCATCGACTCGGCCCAGGAACCTCCCATGCGCTTGCTCATCACCGGCGGCACCGGCTTCATCGGCCAGGCCTTGTGCCCCGCGCTGCTGCACGCCGGCCATCAGGTCAGCGTGCTGACGCGCGACACCCGTCGCGCCAGCCGTACCCTGCCCGGCGTGACCGCTGTCGACACGCTGGACGGCGTGCAGGCCGAGGCCGTCATCAACCTGGCCGGCGAACCGCTGGCCGCCGGCCGCTGGACCGATGCGCGCAAGCAACGCTTTCGCGATTCGCGGCTGGGCATCACCCGCCAACTGCACGACTGGATGGCGCAGCAGGCACCCGAGCAGCGGCCGTCGGTGCTGATCTCCGGTTCGGCGGTGGGCTATTACGGCGAGCGCGGCGACACGGTGTTGACCGAAGCAGATGCCGCGGGCGACGACTTTTCGGCGGTGCTGTGCCGCGACTGGGAAGCGGAAGCCGCCCGCATCGGCACGCTTGGCCCTCGCGTGAGCTGGGTGCGTACCGGCATCGTGCTGGACCGCGATGGCGGCGCGCTGGCACGCATGCTGCCGGCATTTCAGCTGGGCGGCGGCGGGCCGTTCGGCAACGGCCGGCACTGGATGAGCTGGATCCACCGTGCCGACATGGTGGCGCTGCTGGTCTGGCTGCTGCAGCACGGCCAGCCCGGCGCCTACAACGCCACCGCGCCCAACCCGGCCAGCAATGCCGAGTTCGCGCGCACCCTGGCCAAGGTGCTGCACCGCCCGGCGCTGCTGGCGCTGCCGGCCGGGCTGCTGCGGCTGGGCTTCGGCGAAATGGCCGACCTGCTGCTGATCAGCCAGCGCGTGCTGCCGCAGCGCGCGCTCGACGCCGGATTCCGCTTCCAGTACCCGCAACTGGAGCCGGCGCTGCGCGCGATCCTGCAGCGCTGAGCTAACCGCCGGCCCGAGCGCCTCGGGCGTGCCGGCCGCCCATCGGGTACGCAACCGCGCCGGACGGGGCATGCACTAATATTTCCCTAACGCGCATCTTCGACAGTGCTGCGGATCTCGGATTGCCCGATACCCGGCGGACCCTATATGCACCTGCTCCTTGTCGAAGACGACACCATGTTGGCCAATGCCATCTGCGACGGCGTACGCCAGCAGAGCTGGACCATCGACCATGTCGGCAGCGCCAACGCGGCCAAGACCGCACTGGTGGATCACCGCTACACCGCGGTGCTGCTGGATATCGGCCTGCCCGGCGAATCCGGGCTGACGGTGATCCGCTTCATGCGCAGCCACTACGACGCCACCCCGGTGATTGCCTTGACCGCGCGCGGCCAGCTCACCGACCGCATTCGCGGGCTGGATGCCGGCGCCGACGATTACCTGGTCAAGCCCTTCCAGTTCGACGAGCTGATGGCGCGGCTGCGCGCGATCACCCGCCGCAGCCAGGGCCGCGTGGTGCCGGTGCTCAACCAGGGCGATGTCTGCGTGGATCCGAGCAGCCGCAAGGTCACCCGCGCCGGTACCTGGGTGGCGTTGAGCGCGCATGAATATCGCTTGCTGCTGGCATTGATGGAACGTGCCGGACGCGTGGTCACCAAGGACCAGCTGGAAGAAGGCGTGTATGGCGGCCCGTCGGAAGGCGGCAGCAACATGATTGCGGTGTATGTGCATCAGTTGCGGCGCAAACTGGGCGACCAGCTGATTTCCACCGTCTACGGCCAGGGCTATATGGTCGGCAAGGCGCCCGAATGAAATCCTTGCAGGCGCGCATGCTGGCGGCGCTGACCGCCATCGTTCTGCTGAGCTGGTCGACGTCGCTATGGATTCTGATTGCGCTGGTCACCCAGGGTCATCACAGCGTGGTCGAGCAGGAACTCAATCTGCTCGGCGACCGCTTGGTCAGCACCTTACCCGATGCGCTGCAGCACCACTTCGACACACCCGCAACGGCATCCAACGACGCGGACATCGACGCCCCGCTCGGCAATGCGTCCTCGCGCATAAGCTTCAAGCAGACCCTGATTGCGATGGTGCTCAACACCCTGCAGCTGGGCATTCTTGGCCTGTTGGTGTGGTGGGCGGTGCGTACCTCGCTGCGACCGTTACGCAGCATTTCGTGCGCCATCGCACAGCGCACCGGGCTTGAAACCGAACCGGTGCCGCTGGATCAGGTCCCCGATGAAATCCGCCCACTGATCGCTTCCTTCAACACCCTGTTGGCACGTGTCGAAAAAGCGGTGCAGGCCGAGCGCGACTTCGTGGCCGATGCCGCACACGAACTGCGCACGCCACTGTCGGCGCTGCATGCCTATGCAGAAGTCGCCCTGCGTGCGCCCACGCTGGAGGCCAAGGACGCCGCGCTGCGTCAGCTGCTGGAGACCGCGCGCCGCAGCAACCGCCTGGCCGAGCAGTTGCTGGATCTGGCACGACTGGATGCCGGCATCAGTTCGGCTGCCTATCACCAGGTGGAGATGGGGGAACTGATTTCGCATGTGCTGGACGAATTCAGCGTGCAGGCCGACGCGCGCCAGATCAATCTGCATGTGGAGGCATCGCCGTGTCTGGTGCGTTGCGATGTGGATGCAGTGGGCATCCTGATCCGCAATCTGGTCGACAACGCCATCCGCTACGGGCGCAGCTGCGGCACGGTGGAAGTCAGTTGCGGCTACTGCCTGCGTGCCGATGTGCTGCACCCGTTTGTGCAGGTGAGCGACGACGGCCCAGGTGTGCCGGAGTCCGCACATACGTCCATTTTCGAGCGCTTTTATCGTGTGCCGGGCAGCGAAGTGCAGGGCAGCGGGATCGGGCTGTCGTTGGTGGCGGGCATTGCGCGCCTGCATGGCGCGACGATCGAAACTTGCGAAGGCAACGAAGGACGCGGCCTGTGTGTCCGCACGGTGTTTGCCGGCGATGGCGCGCCGACGGCCAAGAGCAGCTGAAACAACCTGGCAGGCGGCCGTCACGCGAGTGTGGACGGCGTATTGAAAGCGGGATGGACGCTTGGTCCTTGCCGATTCCATGCGCGAGATGATCGGGATCGAGCCAGCCAAACAGCACTGCCGGACGCAGCACACAACGCCATCGCCGGTTGTAGATCACCGCGCCTATCTGGTGGGTGCGCACTGGTTTTGGTGATCGCGCCAATAGACCAGGCGCGATGTTAGCGGCGTTCTGCTCGCTTCCAATAAGTTTCTAAACCTGCCTGCCTAGAGTGCACTCACCGCACGCATCCAGGATGCATGGTGATGATTCGCTCGACCCGCTCCACCCCACGCGCTCCAACCGTGCTGTCGCAATTGGCCATGCAAACCGCGGCCAATGACAGCGTGATCGCGTCTACCACTGCGTTGGTACCGGCAACGGAATTTCGCTGCGGCCGCACCGGTACGCGCAACCGAGACATCTGGTGCGCGTTGCCGGATATCCGCAGCGCGCGCCAGATACGCCGTTTGCAACGTCGAGCCACACGCAGCGTGTTGTTCACTTCCGCGGGTGCGGCCTTTGCACTGGCGCTGCTGCGTTGTCTGCTGCATTGAGCATGCGCGCACGCGCTCCTGCCCCATCGTTTAAATCCCTTATAGGCCGTTTTCATGTCCGTTCGTTCCTTCGCCCGTTGCTGCACGCTTGCCGTTGTCGGCATCACCCTGATCGGCTGCGCCAGCACACGTCCCATGCCATATAGCCAATTGCCTTCGTCCAGCTATCTACGCCCGCACGACGGCAGCCGCGGCGACCGCATGCCGTATGCGTATCACAGCGACGTGGATTGGACGCACTACCGCACAGCGATCGTCGAGCCGGTCGCCGTTTACCGCGGACCGGATGCACAGTTCGACAACGTGCCAGAGCAGGACAAGCGTATGTTGGCCGACGTCATGCAGCAGGAATTCGGCAACGCCATCGCGCGGCGCTGGCGCCCGACGACGACGGCCGATCGCGACACCTTGCGCGTCCGCATCACCCTGACCGGCGCCAAGCCCAGCAAGCGCGTACTGGGTACCATCATGAAGGTGGATCTGGGCGGCGGTTCGTACAACGCGGTGCAGGCCGCACGCGGCAAGGAGGGCGCGTTCTCCGGCTCGGTCAGCTATGCGGTGGAGATTTTCGATGCGCAAAGCGATCGCCTGCTCGCCGCGTATGTCGAGAAGCAATATCCCAGCGCAATGAACATCAAGGCCAGCCTGGGCGCGTATGACGCGGCGAAGGCCGGCATTTGCAAGGGCGCCGAGCAGTTGGTTGACGGGATCGAGTAGGTGAGAGACAAAGCCTACGCAGTTCCCTTCTCCCACCGGGAGAAGGTGCCCCGAAGGGGCGGATGAGGGTAAGTGCGCAGCCTCGTGCAGTTGGAACAACACGCAGCTAGAGCAACACGCAGTTGGAGCAACACAAGCTGCAGTCGAAACACCTGGAGCGCTTCGCTGCGTCCCCTCACCCCAACCCCTCTCCCGCAGGAGAGGGGCTCAAGCGCACGTCCCTTCTCCCACCGGGAGAAGGTGCCCCGCAGGGGCGGATGAGGGTACGTGCGCAGCCTTGTGCAGTTGGAGCAACACGCAGCTGGAGCAACGCAAACGCATGAAAAAGGCCGACGCTGTACGGCAGCGCCGGCCTCTCTCGATACGTCTCAACGTCTACGTATATCTCAACGTGTAACGCACATCTGCGCTTCCAGCACGAGCGGCGTCACGCAATGCCGCCCTCAGCCGTCAGCGCGTGACGCGCTTGACTGCCTTCTTGCCGACGGCCTTGCGGGCGGCGGTGGTCTTGGCCACTGCGCGCGTTGCAGGCGTTTTGGTGACCTTGGCCGCTTTCTTCAATGCGGTCTTGGTCACGGCCTTCTTCAACGGGGCCTTTTTCACTGCGGCTTGCTTGGTTGCGGCCTGCTTAGCGAGCGGCGCTTTCTTGGCGATGCCTTTGGCGACCGACTTCTTCAGCGACGCCGATTTGGCTGCGGCCTTCTTCGCGGCCGTGCGCGCGCTCACCGTTGCCACGGCGGTCTTGCGTGCCGCGCTCTTGGCGGCGGTCTTGGCGCTCAGCGCCGCTGCTTCGGCCTTGGCGTTAGCCTTGGCGGTTTCCAGCTTCTGCTTGGTGTTGGCCTTGGTATCGGAGATCTTTTTCTTGGCCGCGGCGCTGGTGCTGCTCAACTTCTGCTTGGCGGCATCTTTGGTCGATGTCAGCTTTTGCTTGGCCGCATCTTTGGTGGAGAGCAGCTTCTGCTTGGCCGCATCCTTGGTCGCCGTCAGCTTGTCTTTCGCAGCGTCCTTGGTCGCGGTCAAGGAGCGCTTGGTCTTGGCCACGCTGCGCTTGACGGCACTCGCCGCCTCGCCAGCCTTGCTGACCACGTTCTTTTCGGCCTTGACCACCGCCTTGCGGGCCTTGGCGACGCGCGTCTTGACCTCCGCCACTGCCACTCCAGCCGCTTCCTGCACGTTGGTCACCGCCTCGCTGGTGGTGCTGGCGATGGTGTCGGTCAGCTCAGTTGCAGTGCTCTTGACGCTGTCGACGGCGTCGGACAGGGTTGCGGTTACACCATTGCCGTTGCTCATAGACCCTCCTTAAGGGCATCAGTTCGATAAATGCGGGCGATGCGCGATGGCATGCGTATGCTGAACAGGCATCGGAACAAGCGGACGCTACGCCCGGCTCGACGGGCTGTCAACGCAGTGGCGACAAGGCATGCGCGGCGCTTTCACCGGCAGTTAAATTGCTGGCTGGCACTCTCGTTCAGCTTGATTTACGTAGCCAGACACCTTATTCCCTTTCCACCGCGTAACCCGGAATCCGTTCCATGCGACCGCTTCCCACCTTGCTGACGCTTTCCCTGGCCGCCGCCTTCGGTGGTTTTGCCGCCACCGGTATCGACGCGTGGCTGGACAACCGCGCCGACGCCGCGCCGGCCGGCGCTACCAACTTCACCCTGCCGGCCGCTGCTGCGCTACCGGCCGCGGTTGCCGGGCAACCGGTGCCTTCGCTGGCACCGATGCTGCAGCAGGCGATGCCGGCGGTGGTCAGCGTCAACACCAAGCAGGTGGTGCGCGTGCGCAACCCCTTCTTCAACGACCCGATCCTGCGCCGGTTGTTCCCGCAGGTTCCGCAGGACCGCATCAACGAATCGCTGGGCTCCGGCGTCATCATCGATGCGCAAAAAGGGTATGTGCTGACCAACCATCACGTCATCGAAAATGCCGACGACGTGCAGGTGACGCTCGGCGACGGGCGCACGGTCAAGGCCGACTTCATCGGCTCCGATGCCGACACCGACATCGCGCTGATCCGCATCAAGGCCGACAACCTCACCGACATCAAACTGGCCGACAGCAATCAGCTGCGCGTGGGCGATTTTGTGGTGGCGATCGGCAACCCGTTCGGCTTCACCCAGACCGTCACCTCCGGCATCGTGTCGGCGGTGGGACGTAGCGGTATTCGCGGGCTCGGCTACCAGAACTTCATCCAGACCGATGCCTCGATCAATCCCGGTAATTCCGGCGGTGCGCTGGTCAATCTGCAAGGCCAGTTGGTCGGCATCAACACCGCCAGCTTCAATCCGCAGGGCAGCATGGCCGGCAATATCGGCCTGGGTCTGGCGATTCCCTCCAACCTCGCGCGCAACGTGGTCGAGCAACTGGTGACCAAGGGCGTGGTGGTGCGCGGCACGCTCGGACTGGAAACCCAGAATCTCACCCAACAGATGCTGCAGGGCCTAGGCGTGGATTCGCTGCGCGGTGCGCTGGTGACACGCGTGTTGCCAGGCGCTGCGGCGGCCGCAGCCGGCGTGCAGCCGGGCGACGTGGTCGTGGCTGCCAACGATCAACGCGTGGACAGCGCCGAGGCGCTGCACAACTACGAGGGTCTGCAGGCCGTTGGCAGTGCGGTGACGTTGGACATCCGTCGCGACGGCAAGCCGCTCAAGCTCAAGGCCACCTTGAAGGAGCAGGACCGCGCAGTCACCGGCGACATGCTGGACCCACGGTTGAGCGGCGCCACCTTTGTGGACCTGCCCGAGTCGCTGCGTCAGTCCGGCATTACCGGGGTCATGGTCAGCGAGGTCAAACGTGGCGGGCGCGCCGCGGCCAACGGCTTGGTGTCCGGCGATGTGATCGTGGCCAGCAGTGTGGGCGAGTTTGCGGACCTGGCCAGCTGGCGTGCCAATTTCCAGCGCAAACCGCAGCAACTGGTGGTGCGCATCCTGCGTGGCAACGCGCAGTACGACGCGCTCATGCGTTGACGCACTGTGCACTGCACGCGGCTCCCACTAACGCCTCCTACACCCCCCCGATGCTATTGCTACTGCACGACCGCACGTGAGTGGCGGCTGCCATCAATGACCGAAGGAGATATCGCATGAGCCCCACCAATACCGATCAGCTGAAGGAAAACCTGAGCGACGCCGGCACCCACCTGAAGTCGGCCGCCAGCGCCGCCGGTGAAGCCGTCAAGGGCGCCACCAGCGCTGCGGGCGACGAGCTCAAGCTCGGCCGTGCCAACGTCAAGGCCGAGTTGTCTGACACCGCGCTGTCCGGCATGGCGGCTGCGGAATTTGGCGGCGCCGCTGCCAAGGAGCAGATGGACGTGCTGGTTGCCAAGGGCAACGACCTGCTCGACAGCGCCACCGACCTGATCCGCGAGCGTCCGCTTGCCGCATTCGGCGTTGCGTTTGCCGCTGGCTGGGTCATCGCCAAGCTTGCGCGTAGCAACGATAACTAAGTCGTGGTCGATCAGGCTTCTACAGCTGCCGGTTCCGGCGCGCCAGACGCGCGTCCGGAGACGCCGGGACTGGACGAAAGCGTACGCGCGGTCGGTGCTGCCGGCCGCGCAACGCTGGGCTCGGCCCACGAGACCAGCCGCGCCTTGCGCCGGCTGGTCTCGGCCGACCTAAAGCTGGCACGCAGTGCATTCGGGCGCGGCCTGGCGTGGGCATGCGTGGCCGTCGTGTTCGGCGCGTCGTCGTGGCTGTTGCTGGCAGGCGCCATTATTGCCTTGCTGCAGCGAGCCGGTTTGTCGTGGTTTCAGGCGATGTTCTTTACCGCGTTGGCGAGTTTGCTGGTGACCGGAATCGCGGCATGGCGGGTGTTCTTCTACTTCGATCACACCGGCATGAATGCAACGCGGCGTCAGTTGGTCAAGCTAGGCATCTTCGACGATTCCAGCGATGACGACACCGCCGCAGCGCCTGCCAGTGGAGGCAAGTCATGAAGTTCGGCACCTTGTGTCAGCGCGTGGAACGCGCCGAAGTTTTAGTGGAAGGGCGCGCGCAGGAAACGCGCACGCACTGGGGCGAACTGCGCCAGACCTGGCGTGCGGGCTGGTCGCCGGCACGCATCATGATGATCGGCTTCGGGCTGGGCTTTGTGACCGGCCGCAACGAGCCGCAGGCCGCGCTAGGCAGCATCGCCGGCAAGCTGGGCGGTATTCCCAAGATTCTGCAGATGGTCAGCACGATCTCTGCCTTGTTCACGGCCCACCGCGCCCAGGAAGCCTCCGAACAGGCCGAACGTGCCGCCGACAATGCCGAAGAAGTGGCGGCCGAACCGACCGTCACCGTGGTACAGGTGCCCCCCGAGCGCGCCGCCTGATGTTTGAGGTTGTCTGCGGCGCTCAGGCGCCGTCACCGCGCATGGTCGAGACCGCCAGTCGCCTACGAGGGGACTGACACCGCACGCACAGGTCCTGTGCGCGCCGTTGACGCGTTGTGCCGATAATGGCCCATCGCTGGCAGCACGCCAGTCTGCTGCCAGGGCGCGCATGTCTATCTCCGTTGAATCTTTGGATGCTGCCATTCCGGCAGATCCGCTTCCGCCGCCTCCGGCACCACGTCCGCGCGCACCGGCTTCGTTGGTGGTGCTGGCAACACTTGCCGTCGGTTACACCTTATGGGCGGCGCAGACGATCATCCTGCCAGTCATGCTGGCGGCATTCTTCGCACTGATCGGCAACCCCATCCTGCGCGGACTGCGCAAGCTGTATATCCCACGCTTTCTCGGCGCCTTGCTGGTGCTCTGCCTGGGCCTGGCCGGCACTGTCACGTTGGCGGCGCAATTGGCTGGGCCTGCCGCCGAATGGGTGCAACAGGCACCGCGCCAGATGCGCCAGATCGCACGCGATGTGCGCGATTTCACCAAGCCGGTGATGCAGGCCAACCAGGCTGCGGAAAACTTTGCACGCGCCGCCGGTGGCGAAGGCCAGCGCGGTGTGCAGATCGTGCGCACGCAGATGGACGATCCGTACAAGGCGCTGGTGCGCACACCCAAGCTGGCCGCCTCGGTGCTGGCCGTGGTGCTGCTGACGTTCTTTTTCATGGTCTATGGCGAAAGCCTGCAACGGCACGCGATTGCGTTGTTGCCCAATCGACAGCAACAGCGCTTCACCACCGAGATCATGCTGGACATCGAGCGCGAGGTCTCGCGGTATGTGCTCACCATCAGCGTGATCAATACGCTGGTCGGGCTGGTTTTTGCAGGCATTTTGTACGTGCTGCAAATTCCGCTGCCGGAGGCCCTGCTCTGGGGCACGGTCGTGGCGCTGCTGAATTTCGCGCCTTACGTCGGCCCGCTGATCGGCGTCATGCTGATGCTGTTGATGGGCTTTGTGGAATTCCGCACCCCCTTGTCGGCGATGCTGCCGGCGATCCTGTATCTGGCGCTGCATACCATCGAAGGCCAGGTGGTCACTCCGATCGTGCTGGGCCGGCGCATGGCGATCTCGCCGCTGATGCTGATCCTGGCACTGATGCTGTTTGGCTGGCTGTGGGGCATGGTGGGCCTGCTGCTCGCGGTGCCGCTGCTGGTGTGCATCAAGATGGTGCTGAGCCGGGTGGAAGGGATGCAGCGCTGGGCACGGCTGCTTGAGTAGCCGGGAATCGAGAATCGGGAGTGGGGAATGGGTAGAGCGCAGCTCCTGCCCTTGCCATTCCCCACTCCCCAATCCCGATTCCCCAATCCCGACGCAAGACCGTAAAATCTTGCGATGAGCTTCCAGATCAGCGCCATCACTCTCGACCTCGACGACACGTTGTGGCCCTTCGCACCGATCGGTGCGCGCATCGATCAAGTGCTGTACGACTGGATGCGCGAGCACAGCCCGGTCACCGCCGAGCGGTTTCCGGTGGAGGCGATGCGCGAGCTGCGTGAGCGCAGCTTTGCCGACAATCCGCAGCTGCATCACGACCTCAGTGCGCTACGCCGGTTGACGCTGGAAATGGCCTTGCGCGAGAGCGGCGGCGATCTGGCGCTGGTGGAACCAGCCTACGAAGTGTTCTATGCCGCGCGCAACCAGGTGGAATGCTATCCGGATGCGCTGGACGCACTGGCACGCATCGCCGCGCATGTGCCGGTGGCCGCGCTCAGCAACGGCAATGCCGATCTGCAGCGCATCGGGCTGATGCACCACTTCGCGTTTCAGCTGGGCTCGCGTGAACACGGCAGCGCCAAGCCGGAGGCGAGCATCTTTCTGGCTGCATGCGCGCGTCTGGACGTGCCGCCCGCACAGGTGCTGCATGTAGGCGACCACGTGCGGATGGACGTGCTGGGCGCGCTGGATGCCGGCCTGCGTGCCTGCTGGATCAATCGCGACGGCGCGGAGTGGTCGCATCCGACCCAGCAGCCGGACCTGGAGTTCGACAGCATGACCGGGCTGGCCGACTGGCTGGACGCGCAGCAACCGCACCCGGGCGCCGCGCGCGACGGCATCTGCATTCCCGCCTGAGTTCAACCCGACGGCGCACACCGCCATTGAAGGATGTCCATGTCGCACCTCACCGGTTTTACCGATCCCGCCGCCGCCGCGTTGCCGCTGTATGTGCTCGACCGCGAGGGCTTTGCGCGCTGGTGCGCCGAGCAGCCCACGCGAGTGTTGTCCTGGGCACAGGCGCAGCGGTTCGATGCCGCACCGGGTAGCGTGTTGTTGTTGCCCGGCGAGCAAGGGCTGGCCGGCGCGATCGTGGGTGTCGGCGACCGCGCCGACGCGTATGCCTACGCGCACGCACCGATGGCGCTGCCGCCGGCCAGCCGCTGGACGCTGGCCAACAGCCTGAGCGATGCCGAACTGGCATTGCTGCATCTGGGCTGGGGGCTGGGCGCCTATCGCTTTACGCGGTATCGCAAGGTGCCGCGTGCGCCGGCCGAGTTGGCGGCCACGCCTTCGGCAGCCACGCACGCACTGATCGCGGCGTGCCTGCAGGTGCGGGACTGGGTCAATACGCCGACCGAAGACATGGGCCCGCAGCAGCTGGAAGATGCCACGCGCGCAGTGGCGCAGGCGCATGGCGCGCAGGTCGAGGCGATCGTGGGCGATGCGTTGCTGGCGCAGAACTTCCCCACCATCCATGCGGTCGGCCGTGCCTCGCATCGCGCGCCACGGCTGATCCAGCTGCAATGGGGCGATGCCGCGCATCCGCATCTGGTGCTGGTCGGCAAAGGCGTGTGCTTCGACACCGGTGGGCTGGATCTCAAGCCTGCCGATGGCATGCGCAACATGAAAAAGGACATGGGCGGCGCGGCGCATGCGCTGGCGCTGGCCGGGCTGGTCATGGCGCAGCAGTTGCCGGTGCGGCTGACGCTGCTGATCGCCGCGGTGGAAAACGCGGTCGGCCCGGATGCGTTCCGCCCGGGCGAGGTCATCACCACGCGCGCCGGGGTCACGGTGGAAGTGGACAACACCGACGCCGAAGGCCGCCTGGTGCTGTGCGATGCGCTCAGTTACGCCACCGAACAACGCCCGGACCTGATTCTGGATTTCGCCACGCTCACCGGCGCCGCGCGCATCGCGCTGGGCCCGGATCTGCCGGCCTTGTTCGCCAACAACGATGCGCTGGCGCAGGCCTGGATCAGCGCCGGCGAGCAGACCCGCGACCCGGTCTGGCGCATGCCGCTGTGGCGCCCCTACCTGCGCTATCTCAACAGCCACGTGGCCGACATGGCCAACGCTGGCTCGCGCATGGCCGGTGCGGTCACCGCCGCACTGTATCTGGAGCGCTTCGTGGCGCCGGGGCAGCAGTGGGCGCACCTGGACGTCTACGCCTGGAACGACAGCGACCGCCCCGGCCGCCCCGCTGGTGGCGAAGCCCTGGCGCTGCGCTCGGCGTTTGCGATGCTGCAGGGGCGTTACGGCGGCTAGGAGCCGTCGATAGAGCCTGCCGCTTACCGCCAGGCGCGGCGTGTCGGAAGTCGGAAGTCGGAAGTCGGAAGTGATGTAGCGCGCCACCTGCGATTGCTGCACGCCCGACTGCGCGGCGCCGGCCATGGAACACTCCAGCACCAAACGCGGTGCAGAACCGTTGCTCGGCCGCCTGGCAGCGACACCGCCACGCAGTGCCGGCATCGCCGCTGCGCATGGGCGATTAGAGGATTGCCGCCAGCCGGTGCGGCAATGAGATATCACGCGCCGGAGGCAGCCTATTGCGGATGATGTTGTACAGACGTGCTCGGCCGCAGCGATGAGGCTTGGCCATGCGACCGTCGACACGCCGTCCATCGCATCACATCGGAGCCAGCCATGACGTTGCCACCTCCCTCGCCCCAGCGCACGCGCAGCCCCGTGCTGCCGTTGCTGGGCATTGCCGCGATTGCCGGTGGCATCGCCATCGCGTTTGCCTGGACCGCCGGGTGGATCGGTGGCGACCGGCTCACCGCTGCGCGCATGACCGACACCATCGAATCCAGCGGGCCGCCGCATCCGGGCTTTCGCCGCGCGCATAGCAAGGGCGTGTGCGTGAGCGGGCAGTTCCAGTCCAGCGGCAAGGCGACCTGGGTGTCGTCGGCGCGCATCTTCAGCCAGGCCAGCACGCCGGTGCTGGGGCGCATGTCGATCGGCGGTGGCGACCCGCACGGTGCCGATGGCGCGGCGCGCGTGCGCAGCATGGCGCTGTTGTTGCGCAGCGACGACGGGCAGGAATGGCGCACCGCCATGAACAGCTTTCCGTTCTTCGTGGTGGCCACGCCTGCCGGCTTCCAGGCTTTGAATGTGGCCTCCAAGCCGGACCCGGCCACCGGCAAACCGGACCCGGAAAAACTGTCTGCCTTCGGCAAGCAGTATCCGGAGGCCGCCAAGTTTCAGCAGTGGGCCAAGACCGCGCCGTGGTCGGATAGCTGGGCCAATACCCAATACAACGGGGTCAACGCATTCCGCGCGATCGCCAGCGATGGTCGCGAGCGCTATATCCGTTGGTCGATGCGCCCGCATACGCCGTTCAAGGAATTGAGCGCCGAACAGCGCAAACAGGCCGATGGCGATTTTTTGGCCACCGACCTGGACGCGCGCCTGGCGCAGGGCTCACTGCGCTGGGATCTGGTGCTGACCGTGGCCGAGCCGGGCGACCCGGTGGATGACCCCTCGCAGCCCTGGCCGGCCAGTCGCAAACAGATCGTGGCCGGCACCCTGTCACTGGAGCATGCGCAGCCGCAAGCCACCGGCCCCTGCCGCGACCTGAATTACGACCCGTTGATTCTGCCCAAGGGCCTTGCCGCCTCCAACGACCCGATTCTGGCGGCACGCTCGTCGGTGTATTCGCAGTCGTTCAACCGCCGCGAGCATGAGATCGCCAACGGCAAGGGCAACGACGCTACCGGCCAGGGAGCCCACCAATGAGCCGCCACACCCACTTCAATTTGCCCGCGCGCGTGCTGCATTGGCTGATGGCCGCGATGATCCTGACCATGTTGTTTGTCGGCGTGGGCATGGTGGCCTCGGTGACGCAGCGGCCGTGGTTGATCGACCTGCATCGCCCGCTGGGCATTGCGATCCTGATCCTGGCGGTGCTGCGCTTGATCAACCGCCTGCGCCACCGGCCGCCGGCCTTGCCCGCGGATTTGCCTACCTGGCAGAAGGCCGCCGCGATCGCCTCGCATTGGCTGTTGTATGCGTTGATGCTGGGCATGCCGCTGATCGGCTGGGCGATGCTCTCGGCCGGCGGGTATCCGATCGTGCTGTGGCCCGGCGCGAACTTGCCGGCGATCGTCCCGCACGACCCAGCGCTGTACGCGTGGCTACGCAGTGCGCATGGCTGGTTGGCGTATCTGTTGTTCGCCACCGTCGTTGGTCATCTGAGCGCAGCGCTGTTTCATGCATGGGTGCGCCGCGACGGCGTGTTTTCCAGCATGGCGCGCGGGGAGCGCTCTGCGCGTTGATGGGTCTGGTTGGGTGTTGGCAGACGTCTTGTACGGAGTGATTTGACTGCGTGGACGTACCCTCACCCCAACCCCTCTCCCGCCGGGAGAGGGGCTTGATCTCCCTTGTCCCGCCGAAAGAGGCTGCCCCCGCAGGGGCGTATGAAGGTACGGACGAAGCCTCTGATTCCCGCCATTTGGAGTGACTTTGCCCCCCATACCCTCACTCATCTCCCGCAGGAAGAGGAGTGAGTGCTTAACGCTGGCGTTTTGTTTTGGCCGCTGGCTCTGAGGCTTGGATGCCCTTGCCGGTCGCGGCCCAATAAATGCCGCCGTACAGATGCTCCAGATAGCGTGGGTCGTTGTAGGCCTCGGCCAGATGGCCTAAGGCAGTGGCGAAGACGCGGCCGCCTTCGAAGTGGTGATACCACGCCACCGGGTGCTGTTTGCCCATGCCCTTGGCGACCTGGCCCGGCCAGATCAGCGTGGGGTCGTAGCTGGTTTCATCCACCGTGAGTAGCGTGACCAGATCGTCGCTGTAGGGCGGGTCGTATTCGTACCACTCATCGCTCCACACCCAGCGCTTGGGTAAGCCGGCGGTGGCGGGGAAATTGGCGTCCACCACATCGACCATCGCGGTTTGCATGTACGGGTGGGTGCGGAACGAGCGGCCGATCAGATGGTCGTACCACTCCCACTCGCCGCGCTTGATCGCAAACGCCTTGTGCACCGCGACCACGCCACCACCATTGCGCACGTATTTTTGGAAGTTGGCGCGCTGGGCCGGATCCAGATCCGTGGCCGGGGTATTGAGCAGCACGATGGCGGCGTATTGCGAGAGATCGCCATCGAAGGCCTTGGCATTCCACGCCCACACCAGCTCGACATACTGCTTGCGTGCCATCGCTTCGAACTGCGGCTTGGCCACCGGAATGTAATCGTGGTGATACTGGTTGGGAATGGCCGCCACCAGAATCTTGAATTGCTCGGCCGATGCGTTGAATGCGCAGATCAGCAGCAAGCCCAACAGCCACACAGATTTCATGCAGTTACTCGCGATGATGACGATCGCTGCGCAGTGTACCTGCGCGGCAACGGCATGCCTTCGCACGCATTTGGAATAGCTGTCGATCTCTTCGCAGCGCATGACCGATGCACGCCGTTGCGTATCGAAGCGATTGCAAAGCACGCACGACGTGCAACGTCGCAGTGCGCTTGCTTACAAGATGCCGCACGCGTGCGCACGCCATGCATGGCTGCAGTAAAACCACCAACCGTTCGCATGAGCTCTGACGATTGAACGCCCTGGCCGCGCCCGCTTTGCGATCAGCGGCGTTCGATTGGCGCCAGCTGAAACGCGTCAGTAGCGATCACACACCGCAGCGCCTGCAGACACTTAGAGCGGCTAACAAAACGTAGCGAGCAGTCGTCAGGTGGGTGTGGACGGCGCGCAGGAGCCGGAGTGTACGGGTGGTACATGCCGATTCCGAGCACCGGCTGCGCCCGCCTGGCGGCTGCACAGTAGTTTTGTTAGCTGCTCTTACAACCAGCCCTTCTGCCGCGCCAGTCGATACGCTTCGATGCGATTGGCCACGCCCAACTTGCCGATGCATTCGGACAGGTAATTGCGCACGGTGCCGTGCGAGAGCTGCAACTGTTGCGCGATCTCGCTGGCCGAGCGGCCTTCGCCGGCCAGCCGCAGCACAGTGCGTTCGCGCTCGCTCAACGGGTCGGCTTCCACCCAGGCATCCATCGCCAGTTGCGGGTCGATCACCCGGCCGCCGCGATGCACCTGTCGCAGCGCGCTGACCAATTGTTCGGCCGGCGCATCCTTGAGCAGATACCCCGCCACGCCGGCATCCAGCGCGCGCCGCAAAAAGCCCGGGCGCGCAAACGTGGTGACGATCATCACCCGCACCGGCAGCGCCTGGCGCTGGATGCGTTGCGCCAGTTCCAGGCCACTCAATCCGGGCATCTCGATATCGGTGACCAGCACATCCGGCTGCAGCCGCTGCAGCTCGCGCCAGGCGGCTTCGCCATCGCCGGCGCTGCCGACCACCTCGATGTCGTCTTCCAGTCCCAGCAGGGCCACCAAGGCGCCGCGCAGCAGTGCCTGGTCTTCCGCCAACAACACCCGGATCATCGCTCGCGCTCGCATCTGTGCAACGGCTGGGCACCATAGCAGTGCTGACGCACCGCGTGCCACGGCAGCGCTGTGCCAACCAGGGGCGCGCTCAGCGCGATTGCGGCATCAGCGGCACCGGCAATGGCGGACTCGCCGGCTCCAGCACGGGCTGCGGCAACGGCATGCTGGCGCGCAAGCGCATGCCGCGTGGCAACGCCTCCACCTCCAACGTACCGCCCAGGCTCTGCACGCGTGCGCGCATGCCGTCCAGGCCGTTGCCCGGCACGATCACCCCGCCGCGGCCGTCGTCGGTGATTTCCAGCAGCGCCTGTTGCCCGTGTGCACGCAGGCTCACCCGCACCCGCCGTGCCTGCGCGTGACGTTGCACGTTGGTGGCCGCCTCGCGCACCACCAGCGCCAACGCGGTTTCGTGTTCGGGCGGCAGCGGCAGCGCCTCCAGCGTGTGCTCCAGCGCGATGCCGTCCATGTCCAGCAACACCTTGGCCGATGCCAGCTCCGCCACCAGCCCGGCGGCGCGGATACCGGTGACCGCGCGCCGCACCTGCGCCAGTGCGTCGCGCGAGATCTGCGCCACCGCATCGATCTCGCTCCGTGCGGCCTGCGGGTCGCGCTCGATCAGGCGTGCGGCCAGATCGGATTTGAGCGCCACCAGCGACAAGGTATGGCCCAGCAAGTCGTGCAGATCGCGGCCGATGCGTTCGCGTTCGGCGGTGGCGGCCAGGCGGCGGACTTCGTCTTGCGATAACCGCAGCAGCGCGTCCTTGCGCTCGTTGATGCTGTACACCGCGCCGACCGCCGCCATGCCCAGCACCGACACCGGCAACCACACCAACGACTGCCAGCCCAGCCCGAGCCAACGCGCCCAGCCCAGGTACAGCGCGTTCATCAGCAACAGCATGGCGAAGTGCCGCCACAACGCGTACCGCGTGGACGGGCGCAGACTCAGGCAGGCAAATACGAAGTAGCTGATACCCGAGGCGTATATCGGCAGCAGCGCGGCACTGAGCACGCCCATCGCCCAGGCATAGCGGTACAGGGTGCCGCGCGGTGCCAGCAACATGCGTGCGTACAGCAGCAGGAAGACCGGATAGGACAGCAACGTGCACAGCCACCAGGTGCTGTCGTACCCGCGCGAAGAAAACACCGGCACCACAAACACCCAGGCCGACCACAGCAGATGCACGGCATCCATCCAGGGCGATTGGCCCTGCGCCAGACGCGCGGCCACTTGCGAATTTGCGGCCGGACGAAGCCAGGCCGGGAGACTCAGGTGCATCGGGATGGATCCGTAGGGGTGAGCGGATTCTGCCACTGCCGGGTTCGCCTGGGCGCGCCACGTGGCAGGTCGCGGCGGACGAGCGGCCTCATGCATGCGGGTCACCGCCGCTGGTGGATGGTGTGCAATGTGATGTTGCGGCAGCAGGGACGTCGACGTCGGACTGGCGGAGACAGCGCATGGGGATTTCGGCAATCAGGCGGTGGCGCAAGCGTGGTCGCTTGCAGCCGATGCGCACAGTCGCGCCTGTCATGGCGTGCAGGTGACACCTGTCACTGGTCGATACGGCGGCCTTGGCCGCATGCTGCGCAGCACCTTGCAGTTGCGCCGTGCCGGCTTACCGTTGGTCGCCTCGCTGCAGTTGGTGACTTCCGGCAGCTTGCGGCGCGCCCTGCAGGCAGTCACATTCTGCGCAGCCTTCTGTCCTGGTTATCGATGAACACATCCGCCGATCTGCTCAAGCAACTCCGCATCGACCGCCAGCGTCCTGCCACGCCGCCGCCTGTGCGCCGCACCGGCTGGATCATCGCCGCCATCGTCATGGTCATTACGCTGGCTGCGGCCGCGTGGTGGTTCACCCGCACACCGGTGATCAAGGTGCAGACCGCGCCGGTGGTGGCGATCAGTGCCGGCAGTAGCAGCGCCTCGGTGCTGGATGCTTCGGGTTACGTGGTGGCGCGGCGTATGGCAACGGTGTCGGCGCAGGTCACCGGCAAGGTGCGCGAAGTGATGATCGAAGAAGGCATGCGCGTCGAACAGGGCCAGGTGATGGCCACGCTGGACCCGTTGGATGCCGATGCGCAGCGCACACTGTCTGCATCGCAGGTGTCGGCCGCGCGCAGCCAGGTCGACAACATACAGGCGCAACTGGCCGTGGCAAACACCGATGCCACGCGCCTGCAATCGCTGGTGGGCGCACAACTGGTATCGCGCTCGCAGTACGAACAAGCCACCGCGCAACGCGATGCATTGCGTGCGCAGTTGCAGAACGCACAGCGCAACGTGCAGGTGGCCTCCGATCAACTGGCCATTGCCGGCATCCGCTCGGACTTCAACGTGGTGCGCGCACCGTTTGCCGGTGTGGTCACCGCCAAGGCGGCGCAGCCGGGCGAAATCGTCTCGCCACTGTCTGCCGGTGGTGGCTTCACCCGTACCGGCATCGGCACCATCGTCGATATGGAATCGCTGGAAATCGAAGTGGAAGTCGGTGAGTCCTACATCGGACGTGTGCAGCCGCAGATGCCGGTGGAAGCGGTACTTAACGCCTACCCGGAATGGAAGATTCCCGGCGAAGTGATCGCCATCATCCCCACTGCCGACCGCGGCAAGGCGACGGTGAAAGTGCGGGTGGCGCTCAAGGTCAAGGACCCGCGCATCGTGCCGGAAATGGGCGTGCGGGTGAGTTTTCTGGAACAGGCCAAGCCGCAGGAAGCGGCCAAGCCGCAAGGCGTGCGCGTGCCGGCAGCGGCGTTGGTCGAACGCGACACGCGCACCGTGGCCTTCGTGGTCGGCGAGCGCAATGCGGTCAGCGAGCGCGCCGTCACCACCGGCATGACGATGGGCGAGGATCGCCAGGTGGTCTCGGGGTTGAGTGCCGGCGACAGCGTAGTGGTGAATCCGCCAGCGACCTTGAAGGATGGCGACACCGTGGCCGAAGCAGATGCCGACGCTGCGCAGTAACGGCTGGCCCGGCACGCACAACGCCGTTCCGCGGTATCGCTTGCGGCGCGCGGCATCGGTGTTGCCAGCATCACGCTGCATCGGGATGGGCTTGTTGCAATGAAACATCGTCGTTAGAGAGCGGAAGGCGATCCAGCCCATCCGCTTACAGCAGGTGTTAGGTGCTGTTTGAGAGGGCCTCAAACGGCATCAAACACGGGGAGTCGCGCGAGTGCGGCACACGGCGATCCGGCTGGCTCTCCGCGCACACCGCACAGCACCACGCTGCTGATGGATCGCTTCACCGTCGTCGTGCCTCGCATCGTCGCTCACACAATCGCAGTTGTTGTGCCGCATCGCTTCCTTATCCCATTGCATCGCCAGGAGTCGCCATGACCGCTCTCGTCAGCTTGCGCAACATCACCAAGACCTACCAACGCGGCCCGGAGCAGGTGCAGGTGCTGCACGGCATCGATCTGGAAATTGCCGCAGGCGATTTCGTCGCGTTGATGGGCCCGTCCGGCTCGGGCAAGACCACCTTGCTCAATCTGATCGGCGGGCTGGACAGCCCCAGCGGTGGCGAGATCGAAATCGAGGGCGAGCGCATCGACCGCATGAGCGGTGGGCAGCTTGCCACCTGGCGCAGCCACCACGTCGGCTTCGTGTTTCAGTTCTACAACCTGATGCCGATGCTCACTGCGCAAAAGAATGTGGAATTACCGCTGCTGCTGACCTCGCTCAACGCCGCGCAGCGCAAGCGCAATGCGGAGATCGCCTTGACCCTGGTGGGCCTGCAGGAGCGACGCAGCCACAAGCCCAGTGAATTGTCCGGCGGCCAGCAGCAGCGCGTGGCGATTGCGCGCGCCATCGTGTCCGACCCCACTTTTTTGATCTGCGACGAACCGACCGGCGATCTGGACCGCCACAACGCCGAAGAAATTCTGCGCCTGCTGCAGGAACTCAATCGCGAACACGGCAAGACCATCGTGATGGTCACCCACGACCCCAAGGCCGCCGAGTACGCCACGCACACCATCCATCTGGACAAGGGCGAGCTGGCCGACGCGCCACTCGCGCTCTAAAGGAGCGCTGCCATGAAGTATTTCTCGCTGGTGTGGGCGCAATTGTTTCGCAGCAAGACACGGACCTTGCTGACGCTGTTGTCGGTGGTGGCTGCGTTTTTATTATTCGGCATGCTGGATTCGGTGCGTGTGGCGTTTACCTCCGGCGGCAGCGTCAGCGGGGTGAATCGCCTGGTGGTGGCCTCGCGCCTGTCGATCACCCAATCGCTGCCGATCCGCCTGGAAGCGCAGGTGCGCGGCGTGCCGGGCGTGCGCGATGTGACCTCGGCCATGTGGTTCGGCGGCATCTATCGCGACCCGAAGAATTTCTTTCCCAACTTTTCAGTGGCGCCGAACTTTTTCGACGTCTACAGCGAATACGCACTTCCCAAAGACCAACTCAAGGCCTTTCAGACCACGCGCACCGGTGCGGTGGTCGGCGAAACCCTGGCCAAGCAATTCGGCTGGAAGATCGGCGACACCATCCCGCTGCAGGCCACCATCTTTCCGCGTGGCGGCAGTAACGATTGGCCGTTGCAACTGGTCGGCATCTATCGGATGAAGGATCGCACCGTGGCGGCCAATCAGGAACGCCAGTTGATGATGAACTGGAAATACTTCGACGAATCCAACGACTACATCAAGAATCAAGTGAGCTGGTTGACGGTGACCCTGAGCAACCCCGACCAGGCCTCGCGCGTGGCGCAGGCCATCGATGCGCTGTCGGCCAACTCCGATCACGAAACCAAGTCGCAAACCGAATCGGCGTTTCAGCAGGCCTTCGTCAAGCAGTTCGCCGATATCGGGCTGATCGTCACCTCGATCATGGCCGCGGTGTTTTTCACCCTGTTGCTGCTGACCGGCAACACCATGGCGCAGGCGGTACGCGAGCGCATCCCGGAGTTGGCCACGCTCAAGACGCTGGGCTTTCAGGACCGCACGGTGCTGAGCCTGGTGATGATCGAATCGGTGTTGTTGATCGGCCTGGGCGGGTTGATCGGCATGGGCCTGGCAGAGTTGGTCATCCCGGCGGTATCCGCGCGCAGCGGCGGGCTGATGCCGACCCAGACCGTGCCGTTGCAGACCTGGCTGGTGGCGTTCGGCTTGATGGCCGGCATCGGCATCGTGGTGGGTGTGCTGCCGGCGTTACGCGCGCAGCGCTTGAAGATCGTCGATGCCCTCGCCGGCCGCTGACAGGAGCATGCACATGCAACGCAAATGGAAAGATCGTGGCGTCACCTTGTTGTCCGTGGTGCTGCTGGCACTCGGCCTGGGGCTGTGGATCGCGCTGCCGTGGATGTGGTTGCTGCCGATCGCGGTGCTGCTGGCGCTGTGGCTGGTGGTCACGCGCAGTGGCCGCCTGTCGCTGGCCGCCGCACGCATCGGCATCGCCAGCTTGCCGCAACGCTGGGGCTCCACCTCGGTGATCGTGGTCGGCATTGCGGGCGTGGTCGGCGTGCTGGTGGCGATGCTGGCGATGGGCCAGGGTTTCCAGGCCACTCTCAACAGCACCGGCGACGACACCACCGCCATTGTCTTGCGTGGCGGCTCGCAGGCGGAGACCAACTCGGTGATCACCCGCGACCTGGTGCCGCTGATCGGCAGCCTGCCGGGGATCGCCACCGATGCCAACGGGCGCCCGATGGTGTCGCCGGAGTTGTCGCAGGTGGTCAACATCGCTTCGCGCTCCGATGGCACCGACGTCAATGCGCAATTGCGTGGCGTGGGCGAGCAGGCCTGGGGCGTGCATGACAAGGTCAAGATCGTGCAGGGCCGCCGCTTCACCACCGGCCTGCGCGAAATGGTGGTCGGCAAAGGTGCGTTGAATCAGTTCCGCGGCCTGGAGCTGGGCAAGACGCTCACCCTGGGCAGCCAGCAATGGACGGTGGTGGGCGTGTTCGCCTCCGGCGATGCGCACGATTCGGAGATGTGGACCGATGCGCAGACGCTGGCCACCACCTACAACCGCCGCGCGTACCAGTCGATCACCGTGCGCACCGCTGGCAAGGCCGGCTTCGATCAGTTCAAGACGGCCATGGCAGCCGACCCGCGGCTCAAGCTGGATGTGGAAACCACCCGCGCGTATTACGGCAAGCAAGGCGGCGGATTGAACCGCCTGATCAGCATCCTGGGCACGGTGATCGGCGCGATCATGGCGGTGGGCGCGGTGTTCGGTGCGCTCAACACCATGTATGCGGCGGTGGCCACGCGTGCGCGTGAGATCGCCACGATGCGGGCGATCGGGTTTCGCGGCACGCCGGTGATCATGGCGCTGATGTTGGAAACCATGCTGCTGGCGCTGCTGGGTGGGCTGCTCGGTGGGTTGATCGCCTGGGCGGTGTTCAACGGCTACACCGTCTCCACGCTGGGCAACAACTTCAGCCAAGTGGTGTTCCAGTTCAAGGTGTCGCCGGAGCTGCTGTGGAGCGGTTTGAAGTGGGCGCTGGGCATTGGCCTGGTCGGCGGGCTGTTCCCGGCATTGCGCGCGGCGCGCTTGCCGATCACCACCGCATTGCGCGAGGTGTAGGCACTCCGTTGGAGTGCCGGGATTTGGGAGTGGGGATTGGTTACAGCGAAGGCGCGATGCCGGTGGCGGCGGCATCGTGGCGTCTCCGGTTTCAGGTGGTTGTTGGACCGCCTGGGGTTGGGCGTCGGGATTTGAAGTCGCCGCCTCCGTCGCCGCAGCGCTGCCTGCAGTAACTGAATGTATTGCAGGCTGTCACCGTTTTGTCACCCCAGTGCGGTAGATGCGCGGGCCCGGCAGGCCGTAGCCTGCTCGGCCGTTTGATCCAACGATGTGCCGCTATGACGCGCCTGTTTCTGCTGGCCTGCGCCTGCCTGTGGCTGGCCGGCTGTTCTTCGTCCTCCACCTCGCTCAGCGAGCGCCTGGTCGCGCCCGGTGGTGTGTCGCCGTTGCTGGACGAAGAACGCATCGCCGCCACCATCGCCACGGTGCCCAACCGCAGCGGCCATGTGGTCACGCGCGATGCGGTGCCGATCTTCTGGCGTGCGATCGATCCGGGCCAATACGCCATGCACTACCGCTACCTGGGCCAGCGCAACGACCCGGCGCATGCGCTGGATGTGGACTTCAGCTTCAGCGTGCCCCGCGTGCCGCCACCGACGCCACGCGGCACCGTGGTGTTGCTGCACGGCTGGATGATGGATGGAGATTCGCTGCTGCCGTGGTCGCTGGAATTGGCACAGGCCGGCTATCGGGTGATCACCATCGATCTGCGCAACCACGGCCATTCCGGCGGTGGGCCGTCGGGCTACGGCACGCGCGAGTCCGACGACGTGATCGATGTCATCAACGCACTGCAGCCGCGCGGCGAAATCCACGGGCCGCTGTATCTGTTCGGCATTTCCTATGGTGCGGCCACCGCGCTGTTCACCGCCGACAAACTCGGCCCGCGCGTGGCCGGCGTGGTGGCGATGGAATCCTTCGCCAATGCCGGGCGCGGCATCCGCGACATGGTGCCGCACCTGCTCACCAGCCATCCCAGCGGCTGGCGCGGGCACGCGGTGGCGGCGTACGCACGCTGGCGCTATGCCGACCAGAATCTCGATGCGGTGATCGCCGCCGCCGACAGCCAGCTCAAACTGGATCTGGACCATGTCGATGTGGCGCAGGCGCTGGCCGACACGCGCAGCTGCGTGTTACTGCTGCATGGCGATGCCGATCAACACATTCCGGTGGCGCATGGCCGCGCCCTGGCGCTGGCCAGCACGCGCGCGCATTACGTCGAGTTGCGCGGCGAAAATCATCTGAGCCTGCCGCTGCGGCTGGACCTGCTGGGCGCACCGATCGACCACTGGCTGGCGCAGGTTCAACACAGCCCCGGCCACTGCCCCGCTCCGCAGGCACTTCCGGCCTCCACGCTGGCGGTTGCGTTGCCGATGCCGGTACCGAGTAGCTGATCGAGCACTCGCTGCGTCCTTTGCACAGGACGCAGCCGGCACGCGCTCAGCGCACCGCCACCGGCTGCCGCGCGCGCAGCACGCTGTCGCCGACAAACAGCAGCAAGCCGACCCAGATCGCAGCGAATCCAATCGCACGCCCCTGATCGAACGGCTCATGGAAGAACCACACGCCCAGCAACAGCTGCAGGCTCGGCCCGATGTACTGCAGGATGCCCACCAGCGACAGCGGGATCCGCCGCACGCCATACGCAAACCCGATCAGCGGCACCGCCGTCACTACGCCGCCGAAGATCAGCAACAGATCGGTGCGCAGATCCCAGCCGCTCAGGAACGCGCCGCCGTGGCCCTGCTCGCCCCATCCCGCCAGCAGCAGCGCCGGCACGAACAGATACACGCTTTCCACGCCCAGGCCGGCGACCGCATCCACCGCCACCAGCTTGCGCAGCAGGCCATACATACCGAACGACACCGCCAGCCCCAGCGCAATCCACGGCGGCGCACCGGCATCGATGGTCAACCACAGCACACCGATTGCGGCGCACACCACGGCCAGCCACTGGATGCCGCGCAGGCGCTCTTTCAGCACCAGCACGCCCAGCAACACGCTCAGCAATGGATTGATGAAGTAGCCCAGGCTGGCTTCGATCACATGCCCGGCGTTGATCGCCCAGATATACAGGCCCCAATTGAACGCAATCGCCACGCTGCTGCCAGCCAGCATCCACAACGCGCGCGGCTGCGCGGCAATCGTGCGCCACCAACGCAGGCCCGAGGTCGCCACCAGCCACGCCACCACCAGCACCGTGCTCCACACGATACGGTGCGCAATGATCTGCAGCGATGGCACCGCCTTGAGCAGATGCCAATACAGCGGCACCAGACCCCAGATCACGAAGGCCGAGGCGGTGATCAACAGACCGCGCCGCGCGTCCTCCGCCGGCACCGGCACAGGCGTACTCATCGCCGTGCCCTGGCCAGGGTGACCACCAGCACGCCACCCAGAATCACCGCCATCGCGCCGATATCGTGCGCGGTGAATTGCTCATGCCCCAGCCACGCCCCCAGCGCCACCGCAATCACCGGATTGACGTAGGCATAGCTGCCGGCCAGCGCCGGGCGGACGTGATGCAGCAGCCACACGTACGCAGTGAACGCCACGATCGAGCCGAACACGCATAGGTACGCCACCGCCAATAGTCCCTGCGACGTCGGCCAGGCCTGCGGGCGCTCGCCGATCAGCAGGCCGGTGCTCACCAGCAGCACACCGCCGCACAGCATCTGCCCGGCAGCGGTCATGAAGGGCGATGGCAGATCGCGTCCACGCGACCACACCGAGCCGAATGCCCAGCCGATGGGCGCGATCAGCAACAACACCAATCCCCCCGGCGTTGCGGTGAGACTGCTGCCGGCGTTGAGCCACACCACGCCCAAAAATCCGATCACGATGCCCAGCCATTCGCCACGACTGGCATGCTGCCCGCGCAACGCGCCGAACAACGCCATCCACAGCGGCACCGACGCCACCGACGTGGCCGCCAAGCCCGAAGACACGCTGCGCTCTGCCAGCACCACCATGCCGTTACCCAGCAGCAACAAGGCCGCGCCCATCAAGCCCACGTTCTTCCATTGCGCACGCGTCGGTGCCGCTACACCGCGCCAACGCAGCACGCTGTAGAGCACGCTGCCGGCGATGATGAAGCGCGCGCCGGACACCATCGTCAGCGGCTGCGCGCCGCCTTCCAGCGCAAACCGGATCGCCAGATAGGTCGAGCCCCAGACCACGTAGACTAGCAGCAACGCGAGAGCGACCAACCCGCTGCGCGCAGGCGCGGCAGCGTCGTGAGAGGAAGACATCGGAACAGGGCCAAGTGCAGCGGAAGCGTTCATTCTAGAGCACCTACCCAAGCCCAAAAACGGCTGACGGCACCTGGCAGCCACGTATCAAGCGCGTGGACGGCGTGCACCAACACCACTGCACGCGCGGCATGTTGTTAGTGCGCCACGGCTGCGTCTGTCTGGCCGCAACCTAAGAACGGCTGCATGCGGGTATGGACGGCGCACAGGAACTGGCGCCTATCTGACACATGCCGATGCCGAGCACCGGCCGCGCGCGTCTGCTGGTCGCGCAGTCGCAGTGCGGGGCGCTCCGAGGCGTTACATGCACGCCCTTCGCCGCCTTGCGCGCTATGGTGCAACTCACCCCATCATTGCGGAGCGCAGATGCAGCGTCGCCTTCCCTGGCTGGCCATGGCCGCCCTGACCTTTCTCTCCACCACCGCAGCGGCACGCACACTCGAGCCGTGGGAACTCAGCGGACGCAAATTGATCGAGGCGGGGCTGGATGGCTCGCTGGCGCCTGAGATCAACGCGCCGAACCAGCCCGAACTCAAGGTCATGGTCTCGGCCAGCCGCGCCGGCGCCTACGTGCTTGGCGTGGCCAGCACCAGCTATCGCACGCAATGGTGCATGCCGGCGGGCAAGGCCGGCCCGCCGGATCTGCTGCCGATCATCGCCGATATCACCGCGCTGCCCGATGCGCGCCTGGACGAAGCCGCTCCCGGCCTGATCATCGAAGCGCTGCGCAAGCGCTATCCCTGCGGCAAACCCAAAAAATAAAACTGCAGCCGACGCTCCGCGCTTTAGAGCGGCTAACAAAACGTAGCGAGCAGTCGTCAGGTGGGTGTGGACGGCGCGGAGGAACCGGAGTGTACGGGTGGTACATGCCGATTCCGAGCACCGGCCGCGCCCGCCTGGCGGCTGCACAGTAGTTTTGTTAGCTGCTCTTAGCGGTTGGATGCGCTGCGCACGGCCATCGCCAGCGATGCAACGCCCGGCCCGGTAACACCGCAGCGGGCGTTTGACCCGTCAGGCCTTACTTGCGCGCGGCATCGCTCTTGGCGCGGATCGCCTTGAACTCCGAGCCATCCTGCCAGCTCGGCCACTGCCGGCCATTGGCCAGCGCCACGCCTACGTCGTAGACCAGCGTGGTATCGGCGGCATGGCCTGTGGCATCCCATTGCGGAGTCCAGCGGTCGCAGGGCTGGTGATAGCAGTCGGCGAAGTATGTATCGCGCAATGCCTTGCCCGCCTTGACGCCGCCTTTGAGCATGTCCAGACCCGGGCCTGCGGTGATCGCCGGCACGCCCATGCGCGCAAAGGCGAAATGGTCGGCGCGGTAAAAGAAGCCCGCTTCCAGATTCGGGTCCGGCGAATAGCTGCGATCGCGCGCTTTGGCGGCCTGTTCCAGATCGCCTTCCAGCGACACGCGGCCACGGCCCCACGAGGCGATATCGCGCGTCGGGCCGTCGGGGCTGAACATCTCCATGTTGAGCACCGCCACGGTCTTGTCCAACGGCGCCAGCGGATGCGCCGCGTAATAGTTGGCACCGAGCAAGCCCTTTTCTTCGGCGGTCAATGCAATGAAGTACAGCGTGCGCTGCGGCTTGGGGCCGGCGGCGAACACGCGCGCCAGTTCCAGCACGCTGGCCACGCCGGTGGCGTTGTCCACTGCACCGCGTCGCACCGTATCGCCGCTGGCATCGGCCTTGCCGATCCCGAACGCATCCCAGTGCGCGGAGAAAATCACCGTCTCGTCCGGATGCTGGGTGCCGGTGAGCTTGGCCACCACGTTATGCGTGACCACGCGTTCGCGCTTGAGCTTGAAGTCCACCGACAACGTGGCATCGCCCAGCGCCATCGGTGCGAAGTCGCGCTGCTGCGCACGCTGCTTGGCCTGTTCGAAATCCAGCCCGGCCTGCGTGAACAACGACGCTGCCAAGCTGCGCTGCATCCAGCCACGCACCGGCACGTGCTGCGCCCGCGCATCGGCATCGCTGCGTTCGATATCGAACAGCGGCGACAGGCCCGAGCTCTGCACCGTGGCCCAGCCATACGCGGCCGGCGCGGTCTCGTGCACGATCAACACACCGGCGGCGCCGCGGCGCGCGGCTTCTTCGTACTTGTAGGTCCAGCGGCCGTAGTAGGTGACCGCCTTGCCGTCGAACGCGCCTGGCTGTGCGGTGTCGAAGTCGGCATCGTTGATCAGCACCACCGCGATCTTGCCGCGCAGGTCCACGCCTTTGTAATCGTCCCACTGCCGCTCCGGCGCGCTGATGCCGTAGCCGACGAACACCAACGGCGCATTCTTCAACGCCACCTTGTCGATCGGCCGCAGGCTCTGCAAGGTCACATCGGTGCCGTTGACCAAGGCCTGCGTCTTACCGCCCACCCGCAGCGTAGCGCTGACCGGGCCCTCCACCTGCGCGCGCACCAGCGGCACGGCCTGGGTCCAACCGCCCTGCTCGCCACCCGGCTGCACGCCGGCGGCCTTGAACTGCTCGACCAGATAATCGACGGTGCGCTGCTCGCCCGCGCTCGCCGGCGCACGGCCTTCGAATTCATCCGATGCCAGCAAGCGCACGTGCCGCGACAACGCCTCCGCATCGATGCCGCCACCCGGCAGATCGTTGGCGGCCTGCGCCACACCTCCCACAAACAGGCAGGCGGACAACAACAGGATGCGCATCGGATTCACGGCGTGGCCTTGCAACAGATAGATGACACACAGTTTACAAGCGTGCGGCCAACACCGGAGCGCAACGACACGAGAATGTATTCAATCGCATGGACTGCATGCCTGGCTAAGGGCGGCTAACAACACGTCGCGAGCAGTCGTCAGGTGGGTGTGGACGGCGCGGAGAAACCGCAGTGTACGCGTGGTACATGCCGCACCGAGCACCGGCCGCGCCCGCGCCCGCTTGGCGGTGAGCACAGTCCTCCGACTTACTTTCTCAAGGCGTAGGTCAGCTTGAGAGCTAATCGAATTGTTGACGGCATCCACGCCGCAATTGATGCAGCGTTCTAGAGATTTTGTCAGCCGCTCCAAGCGCGCTAACTGGTCCGCGTTGCGCGATCCAGCCAACACGCCAGGCCCTGCGCGTTGAGTTCGATATCGGTGGCCAGCAGCTGCGCCACCGCCGCGTCGTCCAGGCGGCAGCCATGTTGGCGGGCGCGCTCCAGATACAGTTCGGTCAACCCCGCCACCATGCAGCGATGGCGGTCCGTATGCTGTGCGCAGCTCAGTGCGATGGCGGTCATCGCATGGATCTGCTCGATCAGCGCCTGCGCCAATGGCTCCGGCGAAGTGACCCGCCCGTAATGGGTCAGATACATCGCCTGCGGTGCGGTCTCCATCAGCCGCGCGATCGACTGCAGCATCGCCTCCGGCTCGAACTGCACCGGCGAAGAGGTCGGCAGGATGAAAGCGCCCTGCGCGCTATCGAGCTGGCGATACGACAGCCCGAAGGTGTCGCCAGTGAACCAGCTGCGACTGCGCGCATCCCATATGCATAGATGATGGCGCGCGTGTCCCGGCGTATCGATCGTGCGCAGCGCGCGTTCGCCCAGCAGCACAACTTGGCCATCGACCGCTTGCACCACGCGCTCGGCCGGCACCGGCACGATCTCGCCGTAACTGCGTGCCATTTCCGCCTCGCCATACACCGCGGTAGCACCGGCAATCAGCCGTGCCGGGTCGATCAGATGCGGCGCACCACGCGGATGCACCAGTACGCGCGCATTGGGCAGATGCTGCAACAAGGCGCCGGCACCGCCGGCGTGATCCAGGTGCACATGGGTCAGGATCAACCACTCCACCTGCGCAGGCGTCAGCCCGGCGGCTTGCACTGCCGCCAGCAGATGCGGCACCGACAGGGAAGTCCCGCAATCGACAAACGCCCCGCGTTGCCCCTCGACAATCAGATACGCCGCGTCGAACTGCACGCCGCCAAAGCCGGTATCGATGGTGTGGATGCTGGGATCGTTCAATGCTGTCATTCCTATTCCGTGGCGATAAGCAACTGACAAGACGACTGTGCGGCCGTTGTTCGGTGCGGCATGTACCACGCGTACGCTCCGATCACTGCGCGGCGTCCACACCCACCTGACAACCGCTCGCTACGTTTTGTTAGCTGCCTTAAAAGAAGACTGCCGCAGTGTAGGCGCAGGCAGTGCGTGCGCGGTGTGCCGGTAGTTCCAGGCAACGATGCATTAGCACGATGGCTTCAAGCACTACGCAAGCGTCTTGTTGAATCTCGGCATTGCACCTGCGATGCAATTCCCCACGCGCGCAAGGCGGTTGCCGCAGCTTGCGCACCCGCCCCGATCACGCCTCGCGCAGCAGCCGCATTGCCGCAAGGATCGCATCGGCTTGGACCTGTGCATGCACGCCCGGCAGCTGCAGATCGCTGGCCTGCTCGGCCTGTTTCAGCCGTGCGATCAACTGGCCTGCATCGCGTGGCGAGGCAAAGCCGTCGCTCTGCAGCAGCAGTGCACCGGCACTATCGGTTAGCTTGAAATAGAACTGGCCATCGTTCTCGCGGTACTGCTTGAACAGCGGCAAGGCGATTTTTTCACCCGCCTGCGCGGCCGCAGGACCCGCCTGATCGGATAGATCGCGCAGACCCACCGCAGTGCGCAGCTCGGCCAGCAGTGGCGTGGCATAGCGCGCACGCAGGCGTGCACCGCCGGCGCGCAGAATCGCTTCGATCTTTGCCGGATCGGCCATCAGCGTCTCGTAACGCGTGCGCAGCGGTGCGATCTCCTGATCGATCCGCTCGAACAACTGCTGCTTGGCGTCGCCCCAGCCGATGCCGTCGGCAAATGCCTGCGCAAAGGCGGCCGTTTCCTGCGGCGTGGCAAACGCCTGATACAGCTGAAACAACGCCGATCCCTGCGTGTCCTTGGCTTCGCCCGGCGCGCGCGAGTCGGTCAGGATCGAAAACACCAGCTTGCGCAGTTCCTCGCGCGGGGCGAACAACGGAATCGTATTGCCGTAGCTCTTGCTCATCTTGCGGCCGTCCAGGCCCGGCAAGGTGGACACCTGCTCGTCGATCACCGCATCGGGCAAGGTAAAAAAGTCGCGTCCATACACATGATTGAAGCGCTGCGCAAAATCGCGCGCCATTTCGATGTGCTGGATCTGATCGCGCCCCACCGGCACCTTGTGCGCGTTGAAGATCAAAATATCCGCCGCCATCAGCACCGGGTACATGAACAACCCGGCGCTCACGCCGGCATCGTCGTCTTCGCCGTCGGCGCGATTCTTGTCCACCGCCGCCTTGTAGGCATGCGCGCGATTGAGGATGCCCTTGCCGGCGACACAGGTGAGCAACCACATCAACTCGGTGGTCTCGGGCACATCCGATTGGCGGTAGAACCAGACCTTGTCCGGGTCCAGGCCGCAGGCCAGCCAGCTGGCGGCGATTTCCAACGTGGAGCGCTGGGTGCGCGCCGGGTCCTGCGCCTTGATCAGGCTGTGCAGGTCGGCCAGGAAATAGAAGCTCTCCGCATCGTCGCCGGCGCTGGCCTGGATGGCCGGGCGGATCGCGCCGACGTAATTGCCAAGGTGCGGGGTGCCGGAAGTGGTGATGCCGGTGAGAACGCGAGTGGTCATCTGCGTAATGCCAGGGAGTCAGCGCGCAAGTTTAACGGTTCCGCGTGCTGCTCATCGCCTCATCCCCCGGCTGCGCGCTTGCCAGACGCAGAACGGGCCGCACAGGGCGGCCCGAGAGAATGCAGCGTCGCCCACCATCGCGGGGGCGACGCGGTGTGCAGATCAGGTGTCGTCGCGCACGGACTTTTCGAACGCGCGCACTTCGGTCTGGGCGCGGTCGCGATCCCAGCCATAGCGTTCCTGCAGCTTGCCCTGCAGGTATTCGGCGTTACCTTCGGCAACCTTGAAATCGTCGTCGGTCAGATCGCCCCACTTCGCCTGCATCTTGCCTTTGAGCTGGGTCCACTTGCCGGAAATGATGTCAGTGTTCATTGCGTTGACTCCGCTTGATGCGGCCGCGATTGACCGTGCTGACAGGTTGCCGAGCGCTGCGTTTGTTGCGCATCAAGAGGTGTCAATCCGGCAATCACCGTACTGAACGGGCGACCACATGCGCTGACGTGTATCTGCGCATGCGCGCGCAGCACTGCAGCCGCGCGATCGGCGTGCGCTGAAGCGCAGTCAATTCGGCAAAAAAAAACGGGCCCTGCGGCCCGTTTTTCATTGCATGCGGCGTCAGATCACTTACGCGCTGCGTCTTCCACTTTCTCGCCAGCGCCCTGCACGTCCTTACCGGCACCTGCGACGGTGTTGCAACCCGACAACATCGCGACCGAGAACATCGACAGCACCAGCAGCACAATTGCACGCTTCATAACAGACTCCTTCGTGGGTAAAGCGGCGCGTTGCCGCAGATCAATCAAATCAAACAAACGCCACCCAGCGGTGACGGATCAGCACTTACCGTCGCTGCATTTCTCGGCGGTCTTTTCGACCTTGCCGCCCGCGCCCTGCATATCTTTGCCGGCGCCAGCCATGGTGTTGCAGCCAGTCATCACGCCGGCCGAGAACAGGCCCAGCACCATCAGTGTCAGCAGTCGCTTCATTGCTCTTCCTCGGTCTGCGCCCGGTGCCAACGCACCTCGCTTGGCGCCAAATCTGACTGCGCGGACGTGGATTTGATGTGAACGAGGGCCAGCCTCGTTCAGCGCTGGATCAATCTCGCATCAGCGTCGACTTGCCGAACAGGCTTTCGACCAGATCCACCGCCAGCTCGGCGGTGGCATTGCGGTTGTCCAGCACCGGATTGAGCTCGACGATATCCAGCGACCCCATGCGCCCGGTGTCGGCAATCATCTCCATTACCAGCTGCGCCTCACGGTAGTTGGGGCCACCCGGCACCGTGGTGCCCACGCCCGGCGCGATGCTGGGGTCGAGGAAGTCCACATCGAAGCTCACATGCAGGTGGGTGTCGGCGCTCATGCCCTGCAGCGCGGCTTCCATGGTGCGCTTCATCCCGGCTTCGTCGATGTAACGCATGTCGTAGACGTCGATGCGGTGCTGCTTGATCAGGCGCTTCTCCTCCGGGTCCACCGAGCGGATGCCGATCTGCCGTACCTGCTCGGGGAGCAGCGCCGGCGCGCTGCCGCCCAGATGCGTCAGCGCCTGCGGGCCCAGCCCGCACAGGCAGGCCACCGGCATGCCATGCACGTTGCCCGACGGGGTTACCTCGCTGGTGTTGAAATCCGAGTGCGCATCTAGCCATAGCACCCGCAACGGGCGCCCCTGTTCGCGGCAGTACTTGGCCACCGCGGTGATCGAACCGATGCCCAGGCAGTGGTCGCCGCCCAGCATGATCGGCATGCGTCCGGCCTGCAGCTCGGCGTAGCTGGCATCCATCAGCGCCTGGTTCCAGGCGACGACTTCGTCCAGATGCCGGTAACCGGCCTGCGGCAGCTGCCACGGATTACGCGGGCCATCCAGATTGCCCAGATCGCGCACCTCCACGCCACGGCCGACCAAGGCCTCCTGCAACCCGGCGATGCGCAGCGCCTCCGGCCCCATCCGTGCGCCGCGGTGGCCGGCACCGATATCGGTGGGAACGCCAATCAGGGAAACCGGCACGTACTGCGTTGCCATGTATTGCTCCAGCATCGATAAAGCCGTGCAGTCTAGTGGCGCGCCCTCGCAGTGACGCGCGGCAGCGCAGCACGGCATGCCGTTTGCATCTGTCTGCGGGCAAAACGAACGGGTTTAGATCTGCCTTGTCGCGCCGCTACAGTGACGTGCCACGACACTTTGTGGCCCGCTGGACTTTGCAGATTCTGCTTGTCTGACCGCCCAGTTAAGCGCCTGAGGCTGGTGTGACTGCGCACTAATACCTCGGTGGTATGGTGCGCCGGCCAGCGCAGGACACGCATCACGTACGCGCTCGGGCCATCAGCAACAGGGGAGTTTCATGCCGCATAACGCCGTCAACCAGGTCGTCAAGGCTGCCGTGGGCGAAGTCGCGCGGGCGTCGCATCAGTACGACCTGCACCGGATCGGGCGCGAATTCGCACAGACCATCGAACGCGAGCCGGGGATTCGGCTGTTGATGCTGTCCACCGCCGATGGCCGCGCCATTACCGAACAATCCAGCCTGGATGTGGACGGACGTCGCTTAGCCGCGATGGCCAATTCGTTCCTGACCCTGGGCGAGACGCTGGCCCGCGAGTCGAGCCTGAGCGAGGCCGACTACGCGACCATCAGCACGCGTGGCGGGCAACTGGTGCTGATCCGCATCCGCGCCGACAAGCCGCTGACGCTGACCGCCGTGGGCGGCTCCGATATCAATGCCGCCGCGCTGCTGTTCAATGCGCGCGACTGCGCCGGGCGCCTGGCCACAGCCCTGGCGCAAGCGGCCGGCTGATGCCGTTGGCACTGTTCGTGCTTGGCATGAGCTCACCGATTTTTCTCACCGTTTGGAAGGGGACCACCGATGTCAAAACTCAATCTGGAACAATTGCATTCGCTCGCCGGTTTCGTCGGCGCCGCGCTGGTCGACAGCGATAGCGGCATGGCCCTGGGCATGACCGGCGGCACCGAGCTCAACCTGGAACTGGCCGCGGCCGGCAATACCGAAGTAGTGCGTGCCAAGCGCCGTATCGCCGAGCAGCTCGGCCTGCAAGACACCATCGAAGACATCCTGATCACGCTGTCGCGCCAGTACCACCTGCTGCGTCCGCTCGAAAGCAACGGCACGCTGTTTCTGTATGTCGTGCTGGACCGCGCCAAGGCCAACCTGGCCATGGCCCGCCACGAGCTCAAGGCGTTCGAAAAGACCCTGGATTTCAGTTGATGCCTGTCCGGCGGCGCACCCGCGTCGCCGACCCTGCCTGCCGGTGCGTACCGGCAGGTGTTGTCGTTCTTCTGCGCCAAAACGGCGCCATCTCATGACCACACCCATTCACGCCATGCGGGTCGCCACGGCCGGCCTGGATCTGCTGCACACCACGCGCCTGAAACTGGCGTGCTCGCTGCTGCTCGCCGAGCGTATCGACGTGCAGTTGGGCGAATGGCCGCAGCATGCGGCCGACGTGGTGGTGCTGGGCCTGGAAACGGCCGACGGCCTGGCCGCATGGCAGGCATTGCAAGGCCAGCCGGTGCGCGTCTTGGTTGTCTCGCGCACGCCTGTCGCTGGCGCCTGGCTCAAGCACGGCGCCACAGTGCGCGAACTCAACGAGCAGATGCGTCTGCTGTTGTCTTCGCCACATACCGCCCAGGTGGCCGAACCGGCGCTGCTGTTGCGCCATTGCCGCGGCGAACTCGGCGCAAGCCCGGTGCTGCTGCGCACTGCGCACCTGCTGGTGCGCGTGGACCCATCCAGTCACTGCCTGCACCTGCCGGCCGGCGTGTCGCTATCCGAGCTCGTTGCCGCATTGGATCGCCCCGGCTGGCAGCGCGTGACCGGCGATGCCGATGCCGCTCTGACGCAGCGCCTCTCCTTCGAAGCGCTGTATTTCGCCCTGCCCGAGCACCTGCGCCCCGCGCTGCCGGCGGTGGAAGCCAGCCGTGCGTTGCAGCTACGGCAGTGGCCGGAGCTGAGCGCCGACACCAGTTCGCCTGCGCAGCTGCTCGCCATTGCCCACCTGCATGCGCGCCCGTGGCGCCCGCAGGCGCTGGCCAATGCTTGCAAGCTACCGCTGCAGACGGTGGAATGCCTGTTCGCCGCCGCACTTGCCAGCGGCCTTGCCCAGACTGCGGAGATCCCCGTGCCTTCAACGCCGCGTCGCCCGGACAGCAGTAACTCCCGGTTCTTCTCCTGGGTCGCACGTCGGTTTGGCCTCTCTCTTTCTCAGGCGCAGTCATGAGTCTTCCAGCCAACAAACTGGTGTTCGTTGGCGGCATGGGCGCCGGCAAGACCACCGCGGTGCGCGCCATCTCCGACGTGGAGCCGGTCAGCACCGAAATGCCGCTAAGCCAGGATGCCTACGGCGACAAGACCTACACCACGGTCGCGCTGGACTACAGCTCCATCGAGCTGGAAGACGGCGAATTGCTGCACGTCTACGGCGTGCCCGGCCAGAAATATCTGGATTTCATGTGGCCGCTGGTCTGCGACGGCGCGCTCGGCGTGATCGTGCTGAGCAATGCGCGCGACCCGCAGATGCTGGACGCGACCCTGGCGTTGCTGCGTGAGTTTTCGCAGATCGCACCGGACGCCAGCCTGGCCGTGGGCATCACCATGACCGACGAGGTCGAAGACTTTCTGCTGCCGCCATTTCGCGATGCGCTGGTGGCCGAAGGCTTCCGCATTCCGGTCATGCGCGTGGATGCGCGCTCGGCCACCCAGATCACCTTTTTGGTGAAATCGCTGCTGTCTTATCGCTATACCTCGGCAAGCTGATCGCCCGGGCGCGGTACGTGTACGGCGGCGGGCAAAACGCCAAAAAAATAAACAAGGAATCCGGTCACGACGGGCCTAAAAGGGCGTCACGCGGGGGATGCCGCCTCTAGGGTGGCGGCGACGCGTCCTTCTTCCTTGAAGCCAGAAACGCGACTCAGTCGTACTACAAATGAGCGCTGTGTCTGACTTATTCAGTATGCCCAGCGGACAGAAGCGGTGACATCAGGACATTCCTGACATCGCGCAAGACATACCCGTGATACTGGATCGGCAATACCGGCGGCGCCAGGTAACGCGGCGACCGGGGAACCCGTGAACAACCCGCGATATCACGCGTGAACCGCACTGTTGGCGCAGATGCAGTGATCGCCGCTGCACACAGCCAAAGACTGACGTCTTGCGGCGATTGCCGCGCCTGGCGGCGCGCGGGAGAGCTGTCCAGACCCTCGCTGATACGTCCGCTCGGCATCGGATGCGCCATCGATAGATTCGACGGCGGGTTGTGTTCGAACGCTTGGTGCTTGTGCATGGCAGATGGCAGATGGCAGATGGCAGATGGCGGGACGCGCATGCATGGTCCAACGTGCCCAGCAAGCGGGGCGCGAGGACGTGCCAGCGGGGCTGCCACCATCGCCACCGTCCTGCGCAACCTGCTCATGTGGAATGAAGGTCGTCTGGGATGAAGGTCGTCACCTGCGATCACGCCATGACATTGCGTGATCCAGCGCCCCGCAGCAATGCAGGGCGCACGCCCTGCAAGATCGCCAGCGACGGATCTATTGCCACGATCGGATAAAGTAGCGCGATGACAATCGAACTGAAGCCCGGTGGCTTGCTGATCGCGATCGAAGGTATCGACGGCGCCGGCAAGACCACCCTCGCCCGCAGCCTGGCCAACGCACTGGAAGCGGCCGGCGCCCGCGTCGTGCTGAGCAAGGAGCCGACCAATGGCCCCTGGGGCACCCAGCTGCGTCAGTCCGCCGCCACCGGCCGCCTGAGCGCGGACGAAGAAGCCGAGCTGCTGATCCGCGACCGCCACGAACATGTGGACACCCTCATCGCCCCCGCATTGGCACGCGGCGACATCGTGATCCTGGACCGCTACTTTCCGTCGATGGTCGCCTACCAGGGCGCGGCCGGCCTGCCGCTGGACGATCTGTTGGAACGCAATGCCTTCGCACCGCGCCCGGACGTGCTGCTGCTGCTCGACCTGCCGCCACCCACCGGCCTGGCCCGCATCCGCGCCCGCGGCGACGCACCCAACCACTTCGAAACCCAGGACAACCTGGAACGCTGCCGTGCCATCTTCGCCGCGCTGCAATTGCCGGGTAAACATGTCGTGGACGCCAGCGCCGATGCAGACAGCGTGTTGCGGCACACCCATGCCATTGTCGTGGCAGCCCTGGCCGAACGCTTGAGCGGCGACGCCGCACAGTCCGACGCCGGCAAGGCCGTGCTGGAACTGCTCTCGGCTGGTCGCCCGGCCTGACCTGCCAAGCGTCCTGCCGCGCAGCCAGCAATACCGCTGCGCGATGTCGGTTTTCGAGCTGCGAGCTACGCGCGACTTACCCGCATACGGGAGCTCGGCCCGCTTGCCGAGGAGCGCGGTTGCGCTGAAGGCACGGCCAGCCAGGTGTCCCGACGAAGCCGCTACCGCATCAGACGCGTCGCGCCATCACGTCCCGATGGCGGAGATGGCGGCGGGTCACCGCTCTTTGCGCAGTCGCATGCAGGCGGTCGCTATCGCTCGGCAACCCGATACCGCCGCCGAAATTCCGACGGCGTGCAACTCACTTCCCGCCTGAAAAACTTGTTGAAGTTGGTCGCTTCGTCGAAGCCCAGTTCCTCGGCGATTGCGGCAACCGGCAGGGATGTGTGCACCAGCAGGCGCTTGGCTTCCAGATTGATCCGTGCGGCAATGAAGGTCTTTGCGGTGGTGCCTATCGCCGCTTGCACTGCGCGCGCCAGGCTCTTTTCCGTGCACCCAAGTCGATCGGCGTAGTCGGCAACCTGATGCCACTGGGCAAAATAGTCTTCGACAAGCTGCTGGAACCGGTGGAAGCGGCGCAGCGCCGCAGACACCGCAACATCGCGCACGTGGGTACGGCCATGCAGAATACTGAGCCGCGTCAGCAGCGCATGCAGCTGATGACGCAACAGGGCGTGCACGTCTTCTTGCGGCGCCTCCATCTGCGTGTCCTGGCGCATCTGCACGATCACATCGGTCAGCCGCTTCAAGTCATCGCGACCGAGGTGCACGTGATCCGGCAGTTTGCCCAGATCGAAGGCGAGCTTCAGATCGCCCGGCGTTGTTGCTGCCGGCAGCACGAACTCCTGGCGGAAAATCACGTTCCAACCATCCCAGTCGTCCTTGATGCCATAGCTGTGCGCCTGGCCGGGCCGCACGATCACTAGCGAACCTGGCTCGCAGGCGATCGCCTTGAAGTCGATCAGCTGGGTGCACACGCCCTGGGTCACGCACAACAAGGTGTGGAATCCGTAACGGTGCGTCGCCTGCACTTCTTCCGGGGTTGCACGGGTTCGTAGATCGGCAACCGTGAAGACTTCTAGGTCGAGACCATAGGGGCCCTGCGGGTGATAGGCCAGCGGCAGGATCTGCGACCTCGCCTGCGCCTTCGCAAAACGGGTGCGCCCGGGACTGGTCATCTGCCCACACCAGTTGAAAGATGTCCGGAAATGATCATTAGCCGTCCACTTTGGACCGCTCGCGTCGGCGAATCAAGTCCAATAATCACTCCCACAGCACGCCCCCCACTTTCCTGAGAAGACAGACGATGCAAGCCGATATCGAACAGATCACCCAGGCCATTCTGGCCGTGGACAACGGCATCAACGAACGCTGGAACAAGGGCGACGTCGATGGCGCACTGGAGGTCTACAGTGATGACGTGTCGTATTTCGATCCCTTGACTGCGCTGCGTCTGGACGGTCATGCGGCGGTGGAGGCCTACTTTCGCAAAGTGTTCGAGGGCAAGCTCAAGATCCTGCGCAACGACTACATCCAGCCGGTGGTAATGGTCAGCGATAACCGCGACATGGCTGTGTTGCACTACAACCTGCAGAACATCCTCGGCGACGGCCAGGGCGGTGAGAAGCCGGGTACTCCCTGGAATTCGACACAGGTCTTCCGCTACATCGAAGGACGCTGGCGCGTCGTGCACGTCAATTGGTCGATCACGTTACATCCCGGCGCCCAGCAAAGCCTGATGTCCTGACCTATCGCCGCTGACCGCACCGCGCTTTACTCCCACTAAAGATCGGCCAACCAGGCACACACGCCTGCAGGCCTTGCACGCTGACATTTCAACCAACCAAGGAAACCACCATGAACAACATCGACATTGCCAAGTCCTACATCACCTCGGTCCAGACCGGCGACCACGCAACGCTGGGCAGCCTCATTTCGCCCGACGTGATCTGGCACCAGCCCGGCAACCATCAGTTCTCCGGCACCCACCGCGGCATGGCAGTCGTCGGGCCGATGCTGGGCAAGATGATGGAGGTCTCCAACGGCACCTTCGCCATCAGCCGTGCCGATGACTACATGGCCAGTGGCGACTGGGTGGCCATCACGCTGGAATTTTCCGGCCAGGCCAATGGCGTGACGCTCAAGCAGGCCGGCGTGGATCTGCTGCGCATCGAAGACGGCAAGATCGTCGAAGTCCGGCTGTTCTCGGCCGATCAAGTTCAGGAAGACGCATTCTGGGGAAGCTGATCGCCAAGCCCGGCAGCGGGCGGGCCTTTCCGGGATACAGCGGAAAGGCCTTCGTGGTGCCGGCACCCGGATTCGAACTGGGGACCTACCGCTTACAAGGCGGTTGCTCTACCAACTGAGCTATGCCGGCAAAGGCAGGCGCGTTGCGCGCCGGTGCGCATTCTAGCGCAGCGCGGAGCAATCTAGCGATCGTTGCCGCGTTGCGCCTGCGGCGCTCTGCAACGCAGCGGCCGTCGCCGTACTGCGCATATCGACCCACCAGCGCGATTGGCCGCTGCCGCTGGGCACCAACTGCGCGGGAAAGCCCGCGCTCACCAGACTGGCCTGACGCCGCTCGGCGCGCTCGCGGCTCTGGTACTGCCCCAGCGCAACAGTGTTGTCTTCGCCCTGGGCAATCACGTAATAGTCGCCGATGCCGGCGGCAGCAATGCGTTTGACCAAGGCCTGCGCCGTGGCGCGGTCGCCCACGTTGGGCAACATCACCCGGAACGTGCTGATCCCGGCGTCGGCGTCCTCGCGCACGCTGGCGCGGCTAGCCTGGCCGCGAACGCGCGCCAGCGCGGCATCGGCATCGTTGCGTGCCGCATACGGCCCGACGCTGACACAGCGCTCCGGGGCGGCCGGCGGCGCCGGCGACGGCACTGCTGCAGGCTTTGCGGCGGCGGTGGCTTCATCAACCGATGGGGAAGCGGCCTTCGCTGCCGCTGCAGGCTCGGCCGGACGGGATGCTGTCTCGACCACCGCTGGCACTGGCTTCGGCACAGGCGTCGTCGGCGCAGGGGCCGGCGCATTGGATGCAACCGTTGCACCGGCATCCGACGTTGCAGCGGCTGTGACTTCTGGACGCGGCACCGCTGCTGTCGCCTTGGTCGGCAACATCGGCAGCACGTCCAACCGGGCAACACCGGGCGGTTGCGGTGGTGCGGCCGGCGGCGCCGACGGTGGCTGCAACGCCCACCACAGTGCCACCCCGGCATTGAGGATGATCAGGACAACGATGAGCGCGCGTACGTACATGCGCCGATTTTAGAGCGTGTCATGGGGCTTGGGGGGAGTGCGAAGCGTCCGGTGCCGTGACGGGACAAGGCGCGCAACGCAGTCTCGGCGCCCCCGATGGTCGTTTCCGTGCGTTGGCCCTCGGCAGCGCGTGCGTCAGGCAGCCCTGCCTGGGCTCTACAAAGCTGGTGTGCCGAGCACACCGCTGCCGAATGTCGGAGCCAGCCCCACCGGCACCACAGCGCATCCGCTCCACACCGCTGGCGGCCAACGCCTCTCGTCCAACCCGCACAAGACGCTCTACGGCGAGGACGAATGCATCGCCCAGGTCGCCAGTCCATCCAGCACCAAGGCCGCGCGAAAGCTGGCATCGGGCAACAACGGCAGCAGCGGTGGCGCGCCGCCGCCGTGCACCAGCAGCCGCACCGGCACGCCCAGGCTGCGCTGCGCGTGGTGCAGGCTGCGCTCGATCAGCGCCACCGCCGCGCCGTCGCAGCCGGAGGTCAAGGCATCGTCGGTGTCGTTGGCCAGCTCGACATACGCGCCACCGCTGGCCGGCAACTGCACCGCACGCGCATGCAGCGCTTCGCGCATGGTGGTGGGCGAGGCGGCGATCCGCCCGCCGTGATGCTGCCCATCGGCACCGAGTACATCGATGGTCAGCGCAGTGCCCACCCCGGCCACCAGCACCGGTGCGTCGCCACGCGCACCCAGCAAGGCCAGAAAACGATCTACCCCAAAGCGGCTCGGGTCGGCATAGGCGATGCGGATGCCAGCGCATTCGGCTGCGGTCCGCACGATGCGGACCTGCTCGAAACGCTCCTGCAGGCAAGCGATCATCCGCTGCGTCAATGCGGGCGCCGCCACGCTGGCCACGTGCGCAATGCGCCCGGACGGCAACGCCGATAACGCAGCCGCATCCATCGCCTCGGCACCGTGCGCCCACGCCTGCACGTCGCCGGCACGGTTGCCGTGCAGCGGGGCGTACTTGAAGCGCGAATTTCCCAGGTCGAACAACCACTCGCTCATGCAGGTCTCACGCTGACTTCTCCGGAGTGGAACAGGCGCACCGTTTCGCCCAGTTGCACGCGCAATGCACCATCGGCGGCCAGGCCAAGCGCCACACCACGATGCAGGGTTCCGCTTTCTTCAACCTGCACGGTGCGCCCGCTCAGCACATCCAGCGCCGCGTAGCGCGCCAGAAACGGCGCCAACCCCTGCGCTTCGAACAGATCCAGTGCCGGCAGCAGGCTGGACAGCACCGCTGCCGCCACGCTGTCGCGCGACACCGCGCGCCCGGCCAGGGTGTCCAGATCCACCCATGGTTGATCGATCGCCGCGGCGGCGGCCGGCGGCATGTGCACGTTCAAGCCCAGCCCGATCACCGCACGCGCATTGCCGGCCATCTCGCCGCCGCCTTCGATCAGCAGACCGCCCAGTTTGCGCTCGCGCGCCAGCAGGTCGTTGGGCCACTTCAGACCGACATAGGCAAACCCGCACCCGCGCAGGGCTTCGGCCACAGCCACGCCCACAGCCAGGCTCAGCCCGGCCAGTTGACCCAACCCACCGCTGAAACGGCGCGATGCCGACAGATAGATGTGTGCGGCCAGCGGCGAGGTCCACTGGCGGCCGCGGCGACCGCGCCCGCCGGTCTGACGCTCGGCCAGCAACACAGACACGCCGTGTTCCGGTGCCGGGCGCGCCAGCAGCGTGGTGTTGGTGGATTCCAGTGTCCAGGCCACCTCCAGCGCGGCCAGGCCTGCCACCGCGTCGGTTGCCATGGCGGCACGGATCCGCGTGGCATCCAGCAGGTCCAGCGGCGCGGCCAGGCGGTAGCCATCGCCTGCCCGTCCGTCGATATCGACACCGGCAGCGCGCAAATTCTGGATGCGCTTCCACACGGCAGCACGGGTCAACCCGGCATCGCGCGCCAACGCATCGCCGGACAGCCGGCCGCTCGCAAGTTTGGCCAGCAACGCGCGGTCATCCACGGCAACGGTTCCCAAATCGATCCGCGAAAGTATGCGCCAAGCCTTCGCGGCCGCCCAGCGCGGCTTGCGTGAGGGAGTGAAAACCGCGTTATGATCGGCGACTCACGCCGCTTGCCCTGGATGTGGACGATGCGCCGACTCACTGTTTGCCTGCTGTTCTTGTTGGCTCCGCTTGCCGCACTGGCATCGGACCAGTTGGTCGACGGCGATCATGAGAGCTGCGTCAGCACCAACTCGGCCGCACGCGGCAGAACCCCAAATGGCGACGCGGCAGCACCGGCGCGCGCGCCGCAACACAAGCCTGCGCCGGCAACCGGCGGTGGTGGCAGCGATGGCGACAGTTTGTTCCCCCGCATGCGCATGATGCCGCGCTGGCACAGTTTTCTGCCGGGCATGTTCCGCTGATCCAGTGGTTGACGCGCTGGCTGCGCCGGCCGCCGCTCGAGATTCCTGATGCGCTTTGGCAGCCAGTGTATGACCGCTGCGCCTGGGTTGCTGCGCTCGATGCGCAACGCCGGCAACGTCTACGTGCACTGACCGCGCAGTTCCTGGACCAAAAAACCATTTCGCCGGTCGATGGATTGCAGCTGCAGCCGCACGACCACGTGTTGCTGGCTGCCACCTGCTGCCTGCCGCTGCTGGAAATCGGCGCAGCGGGATGGCGTGGCTGGTCGCAACTGATCGTGTACCCGGACGCCTTCCGCGTGCAGCGCACCCAGATGGATGCGGCCGGCGTGATGCATGCCTGGGATGACACCTTGATCGGCGAGGCCTGGGAACAAGGTCCGTTGATCGTCAGCTGGGCCGATGTGCAAGCCGATCTGGACGACCCGCAGGCCGGCTGCAACGTGATCGTGCACGAGATGGCGCACAAGCTCGATGCACTGGACGGTGCGCTCGACGGCACGCCACCATTGCCGCGCGATCGGCAACGCCGCTGGGCGCGCGATTTTCAGCACGCCTTCGCTGCGTTCTGCCAACGCGTGGATGCCGGCCAGGACACCGAGATCGACCCGTATGCAGCCGAGGCTCCGGAAGAATTTTTCGCGGTGGTCAGCGAATATCACTTCTCGGCGCCGCAGGTGCTGCAGCGGGTGATGCCGGAGGTCGCCGCGCATCTGGTCAGCGTGTACGGGCCGTCGCCGTTCGCGTCGCAGGCGTCACGTTGATGGCGCTGCGCGATCATTGCGTCATGGTTTGAATGCATGCGCGACGCAGTTTGCATCGCGTAGGTCGCGTGAATCTGATCGTGTTTGGGCGTGTGCGCACGGTTAAACGTTGGCGCCACGATGCTGTGAGTGCTTGCCTCTCACCGTCGTCGCCACGCGCACATGGCAATGCAGGAAGATGCAGCGCGCGGATGAGCAGGTGCAGATACCGCGCACTACGCTGAGTGGCCCGACACGAACACAACAGGCCGCTTACACCAATCCAAGATCACGCGGTGTCGCGCCTGGAAACACGCGCTCCAGCTGCGTCGGCGACAAACCCCACAAGCGCTGCAACACGCCACCAAATAAACTGCGGTAATTGCTGAGCACCGGGTAATCGCGATTTTGCAGCAGATGCGCTTGGTCCACCGCAACCTGCTCGCCGACGATGCGACCGCCGCGCACGCCGCCGCCCAGCACCCAGTACGTGGTGCCATGCCCGTGATCGGTCCCCTTGCTGCCGTTCTCGCGGAAGGTGCGGCCGAATTCGGAAATCACCACCACCACGGTGTCGTCCCAGGCCGGGCCCAACGCATCGGCATACGCGGCCAGCCCTTCGCCGAGATTGCGCAAGTTGTTGGCCAGCCCGCCTGCCACACTGCCCTGATTGGCATGCGTGTCCCAACCGCCAACATCCACAAATCCCAGCCGATACCGCTCGCGCATCAAGCTCGCCATGCGCCGGGTTTCATCGGCAAACGTACGTGCGCTGGCGGCGCCACGGCCGGCCTGCTCCATCTCCTCGCGCAACTGCGCGGTAACCTGCTGGCGCAACGCGAGTCCTTCGCGCGCCGCTGCCGCCAATGGCGTGGCGTCGTACATCTGCGACAGGATCTGCGACTGACGCGCGTCCAGCCCGCCCTTGCCGATGCCCCGCAGCGAGACGTTGGGCAGATCGCCGCCGCCTTGGAAGGTCAGCGGCAACGAATCGGTGAAGGCAATCGCCGGCACGCCACTGAGAACACCCGACAGCCGCGCCATGAACCCGGAACGATAGTCGCGGTGCTTGCCCGCTTGCCCGGATTCGATGTCGTCCTGGGTTTCGAAGTGGCTGCGCGACACATCATCGGTGCCGGCAAACGGTACGAACGCCAGTTGATTGCGTTGCCACAATGGCAGCAAGGCATCGCGCATCACCGGGTTGAGACCCCACTGCGCGTCCAGCGCAATGGCGCTGTCGGGATTGGCCGGATCCGGCCGTGCAATCGCCAGCGTGGGACGCGACTGGTAATAAAAATCGCTGCCATGCGGCACCAACAGATTGTTGCTGTCGTAGCCGCCGCGCAAGAACACCACCAGCAGGCGCGCACTGTCGCGCGGAGCGGCAAACAGGCGACCAGCCCAGGGCAGACTCGTCGCGGCGGCGGCGGCAGCAGAAGCAAGCAGAAATTGACGTCGTTGCATGGTGTACTCCCACGGCGATGCCTGCATCGCACTCGGTGATCAGCATCGGTGAATCAGCGATATGAATCAGCGGTAGTTGAAGTCCGGCGATGCCAACAGAAACCCGTTCCATTCCGCCGGCGAACGCGCCTGCTCCAGCGCCTGCTGCGTACCTGTCGCCAGCGATGGCGCAATCCAGCGATAGGACGCGCGCGTGTCGATGCGCGTTAGCGGCGGAATCGGCGTGTCGTTGTCGCCATCGCGCCGGAACAATTGCTTGGGCCCGCTGCCCAGCGCGCGCGCCACCTCGAACCTGCGCGCCAGTTGCCCGGAGCTGGTCCAGGCCTGCGATTGCAGCGACCACCCATCCGGGGTGATGCGCCCGAACAGCGGCTCGCCAAGTTGCTGTACCCAACTGGCCATCGGGCCGGCATTGATCACGGGCTGGTCTTCATAGGCCAGCCGCATCGCCGAGACCACAAAGCGATTGGGGTCCTTGAACTTGCGCGGTTGCGCCTGTGCAAACTCTGCAGAATTCACCATGGTCTGCATGACCTTGGCGATATCGCCATCGCTACGCTGGAAGGTGCTGGCCATGCGCGCGACCAGTGCCGGCGGCGGCGTGTCGCTGACGAAGTACTCGGCAATGCGCTGCGAGACGAAGCGCGCACATGCCGGCTGGCGCACCAACAGTTGCACGGCGCGTTCGATTTCATCCAGCCCACCGCCGGCAATCGGCTGACCCAACAACACCTTGTCGCCGGGTTGATGGCGCGCCGGATTGAATTCGAACACTCCCTTGCGCACCACCTGCGGCTGGCCACGCACGGGTGCTGGCACGGGCGGCGCACCTGCGGCCTTGATCGGCACCAGGCCCGCGCCGGTGAGGATCAACGCCAGCTGCTGCACGTCCTGCTGGGTGTAGCCCCCATGCACGCCGAGGGTATGCAGTTCCATCAGTTCGCGCGCGTAATTTTCGTTGACCTTGCCCTTGGCGTTCTTGGCGTTGTCCAGATACTCGAGCATCGCCGGACTTTGCAGCGTCGCCATAACAAGATCCGCAAACTTGCCGGTGGCGTTAGGGCGGATCGCGTTTTCCATGTAATCGGCGGCCATCCACTTCACGCGGCCTTTGTCGGCATACACGCTGAAGTGATTGAGCCAGAACCACACCAGCTGCTCGCGTAGCTGATCCGGCGCGTACACCGCGCGCAGTAATTGCGCCTGACGCGCCTGGGTGAGCATCTGTCCGCCGCGCGCTTGCCAGTCCTTGCGCAAGGCGACTTTCTCATCGCCGTCGGGCATGGCTTGCAGCCGGATCTTGTCGGCCTCGTAACGCGTCAACAAGGTTTCCAGCGGGGTGTGCAGTGCGTCGAAGCCTTGCAGCTGCGCACGGATCGGTGCCGGTAACACAGCGTCGTCACTGGGTTGGAGCAGCAATGCGCCATAGCGCTTGGGGCCAAGCCGTTGCAACTGCGCGGCGCCATCGGCATCCACACCGTAGGTGGCACGTTGCAACCAGCGCGTCTGGGTCGGCGTCAACGGCGCTTCGGCAGCGTGGCCGAGGGCGGCAACCGCACCACCGGCAAGCAGCAACGCCAGGCGCCACCTGCACGGCCATCGCCGTGGCGAAGGGTGCGTTTCCGCACAAGAGACCTGTGCAACGCGCTCGATCATGCGGCTCTCCATCGCAATTGCCTGCAACCGGACCAGTATGGTCAAGCAAACGTTCGAGGCGTTAAACGGTTGTCGGAGCAGCGCAGGCCATTGCCAACGGGTTCATCCGAACACGCAGGCGCGTCACAGACCCGGAGGCAGGGTCACATCGAAGCGGGCGCCGCCCAGTTCCTGCGAGCGCACCACCTGCAGTTCACCGCGGTAGGCCTTGATCAGATCCTGCACGATCGACATGCCGATGCCATGCCCCTGCACGCGCTCATCGCCACGCACACCACGCTGCAGAATCTTGGCGACATCTTCCGGCGCAATGCCGGGGCCGTCGTCTTCCACCGACAGGATCAGGCCGGCACGCCGGCTGCCGGTGGTCGGACCCGGCTGTGCGGTCAGCAGCACCCGGCTGCGCGCCCATTTGAAGCCGTTTTCCAGCAGATTACCGAGCAGTTCCTGCAGGTCGCCCGGCTCGCCATGAAAGCGCGCATCCGGCGAAATATCGAACTCGCACAACACGCCCTTGATCGAATACACCTTCTCCAGCCCGCGCACGATTTCTTCGGCGGACGGCTCGATCGGCAATGGCGCGGCAAACAACTTGTGACCGCTGGAGGCCGCACGCGCCAACTGATACGACACCAGATCGTTCATGCGCCGCAGCTGCACGTCCATCTCTTTATGCAGATCGTGCTCAGAGGCGCCGCTGTCGAGCTGCGTGCGCAGCACCGCGATCGGCGTTTTGAGGCTATGCGCCAGATCGGCCAGCGTATTGCGTTGGCGCTCCAGGTTGTCGCGCTCGCTCTCGATGAAGGCGTTGATGCTGTCGGTCAGCGGCTCCAGCTCACGTGGATGCTGTTCGCTCATGCGCTGAATTTCGCCGCGCTGCACCTTGGTCAGCTCGTTGATCACACGCCGCAGCGGGCGCAGGCTCCATTGCAGGATGAACGCCTGCAGCACCAACAACACCACGCCGGCACTGCCGAGGTAAAACCACACCGCGCCACGGAAAACACGCAGCTGCGCGCCCATCGAGCGCGCGTCTTCCATCACATAGATGGTGTAAGGAATCTCGCCGCCGTGTTCGCGTTCGACGTAACTGACGCCCAGGCCATAGCGATACAACTGGCCCAGGCTGCCATCGATCTGGGTCATCTCCAGCGGGCCGATGAATTCTTCCTGGCGCGGCTCCAGCATGCGGCCATGCGGAATGTTCGGGCCTTCGGCCGACATCGAGGTCCAGCTTTCGTCGGGACGCACGACTTCCACATACAATCCGCCACCAGGCACATCGAAGCGCGGGTCGGGCGGTTGCCCGCCGATGTAGATCGAACCGTCGCGGACAAAGTCGATGTTGGCGGCGTAGGCAGAGGCGTAGTTCTTCAGCCGCTCACGCAGGTTCTTTTCGGCGGTATCGGCAAAGGCGACATCCAGCGCGTAGCCCGCCAACGCCAGAAAGGCCACCAAGCTGAGGCTGGCGGCCAACAGCTGGCGGGCCTGCAGGGAGCGCGGCCGCCAACGTCTGTACCACTTGGAGCGGCCCGGCACCTGATCTTCCTGTTTACCGACGCGCGGACTCAGCCTTCGGTACGCGGGATGGCGAAGCGGTAGCCCCGACCACGCACGGTCTCGATGGGCTTGAGTTCACCATCCGGGTCGAGCTTCTTGCGCAGACGACCGATGAACACTTCGAGCACGTTAGAGTCGCGATCGAAGTCCTGCTGATAGATGTGTTCGGTGAGGTCGGCCTTGGAGACCAGTTCGCCGGCATGCATCATCAGGTACTCAAGCACCTTGTACTCATAGCTGGTCAGATCGACGTTGGCGCCGTTGACGCTCACCGTCTGCGCGGCCAGATCCAGTGCCACCGGGCCGCATTCCAGCGTGGGCTTGCTCCAGCCAGCGGCACGGCGCAGCAGCGCGTTAACGCGAGCCAGCAGCTCTTCGACATGGAACGGCTTGACCAGATAATCGTCGGCGCCCTGCTTGAGGCCTTCGACCTTGTCCTGCCAGCTCGAACGCGCGGTCAGGATCAACACCGGAAATTTCTTGCCTTCGTCGCGCAGCGCCTTGATCAGCTCCATGCCCGACATCTTGGGCAGGCCAAGGTCGATGATGCCGACGTCGAACGGCACTTCGCGGCCCATGTACAGGCCTTCTTCGCCGTCTTGTGCAGCGTCGACCGCAAAGCCTTCACGCTTCAGACGCGCGGCAAGGGTCTCGCGCAGCGGAGCTTCGTCTTCGACCAAAAGAATACGCATGCACTCTCCCTAGTAACGTTATCGGCCAACGGCCGGGGAATTTATGAGACTGAACGCAGAACTATCTACGTTCAGTGGTTATCGCTACGTGGTGGCGCTGGCGGATCGGGCGGGGCAGCGCTGGGCGGTGGAGCGGCCTGCGGCTGCTCTAGCTCGTCCACGGTGTGGACGCGCCCGTTCTTCATGTACTTGACCCGATTGAGGTTGCCGCCATCGTACGGCACACGCTCGGCAGCCAAAATTTGTCCACCGGTAGACCGCTGCACATGGCGGATGGTGTCCGACAAGGTGCGGCTGTTACCGCGTGCCGATGCCGGCATGCCCTCGCGACCACCCTGCACCATGGGATACCCCTGACCCCACGCCGACGGCGCGGCCAGGACACCCCAGAGGGCGACCAGGGCGACAGAGCGAACGCGGCTGAGCGGATGGGTCACAACTGGATCCTAGCGGGTTGTTCAGGAACATTCAAAATTCGTAAAACCGAGCATGCATCACACAATGGCCGGGTTCCGTAAATTGAGCCAAATTCTTGATTTTTGGGGGTGAATCCGATCTGAACTTTTTAGCTTCGTGTTAACGCCATTCAGCCAAATGAATGCCACGAAGGAGCAGACGCCCTGCCAGCAAGGCTTTCGCGCTCGATGCCGGGCTCCGAGATCGTGATCAACAACGGTCCTGGCCTGCCTGTTCAGCTAATGCAAGCGCCGGGCCAATCAGGCAACGACGCGCCAGAGCTGGCTGTCGGTTCGCTGCAATGCCTGCTCGACCAGCTCCCAGCCAGCGCCTGGACGGTGTGCGCCCTCGCTCAGCACCTGACGGAACGCCCGCCCGCCCGGCTGCCCATGGAACAGGCCCAGCACGTGCCGGGTGATGTGCTTCAGCGCAAGCCCCTGCTCCAGTTGGGACTCTACGTAGGGACGCAGCGCCCGTAGCAGCGTCTCGCGCGGCTGCACCGGGCGTTGGGTCAATGCGGCATCGAGCTGATGCAAGACATACGGGTCGTGATATGCGGCGCGACCGAGCATCACGCCATCGGTCTGCTGCAGATGCGCCAGCGCGGCGTCGACGGCGGCGATGCCGCCATTGAGCACCACCGGCACGTTGGGACGCTCCTGCCTGAGGCGATATGCCCAGTCGTAGCGCAGCGGCGGCACCTCGCGATTTTCCTTCGGCGACAGGCCCTTGAGCCAGGCATTGCGGGCGTGCACTACCACCATCGCCGCGCCGGCCGCGATGACTTGATCGACAAAGCGGGCGAACACGGCGTAGTCGTCGTCATCGTCCACACCCAGGCGGCATTTGACCGTGATCGGAAGGTCGGTGGCCGCGCACATGGCGGCGACGCACTCGGCCACCAGCGCCGGCTCGCGCATCAGACAGGCACCGAAGCGCCCCGCCTGCACGCGATCGGACGGGCAGCCGCAATTGAGGTTGATTTCGTCATAGCCCCATTCCTGTGCGATGCCGGCCGCCTGAGCGAGCAGGGCCGGATCGCTGCCGCCGAGCTGCAGCGCCAGCGGGTGCTCGACTGGATCGAACCCGATCAGCCGCGTGCGATCGCCATGGATCACCGCGTTGGCATGCACCATCTCGGTATACAAGCGTGCGGACGGCGCCAGCAGGCGGTGGAACACCCGGCAATGCCGGTCGGTCCAGTCCATCATCGGGGCAACGGACAGGCGTAGGGAGGCGGCGTAGCGATCGGCAGAAGCGGTCATCGACGGTTGGCCGCAGCGAGCGGCCATTGGAATGCGAAGCAGGATCAATAGCTTACACGGGCGTCGATGAATCTGCGGCAGTGTGGCCTGGCACGCTGATGCAGCGTGATGCCGGATCCTGCTGCACGATCACCTGCTTGCTGCGCTAGGTGACCGACCGCTATCAACTGGCCGAATTCGAACATGACGCGCGGTTATGGATCCCGCTGGTGGCGCGCTTTGGCGGCCAGCATCACGGCTATTTTCTGCCGTCGGAAAGGGCGAACAACATCGCGTTGGCGCTGTTTTCGTTTCCCTCGCGCGCCGAGTACGGGAGCTATCGGGTGGCATCGCTGCAGGATGCGGGGTGTCTGTCGGCGTTCGCCTATGCGGAGCGAACGCGGTGCATCGTCAATGACGAGCGCAGCTTCTTTGATCCGGTACTGGCGTAACGCTGCGCGCGTTTCCGGACGTAGGTGCGATTACGGGTTGCGGAAGCCCACACGCTCTTCGGCGCTCAGCGGCTTGCCGAGGGCGTGGTAAGAGGCAGCCAGGGTGATCAGGGACGTGCCCATCACCGCATAGAAGCTCCACGAGGTAGCCAATACGTGCACCTGGCCGAACACCAGCGCGACAACGGCGGTGGCGGTGCACAGCACCATGGCGAGCAGGGACATCAGGAACGGGATGGAGGGATCGAGCTTCATGGCCGGGGGTTCCAAGGTGCGATAGCTCCAGCATCGGCGTTCCCGACCCGTTCTTGAACTGTTTTTTGCGCTTTTTTCGAACCAATTTCAAGCAAGTCAGCGCGCGCTCAGTTTTATGTCAAAGCCTTGGCGCACAAGGGTTTCGACGTCAGAAATCTCCTGACGGGATGGCGGAAAAATCATCACCACCGCCAGACTTCCAACGCAGGCGTGGCGGAAAACCGACGGGATGGCCATCACGGTTTGGCGTGGCCGCATCCAGGTCGCTTACGTCACGATCGTGTGCTGTCGTTGCCCTGCTGATTTGCGCGCGACACACGGAGGTGATCGCGCCGGGCAGCCCCGGATGCAAGCAGCAGCCCGGTCAAAGACGTGCCCCCCGCGCGCTTGCCGGAACCGTGAGACATCGTGGCCAGGGCCGTGCGGAGCCATCCGGACGCATCGGTGCTCTGGGCTGGATGCCCTACTCGTCGTCTGTCCACAACAAGCGCGGGGACCAGGAGCGGTTAACACCACTGGCGGGCAGTGGTCAGGTAGGTGTGGACGCCACGCTCAGAGCCGGAGTGGACGAATATGGCCACCAACGTGCGCGCCATCTGGCGGCTGCACCATCGTTTGGTGAGCTGCGCTAAACCTGCCGACTTACTCTCATGCGTTGACCGCGTGCCGAGCGCGGCCATCGAGCGCTATCGAAAGTCATGCGACTGGCTGACAACGCTAGCGAACAAGGATCGAATAGATGCGGACGCTACGGAGCTACCGCAGCCTCCGCGTGATACATGCCGAATTGGGAGCATCGGCCGCGCCGATCTGGAAGGCTTCGCGGCCGTGGCTGGGCGATGGCCTTGTTGGCCGCTTGCGCGCACCAGGGTCGCCGCCGTTCGGAGCATTGGTAGCGTGATGGCAAAACACGCATGGCAAATGTTGCTGCGGACTATCGTCCGTACTCCACCCTGTGGCGCACCCTCAAGAACAGCTTACGCAGGCGCGCAACTTGCGGAGCATGCACGGCCGCAGGTCGCGCTACCGAACACGCTCAGCGTGCCGGGGCGGTGGCGAATTCGCCGCGCTGCAACTTGGTCACATCGTTGCCCTGCCCGTCCTTGAGGCTGAGGTCTGCGCCCTTGGCGGCCAAGTCCTTGAGCACGTCTGTCCGCTGGAACAGCGCTGCATACATCGCCGCGGTCTGGCCGGCGTTGTTGCGTTGGTCGGGGGCGCAATCGGCCTGCATCAGCCGCTTTGCGATGCCGAGCTCGCCTTTGAAGATCGCGCCCATCAGCGCGGTGTTGCCACGCTTGTCCTGCGCGCAGGGGTCGGCTCCTGCGCTCAGCAATTGCTCTACCGCCGGGCGTTGGCCGTGGTAGGCGGCCAGGATCAGCGCGGTATAGCCCTTCTCATCGCGGGCATTGAGGTCGTAATGCGAGCGGATGAACTCGGCCAGCATCTCCTGGCGGCCTTCGCGCGCGGCATCGAAGAAGTACTCACGTAGCTGCAGCTTGATCTGCTCGGGGCTGGACGTGGATGGTGTGGTCGCTGCGGGTGTGGCAGACGGCGAGGCAGCGATGGCTGGCGCGCACAGGGCGCTCAGCATGATCAATAGCAGAGTGCGCATATCGCTCTCCCAAGACGGGGACGGCACCGCGGCGTGGCCACGATGCCGTCGGATGGATCAGTCCTGCAGGCTGGAGGCCAGCTGCTTGACGCGGGCCAGGTCGCCCTTGGCAACACGGGCCACACCGGTGCCGTACTCCGGGTCGGCTTTGTACAGGAACGACAGGATGATGTGCTTGCTCTCGGTGTCGGTGTTGGACAGCGACTCGCCGAAGCTCTGCACTAGATCTGCACGATCCTTCTTGCCGTAGGAGCGGTACAACTCACCGGCTTGCTTGAAGTTCTGCTCGCGGGTGATCTTGGCCTGTTGGGTGGTACCGGACAGCGGCAGTTCGCTGTAGCGCGCGGCGGTGTCCTGCGGACGCGGCTCCAGGCGGCTCGGCTCGTAGTTCACGCCGCTGCTGGTCTGACCGATGTTGCCCTGACCATCCTGGTTGCCGTTATTAACGGCTACGCGCGGGCGGTTGACCGGCAGGCTCAGGCCGTTGGCACCGATGCGATACAACTGGGTGTCGGCGTAGGAGAAGATACGGCCCTGCAACAGGCGATCTTCAGACGGTTCGATACCCGGCACCAAATTGGCCGGCGCCATCGCGACCTGCTCGGTCTCCTGGAAGAAGTTGTCGACGTTCTTGTTCAACACCATCTGGCCGACCTTCTGCTCCGGCACGTCCGGCCAGATCTTGGTGGCATCGAGCGGATCGAAATCGAACTTGGCCAGGTCTTCCGGCTTGAGCACCTGCACATACAGGTCCCACTTCGGGTAATCGCCCTTCTTGATCGCGCCGACCAGATCGTTGGTCAGGTGGCTGTAGTCCTTGGACTGGACGGCGGCAACCTGCTTGGGATCGAGGTTCTTGATGCCCTGCAGCGTCTTCCAATGGAACTTGACGTAGTGCACTTCGCCCTGCGCATTGACCAGCTTGTAGGCGTGCACGCCGTTGCCATCCATGAAGCGATAGCCGGCAGGCGTGCCTTCGTTGGAATACAGCAGCGTCAGCGTGCGCGTGCCTTCGGGCACGTGCGAGAAGAAATCGAAGCGACGCGAGTCGTCGTCAAGATTGGTGCGCGGGTCCGGCTTGAACGCGTGGACCATGTCGGGGAACTTGATCGCATCGCGGATGAAGAAGGTGGGGAAGTTGTTGCCGACCAGATCCCAGTTGCCTTCGCTGGTGTAGAACTTGGTCGCGAACCCGTGCGGGTCGCGCAGCGTTTCAGGCGAGTGATTGCCATGCACAACGGACGAAAAGCGCACGAACACCGGTGTTTTTTCGCCGGCGCTGAACACCTTGGCCTTGGTCAGGGTGGACAGATCGGCAGTGGCGGTGAACTCGCCTTTGACACCGGTACCGCGCGCATGCACGACGCGCTCGGGAATGCGCTCGCGATCGAAGCGCTGCAGCTTCTGGATCAGCTGCACGTCCTGCAGCAAGGTCGGGCCGTTGGCACCTGCCGTCTGCGAATTCTGGTTGTCGCCAACCTTGGCGCCGTTGTCACGGGTCAGTACAGATTGGGCGAAGACCGGCGGAGCGATCAGCGTGGGGGCTAGCAGGGCTAGCACCATGAGGGATCCAGGGCGCATGGCGTCAGCTCGTGTTGAAGGACCTGAATCATGGCGAGCGGGCCGAAGTGTGAAAAGTCATTAGTTATGATCGCAGCGATAGGCGAACATGATGATGACTGCGTTGCGTGATATGCATCGCTTTTCGTGTGGCAGCGTGTTGCAGATAACGCGACTGTTTCGGCTTCAAGCGTCTCGTCTGCATTCGCATCGCATGACGTCACTACCGAAATACGTAAACCGATGCTGCACTGCAAGGCGATGCCACGCGAAAAAACATTGCATCTGCAGCAACCAACGCGATGCCTGACAAGCAACTGCGCCCGCATGCATGAGGTGACACAGGCTGCGCATGATCGCTCGCGGCGGCATGCCGGATGACGACGCTGCCATGCGTGGCAGTCGCTATGCAGTGCTCAAGTACAACCTTGTCGACCGCGACTGAGCGGTCGACATCACTGAGCGCTTGAGATCACTGAGCGCTGCATTGGCATGCCACGTGCCGATGCACTCAGCGCCCGATCACCCGCTTGAACGGCGGCAACGCGTCGATGATGCGTTTGCCGTAGCGACGCGTGAGCAGGCGCGAGTCGAGAATGATGACGCGGCCGTGGTCATTGGAGCTGCGGATCAGCCGCCCTGCAAACTGGGTTAGCGTGCGTAGCGCATGCGGAATCGCAATCAGGTTGAACGCATTGTGGCCGCGGCTTTCCAGCCACTCGCTCAAGGTCGAGGTCTGCGGGTCGGTCGGCACCGCGAATGGCACCTGGGTGATGACCACCGTGGTGCAGGCATCGCCGGGCAGGTCCAGGCCTTCGCCAAAAGAATTCAAACCGAACAACACCGAGCCTTCGCCAGCAGCGATGCGGCGCATGTGTTCGGTGATCAATTGCGACTTGTTGCCTTCGCCCTGCACCAGCACACGGTTGCGCTGCGCCAGCGGCATCAGGTCGGCGACCTTTTCCATCTTCCAGCGCGAGGTGAACAGCACGATGCTGCCCTTGGCGTTCCAATCCAGTTCGCGCACCAGATATTTGGCCACTTCCTTGGGATGCCCTTCGCGGTCGTCCGGGGTGACCGGAAAATTGGGCACGATCAGTTCGGCCTGATTGGGCAGGTCGAATGGCGAGGCCAGCGAGGCCATTTCGGCGTGATCGGGCAGACCGTTGTCGATGGCGAAGGATTGGAAATCGCCACCGCCGGTGAGCGTGGCCGAGGTCATCACCACCGAATCCACTTCGTTCCAGATCATCGTGCGCAGCACTTGCGCGGCCGACACGGGAGAGCAGTGGCAGATCAGATCACCCTCGCGCGAGAGGGTGATCCAGCGCGCCATCGGCGGCTGCCCTTCCTTATCCTCGCGCCGCCAGCCGCTCCACAGATTGTGTTGCTGCTCGGCCATTTCCAGCGCCAGGCCCAGGTTGCGTTGCAGCCGTTCGCGTGCGGCATCGTCCTGCTTGCCCTTGGCCACTGCGCCATGTGCGGCATGTACCCAGTTGAACAGCGCGCGGGTTTCTTCGCCCAGTTCTTCGATGGCCGGGCCCCACTGCGGCGGCAACTTGCCGTTGGCGGCACGCCACAACGGATCGCGCTCGCCAGGCTCGGGCTTCCACACGCGCTCGACTTCGGCATGGAAGGCCTTGAGCAGTTTGGACACCCGCGCGGCGACATCGATGGCTTCGTTGGGCAGCAGGTTGCCGACCTTGTCCTTGTCCACCGCGCGATACGCCGCGGCAATGAGAATCTGCATGCGGCCAGTGCGCTTGGCCATCTCGTCCAGCGGCAGATTGGCCGCGCCCTGGTCGATGGCCACGCCGGCGATGTGATGGCCTTCGTCGAGCACCAGCAACATGTCCGATGGCGGCGCGATCAGCGGCTGGCCGTTTTCGGCATCGCCCAACGACAGCGAGGACAGCAGCAAGGCGTGGTTGGTAACCACGATCTGCGCTTCGCGCACATCGGTGCGTGCCTTGAGCACCGGGCATTGCGCGGCATAACTGCAGCGGCGCCCCGCACAGCCGGAGGCGGGCGTGGTGATGCGCATGCGCAACGGCACCGAGACCTGCTCGGGGGCATCGTCCAGGTCGCCGCTCCAGGTGCGTGCGGCGTAGGCCTTGGCCAGCCGTTTGGCCAGATCGGCATCGACGGGGCTGAGCGGGCGATCGTAGAGCGCCTGCTCGTCTTCGAACATGGCGTTCTGGCTGGTGTCGCCTTCCAGCTCCGCGGCATTGCGCGTGCACAGATAGCGGGTGCGGCCCTTGGCCAGGGCGACGGTTGCCTCCAGGCCGGTGGCCTTGAGGAAGGCCGGGATATCGCGCTCCACCAGCTGCGACTGCAGCGCCACGGTGCCGGTGCTGATCACCAGCTTCTTTTTGGTCGCCAGGGCGATCGGCACGCCGGCGGTGAGATAGCCCAGGCTCTTGCCCACCCCGGTGGGCGCCTCGGCGATGCCGATGCCGCCGGAGGTGGCCAGCGCACGCGAGACCAGACCGATCATCTGACTCTGCGCGCGACGGGTGGCAAAACCGGGCGTATTGGCCTGCAGCTTGGCGTAAGCGTCGCGGATGCCGGCCTTGATCGGGTCGGTCAGCACACGCTGGGCGGGGACGGGCGCGGACGGCGCAGCCGGTGGGGCAAGGTCACTCATCGCGCTATTTTCGCACGGACCGGCGCAGCGCCTGCGACCGATACGCGCGGCAGCTGAACCTGTTTGCCGGGTGCCCTTGCACGGTTTGGAGACCGATGTCCGGAGCGGATGACACAAGCGCGCACATCAGCAGATGGCGGCGAATGCTGCACGCGAGATCTGCGTGCAGGCTGCGCTTGCCGCTTTCGATCAACCCCGGTCCTTCTGGGATCACTCAGAGATGCGTTGGCGGCGCTCGAAGACCGGCAACCGCCGGGTACACCCCACAGCTGGACTCTGTGGAATGTTGGATCAACCGCGTCGCGGCCAGGCGTAGCGCGCCCAGACCACGCCGATCACGGCCATGGCCACGCCCATCGCCAGCATGCCGATGCCCACACCGGCCGGACCAAAGCGTTCGTACAGCAGTCCGCCCCGGTTGACGGTGGCCAGCGCCTGCGGATGCAGCAACGTCCAACCGCCCTGCCCTGCACAGATCAGCCCGACCAGGACGAGCGCCAACGCCTTGAGCGGGATCATGCGCGCGAACCCGCAGCAGGCGGCAGCCGTTGCAGGCTGCGCGCCAGAGTCCACACCAGCACGCCGATACCGACGCCTTGCACGGCGGTCAGCACGAAGCGGCCGACGCCCATCACCAGACCGATCTGGCGCACGTTGCCCTGCTGCATCAACAGCATCGGAATCGCCTGCAAGGCCACCTCGGCCAGCACACAGCCCAGCAGCAGCCACAGCCCGGCCAACGCGGCACGCCGCAGCGGCCCGTGCGGGGCCCGCCACAGCAATACCAGCCCAAGCAACAAGGCGATCAGCATCGGCACCCGCGACAGCAGGCTGGTGATCAGGCTGAGCAGGATGTCGGTGGTGGTCATGGGCAACGGCTCAGTCCGCGCTGACCAGCACGGCGTCGCGCGCGCGCAGCGCCGCGTACACCGGGTCGGTGTCCGGACGCACGCCATGCCACAACGCGAAACTTTCGGCGGCCTGCTCCACCAGCATGCCCAGGCCATCGATGGCGTAACGGCAGTGCGCGGCGCGTGCCCAGGCCAGGAACGCGATGGCGGTTTCGCCGTAGTTGAGATCCACCGCGGCGGTCAGGCTGTTGACCAGGCCCAGCGGCAGCGAGAACGCACCGGCGTCGCGGTCGCGCCCGGCGGCGGTAGCGTTGACGATCAGCTCGAAGTCGCCCAGTTCGCGCAGGTCTTCGATGTAACGCGACACCACCCGACCGGGTTCGCCCAGCGCATCGCACAGCGCGTCGGCGCGCTCGGGCGAGCGGTTCACCACCACCATCTCGGTGACGCCGGCATCCAGCAGCGCCGGTGCCACCCCGCGTGCGGCGCCGCCGGCGCCCAGCAGCAACACGCGACGACCGCGCAGATCCAGGCCGTGGCGATCGGTGAGGTCACGCACCAGGCCGACGCCGTCGGTGTTGTCGCCCTGCCATTGGCCATCGTTACGCACCAGCGTGTTCACCGCTCCGGCCAGCTGCGCGCGATCGCTCAGGCTGGCGGCCAGCGCAAAGGCGGCCTCCTTCAACGGCAGGGTGACGTTTGCGCCCTTGCCGCCTTCGTCGGCGAAGCGCTGCAGCTTGCTGGCAAACGCGTCCGGCGGCGCATCGATGGCGGTGTAGTCCAGCGCGATGCCTGTCTGCTTGCCGAAGTCGGCATGGATGGCCGGCGACAGCGAATGGGCGACAGGGTGACCGAACACGGCATAACGGGATACGGGCATGAAACGCTCTCTGGTTGACTAGACTGGGCGCGACTTGGAGCAGGAACACCGCATGCAACTTCGATGGACGCCGCTCGCGCTGGCGGCGAGTTTACTCTTCGTCCCGTCCGCGTCGGGACTTGCCGAGTTCGGCATCGAAGGCATGGGTGTGGTGTCCACGCCGGCCAACGAGGCGCACGCCACGCTCAGCCCGGACGGGCAGCGCATCGTCTGGGCCAGCGACCGCGCCGGCGCCGCCGGGGGGTGGGACCTGTGGCAGGCGCAGCTGCGCGGCGGGCGCTGGCAGGACGCGCAGCCGCTGCCGCTCAACACCGCCCAGGACGAGATCACGCCGCTGTTCAGTGCCGATGGACGCTGGCTGCTGTTCGCCTCGTCGCGGCCCGGTGGCGCCGGTGGCAGCGATCTGTACCGCGTGCCGGTGGATGCGCAAGGCGGCCTGGGCGCGGTGCAATCGCTGGGCGCGGCGATCAACAGCCGCGGCGACGAGCGCGCACCGAGCCTGTCGCTGGACGGCACGCGTCTGCTGTTCGCCAGCGATGGCCACGGCGGTGCTGGCGGCCTGGACGTGTTTGTGGCGCACTGGGACGGGCGCGCGTTCACCGCGCCTGCGCCGCTGCGCGACATCAACACCGCGGCCGACGAACTGGATGCGGCCTGGCTCGGCGACGGGCGTGGCCTGGTATGGGCGCGTGGTGCGGTCGATGGCCCCAGCCAGTTGCTGCTAGCCGCTTGCAACAACGGGCACTACGCCCAGGGCCAGCCGTTGCCGCTGTCGTTCAACGGGCCGCAGGAGCGCACGTTTGCGGCGGTGGTGGATGCGTCCAAACCGGGCGAACTGCTGGTCACCGGCAGCGCACGTGCACCACGCGCGGGCCAGCTGGATCTCTACCGGATGAAGGCGCCGGCGATAGAGGGCGATGCCAGCTGCCGCTGAGGGTGGATGGATGCGCGAAGTCAAAACAAGAGCGGCTGGCAAAGCACTTCGCGCGGGTCTATTTCAGAGCGGAGGATGTGGGTCTTCAATGCAGCGCAGCTGCTCTGCGGCCTGGTTGTAGAGCTGCTGACTTACGGCTTGGCTGCAGGGCTACAGAGCGCTGACTCGCGGCTTGATCTGCGGCTCGGCTGCAGGGCCCATCCGCCGACCATCGCGGGACACGCTGCAAGTACTTGTCAGCGCTTACGCGGCATCCATGCCGCGTAAGGTCCCGTGACGGTGAGCGGGCAAGGACCCGTCGAGATGGTCGGTGTGCACGGTCAAGAGCAGTGCGTGACGTGCATTTTGGATAATGGCGTACCAACCAAATACCGATGCACTTTGCGCGAAAGACGCTTTTCACGCGACCACTAACCAACTCCCTGGTGCGCTGTCCTCCCCGCTTGCGGGACCGTGTGGCGGCATGGATGCTGCCACCCAGCCTCCACGGACGGATGCACGGCGTGTCCCGCGAGCGGTGAGGGCGCCGCGCACTCGACCTACCAGCCTTTGACGTGTTGTTAGCCCCCCCCCCAAGGCTGCGACGCAGTGGTCATGACTGTGCTCAGTACACATCGCGCCGATAGCGGCCCGCTGCCGTCAGCGCGTCCACGCGGGTGTCGCCCAGCAGTTCGCGCAAGGTGACGTCGACCGCGCGCGCCATGCTGTCCAGGCTGCCGCAGACATGGATCACCGCACCGCGATCGATCCAGTGCCGTAGCGCGTCGCCGGCATCGCGCAATTGATGCTGCACGTAGCGCTTGTGCGGCTGATCGCGCGAGAACACCCAGTCCAGTTGTTGCAGATGACCGCTTAACTGCCAGGCCTGCAGTTCGTCGGACAACAGCCGGTCGTGTGCGGCATGGCGTTCGCCGAACAGCAGCCAATGCCCGTGCACGCCGGCCAGCTCGGCCTCGCGCAACAAGGCGCGCAAACCGGCGATGCCGGTGCCGTTGCCGATCAACACCATCGGCGCCGCTTCGATGCGATGGAAGCCGGGATTGGTGCGCAGCCGCGCGCGCACTGCCGCCCCGATCGGCGCATGACAGATCAACCAGCCCGAGCCCAGCCCTGGACTGCCATCGCTGCGGGTGGTCAGGCGCACCACCGCCGTGGCCACGCCATCGGCCGGCACGCTGGCCAGCGAATAGTCGCGCGTGGGCAACCAGTCGCAGGCATCCAGCCAGGCCTGTGGATCCGGACACGGCGCGGGCGGCGTCGCGGGCGCGGGCGGCAGCACACGCTCGGCAGCGGCCTGATGCAGCGGCAGCAACTGCGCATCGACATGCACCAACGCATCGGACGGCAGGCCCCACGCTGCCAGACACGCACACACCTGCGCATCGGCGTGCGCAGGCTGCACTTCGAGGATATCGCCCGCCTGCCAGTGCGCCTCAAGCGGTGGCTGCAGGTCGATGCGCCAGATCGGCGCGCCCTCGCTGCCCTGATTGAGATGGGTGCGCGACGACAGCGCCCACTGGGTCAGGCGCGGACGCGTCAGCGCAACCGCGGCCAGCGGCGCGCCGGCAATCTGCGCCAGCTGTGCATGCCATTGCGCCAGCGCCTGCGGATCGGCGTTGTCCATTTCCACGGTGGGAAACAGCGCGCGTGCACCCTGCGCGTCAAGCCACTGCTCGATACGCCGCGAAAACCCGCAAAACTGCGCATATTGGCGATCGCCCAGCGCCAGCACCGCGTAAGCCAGCTGCGGCAAACCGATGCGTTGGCGCATCAGTTCGCGCTCGAACGCGCGCGCCGCATCCGGCGGCTCGCCATCGCCGAACGTGCTGATCACCAGCAAGGCGTGCCGGGTGGCCTGCAGTTGCTGCACATCCACCTGCGCCAGCGCGCGCACCTGCACCGGCAGGCCGGCCGCTTGCAGATGCCCGGCCGCCTGCCAGGCCAGCCGTTCGGCAAAGCCGCTCTGGCTGGCGAAGGCGATCAACCATGGCTCAGCCTGCGAGGCCGGCGGTGCGTTCTGCAGCACCACGCGTGCGGCGCGCAGCTCGCGCTTCTTGCGGCGGCGATCCAGGTACAGCATCCAGCCGCTGATGAAGAACACCGACATGCCGAGGCTCGCCAGCATCACCACGATGCGCCCCGGCAAGCCGAAGAAACTGCCCGAATGCAGCGGGAACATGCTCACCAGCCATTGCTGGCCGCGCGGCAGCCGCGCGTAATCCTGGCGCTGCAGCAAGGCACCGCTGGCGGCATCGATTTCCAGATTGTCGTAGGCGCGGTCGTGGTCGGGCCGGTCCGGCAAAAACCGCACGCTCATCGGCTGCCCGGCACGGGTGGGCACCCGCAGATCCAACGCGGCGTGATGGGTCCCAGGAATACCGTCCAAGGTGCGCTGCACACGTGCGAAATCCACCGTCGCCGGCCGATGATCGCCCCCGTCGCCGCGCATGGCCGGCTCCTTGCCAAGCAAGGCCACCATGCCGTCGCGGTACCAGTCGTACGACCAGGTCAGCCCGGTCAGCGCGACCAGCAGATAGACCAGCAGACACCAGGTGCCGAACACCGCGTGCAGGCTCCACAGAAAACTGCGCCCCTGCCGCCGCCATTCCACCACCCACCAGGTCCGCAGGCTCCACCAGCGCCGCGGCCAACGCAGATACAGCCCGGACGCGCAGAAAAACAGCAGGATCAAGGCGCACGCCCCGGTCACTGCCTGGCCGCGCTTACCCGCGGTCAGATTGCGGTGCAGGTCCTCGATGAACGCAAACGCCCCGCTCAGGCGCGGTGCGGCGACACGCGCGCCGGTGTAAGGATCGAAGTACACGCGCCCGCCGCCTTTGCCCGCCAGACGTGCGGTGGATGGCCGCGCGCCGGTGGGGTCGATCAGCATGCGTGTCACCGCCTGCTGTTTTCCTGCATCGCGCGGCAGCAGGTCGAGGCGCTGCAGCAACACATCCACCGGCAACACACGCTCGCCGGCGGCATGCCGCACCGCCAGCTGCGCGATGGCCGGGTTGGCCAGCCGCACGATTTCGTTCTCGAAGGACATCAGCGCGCCGGTCACGCCCATCACCGACAGCACCAGACCGGCGGTGATGCCGAGCAGCCAGTGCAGTTGGAACAGAACCGTCTTGAACACGCGCAAACAACCTGGAGCAGCAAGGCTCGCCATTGTAGATGAGAATCGTTATCGCAGCTGGCGCACTTGGTTCGATCGCGGTTGCGTGGTCTCGTAGGCGGTCTGCCCGATGACTACTCCTGCGCATCCGGATCAACGCTTAGTTGTCGGCCTGTGTTGTCAGGCCGACGCCGTGCCAGGTGCGGGAGGTCGATCGCATGGCATCAGATCAATCGCTGCAGCGCGAGGCGGGCCGGCTGTGCCGGTCCGTGCAAACACGCGGAAGATCCGACCGAAACGATCGACGACCTGCTTCACTACATCGCACCCACCTGCAGCGGCATCCAAGAAAGATGCCACCACAGCGCCGCTCCACGCAGCACGTCTGGACGCGCTCAGCCTTCGCGCAACCAGCGCGCCACTTGCGGCGCGAAATACGTCAGCACGCCATCGGCGCCGGCGCGCTTGAAAGCCATCAGCGCTTCCAGCACGCAGCGGCGCTCGTCCAGCCAGCCGTTGGCGGCGGCCGCCTTGAGCATCGCGTACTCGCCGCTGACCTGGTACGCAAACGTCGGCACGCGGAATTCTTCCTTCACCCGGCGCACCACATCCAGGTACGGCATGCCCGGCTTGACCATCACCATGTCCGCGCCTTCTTCCAGGTCCAGCGCGATCTCGCGCATGGCCTCGTCGCTGTTGGCCGGGTCCATCTGATAGGTGGTCTTGTCGGCCTTGCCCAGATTGCCGGCGCTGCCCACCGCATCGCGGAACGGGCCGTAGAACGCCGAGGCGTACTTGGCCGAATACGCCATGATGCGCACGTTGAGATGGTCGTCGGCATCGAGGGCGCGGCGAATCGCGCCGATGCGGCCATCCATCATGTCCGAGGGCGAAATGATGTCTACGCCGGCCTGCGCATGCGACAGCGATTGCTTGACCAGCGCCTCGACGGTGATCTCGTTGAGCACATAGCCGGTGTGATCGATGATGCCGTCCTGGCCGTGCGTGGTGTACGGGTCCAGCGCCACGTCGGTCATGATCCCCAGCTCCGGAAAGCGCGATTTGAGCGCGCGCACCGCACGCTGCGCCAGGCCGTCCGGATTCCAGGCTTCGGCGGCATCCAGACTCTTGCCCGCCGGGTCGATCACCGGGAACAGATCGATCACCGGGATGCCCAGTTCCAGCGCGTTTTCTGCTTCACGCAGCAGCTCGTCCAGCGACAGCCGCTCCACGCCCGGCATCGAGGCGATGGGCGCGCGGCCGGATAATTCATGCACGAATACCGGCCAGATCAGGTCATCGGTGGTCAGCGTGTTTTCGCGCATCAACCGACGCGAAAACGCATCGTGGCGCATGCGACGGGGGCGATAGTGCGGGTGGGCCATGACACGGCTCCTTGAGATAGCGCGTCAGTTTACGCCCGCCATCGCGCGCAGGACGCGCTGCGACGCAGTGTCGCAGCGCTGCAACGGCATGGCAGGCCGCGATCGGCGTGGCCTATCTGCAGGTCAGGCAGCGCTCCCAAAGGCTGGGGATGCAAGCCCTGCCCGATACGGGCGTCGACACACGCCGACGCACATATGCCTAGCAGCCTTGTCGAAAGCGCCCTAGATCACCCCGCCACCCAGGCTCAGGCGGATCACTCCAACCACGATCACCAACCCGTTGAGCAGCAAGCCGGTCTTGGCCCGGCCGCGGTTGCCGGCCGAGGTGAACAACAGCGCGATCGCCGCAATCAGCGCACCCATTGCCGCGAACGGAATCAGGAACCAGTTGCCCCATCCCAGCAACGGGATGAAGGCCAGCACCATCCACAGCAGCGCCACAATGCCCCAGAGCAGGCTGATCAATCCCACGTGCCACCTCGTCTATCGAAGAAACGCCGAGCTTAACGGGGCGGCTGCCAAGACGCCGTGGGCGGGTGGTCACCCTGGCGGCTTGGCAGCAGCCTCACATGGGCGTGGCTAGGGTGCGACGAGGTACGGAGCGATCCAGTGCGACTGACAAACCCATTGGGCAGCCGCCACTAGGTGGCGAGGCGGGTGCTCGGTGCGGACTGGACCGCTCGTACACCGTGGCTCCTCCGCGTCGCCAGCACCCATCTGAAGGTGGGTTGTTACCTCGTGTTAGCCACTCTTCAGTCCGGGCGCCGGATCATCGCCGTCATCACCAACATTCAGGGGGCCACATCATGAACAGGCATTTCGTCGTCGGCGCTGCACTGGCCCTGCTGCTGGCCGGCTGCGCCAGCAGCTCCAAGGTGATGCTCGGCCAGGCGCGCGCGCCGATCGACCCCACCCAGGTGCAGGTTTATTCGCACGCCCCGGTCGGCTCGATGGAGATCGCCCAGCTCGAATCCACCAGCGCCGCCGGCTTCGGCACCCAGGGCCAGACCGATGCAGCCGTGCAACGGCTCAAACGCGAGGCCGCCAAACTTGGCGCCAACGGCGTGGTCATCGTCGGCGTCGGCTCCGAGCGCTCCGGCGGCGGCCTGTCGGTCGGCGGCGGCAGCTACGGCGGCCGCGTCGGCGGCGGTTTGGGGATCGGCATTCCGACCACGCAAAAGCGCGCGGCCGGGATGGCGATCTGGGTGCCGGCGGGGGCGGAAACCGGCGCCATGCCTGACGCACCACCTCCAGCGCGCTAACCGTCCAACGGCTTTAAACAACGCAGGCATGAGGCGGCTGACGACCGCTGCCGCATGCCTGTGATGCGCCGTGTGCTCAGCGCTTGTTCTGCTGCGCCGGAACGAACTGCGTCTCCACCGCCTTGGCTAGCTGATCCGGTGGCAGCAGACCTTGGTCGAGCAGGAAGTTGTTGAAGGCCAGGCGGTCGAACTTCTTGCCTAGCGCCAGCTCGGTGCGCATGCGCAGTTCGAGGATGCGGGTGTAGCCGTAGAAGTAGCTGCCGGCCTGGCCGGGGGCGCGGACGGTGTAGCGGTCCAGTTCCTGGCGGGTCATCGCCGGCGAAAGGCCGACGTCGTCTTCCAGTACCTGGCGCGCGCGTTCGCGGTCGATCTGGCCCAGGTTGAGCATGGGGTCTAGCATGGCGCGGGCGGCGCGCAGCAGGCGGAACTGTAGGGCGATCAGCTGCCCGTCGAGAGGCTCGTACGGGACCATTTCGGCTTCGGCATACAGCGCCCAGCCTTCGACGTTGACCGAGTTGAACGCGAACATGCTGCGCGCCAGCGAGACGCCGCGTTCGACCATGGCGGTGAACTGCAGTTCGTGGCCAGGGCGGCCTTCATGTGCGCTGAGCGTCCAGGCGGCCGAGCCGAAGTTGAAGTCGTCGTACTGCTCCTTCTTGGCGCCGTCGGCGGTCGGGTTGCCCAACGGCAGCACGAACTGGCCTTGCTGGCCGGTGTTGCCGATCAGCGGTGCCGGCAGGAAGTGCGGTGCCGGTTGCGCAGCGCTTTCGGCGGCACTGCCCAGGCGCATCTGCATCGGGCGGTTGGGCACATCGACGATGCGCTGCTGACGAATGATCGGATCGATCTGGTCGATCACGCCGCGGTAGTAGGTTTCCAGCTGGTCGTCGGCGATGGTGTTGCCCTTGAGCGCACGGATCACCTGCACATAATCGCTACCCTGCACGCCCTTGGCCTTGGCCACCAGCGGGGCGAGCTGGCGCATGGCCGAGCGCGTTTCCATGAATTCTAGCTGCGCGCGCTGGATCAGCACCTGCGGGGCGATATCGATTCCGACCTGCTTGAGCTGAAACGCATACAGCGGCTCGGGCAGACGGGTGTCCTTGCGCGCCTTCGGCAGCACGGTGGTGCGGGTCCAGCTGGCGTAATCCTTGAGCTGGGTAGACATGGCCTTGAGCGCTTCGTCGGTGCCAGCGATCTTGTACTTGGCGAACAACTCGCCGATGCCTGCGATGTAGGTGTCCACGTTGGCCAGCGCCTGTTCCACTTCGCGCTGGGTGGGCTGCAGCAACGCCTTGTTGCTCAGCTTTTCCTCGTAGCGCTGGCGCGCTAGCGTGGTGGTGGGCGTGCTCCCTGGCACCAGGCCGACATAACGCTTGAGGCGGTCCAGCGCCTTGGCGCGGCGCTCGGGCACGGTCTGGTCGGACAGCAGACCGTTGAGACCACTGAAGACCGCCTCAGGCGCGTCGCTCCAGGGCAGCAGATAACGCTCGTTGAGCTCGCTGCCTTCGATGTTCTGCTCGGCAGCGCCGATCATGATCTGCAGGTCCTGGCGCACATTGGCATCGCGCTCGATGGCGAGCTTGGTTTGCAGCGTGGCGCGCGCCTTGCGCATGGCATCGCGATAACGCGCGGCGTTGTCCGGCCCCAGGTCGACAACCTGATCGTCGTAGCCGGGCACACCGAAGAAGCTGGCGTATTCGGGCTGGAACGGCGCCTGCGCGTTGAGCAGGATCTGCGCATATCCGTTGCTGGTCTGCACCCAGGCCGGGCTGGCGGGTTGTGTGGGCGCGGTCTTGCCGGTCTGTGCCTGCAACGGCAACGAAGAACCGAGCGCCAGCGCAACGGCGAGAACGAGTGGCTTCATGAGGCAGATCCGCGAATTGAGTAGCGCGACCCTACGCATCTGCGGCGGCGGCAGCAATCCGCCTTAAGTCATGGCGTACGGGGCTGCGACTACGCGGGAGTTGCAGACGTCGCTGGCGACAGGCTGATCGGGTCGCCGTGTGGACCGGCAAACGTCAGGGTCTGGTAGGTCCAACGGCCGTGCCTGCGCGTGGCATCCACTTGCACGCTGCCGTTACCGCGCGGCCCGTGCAGGCCCACGCTGAAATGGGCCTCGCCGATGTCGCCGACATAACTGATGCTGCCATCGGGCAGAAACGCTTCGGTAATGGGGGTGCCCAGGGTCTGCACGACATGCGTGTCGGCCTTGGCGATGCGCAGCGCGTCGCGGTACACATCGCTGGATTTCACTGCCGCAGTAATCACGTAGATCAACGCGCCGATCACCAATGCCAGCAGCAGGAATAGCGCCACGCCGATGCCGGGAACGACCCACTTCCAATGCCGGCTCCAGAACTCGACAGAGCGCAAACGATGCGGCGAGGCAACGGGAATGGGGGGCGGCAACGACATGGCACTCCGTGTGCGAACGCAGAGGAAACCGACAGGCGATACGTCTAACGCAGCGGCAACCGTCTACTGCTGTGACGGCATCAGGCAGCGCTGCAAAAACGCCTCGGCGGTCTTGTACCGGTGCAATGCATTACTGCCGGATAGCCCGTGCTTTGCGCCTGGGTACGTCATCAACTCGAACGGCGTACCGCGCTGCTGCAGCGCGCTCATCAACGCGGTGGAGTTGGTGAACAGCACATTGTCGTCGGCCATGCCGTGGATCAGCAGCAGCTTGGCGTGCAGGCCATCCAGGTGGGTGGCGACGCGCGCGTTGCGATAGCCATCGGCGTTGCCGGCCGGCAGGTCCATGTAACGCTCGGTGTAGTGGGTGTCGTACAGACCCCAATCGGTCACCGGTGCGCCGGCCACGCCGCAGGCATAGGCGTCGCTGTGTTTGGCCAGCAGCATCAGCGTCATGTAGCCGCCGTTGGACCAGCCCTGCACGCCGATGCGCGCCGGATCCACCCAGCGCTGGGTCTTGAGCCAGGCCACGCCTTGCAGCTGGTCGTCCACTTCCACCGTGCCCTGCTTGCCGTACAGCGCTCCACCGAAGTCGCGGCCGCGTCGCGGAGTGCCGCGGTTATCCAGCGAAAACACCACGTAGCCGCGCTGCGCAAGATATTGATCGAACAACGCATCGCCACGGCTAGGCCACGCATCGAGCACGGTTTGTGCAGCGGGGCCGCCATAGACATAGACGATGACCGGGTAACGCTTGCTCGCATCGAAGTTGTCCGGCTTGGTCAGCCGGTAGTGCAAGGGTGTCTTGCCATCGGCGGCGGTGAGCGTGCCGAAATTGATCGGGCGCTGTGCGTCGCGGTACCTGGCATACGGATGGTGCGGATCGGCCAAGTCGTTCTTGAGCAAGGTGGCGATTTTTTCGCCATTGGCACGAAACAACTCGATCTGCGGCGGTGTGGTGGTGTTGGACCAGGTGTCGACATACACGCTGGCGTTGTTGGCGAAGCTGGCCGCATGCGTGCCATTGGATGTCGAGCGTTTTTCAATGGCGCCGCCGGCCAGCGGCACTGCGTAGAGGTGGGTCTGCGTGGGCGAGTCCTTGCTGCCGGCGAAGTACAACAGGCCGGCCTGCTCGTCGACGGCCAGCAGCGCGTCTACCACCCAGGCGCCGGACGTCAGCGGCGTGAGCGTGGCGCCGTCTTCGGAGGCGAGGTACAGATGTTCGTAGCCACTGCGCTCGGAATTCCAGACAAAGCGGCCGTCCTTGAGAAACCGCAGATCGTTGGTGAGTGGCACCCAGGTCGGCGAGCTCTCGGTGATCAGCGTGCGTTGCTTGCCGCTGGCCAACGTGTTTTCAATCAGTTCGAGCCTTTTTTGATCGCGCGATTGACGCTGAAAGGTCAGCCGCTGCGCATCGCGCCAGTCCACACGTGCCAGGTAGATGTCCGGCTGCTTGCCCAGATCGATCCAGGTCGGTACGGCGGCGGCGCGCGGTGCGATCACGCCCAGTTGCACGGCGACGTTCGGTTGCCCGGCCTGCGGGTAGCGCTGGCTGATCACCTCGGTGTGGTCGGCATAGACCTCCGGGCGTTTTTGCACCGGCACCTGCGCTTCGTCGATGCGCGCGAAGGCGATCGCTGAATCGTCCGGCGCCCACCAGTACCCGGTGTGGCGATCCATTTCTTCGTCGGCAACGAATTCGGCCACGCCGTTGCCGATGGTCTCGCTGCCGTCGCGGGTGAGCTGCAGCTGCTTGCCGCTGGCCAGGTCGATCACCCACAGGTTGCGCTCGCGCACGAAGCTGACAAAACCGCCCTTGGGCGAGAGCTTGGCGTCGGTGGCGAAGCCTTCGCCGTGGGTCAGCTGGCGCACTGCGGCGGCGCCGGTCTTGTGCAGGTCGTACAGATACAACTCGCCCCCCAGCGGGAACAACAGCGCCTGCGCATCCGGCGCCCATTGGTAATCGACGATGCCGGTGAGCGCGGCGATGCGTTGGCGCTCGCGGCGGGCCTTTTCCACATCGCTGAGCGTTTCGGTGCCGGGCAACACCACTTTGGAATCGACCAGCAGGCGGGCCTGGCGGCTGGCGATGTCGTATTCCCACAGATCCAGCTGGTTGCGGTCGCTGTCCTTGCCGCGCAGGAAGGTCACGCGCGAGCCGTCCGGGGCCACCTTGGGCTTGAGCAATGTCGGCCCCGACAGCGGCAACGGGCCGGTGATGGCCTCCAGGGTGAGTTTTTCGGCGTGGGCCATGGGGACGGTGCTGAGCATGAGGGCAAGGGCGGCGAACAGGGCGCGCATCGAAGATCCTGTCTGAAGACAGCGCACAGGATGCGGGCACGTGGGGTGTTTGAGAAGCGTGGCGATGGTGTGTGCTCGCCACGGGATGGTGCGCGCATGGGTGTGTGCGTGTACTGCAGGGCTGTGCTGGGGGTGTGATCGCTCTGCTTTGGGCGAGCAGAAGTGCGTTTGGGCTGGCGGTTGAAGTTGGCGCGCTGCGGAGGATGCATGCGCATTGCATGCGAAGCAGATTGCGGGGCGCGGTAGGTCTGGTGCTACTTGCGTACCCTCACCCCAACCCCTCTCCCGGGGGGAGAGGGGCTCGATCAGCCGCGTTCGATTTGTCGCGTGCGGGTGATGTGCGCGAGTGCCGCTGCTAACTCTTTGCTGCTGCTTGCTCTTGCTAGTTGCTCTTGCTGCTTGCTCTTGCTGCTTGCTCTTGCTGCTTGCTGATTCTGCTTGCTGATGCTGCTTGCGTTTGTTGTTGCTGCGCAGTTGCAACAGTCGCCGCGATCGCCGCGTGTACTGCTGCGCGAACGCTCCTACTGCGTTGCCTCAACGCTTGCCGAACAGGTGCTTGCGCTCTTCGTCGCTGAGCGGCTTGCCGGCGTTGGGATTGACCTGCTCCTTGAGCGCATACGCACGCTGGGTGGCCGGGCGGGCGGCGATGGCGGTGTGCCAGCGGTGCAGATTCGGAAACGCTTCGAAGTCGGGCTTGAGGTCGCCATACACCTGCAGCCAGGGATAGCTGGCCATGTCGGCGATGCCGTAATCGTTGCCGGCCAAAAACGCATGCTCGGCCAGGCGCTTGTCGAGCACGCCATGCAGGCGGCGGACTTCGGCGTTGTAGCGATCGATGGCGTAGGCAATCTTTTCGGGTGCGTAGACGTTGAAGTGGCCCATCTGGCCGGTCATCGGGCCCAGCCCACCCATCTGCCAGAACAACCACTCCAGTGCGGCGATGCGGCCGCGGGCGTCGCGCGGCAAGAAGCGGCCGGTCTTCTCGGCCAGATACAGCAGGATCGCGCCGGACTCGAACACCGCTTGCGGCGCGCCACCATCGGCCGGGGCATGGTCGACGATGGCCGGCATCTTGTTGTTGGGCGAAATCTTCAAGAATGCCGGCTCGAACTGGTCGCCCTTGCCGATGTTGACCGGCTTGAGCGTGTAGTCCAGCCCGGCCTCTTCCAGGAACAAGGTGACTTTGTGGCCGTTGGGGGTGGGCCAGTAGTACAGATCGATCATTGGTTCGCTCCGGTGCGTAAAGGGTGATCAGCGCGGCTGACGATGGGACCACGGCAGGCAAGTGGTCGGCAGGCCTGCGAGGCGCCGAGGTCGCCACCCGCACCCGCCCTGCTGAACCTGCCTGCCGCACCTACGCGCCAACTCCGCTCGGCTGGATGTGCGCAGTCGCCATGTCGGTCGCCCTGGGATAGCTGCCACTGTGTCATCGACGCCCGATGGTACGACCAAGCGATCGAGTGCGGCTGCATCAAGCGATGCGCGTATTGGAACGATGTGTGACGCCATTGGCTTGCGGCCGATGCTGCACTGCAAATTGACTTTGTTAAGCCGGCACTAACAAATGCGCGATTGCTGTTCGACCTTTGCCTGTCCCGTTTGGGGCCGGCTTTCTTTGCTTGGGGATGGAATCATCGTGAGAGAGCTACGCACCCTGCCGCGCACGCGGCGCTTGACGTCTGCCTTGTTGTTCGCATTGTCGACGCCGCTGGCCGCGCAAACCGCGCCGGCGCCGCAGTCGGCCTCGACCGTCCCCGGCTCCAGCCAAGCCGACCCCGCCACGCTCGATACCGTGCAGGTCAGCGGTATCCGCGGCAGCCTCACCTCGTCGATGAACGTCAAGCGCGACGCGCAGGGCATCGTCGACGGCATCGTGGCCGAGGACATCGGCAAGTTCCCCGATACCAACCTGGCCGAGTCGCTGCAGCGCATCAGCGGCGTGTCGATCGACCGTTCGCTGGGTGAAGGCTCGCGCGTCACCGTGCGTGGCGTCGGCCCGGACTTCAACCTGGTGCTGTTGAACGGCCGGCAGATGCCGGGCGCCAGCATCGAAGAATCCAATGCCTCCAACTCGCGTGCGTTCGACTTCGCCAACCTGGCGTCCGAGTCGATCTCCGGCATCGAGGTGTTCAAGACCAGCCGCGCCAGCACGCCCACCGGCGGCATCGGTGCCACCATCAACATCAAGACGGCCCGGCCGCTGGACAACCCGGGCATGCATGCCAACGTGGGCCTCAAGGGCGTGCACGATGCGTCCAACGAGAACCTGCCCGGCCGCCTGCAGGGCGATTCGCTGACGCCGGAAATCTCCGGCATCTTCAGCACCACCTCGGCCGATGGACGCTTTGGCGTGTCGTTGAGCGGCAGCTACCAGGAACGCGACTTCGGCTACAGCCAGGTCGGCGTACCCAACGGCTGGCGCTCGTTCCGTGGCGATTCCACCGCCTACGGCACCATTCCGCAGCCGGGCACGCCGGGCTCGGAGAACATCGTCAACCGCCCCGGCCCGAACGATATCTACTCGGTGCCGCAGAACCTCAACTACCGCGTGGTCGGCGTTGAGCGCCAGCGCACCAATGGCCAGCTGGTGCTGCAGTACAAACCGCTGGACAACATCACCACCACGCTGGATTACACGTACTCGGAAAACAAGATCCAGCAGCAGCGCAACGAAATGTCGGTGTGGTTCAACTACGGCCCCTCCGCCAGCGCCTGGACCAATGGTCCGGTGGCAGGTCCGATCACCTACTCGGAAATCGTCAACCCGGCTACCAGCGATCTGGCTACCGCCGGCTCCAACGCCGCGACGCGCAACCAGAACAAGTCGCTGGGCTTCAACGTGGATTGGGCAGTGAACGATCAGTTCAAGCTCAACTTCGATATCCATCGCTCCACCGCCGAAGCCGGCGCGGACAGCCCGTACGGGTCGAGCAATTCGCTGGGCGTGTCCGGCTTCTACCGCGGTACCTCGGTGGTGGATTTCAGCAAGGATTTCCCGGTGTTGCAGCAGCAGCTGGGCTTTGGCCTGAACGGGCTGGACCCGTCGCGCACGTTGGTCACCGGCTCGGCGTTCCGCAACAGCTACATGAAGTCGGAGATCGACCAGGCGCAGGTCAACGGCGACTTCACCTTCGAAAATTATTCGCAGTTGAAGTTCGGTATCGGCAGCACCGAAGTGAAGAATCGTTCGGCGTTCTCCAACGTGCAGCGCGATACCTGGGGCGGCAACGGCACCGCGGCTGATTATCCGGACGATCTGTGGATTCCGAGCTCGTTCGCGCAGTATTTCGATGCGATCGGCGGCAGCGGCAACCCGGCGCAGTTCAACCAGTTGTTCCTGTTCGACTTCGAGCGCGCACGCCAGGCCGCCGCGCAAGCCGCCGGCGATGAGTCGCTGTACCGCATTGCGCCGGTGTTTACCACCGACCGCCGCGTGACCGAAAAATCCAAGAACGCCTACCTGCAGTGGAATAACAGCTGGGACGATCTGCGCGTGCCGATCAGCCTGGCCGCCGGTGTGCGTTACGAAGAAACCAAGGTGGACGCGCAGGCGCTGGTGCCGGTGGCGGTCGGCATCGATTGGGTCGCCAACAACGAGTTGCCGATCCGTCTGGCCGACTCGGCCTTCGCCGGCGGCAGCGGCAAGTACGAATACTGGCTGCCCAGCCTGGACCTGAGCTTCAAGCTCACCGACGACCTGGTGCTGCGCGGCAGCTACGGCGAAACCATCGGCCGTCCCGGCTGGGGCGACATCCAGGGCGGGCAGACGCTCAACCAGATCGCACGCCTGGAAGGCGGCACCGGCCAGGAAGGCAACCCCGGCCTGAAGCCACTGCTCTCGCACAACATCGATATTTCGCTGGAGTGGTACTACAGCGATGCCAGCTACGCCTCGGTGGGCTTCTTCCGCAAGAACATCGACAACTACATCGGTGTGACCACGCGCAACGACACCGCGCTGGGATTGAACACCCCGGTGGGCGGTGCGTACTGGAACGAAGCGCTGGGCAACGGCTGCGCCTCGGCCGACCTGACCTGTATCCGCAACTACATCTTCCGCAACCGCGGCGGCGCGCCCGGCGTGGTGCGCGGGGCAGACGATGCCAACGGCAACGCCACCGGCGTGATCAGCGGGCAGCCGGGCGACCCGGTGGCCAACTTCGCCATCACCGCGCCGGCCAACCAGCGCTCGGCGTCGCTGGACGGTTGGGAATTCAACCTGCAGCACATGTTCGGCGTCAGCGGCTTCGGCGTGTCGGCCAACTACACCATGGTCGACTCCGGGCTGACCTACAACAACGCGGTGATCGGCGAGCAGTTCGCGCTGGAAGGCCTGAGCGATTCGGCCAACGTGGTCGGCTTCTACGACAAGGACAAGTGGCAGGTGCGTGCGGCCTACAACTGGCGCGACGAGTTCCTGGCCGCGCGTTTCGACGGTAGCGGCCAGCCCAACCCGGTCTACACCGAAGCCTATGGCCAGCTGGATCTGAGCATCGGCTACCAGTGGAACGAGAACCTGTCGCTGAGCCTGGAGGCGATCAACCTCACCGACGAAGTGCAGCGTCAGCACGGCCGGCAGAAGAACCAGATCGTCTATGCCACCCAGACCGGCCCGCGCTACATGCTGGGCCTGCGCTACAAGTTCTGGTGATGTAATTGCGGCACCGAGCGTCCCGGCAGCGCGTCTGCCGGGACGCTTGCACGACCTTCCTGCGACAGGTGCAGCACGACAGCGGCACTTGCCGCGCGAGGGGTAACTGTCCAAGCATGGGCCACGCGCCCCCGCGTGATGTGGCGACCCCCATGACCAATGCTGTGTTGTTGAACAATCTCGATCACCGCGATCTGCGCGTGATCACCGCCTATGGCGCCGCCTATGGCGATGACGTGATGTCGGCGGCGACGTTTCCGCAGGAATTCCGCCAGCTGCAAGGCCAATACCCGATCGTGTTCCACCGCAACGATAGCGGGCGGTTTCAACCGCTGGCCCTGCTGGGATTACGCCTGGGCGAAAACCTGTTTCTGGATGGCGCGCGCTGGGATGCGCCGTATGTGCCACTGGCGATCCAGCGCCAACCGTTTCTGATCGGCCAGCAACCGGAAGGGCCGATGGTGCACGTGGATCTGGACAGCCCACGCATCAGCACCCAGGACGGCGAGCTGCTGTTCCGCGAACACGGCGGCACCACCGATTTTCTGTATCACATCAGCCAATTGCTGCGCACGCTGCACGATGGGCTGGCGGCGAGCGACGCTTTCGTCGAGCGCCTGCTGCGCTACGAGTTGCTGGAACCGTTCGTGTTCGAAGCGACCCTGGATAACGGCCTGGACTGCCGGCTGGCCGGCCTGCACACCGTGCACGAAGAACGCCTGCGCGCGCTCGGCAAGACGGCGCTGCTGGACCTGCACCGGCATGGCGATCTGGAGCCGCTGTACATGGCGGTGGCTTCGGTCGCGCAATTCCGCCACCTGCTCGAACGCCTGAATCGCCGCCATGCCGGCTGAGCCGCGCGCCATCGACGAACGCCACGGCCTGGATCCGCAACAGCTGGATCCTGCGCTGCTGCGTTCGACCACGCCGCTGGTCCTGCGCGGGCTGGTGCGCGACTGGCCGTTGGCCCGCGCCGGTGCGCAGTCCGCGCAGGCAGCAGCTGCTTACCTGCGTGGATTCGATCGCGGCGAAGCGGTGGTGGCGCAGGTCGGGCCACCGGAGATCGGCGGGCGATTCTTCTACAACGCGGACATGAGCGGCTTCAACTTCCGCCCCGAGCGCGTGCCGCTGACGGTGGTGCTGGACACCTTGTTGCGCGACCTGCACAACGCGCAGCCGCCGGCGATCTATGTCGGCTCCACCACGCTGGACACCTACCTGCCCGGCCTGCGCGCGGCCAATCCCATCGCGCTACCGCAGGCCGAGCCGCTGGCCAGCATCTGGATCGGCAACCGCACGCGAATCGCCGCCCATCAGGACTTGCCGGACAACCTGGCCTGCGTGGTCGCCGGGCGCCGCCGCTTTACGCTGTTTCCGCCCGAGCAGTTGAGCAATCTGTACATCGGCCCGCTGGATCTGACCCCGGCCGGGCAGCCGGTCAGCCTGGTGGATATCGCCGCGCCGGATCTGCAGCGCTTTCCGCGCTATGCGCAGGCGCTGGAACATGCCGTGGTCGCCGAGCTGGAACCGGGCGATGCGTTGTTCATTCCCAGCATGTGGTGGCACCACGTCCAGGCGCTGGAAAGCTTCAACGTGCTGGTCAATTTCTGGTGGCGGCAAAGCCCGGCCTACATGGATTCGCCGATGAACGCGCTGATGCTGGCGTTGCTCACCATGCGCGACCTGCCGCCGGAACAACGCGCCACCTGGCAGGAGGTGTTCCGGCATTACGTGTTCGAAGCCGATGAGAGCACGGCCGCGCATGTGCCCGACGCGGCGCGCGGTGTGCTGGCCCCGATGGACGACAACCGCGCCCGCAGCCTGCGTGCACGCTTGCTGCAACGCTTGAACCGCTGAGGATTGACGCATGTCGTACACCGCCCCCTTGGACCCCCAGCAGCGCCCGGTGCGACGCGTGGTCATCGCCGGTGGCGGCACCGCCGGCTGGATGGCCGCCGCCGCACTGTCCAAGCTGCTGGGCCGGCAGTTGCAGATCACCCTGGTGGAGTCGGACGAGATCGGCACGGTAGGCGTGGGCGAAGCCACCATCCCCAGCCTGGTCACCTTCCATCGGCTGCTGGAGATCGACGAAGCGGCGTTCATGGCCGCCACCCAGGCCACCTTCAAACTCGGCATCGGCTTCGAGCATTGGCGCGATGTGGACAAGCACTACATCCACTCTTTCGGCCACACCGGCACCGATCACTGGAGCGCGGGGTTTCACCACTTCTGGTTGAAGGGCCGCCAACGCGGTGTGGCACGCGACTTCGGCGACTACTGTCTGGAATTGCGCGCCGCCCAGGAAGGCCGCTTTGCGCATCTGCCCAACGGTGGCATGAACTACGCCTACCACCTGGATGCGGGCCTGTATGCGCGCTTCCTGCGCCGCTTCAGCGAAGGCTTTGGGGTGCAGCGCATCGAAGGGCGCATCGGCGAGGTGCAGACCGACCCGGACAGCGGCTATCTCACCGCGCTGACGCTGCAGGACGGCACGCGCGTGGAAGGCGACCTGTTCATCGATTGCACCGGTTTTGCGGGGTTGCTGATCGGCAAGACGCTGGGCGTGGGCAGCGACGATTGGTCGCGCTGGTTGTTTGCCGACAGCGCGCTGGCGGTGCAGACCGAATCGGTGGGCCCGCCGGTGACCTATACGCGATCGCGCGCGGATCAATCGGGCTGGATGTGGCGCATTCCGCTGCAGCACCGCGTGGGCAACGGCATCGTGTATTCCAGCCGGTATACCGATCAGGACAGCGCCCGGGCGGTGCTGGAGCGCAACCTGCAAGGACGTGCGCTGACCGAACCGCGGGCGCTGCGCTTCACACCCAATCAGCGCCACCGCGTGTGGGAAAAGAACTGCGTCGCCTTGGGGCTGGCCAGCGGGTTTCTGGAGCCGATCGAGTCGACCAATATCCATCTGATCCAGCGCGGCATCGTCCGCTTGCTGCAGACCTTTCCGCAGACGATCAACGCGGTGGACATCGCCGAATACAACCGCCAGGCGGCCGATGAGATCGCGCATATCCGCGATTTCGTGATCCTGCATTACCACGCCACCGATCGCCGCGACACGCCGTTCTGGCGCGACTGCGCAGCGATGGACATTCCCGACTCGCTACGCCACCGCATGGAGCTGTTCCGCCGGAGCGGGCGCGTGTTCCATCAGAGCAACGAGTTGTTTGCAGAGAACTCCTGGGTGCAGGTGATGCTGGGCCAGGGCATCACCCCGCAGCAGCACCACCCGGTCGCCGACCTGATGGGCGATGCAGAGCTGCGCCATTTTCTGGAGAGCATCCGCCAGCGCGTGGACGCGACCGTGGCCACGTTGCCGCCGCATGCGGACTTCCTGCGTCACCACTGCCCCGCCCCGCCGCTGCCCGACCCGGCCGCCCGCGTGCCGTCCGATGCGGCGCTGGCGGCCCCGGCAGGATGAATTTCGCATCCGGCTGCGGCAACCCTTGGCTTACACCGCCCCAGCAATGCTAGATTGCGGCATTGCCGTCCATTGCGGGAACAATGGCCGGCGCTCGCCGTAGCAACGTTATCTTTCGCACTCGGGGTAAGGGGGACGCATGTTGGATCTGACACAGGGCCGTATGGCACGCCGGATCGCGCCGGTCATTTTGCTGGTTGGCCTGGCTGCCTGCTCCAAGCAGGAAGACAAGGCCGCCACCACCGCGCCTGCCACCGGCACTACGCCGGCAGCATCGGCTGCGGCACCGACGCCCGCCACCGCGGTGTCGCCGCAGGTGCAGTCGATGGCTGCCGATCAGTTACGCGAATCGGCCACCAAGGCGTTGCAGGACAACCGCATGTACGCCCCGGTTGGCGACAACGCGGTGGAGTACTACCTGGCCCTGCGTGAGAAGCAGCCGCAGGACGCCACCGTCAACAGCGCGCTGACCGACCTGTTGCCGTACACGCTGATCGCCGCCGAACAAGGCATCAGCCGCGAAGAGTTCCCCGAGGCGCAGCGCCTGATCGCGCTGATCGAAAAGGTCGACCCCAAGGCACCGGCACTGCCGCGCCTGAAGTCGGGCCTGGAGACGGGCATGAAGACCGCCGCCAACCGCTCCGAGCAGGATGCCGAGCAGGCCAAGAAGTTGGTCGAGGACAAGGCCAAGCAGGCCGCCGAGCAGAAGCGTCTGGCCGAACAGCAGACCCGCGAAGCCGCCGCTGCCCAGCAGATTGCCGCCCAGCAGGAAGCCGCCCGCCAGCAGACCGCCGAAGCCGAGCGCCAGGCCGCTGCCCGCCGTCAGGCGGAGGCCCCTGCCCCGGCCGCACCACGCCCGGCACCGGCACCGGCAGCCGCCGCCGCCGCAGCGCCCGCTGCGCAGTCGCTGCGTCCGATCAGCACCCCGGCACCGCGCTACCCACCCGAAGCGCTGCGTGCCGGTACCTCCGGCGAAGTGCTGGTGGAGCTCACCGTGGGCACCGATGGCTCGATCACCGCCTCCCGCGTGCTACGCGCCAACCCGCCGCGCGTGTTCGATCGCGAAGCGCTCAACGCCGTGAAGCGCTGGCGCTTCGAGCCGGTTGCCGCACCGGTCACCACCCGCCGCACGCTGTCGTTCAATCCGGGCGGTTGAGCCCGCGCTGGGGAAGGCGTCGCTGCTTGTCGACGCCACCCTGGATCCCACGCCTATCGATACCGGCACGCTGCACTAGGAGCGCGCCGGTATCGGCACGGGACGTTGCGGGATCGGAGATCGCCCGCACCGGGATCAAAGGCGTCTAGGACTGCAACCGGCGCGCGCTTCCGCACTTCGCCGCTGCTGATTGACGCAACAACTATTGGAAACGCAAAAGCCCGCAGCGATGCGGGCTTTTGCGTTGTGGAGCATGCGTGGCTGCACGTGGATGTGCGACAGCGACGTCACTCATCGAGAGCGTTACTGGCGCTTGCTGGCCGTACCCTCATCCGGCGCTACGCGCCACCTTCTCCCGATGGGAGAAGGGAGCTGCTTGGCTTTGTGTGAGAAGAGAGCTGCTTCGTTCGACGGGAGAAGGGAGCTGCCTGGCGCTATGTGAGAAGGGAGCTGCTTCGTTCGACAGGAGAAGGGAGCTGCTTGGCGCTATGTGAGAAGGAAGCTGCTTCGTTCGACGGGAGAAGGGAGCTGCTTGGCGCTGTGTGAGAAGAGAGCTGCTTCGTTCG
>NZ_JBEGDX010000006.1:0-150300 GCF_040202975.1 Xanthomonas sp. WHRI 10207 | reverse complement strand
GATGGGAGAAGAGAGCTGCTTCGTTCGATGGGAGAAGAGAGCTGCTTCGTTCGATGGGAGAAGAGAGCTGCTTCGTTCGATGGGAGAAGAGAGCTGCTTCGTTCAATGTGAGAACGAAGCAGCACCTTTCGATGACAGAGGAAACTGCTTGGCTCGATCAGAAACGCCGCGCCTGCCATCGCAAGCCACCGATCACGTGACCGCGCATGCCCCTCTCCCGTCGGGAGAGGGGTTGGGGTGAGGGTACGGTGTCACCAAATCCACGCAGCGGCCAGCCGATCAGCAACCTCACCAACCATGCCCGCCGAACAGCCAGTCGTTCGCCATCATGTGCGTGCCGTCATCCACTCGCTACGCACGACACACCAAGAGCGACCAACAAACCGTAACGAACAGCCGTCAGGCAGGTGCGGACGGCGCGCCTATAACCGGAGTGTGCGACTAGCCTATGCCGATTCAAGGCACTGGCCGTGCCCGCCTGGTGGCCACGCCGTAGTTGTACTCGCCGCTCTAAGCCAAACGCACGACGCGCAAACCATCGCTGCCACTGCACGCTTGTCGAGCCACTTATCCCGAAATCGCCAAGCGCTCCTGGTGATAACGACGTACCGCCGCATACCACAACAGCCCAGCCACGCCGAAGCCGGCCAGCAGATACACCGCCCAGGTCTGCGCGTTGATGGTTTCGTGGCGGATCACCTTGAGCAACATCTGGTTCTGCGCCAAAAACGGCACCGCAAAATGCCACAGCTGCGTCTTCAGCGGATACGCCATCAATGCGTAACCGGGCAGCATCGGCAGCAGCAGCAACCAGGTCATGTGCGCCTGCGCTTCCTTCATGCTTTTGGCCGCGGCGGCCAGATAAGTCAGCAGCGAGGTGCCGACAAACAGCATCGGTACCAGGATGAAGAGCATCTGCAGCATCGGCACGAAACCCACATTGAGCTGGCGTCCCAGATTGGACGACGACAACTGCGCGCTCAGCTTGAAGGCCAGCAAGGTGAGCAACAACGACACCATGCCGATCACGCAGGCGGCGGCGATCTTGCCGCTGACAATCGCACTGCGTGGTGCGGGCGTTGCCAGCAGCGGTTCCAGCGACTGCCGCTCACGCTCGCCGGCGGTGGCGTCCAGAATCAACGACGCGCCGCCTAGAAACGAGGTGATCACCAGCAGCACCGGCAACAGCATCGCCATCATCTGCCCGCGCTTGGCTTCGGCAGTGGCCAGGTCCTGCGCGGCGATTTCCAGTGGCCGGCTCACCTGCGCATCGATGCCACGCGCCAACAGACGCAATGCGCCGACCTGCTGGCTGTAGCCGCTCAAAGCTGCCTGCAAGCGCAGGCTGGGCACGTCGGCCTCGCGGCGGGTGCTGTCCTTGATGATTTCCACCAGCGCCGGACGGCCTTCGCGCCAATCGTCGGCATAGCTGTCGCTGATGCGCAGCGCCACATCCACATCCTGGTTGCGAATGGCCATCGTCAGGTCGGCTGGCGCATCCACGGCGTTGAGTCCTTGCGCGGCGAGAAACCGCACCAGATTGGGTGCGTGTTCGCGGCCGAGCGTGGGGATGTCCAGCGGCTTGTCGATCTGCGTGCGCACGCGGCTTTCGCTCAAGGCGCCCATGCCCAGGATCAGGATTGGATACAGCAATGGCGACAGCAGCAACGCCAATGCCAGGGTGCGGCGGTCGCGCGAGATGTCGCGCAGTTCCTTGCGCAGCACCGTCCACCACGTGGCCAACAGGGAGCGCTTGCTCATGCGTGCAGTCCTTCTTCCGAGCCGATCGACTTGACGAAGGCGTCTTCCAGGTTGTCTTCACCGGTGGCGGCACGTAGTTCGTCGGCGCTGCCGGACGCCACCACCGTGCCCTTGGCGATGATGACGATGCGATCGCACAGCGCCGCCACCTCTTGCATGATGTGACTGGAAAAGATCACGCAGCGCCCTTCCGCACGCAGCTGCTGCAGGAAGCCACGCATCGCGCGCGTGGTCATCACGTCCAGGCCATTGGTGGGCTCGTCCAGAATCACATTGCGCGGGTCGTGCACCAGCGCGCGTGCAATCGCGGTCTTGGTGCGCTGCCCCTGGCTGAAGCCTTCGGTCTGGCGATCGAGAATGTCGTCCATATCCAATGCGCTGGACAACACGCGCGTGCGCTCGGCGATCTGGCTGCGCGACATGCCATGCAACTCGCCGAAATAGGCGATGTTTTCGCGTGCGCTCAAGCGCTTGTACACGCCGCGCGCATCCGGCAACACGCCCAGCGCACGGCGTACCGTGACCGGGTCGTGCGCGGCGTCCACGCCATCCACGGTGACGCGCCCCTGGTCCGGCGACATCAAGGTGTAGAGCATGCGCAAGGTGGTGGTCTTGCCCGCGCCATTGGGGCCGAGCAAGCCGGTGATCTGGCCGTCGGCGGCGCTGAAACTGACCCCATCGACCGCATTGACCAGCCCGGTCTTGGTCTTGAACGATTTGTGTAGATTCTCGACGACGATCATGCGTGCGCCTCCGTGGCGTGGTCGATGCGGCTCATGGTTCCCATCCGTTGAACGAGGTGAACGCTGGCACGTTGTTGAGGCTGGCCACGCAGCTGGCATCCAGCGCCTTGGCGTCGGTGGTCTGCAGAAACTGGCTCAGCACCTTGGGCATGCAGCCGAGCCGGAACACGCCATGCCCCTGCCCCGGCGCGATGATGTGGCGGCCGTTGGGCAGACCCTGCAACACGCGTTGCGCGTAGCGCGGCGGTGTCACCGGATCGAGTTCTCCGGACAGCAGCAGCACCGGCAGCGTCGATGTGAACGGCTTGGCTGCATCGGCCGGTGCCGGCTTGGCGGGCCAGACCTTGCACGGGGCGAAGAACATCTCGGCCACCTCATTGCCCAGCAGCGTGGCGTCCTTGTCCGTGGGTGCGCGGTAACGGCCGGCATCCTCGTTGCACAACACCGACCATTGCATCGCGCGATTCATCTGATCGGACATGTCCGACGCGCTCATCTGCGCCAACGCCATCAACGATGCATAGCGGCCTGCGGCGGCTTCGTCCAGCACCAGCGGCAGCAGGGAGGCGGTTTCCGGTGCATACGAAAATCCAAACGCCAGCCCCACCACCGTATCGGCGGTCACCTGTTCGTGGCGCAGCGCGCCGGTGCGCGGGTCGCGGTAGTCCACTGCCACCGGCGCCTGGCGCAAACGCTCGACCACCTGCCGCAGCTGGGTGCGGGTATCGACCGTGAAGCGTTTGGCGCATGCCGGCGTGGACGCGCATTGCTTGGCCTGCAGCGCAATCGCATCTTCGAAGGTGCGCGCAAATTCGCCGCCGATCACCAGATCGTTGGGCGCCACGCCATCGAGCACCACGCTGCGGGTGTGCTGCGGGTAATGCATCGCGTACTGCTGCGCCACGCGCGTGCCGTAGGAGCCGCCGATCAGATTGAGCTGCTGTACGCCCAAGGCCGCGCGTACCGCATCCAGATCGGCGATGGCCTCGGTCGTCGTGAAGTAGCGCGGGTCGGCGTCGTTGCGCAAGCCGTCCGCGCACTGCCGCGCATAGTCGGTGAGCTGTGTCACGCTGGCGGCGGCGCCACCTGGCATCTCCAATGGCTTGCCGGCGCCATCGCGGCATTGCAGCGGATGCGACCCACCGGTGCCGCGCTGATCGACCAGAAAAAGATCGCGCTGTTTGCGCACCTCGCGCAAGCCCATGTCCACGATTGCAGCCACTTGCGTGGCCGACTGGCCTGGGCCGCCGGCAATGAAGAACACCGGGTCCGGCGTGCTGCCCGCGCCAGCATTGCTTTCCAGCCAGGCGATCTTCAAGTCGAGCATGCGCCCATGTGGTGTCGCCGGATTTTCCGGCACTTTCAGCTGTGCGCACTGCGCTTCGATATTGCCCGCCGCGCTGCCGGAACTCAGCGTGCATGGTGCAAATTGCAGGCTGCCATAGCGATTGCCGGTCGCAGTGTCTTGATGCATTTTTGCAGCGCGCGACTGCGTTTTTCCCGGCCCGGATGCGCCGGCGTTGCCTGCAGCAGGCATCTCTGCGCGTTGGCATCCTGCGGCCAGCAGCGCGGCCAGCACGGTGGCGGCCACATTCAGTTGCTTCAGCATGTCCATCCTCTCCTAGTGCCCATTCCCTGACGTTGCCGACGGTCGGTTGTGACCACCGCAACTACTGATCATCGTCATACAGAAACACGTGTTCGATCGGTTCGCCGAACAAGCGTGCGATGCGAAACGCCAATGGCAGGCTGGGATCGTACTTGCCGGTCTCCAGCGCATTGATGGTTTGCCGCGACACGCCCAGCTGCTCGGCCAACTCGCCTTGCGACCAGCCGCTGGCTTCGCGCAATGCACGTACCCGACTCTTCATTGATAGCGGCGTGCATTGATGGCCTTGGTGAAGCCATAGGTGATGCACAGCACCGGAAACACCCAGATCATCGCCGCCGCTGCCGGCACCGCGATCAGCTGCGCCGATTGCAGGAAGCCGGCGGTCATGTACGCCAGGCTCACCAGACCCGCGGCAATGGCGATCGATTCCAGCTCGATGCGGCGTTGCATTTCATCCGAATCATGTACAAAACGCGCCACCGCACGGACCACGAACATCAGCAGCAAGGCAGGCAGCAGCGCAATCAGCACACGCATCCAGTTGGCGTCCACACTGGCCAGCAGATGCCGCCAGCACAGCATGACCACGACGTAGGCCAGCATCGGCGGCGCGAGCTCCGTGTGATATCGGCGGACCAACGCAGGCGGCGCACTGTCGCGAAAGCTGCCGCACGAGACGTGCAGCATCAGGGCCACCAGCAAGCCGCCCAGGCCGACGCCGATCAGCAGCCCCTGGGCGTAATCGCTCACCTGCCATGGCAGCCAGCGCCGCAAGGCACCCAGCAGAATCAGGACAACGCTGCAGACCGGCAGTACACGCAGCGCCACTGACTTGGCGCTCATCGTGCGCCCACCGGTGTCGTGGACGTCTGTGCGTAGATCGCTGTGCATTGCATGGCAATGCAAGCAGATTCCTTGAGCATCACAGCACTGCAAGGCAATGCGTGCACCGGCGACATGTTTGCGCTGCTGTTCACCCCACACCCCTGTGTCAAGTTCCCTTGACACAGAGAGTGCGCGCAGATTTGGGGCGTGTCAAGCATCCTTTACACCGATGTGGAGCGGATGTGCGCGTTGATCCGTCATCGTTGCGGATGCCGCTGTAGGCCAACTCCAAGTCGGTACGCATAAGACTTAGCGCACACGATATTGGAGCGATCATTCGCCTCCTATCCGTGCCGCGTATAGAGGGGAGTTGGCCAAGATGGTGTTATTCGTGCGCTGAGATGCCGCTCATTGTGTGCATCGCATGCCAGCACTGCGCCATCAGCGAACGCTGGCTAAGGTGTTGGAAAGAGCGAAGCGCAGCACTGCGCACCTTCGTGGCAAGACGCGCGCCTAGCGACCAGAGGCTTGAGCATTTCCGCTTTGACTTTAACGCAGCTAAAAAAACGACTGTACTCACCGCCAGGCGGGCGCGGCCGGTGCTCGGTGCGGCATAGTCCACGCGTACACGCCGGTTCTGAGCGCGCCGTCCACACCCACTGACGACTGCTCGCTACGTGGTGTTAGCCACTCTTCATCGTTTGCAAAAACAGTGCGGGTGGATGGAACAGAGGTTCCATCCACCCGCAACCTGGCACCTTGTGATTAAAGCTTTACAAAGTTCTGTGCAGAGAGCGAGCCGAAAGGCAGCGATGCAAGCGTCCCGCCGACATCGAGCGACCCGAGGTCGACCGGCGCAAAGCCCATCGCGTCGATGAGCGCGTGCACCTCGGCCTTAGCGGCAGCGTCGTCCCCGGAATAGAACAGCACGCGCTTACCGCCGGCTACTTCCGGTTCGGCCAGGACGTTGACGTCGAGGTGATTGAACGCTTTGACAACCCTCGCCCCTGGCACGAAGTGCTTGAACACCTCGCTCGAATGCTTGCCCGCCAGATCCACGGCCTTGATGCCGTAGGCCGCCAGTGGATTGCTCGGATCGTTGGCGTCCGCAGAAGCCGGGTCGATAAACTCCACCGGATTGGTGCCATCGATCACGATGCGCCCATTCCACGCTGGCAGGCCGGTCATGACTTTCTCGGCATCGACCCAGCGTACCGCGGCGATCACGATGTCTGCGCTCGCCGCTTCGGCAGCGGTGACTGCGGTAATCAACGGGCCAAGCTCATCGACCAACGCAGCGAGCGAAGCCGGTCCACGGCTGTTTGAAATCGATGCTGCAAGCCCTTTCCTGGCGAGTGCACGTGCCACGTTGGCGCCAAGCGCGCCAGAACCAATAATGCCGATGCTCATGATCTATTCCTGTTGATGTGATTGAAGTTGAGGGGTTCTAAAGTGAGAGAGGTTGCCAGCACCCCAAAACACTGGCGGCTCTGATGTCGACGTGATTCATCGAAATATCTATGTGTCGTCGACTTAGCGACATTTAAACTGAAAAATTACCAGACCAGAGGGATCGAGAAGTTTCCCAACCGAGCGACGTCGGTGGCCACATCTGCGATGGTGGTTTTTCCGAGTTCGCTTTCAAGTGCTCTGCGAGCTCGGGTCAATGTCGGTTCAAGCGCGGCCAGAATGTTACCGCCCACCGCACAACTCTTGCAGGGCGGCGTCCGATGCACCGCAAACAGCTCCGTATCCTCCACCGCCGCATAGACATCGAGCAGTTTGATCTGCTTGGCCGGTTTGGCCAGCATCGCGCCACCGCCGGCGCCAAGTTGCGAACGCGTCAGCCCCGCCTCGCTGAGGCGTGACAGCAGGCCACGGATGACCACAGCACCGGTATTGGCCGAATACGCCAGGTCCTCCGAACGCATCGGCGTGCCATCGCCCACTGCAAGCGCAGTCAGGATATGGGTGGCGACGGCGAAACGGCTGCTGGTGGGCATGGGTTGAAGTGGATCTAGTGAATGCGTGTAGCAAACACTAATACATATATTTGAGCGTGTCCATCTTTTTGTTTGATCTCTGCCTGTCTGGGTGACGTGCGACGCACCAACCATCCAATGCCCCGCTAGTCCGGGAGGTCCGTGGCGACCTGCCGGCCCCTGGTGCAATGCTTCAGACGCTCAATCATCCAGCGGCCTGCAGGGCCCGGCGGCGCGCTGAGGCGGTAGATCGCCGAGATGGGCATGTGATATCCCCCGACCGGTGTGGCCTCGATAGGAAGCACAACAAGTCGTCCTTCGGCGATGTCGTTGGAGACCGCGTGAAACGGCATGCCGCCCCACCCCAGGCCACTGAGAAGAAAAGCATGCTTGGCAAACAGGTCCGCCAACCGCCAGGTCAGCGGAGACAGCACACCGAACTCCTGCCCTTCCGAGATGCTGGAGCGGTCCGTCAATACCAGTTGCACATGCTTGGCGAGCTCCTCGCGCGGGATCGGCCCGTCATAAGCGGCAAGCGGGTGATCGCTGGCTGCCACGCTGACAAAGTTGATCGTGGCAATTTGTTCCGACTCCAGGCCACTGGGCAACATCTGCAAGGACCCGACAACGCCAAAGCTGGCGCGGCCATCGACCACCGGCTGCATCGCGCCGCCAAGCGCCTCGACAAATAACCGCAGCGGCGTGTCCGGGAACTGGACACGAAATTCGTGCGCGGCTTCTGCCATGGCAGTGATCGGGAAAAATACGTCGATCACTGCGACGAGTTCAGGCTCCAGGCCGCCGGATATCCCTTTCGCCCGGGCTTTCAGGTTCTCGACGCCTGCGATGATGGCTCTTGCATCCGAGAGCAGCACCTTTCCTTCCGGGGTCAGCCTGGGATATCGGCCCTGCCGATCGAACAGGCGGACGCCAAGCTGCCGTTCAAGATTGTTCATCGTTTCCGAGATGGCGGACTGCGTGCGTCGAAGGCGTCTGCCCGCCGAGGAAAAGCTCCCTTCTTCGGCTGCGGCGATAAAAGTTCTCAATTGATCGAGCGAAAGACCATCCAGCATGTTGGCGCCTTATGTGATTTTTGCTTACTTGCCCATCCAACGGATTAAACGATGGATCGCATCGAAAAATACAGGCTTGTTGGCAGTAACACCCAGGTGTCAGCATCGCCGCCACATCTTCTTAAGCCACTCTCGATGACCGATCGCAACGACGCTGGAAGCACCGGCAAGGGTCTGCCGCAGCACCGTTCCAATGCGGCAGGCATCATCGATGCATCAGGTGCTACATACGACCTGATCATCGTTGGTGGCGGGTCCGCCGGCGCAGTATTGGCCAACCGTCTGAGTGCCGATGCATCGCGTCGCGTGCTGCTGATCGAGGCAGGCGTGGCCTATGCACCTAACGCGTATCCGGACGCAGTACGGCGCCAGGATCTGGTGGGCGGCGATCCACAGCACGACTGGGGCTTTCAATCAGAGCCTGGCCTGCTCGGCAGGCGCATGCCACTCAATCGCGGCAAGGTGCTGGGAGGGTCGTCCGCGATCAACGGTGCAGTGGCGATGCGGTTACCAAAATCAGACCACGACCGCTGGGCCCGGGAACACGATCTGGCGGCACTGAGCTGGGACGCTACACAGCCGTTCTACCAGTCGCTGGAGCGTACCTCCGGGACCGGTGGCACTGGCCATGACGGCCCCTTCCCCGTGCATCAGCTCGGCGACGAAGAAGTGTCAGACCAGCACCGCGCCTTCATTGCCTCCGCGGTCGCTGCAGGCCATGAACGCTCGGCCGGGTTTGCGACCGCGCACCCACTGGGCGTCGGTCCCTATGTCATGAACACCCGCATGGGCGTGCGGCTCACGACCGGCATGACCCTGCTGAGCGAGGCGGTGCGTGCCCGCGCCAACCTGACCATCCGCGACCAGGTGCTGGTCGATGCCGTCGTGCTGGAAGGTACGCGCGCCACCGGAGTCCGTCTGGCCAGTGGCGAAGTGATCAGCGCTGACACAGTCGTTTTATCGGCAGGCACCTACGCCAGCCCGGCGATCCTGATGCGCTCGGGGATCGGCCCTGCCGACACGCTGCGCAACCTCGGCATCGACGTGGTGGCCGATCTGCCGGTGGGCCGTCGCCTGCAGGACCACCCGCTGGTTCCGACCGTGTGGTCGATTAAAAAGGAGGCCGTCGGCCTGCCGTATCCGCCCATTGGCGCCATGCTGTGGACGCGATCGCAGCATGCCGAAGGGGATGAGGCCGACCTCAACATCAGCACTGCGGCGCTGCCCGACGATGGGCAGTCATCCGGCAACGCCATGTTCCTGCTGTTTGCGGCGCTGGTGCGCCCGCGATCGGTCGGCTCTGTGACCATCGCCAGCCGCGACCCGCAAGCGGCACCGATCATCGATCTGGGTTTCCTCAGCGACGCGGGCGATCGGGAGCGCTTGATCGACGGCGTGGAACTGATCCGGAACATCGCGCGGCACACGCCGTTTGCAGATGTGGTCGGCGGCGAGCTCGCGCCTGGCGCAGCTGTGAGCGATCGCGCCGCGCTGGATGCCACCCTGCCTGACAGCGTGGCGACCTACCAGCATCCAACCTCCACTGTGCCGATGGGAGGCGAGCGCGACCCGACTGCCGTGGTCGACATCGATGGCCGCGTTCGCAGGATTGAGGGATTGCGTGTTATCGATGCATCGATCTGGCCCGACGTGCCTTCGGTCGCGACAGCCTTCCCGACCATGATGCTGGCCGAACGTATCGCATCCAACTGGATCTGGCCAAACGCCTGACCACACCACACCACCAACCCACCGGAGCAACGCATGAACACACCAGGCACCCACACCGCCGTCCAACTTCTACAACGCACCTTGGACACGTTTCTCGCCAAGGATATGAAAGGTTGGTCCGAACTCTGCGACGAGAACGTGGTCGTTGAGTTTCCGTTCGCACCCGATGTGTCGTCCAGGAAACTGGTAGGTCGCGCCGCCATTTACGAGTACCTGCGCAATTACCCGAACGTGATCGACGTCAAGACCATCCCGAGCCTGAAGATCCATGCCACCGATGATCCCAACGTGGCCATCGCCGAGTGGAGTGCGTCGGGCACGGTCATCTCCAACGGCAACCCCTATGAAATGAGCTATGCCACGGTGGTGACGTTCAAGGATGGCCTGGTGGTCAATTACCGCGAGTACTGGAATCCGATGGCGTTTCTTGCAGCACTGAGCGACGCAAAGTTCTAAGCGCGCGCTCGGTTGGAGAACCTGCATGCATCGCCCAGGCCAGGCATGCAGGTTTTCACCGGCCGCAGCGACCGGCCTCTAGTGAACATCTCTGCATGACTGCCAGCGCCAGGGTAGATGGCGGCAACGCGGTGAGGCAGCGCACGCCTCGAGGAAAAGACAATGGCGGAAAATACAACCAAGTTAGCAATGATCACAGGCGGCGGCCGCGGACTCGGCCTTAGTACTGCACTGGCCCTTGCACGCAACGGGGTCGATCTGGTCCTGACCTACAAGTCGCAGGAAGACAGCGTGCGTGAGGTCGCGCGCGAAGTGGAGCAGCTTGGCAGAAAGGCAGCGGTGCTTCGACTCGATACCGCCGAGATCGGCTCCTTTCCCGCGTTCGTCAAGGAATTACGTGCAAGCTTGGCCACAACATGGTCGCGCGGCTACATCGATTTCCTGGTGAATAACGCAGGTATCGGTCTGGCAGCGCCAATCGAACAAAGCACGGAGGCCATGTTCGATCAATTGATGGCAGTCCATCTCAAGGGTGTTTTCTTCCTCACCCAATCGTTGCTGCCGGTCATCGCAGATGGTGGCCGCATCATCAATCTGTCGAGTGGATTGACCCGCTTCGCGCTGCCGGGGTATGCGGCCCACGCGATGATGAAAGGCGGCATCGAGGTCTTCACCAGCTATCTGGCCAAGGAACTGGGCCCGCGCGGCATCACCGTCAATGTAGTGGCACCAGGCGCCATCGAGACCGATTTCGGCGGTGGTGTGGTGCGCGACAACGCAGGGCTCAACGCGCTGATTTCCGCGCAGACCGCGCTTGGTCGTGTGGGCCTGCCAGACGACATTGGACCGGTGATTGCCGGACTGCTGTCAGAAGGCAATGGCTGGATCAACGCACAACGCATCGAAGCCTCTGGCGGCATGTTCATCTAGAACGTCGCGCAATCAGTGTGGCAAAAAAACGCGCCGCGGCACGACCGTGGCGCGATGAATCTCGACGTCCGCATTCAAGCATCTGACCAACCCGATAAAGGTGTGAAATGAGCACAATTCAAAATCACGGCTACTTTTCCGGTGGCCAATGGAAACAGTCGTCCGGCAAGACCCCCTTCGATGTGTTCGAGCCTTACAGCGGCAAGCTGATGTCGCATGTTGCCAACTGTGGCGCGGATGAAGCGAATGCTGCCATCGAAGCCGCCCAGCAGGCGTTTCCGGCATGGGCGGCGATGCCGCCTGCCAAGAAGGCCGCGTTGTTTCTGAAGGCAGCCGCCATCTATCGGCAACGCTCGGAAGAAATCGCAGATATCCTGTCGCGTGAAACAGGTAGCACCATTTCCTTTGCACGCTTCCAGCAAAGCCTGGTCGTCCAAAATCTGGAAGCGGCGGCGGGCTGGATCTACAACCCCAAGGGCGAGACCTTTCCGAGCGATGTCGCCGGTCGCCTGTCCTTCAGCATCCGTCGCCCGCTCGGAGTCATCGCCTGCTTCACTCCCTGGAATGGGGCCAATATCCTGTCCTGGCGTGCAGCGCTTGGGCCGCTTGCTGCAGGCAATACGGTCATTATCAAACCATCGGAATTCGCGCCGGTTTCGGCAGGACTGATGGTTGCGCGCATTACCGAAGAAGCCGGCTTTCCTCCCGGTGTCATCAACGTCGTGCCGCATGCGCCTGGCGGCGCCGGCGTGATCTCCGATGCAGTATTCGCATCGGCACATGTGCGTGGCATCAATTTAATCGGCGGCGTGCAGACTGCGCGGATACTCGCAGAGCGTGCCGGGCGCACGCTCAAGCGTACCGTGCTGGAATTGGGCGGCTACAACCCGCTGATCGTACTGGACGATGTGAATGTAGATTTTGCGGTGCGCACCGCAACGTTCGGAGCATTCTTCCATCAAGGACAGATCTGCATGAACACGCGCAAGATCATCATTGCACGCGAGCTGCACGATGAATTCCTTGAAAAGTTCATCCAGCGCGCCCGTCAGCTCCCCATGGGCGACCCATCCAATCCTGCCACGCTGATCGGGCCGCTGATCAACAAGGCTGCGATCGAGAAAGTCCACAAAGGTGTCGAGGAAGCCGTCGCGATGGGCGCGCGAATCGAGACGGGCGGGACATTCGAGGGCCAGGTCTATCAACCGACCATCCTGACCAATGTTCCCTATGCGGCGACCATCTCCAATGAGGAGACCTTCGGTCCGGTGGTGATCGTCGAACCCGTTGATACGGTCGAAGATGCTGTCACGGTGGCAAACCGTACTTCTTATGGCCTGGTTGCCTCGATCCTGAGTGGCGACACCTACCGTGGCCTGGAACTGGCACCGCGGATCCAGGCCGGCGTGGTCAACGTCAATACCGCAACGGTGAACGATGAGGCGCATGTGCCGATGGGTGGCGTGCGCGATAGCGGGTGGGGTCGCACCGGGCCGGATTGCATGAATGATTTCACCGATACGATCTGGATCAACGCCCGTCACAGCAAGAACGAAGAGCAATACCCATTCTGACCGTAGTGCGAAAGCACCGCGCCGCTGGCTGCGCTTGTAGTGCGCACTGAAGATTTGCGTTCAAGGAACCCAACATGAAACCGATGAAATCGAGTCACGATGGCCGCGTTGCCATCGTGACAGGCGCTGCCCGCGGGATTGGTCAAGCCATTGCAGTCAAACTCGCCGCGCATGGCGCGCGGCTGGTGTTGGTAGATATCGAGCAAGCACACGACACCGCTGGCATGCTCGCCGGCGATAGCCTGATCGTTACCGGCGATGTCACGAGCGCTGCGGATTGGGAGCGCATCGACCAACACGTTCAACAGCGCTTCGGCCGCACCGACATTGTTGTGAATAATGCGGGCATCGGCAGTCCGAAGCCTATCGACGAGTTGGACTGGGAGCAATGGAAAAGGACCTTCTCCATCAATCTCGACGCGCACTTTCTGAGCGCCAAGCAGTTCGTGCCGCAGATGCGGAAGAACCACTGGGGCCGCTTCGTCAATATATCGTCCAACTCCATCGGGCTCGCCATCCCCGGCATGAGTCACTACATGGCCTCGAAGATGGGAGTCATCGGCTTCGTGCGTGGGTTGGCCAACGATGTCGCCGATTCCGGCATCACTGTCAATGCCGTACTTCCGTCCATCACCAACACGCGCCTGACGCAAGACATGCCAGAGGAAGAGAAACGTCAGACCTGGCAGCACCAGGCGATCAAGCGCTTTGCCGAGCCGGAGGATATTGCGGGCTCCGTGTGCTTTCTCACCAGCGATGATGCAGCGTTCATTACTGGCCAGGCGCTTCCGGTGGATGGCGGGCAGTACAAGATTTCCTGAGAAGCGCGCACTCGTCACCGATCAGGCGGCGAACCTTCAAATGCTCAAAGCCAGGCCGCGACGACATTTCTACCATCTCGTGTCGCGGCATACACCAGGGAACCGCCATGTCATTCAACAAGATCGACACCCACCAGCACTTCTTCCCTAAGGTCTATATCGACGCGGTCGGCATGGATGTCCTTGCAGCGCAGATGCCGAACAAGCGCGCACCCGAGTGGTCGCCTGACAAAGCAATCGCAATGATGGATGCCGCTGGCATCGCCGAAGGCATCTTGTCGGTGTCGTCGGTCCCGATGACGGACCGTCAGGGAACGATCGCGCGTGGCTGCAACGAGGCCGCGGCCGATCTACGCCAGAACTATCCAGGCCGTTTCGGCGCATTTGCCAGCCTGCCATTGCCGGACCTGGACGCAAGCCTCGCGGAAGTCGCCTACGCCATGGAGACGCTCAAGGCCAACGGTTTCATCGTTTTCACAAGCTACGAAGGCGCGTACCTTGGCGACGAGCGCTTCACCCCATTATGGGAAGAACTAAACCGCCGTAGCGCGGTGGTGCTGATTCATCCGAACGAGCCGTCCTACAGTTTGCCTGTCGTGGCGCCGGCGTCCGTCCTGGAATTTCCGTTCGAAACCACGCGCACCGCTACCAGCCTGATGATTGCCGGAGTGCTGTCGCGCTTTCCCGGGATCCGTTTCATTCTGTCGCATGCAGGCGGTACGCTGCCGTTCCTGTTCCCGCGTATCGCGCTCAGCTTGCAGATGATGCCGGGTGTCATCGACCGGATCGGCGACCCGGCGCAGGCATTTCGCGCCTTCTATTACGACACCGCGCTGGCGGCGGGCGCGGCGACGTTTGCCGCTCTTGCGCAGGTGGCAGATCCTGAGCGCATCCTGTTCGGGACCGATTTCCCGATGACACCGGACGTCGGCCTCGACACATTCAGCGCGGCGCTTGAAGCCATGGAGGTCACCGGGCTATCGCGTCCGGCGATCTACCGCCAGAACGCCGCTCGCCTACTTGGGAGAACGCCGTGATGCTTAGCCGTCACACACCGCGTGACGTGCTGTCACCTGACAGGTGGTGGTTTGCGCGCCGTGTTGCACGCTCCTGTTGGCTAGAAGCCGTATGGCTCTGAAGCGAGCCGGGTAAACAGCGTTGTGCGGCACCAAAGAGCGCGGCGTGTTCGAAGCGCCTGCAACCGATGTTGATCGACAAAGTTCAGCAAGATCTAAAGCTTTTTTCTCACCATTGCCGCAACCTCGCGGCCAAAGGATCGACCCATGACCACCATTTTGCATATCGACTCCAGCATTCTTGGCGCGTACTCCGTGAGCCGCGCGTTGACGGCTGCCATCGTCGCCAGGCAGCAAGCGCTGCATCCCGACACCCGCGTGATTCGGCGCGACCTCGTTGTCGAGGCGGCCATGCATCTGTCCGGTGCGCATCTGGCTGTCTATCAAGGCGGGGAAGTCGGTAGCCCGGCGCTCGGCCAGGATCTAGCCACCGGCAGCGCTTATCTGGACGATCTGTTTGCCGCCGATATCATCGTGATTGGCGCGCCGATGTACAACTTCTCGATTCCCTCGCAGCTTAAAGGCTGGGTCGACCGCGTCAGTGTCGCAGGACGCACCTTCAAGTACGGCCCCAATGGTCCAGAAGGTCTGGTCCACGGCAAGCGGGCGTTTGTGGCGTCTACGCGCGGCGGCGTCTATACCGGCAGCAGCCCTGCTGCCAGCCTCGACCACCAGGAAACCTATCTGCGTGGTGCACTCGCCTTCATCGGCGTGACTGACCTCACCATCATTCGAGCGGAAGGTCTTGCGCTGGGCGACGATTCCAAAGCCACCGCCATCGACGCGGCCCATACGCAGATTCAAGCACTCGCTGCCTGAGGTACGTAACGTCGGTGCCCGCGCGCGTCACAACGTCCATCGGCCTACTGTGTTCTGGTCTGCGCCATCGGCGGCATCGAAACGTCCTGAGTCCTTTGATGGTGGCGCGCGAGGCTACCCCTGGTTGTCGGGCAGACATCCCGAGAGCCAGATGTAGCCAGCATTTCCATCATCAAGGCAGCTCTCGACCTGCTGAGCGGGGCCCTACATGTGGCCTCGCTGCTGTCGCCAAGGAAACTGGACTGACTTTCATCACGTACATCGTAATCGCAACCCAGCACAGGAAGCTGCCCAAGGCAGAGAACGCGATGTGGCTGCCAGTGTGGTGATTCGGCGGTCATGCTGAATGCGATGGCGGCACAGCGGCCTTGCCTAGATGAGCGAGGTAGTCGGCGGCCTCCCATCAAGCATTGACGTTGATCGCAAGCAAGACAGGCTTACCAGCGGTGGCCTGCGATACACCAAGGGCGAGACCAGCAAAAATTAAATGTAGAACTCGACTGAGAGGAATTTCCATGGAAATCGGAATCGACAGTTTTGCCGCAACCATCCCCAATCCGGCGACAGGGCACATGGTGTCGCCCACGGACCGGATGGCTGCCCTGCTTGCGGAGGTGGAAACTGCCGACCGCGCTGGCCTCGATGTGTTCGGCATCGGCGAACATCACCGCCAGGAGTTTCTGGATTCCGCGCCCGTTGTCATTCTTGCAGCCGCGGCAGCCCGCACGGAACGCATCCGGCTCGCCAGCGCCGTCACGGTACTCAGCGCGGCTGATCCGGTGCGGGTTTTTCAGGAATTCGCGACGATCGATCTGATCGCCAAGGGTCGCGCAGAAATTGTCGTCGGCCGCGGCTCATTCGCCGAAGCCTATCCCTTGTTCGGTTTTGCGATGGAGGATTACGACGCACTGTTCGCGGAGAAGCTCGACCTGCTGCTGAAACTGCGTGGCGACACTCAGGTCACCTGGCGCGGGCGCTTCAGACCGCCGCTTAGCGGTCAGGGCGTCTTTCCGCGGCCGCACCAGACGACGATACCGATCTGGCTCGGCGTTGGCGGCACGCCGCAATCGTTCGTCCGCGCGGGCAGCCTGGGTTTGCCGCTGATGGTTGCGATCATCGGGGGTAGCTTCGAGCGCTTTCGACCGCTTGTCGACCTGTACCGGGAAGCGGGCCGCAACGCAGGACATGCACCGGACGTGCTCAAGGTAGGCATCCATGCCATGGGCTTTGTGGGGGACACCGATGCCGATGCGCGGAATGCGTTTTTCCCAGGTTGGGCGCACATGTTTACCGAGATAGGCCGCGAGCGGGGTTGGTCGACCGCCACACGCGGTCAGTTCGACGCGATGTGCGGCCCTGGCGGCGCTTTTCTCATCGGCGACCCGCACACAGTGCGCGAGAAGATTCTTGCAGCGAATGAGGCGCTCGGCGGTATCGCGCGCCTCACCTTCCAGATGAGCTCCGCCATGCTGGAGCCGGAGGCCATGCAGCGTTCGATCGTCTTGCTCGGCACTGAGGTGGCGCCTGCGGTCAAGGCCGCACTTGGCAAACCGCGACTTAGCGTTGGGTAGATTGTCGCAAGGCTTCTCGCTCGACCAGCATGTCCACAAATGCGCGGACCTTGGTCGGGCGATAACGGGCAGCAGGAAATACCGCATGAATACCGCCCGAAGGCAGGCGCCAATGCGGCAGTACTTCAATCAGGCGCCCTGCAGCGAGGTCCGCTGCCACTACATAGTCTGGAAGCACGGACAAGCCGGCACCCTGGCACACCGCTTCGCGCACCGCCATCGTGGCATCCAGAAAAATGGATGCCTGCACGTGTACCACCTGGGTCTGTCGCTGATTCGACGAGAAGGTCCACCGCAAATGATCACGCAACGCAGTGTTGGCGACAAAGGGCAGCGAGATGATCTCAGCCGGGCTATCGAGCGTTGCAAGCTCTGCTGCCATGGATGCGGAAGCGACAAGCAGCTGGCGGAAGGTGCCAATTTTTCGCGCTTGCTCGCTTGTTTCGGCCAGCCATCCGACCCGGATGGCAACTTCGATATGACTGGACATCAAATCCAGCGTTTGGTCGCTGAGCACCGCATCCACCTTGCACAGGGGATAGCGCTTGGTGAATGCAGCGATCGCAGGCACTACCACGCCCACGCCATAGTCGAACGGTGCAGTGAGCCGCAACATCCCCGACGGCTCGGCGGATCGATCGGCCAAGCCGTCAAACGCGTGCTCGGCCTCGCGCAGAATCGATGCGCAGCGCGCGTAGAACTCCTGCCCCACTTCGGTGGCTTGCACTTTACGCGTGGTGCGCACCAGCAGAGAGGTTCGGAACTCGCGTTCCAGTCGAGCCACTTGTTGGCTCACTACCGCCTTGGTAATGCCCAGACGCTCGGCCGCAGCGGTGAACGAGCCGGTTTCCACCACGGCGACGAAGTACGCCAGGCGGCGGAGATTGCCGAGGTCGCCGGGTCCATCTCCCATTTGATTGGATGCTTTCAACATACGATGCATTTACCACGTATGTATTTATCGATCAATGATCGATCCCTAGGATGGGTCCCACAGTCACAAGGAAAGCGCATGAACACCACCTTGCACTATCTGTTCGACCCACTCTGCGGCTGGTGCTATGGCGCAGCGTCGACCATTTCCGCACTGGCCACCGCGCCTGGCATCGCTGTCCAGCTGCAGCCTTCCGGGTTGTTCGCCGGCAAGGGTGCACGGGCGATGGACGATCAATTCGCCGCGTTTGCCTGGGCGAACGATCAGCGCATCGAACATCTGACCGGGCAGCGTTTCACCGAACGTTATCGCCAGCAGGTTCTCGGCGATCGCCAGCACCCCTTCGACAGTGGTGCAGCCACATTGGCGCTGACCGCTGTCTCCCTGGTAGCACCGGCACAGCAACTGATGACGCTGACGGCCATTCAACAAGCCCGTTACGTCGAGGGGAAAGATGTAACCACCACTGCCGGGCTGGTCAGGCTTCTAGAAGATCTACACCTTGCGGACGCCGCCACACGGCTGGCGCAGGCAGATGCCGAGCTTCTCGCCGTGGATCGGACGCGCATTGAAGGTGCGCAAGCACTGATGCGCGAGTTCGGCGTCCAAGGCGTACCGACGTTCATCGCAGAATCCGGCGGGAAGCGATGGCAGATCGATGCACATGCCGCCTACACCGATCCAAGCGCATTCGTACGTCAACTTCAGGCCGCTTGAAAACACCGTTGCATCTTTCCAAAAGGAACGAATCATGACGACACGCAGAGAGCTCATCAAAACCATTGCCGTGGCAGGTATCGCCTCAGCCGTCCCCGCCGTCAACACTGCAATCGCCGCACAGGCGCCTTTAAAGCTGCAGCATTTTCCCGCGGGTGAAAACGGGTTTTTTCGCGCCCCGGTCCTGATCTCCGGCGCGCGCGACGCGGTGCTGATCGATGGAGGCTTCACGCTACCCGATGGCAAAGCGCTGGCTGATGCAATCAAGGCCGGTGGCAAAACGCTGACCACCATTTACGTCAGCCAAAGCGACCCTGACTATTACTTCAGCCTGGGCCCGATCAAGGCCGCGTTTCCGGATGCACGCATCATCGCCGCATCTGCCACCGTTGCGGCCATCAAGCATAGCGTCGAGAAAAAGCTTGCGACCTGGGGTCCCCAGCTCAAGGAGAACGGGCCGCAGACACTTGCAGACATCGTCATGCCGGACGCATTCGATGGCAACGCAATCCCGCTGGAAGGTCAGTCCATCGCAATTGTGGATGCAGACGGCCTGGCCAACCGCCGTTACCTCGCACTCAAATCGCTCGATGCGATCTTCGGTGGCGTGCTGGTGTTCTCTGGCGTGCATGTATGGACGGCCGACACGCCGAGTACGGAAGGACGTAAGGCATGGATCAAGACACTGGATGCGATGGCGGCCCGCAAACCGGCGCTGGTGATTCCTGGACATATGGCACCGGGCGCCGCGACCGACGTGTCGGCGATCCACTACACGCGCGACTATTTGTTGGCATTCGAAGAAGAACTGGGCAAGGCGTCCAATAGCGCCGCGCTCATCGAGGCCATGACCAAGCGCTATCCGGGAGCCGGCATGGGCACGGCACTGCAGATCGGTGCGAAAGTCGCCAAGGGCGAGATGAAGTGGGGTTGATCCGATGAAGACCAATCTGGACATCATCCGGGCAACCTATGAAGGCTCTTCCGAAGAGAACGGCAAACACCTGTCCGCAGCGCTAGCGCCTGAGGCCACCTGGACAGAGGCGGCAGGCTTCCCTTACGCGGGGACCTATACCGGTCCCGCAGAAGTCTTCGAACAGGTGTTTCATCGGCTGGCGACCGAGTGGGTGGGCTACAAGGCCGAGGTCCATACGTACTTGGCCGACAGGGACTACGTCGCAGCATTTGGCGCGTATTCCGGCACCTACGCAAAGACCGGAAAATTCATGCGCGCAACCTTCGCGCATCTGTATCGGCTCAAGGACGGCAAGATCCAGAGCATGGAGCAGTATGTCGATAGCTTGATGGTTCACCAGGCGATCGCAGTTGCCGAAGAACCGCAGGGTTAGCAGCAGATCTGCAGACGTGTTGGTGCGGGCAGTGGTCTTGACGATGTCTGGCATCGTCAAGACCACGTTCGAAAGACCACGGCCGATTGCAGCTGCGCGCCCGAGTCAGCCAGATTGCATTGGCCAAGTGGTCCACGCTGGCGATCGCGATGATGTAGAGCAGCTAGCAAAACGACTGTACTCACCGTCAGGCGGGTGCGGCCGGTGCTCGGTGCGGCATGGAACACGCGTCCATACCGGTACCTACGCGCAATGCACACCCCTGACGATTGCTCGCTAGGTTTTATTAGTTGCTCTTAGGTGCTCACGCGCTGTAGCGAAGTCGATCAGCTACGACAGGGCTCCGGCAGCGATCACGCCGAGGTGCGCCGCCGCTGCCAAGCATTTTTTCTGCAAAGAGTGCTAGGACAATCTGCACTCACACACAATCGCATCGCGCTGCTGCAATGGCGGCGCTGCTGCTCGCCTCCTGCAACGGATGCGACCGCTAACGAACGCGACTGCGCGCATCCCTGCGCACGAACATCCCATGGCTAGCCGCGATAGTCAGCACACGCATTCCGTTATTCTTGAGCGCCCGGCGACGGTTACCAGCAAAACGCCTGCACGCGTCATCGCGCACCGGCGTTTGCATAGGCCGCTGCACACACCATCAGGAGAGACGATGCGGTTACCCATCTTGCTTGCGATGACGCTGGCCTGCAGCACGGCATTACCGGCGCCGGCGCATGCCGCTGCACCGCGCGACATTGCAGTGGATCTCTCCACCGCCGGCAAGCCGGTGGATCGCTTCGCCACGCTGTCGGTGGGCTCGGATTTTCCGGGCACGCTGATCCGCGCCGACACGCAGGCGCATCTGGTGCCTGCTGTGCAGGAACTGGGATTTCGCTACATCCGCTTCCACGATGTCTTCCACGATGCGCTTGGCACCGTCAAAGAAGTGGACGGCAAGCTGGTGTACGACTGGACCAAGCTGGACCAGCTGTACGACGCATTGCTGGCCAAGCGCATTCGCCCGTTTGTCGAGCTGGGCTTTACCCCAAGCGCGATGAAAACCTCCGAGCAGACATTGTTCTACTGGAAGGGCAACACCTCGCATCCGGATCCGGCCAAGTGGACCCAGTTGATCGATGCGTATGTGCGGCATATCCGCGACCGCTACGGCGCCGATGAAGTACGGCAGTGGTACTTCGAGGTGTGGAACGAGCCGAATTTGAAGGACTTCTGGGAAAACGCCGACCAGCAGGCTTACTTTGATCTGTATGCCAACACCGCGCGCACCATCAAGGCGATCGACCCGCAGCTACGCGTCGGTGGCCCGTCCACTGCCGGCGCGGACTGGGTGCCGGAGCTGCTGGCCTTCGTTGCCAAGAACAAGCTACCCATCGATTTCGTCACCACGCATACCTATGGCGTGGACGGCGGTTTTCTCGATGAAGACGGCAAGCAGGACGTCAAGCTGTCCGCATCGCCGGATGCCATCGTGGGCGATGTGCGTCGCGTGCATGCGCAGATCAAGGCATCGCCGTTTCCGCAGTTGCCGCTGTATTTCACCGAGTGGAGCAGCAGCTACACGCCGCGCGATTATGTCCACGACAGCTATATCAGTGCGCCCTACATATTGACCAAACTCAAGCAGGTGCAAGGGCTGGTGCAGGGCATGAGCTACTGGACCTATACCGATCTGTTCGAAGAACCCGGCCCGCCGCCGACGCCGTTCCATGGTGGGTTCGGGCTGATGAATCGCGAAGGCATTCGCAAGCCGGCGTGGTTTGCCTACAAATATTTGAACGCGCTGCAGGGCCGCGAAATTCCGCTACCCGATGCGCATGCGCTGGCAGCGGTGGATGGCAAGCGCATCTCCGCGCTGGTGTGGGATTGGCAGCAGCCGGTGCAGGCGGTGAGCAATACGCCGTTCTATACCAAACTGGTGGCCGCCACCGAGAGCGCACCGCTGCAGTTGCGCATGACCAACGTGCCCGCAGGCAATTACACCTTGCAGGTGCGCAAGACCGGCTACCGCCGTAACGACCCGCTGTCGCTGTACATCGACATGGGTCTGCCCAAAGCCTTGGACCAGACCCAGTTGACCCAACTGCAGCAGGCCACACGCGACACGCCCGAGCAGGACACTCGCATCCGTGTCGGCGCCGATGGCCTGGTAGAGGTCAATGTGCCGATGCGTAGCAATGATGTGGTGCTGGTGACCTTGCAGCCGCTCTGAGCGATGCACCGCCGATGCTGCCAGTCACGTCATCGCCGTGGCTGGCAGCGCGCAGGGATGGACGCGGCGATTGGCGCCGGTGCGCAGGTAGTCCGCGCACGGTATCAGGCCAGCAGCGGCGTCACTTCAGATAGGTCTTGAGGATGGCGGCGACATCGTCGACCGCCAGCTCCCGGTCGCCCAGCGCATCCGGCGCGGCCACGTGATGCTTGAGATGCTCGCTGAGCAACTCGACCATCAACCCCTGCGCCGCACCACGGAACGCGGCGACCTGGGTCAACAGCGCGGTGCAGTCCACATCCTGCGCCAAGGCTTTCTCGAGCCCTTCCACCTGCCCGCGGATCCTGCGCACGCGCGCCAGGAGCTTGGATTTATCGTGGTTCAGATGTGACATTGCCCTATACCCCACGGGGGTATCTCAGATACCCTATGGGGGTATCGTAGCCAGAGCTCACACCGATGTCGATCACGCCCACCGCGCCCCACTGCGCGCAGTCGCACCGCTTTGCCAGCACCAACCCGCTGGCCGAGCGCAACACCCGCAAGGCCGTGATCCTGACCGTGGTGATGATGGTGGTGGAGATCGTCGGCGGTTGGACACTCAACTCCATGGCGCTGCTCGCCGATGGCTGGCATATGAGCTCGCATGCGCTTGCATTGGGGTTGGCGTTGTTCGCCTACCGCTTTGCGCGGCGGCATGCCATCGACCCGCGCTTCACCTTCGGCACCTGGAAGGTCGAGGTGCTGGGCGGCTACAGCAGCGCGCTGCTGTTGCTGGGCGTAGCCGGCCTGATGGCCTTCCAGTCGGTGGAACGGCTGTTCTCGCCCCAGCCCGTCCAGTATCAGGAAGCCACGGTCATCGCGGTGATCGGCCTGCTGGTGAATCTGATCTGTGCGTGGTGGTTACGCGACTCGCATGCGCACGGGCACGATCACAGCCATGGGAATGAGCACGCGCATCATGGTCACGGTCATGCGCATGGTGAGCATGATCACCACCACGACGGTCACGCCGATCTGAACCTACGTGCCGCGTATCTGCACGTGGTCGCCGATGCCGCCACCTCGGTGCTGGCGATCGTGGCCTTGGTCGCCGGCATGCATTGGGGGGTGACGTGGCTGGACCCGCTCATGGGTATCGTCGGCGCGGTGCTGGTCACCGTGTGGGCGTGGGGACTGCTGCGCAGTACCGGCCGCGTGCTGCTGGATGCGGAGATGGACGCGCCGGTGGTGGCGGAAGTGAAGCAGGTCATCGCCGAGCTTCCGCATGCGATCACCATCGCCGACCTGCATGTGTGGCGCGTCGGCAGCGATCGCTACGCCTGCGTGCTCAGCCTGGTCACTGACGCAGACATCGATGCGGACCTGGTCCGCGCTGCGTTGCAGATTCACGAAGAACTGGTGCACATCACGGTCGAGCTGCAACGCCCGCCACTGCACACAGCGCGGGCATAGCCTCGCGCGTGTGCAACCGCAGGCACGCTGCATGACTGTGCAGCGCGCCTGCGGTTGCCGGCGCCATCGCCGGCGGTCCTCAGGTCTTTGCCGGTGGCGGACTGACGTATTTTTCGCGACGAATCTGCGCGTTCGGCAGACCGGCGGCCTTCAGTGCCTCGACGCAGGTGTCCACCATGTCCGGGTTGCCGCAGAGATAGGCGATATCGGTCTGGGCATCGGGCGCGAATTCGGGCAGATGCTGCTGCACATAGCCGTGCCGCACATCGGCATGCGGCGAGTCAGGCAGCTCGCGCGACAAGCACGGCACGTAGCGGAACTGCGGGTGCGCGTCGGCAAACGCGCGGAAATCCTCGCCGTACAGTAGCTCGGCCGGGGTGCGCGCGCCCTGCAGCAGGACCACCTGCACGCCACGGCTGGCGATCGCCTCGGCCAGCAACGGCAGCATCGACCGGTACGGGGTGACCCCGGTGCCGGTGGCGATCAGCACATAGCGCTGGTTGGCATCGCCCGGCGGCAGGCAGAAACGGCCGTAGGGGCCGCTAGCCTGCAACTGGTCGCCGATCTGCAGGCCTTCGAACAGCGCGGTGGCCGAGCCGCCGGGCACGAAGCTCACCGCGATATCCACCGCCTCGCCCGGTCCCAGCGCGTGATCGTGGATGGTCGCCAGCGAATAGCTGCGCTTGGTCGGGGTGCCATCGGCGCCGCTGAAATGGATCTGGATGAACTGCCCGGGCTGGAAATCCAGCGGCTGCCCGTCGTCACGCACGAACTGGCAGTGGGCCACGGTGGGCGCAATCATGCGCCGGTCGACAAGCTTGAGGGGAAATTGAACAGGCACGAACGTATTTAGGACAGTCTGTGATCGGGGCTTGCCCCCGCGGGCTTCTATAATAACGGCCTGCAACTCGCTGCGCCGTCACGCTGACGCGAAGGAACACCTTGAATTCCCCATCTCCGATCACCGCACCCGCCCTGCGCGTGTGCGATCTGCGCAAGACCTACGACAACGGCACCCAGGCGCTCAAGGGCGTGTCGCTGGATGTGGCGCCAGGCGATTTCTTCGCCCTGCTCGGCCCCAATGGCGCGGGCAAGTCCACCCTGATCGGCATCATCAGCTCGCTGGTGAACCTGTCCGGTGGGCAGGTGGAAGTGTTCGGCACCGATCTGGTCGCCCATCGCAGCGAGGCGATGCGGCTGATCGGCCTGGTGCCGCAGGAGGTCAACTTCAACCTGTTCGAAAAGCCCTTCGACATCCTGGTCAACTACGCCGGTTTCTACGGCATGCCGCGTGCGGAAGCCGAGCGTCTGGCCGAAGTGGAGCTGCGCCGCGCACACCTGTGGGAAAAGGCCCAGGTGATGAGCCGCACGTTGTCCGGCGGCATGAAACGGCGGTTGATGATCGCCCGCGCGATGATGACCCAGCCGCGCCTGCTGATCCTGGACGAGCCCACCGCCGGCGTGGATATCGAGATCCGCCGCGATATGTGGCGCGTGCTGAAAGAGATCAACGCCGCCGGCACCACCATCATCCTGACCACGCATTACCTGGAAGAAGCCGAGCACCTGTGCCGCAACCTGGCCATCATCAACCACGGCCAGATCGTCACCCAGGGGCCGATGCGCGAGCTGCTGGCCAAGCTCGACGTGGAAGGCTTCCTGTTCGACATCGACGGTGACCTGCCCACGCAGCTGCCGGCGATCGAGGGCACCACGCTCACCGCCATCGACAGCCACACGCTGGATCTGGACATGCCGCGCGCGATGGACCTCAACCGCGTGTTCGCCGCGCTAGGCGATGCCGGCATCCGGGTGCGTTCGATGCGTACCAAGAGCAACCGGCTGGAAGAATTGTTCGTTCGTCTGACCGGACCCGGCGAAACCCTCGCCGACCCGGCTCCTGCTACAGCGGCGCCCGTGCGCCCGGCAGGTCACCCATGAGTTCCCCGGAGCCTTCGATGTCCGCTGTTCCCGCAACATCCCGCCAACGCAACTGGATTGCGCTGGGCACCATCGTGCGCCGCGAAGTGCAGCGCATCCTGCGCATCTGGGGCCAGACCCTGGTGCCGCCGGCCATCACCATGACGCTGTACTTCCTGATCTTCGGCGGGCTGATCGGCTCGCGCGTGGGCGACATGGGCGGCTACACCTACATGCAATTCATCGTGCCGGGCCTGGTGATGATGAGCGTGATCCAGAACAGCTACGGCAACATTTCATCGAGCTTCTTCGGTGCCAAGTTCGGCCGCCACGTGGAAGAACTGCTGGTCAGCCCGATGCCCAACTGGGTGATCCTGTGGGGCTATGTGTCCGGCGCGGTACTGCGCGGGGTAATGGTCGGTGCGCTGGTGCTGATCATCGCCATGTTCTTCACTCCGGTGCGCATCCCGCATCCCTTCGTGACGCTGACTACCGTGCTGCTGGGCGCGATCATCTTTTCGCTGGCCGGCTTCGTCAACGCGGTGTACGCCAAGAAGTTCGATGACGTGGCGATCGTGCCCACCTTCATCCTGACCCCGCTGACTTACCTGGGCGGTGTGTTCTATTCGGTCAAATTGCTGCCCGGCTGGGCCGAGGCGGCCACGCATGCCAACCCGATCTTCTACATGGTCAACGCCTTCCGCTACGGCCTGCTCGGCAGCTCCGACGTGCCGATCTGGGTGGCCTACGCGCTGATGCTGGGTTTTGTCGCCGTGCTCAGCGCGCTGGCGCTGTGGCTGCTGCGGCGTGGCGTGGGGTTGCGTAGCTAACGCCGGGCACGGATTTTATTGGGAACGCCGGTTGCTGGCTGACGCGCTTCCCCCCATCCGCCCTTCGGGCACCTTCCCCCGCCTGCGGGGGAAGGGCAAAACCAGATTGACTGAGGACAGACCACTTCATGCGCATGCTCATTCTCGGCGCCGGCGGCACCGGCGGCTACTTCGGCGGACGTCTGGCGCAGGCCGGCGTGGACGTCACCTTCCTGGTGCGCGATGCGCGTGCGGCGCAGTTGCAGGCCGATGGCTTGCGCATCCGCAGCCCGCTGGGCGATGCGGATCTGCAAGTGGCGCATGTCACCGCCACTGCTTTGCCGGCGCTGGTGGCCCAGCGGCCGTTCGACCTGGTGATGCTCAGCTGCAAGGCTTACGACCTGGATAGCGCGCTTGAGGCGATTGCACCGGCCGTGGGCGAGCACACCACGGTGCTGCCGATTCTCAACGGCCTGCGCCATTACGCGGCGCTGGACGAGCGCTTCGGCGCGGCGCGGGTGCTGGGCGGGCTGTGCTTCATCAGCGCCACCAAGGGCGAACACGGCGAGATTCTGCATCTGGGCAAGCCGGCGGCGATCACCTTTGGCGAGCGCGATGGCAGCGCAGACTCGGCGCGCGTGCAGGCGTTTGCCGCAGCGTGCACGCAGGCGGGTATTGACCATGTGGCCAGCACGCAGATCGCGCAGGAGCAGTGGAATAAATACAGCTTCCTCACCGCACTGGCAGCGGCCACCTGCCTGATGCGTGCACCGATCGGCGCGATCGTCGCCACCGACGATGGGCGTGCGTTGATCAACGGCGTGTACAACGAATGCCTATGGGCCGCCGATGCGGCCGGCCAGACGATTCCCGAGCCGGCGCGTGCGAAAGCTTTGCAGACCTTGTTGCAGGTGGATTCGCCGTTGAAGGCGTCGATGCTGCGCGATCTGGAAGCCGGCCAGGATGTGGAAGCGGCGCAGATCGTTGGCGACATGCTCAAGCGCGTGCGCGAGACCGGTCGCAATGCACCGCTGTTGATGGCGGCGAATGTGCATCTGCAGGCGTATCAGGTGTTGCGGCATAGCTGAGGCTGTTGGAGTGCGTGCGAGCGGTTGGGCTACGTGTAAACCGCACCCCCATCTGCCCTTCGGGCACCTTCCCCCGCAGGCGGGGGAAGGGAGCGGAGAGCGGAGAGCGGAGAGCGGAGAGCAAGGATGATGGTAGCTACACGGCACTGGGCCGATGGTCTCCGTCTCCACTACACCTCGTTGCTCTGGCACGTCCCTTCTCCCGCTCGCGGGAGCTACACCTCGCTGCTCTGGCACATCCCTTCTCCCGCTCGCGGGAGCTACACCTCGCTGCTCTGGCATGTCCCTTCTCCCGCTCGCGGGAGAAGGTGGCGCAAAGCGCCGGATGAGGGCGCGCCGGGTTCGCGTAGCCTTCGCGCTGCAACGACGCGTTGCCCACGATGCTCTGCGTCCCATTACCCGCGTCGCCTCCCATGAAGCTGCTCAGCCACCTGTTCCGTGCCGGTCACTTCGTGATCCTGGCGTTTTTCGTGCTGTGCGCGGCGGGGCTGGTGGGGATGGCCGGCTTGGAGTTGTGGCATGGCTTCACCCCGGGCGGCGACATGGTGGTGCGCGACCGCTTCAACGTGGTGCTGGAAGCGATCGGCCTGCTCACCGTGGCATTGGTGACGCTGGAGCTGGGCCAGACCATCTTCGAAGAAGAGATCCTGCGCGACGTCAAAGTCAGTGGCCCCACCCGCGTGCGCCGCTATCTGTCGCGGTTCTTCGTGGTGATCGTGATTGCGTTGGCGATCGAAACGCTGGTATCGATCTTCGAGCTGATGCACGAGGACCCAGCCAAACTGCCGTATGCCGCTGCCGTCGGCCTGTGCGCTGCGCTGTTGCTGATCGCCTGGGGCGTGTTCGTCAAACTCAATCGCAGCGCCGAAGAACTGGAACCCGAAGCGATGGAAGAAACCAAGCGCGAGGACCGCGAGGTCCAGGAATAGCAGCGGCGATCTGGCAACTGCGCAATCATCGAGCGGGTGTGGCTGCGGCGAGTGCCGGGTGCGCGCTGCGGTGCGTGCGCCCTCGCCGCTTGCAGCCGACGAGTGCTCGCGACGCTGTGACCGCGCTGGTCCTGATCAGCTAGCGCCAGCAGCTGGCAACTGCGCAATCATCGAGCGGGTGTGGCGGCGGCGAGTGCCGGGTGCGCGCTGCGGTGCGTGCGCCCTCGCCGCTCGCAGCCGACGAGTGCTCGCGAGGCTGTGACCGGGCTGGTCCTGATCAGTTAGCGCCAGCAGCAGGCAACGGCGGCACCATCGTCGGCTTGCCATCGGCATCCAGGGCGATCATCACGAAGTGCCCGCGTGTGCACAGCTCACGCGCGCCACTGAGCAGGTCTTCGGCGATCAGCTCCACTTCCACCTTGATCGAACTGCGGCCAACCGACACCACCCGCGCGATGGTTTCCACCATTTGGCCCTGGCGGATCGGCAGCTTGAAATCCACCTGGTCCGAGCGTGCGGTCACCACCGCACGCCGCGCATAGCGCGAGGCTGCCAGAAACGCGGCCTTGTCCATCCACGCCAACGCCTGCCCGCCGAACAGCGTGCCCATGTGATTGGTGTGGTTGGGGAACACGATTTCGACCATGCGCACTTCGGTCGGCGGTGGCGTCTGCGGGCTGTCTGACATGGCGGATTCCGTTGAGAGGATTGGTTGGTCGATGCGTGCAGACGCGATTGCAGCAGCGGCGGCGCCGGGAAGCGGCGCGATGGGCGCAGCGGCGTGCGCGAGCGCGCAGTGCAGGCCATGCCGTATGGGCGGGCACCGGCATCCGGCTTGCGCGTGGCGGCCCGCCGATTGACAGCTGCATGCAGGTGCACCGCGCATCCATCGCACGGGTGGTGCGATGGGTGGTATCGGTAATGCCCTCGCGGCCGGGGCCGCTCCTACAGGAGCGCTAGGCCGTGCTGGCACGTGGCGCGCAGACGCAGGTTCAGAGGCTGGTCTTGACCGCGGTCTCTACCTGCGCCGGCGACTGGAAACCAGGCAGGCGCGCCACTTCGCTGCCGTCGCGGTACAGCGACAGAGTTGGGGTCTGGCGCAAGCCGAGATCCCGAAAGAAGTCATGACCTACCACTTCCAGCTTGACCTTCAACAAGGCCACGCCACTGGCGGCATCACTTTTAGCAAATCTGTCCAGCGACATGTCGAGCATGCGGCAGCCAGGGCAGTCGTCTTTATAGAAATCCACGAGCGCACGCGGGTGGGCTGCCAAAGTGGCTACGTAGTGTTCAGGCGAGGTGACTGTAATGGTTTGCATCTTGGGGACTATGTTGGCAATGGGCCAGGACTTGATCAGTCCAGGTAGCGATGATGTTTGCGTCACTTACACCGTGAGGCATCTGCTCGATTGTCAGAACGGGAAAGGTACTGGCGAAGAACTGTGCAATGCGGTGGACGGCGCCGCAATAGTACTCCTCGCCCCACTGTGTTTCGCCAGTGCCAAAAACCGCCACGTGTGAAGGCTTTCCCACCAGCTTTACCATATCAATGATGAAAGACTTCATTTCCGCCGGCGTGCGCCCTCCGTTGTCCGTCCAAGTGCCAAGCATGAACAGGTCATATTGACTTGGCGGAGCTGGCGCATCAGCAAGCGTCTGCATGTCGGTCTCAATCCAATCCAGTGCCAATCCATGCTCTGCGCAGCGAGCGCTGACCAACCTTGCTACGTCGCGGGTATTGCCACTAAGCGATGCTACGGCAAGAAGGATCTTCATAATTTGATTTATTCACTATGGCATTACCGGCGCTCAAATGAGGCGCTGTAACAGCCTTCATTGACAGCTGTAGGGATCATTTCCAACTCCAAAGCAACACAGCAACTCAGATTGGGGCGTCGGTACACCGACGCCCCTCCCATTTACCCAGTTAACAACTACCAATCAATGATTGGGTAGCGAACGAAAGTGCTGACATACGTTCTCCAGGCGCCCATTACGGAACCTAGTGTACGAATGCACAAACACACTCTTGGCGTGAGTTGTCATGCTGACCTCTTGATAGAACTAAGAGGCGCAACGAACCGGTAGAAATGGAACTACCCATCCTGTCGAAAGGTGACCGAAGGCACTAGGCCTGGCGTCCAACTCTCTGTAGGATGCGTGCTGTCAGCGAGTGCAAATTGTTGACGAAGCTCCAAATCTGGTGTAGTGCGAATCGCCTCTCTGGCATCCGCCTATCCCGGGCCCCGGGTGGCGAAATGTGCGTTAGCGCGCACAGTCCACGACCCGGCAGATCTAATCAGCTAAGTTGTAAAAGATCGATCTGGAACCCGCCCACAGTGGCGGGTTCTTTTTTGCTTCTTCTGCTACAAATCGTCGAACCCATTATCCGAATTGGTCTTCTTGTACGACGCATTGCGCATCTCGAAGAAGTCGGTCTTGGTTTCGGTGAAGTTGTCGGCGTAGGCCTTGATCCACGGCATCACGTTGTCGTTGGCGCCTTCATACAGCTTCTCGATGCCGAGCATGCCGGCCATCTTGTTGGCGCGGTACTTCACGTAGCGGATCATCTCGTCCACGTCGATGCCGTCGATGCCGTCCAGCACTTCGGCGGTCCACACCGTTTCCAGATCGATCGCGTGCTCGAACGCCTTGTGCACGTAGTCGGTGAGCTGGTCGCCCTGCAGCGCCTGGTTCTCGCCGATGATGGCGCGAATCAGCTCGCTGATGAACTTGGAATGCGCCAGCTCATCGCGGTTGATGAAGCTGATGATCTTGCCGGTGCCGGTCATGCGGTTCTGGCGGACCAGATTGTAGAAATACGCAAAGCCGGAATAGAAGTTGATGCCTTCCAGGATCGAGGACTGGATCAGCGCGCGGATCAGCGTTTCGGCGGTCTTGTCGCGCAGGAAGTCGTCGTAGGCGCCCATGATCGGCGCATTGCGCTTGATGATGGTCGGATGCGTGCGCGCAAGCTCGAACACGCGGTTCTGATCGGCCAGGCCGGTGATCGAGGCCAGCACGTAGCTGTAGCTCTCGTTATGGATCACTTCCTGCTGGCCGATGATCGCGGCATTGGCATGCGCGGCCGGGTCGGTGATGTATTCGGCGACATTGTAGATGAAGCGCGTCTGCGGCGAATCCAGCGTGGCCAGCAAGCCGATGATCGAATCGTAGGCATTCTTTTCGCGCGACGACAGCTCGTTGTACTGGCGCGCATCGCCCTTCATGTCCACCTCGTCGGGGATCCAGAAGTTGGTCGACAGCTCCTTGTACGCCCGATAGAAGGACGGGTACGGAATGTCGTTCCAGTTGAGGATGCCGGAGGTCTGACCATTGATGATGCTGGTCGAACGGTTCGGGTGACGCGGCTCCAGAATCTTGATGCGCTCAAGCGGTGTTGCGGACATGGGTTTCTCTATTCGTGTTCCGGGTCTAGCTCGCGTGTGGAGCGGGACGACGGCGGCAAAATCGCGCTGGAGGAAAGCCCCCTAAGTTAGGGGGCGCGCCGAAGGCGCGGGGTGTGGGAGCTGGTGAAGCAGGGTCCACGGTTCGCAACGCGAACCGTGGAAGCGAAGCGCGAATGCGCTTAGCTACTACACCACTCGCACTCACTGATATCGATGTCGTTGGAGCGCACGTAATACGTGGTCTTCAAGCCTTCGCGCCAGGCGGTCATGTGCAGATCCAGCAACGTGCTCGCACGGATGGTGCTGGGCACGTAGAAGTTGAAGCTGATCGACTGGTCGATGTGGCGCTGACGACGCGCGTTCTGGCGCACGCTGGCGAACTGGTCGACCTTGTAGGCACCCTTTTCGTAGTACGGCCAGGTTTCCAGCGACAGGCCCGGAGCGGCGACCGGACGACGGAAGTCCTTCTTTTCTTCGTAGTAGAACGCGCTGTAGATCGGATCGATCGAGGCGGTGGAGCCGGCGATCTGCGCGGTGCTCATGTTCGGCGCCACGGCCAGCATCCACGCATTGCGCACGCCATTGACCGACACCTGTGCCGACAACTCCAGCCACTGCGGGCTGTTGTAATCGCGCGCACGGAAGTACTCGCCGTTATGCCAGTCGCTGCCGCGGAACACGCTGTAGGTGCCCTTTTCCTTGGCCAGCTCCATGCTCGCCTGGATGGTCAGGTAGTTGATGCGCTCATACAGTTCGTCGCTGTAATCCTCGGCTTCCTTGGCATTCCAATGGATGGCCTTCTGCGCCAGCAGGTGATGCCAACCGAAGGTGCCCAGGCCGATGGCGCGGTACTTCTGGTTGGTGATCGTGGCCTGCGGCACCGGCAGCTGATTGAGATCGATCACGTTGTCGAGCATGCGCACCTGGATCGGGATCAACCGCTCCAGCACGTCGGCGCCCAGCAGATCGGCCTGGTCGTCCTGCGCGATGATTGCGCGGCCCAGGTTGATCGAGGACAGGTTGCACACGACGAAATCGCCCGCCTTCTTGGTGGTGACGATCTGATTGCCGCTGATGATCTCCTGCATCATCCGCGTCGGGCTCATGTTCTGCAGAATCTCGGTGCACAGGTTGGACGAATAGACCATGCCCTCGTGCTTGTTCGGGTTCTTGCGATTGACTTCATCGCGATAGAACATGAACGGATTGCCGGTTTCCAGCTGGCTGACCATGATGCGCTTGAAGATTTCGATCGCCTTGACGGTCTTGCGCGTGATGCGCTCGTCGGCAACGACTTCTTCGTACTTGCGACGGAAGCTGCTGTTGGCGTCGCCCTTCTTCTCGTCGTAGAAATCCTGCAGGTACCAGCCCTTGACCCGCTTGACCTCATGCGGATCGAACAGGTACCAGTCGCCGCGACGCTCGACCGCTTCCATGAACAGGTCCGGGATGCAAACCGAGGTGAACACGTCGTGCGCGCGCAGGCGCTGGTCGCCGTTGTTCAAGCGCAGATCCAGGAACGACTCGATGTCGCGGTGGAAGATGTCCAGATAGACCGCGATGGCGCCCTTGCGCTGGCCCAGCTGATCCACCGACACGGCGGTGTTGTTGAGCTGCTTGATCCACGGCACCACGCCGCCGGACGAATTGGACACGCCGCGGATCGCCGAACCGGACGAACGCACATAGCCCAGGTACGCGCCCACGCCGCCGCCGTGCTTGGACACGCGCGCCACGTCGGTGTTGGAGTCGTAGATGCCCTGCAGGCTGTCGTCGACGGTGTCGATGAAGCAGCTCGACAGCTGGCCGCCGACCTTGCCGGCGTTGGCCAGCGTCGGCGTTGCCACGGTCATGTACAGGTTGGACAGCGCCCAGTAGGCCTCGCCCACCAGCTGCATGCGGCGCTCGCGGCTACCCTTGCCGGTGCCGATCTCATCCTGCATCAGGTACAGCGCAATCGTCAGCCAACGCTCCTGCGGCAGCTCGAACACGCCGCGCGAGTTGTCGGTGGCGAGGTAACGGGTGGCCAGCAGGTACAGGCCGTTGTAGGCGAACAAGGTGTCGCGCTCGGGCGCGATCATCTTGCCGGCTTCGATCAGCTCGTCCTTGGAATAGCGGCGCAGGATGTCGTTGGAATAGACATTACGGTCGGCCAGACTTTCCTGCAGGCCAACGAACGAGCCGTACTTCTGGCTGGCGTCGTAGAAGCGGTTGCGGCTGGCGCGCTTGTACAGGCGGCGCAGGTACAGACGCGCAGCGAAGTGCTCCCACTCCGGGGTGGTCAGATCGACGCGGGCTTCGGCCTCGCGGATCAGGTGGTCGACCAGGTCGTCGGCATTGACGCTGTCCTTGCGATCGACAAAGCCGAACACCGAACGCTTGTAGTCGGCCACGTCCAGCTGCGGGAACTCGGCATGGATCTGATCGATGGCGCGCTCCAGGCGCTCCGGCTCGAACGGAATCTTGCGATTGCCGGCTTCCTTGGTGATCCAGGTGGAAACGGTTTGTTCTTCGATGGTCTGTGCGTGCATTGCAATGGCTTGGCGGGGGGGCGGCACGACGTCCGACGGGTCGGTCAACTCCGGCGCGCTACGGGCGGGCGCGCTGACACTGGCGGGAACGCTGGTGTTGGTTAGGGTACCGGCGGCGATCGCGGCAAGGGTGTCGTTGGTGGTCATGCGTCCTCCATGCGTAGGCACACGAACCCGCTCGGGGACGGGCTACGACCGGTTCCGGACTCCCTGGACAGCGATGACGGTGCGGGACGACCAGCACGCAAGACACGCAGTCTGCGGCGGCATCGCCATCACCAGCCATCTCCTTACCGGAGATTCCACGGCCGCCACCGCGCGGTGTGCTGTCGCGTGGTGGTCAGTGGCGAAACAACCGCAACCCCATCGGCCCACGCAGTCCGCTCCACGGCGCTGCCCTGGATGACTGGATGAAACCGAATGCGGTTGCGGCGAGGAGGCTGATCGACCGCGTACCTACCGCAGTTCGTGCTCTTTCAGGTCCAGCTGCTTGGGGCAGCCAACCACCGACTCCCCCAAGATAGTGGGGTAGCTGGGAGGGGTCAACACCAAATGTAGGAAAAAACCGCAAACCCTTGTGGCACAAAGCACTGTCTGACGAACGGTCGTCGCCAGGCCGCAGGACCCGCCAATTCGACTGCGCAGTCAAGGCCCAAACGGGCATTTTTGCTGACCAGTTGGGTTCGGTTGGGTTGGCTGCCGCACACGCACTGGTTGCAGGCGGTCACAGTTTTGCAAGCGCCCCTGCACTCAGCAAGGGACCGCACCTGACTGATCCAACCAGCCTAGGCGCGCAGCCTGCACCTGTCCTGCTGGCCTGACTGGCCAGCCACGACTCACTGACTCACAGCGCCACGATCGCCTGTCGCGCAATGATGGCCTGCGCCCAACGGGTGTGGACGGCCTTCTCGACCATGCCGCCATTGGATTTGAAGACGGCCGTGGTGGCGCCGAGCACCTCGCGCGCAGCGCGTAAGTCTTCGTCGCTAACCCGCAGCCCGTCCTCGATCACGGGGATCTGCATCGGATGGATCGCGGTCTTGCCGACCAGCCCCATCGCGGTATCGATGGCAAGTTCACGCCGCAATGTCTGCGGATCGTCGAAGAAATCGTAGACCGGCGCGGTGAGCTGGAAGCCGTACGGCCGGAATGCCAGAACCAGTTGCTGAATGACCAGGCCCACCGGGGTGTCGTAGATCGTGGTGCCGCGTACCCGCTTCATTGCCAGCATGCTCAGCAGGTCGTTGCCGCCGATACGCACAGCCAACACCCGCGAACTCAACGGGCTGCCCTGCAGGCAGCCACGGATCTCGCGCTGCCCCAACGGGTCCATCGCCTGCGGCGTCTCCAGGGTCGGCATGATGCAAAAATCGTGATCGGCCAGCTGCCGCTCATAAGCGGCCAGCGTGTCGGTATCGATCTTGGGCAGCACGAACCCGTGTACGCGGTCGATGTCGTGCATCGCCAGCAATTGCCCAAGCACTTCGGCATTGCGCGGACGAATGAACCGCAGCGGGCCGTGCGACCGTGGTGGCAAGGTCGACAAGGTGCGTCGGATGTGACTCATCGCATGCGGCAGGTCGGTGGACGACACCGCATCCTCGGTGCAGGCGATCAGCGAACGCGCCTGCGGAAACTGACGTCCCGACAGCACTTCGGAAAGATTGTCGTTGGTCGCAGGCACGTACAGCGAGGCGCCCAACCGATAGGCTTCAGACATGTCGCAGATCCTTGATGACCGCAGCCGCCTTCAATGGCAGGCTGGAAAGAATGTTTACGTCAATCCCGCGGGTCTGCGCCAGCCAGCGCAGATGAGCGGTATCGGCATCGTCCGGGCGTTGCAGGCAAAGCGCGCGCGGGGCACGTCGCAGCATTGCCCGGGTGGTCTCGCCAATGCCCACTTTCAGGCAGTGGTCATCGCGCACTGCAAATGCCGCGCGCAACTGGTGCAGGCTATCGGTGCAGCGCAGTGCAGCCGCGCGACGTTGCGCCGGTTGCGCGGCGCCATCATGCACCGGCGCAGGCAGCGCTGCTGCCGCCTGGAGCAACTGCGCAACGAACCATTGCGACATGTCGCCCGCGCGCAGGTCCTGGTACAGCACGCAGCCGTGGAACTGGCCGGGGGCAATGCTGGCATTGAGCACGGTACGGCTGACCAGGCCCGACACGGTGGCATTGAGAATGGCCGACGGAATCAGATAATCCTCGGTTGAGCCGTGGCCGGCGCTACTCCCGGCAAGATCCACCAGCACAAACAGATCCGACGACACCTGCGTGCCCTGCGCGGCATTGAAGCCCGCCACCGAGGCATGCAATTCGGCGGTGATCGCTCCCTTGCCGGTCCAGCCGTCAACGAACACCAACGATGCCGGATCGTGCTGCGCGCACAGGTGGGCCAGCGCCACGCGGTCGATCCCACGGCCGCGCAGGATCGAGATCGAATAATGCGGCACGTCCATGCCCCAGCGGCTGGCAAACACATGCCGCAATGCCACCCCGATCGGCGTGCCGGCACGCGCCAGCGATACCAGCACCGGACGCGCATGCCGTTGCCGCACCGCGCTCGCCAGTTGCAGCAGGTCGCGCGCCATCGTGGGCAGATGACGCGCCACGGCACTGCGGAACAAGGCCAGGTATTCCGGAGCTGGCAACTGCTCCGGCGTCAGCATTTCCGAATAATGCGTGCGCCCCCCCTGGATCAGGCGTTCTTTTTCCTGCAGATCCGCCATCGGCGCGACGGCGATCTGGGTCAGCAGAAAGGTCACATCACCTGGCGCATAGCTGCCCGAAAACCCGACCGATGTCATGCGTGCGCCCCGTCAACCAGGCCGCGCACCTGCGCCCAGGCCTGCGACCCGGTGGGCACGATCGCCAGATCGCACAGCGACATGAACGGCAGATCGGTCACGCTATCGCCTGCTCCCACCACGAACAGCTCGCCATGCTGCTGGCGTAGCCCGTCCAGCAGATACCGCACCGCCAGTCGCTTGTCCACGCACGGTGGCAGCACCGCCAGATTGCGTCCGTTGACGTGATGGGTGTATCCGGGATGCTGCGCCACCCATGGCGCGATGACCTGGTCGGAAATCCTGCGCACCGCCTGTTCGTCGCGCGAAGGCTCGCGCGCCACCAGATACGCCGGCTGCTGCGGCGCGCCGGCAATGCTGACCTCCAGCGCATCGCCGAAGCGGTCCGACAAGGCCTGTTGCAGCTGCTGCAGGACCGGCAGCTGTGCCTGCATCTGGGTCTGGATCGTTGCCGCCCACACCGGGTCGATCTGCCGCTGCGCATCCACAATGGTAGCGCCATGGGCCACGATCGCCGGGCCGTGGAAAGGCAGCAGCACGCGCGCGAACGTATCGAGCGTGCGCGCCGTGACCGGCACCACCAGATCGGCCTGCCGCAGCCACTGTGCGAACACGCGCTGGCGCGGCGAGGTGTAGCTCACCGCGGTGCCATCGACCAACAACGCCGCCGGCTCCAGCCCCTCTGCCTGCGGCTGCTTGCGCAACGATGAAAACAGGGTGTCGTCCAGATCGACCAAGGCCACCTGATACATCTAGGCCACCGCCTGCATCGGCGTGGTGACCCGCTGCTCGACCAGATCCACTTCGATGGCCTGCAGCTGCTGCACCAGTCGGTCAACGCAGGCGCGCTCGCGGCTTTCGTGCACCACGATCCGCACCGCGCCCGGGGAACGCGTCAGGTTGTAGAGATAGTTGGGAATCCCCTCGCCATACACGTCCTCCACCATGGCGATGTCGTCGATGGCGCCGGCCTGCATCAGCGGCGAGCGCGTGGTCGATTGCACCACCACCGCATGACCCAGCGCCTCCAGCGCCTGCGCCAGCCGTTGCGCCGGATACATGCATTCGCCGGTACCAATCACCAGGACCGGACGCTGGTCCAGCGCCGCATGGCAAGCCTGCACCAGCGCGTCCGGCAGCGCGATGGCGGCGGCCAGACCCAGGCGGGCGGTGTAGGCGCTGACATGCTGCCGACGGCAGGCCACCGCTGCGTAGGCCACCGGTGCCGGTGCCAGCACAGCCACAGGATCACGTTCGAAACGGTGCGTGCCGGACCACAGCGAGATCGGCGCAACCTCGGCAATGCCTGGCAGCGCGGACAGCAACGCCTGCACACGGCCTTCGGAAAAATCGGTCAGCACCACCGGGTGTACCGTGCGCAGGCGCGGGCACACCGCTCGCAAGGCGGTTGCCAGGTTCAAGAAGGTCCGGCCCGAGGTCGCCTCGTCATCCACCAGCACCACCGTGCTCACCTGTTCGAGCGCCGCACGCAGCGCGGGCGACTCGGGCAGGTAGAGAAACTGCTGGGTGGCATGGCTATGTTCTTCCTCGAAGCGCAGCACCTGCGCGCCGTCGAGCGGGTAGCGGGTGGTCTGGAGAAACATCGCCCGGCTGCCGGCGCGTTGCAGGAACGCTTCGAACACCCCGTGACCCAGACCGGTTGCGGTTTCGGCCAGCGCCACAAACAAGACCATCTCATCGGCCGGCACCGGAATCTGCACCGCAAGCTCGGCCTGCACTTGCGCCATCGTGGACGGCGAGGCGGGCCAGTGCTTGCCCAGTACCTTGGAGACGAAGACGAAGCCGCGCTTGGGATTGCGGCGCGCACCAACGCCACAGATATCGGTCAGCGCACGGCGATTGCCGGGCTGGCCGGCGCAGTGCAACGTGCCGGTGGGCAAGGTGACCTGCAGCGTGCTCATGCGTCGACCGCAACCTTCGACATCACCGTGCCAGGCAAGGGATGCGCATCGGGCAGCTCCACCGCGAGCGAGATCTCGGTCACTCGAATGCCCAGGCGTGGCGCAGGAACATGCACCGGCAATTCGGGGAAGATGCAGGCCCGGTACGCAATATGCGGAAGATTGATGCCGGACATGCAGCTCATGCCGATCCCACCGGCCGCACGCGGATTGATTTCCAGCAACATCGGCGCACCAGCGATGTCGTCCTTGAACTGCACGTTGATCAGCGCGTTGGCGCCAAAGCGCTTCACCATCGCGGTGGCAAAGCCCACCAGATCCGCGCGCATGGAAAGCTGCTGCACCTTGCTGTTGGGATCCTTCTGGCGCACCACACATGCCAGCACCTCGCCATCGCGCGCGGCGATGTCCACGCTGTACTCCACACCGGGCAGATAGCGCATTACCAGATGCGGCTCAAACTCTGGCAGGCGCTGCATGCGCCCGATCCATTCCTGCGGGCTGCAGGCATAGGTGCTCGGCTCGATCCCGTCCACCAGTCGATAGAAGCCCTTGCCATATACCGACACGGTGGGCTTGACGCATACCGCCCCATTCGCGCTCAGCTGCTCGACCGCCTCAACCGCCTCCGGCAGCGTGGTTACATAGCGGTACTCCGGCAGCGGTACCAACCCGTCCACTGCCGCGTAGACCCATTGCTTGTGATGCAGGTTGGGAAGGATGTCCGCAGGCGCTGCATGCACGATCTGGCAGCCCAGCGCCGCAAACTCCGCGCGGTGGCGGGTGAGCAGGCTCTGCTCGTAGCCGGGCACCAGGTGGGTGATCTGCAGCTGTTGCACCACCTGATAGCACCACTGCAGATAGTCAGCCGGGTTCAGGCCCGCAGGTTCGAGCAAGGCATGGTCGGCACGGGCAAAGCCGCGGAAGTTCTCCTGCCGATGGGAGACGCATGTCCAGATCGGCAGCGGCTCGGCCTCGCCACGAAGATGATCGATGATGCGTGCAATAGTCGCGTAGTGCCGGTTGAACCAGACGCGTGCGTGGGGAAGTGACATACGGATACTCGAAAGATCAAACGCGGCCCCGCGCATGGTGCCGACCGATAAGGACGGCGCCGCAGGCGCGGCAGCCGTCCTGGATGTTTACAACTAACCGTTTACAGCTGGCCGTTGATGACCGGCAGCATGTCGTGGAACGTCCGGCCGGAGCAGGACTCGCCGATGGCATGCAGCTTCCAGTCGTTTTCATGGCGGTACAGCTTGGCCATCAGCTGGGCAGTGTGATTGCCCTGGCACGACAGGTTGTAGCGTGCGACTTCCTTGTTGCCGTTGGCATCCACCAGGCGGCAGAACGCGTTTTCGATTTCCGCAAAACTCTGGCCGGTGAAGCTGTTGACGATGAACACCAGGCTCTTGATTCCGGTCGGAATCTTGTCCAGCTGCACGACGATCTGCTCGTCGTCGCCATCGCCATCACCGGTGCGGTTGTCGCCGGTATGTCGAACGCTGCCGTCACGCGAGTCCAATTGCTGGAACCAGATCTGGTCGACCAGCTGATTGGCATCGTTGAACATCAGGCACGAGGCGTCCAGATCGATCGACTGGTCACGCTGGCCAAACCCCAAGAACCCCTTGGTCTTCTTTGCATCCCAACCCAGCCCCATGACCACCTTGGTCAGCTGTGCGCCGCCTTCCTTGCTCAGCGAGATCCGCTGTCCCTTGCTCAAACTAACGCTCATTGCAGTCTCCTTGAGTCATCACCGAGCCGGGCCCGGTGTGAAGGTGGCCGCGCGAATCTGCATTCGCGCGGCCACTGATGATCCATCTTCGTGGCCGCTGCGCCAACGCAGCGACCCATGCGGAATCAACCGATGTTGACGCCGTACTGTGCAGCAAGCGGACCCAGGCCACCCTTGAAACCCTGGCCAACCGCACGGAACTTCCAGTCGGTGCCATTGCGGTACAGCTCGCCGAAAATCATCGCCGTTTCGGTGGAGCCGTCTTCGGTCAAGTCGTAGCGCGCCAGTTCCTTGTTGTCGGCCTTGTTGACGACGCGGATGTACGCATTGCCCACCATGCCGAACGACTGGCGACGGCCTTCGGCCTCGTGGATGGTGACTGCAAAAGACACTTTGTCGACAGCGGCGGGGACGCCGTTGAGCGCGACAGTGATCTGCTCGTCATCGCCTTCGCCGGCGCCGGAGCGGTTGTCGCCCTGGTGCACGACCGAACCGTCCGCGGAGGTCTTGTTGTTGTAGAAGATGAAGCTGCTGTCGTCAGGCACCTTGCCGTCCGGCTTGAGCAGGAATGCACTGGCATCCAGATCGAATTCGCTACCGTCGGTGGCGCGCGGATCCCAGCCCAGGCCCACAACCACTTCGCTCAGGCCAGGTGCCTCCTTGCTGAGATTGACGTTACCGCCCTTGGAAAGACTGACGCTCATACTGAACTCCTTAGATTTACGGGGTAAGAATCAGAACCTTGCGGTTCCTGGGAAACGCGGGTGATCGTCCACGGACACACGGCAGCGCCCGCCGGACGCGACAAACCGGCTACTTGCGAGCGGCTCTCCATTCAAAACCAAAGCCGAACCGTTGATCCATCGTGTCGTGCCCGGTGAAATATTCCACCTGTTTGGTTGCACGAAGGGTGCCGTTGCTATTTTCGAGCAGGGCAATGGCGCACATGCCGTCGCGATTGTTCGGGCTGTCCAGGCGCGCTTCCAGCTCAGGTTGGCCCGGGGTACGGATGGTCACCACGCCATTGGCGTTGGACCAATTGGGGGTGCCCTCGTAGATAAAGGCGAAGATCAACACGCGCTTGATGCGCGACCACTCATCGCCATTGAGGTGCAGGAATTCGCCTTGACCGGAGCTGCCGCTGCGATCGTCGCCCATGAGCTTGACGTACGGCATCTGCGCCAGGCTGCCGAAATTGCCGCCCAGCGCCTGGATGACCGTCTTGTCTCCGTCCTGCATTTCCACCATCGCGCCAAGATCCAGATCGATGGCACGCGAAAACAGGCCACCACCGCGACTCCAGCGCAGGTTGACCGCAATCTCACCAAACTTGCCTGACGCTTTCTCCAGTGCGACCGGCTTGGATTTCTCCAGCACGATCTTGGACAGATTTACCGGCGGCGGCGGCGGCGGGGCGACCGGCACAGGCGGCGGCACAGCTGCAGGTGCCGGTGCGGACGTGGTAGTGGTCGCGTCCGGATCGTCAGCCACATCCACGCCGAAATGCTTTGCCAGCGGGCCCAGCCCCCCGGTAAATCCCTGCCCCACCGCGCGCAGCTTCCACTGGCCGTTGCGCCGATAGAACTCGGCCAGGATCAACGCCGTCTCTGCCATGCCGACCAGCGGCGGGGCAAAGCTGCAAGCCTGGCCACCGCCCGTCACCTCCAGGGTCAGATGCTGCAGCTGCGCAAAGCGCTGCGCACGCCGTATCCCCTGATCGATGGTGATCGCAACGGCCACGCGCTCGACCGCTGCCGGTAACGCCGACAGCTGCACGCTCACCCGCCGCGCGGCGGCATCGAGCGTGACTGCGCCTGCCTGAAAGCTGGGCTGCCCATAGAAAACGAAAGCGCTGTCATCGATGACCTGGCTCTGGGCGTTCAGGACGAATGCGCTGACATCCAGGTCCATGCCGGAAGGCGCGCCAGCGACCACGATCTGCGCGTCGAGGCGGTCGCCCTCAAGGGCGATGTTCTGTCCGATCTGTAGATTCGTCACTGCCCCTCCCTGGCCTGGCCCGTCTGCGCTGTACCGCTGCATCGGCGCAGCCGCTGTGCAATTTGCAGGTCGAAAGAGTGACCTGCCCCGCAGGTCTAGTCAACCGCAGCGGCATTGGCTCCCGCGTCGGCCTGGACCAGTTGCACATGCAGCAGGCGCCCACCCTCCGCACGCGACAGCAGCAGCTGCCGCCCCTGTGTCAGCTCCACCTTCTCGCCGATGGGGACCAGCATGCCGCCGGACGCATCGTAGAGCTCGGGCATCGCCTCATTGACCAGATACCAGCGCTGCTCGTGCAGCACGAAGTAGCCCACGCGTCGCCGTTGCTCGAGGGCCAGCTTTTCATTGGGCGCGACATGTCGATTGACATGCCAGGGAAACAGGGACTGACCTGTGTACACCACCAAACGATGATTTTCCGGCCGGAACTGACCGGGCGTGTGCGTGGAGAAATATAGATCCAGCACCGGCAACGCATTGGGATAGGGCGTGGAGCAGAACGGACAGCGCGGCCGCGACGTGTTGTCGAAGACATACCACCCCTGCTCGCACCGGGCATTGGTGCATGGCTGCAGCAGATCGACGGTGCGCACCAGCGCGTCTTCCCACTCCGAGGCCTGCGGCCGCTGCTGCGGATCACGCAGCCCGACGGTAAAGGCGCGCAGAAACAGCGGCGACAGGTAGGGGCCTGTCAGCGTATACGGGCGCGTGGCGGTATCGGCCCAAGGCAGTTCGCTGCTGCGCACATCGCTCAAGCGCACCCGATTGGACGCATCCTGCGGATCCTCCACAAACAGCGCGCGTTCGCCCATCGCCAACTCTTCGTCGCGCGTGGCATCCGGGTCGTGCACCTTGCCGCCACGCAATGGATGGCGATACAGCAGGTACATGTAGATCAGGGTGGCCAGCGCATGCAGATCGGTCTGGATGCAGGGCAGGCTCCGCTGCGGGTCGTGCTTGGGCAGGCTGGCGGTAGCGACGACCTCCGGCGCAATGAAGTCCGGCGTCCCGACCACATCCGGCGGATATTTCCCTGGCACCACCAGCCCATCGATGTCGATGATGCAGGCGTTGCCGCCAACCGGATCGACCAGCACGTTCTTGTAGGACAGATCGGAATGCGCAAGCCCGGCCATATGCAGGCGGCGGACTGCGCGGGCAATCAGCAGGCAGATGCGCAGGTGGCTGGCCCAGCTCCCCAGTTCGCGCGGATCCAGATACTTGCTGCGATTATTGGCAGAGGCGAACCACTTGCCTTCTTTCTCGCGGCCGACGATCTGCAGCACATCGCCATTGCGCGAGCCATGTTCGAAGAAGAAATGCCGCGCGTACATCGGCGCAACCAGGCCGAAGCGGCCATTCCATTCCAGGGTACGTTGCGGCCAACAGAACATGCCGCTCCAGTACTCGCCACCAACCTGATTGAAGATACCGTCGCGGAAACGGCCAACGATATTGGCAATCCGCTCGCGCACGTTGGCATCGGGCGGCTGGCGAAAAAACAGCACCACATAGCTGCCGTCCACGCTGAAATAGCAATCCTTCAGCCCGCCACTGCCGCGCAGCTGGTCGTAGAACTCGACAGCGCTGCCATCGTGGGCGGTGGTCCGGATGATGGCAGCGCTCATTGCACCCGCTCCGTCTGAATCATCAACAAGGTCCGATCGTCATGCTCGCCCGGGCACCAAAAGCCGAGATAGTCCACCAGCGCGTCCAACCAGCGCGCACTGCCCTGCTCAGCGTGCAGCTGCGGCGCAATATCGGTCTGCCACCAGTGCTGCCACTGCGCAGGGTCCTGCAGGGCACGCTCGGTGCCGAACTTGGGATCGGACACCCCGTCACTCATCAGGATCACCTTCGCGCCTGCGGGCAGCCACACACAGCGCAAGCGCGCCTGCACGGCCGCCTGCGGATCGCCGGCTAACGCATCGGAAAGGAAAAACCGGGTTTGACCGGAGTACTCACCGGCGTCGGCATGCCCGAGCAACTGCACTTGGCCAGTGGCAGCGTCGTAGGCTGCTGCGGCGCCATCACCGATCCAGTAGCTGAGGACCAGCAGCTGCGCGCCGCAGGGCCGCACGGCGGTCAGCATCAGCGTCGAGGCCAGTGCACTTTCATCGACACCAAGCAAGGAGGCGTGTTGGACCAGTGCCTGGTTGGCCGAGACCAGGCTGGCGCACACGGCCTGCAACAGACGGGGTTGCAGCCGGGGCAGGACCTCGGCGTGCTGCGGCCACTGCAGCGCCTGGTTGTGCGCCCAGCATTCGATGCCATCCAGGTGCGCCGCCAGCGTGGTGACGGCATGCCGGGTCAGCAGCTCCGAGCCGCGTCGCGACAGCGGCGCCGACCCGGCGCCATCTGCCACCGCGCAGACCAGCCAGCGTGCATCTCGGTCGGTGGCAATGGCGAAATCGTCTTCGCGGAAGCTGGCCGTATTGGCATGTGACCGCCCGCGCACACTGGCGGCGACCACCTGCGCGCCAGCAATCTGCGCGTACGCCGTTGCGGTATGCGATTTACGCAGGCCCAAGGCTGCATCCGGCTCTCGCTGCTTCCACAGCGCGCGCGGGTCTGGATTGACCAGCAGGCTGGCCACCCCGGCATGCACTGGGGCGCCCCCTGCGGCGTCGACCGCCACGAACCGCGCCGCAAAATGCATTTCTTCACCGGTCGCCGTGGCGGTGCTCGGCACACCGGACAGGACGCCGTCCGCGGCGTCGAAGCGCAAGCCGCTTCCCTGAAGGCCCTCCACGGCCACCAGGCGGTACTGAAGTTGGGGCCGCTGCGGATCGCTGACCGGCGTGGCCTGAGCGCGATACGGCGTGCCCGCGGTGGCGTTGGCAAATCGCCACCGCAGCGCCGTTGTGGCTGCGGTGGTGGCGGGCGCCACGAAGAGCGCATCGACCGCCACGCCAGTAGCCGACGCCGGTACCGCAGGAGCATCCATCTCGCCCAGCGTGAACGACTCGATCGGGGTCTGCCCGGCTTGACTCGGTACCGTTGCAACCTGCGCCGCGGCAGTCGGGGAGGGAGCGGGCGGGGGCGTGGATGCCAACGCGCCTGCCAGCGGCGGCGCCATGCGCAAGGCGGTGGCGTCGAGCCAATGCAGCAACTCCAGCACCGGCGCTTCCTGCAGCAGCTGCCGGAGCCGGGCCGGTTCCGGCGCAACGCCATGCTGACGGAGGTAGCTGCCAAGCACCTCGGCCAGGGCGGCCTGCGCCTGTGCGCGCGCCGGTGGCGCAGGTGGTGGCAATGGCGACATCAGCTAGCCCCGTGCACGCGAGATTTCGACCGATTCCCCATCGGCGAAACAGCCGAAATAGGCGCGTTGCTTGCACCATGGGCAGGTCTGCTCCCCTTCCCCGGCAACGCAGAACGTATTGCCGCAGGAACACATCGCAAATCCGATCCGGTTTCCGCAATGCGGGCAACTTGGCGTGCCGAAGATCTGGTCCGACTCCACCGTGGCGAAGTTGGGCGCCTCCGACGACATCTCGAAATAACTGTTCTTGACCGGATAGCAGCCCACCAACCGATACGTGGTGGCACTGAGTTGCGCGCTGCCGACATCGAAGGATTGATGCATGGGCTCGTAGCGCGAGATATACGGCAATTCGCTACGCTGGCACTTTGACACGAAGTAGGCGTTGGACTCGTCGACGCGCTCCATCGGCTTGTCCAGATTGAGCTTCTTCAGGATCGACACATCGGCGTCCGGCAGCTGCTCTTCCTTGGCCACATCGCCCACGCTGCGGCTACGCGCCTGTACCGATTGCGTGACCCAGGCGATGAAGCGCTGGAACGCACCGTCGCTGCTGTCATCGAGCGTCAGCACCTTGTCGGCATCGGTGAACTGGCTGAGCACTCCCAGGTCGGCATTGCGCCCGATCGAGACCGCCACCAATGAGACGCGGCTGGCGTAGTGCTGCTGCCAGCGCGACAGTGCCGGCGCGATATCGTCGGTTGGCTTGCCATCGGTGATCAGGAAGGCGATCGGCTTCCAGTCGCCCTTGCGCTCAGGGCTGTTGCGGCGCACTGAGGCGTCTACCTCGTCCATCAGGTAGTTCATCGCCCGGCCCAGCGAGGTCCCACCGCCCGCCGGCAGGCTGGGCACGACCACGCTCGTCAGTTCGGTCAGTGGAAGCAACCGGCGCACCTGGCCGGCGAAGGCGATGATCGAAATCCACGCTGTTTCCAGCGCGTGCGGATCGGTCCGTAACGTCGCCACGATATGCGACAGGCCTTCTTCGAGCCGATACAGGTTTTCCCCGATCATTGACTCGGAGACGTCGAGCAGGAAATAGATCGGAAGGCGACGCATCTCAAACTCCGCAACGAAGACAGCGACTCAACAACACGGCAACTGCGCTTACAGCACCAGCTGGATTTCGCTCGGCGGCGGCGGCAGCGCCGTGCTCTCCGGGGTGCCCTGGCTCCGGCTGCCACCGCTGACCGCTGCCGACACCCACTTGAAGAAGCTGGTGAACGACGCGCTGTCCAGCGTATCCAGCGCAAACACATTGGCGGTGAACATGGACAGGTACGTCGACTTGGCCTTGGGCCCCGCCGCACAGGCGATGATGTTGGCGAAGTTGCGCTTGCGCAGTTCGGGAATCTGTTCTTCGAACACCTGCAGATCGGTGGGACTGCCATCGGTCATCACAAACAGCAGCGGCGCCCAATCGCCCTTGGCGTCTTCGCTGGAACGACGCACTTCCAGATCCACACGCTCGCAGACATGCTCCAGCGCCTTGCCGAGCATGGTGGGACCCGAATCGGGCGTGGTGATTTCCGGCAATTGCAACTGGTCCAGCGGCGTCAGCGGCAGGATGGTCTTCACGTCCGCGTCGAAGGTCATCAAACAGATGTGTACGCTCTCCAGGGCCGATGGATCCTGCCGCAGCGAGGTCACCAGGGCACGCAGCCCGACATTGACCGCAGCGATCGGCTCGCCGCGCATGGATCCGGAGGTATCGAGCAATAGATAGACGGGCAAACGACGCATAACTTCACCTGATAAAGGAAATGCGGGAAAAAGGCGGCTTTATCGTGTCAGACACGCTGGCCAGACATGCGGCAGGCGCAGCGCGCTGCCGGCCAGGCCGGCGTCGCGCGACGCTGTGGACCTGGCCGTACCAGCGTCGTTCCCTGCCGAACGCAGCGAACGACAGTCGGCTACGCGCTGTCGCCAGCCAGATGCCGCTTGCGGTAGCGGATCGATGACCACACCGATGCCGCGATGAAAGCCACACCGATCAGGCCGGTCAGCACTTCCGGCACATGCTGCACCGTGCCGATGAGCATGATGATCGCCAGCACGCCGATAGCGTAGTGCGCGCCGTGCTCCAGGAATACGAACTCGTCCAGCGTGCCCTTGTGCACCAGATAGACCGTCATCGAGCGCACGAACATCGCGCCGATCGCCAGGCCCAGCATGATGATGACCACGTCACGGGTAATCGCGAACGCGCCGATCACGCCATCGAAGGAGAAGGACGCATCCAGCACTTCCAGGTACAAGAACGCAGCCACGCCCGAGCGTTTGGCGACGCTGACTCCGTTTTCGTCCTCTTCTGATTCGAACAGCGCATCCACGCTATCGACCAGCAGGTACAGCAAGATGCCGCCCATGCCGGCAAACAGCACGCTCTGGAAGATGTCCTGCGGCAGGAACAGCTTGGTCCCCAGCAGCACGGCGACGGCGACGATGACGGCCATGGCGTCTGCCTTGCCCAGCTTGCCGACCAGCCGCTCAACCGGACCCAACCAATGCAGCTCGCGGTCGCGATCGAACAGGAAGTTGAGGAATACCAGCAGCAGGAACATGCCACCGAACGCCGCAATGGACGGATAGTGGTCGGTCAGGACCTGGCTGTATTTGTCCGGCTCGTTGAGCGCCAGATCGATCACCGGCATCAAGCCCATGCCGGTCGCCACCGACACGATCACGATGGGAAACACCAGGCGCATGCCGAACACGGCGATCAGAATGCCGACGGTCAAAAACAGCTTCCGCCAGAATTCGCTCATGTGCTTGAGCACGCCGGCGTTAACCACGGCATTGTCGAAGGACAGCGAGACTTCGAGCACGCTCAGCACGGCGCACAGCCACAACGCCTGCCACATCCCCATGCTCGAGTTATGGCCCCACCACGCCGCGACGCCCAGACAGAGCGCGGTGATGACAAACGACATTCTAAAATCACGAAACATTGAAACTCCCGACAGTGCTGAGACGAAAACGAGCGGTCACGACCTTGGCACGCAGGCGATGCCTACGCGTTTCAGGACGGAGCGAGCAAAAAGGGGGGAAGGCCATCTGCCAACGCGTCGCGCCTGCCCACTGTCTGGCTCCGACCGTGGTGTGGCGGCAAATCGCGCTCCGGTGACGCCGTGCGCGTGCAGATCTGGCACTGCGGCAAGGGTGAAGCGCGTCGACCGATCATCGCCTTCCAACATGACATCGTCCATGAAATCGGAATCGGCTGCGGGTGGAATCCCGTGCAGCAGGAGTCTACGGCCATTCCCAGCCCAGTACCAGCAAGGCTCCGCCCGCTGCACGCGCCTCAGCCGGCTACCGGCAGTGTCACCGCCATCAGGGTCGCATCGTCCGGATCCGGGCGTACGCCAAAGCCCAGGCTCTGGCACATCGCCAGCATGGTGCGGTTCTCGCGCAGCACCTGGCCTTCGATCTGCTTCAGGCCAAGCCAGCGCGCGTACTCGATCATGATGCGCATCAGCTGCCAGCCGATGCCGTGGCCCTTGAGGTCGGAGCGGATCAGGATGCCGTACTCGCCACGCTCGTAATCGGCGTCGGCATGCAGGCGCACCGCGCCAAGCATGTCGCCGGTCTTGGGGTCGATGGCCACCAGCGCGATCGAGCGGGCGTAATCGAGCTGGGTCAGGCGGGCGATGAATTCGTGGCTGAAATGCTTGACCGACTGGAAGAACCGCAACCGTAGGTCTTCGTCGGTGACCCGCGCGAAGAAGGCGCGGAACAATGCATCGTCTTCCGGACGCACCGGGCGCACCAGCGCATGGGTGCCATCGCCAAGCGCGATCTGGCGCTCCCATTCTTTGGGGTACGGGAAGATCGCAAAACGCGGATGGCCGCGGCCCTTGTGCAGCTTGCGTGCCGGCGCCACCGCCACGCGGGCGTCCAGCGCGATCACGCCATCGCGGTCGGCCAGCAGCGGGTTGATATCCAGCTCGGTGATTTCCGGGATGTCGGCGGCCAGCTGCGCCAGCTTGACCAGCACCAGCGCCACGGCGCGCTCGTCGGCGGCCGGCACGTCGCGATAGGCCTTGAGGATGCGCGAGACGCGGGTGCGGCCGATCAGCTCGTGCGCCAGGCGCAGATCCAGCGGTGGCAACGCCAGTTCGCGGTCGTTGATCACCTCCACCGCGGTGCCGCCACGGCCGAACACGATCGCCGGGCCAAACACCGGGTCGTCGGCAATGCCGGCGATCAACTCGCGCGCCTTGGGCCGCAGCACGGTGGGCTGCACGATCACCCCTTCGATGACCGCGTTCGGCAGCGCGGCGCGGGCACGCGCCAGGATGCCGGCCGCCGCCTCGCGCACCGCCGCCACGCTGGACAGGTTCAGGCGCACGCCATCCACGTCGGACTTGTGCGCGATGTCGCCGGACAACACCTTCAAGGTGACCGTGCGCCCCATTGCCAGCAGCGGGTCGGCCAGCAAGGCCGCCTCGTTGGCGGTGGTGGCCACCTGCAACGGCACGATCGGGATGCCGTAGGCGGCCAGCAGCCGGTTGGTCGCCACTGGGTCCAGCCAACGCCGGCCCGCAGCCAAGGCTTCATCGACCACCGCACGCGCGATGCCCGCATCCACCACGAAGTCTTCCGGCAGGCTGGGCGGGGTTTCCATCAACGCCGCCTGCGCCTCGCGATAGCGCACCAGGTGGGTGAAGCCGCGCACCGCATCCGATTCCGTGGCGTAGGTGGGCACGCGCGCGGCGTTGAGCGCGGCGATCGCCGCGTCGTCCTGGCCCAGCCACACCGCGAACACCGGCTTGTCGCGCTGATAGCGGTTGCGTTGCTCCAGCGCGCGGGTCAGCGCCTTGGCCGCGTCGGCCGAGGAGGTGAATGCGGTGGGCACGTTGACCACCAGCAAGGCGTCGTTTTCGGGGTCGTCCAGCAGCGCTTCGATCGCCGCGGCATAGCGCGCGCCATCGGCGTCGACAATGATGTCCACCGGATTGCTGCGCGACCACCCTTCCGGCAGCGACTGGTCCAGCCGCTCCAGGGTCTTGGCCGACAACTCGGCCAACGTGCCGCCGCGCAGCACCAACTGGTCCACCGCCAGCTGCCCCACCCCACCGCCATTGCTCAGGATGGCCAGACGCCGGCCCGGGAAGCTACCAAGCCGGCCCAGCGTTTCGGCCGCGGCGAACAACTCGTCCAATGCGCCAACGCGCAGCAGCCCGGCACGCGCGAACGCGGCGCCATACACCGCGTCCGAGCCGGCCAGCGCCTGCGCGTGGGTATCGGCATTGGGATTGATGCGGAACTGGCGGCCGGACTTGACCACCACCACCGGTTTGGCGCGTGCGGCCGCACGCGCGGCCGACATGAACTTGCGCGCATCGCCGATGCGTTCGACGTAGAGCAGGATGGCGCGGGTGCGGTAGTCGGTGGCGAAGTAATCGAGCAGGTCGCCGAAGTCCACATCCAGCGTATCGCCCAGCGACACCACCGCCGAGAACCCCACCGAGCGTGCCACGCCCCATTCCACCAAGGCAGCGGCAATGGCGCTGGATTCGGAAATCAGCGCCAGATCGCCGGCTTGCGGGCAGTGCGCGGCGATGCTGGCATTGAGCCGCGCATGCGGGGCGATCACGCCCAGGCAATGCGGGCCGAGGATGCGCATGCCCTTTGCCCGTGCGGCCGCTTCCATGCGTGCGGCCGGCGAACCAGGGCCACGGCCCAAACCGGCGGTGAGGATGATGGCTGCTGCCACCCCGCGCCGCGCGGCGATGGAGACGATGCGCGGCACGATGCGCGCCGGCGCGGTGATCACTACCAGGTCCGGCACCCACGGCAGATCGGTCAAGCGCGCCACCGTGCGCACGCCATCGATCTCGCTGTAGCGCGGGCTCACCCAACCGATCTGCCCAGGGAAGCCGGCCGTGCGCAGATTGCGCACCACCGCCCGCCCGGCCGAGCGATCGCGCGGACTGCCACCCACCACCGCAACGGTGCTGGGGCGGAAGACCTGTTGCAGGTGATAGGTACTCATTGTGCGGGGGAGAACACTGCCATCGCGCTACGGTACACGCACTGATGGATCCAGGCATGGGCGTGCTGTGCAGCACGCGTGTGCCAAGCCTAGGGAGCTACCGCAACCGAGGGTGCGCTACAGGCGTTGCCACATCCGGCGATCCGCCATGCTGCTGATCTGATACGCCAGGGACGAAGTCATCGATATCCGTGCGCGCAGCGCGCAGACATCACCCTCTCGGTCAACCTAGACACGTCCCCCATAGAGACAGGCCTGGCGATTGCTCGCCAGGCCTGTATCGCCCTGTCTTACAACAACGTGCCGCTCAAGATCGCCGCGGCAATGCTGAAATAGATCACCAGCCCGGTGACATCCACCAGCGTGGCCACGAACGGTGCCGAGGCGCTGGCCGGGTCGAAGCCGAAGCGTTGCAGCACGAATGGCAGCATCGAGCCGGACAGCGAGCCGAAGGTGACGATGCCGATCAGCGCCGCACCGATGGTCAACGCCACCATCTGCCAATGCGGGCCATAGTCGTACAGGCCGGCGGTCTGCCAGATGGCGATGCGCACGATCGCCAGCACGCCCAGAATCGCGCCCAGGGTCAGCCCGGTGGGCAGCTCGCGCAGCGCCACTTTCCACCAGTCGCCCAGGCGGATTTCGCGCAGCGCCAGCGAACGGATCAGCAGCGAAGTGGCCTGCGAGCCGGAGTTGCCGCCCGAGCTCATGATCAACGGAATGAACAAAGTCAGCACCACCGCCTTGGACAACTCGTCCTCGAAGTGCTGCATGGCGCTGGCGGTGAGCATTTCGCCAAGAAACAGCACGCTCAACCAACCGGCGCGCTTCTTGATCATCTGGCCAAACCCAATGTGCATGTAGGGCTTGTCCAGCGCTTCCATGCCGCCGAACTTGTGCACGTCTTCGGTGGATTCGGCGATCAATGCGTCGAGCACATCGTCCACGGTGACGATGCCCAGCACATGCCCGCGCGCATCCACCACCGGGATCGCGAGCAGGTCGTGGCGGCGGATCAGGCGCGCCACTTCTTCCTGGTCCAGCGCCGGGTCCACGGTGACCGGCGGATTGACCTGTGCCACCTCCAGGATCAGTGCCTCCGGCGCACCGGTGATCAGCCGGCGCATGGTGACCACCTGCTGCAGCACGCGGGTGGCCGGGTCGAGCAGATAGATGGCGTACACGGTCTCGCGGCTGCGCTCCACTTCGCGGATGTGCTGCAAGGTGCGGCCCACTGTCCAGTCGGACGACACCGCCACGAATTCGGTGGTCATCAGCGCACCGGCGGTGTTGGGCGGGTAGCGCATCAGCGCCTGGATCGACAGCCGCGCTTCGGCACTGAGCAACCACAGCAGCGGCTGGCGCTGCTCGGCATCCAGGCCGTGGAAGATATCGGTGGCGCGGTCGTCGGCCATCTGCCCGAGCAAGGAGGCGGCCTGCTCGGCCGGCAGCAGGGCGACCAGTGCGCTGGCATCGCGCAGCTCGGGTTGTTCGAGCAACTTCACCGCACGCGGCGGCGGCAACGCGGCCAGCACGTGTGCCGCATCGTCGCGATCGAGCGTGTTGAGATATTCCACCGCATCGGCCGTGTTGAGCTCGGCCAGGGGTGCGGTCAAGGCATCGACGCCTTGGGCAAGGCGCAGGGTTTCGTTGTACATGGTGGTTCGCCTGGTGACGACCGTCGTCGATGACAGCCGGCGAACCTGAGCCTCAGGCGCGCGCCAGCTGGGTCATCGACCCGGGTCTAGGGTGACTGTCGCTGGACATGAGTAAAGGCTCCGAAAGATGCGCACCGACCGGTGATCCGGGCGGCGGCGCGGCGCAGTCTGCGCGCCTGCGCTCGCTTGGTCAATCCTTGGCAGCCGCCCCGCTTCACCGGGCGTCCAGCATGCCGAGCCTGCACTGCACGTCGCTGGCGCAGGCCATGCCGCTCACCCCGCCGACAACGCGCGACTGACGCTGCGCAAGAGGCGAGTACGCGGAGGTGCCATCGTCGTGGCACCTCCGCGCGGGGTGCCGGCATTCACCTGCAACCCTGTCGCCGCGATGCGCCCAGCCGCGCCAAGAGGTCGTGCTGGTCGGAGCGAATCCACCGGCCGTCGCAAACCTGTGGTGTGCAGCACAGCAATCGGTACAGTCCGCTTCTTGGCACAGCCAACCCACCGCATGTTTTCGTTGAAGGGCGCGCGCCATCGCGTCCCTCCGCTCCCGTCGCTGCTCAGGAATCACCAATGCCGTCTTCTATGTCGTTTTTGTTACGCCGTCTCCGCCCGGTGTGCCTGTGTGCCGCCGCGGGCTGGGTCACGGTCGGCATGGCGCAAACCACGCTGCCTGCAACTCCCCCCGTGGAGGCGCACGAAACCCCCCAACACGTCGGGCATGAGTGGGGCTATACCGGTCCGGAGGGCGCCGAGCACTGGGCCGAACTGGCCAAGGAAAACGTGCTGTGCGGCAACGGCCAACAGAATAGCCCGATCGATCTGAAAGGCGCGCTCGACGCCAACCTGGGCAAGCTGGAGCTGGACTACAGCGCCGTGCCGCTGGCGGTGCGCAACACCGGCCATTCCATCCAGCTGGAGTTGCATGACGGCGGCACCATGCTGATCGGTGGCAAGCAGTACACCGCGTTGCAGCTGCATTTCCATCACCCGAGCGAGCACCTGTTGAACGGCCGGCGCTTCCCGATGGAGGCGCACATCGTGCATCAGGGCCCGGATGGAACCCTGGGCGTGCTGGCGATCTTCTTCGAAACCGGCAAGGCCAATCCTGCCTTCCAGCGGGTGCTGGATGCCATGCCCAAAGACAAGAACCAGACCCGTCAGGTCGCCAACGCCTCGGTGCGGGCCAGCGATTTCCTTCCGCCCAAGCAGCAACGCCGCTTCTATCGCTACGAAGGCTCGCTGACCACCCCGCCGTGCAGCGAAACGGTGGACTGGGTGGTGCTCGAGCAGCCGGTGCAGGTGTCCGAGGAGCAGATCAACGCCTTCGAGCGCGTCTATCCATTCAACGCTCGTCCGCTGCAGCCGCTGGATCGACGCTTCCTGCTCAAGAGCCACTGAGCGCAGCCAACCGAGCGTAGCGCGCGGCCACACCGCGGGAATGCATGGCGCAGTGAGATGCGTCGTGCATGCCGCACAGCGCACCGGCCTCACGCCGTTGGCGGCTGTGCAGTGGCCCTGCGCAGGCTTCTCGGCGTCCTGCTATCGCAGGAGCAGTAGCGGGTCTTGTTCGCTTTGAGGGTGCGATTTCAGCGCATCCAGCACACCAGCTCCGTCTGACGGATGCTGGGCGCTGCGGTCGCCGCATGGCCGCGCGTACCAACGTGGCCGGTTGCGTGGCGCTGTCGCATCTCACAGCACCGCACCGTGTGGCATGCGATGCGCATCGGCGGCGACTCCGGCACGTTGGTGCAAGCTGGCCGACTGCTGCGGGCGGCATAATGCGCACCTCAACGGAGAATGTGCATGCATAGCGGTGGCCTGGAACTGGCTCTGGTCCTGATGCTGGCCGCCATCGTGGCGGTACCGGTGTTCAAGCGCTTTGGCCTTGGCGCGGTGCTGGCCTATCTGGTCGCCGGCGTGGTGCTTGGCCCGGATGGTGTGGGCGTAGTGCAGGATGCCGAGCGCATCAGCGGCGCGGCCGAAATCGGCGTGGTGATGCTGCTGTTCGTGATCGGCCTGGAGCTGTCGCCAGCCCGCCTGAAGGTAATGCGCCATTCGGTGTTCGGGGCTGGCGCCACCCAGGTGGTGGTGACGGCCATGATCCTGGGCGGCCTGCTGATGCTGGGCAATCTGGGCTGGAAAACATCGCTCATCGTCGGCGTGGCGCTGGCGTTGTCGTCCACTGCGGTGGGCCTGCAGCTGCTGGCCGAACGCAAGGCGCTGGGCAGCGATTACGGGCGACTGGCCTTCGCCATCCTGCTGTTTCAGGATCTGATCGCGATCCCGTTGCTGGCCGCCATTCCGTTGCTCGGTGGCAGCAAGAACGCCACTCTCGCCTGGCCCGATGTGGCCAAGGCGATGGCCGCATTGGCGCTGGTGATCTTGTGCGGGCGCTTTGTGTTGCGCTATCTGTTCAATGTGGTGGCGCGCACCCGCATGCCGGAGGTGTTCACCGCCAGCGCGTTGCTGGTGGTGCTGGGTACCGCCTGGATCATGCAGGAAGCCGGCCTGAGCGCCAGCCTGGGGGCCTTCATCGCCGGCGTGCTGCTGGCCGATTCGGAATTCCGCCACGAACTCGAATCGCAGATCGAACCGTTTGAAGGCTTGCTGCTGGGCTTGTTCTTCATTTCGGTGGGCATGGGCATCGACCTCAATCGCGTGGTCGCCGAACCGGGGTTGATCGCCGCCGGCGTGGCGATCCTGCTGGTGGTGAAGTTCTCGCTGCTGGTCGGTATCGGTAGCGTCGCCAAGCTGCCGCTACGTAGCAGCCTGATGCTGGGCAGCGTGTTGTGGCTGGGCGGCGAATTCGCGTTTGTGGTGTTCAACGAGGCCGATCGCGTCGGCCTGCTGGATCCGGCCAATCACGACCGCCTGGTGGCCATCGTCGGTGTCTCGATGGCGCTGACGCCGCTGTTGCTGCTCGGGATGCAGCGCCTGCTCAACGGACCGTTGCGGGTGCAGGTGCCCAAGTCCGAGCGCCCCTTCGACACCATCGATGCGCAGTCGCCGCAGGTGCTGATCGCCGGCGTGGGCCGTTTTGGCCAGGTGGTGGCCCGCCTGCTTACCTCGCGCCATGTGCCGTTTGTGGCGCTGGAGCACAACCCCGACACGGTGGAGGATATCCGTCGCTTCGGCGGCGAACTGTATTACGGCGACCCGACCCGGCCGGACCTGCTACGCGCCGCCGGCGCCGACCGCATCAAGGTGTTCGTGATCGCGGTGGACGACCCGGAAACCAACATCAAGACGGTGCGGCTGATCCGCCGCCTCTACCCGCAGGCCACCGTGCTGGCGCGCGCGCGCAACCGACAACACGCCTGGAAACTGATGGACCTGGGCGCCGAACCGTTCCGCGAGGTATTCGCCTCCAGCCTGGAACTGGGCGGACGCGTGCTGACCTCGCTCGGCGTGGGCGATGCGCTCGCGCGCGAACACATCGAGCGCTTCCGCAAGCACGACGAAGACCTGATGCGTGCGCAACACCTGGTTTACGACGACGAAGCCAAAGTGCTGCAGACCTCGCGCGATGCGCGCGAAGACCTGATGCGCCTGTTCGAAGCCGACGTCAAGGCGGATGTGGATGCTGAGCCGGCACCGACGACGCACGATCGCTGAGCTTGTGTAGGATCGTTGAGCTTGTGTAGGAGCGTGCCTGCGCGCGACGAGGCGTTACCGGCAATCCCGTAGCGCGCCTCGCGCGAGATCGTGTGGAGGTACTCCGCACACAACTGCGGCAATTCTTATGTTGCATGTTTCTTATGTTGTACGTTGACGACGCATACAGCCGCTGCATGACTGCAGCGGCTGTATGTCGATCGCGTTGCTCAGCCGCGCGGTTTGCGCGCTGCGGTTTTACCAGCCGACTTCTTCGCTGCAACCTGACTGACTGCTGCCTTGCTGACGGTTTTCGCGGCCTTCGGCACCTGCTTGCTCACGCGCTTGGCTGGCGTCTTCTTTGAAGGCTTGGCAGACGCTGCTTCGCTCGCCCGCACAGGTTTTGTTGAAGATGCAGATGCGCGTTTGGCTGGCACCTTGCTCGTCCTTTTCGCAGCCTTCTTGGCGGCTTTCTTCACCGGCGTTGCAGCACCCGCACGCACTTCCAGCGGGCGGCGCGGCGGCGGTTTGCGGCCTGGGGTGAGTGCGCGCCAGGCGTGTCCGCCGTTCATGGCCAGCAACGCGTCGGCGGCCGAGGGGCCGGCGCTGCCGGCGGCGTAGTTGGGGAAGTCGCTGGCCGGTTGTTTCCAGGCATCCAGGATCGGCTGCACGATGCGCCATGCACCTTCCACCATCGCCGCATCCTGGAACAAGCCGGCTTCGCCGTTCATGCAGTCCTGCAGCAGGCGCTCGTAACCCACGGTGTATTCCTTGGGGAACCAGTCGCGGTAGCGGAAGTCCATGCGCACCGGCGCCAGTGCAACCTGCGCGCCCGGGCGCTTGACGTCGAACTGCAGCGAAATGCCTTCATCAGGTTGAATATGCAGCACCAGCCAGTCGGGGCCGTAGCCGCCGACTTCGGTGCTGCGAAACGGTGCCAGCGGCGCGGGTTTGAAGCGGATGGCGATCTCGGTAGTGCGCTCGCGCAGACGCTTGCCGGTGCGCAAATAAAACGGCACGCCAGCCCAGCGCCAGGTATCGACCTGCAGCTTCATCGCCACATAGGTTTCGGTTTCCGAGTCGTCCGGCACGGTGTCTTCTTCGCGATAGCCGGGCACGGCGCTGCGATTGACCGCACCGGACGCGTATTGACCACGCACCACGTCTTCCGGCTTGATCGGGCGCACGGCTTCGATCACTTCGGCGCGGCGGCGATGCATCGCCTCGGTGGTGAATGCGGCCGGCGGTTCCATCGCAATCATCGCCAGCAACTGGAATAGGTGATTGGGCACCATGTCGCGCAAGCAGCCGGTGGGATCGTAGAAGCGCCCGCGCCCTTCCACACCGATGGTTTCGGCGGCGGTGATCTGCACGTGATCGATGCGGTCGCGGTTCCACACCGGCTCGAACAAACCATTGGCAAAACGGAACGCAAGAATGTTCTGCACGGTTTCCTTGCCCAGGAAATGATCGATGCGGAACACCTGATCCTCATGCAGCACCTTGGCCACGGTGGCATTGAGATGCTTGGCGCTGGGCAGATCGTGGCCGAACGGTTTTTCCACGATGACGCGGCGCCAGCCCTGATTTTCGCGTTGTTTGACCAGGCCGGCTTCGCCGAGATTCAACAGCACCGGCTCGAAAAAGCGCGCGGCGGTGGCGAGATAGAACAGCACATTGCCTTGCGTGCCATAGCGCTTGTGCAGTTTCTCCAGCACGCCGTCCAGCGCCTGATACGCGCCAAGGTCGGTAAAGTCGCCGCGCAGGTAATGCATGCGCTCGCGCAGCCAGTCCCAGGTGTCGGTGTCGAATTCGTCGGTCTGGAATTCGGCGTCGCGGCTGCTCAGCAGCTGCGTCATCGACTGCCCCATGTTGCTGCGCCACGCGCGTTCGCTGATGTCGCCATGGTCCATGCCGACGATGGCGAATTCCTCGCCCAATGCACCGGCGCGGCGCAGGTTGTACAGCGCCGGCATGACCAACCGCTTGGTCAGGTCGCCGCGGGCACCGAAGACCACGATGATGCACGGCGGGGTTGTGGCTTGTTCGTTCATGGATGTGTTTCCTTTTCGCCCATGCGTCCGTGCAGGCGCAATGCCGCATTGACCAGGGCCACGTGGGAATACCCTTGCGGGAAGTTGCCAAGCATGCGTTTGCCGCGCGGGTCGTATTCTTCTGCGAGCAGGCCCACGTCGTTGCACAGACCGAGCAAACGCTCGAGCAATGCGCGCGCCTCATCGGTGCGACCGATCAACGCAAAGTTTTCCACCAGCCAGAAACTACAGGCCAGGAAGGTGCCCTCGCCCGCCGGCAGGCCATCGGCGCTGTCGTCGGCGCGATAGCGTTCGACCAGGCCATCGATGGTGAGCTCGCGCGCGATCGCATCGGCGGTGGCGGCGATGCGCGGATCGTCCGGCGGCAGAAAGCCGACGATGGGAATCAGCAACAGCGATGCGTCCAGACGATCGGAGCCGTAGCTCTGGACGAAGTGGCCATCTGGATGCACGCCTTTTTCCAGTACTTCGGCGCGGATCTCTTCGGCAAGCCGGCCCCAGTGCGCGCGCTTGTCGGCATCGGCATTGGTAATGCCATCGCGGCTGCCGCAATCGAATGCCAGCCACGCCATCACTTTGGAATGCACGAAATGCCGGCGCTCGTCGCGGATTTCCCAGATGCCTTCGTCCGGTTGGCGCCACAGGGTTTCCAGCGTGTCGAGAATCTTTTCCAGCAACGACGCCGACGACCCATCGTCATCGGCAGGCGGCCCCACGCCTTTTTCGCGTGCGTAATGAAAGGCGCCGATCAGCTCGCCGTACACATCGAGCTGAAATTGATCCACCGCACCGTTACCGATGCGCACCGGAACGGAATTTTCGTAGCCGGGCAGCCAGTGCGCTTCCCATTCCTGCAATCGGCGCTCGCCGCCGATGCCGTATAGCGCCTGCAACTGATCCGGCGACCCGGCAATGGTGCGCTGGACCCAGTCGCGAAACGCCGCAGCTTCATCGCGATAGCCGGCTTGCAGCAACGCGATCAGCGTAAACACCGAATCGCGCAACCAGCAGTAGCGGTAATCCCAGTTGCGCGTGCCGCCCAGATGCTCCGGCAACGAGGCGGTGGGCGCAGCCACAATACCGCCGGTGGGCAGATAGCTGAGCCCTTTCAACACCACCAGCGAGCGACGCACCTGCTTGGTCCACGGGCCGACATCGGTGCAGCGACGTGCCCAGCCATGCCAGAACGCGGTCGTGCGTTGCAGCGCCTGCTCCGGATCGATCGCAGGCGGCGTGGGCTGATGCGAGGCGCCGTGACTGAGCAGAAACCAGGTGCTTTCGCCTTCGCGCAACGTGAAGTCGGCTTCGGTGCCCAGGTCTTCGCCGTGCAGTTCCTGCGGCGAGCGCAACGCGAGCTGGTCGGGGCCGGCGATCGCGCGAATGCCGCCGTCGATGCCGGTCACCCACGGCACCGTGCGGCCGTAGTTGAAACGGAACGTCAGGCGCATGTGCATGGGCATCTCGCCCTGCACGCAGCGCACGATGCGCACCAGATGCTGGTGGCTGTCGTCTTTGTCGCTGGCGACCATGAAGTCGACCAGTTCCACGGTGCCGGTGTCGGTGCGCATGCGCGTGCACAACACCAGACTGTCGTCTTCGTAAGCGCGTTCGCTGCGGAATGCGGCGGCGGGCGACAACGCCCATTGCCCGTGTTGCTCGTCGCCCAGCAGCGATGCGAAAACCGCATCGGAATCGAAGCGTGGCAGACACAGCCAGTCGATGGTGCCGCGATGGTCGACCAGGGCCGCGCTGTGGCAATTGCCCAGCATGGCGTGGTCCTCGATACGCACGCTCATCGTGTGGGCGTTTCCTTCCAGCGAAAGAATCCGCAGTCTTACATGCGCGGTGTCGGGATCGGGTTACGAATACGCGGGCAAACGCAGCAACGGTGGCACCGTGTGTTCCAGCCGACGGATCAGTGCCGGATCCATATAGGTGTAGTCGTCGGGAATCTGCAACGACACCACGCGGCAATGGCGCAGATGCGCGGCGAAGCGTTTGCGCAGCAACTGCAGGTGGCGGCGCTCCATCACCAGCACCAGGTCGGACTCCTGCAGCAATTCGGGCGTGACCTGCACCTCGGCGTCCTCTGCCAGCCCGGCCGATTGGGTCTGCACGCCCGGCCAGTCGGCGAACACGCGCTCGGCGGTGGGGCTGCGCAGCCGGTTGCGGCTGCATACGAACAGCACCCGCAGCGGTGTGCCGCCGCGCTGGCTCAGCGGCCTTCGCGCAGGAAGCGCGCCATCGAAGAGACGCCCGGCAACGCGGGTTCGAACTGGCCGGCCACATCGATGAAGCCGCGCATGATGGCGATCTCGCGCGGGGTGCGGTTGAGCGCATCGCGACGGTCGGCATCGGCACCGGCGCGCAGCAGGCGCTGCACCAGCAGCGGCAAGCCATGCAGGGCGGCCAGATGCAGCGGGCCGAAGCCGCGTTGGTCTGCCACATCCAGCGAGACGTCTTCGTCGAGCAGACGTTCGACGCCGGCCAGCACCACCTTTTCGTCGCAGGCGGTGCCCGGTTCGGCGCGCGCACCCAACAACAACAGCAGCGGGCTGACCCGTCCACCGGCGAGCGCGTCAGGGTCGGCGCCGGCCAGCAACAAGGTGTCCAGCAGCGCCAGCAGGCGGGTGGTGTCGCGCGCGGTGAAACCGTACAGCGCCGCGCAATGCAGCGGCGCCAACCCCTGATCGTCGGTGGCGTGCACGTTGGCTGCGGCCGTGAGCAGACGCGCCACGATGTCCGGCAGGCCGAGTGCGCATGCCAGCATCAGCACGGTCACGCCACCGGGCAGGCGATGTTCGATCTGCGCGCCGGCCTGCAGCAGGGCGGCGACGATATCGGTCTGGCGCATGCTCACCGCCGCCGACAACGGCGTGGCGCCGCTATTGGCTGCGCGCTGCGGGTCGGCACCGCGGCCGAGCAGGTGCGCGACCACGCCCAGGTGGCCGCCACCGGCCGCACGCAGCAGCGCGGTGCAGCCTTGGGCATCGACGGCATCCACCGGCAGGCCGAGGTCGATCAGGCGTCGCACCGCATCGGTATCGCCAGTCATCGCGGCCGCGGGCACGTCCGCTTCGCGCAGCGTGCGGCGTGGCAGCGACCAGATCCGCCAGTCCAGCCAGTCGGCCAGATCGCGCCGGCCGATCGACAGCGCCACACCCAGCGGGGTCTGCCCGTCGGCAGCGCGTGCTTCCGGCGAGGCGCCCTGCTTGACCAGCAATTTCAGCGAGGCATCGCGGCCCAGCGCGGTGGCCAGATGCAGCGCAGTCATGCCGTGGCTGTCGCGCGCTTCGCGATCCACGCCGTGTTCCAGCAACCACTGCTGCAGGCGCAGCCAGCCCAGCCGCACGGCCAGCGACAATGGCGGATCGCCAGCCGCCGACGGGGCGAATGGGTCGGCGCCGCGCTCGAGCAATTCCACTGCGAACTGTTCCAGCCCGCGCGATGCCGCATCGTGCTGCACGCAGGCGCTGAGCAGCCGGGTCAGGCCACCTGCACCGGCCGGCGACACGCCGTGACGCAGCAGCACCTGCAGCGCCGGCACCGCCTCCACACCACGCGAGAGCAGCGCAAACATCGGCACGTCGCCGCAGGCATCGCGCACTTCGGCATCGGCGCCGTGACGCAGCAGCCAGTCCACCGCATCGGCGTTGAGCGCCAGATGCGCGTCGTGCAGCAGGCCACCGAGTTCGTCCGGGGCGCACAGTCGCGCCAGCGCGTCCAGGCCATCGCGTTGGCCGAACTGCAGGCCCTCGCGCAGCAACACCAGCGGCGGGCGATCGGGCAGCACCGCCACGCCGGGGGTGTCGCCATGCGCATCGCTGACGGCAGCCGGCAAGGGATAGTTGGGGTCGAGCAATTGCACGATCGCCCAACGCCCGGCTTCGGCGGCCACGTCCACGGCGCGACGGCCATGCACATCGACGCTGTCGGCCGGCACCTGCAGATCGAGCAGGCGGCGGATCAGCGCAGGCGACACGCTGTCGGCAGCGCAGGCCAGCATCACCGCGTTGCGGCCGTCGCCGTCGATGGCCAGCACATCGGCCTTGCGGGCGACCAGGCGTTCGAGCACCGCGCTGCGCGCCTGACGCGCGGCATCCAGCCACGGCGTGCGGCCGAGCAGATCGCGCGCTTCCAGATTGGCGCCGGCCGACAACAGCGCTTCGACGATGTCGCCGTGGCCAGCTAGCGCGGCTTCGTGCAAGGCACTGCGGCGCTGGCGATCGCGCGCATCCACGCGCGCCTTGTGCTTGAGCAGCAACTGCACGCCGGCCGGGTCGTCTTCTTCGGTGCCGGCGGCGGCCAGCAACACCGGCGCGCCGCCGTCCGGTTCGGAATGGGCGCCGCGTTCCAGCAAAAATTTCGCCAGCCGCCAATTGCCGACCTGGCACGCCATCGCCAGCGGCGAGTGACCTTCGTTGTTGAGCGCGTCCAGGTCGGCGGCTGCATCGCGCAGCAACGCGGCCACGCCGGGGTCGGAACTGCGCACCGCATGATGCAGCGGCGTATTGCCGTCGTTGTCGGTGGAGCGCGGGTCGGCACCGTTGGCCAGCAGCGTCATCACCGCATCGGGGCGGCCATGCCAGCTGTCGCGGGTGGCGGCCAGCAACGGCGTCATGCCGCGATGCGGCTGGTTGACGTCCACGCGGCGCACGATCAGTTCGCGCAGCAGACGCAGATCCGGCAGGACCGCCGCCAGCGCCGGCAGGCTGCGTTGGTCGCGCCACTCTGGCAGCGGCATCGCCTGCGGGTCGGCGCCGGCCTCCAGCAATTGCAGCGCGCGATCCACCCGTCCGCTACGTGCGGCTTCGAACAGTTCGGGCACCAGTTGATGCTGGGCGACCGGCTCCAGCGGGCGCGGTTCGGCGGCCGCCTCGGAGAAGAAGTCGGCAGCCTGCCGGGCCACCGGCGCATCGCTGCGCGCCGGTGCGGCGGTACGTTGCAACAGCAGATGGGCGGCGGGCAGCAGCGCGCTGGCGGCAATCGCCAGGCCCCAGCGCAGACCGCCGGACAACCAACCCGGCCAGGCCAGCGCCACCACCAGGGTGCACACCGTCAACACCAATGCGGCGGCCAGCAGACCGCGCCAGGCATGCAGTTCCTGCGTGGCCAGCGCGTGCCAGCGTGGCGCCAGCGCGCCACCGTCGCGTTCCACTTCGCCCCACAACGGCCAGGTGCGCCACAGTCCCAGCAAGGCGGCGCTGACGGCCACACTCAAGGCCAAGGCGGCGGCCAGACTGCCGCTATCGCGCAGCGCGGTCAGCGGCCAGCTGATCAATGCCGCCAAGGCGAGCAGGCCTACGCCCCAGATCGCCAGCAACGGCGGCAGCGCCTGTGCGATGGCACGCGGCTGCGTCGCCAGCGCGCGGGTGCCACGCGCCCACGACACCGCTAATGCAAAGGCCGGCTGCGCCAGCCACAGGCTCACTGCGGCAACGGCGCCACCAAGGCCACCGAGCAGGGACAACACCACGCCGGCTGCACCCGCCAGCGCTGCGGCGCGCAATCGCGCGGCACGCTGCGGCTCAGTCATAGTCGCACTCGCCCGCCAGCACTACCGTCTTGGGCAGCTGCAGGTAGAAGCCGTGCTTGGCGAGCGCTTCGCGCACGGTCACCACGTCGGCCTGCGCCAGGCGGCGCTCAGGCGTCAACACCACCTCCAGCACGAATGCGAATGGCGCCAACGGCGCGTGCACGGCAGCGGGAAGACCGGAGAAATCGTCACGCTTGGCGAGGTAGACGAAGGTGTCCTGCTTGCGTTGGCTTTTATAGACGTAGGCGTGCATGCGCGCGTGATCGCGCTCGTAGAGCGGTGGGTCGCAGGATTGTGTCCCAATTGCGGCGATGGCGAAAGCGCGGCCGCTGCGAAAAATCCCAGCCACGTCAGCGACATGACCGGCGCGTTCAGTTGCGCCATCGACGGGGCTGGCGTACGCCACCGATATACTGCGAGCACTTTTTGCCAGCCAGACCATCGTGAGCCAAGCGCAGCATTCGTCCCAGATGGCCCCGGTCGCCGTCACCGCCTACACCTCCACCACCGCGCTCGGCGCCGGGCTCGCGGCCCAGGCCGCCGCGCTGCAGTCGCGCCGCAGCGGTCTGCGTTACAACGATTTCGGACCGCAACCGCTGCCATGCTGGATCGGCCGCGTCGACGGCGTGGAAGAGGTGGTCCTGCCCGCTGCGCTGCAAGGCTGGGACTGCCGCAACAACCGGCTGGCCTGGCTGGCCCTGCAGCAGGACGGCATGGCCGACGCCGTGCAGGCCGCCGCGCAGCGCTATGGCGCCGAGCGCGTGGCGGTGATCATCGGCACCTCCACCTCCAGCATCGGCGCCAGCGAAGAGGCCTATACACGGTTGGTGGAAGACGCCGATGGCGCGCGGTTTCCGGACGATCTGGACCGCCCCATCGTGCACACCCCGCATTCGTTGGGCGACTTCGTCCAGCACGCCACCGGCCTGCGCGGCCCCAGCGTGACCGTGGCCACCGCCTGTTCGTCGAGTGCCAAGGTGTTTGCCCAGGCGGCGCGGCTGATCGAGGCCGGGGTGATCGACGCGGCCCTGGTGGGCGGCGTGGACACCTTATGCGGCAGCGTGCTGTTCGGCTTCAACTCGCTACAGGTGGTCGCCCCCGAACCATGCCAGCCGTTCGACGCGCGCCGGGTCGGCCTGAGCCTGGGCGAAGCCGGTGGCTTTGCGCTGGTCGAACGCACCGCCGCCGCTCCGGATGCGACGTTGTGGCTGTACGGCTATGGCGAATCCAGCGATGCGCACCACATGTCCGCCCCGCATCCGCAGGGCCTGGGCGCGCAGTTGGCGATGCGTGGCGCGCTCGAACGCGCCGGCCTGGACGCGGCAGCGGTGGGCTATCTGAACCTGCATGGCACCGCCACGCCGGCCAACGACAGCGTGGAAGCGGCAGCGGTGGCGGCGATCTTCCCCGACACCTTGCACGCCAGCTCGACCAAGGCCTGGACCGGCCACACCCTGGGCGCGGCCGGCATCGTCGAATCGGTGATCGCCCTGCTGGCGCTACGCGACGGCGTGCTGCCGGGCACGCTCAACAGCGCGGTGCCCGACCCCGCCTGCGGCCCGCAGATCCGCTTCGACAACGCCCATTCCCGGATCGATTACGCAATGAACAACTCCTTCGGTTTTGGCGGCAACAACTGTTCGCTGCTGTTCGGGCGGGCACGCTGATGCTGACTGCCACCATCGAAGGGATCGGCTTCTGGACCCAAGGCTTGCCCAACTGGGAGGCCGCGCATGCCTTCATGCAGGGCGGCCCGCTGCAGGAGACGCCCGCACGTCCGGCGCCGCAGCTGCTGGCCGCCAACGAGCGCCGCCGCGCGCCGGATACGGTGGCGGTGTCGCTGGAAGCCGCACTGGCGGCCTGCACCGCCGCCGGCCGCGACCCTGCCAGCTTGCCGTCGGTGTTCACCTCCACGCACGGCGATCTGGCCATCACCGATTACATGTGCACCACGCTGGCCAGCGACCCGCTGGCGATCTCGCCGACCAAGTTCCACAACTCGGTGCACAACGCCGCGGCCGGCTACTGGACCATCGGTGCCGGCGCGATGACGCCGGCTACGGCGATCAGCGCCCACGACGCCAGTTTCGCGCAAGGCCTGCTGGAAGCATTGGTGCAGCTCACCGCCGGCGTCGATGCAGTGCTGCTGGCCGGCTACGACGCGCGCTCGGTGGGGCCGCTTGGCCGCATCTCGCCCAGCCAGGGCCTGCTTGGTGGCGCGCTGGTGCTGGGCAGCGCTGGCCAGGCCGGCAAGCCGCAGCTGCAAGCGTGGCTGGACGATGGCGCGCCGTCTCCCGCTGACGGCGCATTGGCGCGCCATGTCGCCGCCAATGCGATGGCGCCGATGCTGCCGCTGTTCGCGCTGCTGGCCGGTCACGGCGACAGCGCCGCCCTGTATGCCGGCCCTGGCCGGGTGCTGCGTGTGGAGCTGCAGCCATGAGCCGGGTGCCGCTGACCCGCGAGGACACCGCGATTCTGGTGCCGGCCTTGAACGAGGCATTGCGTATCCGCGAAGTGGTCACCGATGCGTTGACCTACTGCTCGCATGTGATCGTGATCGACGACGGTTCCGACGATGGCACCGCCGATTGCATCGCCGACCTGCCGGTGCGCCTGATCCGCCATCCGCAGCGCATGGGCAAGGGCGCCGCGTTGCGCAGCGGCTTTGCGCAGGCGCAGCAAATGGGTATGCGCGCGGTGATGACCATGGACGGCGATGGCCAGCACAAGGCCGCCGATTTTCCGCGTCTGCTGGCCGCAGCCAACCGCCACCCCGGCTGCGTGATCGTCGGCGCGCGCATGCGCAAGCGCGCCACCCAGCCCACCATCCGCCGGATCGGCAACGACTTCGGCGACTGGGGCATCGCCTGGGCCTGCGGTTTTCAACTGGTGGACAGCCAGAGCGGCCAACGGCTGTATCCGGCCTCGGTGTTCACCCTGCCCAACGTGTCCGGCGAAGGCTTTGTGTTCGAGGCGCAGCTGCTGATTTCCGCCGCACGCCAGGCCGGCGCACGGGTGGTCGCGGTGCCGATCGAAACCCGCTACGCGGGCAGCGCGCCGGGCACCTTCCGCAAGAGCCATTTCCGGCTGGTGCGCGACCTGTGGAACATCACCTCGCACGTGGTCGTGCAGGCCTGGACCTACGGGCACATCTGGCGCGAGTACCGCAACGTGCGCGCCAACCCGGTGATCATTGACGATGCCGACGGCGAATTTGCTACTGTGCCCGCGGCTACCAAGAGCAACCCGTCCCCATGAATGCACAGCGTCGCGATGTCGTCATCACCGGTGGTGGTCTGGCCGGCCTGAGCCTGGCCCTGCAATTGAAGCAACGCGATCCGGAGCTTGCGATCACCGTGCTGGAGCGCCGTGCGCACCCGGTGCGCGAGGCCGCGTTCAAGGTGGGCGAATCCACGGTGGAGATCGGCGCGCATTATTTTGCCGACGTGCTGGGGTTGCGCGAGCATCTGGAGACCGAGCAGATCCGCAAGTTCGGTTTCCGCTTCTTCTTCTCCGACAAACGCGAAGACATCGACCGCTGCACCGAACTGGGCGTCAGCCAGATCCTGCCGACACCGTCGTGGCAGATCGACCGCGGCCGCTTCGAAAATTTCCTCGGTGAGCGCGCCCGCGCGCAGGGCATCGCGTTCCTGGACAACTGCAGCGTCAAGGGCGTGGATCTGGCAGAGGACGAGACCGACCACGCGGTGCGCTACGAACATGCCGGCGAGCAGGGCACGCTGAGCGCACGCTGGGTGGTCGATGCCAGTGGCCGCGCTGGCCTGCTCAAGCGCAAGCTGGGCCTGGCACAGGACAACGCGCACAACGCCAATGCGGTGTGGTGGCGCGTGGAAGGCCTGATCGACCCGAACGGCTGGTCGCAGGACAGCAGCTGGCTGCAGCGCTGCACGCCGCCGGACCGCTGGCGTTCCACCAATCACATGTGCGGGCCGGGTTACTGGTTTTGGCTGATCCCGCTGTCGTCCGGCGCGCATTCGTTGGGCATCGTGTGCGATGCGCAGATGCACCCGCTGGAGACCATGAACACGCACGAAAAAGCCATGGACTGGCTGCGTCTGCATCAACCGCAGGTCGCCGCCTCATTGGACAAGGCCGACTACCGCTTGCAGGACTTTCTGTTCCTGCGCAATTTTTCGTATGGCTGCAAACAGGTGTTCTCGTCGCAGCGCTGGGCGCTCACCGGCGAGGCGGGGGTGTTCCTGGATCCGTTCTATTCGCCGGGCAGCGACTTCATCGCCATCTCCAACACCTATATCTGCGAACTGATCGGCCGCGATCGCGCCGGCAGGTCGCTCAGCCCGTATACCGAGCTGTATGAGCAACTGTATTTCTCGTTCTACGAAAACACCCTGACCCTGTATCAGGATCAGTACGCGCTGTTCGGCGACGAGCAGGTCATGCCGGTCAAGGTGATCTGGGATTACACCTACTACTGGTCGTTGCTGGCGCCGCTGTTCTGTTCCGGACGCATCGCCGACCTGAGCCTGTTGTCGCGCATGAAAGCCGACTTCTTTTATGCGCGCGACATGAACCTGGCCATGCAGCGCGTGCTGCACGACTGGGGCGTGCACAACACTGCTCAAGGCATCGCTACCAGCGATGGCCGTCTGCTGGACCAGTATCTGATCGGCTGGTTCAACGAGCTCAATGGCGCCTTGCACGACACCCTGGACGACGACGCGTTTGCCGCACGCATCCACACCAACGTGGCGCAGATGGCGGTGCTGGCACGCGAGATCCTGCAGCAGGCGCGCCACCGTCACCCCGACCTGCCCGATCACGGGCTGGACGCACTGACCGCCAACGCCAGCGGCGACCCGATCCTGACGGCGACGTGGTACGCGGACGCGGCGTGAGGCCGATCAAACGCGCCGGCAACGGCGCGTTTTTTCTTGAAGCGCACGTCATGCTTATGCGATCCGACATGAAGATCGATGAGATCGGCTGTAAAGCCGATGACACTCGGACGCCATCGGTTGTAACGCAAGGTGCTATCGATCAGCGCCGTCGTCGCAGCTAGCCACGCGCGCAACGCAGCAGCCTGGACATCAGGCAATCAGCCCATGCCACCATTGATGCCGATGATCTGGCCATTGATGTAACCGGCAGACTCCGAGCACAGGAAGGAGACCAGCGCGGCGACCTCGTCGGGTTTGCCGACGCGCCCGGCGGGCACCAGTTGTTTGATCACCTCCGGCGCGAAATTTTCACCGACCATGTCGCTTTCGATCACGCCCGGCGCCACTACATTCACGGCAATGCCGCGGCTGGCCATCTCGCGCGACAACGATTTGGTCGCGCCATGCAATGCCGCCTTGGCTGCGGCGTAATTGGTCTGCCCGCGATTGCCCAGCACTGCCGACACCGACGACACGCTGACAATGCGTCCCCAGCGCGTGCGCGCCATCGGCAATAACAACGGTTGGGTGACATTGAAAAAACCGTGCAGCGACACATCGATCACCCGATGCCACTGCTCGGCGTTCATGCCCGCCATCGGCGCGTCGTCGTGGATGCCGGCGTTGTTGACCACGATCTGGATCGGGCCGGACGCCAATAGGTTCTCCAGCGCCGCGCCGCTGGCCTGCGCATCGGCCACATCGAAGGCCACCGCTTCGGCGCTACCGCCGTCGGCCACGATGGCGGCAACCACCTCTTGCGCACGCGCCAGATTGCGATTGGCATGCACGATCACGTGCCGCCCCTGCGCCGCCAGATGGCGACAGATCGCACCGCCAAGATCGCCGCTGCCGCCTGTGACGAGTGCGCGTCGTGCAGCTGAGTTCATAAGCCACGAACCATATGAGCAGAGAAGGAGGGTTATCGTAGAGCAAGCTGACTACTGAAAGACGGACTCTTGGCACCCATCCCGTATTTGCCTGACCATGCCGCAAATCCGACCACTGCCGCTTGAGCACCTTCGAATCTGGCTGGTAGCTTCCAGGCATTCGCGGCGATGAACGAAACGAAATGAGTGCAGTGAACTTGGCGGGCCTTGGCAAACAAGGCGAGGACGCGATGAATACCTGGCTGCAATTGCATGGCTTCAGCTATGTGGCCATTTGCCAAGGGCAGGACACCTTCGCACCATTATTTGGCACTGCGGTTAAACGTCCGGATTTCCTGATGCTTTTGGAATCAATTGGCTTGATCGCCGTCGACGTGAAAAACTACGTCCAGTTCAAGCACGCCAATCAGGCGTATTACAGCCTTCCCTACGAGAGCGAGCTCAAACGTGCCGTGGCGTTCGAACGACTGTTCCGCATTCCGGTTTGGTACGCCTACTTCAATCGCCAGGATGCCGGTCAGTCCTTCCATTGGATCAGCGCATTGAAGGCACTTGAAGTCGGCGAGATCAAGCCCGCGCGCGATGATAATCCCGAATTCCTCTCTATCGGCTTGGAGCATTTTGAGCATCTACACAGCGGCGGCGACATTGCACGGCTGTATGCGCACCGCCTACCTAGCGTCGCCAACCTGAGCGCACTGGTTGCAACGAAGACACACGCCGCACCCTGATGCAGATCTCAGGCCGCGCCCAGCATCACCGTGGCACGGCCTTCGGCGAGCAGCTGCGCCTGATGGGTCAGACGGAAACTGTATTGCTGGCTGTCCTCGCCCTGCATCAGCACCTGCGCTTCGCACTCGATGGCATCGGGCAAGGCCTCCAGATGCGTCACATGCAATTCCACCGCACGCAGCGCAACCAGCATGCCCGGGCGCACCGGCTTGCCGGACGCGCGCCCCAGCAGGCCGCCATGCACGGCCATGGCCTGCGCGCCGTATTCGCACAGATGCAGCGCGCGCAGACGTCCATCGGCACGCAGCGGATGCGTGTCGCTGCAATGCGCATGACTGCGCACCACAATCCGCTGCGCATCCCAGGTCACCACCTCGTCCCATAGGCACATGCTGCCCTGATGCGGGATCAAGGCGGCGATTGCGTCACGTCCCTGCATGCGATTCTCCATTGCGTGTGCGCTCCAGTGCCGGTTCGCGCGACACCAGCAACGCGAGGATGAAATTAAACAACACACCCAGTGCCACCGTGCTGCCGATCGCGCGCAACACCGGGATGCTGGAGGCGGCCAGTAGCGCGAACACCAGCAATGTCATCAGGCTGCAGACGATCAATGCATGCAGCGTGCGCAGCTGATCGGCGTGATCGTCGCCGGCGTGATCGAAAAACAAGGCGTAATCCAGGCCCAAGCCTGCGGCAAGAATCAGCGCGATCAAGTGGAACAGATTGAGCTCCACCCCGATGCCGCGCAGGATCGCCAGGATCAACACGGTGGTCAGCGCCATCGGCAACAGCACACGCACGATACGGCGCGGGCTGCGCAACGCGATCGCCACCGTCACCGCAAGCAACAACGCCGCCACACCCAGGGCGCCCAGCACGCGGCCGCGGTAGGCGGCCACCAGCGATTCGGACGCGTCCTTCAGGTCCAGCAATTGCGCGCCGCTGCCCTGCACCGCCGCAGCCAACACCGCCGGATCATGCAAGCCGGTCAGCGACACCAGGGCGGTCGTGCGATCGCCGCGGCCCAGCAGCAAGCCGCCCACCGAGGTGGCCAGTGGCGAGCCGGTCAGATCCTCCGGCAGCAGCGGCGGCGCGCGCCTGGCGGCATCCAGATCCTGCAGGAATGGCGCGAACGCATCGCTGCGGAATGGCGTGGCCGCCACCGCGCGCTCGGTCAGCGCGCGCGCCTGCGCTGCATCCGGCAACCCCGCCTGACGCGCCTGCTGGGTCTTGGCACTGGGCAGATAGCGCGCGGCCATGTCGTAGCCGGCCAGGGCGCCGTCGCGTACCAGCGCATCCAGCCGCGGCCGCAGGGATTCGCTGGCCTGCAGCGCCGCTTCATCGTTGGCGGCAGGCAGCGCGAGCACATACCGCACATCGGGCGCGCCCAGCTCCTGACGCAAGTGGGTGTCCTGCGCCAACGCCTTGGGCGGCACCGGGGTGAGTTTGGATAGATCGTTCTGCCAGAACTGGCCGGGCGCGAATGCGATCACCGCCAGGCCGATCACCGCGATCACCGCCAGGCTGATGCGTGGCCGCGGCAGCCGCGCGATACCGCGCCACAGCGTTGCCAACAGACGCGAGTCGGCATAGTCGCGCGGGGCCGGGTCGATCAGCCACGGCAACAGCCAACGCGTGGTCACCGCCGCAGTGGCCAAACCGGCGATGGTGAACACCGCCAGCTGGCGCAGACCATCCACACCGGAGAACAGGAAGGTCACATACGCGATGCAGGTGGACACCACGCCGGTCGCCAGCGTCGGCCACAAATGCCGCGCGTTGTCGCGCGGATCCAGGCCGGGGCGTTGATGACTGAACAAGTGGATCGGGTAATCCTGCACCACGCCGATCAACGTGAAGCCGAATGCCACGGTGATGCCATGCACGCCGTCGAACACCAGCGCCACCGCGCCCAGGCCAGCCAGGCCGGCGCTGGCCAGCGGCAACACGCCGAGCACCGGAATCTTCCAGCTGCGGTAGGCGATCATCAGCAACAGCACCAGACCCACCGTATCCAGCGTGCCGATCCACTGCGATTCGCCCTGGGTGCGTGCGGTGATCTCCACCGCGAATGCGCCCGGGCCGGTCAAGATCAGCTGCGTCGTGGTGCCCTTACTGACTGTGGCGAACGCCGCCTGCACGGCGTCGTAGGCCAGCTGCTGGCCGGTGGGATCGAAGCCGGCCGCATGCGTCTGCACGATCAACAGTGCCGAAGTGCCGGCGCGATCGAACCACACGCCATTACGCGTTTGCGGTGCGGCCGCCGGCTGCAGGGTCTCGGCCAGATGCAGCACTTCCAGCGTCGGGTCGCGCGGCAGCAGCGGCTCCACCATCGCCGCTGCCGGCGAGCCCAGATCCTGCACGCGTGACTGCAGCGCCGCTTCAAGCGTCGCCGCGTCCAGCGGTGCGGTGTCGAAGCTGTCGCTAAGCAGATAGCGATACGGCAACAAGCGCTCCGGAATCGCCTCCAACCCCGCAGTGCCGCCGTTGCCGACCAGCTCGAACAGCGCCGGCTGCGCGGCCAATGCCTGGTGCAACCGCTGCGATTGCTCGGCCAGGGTGGCCGGGTCGCTATTGGACAAGGCCATCAGCAACAGCCGCGAGCCCGGGCCTTCGCCGAGTTCTTCGATCAGCAGTTTTTGCGCAGGCGTACGCGGGGCGGGCATGAACTTTCGAAGATCGCCAGTGACCTTGAGCGTCTCGCTCAACCAGAATCCGGCTACTACCAGCAAGGCCAGCCACAGCAAGGCAAGCCCAATGCGGCGGTTTGCGTTCAATTCAAACGGCATGCAACTGCCTCACCGCAATGGCTGGACGTCCACCGGCCGCGCGCGCGGCATCGGGCAACTCCGGTGCTTTTTTTCTGCGGAGGGCGGGCATGAACTTGCGCAGATCGCCAGTGACCTTGAGCGTCTCGCTCAACCAGAATCCGGCCACCACCAGCAACGCCAACCACAGCAAGGCCAGCCCAATACGGCGGTTTGCGTTCAATTCAAACGGCATGCGACCGCCTCACTGCAACGGGCGACGCTCAAGCCGCGTACGACATCGGCTAGCAGGGCGACGGCAACTTGGTTGCAAGCGCGCGATCTGGCGTTTTTGACGACGGCTAGCAGCAAGACCTGCCCGCGCGTGGTCACGCGTCCGGGCCGTGGCAGAGCGTGGTCAGCGCTGCGGCGTCGTTGACGCTGGCAGCCGCACGTGCCGCGCCGGCCAGCAGCGTGCGTTGTGCATCGCCCTTGGCCGGAACGCTTTCGATGCAGCGCAGCTCATCGTTGCTGCCGTACAGACGCAGCTCGCGTACCTGCTTGGCCACTGCGGCGTCCTTGGGCTGCAAGGTCAGTTGCCATGCCTGCGCTGTGCCTTGCCCGCTGAGGCGATACTGCTGCTCCAGCAGCGCGCGATCGCCCGACAGCAGCGCGCCGAAGCCAGACTTCAACCCGGCCAGTTCGGGCACGCGGCTCAAGGCGAACTTGCGTGGCGCTTTGCCCTCGCGTTCGAGCACGCCTTCGTCGCCGCGCAAGGTGGTGGTTTCGCGATACGGCGCACTCACCTCGCGCACCAACGTCTGCGCATCCGGGCGACGGTAATGGCCCTGCACGCGCAGCGGCGTTTTCAGCAGTGCAGAGCCGCGCAGTTCGACGAACTCGGTGCTGGCAGGCACCGGGCGTGCCAGGCGCTGCAGCACCTGGCCGACATCCAGGGCCTCAGGCGGTGCGGCGCATAGCGGTGCGGCGCTGAACAGCAGTATCAGCATCCACGGCAGGGTGCGGCGCATCGGCATGATGGGTGTTCCAGAAATCGTAGAAGTTGAACCAGTTGTACGGCGCGTAGCGTGTGTAATGTTCCAGCCTGGCCGCGTAATCGCGCATGAGCACCGCCAGCACCGGCGCACGCTGCCTGCGCGGCACATCCAGGCCTTCGCTGAAGGTCTCGAATGCCAGCTCGTAATGATTGCCCCCGCGATACAGGCCAAACGCCAGCACCACCGGCACCTTGAGTGCGGCGGCGATCAACCAAGGCGAGGTCGGGAACATCGCATTGCGACCAAGGAACATCGCCGGCAACGCCGGGTCGCCTTCGCGCGGGCGATCGATCAGCAGCGCCACCAGCGCGCCGGCATCGGTGGCGTCCTTGATCGCCATGACGATCGAGGTCGCGTCCATGCCGGCATCGATGATGTTGGCGGCCAGCTGCGGGTTCAGTGCGCCCAGCAGGTCGGTCATCGCGCGGTTGTGGGCCTTGTCCAGCACCACCTTGACCTGCACGTCCGGGCGCTCGGTCGCCAGTACGCGCAGCGCATCGAAACTGCCCAGGTGCGAGCCGAAGATCAGCACGCCGCGGCCGCGGTCCATCTGCGTGTGCAGTTGATCCAGCCCGGTGATGTCGACGCGGAAGCGCTGCATCTGCCCGCACAACATGTACACGCGGTCCAGGATGGTCGATGCAAACGTATGGATATGCCGCGCCACATCGCGCAGCTTGGCCGGACGCCCCAGCACGCGTGCCAGATAAGCGCGCGAGGCGGCGCGCTCGGGCGCACGCACCAGCAGGAAGTACAGCGTGATCGGGTAAAGCAGCGCGCGCCCCACCGAGCGCCCGGCATGCCGTGCGATCCCGCGGATCAGCCACAACGCGAAGCGCCCGCCACCTTCTGGACGCTGTTTCCAATGCTTGTTCATGCCGCGGCCTCCGCCACCAGTTCGCCGCTGACCAGCACCTCGCCGGCACGCTGCACACGGAAGCGCCAGCGCGGGCCGTCGCCTTCCAGCATGACCGACGCGGTCTGGCCGGGCAGCAACGGCTGCACGAACTTCACCTGCGGCAGCCGTGCTGCGGCACGCGGGCCATGCAGCGCTTCCACGGCCTGCAGCACATGGTCGAGCACGACCACGCCAGGCACCACGGGGCGACCCGGAAAGTGCCCGGGCAGGCAGGGATGATCATGCGGCACGACGAAATCCATAAGCGCGGAACTCAGATCCTGGGTTGAAGCATTGCAGCCACGGCCTTGTGTGCCTGCTCGGTCAATTGTTGGCGATCCGGTGCATCCGGCCCGGTGACCGCGATCGGCTCGCCGATGCGCACGCGGATGATGCCGGGACGCACCCTGAACACACCATCCACCGGCAGCACCTTGCCGCAACCGTCCAGCGCCACCGGGACAACCTGGACACCAGCATCGATAGCGGCCTGCAGTAGCCCGGCCTTGAATGGCAATAATTCGCCGCTGCGGCTACGGGTGCCTTCGGGAAACAGACACAACTGTTTGCCCTCGCGCAGCAGCGCGGCCGCCTGCCGGCGGACCAGCGCCCCGGCGCGGCGGCTGTCGCGGTCCAGGAACAGCATGCCGGTGGCGCGCGCATACCAATTCACGAACGGCACCTTGAGCATTTCTTCCTTAAGCAGGAACCGCAGCGGCACCGGCAAGGCGTAGAACAAGGCGCAGATATCGATGATGGACTGGTGGTTGCTGACGAACAGATAATTCTTGGACCAGTCGACCCGCTCGCGCCCTTCCACGATCACCTTGGCGCCCGCGCCGCGGAACAGCACCGGCGACCACATCCAGCCGCCCATGCGCAACAGGCGATCGGCATCACGGGTGATCGCCAGCAGCACCAACGCATACACGATCCCGCCGGCGGTAAACGTCAGCGTGAAGGCCAATTGCAGCAGATTGAATACACCCCACGCCAGGCGCGACGGCATCCTTGCCAACGGCATTTTTGTTTTGTCCCCGAAACTGTGCACGTACGTCGCTGCCCCTGGCCACGCACTCAGCGCAGCAGATCGCGCCAGAAGTCCGGCCCGAGCCGCGCCATCTGGCGCAAGAAGTCTGGCAGGTTACGATAGGGACGCTGCGGAAACCAGCGCCCGCGCAATAGATATTCCCCAACAAAGAACCCGCCAACCACGCCGTACACCAGCAAATTGGCGAACAACGAGGCGCGTTCGTCGCTGATCGGCAACGGCGAGGCATAACCCAATTGGGCCAGCACGCCGCTGGGTTCGGCGCACAGGCCCAGCACCAGGTTGAGCAGGGTCAGCCCGCACAACAGCAGCGCCCAGGCCAGCGTCAGCCCACGCGTGTAGCGCAATTGCGCCGGCGTCACTGCCATGCCGGCCCGGCCGTACAGGCCTTCCACGATGCGGGTGATCAACGGAGTGCGCCCGCGCCGCAGGCTGCGCCCGAAGAACCAGGCGACCCATCCGGTGAACACCACCGGCGGCGCCGCAAGCACCAGCATGGCGTGCGGCGAATGCCACAACGCGCCCAGGCCGGCCAGGCTCACCAGTGCCAGCGCCCAGGCCCATGGGCGACGCGCGACCATCGGTTCGATCAACACCATCAGCACCAGCATGACGCCGGCGATTACGGCCAGGTCGGAGCGGTGGCTGGCGTTGGCCCAGTGGGCAAGCGGCGAGTACGCCACCGCCAGCAGCACGCCCAGCCCCAGCACCCACGGCGGGGCATCGCTGGGCGCGGCGGTCGGAACCTCAGACGGTCTTGTTGGCTTCGACATGCGCCGACAATGCGCGCAGCGACGCGAAGATGCGACGGTTCTCGTCGTTGTCCGAGCGCAGCTGGAAGCCATAGCGCTTGCTGATCGCCAGCGCCAGTTCCAGCGCATCGATCGAATCCAGCCCCAGCCCGGTGTTGAACAACGGCGCCTCCGGATCGATGTCGGCGGGTTGGACGTCTTCCAGGTTCAGACTTTCGACCAGGAGTTCGGCCAGTTCACGTTCGGCAGCGGTTTGCGAGGACATCCAGAAGTTCCAGGGTAAGGGTCGGTCAAAGTCGGAGCAGGCCACCGACAGCGTGCGGCAGGTGGCAGTGGCGGACGGCGCGTCGAGCCGGCAGTGTACGTGGCGTACCTGTCGATTCCGAGCGCCGGGCCCGCGTCGCGGCCGGCGATCGCCCTGTCCTTGCGTTGGTCGGCATGCGTGGATCTCGGCGGCCGCACAGATGTCCGGGCCGCCGGTCAGGCTATCATGACTGCATGACGCTCGCCCGCTGCAGGTTCGTTTCAGGATGACTTCCACCGTTGTGCGCCCCACCCCGACCGCCAAGCCGGCAGCCGGGCCGGCTCCCGGACCGCAGTGTCCGGCTATTCTGATCAGGGGCGGCGGCCCGACTGGTTGTACAGCAGCGCTGACGCCTGCCTGCCTCGGTAGGGCGATGCTGCGGCACGTACAGGTGCTGCACCCTCGCCTGCCTATCGGCGAGTCTCTGCGCGCAGTCCACGCCATCCCAGCACTGACATTCCTATCGACGATGCCGTACGTGCGGCAGGTGTGGCGCCCACGTCGGCGCCTGTCCACGCACGGCTTCGACGGCACCACCTTGCAACGAGAGACTCAATGACTGCTTCCCCGGCCCAGACCGCGCAGCCGCTGCGCCATCCCCGCCTGCAGGTCGATTATGTCGACCGCACCGACCCCGCGGCGCTGCTGACCGATCCGCAGGTGCTGGCGGTGTTCGGGTTCGGCGATGCCGCCCCGCGCCTGGACGACCCGCGCTATCTGCGCGTGCCGCTGCAGCCGTATCAGGCCGATGTGCTGGAGGTGTGGCGGACCGATGCGCTGGTGCGCAGTGGCCGCGACGGCAACATCGCCTGGTCCAGCGATGGGCATTTGCAGTTTGGCGTGATCGAAATCGACGAGCAGGATGTCGATATCGAAGACGCCGCCGCCAAGGCCTATGCAGAGCTGACCGCATTCGTCAGCGGTAGCGCCACACCGCGCCTGCTGCGCATCTGGAACTACCTGGATGCCATCACCCTGGGCAGCGGCGACCGTGAGCGCTATCGCCAGTTTTGCGTGGGCCGCGCGCGTGGCCTGGGCGCTTTCGACGTCGCGCAGTTGCCGGCCGCCACAGCGGTGGGCCGCTGCGATGCCGAACGCATCATCCAGATCTACTGGCTGGCCGCCGCCGATGCTGGCACGCCACTGGAAAATCCGCGCCAGGTCAGCGCCTACAACTACCCGCGCCAATACGGCCCGCAGCCGCCGAGTTTTGCGCGCGCCATGCTGCCGCCCGCCGGCAGCGACATGCCGCTGCTGCTGTCAGGCACCGCCGCGGTGGTGGGCCATGCCTCGATGCATACCGGCCAGCTGCTGGCGCAGCTGGAAGAAACCTTCGCCAACTTCGATGCCCTGCTCGGCGCCGCACGCACGCATGCACCAGCGCTGCCCGCGCAGTTCGGCGCCGGCACCCGCCTGAAGGTGTATGTCCGCGAGCAGGACGATCTGGCCAAGGTCGCGCAGGCCCTGGACACCCGCTTTGGCGACGCGGTGCCGCGCCTGCTGCTGCACGCAGTGATCTGCCGCGATGAGCTGGCGGTGGAGATCGATGGTGTGCACGGCTGAGTGATGCCGTGCCTGCCGGCGTGCCGCAGATTGTGGCCGCCGGTAGTTCCGTGAAAACCGGGTGCGGCATGTATCGCGCAGATACCGCATTGCTCGCGGCCAGGCTGTTCCCTATTTTGCCACTGATCATGCGGCGCGTAGCCGCTGGCAGACCGTCGACATCGGTGAGATCGTGCGCTCAGTCGAGCAGACGACGCTCTCGCGGAGACAGCATGCTTGTTCTCGCAATTCTCCTGGCGGCCGCAAGCCCTGACGGAACGCAGGAATACGCAGGACAAGCGGCGTTCGAAGCGCTGGCAGATCAGGCAGATCGGCGCTGCCCAGCCCAACGGATCAGATCGATCACGCCAGGTGATCTGGATTTTGCGCAGGACGAGTTTCAAGCGCAGCTGACGCAGCGTGATCGCATGCGCTTGAGTGCGGCCAACACGGCGGATGCGCGCTGTGCGGATCAGAACGGATTGGCCTGCCAAGTGCATGCGACCCTGGAGGCGATGCAGAAAACTCAGCTACTGACGCGTTTCTCGGCCTACCTCTGCGCTCATCCGGCACCCGGCCAGTAAGCAATCCACTCACGCAGCCGTTGGCATCGGCCTGCAGAGGGCATTGCGCAAACTCGCTCAGCCGTTGAGCAACCCCAACACCACATCACGCGGCAGTTTGCCGGTTTCGTTGCGTGGCAGAACGGCGAGCTTGCGCAGGCGGCGCGGCAGGAATACCGGGTCGACGCTGACGCGCAATGCGGCAAGGATCTGCGCGTCGTCCAGGGTCGGGGCGACCACCAATGCGGCGATGCGGCCCACCGACTGACCTGCCTCCGGCGCCAGCTGCACGATGATGCCGTCGATCACGCCGGGGATGGCGAGCAGACGGCGGGTGAGGTCGGCCAGCGATGCGCGTTTGCCGGCGATTTCCAGCAGATCGGCCTGGCGTCCGCGCACCTGGAAAGTGCCGTCGTCGGCCACGTCCATCATGTCGGCCAGCAACACCGGCGTGGCCAGATGCGGCGCATGCACCAAGGTGCCTGCGGCCTGGGTTTCAAGACGCACGCCGGGCAGCGGGGTCCATGCGGCTTCCAGTGCGGTGCGGCGCACGGCGAATACGCAGGTTTCGGTGGAGCCGAACATTTCGCGCACTTCACCGCCAAACCGCGCTTCGGCTGCGGCGGCAACTTCCTGTGCCAGCGGCGCAGTGGCCGAGACGATGCCGGCCAGCGGCGGCAATGCCACCCCGGATTCGACCAGGGCACGCAGATGCACGGGCGTGGTCACCAGCACGCGCGGGGCGGGAATATCGGCCAGCGCGCGTGCCACATCGTCCGGGAAGAACGGGCGGCCCGCGTGCACTGCCAGCTCGGTCACCATCGGCAGCAACACCGACAATTCCATGCCGTACATGTGCTGCGGCGGCACCGTGGCCACCACGTGCGGCACTGCGTCGGTGTGCGCCCACAGGCTTTGCAGCGCGACCAGATCCTGCCGGGTGCTGGTCAGAAAACTGCCCCAGGTCTTGGGATTGGGTTGCGGGCGACCGGTACTGCCGGAGGTGAAGCCGATCGCCACCAGTGCGTCGTCGGCCAGCTGCGGAATCGGGCCGTCCGCCTGCGGCAGCGCGTCCGGCAGTTGCCAATAGCGCGGCGGCGCCAGCTCCAACGCCAGATCGCCCAGGCAGTAGGCATCGGCGTGACCGGCCTGCACTTCGCCCACCACCGCCGGCGCGCGCGACGACGGCAGCAGCGACACCTGCCCACGCAGCGCGCAGGCATAGAACGCCACCATGAAGCGGTAGCGGTCTTCGCACAGATTGACCGCATGGCGGCCCTCCGGCAGCTGCTGCGCCAGGCCATGCACATGCGCGACGAAGGTCGCCAGATCCACCGACTGCCCCGCGCGCCACGCCAACGGCCGGCCAGGCGCGCCGACGGCCATGGGATGGGACACAACGGGAGCAGGCAGGCTGGACATGTGCATCGACAATCGCAAAAGCGCGCTAGCTTGGCCGCCCCCCGGGCTGCTGGCAAGTCGGGAGGTTTCCGGCCGCTGTCCGGGGCCGCGACGCGTAGCTGGCGCAGATGGCAGACGGGCAACCGCGGCACCTGGATGGCTGCGCCGATGAATCCTGCAATGGGTCCGCGTAATCTGACGCGCGCGCTCACGTCGGAGCTCACACGTCGCAGGCTTCGATACTGATCACCAAAACCGCCACTGCATTGTTGTGTTAGCTCAATCGCACGCCAAGCACCTTTCAACAATGGGGCGGTGAGGTGCGCAGAATCTCCGTCTGGTGTTGGCGACCATGCATGTGTGGCCAAGCATTGCATGCGACGGTAAAGCCGCCTTCCGGCACCAGACCCACCGCGGGTCTTCGGCCTATGCGTATGGGGACGACGCGTTCGCTCATTGCGCTCTGGACATGCCTCCGTGACAACCGCGACTCCAATGGCGGGGCACGCGCGCAGCTCGAGCGCCGTCATCGGCAACGTGCAACGTGCAACGTGCAACGTCCGCAGCCCACAACATCCACGCGCGCTTATTCGCCAGTGGCCTTTCAGCCTCTCGCAACGCCTACTGCAGACAGAGGCGGTAGACAGAAAGAACGCGTCATGACGCAACGCAGCGTACGCAGTGACCGCCGACGATGGCGCTGAAGCATTTAACCCGCCACAAGCGCACAGCGATGCGCGCATGCGACGCCGTGCATGCCGCAGCGTCATTCGGCGCAACGCAGCAGTGCCACGCACTGCGGTTGCAATGAGGTGCAGCAAACACATAACAGTCGCGTCCGTCTGGCACCACCGCTATGCAACCACCCCCGCGTTACGCCGCCCGCGCATGACCTGTGGCCCAAGCCTGCCGCAGAGACGAACTGCTAGGCTTGCGCGCTCTCCTTTGCGTCCAGTTGTTTCCGATGCCCAGATTGCTGCCGTTGACCCTTCTGCTGCTGACTGCCACCGCGCATGCGCAGTCCGCCGCACCGCTCACCATCGAACAGGTGATGGCCGATCCGGACTGGATCGGGCCGTCGGTCGATCAGGCGTGGTGGCAGTGGGACGGCAAGCAGGTGCAGTACCTGCTCAAGCGCGATGGCAGCCCGGTGCGCGATACCTATCGCCAGGGCATCGACGGCGCAGCGGCAGACCGCGTGGCCGACACGGCGCGCGCCGGCCTGGATGCGGCCGACCCCAGCTACGACGCCAGCCGTCAGCGCATGTTGTTCGCACGCAATGGCGATATTTTCCTGCGTGATCTGCGCTCGGGCGCGCTGACCCAGCTGACCCGCAGCAACGAAGTCGAATCGCGTCCGCAATTCGCCAGCGATGGCGGTGCGATCTGGCGTGCGGGCAACAACTGGTACCACTGGCGGGCCGATGGCGGCACCGCGCAGGTGGCCGTGGTCAAGGCCGAGCGCGACCCCAAGGCCGCGCCCAAGGCCGATGTGCTGCGCGAGCAGCAACTGGCCACGCTGGCCACGCTGCGTCGCGATCGCGAACAGCGCGATGCGCTGCGCACGCAGGAAGATGCCTGGCGCCGCGCAGACGTCACGCGCGCAGCAGCGCCGGTGTATCTGGGCGATGAGGTGGAGATCGTCGACAGCGCATTGTCGCCGGACGGCCGCCACCTGCTGGTGGTGACACAGGCCAAGAACGCCGACGAAGGCCAGGCCGGCAAGATGCCCAAGTACGTGACCGAATCCGGTTACGAAGAGTTCCAGGAAACCCGCTCCCGCGTCGGTCGCAATGCCCCGGTGGCGCATGCACTGTGGCTGGTCGATGTGGCCGCAGGCAGCGCGCGCCAGCTGTCCTTCGATGCGCTGCCCGGCATCGCCACCGACCCGCTGGCTGCACTGCGCAAGGCCGCCAAGCGCGACGCGCTCAAGGGCAATCGCGCGGTGCGCGTGGAAAGCGATGGCGACGGCAGCGGCCCGGCGGTGCATTGGAGCGACGATGGCCGCAACGTGGCGGTGGAAATCCGCGCGGTGGACAACAAGGACCGCTGGATCGCCAGCGTGGATCTGGACAGCGCCAAGCTGCAGCCGCGGCATCGGCTGAGCGACAGCGCGTGGATCAACTGGGACTTCAATGATTTCGGCTGGTTAGCCGATAACCGCACGCTGTGGCTGCTCTCCGAAGAATCCGGCCATTCGCAGCTGTACACGGTGGAAGGCAACGGCAAGCCGCGTCAGCGCACCCGCGGCAAGTGGGAAGTGTCGATGCCGGTGCCCAGCGCCGATGGCAGCGGCATGTATTTCCTGTGCAACCAGAAATGGCCGGGCGATTACGAGGTGTGCAAGCTGGATCTGCGCACCGACCAGCTCACCGAAGTGACGGCCTTGAACGGCGTGGAAGGCTTCAGCCTGTCGCCGAATGGGCAGCAGTTGCTGGTGCGCTACTCCGGCGCCTATCTGCCGCCGCAACTGGCGGTGGTGCCGGCGGCGGGCGGTCAGGCCACGGTGCTCACCGACACGCGCACGCCGGCCTTCAAGGCGCAGACGTGGATCGCACCGCAGTACGTGCAGGTGCCGTCCAAACACGGCGCCGGCACGGTCTGGGGCAAGTATTACGGGCCGCAGACTCCCGAGCCGGGCAAGCAATATCCGATCGTGATGTTCGTGCATGGCGCCGGCTACCTGCAAAACGTGTCGCAGCGCTACACGCCGTATTTCCGCGAGCAGATGTTCCACAACCTGTTGGTGCAGCAGGGCTACATCGTGCTGGATCTGGACTACCGCGCATCCGAAGGCTACGGCCGCGACTGGCGCACCGCGATCTACCGCAACATGGGGCACCCGGAGCTGGAGGATTATCTGGATGGGCTGGACTGGCTGGTCGCCACCAAACAGGGCGACCGCGCACGCGCCGGCATCTATGGCGGGTCGTACGGCGGCTTCATGACGTACATGGCGTTGTTCCGCAGCCCCGGCACCTTCAAGGCCGGCGCAGCGCTGCGGCCGGTGGGCGACTGGATGCAGTACAACCACGAGTACACCTCCAACATCCTCAACACGCCCGAGCTCGATCCACAGGCCTACAAGACCTCCTCGTCGATCAACTACGCCGACGGGCTGCAGGACCATCTGCTGATCGCGCACGGCATGATCGACGACAACGTGTTCTTCAAGGACTCGGTGGACATGACGCAGAAGTTGATCGAGTTGCACAAGGACAACTGGCAGGTGGCGCCGTATCCGCTGGAACGCCATGGATTTACCCGGGCCGATGCATGGCTGGACGAGTACAAGCGCATCCTCAAGCTGTTCAATGAGCAGGTGAAGCCACAGCGCTGACCGTCGCGCAGCGCCCGGTGCAAGGCGGGCGTTGCCGGCACCGGTACCGGCACCCACAGACGGTTGCAGTGCCGGGCGCAGCGTTTCCAGGCGCTACATCGCTGGCGACGTCACAGATACGCATTTGAAGCTTGTTGTGGGCGAGTACTGCTCGCCGCCTTGTCCTGAAGCGATCGCCGCAGCCTGCAGACGCTTGCGGCAATCGGGCCGAGGGCAACGCGTCGCTCATCCAGCACGCACGCTGGTTGCGTTGCACTCACCTCTCTCTACGCAAGTGGCTCTAAGCTTGACGCAGGACCGGCAGAGGGTTCGTGCGTTCGCCCTCTGCGCCGGTCTGCCGCAGAACCGGTGCGCCGCCGGCGTCGCGGCGACTTCCCACTCATTGCTGGCGCACACAAGGTAGACGCGATGGGCCTGTGGGACCGTTTGTTTGGACGCAAGACCGCCGTGGCGAAGCCGCCGCGGGCAGAACCCACCGCAGCGACGGCGCCTGGCGACGATGCCGGCGAGGCAGCTGCCGAGATCGACCCCGCATTGCAGCCGGCGCTGAGCGCGTTTCAGCGCGGCGATCACGTGGGCGCCTACAACGCGGCGCAAGCGCAGTTGCAGGCCGGTGCGGATGCGCAGCGGCTGTGCGCGCTGGCATTGAGCGCGCTGGACCGCTACCACGAGGCGTATCCATACTGGCTGGCGCTGTACGAGCTGGAGCCGACCGCGCACAACGCGCTGCAGTTGGCCACCACCTCGGTGATGTGCAACGAGGTCGAGCGCGGCGAGCAATGGCTGCTGACCTTCGACGATCTGAACGCCCAGGAGCGCTCCACCTCGCCAGCCACGGCGCGGACCGGCTTTCTGACCGCGCTGACCCGCGCCGGTCACGGTGCGCATGCCCTGCCGCATCTGGAGTGGCTGCGCGAAGCCTATGCCGGCATGTCGATCACCGACAGCCACTTTTTGTATGTCCGCGGCCTGCCGTTCTTCGAGGAATTTCTTGAGCGCAGCACGCCGTTACTGCGCGCGTGTCTGCCAGCCGATGCCCTGCCCGGCTGGTACGCACAGCTGCAACCCGCGCTGGACCCACCCGGGCAGGCGGCAGTCGCGGCGCATATCGCGTCGCTGCAATGAACGCAGCGCCGCGCACATCGCCCCAATCGAACGGTGGCTTTGTCTCGCCGCTGGCATGGGTCTCGTTGTTGCTGGGCGCTGTCAGCGCACTGGCCAACCTGTTTCAGATCGTGGTGCTGTTGGCGGTACCCGACGCCACCACGCTCGCCCTGCCCCCGGGCATGACCTTGCCGCCGTCGTGGCAATGGGTGATCGACCACGGCATGGCGTTGTCGGTAATCGGGGTGGTGCTGTCGGTGGCGTTTGCATGGCTGAGCTGGGCGCTGCTGCAGCGACGCGAGTGGGCGCGCATCGGGTTTGTGGCGGTGCTGATCGTCACTGGGCTGCTCAATTTTGCCGGGCTGGCGTTGATCGGGCCGTTGTTCGACGGCGTGCAGGCCATGCTGCCAGCCGATGTAACGCACAGCCCGGAGTGGCCGCAGATGCAGGCACGCCTGCAGGCCACGCAACAGATGGCGCTGGTGCTCACCGGCGCGGGCGCTTTGGCCATCGGCTGCGTGCATGCAGCACTCGCCTGGCGACTGTGCAAGCCAGCTGTTCGCGCGGAGTTTGCCTAGGTCCAGTGATTTTGGCGCAGGCAAGGGCCATGCAGTCCGCTCGCAGATCGGCTGCCTTGCAACCAATGATCCGCGCTAGTCAATCACGTTGAAAAGACTGACAGCTTGCATGTTGCGGTTGCCTGGCGATCTTCGAACCTGGTGAGTCGAGGGCGAGGTGCACTCACCGCACCAGACCGTTTGCTGGTGGTTTTGCTGAAGAACCAAACCGCCGCGTCGCGCGATGTCGGGGGTTGCTGGTTGCAGTGCCGAAACCCTGGGCGCCGATCAACGCGACTGGTGCTTGCCCGCTCACCGTCGCGGGACCCTTGGCGGCATGGATGCCGCCACGGAGCTTACATGGACGTACTTGCAGCGTGTCCTGCGATGGTGGGCGGGCAAGGGCCCTGCAGCAAACGCGAAGACATCGAGTGCGCAACGCCCTCACCGCTCGCGGGACACGCCGTAAACCCGTCCCTGCGGGCTCGATGGCGGCATCCATGCCGCCAACGGTCCCGCAAGCGGCGAGGACACCGCACCAGACAGTGTGTCGGTGGTTTTGTTGAAGAACGGAAGCCACCGTGTCGTGCGGTTTAGTGGTTGCTGCGCTGTGCTGAAACGTTACACACAGACCAACTCGACTGACCCTGACACGCTAACCGCTGCGGGACCTTCTCCACCTTCCGCATCGCCCTGCGACAAACGGCCACGTTCGGATGGGCGCACCCGCCGCGATGCACGGCTTAGAATTGGGCCATGAACGAATTCGACCGTGTACGCGATTATCTGACCGACCTGCAGGACCGTATCTGCGCCGCTGTGGAAACCACCGACGGGCGAGCGCGGTTCTCCGAGGATCTGTGGCAGCGCGAGGAAGGCGGTGGTGGGCGCACCCGCATCCTGCGCGACGGCGCGGTGTTCGAGCAGGCTGGCATCGGCTTTTCGGATGTGTCCGGCACGCGCTTGCCGCCCTCGGCCAGTGCCCACCGGCCTGAGCTGGCGGGCGCGACTTGGCGGGCCTGCGGCGTCTCGCTGGTGTTTCATCCGAACAACCCGCACGTGCCGACCACGCATATGAACGTGCGTTACTTCCGCGCCGAGCGCGATGGCGAGGTGGTTGCCGCGTGGTTCGGCGGCGGCTTCGATCTGACGCCGTTCTACCCGGTGGATGAAGACGTGCAGCACTGGCACCGCACCGCGCAGACGCTGTGCGCGCCGTTCGGCGAGGAGCGCTATGCCGCGCACAAGCGTTGGTGCGACGAGTACTTCTTCCTGCGCCACCGCAACGAAACGCGCGGCGTCGGCGGGCTGTTCTTCGACGACCTGGGCCAGGACTTCGAGCGCGACTTTGCCTACCAGCAGGCGGTGGGCAATGGCTTCCTGGATGCCTACATGCCGCTCGTGCAGCGCCGCAAGGACGAACAGTTTGGCGAGCGCGAGCGCGAGTTCCAGCTGTATCGCCGCGGGCGCTACGTGGAGTTCAACCTGGTCTACGACCGCGGCACCCTGTTCGGGCTGCAGAGCGGCGGGCGCGCCGAGAGCATCCTGATGAGCCTGCCGCCGCGGGTGCGTTGGGAATACGGCTACACCGCCGAACCCGGCAGCGCCGAGGCGCGGTTGCTGGACTACCTGGTGCCGCGCGACTGGCTGGGCTGACAGTGACGTTGCCGTGATCGGAGCGGGCCGGATTTAAGGGGCCGCCAGCGCTGCTGCCGTCCGAAGGCATTGCGCCACGCCCGATGCATCCGAAGGCGCTGAAATCTTCCCCGTGCGGGGATTGGTTTCAGCGCCTTTAGCCGTTGGGTCATCCACACAGATTCACGCGTTCAGAGTCGCTCACAGTTAAACCTGAATTGCGCAAATGAAACGCTGTGTTGATTGAGCGAGTTAATCGCCCCCATTTAAATTTGTGATTGCTCACGCAGCCATTGCGCAATCTGCGGATGCTGTCCAGCAGCGCCGTGTCTTTCCGGCTACTCTGAACGCTGGAAATAAAAAAGCCCCGCAGACCAGGGGGAGGTCGGCGGGGCCAGGGAACGGAAACTTGGGGAGGAGTTTCCGCTCCGAGATCTGCTCCAGGGGATGGGAGAGATCTGCCGACAGGCGTTGCGCCCGTCGAGGGATATAACACCATTTTCCACATTGATGGATCGTGAAGATAACTGTTAAAAAAATGTAGAATTTAACGGTTATTCATTCCTCCAATCCTGCTGCGCGCGCATTATGTTTCGACCGACTTATGTCTGGTCTGCGCATTCAGCATATCAGCGTGATGTGCTGCGTCAGTGCGCCTCGTCCCAGTTATCGCCCACGCCCGAATCCACCACCAGCGGCACGCGTAATTCAGCAGCGGCCGACATGCGCGCGGTGACTTCGCTCAGCAACGTGTCGACGAAATCGGTGTCTGCTTCGAACACCAGTTCGTCGTGCACCTGCAGGATCATCAGTGCGCGCTGCGCATGGTCGGCGATCCAGCCATCCACGCTGACCATGGCGCGCTTGATGATGTCGGCGGCGGTGCCCTGCATGGGCGCGTTGATCGCGGCGCGCTCGGCACCGGCGCGCTGGCCCTGGGTGCCGGCATTGATGAAGTCCAGATACAGCCGGCGACCGAACACCGTCTCCACGTAGCCCTTGTCGCGGGCCTGCTGGCGGGTGGTTTCCATGAAGTCGCGCACGCCCGGGTAGCGGCTGAAGTACAGCGCGATGTAGTCCTGCGCCTCGCCACGGCCGATGCCGAGCTGGCGGGCCAGGCCGAACGCGCTCATGCCGTACATCAGGCCGAAGTTGATCGCCTTGGCAGCGCGGCGTTCGTCATTGCTGACGGTGTCGATGGTGCGGCCGAACACCTCCGCCGCGGTGGCGCGGTGCACGTCGGCGCCGGAGTCGAACGCGCCCACCAGGCCGGGGTCGCCAGACAGGTGGGCCATGATGCGCAGTTCGATCTGCGAGTAGTCGCAGGCGATCAGCTTGCGCCCGGGCGGGGCGACGAAGGCGCGGCGGATGCGGCGGCCGTCTTCGGTGCGGATCGGGATGTTCTGCAGGTTGGGGTCGGACGAGGACAGCCGCCCGGTGGCGGCGCCGGCCTGGTGGTAGCTGGTGTGCACGCGCCCGGACTGCGGGTGGATCATCTCCGGCAGCTTGTCGGTATAGGTGCTGCGCAGTTTGGCCAGGCCGCGGTACTCCAGGATCACCCGCGGCAGCTCGTGCTGGTCGGCGATGGCTTCCAGCGCTTCTTCGTTGGTCGAGGGCTGGCCCTTGGGCGTCTTGACCACGGCGGGCAGCTTGAGCTCGTCGAACAGCAGCGCCTGCAGCTGCTTGGGCGAATCCAGGTTGAAGGTGCGCCCGGCCAGCTCGGTGGCCTTTTGCTGGGCGGCGAGCATGCGCTTGGACAGGTCCGCGCTCTGGCGGCGCAGTTCGGCCGCGTCCACGCACACGCCGTTGGCCTCGATGCGGGCGAGCACTTCCACCAGCGGCATCTCGATCTCGCGGTAGACGCGCTCCAGCCCTGGCTCGGCGGCCAGCTTGGGGCCGAGCACGTGGTGCAGGCGCAGGGTGATGTCGGCGTCTTCGGCGGCGTAGCGGGTGGCATCTTCCAGGCTGACCTGGGCGAACTTGATCTGCTTGGCGCCCTTGCCGCAGACGTCTTCGTACTTGACGGTGTCGTAGCCCAGATAGCGCTTGGCCAGGCTATCCATGTCGTGGCGGGCGCTGCCGGAATTGAGCACGAAGCTCTCCAGCAAGGTGTCGTCGCTGTACCCAGCCAGCTCCACGCCGTGTCGGCGCATCACGTGCAGGTCGTACTTGCCGTGCTGGCCGAGCTTGCGCAGCGCAGGGTCGGTGAGCAGCGGCGCCAGCTGGGCCAGCGCCTGGGCGCGGTCGAGCTGGGCCGGCGCGCCGGGGAAGTCGTGGCCGAACGGCAGGTACGCCGCCTGGCCGGGCTCGGCGGCGACGCTGAGGCCGATCAGGTTGGCCTGCAGCGGGTCCAGGCTGTCAGTTTCGGTATCGAAAGCGAACTGGCCGGCCGCACGCAGGCGGGCGATCCAGCTGTCCAGCTGTTGCTGGGTGAGAATCGTCTCGTACTGACCGGGCGCGGCCAGCGCCGGGTCCAGATCCACCGGCGCGCTCGCCGGGCCGGAGACGAAGCCGGTGCCGCGGGCGCGGCCGGGTTCGGTACGGGCCACGGCCATGGCTTCGGTCTGCGCGCCAGCGGCCGCTGCGCCGCCCAGCTCGCGCAGGGCCTGACTGAAACCGTAGCGGGCGTACAGCACGGCCAGCGTTTCGGCATTGGGCTCGCGCAGCTCCAGCGCGCGCGGGCCGCAGGCCAGCGCCACGTCGGTCTTGATGGTGACCAACGCGCGGTTGAGCGGCAGCCGCGGCAGTGCGGCGCGCAGGTTCTCGCCGATCTTGCCTTTGATTTTGTCGGCGTTGGCGATGACGCCGTCGAGCGAGTCGTATTCGGCCAGCCATTTGGCGGCGGTCTTGGGTCCGCACTTGTCCACGCCGGGCACGTTGTCGATGGCATCGCCCATCAGCGCGAGCAAGTCGACGATCTGGTCGGCCCGCACGCCGAACTTGGCGATCACCGCCTCGTCCGAATCCATGCGGCTGCCGCTCATGGTGTTGACCAGTTCGATGCCTGGACGCACCAGCTGTGCGAAGTCCTTGTCGCCGGTGGAGATGGTGACGCTCAATCCGTCTGCGGCGGCCTGCAGCGCCAGTGTGCCGATCACATCGTCCGCTTCCACGCCGTCGATACGCAGGATGTCGATACCCAGCGCATGCACGATGTCGCACATCGGCTGCACCTGTGCGCGCAACTCGTCGGGCATCGAGGGGCGGTTGGCCTTGTAGTCGGCATACAAGTCATCACGAAATGTCTTGCCCGGCGCGTCCACCACGAACGCGACGTAGGCGGGGCGTTCCTTCAAGGTGGCGCGCAACATGTTGACCACGCCGAACAACGCGCCGGTGGGCTCGCCCTGGGCATTGGTCAGCGGCGGAAGCGCGTGGAACGCGCGATACAGGTAACTGGACCCGTCGATCAGGACTAATTTGCTCATCGGACAATTCTAACGCTGCACGCCCGCGCCACACCGCGCCAGCGCATACTGACCGACGACCTAAAACGGATGACGACGATGAAGAGAGCATGTCTTTTGCTGCTGCCGTTGCTGCTGCTTGGCGGCTGTGCCACGAGCGGTGGTGGCCGCGCGGGTGGCGATGTTCCGGCCGGCGCAGATGTCACCAGCAAGACCATGGGGAATGGCGACAAGGTCGACGAATACCGCGTCAATGGTCAGCTGGAAATGGTGCGCGTGACGCCGGCCCGCGGTGCGCCCTACTTCCTGTACGACCGCGACCACGACGGGCATACCGATGCCGAGAAGGACAAGGTCAACAAGGTGTATTGGCAGTTGTATCGTTGGTGATTGGTGATTGGTGAGTTGGGAGTTGGGATTCGCAACAGCGCGGTGTGACTGCGCTTTGTTCGGAGGTGGGCGGTGGGCTGGTTGGGCTGCCGCCGTAGGGCAGTCGATAAGGCGATCGACAGTATTGCGGACATCCCTTGCTGCGGCTGCCTGTTGGGCTGAGCCGGTGGAATGGCGCTGCTCACAGAACGCTGGCGCTTATCGCTCATCGCCCAGCGGGTGCGACCGGCCTCGGTACAGCATGTCCCACGCGGGCACTTGGTCTCTGAGCGCGTTGTCCACATCCACCTGACCACTGCTCGCCAGGTGTCGTTCGCCGCGCTCAGCCGTTTTCCAGCGGGCCGGTGACGCGTTGCAGGTCGTCGATGCCGGCCGGGGCCAGTTCCTTCATCAAGGCCAGGAAATCGCAGCCCACCAGGCGCTGTGCACGCCGCAGCAGCATCGGCACCGGGCTGGAAGGTTCGCAGCGCGCGTAATAGGCGCAGATTTCATCCAGGCGACGCAGCACATCGTCCGGGCCGGCAATGGCGCCGGCCGGGCGGGCGCTGGTGGTCGCGCCGTCGTTGCCCTCGCCGGCCGGCGCCGCGTCGGCGTCCGGCGCGGCGGGGTTGGCGCTGCTGTCGCGCGCCTGCCAGTGCGGCAGCACGAAACGTTCCAGCTCGCGCAGGTCGGTCAGCAGCGGGCGCAGGTCCGGCGCGGCGGTGCCGACATGTTCGGTGAGCAAGGCATCGATGGCGCGCGCATGCGCCGACGCAGCGCTGATGGCCTGGGCGGAGGCGGCCAGCGTTTCCGGCGTGCAGTCCTGGCAACAGGCTTCGATCTCGGCCAGGCTGGGGCCGGTCTGGCCCTCGGGCAGTTTGAGGGTGCCGTTGGCCACGCGCAGGTCGCGCAGGCTGAAGCGGCCCAGCCGCGGCGATTGCACGAACGGTGCGGTGCGCAGCGCGCCAAGCAGGCCCATCGGGTCGCTCAAGCCGACAAGGGCGTTGATGCGCGAGGTCGGGTCGTTGTCGTCGTCGGCATCCAGCTGTGGGTGCACGCTGTCCCAATGCTGGTCCAGCAGGCCGTGGATCAGCGCCAGGGTGTCGGCCCAGCCCGGCAGGCCGCGCAGGCGTAACCAGGCCGCGCCCAACTTGCTGGCGATGCGCAGGTCGCGGCTGCGGCGGCTGAGTTCCAGCGCCAGCGCCTGCACCTTGTCCCAGTCGGGTTCTTCGGCGGCGATGACGCTCTCGCCCAGGGTGCGCTCGGCGCGGACGGCCGAGTCGCGCTCCAGGCGCAGGAAGTCCGGGTCGTATTCCAGATCCGGGCCGGCCGGGGCGTCGTCGCTGATCGGTGCCAGCAAGGTCTGCAGGGAAGTGTCGTCGTGCATGGCAGGCTCCATCGGGAGAGCCGCCGCGGTGGGCGGCGGCAGGGCTTAGAGTGGCTGACAAAACGTAGCGAGCAGTCGTCAGGTGGGTGTGGACGGTGCGCTCAGAACCGGAGTGTCCGAGTGGTACATGCCGATTCCGAGCACCGGCCGCGCCCGCCTGGCGGTGAGCACAGTCGTTTTGTTAGCTGCTCTTATTGCGGAGTGCAGACCGCGTCCGGGTCGCCGGCGTCGCAGGCCGGTTGCTGGTCGTCGGGCAGACGCAGGCCGGGACGGACCAGGCCGAAGGCGCGATACGGCGTCCCGCTGGCGGACAGATCGACGAAGGCGATGGTGCGGCTGGCCGAGCTCTGCGCGCGGCCGGCAAACGCCGAGGCCGGCACGTTGAAGCTGGAACCGCCGCTCAACTCGAGCAACCCGCCCTCGGCGGTGGTCGCGTTGAAGTACGCCGGTGGCGCGCCCACCGCGCCGATCACCTGGGCGCCGGTGCCGATCAGGTAGATCGGGTCCTGCTGGGTGCCGATGCGGCCGGTCGCGGAGAAATTGCCGGTGCCATCGCGCAGCGTGGCGCGGCCTTCCTGCAGCAGATCGCCGCGCACCGACAGCAACAACGCGCTGTTGCCGGCATCCACGCTGTAGCTGCTGCCGTTAGCCAGCACCAGCGTGAGGTCGCCGGCATTGGTGAGGCTGAAGCCATTGCTGGCGGTGAAATCGCCCAGCCGCACTACGCGGTTGTCGATGAAGGTGGTGGCATCGCCCAGCACCACCGGGCCACCGGCGCTGCCGCTGAGCAGGTTGGTGCTGAGGGTGCTGCCGGCGCGCTGGCGAATGCCGGCAACCGCCTGCAGCCAGGTGGTCGCAGCGCTGAGCTGACCATCCAGCAGCAACGCATCACCACTGCGCAGCCGCAACAGGTTGCCGCCATCCACGCGCCCGCTCACCTGCAATGCGCCGGCACTGAACAGGTCCAGGCTTTGCGCACGGAAGTCGCCGAGCGTGCCGATGGCATTGCCGGCGCTGGTCAGCGTGGCCTCGCCCGCGGCGCTGCCGCTGAGCTGCGCTGCGCGCAGGCTGCCGCCGCTTTGAGTGATGGCACCGCCGCTACGCACGCTGAGGTTGCCGGCGCTGCTGATGTCGTGCCCCAGCTGCATGCCGCCACCGCTGCTCAACGCCACCGCGTTGCCGGCAATCGCACCGCTGGTAGAGAGCTGGCCGCCGGCCTGCAGCGCGACCGCACCGCTCGCCTGCACCGCCACGGCCAGGTCGTTGCGATCGACCAGCGCGATGCTGCCGCCAGTGGCCTGCACGCTGCCCTGGAAATCGTTGCCGGCATCGGTGAGCACGATGGCGCCGCTGCCCGCATCGAGCACGCTGTTGCCGACGACGATCAACGCGCCTTGCTGGGTGATGCCGGCATCGGTGGCCGCCGGCGTGGGCAGCGCCTGCGCGAGAATGCGTGCAGCCGGTGCAACGCCGCTGCGCGCGACCAGCGTGCCGCCGATGCGGCCCTGACCCAGATTCAATGCCTCGCCACTGCTTGCCTCCAGCGCGGCGACATCCACGTTGCCGAGCGTCAGCGCATTGCGGTCGCGTACGCGGGTATCGCCACCGCGGAGGTTCACTGCCGACTGGAAATCGTTGCCGGCATCGGCAAGCGCGATGGAAGCGCCGGCACTGTCGATGCGGGTGACGCCGGTGACGGTCAGCGCAGCGGTCTGCGACAGCCCACCGCCGTTGCTGGCGGCGTCCAGATCGCCATTGACCAGGCCGAAGCCCAGGTTGAGCGCGCCGGTGCTGGCGACATCGAGCGCGCCGGTGTTCAGCGCACCCAGCGTCAGCGCAGTGGCAGCACGCACACGCGTGGCACCGCCGCTGAGCGCGAGCAGGCCCTGGAAGTCGTTGCCGGCCGCATCCAGCACGATTGCGCCGCTGCCGGCATCGACCACGCTATTGCCTGCCACCTGCAGCGTGCCCGCACGTTGGGTGATCGCCGCGTTGGTGCTGCGCACTGCCAGATCGCCCGACGCAGCGATGGTATTGCCAAGCACGATGCCGTCGGCGCCGGTCAGCTGCACATCGCCGCCACGCAGCGCACCGACCGTGGTGAGGGTACCGCCGCGCGCGATCAAACTGAGCGCACGGGTACCGGTGTCGATCGTGGTAGCCGGCAGCAGCAGTGCACCGCCGGCATCCAGCGTTACCGCGCCAGTGCCGGTGCTTTGCACGCTGGCGAGCTGCAGGTCGTTACCGTCGACCAAGGCGATGCCGTCGCCGGTGGCGGCGACTGCACCGACAAAATCGTTGTTGGCGTTGGTCAACGCAATCGATCCGTTGCCGGCATCGAGCGTGCTGGCGCCGGTGATGCTGAGCGCGTTGGTCTGCGTAATGACACCGCCGTTACTGATGGCGGTCAGTGCGCCATTGACGCTGCCCTGGCCGAGATTCAACGTGCCGTTGCTGGTGACGGTGAGCGCGCCGGTGTTGAGCGTGCCCAGGGTCAGTGCGTCGCTGTCGTTGAGCTGTACGACGCCACCAGTGAGGTTCACTGCACCTTGGAAATCATTGGCGCCGTTCAAGGTAATGGCGGCAGTGCCGGCGTTGACGGTGGTGAGGCCGCCGACCAGCAATTGGCCGCCGCTCTGGTTGATTGCGGCATTGGTGGTGCGCAGCGTCAGCGCGTTGCCGGCGCTGATGGTGTGCGCCAGGGTCAAGCCATCGCGTGCAGTGAGCACGACGTTGCCGCCGCTCAGCGCGCCACCGGTGCCGAACGCGCTGCCGGTGGAGGTGAGCGTCAAGCTGCCGATACCGGCGGAGATCGCCGATGCAGGCAGGTTGAGCGTTTGCGCAGTCAACGCGATGTCGCCGTTGCTATTGCCGTTGATCGAGGAGACGTTCAGCACGCTGCGATCGGTCACGGCGATGCCGTTGCCGGTCAAGCCGACGGCGCCCTGGAAGTCGTTGTTGCTATCGGTCAGCACAATCGCGCCGCTGCCGGCGTTGATGGTGCTTGCGCCGGTGACGGTGAGCGCACCGGCCTGGGTGATGGCGCCGTTGTTGCTGGTGGCGGTCAAGCTGCCGGTGGTGCCGGTACCCAGATTCAACGCACCGTTACTGGTGGCGGTGAGCGCGCCGGTATTGAGGCTGCCCAGGCTGAGCGCGTTGGCATCGACGATCTGCGCCGCGCCGCCGGCGAGGGCGACCGCGCCAATGAAGTCGTTGGCATTGGTCAGTACGATCGCGCCGGAGCCGGCGTTGACGGTGGTAATACCGCCAACCAGCAATTGGCCGCCGGTCTGGTTGATTGCGGCATTGGTGGTGCGCAGCGTCAGCGCGTTGCCGGCGCTGATGGTGTGCGCCAGGGTCAGGCCATCGCGCGCAGTGAGCACGACGTTACTGCCGCTCAGCGCGCCGCCGGTGCTGAACGCGCTGCCGGTGGAAGTGAGCGTCAAGTTACCGCTGCCAGCGGAGATCGCCGATGCAGGCAGGTTGAGCGTTTGCGCAGTGAGCGCGATGTCGCCGTTGCTATTGCCGTTGATCGAGGAGACGTTCAGCACGCTGCGATCGGTCACGGCGATGCCGTTGCCGGTCAGGCTGACGGCACCCTGGAAATCGTTGTTGGCATCGGTCAGCGCGATCGCACCGCTGCCGGCGTTGATGGTGCTTGCGCCGGTGACGGTGAGTGCACCGGCCTGGGTGATGGCGCCGTTGTTGCTGGTGGCGGTCAGCGCGCCATTGACGCTGCCCTGACCAAGATTCAACGCACCGTTACTGGTGGCGGTGAGCGCGCCGGTATTGAGGCTGCCCAAGGTGAGCGCGTTGGCATCGACGATCTGCGCCGCGCCGCCCGTGAGATTCACCGTGTTGCTGAAATCATTGCCGATGTCGGTCAGTGCAATCGTGCCGCTGCCGGCGTTGATGCTGCCAACCCCATTAACGCTGAGCGCACCGGTCTGAGTGATGGCGCCGTTGTTGCTGGTGGCGGTCAAGGCACCGGTGCTGCCGGTGCCAAGATTCAACGCACCGGTGCTGCTGACGGTGAGTACGCCGGTGTTGAGCGTGCCCAGGGTGAGCGTGTTGGCATCGACCACCTGCACGGCGCCGCCGGCCAGATTCACCGCGCCGGCGAAATTGTTGGCGCTGTCGGTCAACGTGATGCTGCCACTGCCGGCATCGAAGCGACTGCTGCCGCTGACGGTCAGCGCGCCTTGCTGGTCGATGTCGGTGTTGCTGCTGTCGACCAGCAGGCTGCCGACGCTGCTGTTGCCCAGGGTGAGCCGATCGCGATCGACCACCTGCACGGCGTTGCCGCTCAGGCCCACGACACCGCGAAAGTCGTTGTCGCTCGTAGTCAGGGTGATGTTGTCGGTGCCGGCCGTGAATTGCGCCGCGCCACCCACCTCAAGCCCGCCGGTCTGGGTGATGCCGCCGCTGGCGCTGGTGGCGGTCAGCGAGGTGGCCACGCTGCCCTGCCCCAGATCCAATGCGCTACCGCTGCTGACCGTGAGCGCGTTGGCGGTGAAGCTGCCCAGGGTCAACGCGCTGAGCGCGTTGATCTGCACCGCGCCACCGGTCACCGACAGCGCGCCGGTGAAGGCGTTGGACGCGCCGTTCAACGCCACAGCGCCGCTGCCGGTATTGACCGTGGTGGTGCCATCGATGGCGAGCCTGCCGGCAAGCTGGGTGAGCGCAGCGTTGGTGGTGCGCAGCTGCAGGTTGCCGCTGCTGGTGATGTCATGCGACAGCGTGATGCCCGTGCGCGCGTTGAGGCTGACATTGCCGCCGCGCAATGCGCCATTGGTGGCCAAGCTGCTGTTGTCCGAACGCAGTTGCAGCGTGGCGCTGCCGGTGTCGATCGATTGCGCCGGCAGGCTCAGCATGCCGCCTGCGGTGAGCGTGACCGCGCTGTTGGCGGCGCTGACCAGCGAGACGATGGACAGGTCATTGCGATCGTAGATGCCGATGGCGCCGCCGGTCACGTCGAGTCCGGCGGTGAAATCGTTGCCCGGACCGAGCAAAGAGATCGCACCGGTTCCGGCGTTGACGGTGCCTAGTGCGCCAGCGCTGATCGCCCCACCGCCCTGGGTGATGGCGGCGTTGGTGGTGGTCAACGCCAGCGTGCTGGTGGCATCGATGTCGTGGTCCAGGGTCAGCCCGTCGCGAGCAGACAGGTTGATCTGATTGGCACTGAGCGCGCCCTTGGTCGCCAGCGTGCTGCCCTGCGCGCTTAGCCGCAGATTGCCCGCGCCAAGGTCGATGGCCTGCGCTGGCAGCAACAGGTCGGCGCCAGCGGTGAGGGTGACATCCCCGCCGCTACCGGCGGTGAGCGAGGTCACGCTGAGCGTGTCGAGATCGCTGACCGCGATGCCGGTGCCGACCAGGGTCAGCGCGCCCTGAAAGTCGTTGCCGCCGTTGCCCAGCGAAATCGCGCCGCTGCCTGCATTGAGCGTTGCCGGGCCGGTCAGGGTCAGTGCGCCGTTCTGGGTGATCGCGCCACCGTTGCTGGTCGCAGTGACGAAGCCGCCGATGCTGCCCTGGCCCAGGTTCAAGCTGCCGTGGCTGGTGGCGATGAGCGTGTTGGTGGCAATGGCGCCCAGGGTGAGTGCGTTGCTGTCGTTGACCACCGCCGTGCTGCCGGTGAGCGAGACCGCGCCGCCGAAATCGTTGCCGGCACCGCCCAGGCTGATGGCGCCGGTGCCCGCTGCCGCCGTGGCGTTGGTGGTGCCGGTGACAGCGAGCAGGCCGGCGGTCTGGGTGATGGCCCCGGTGTCGCTGGTCAGCTGCAGGTTGCCGCCGGCCTGGACGCTGTGGCCAAGGTTCAGTGCATCGCGCGCGCGCAGGCTCACCTGGTTGCCGGACAGTGCGCCCCCGGTGCTGAGCCCGCCACCGAGCGCGCTCAGTGACAGCGCGCCGGTGCCGGTGGCAATGGCCTGCGCGGGCAAGTTGAGCGCGCCGCCTGCGGTGAGCGTAATGGCGCCGTTGCTGCCGTTGGTGAGCCCGACGATGGTGAGAGCGTTGGCATCGCGTACGGCGATACCGTTACCGGTCAGCGTGAGCGCGCCAACGAAGTCGTTGCCGCTATCGCTCAGCGCAGTGCCCCCGTTGCCGGAATCGAGCGTGCTGGTGCCGTTCACCGTCAACGCGCCTGTCTGGCTGATCTGCCCACCATTGCTGGTGGCGCTGAGCGCCCCGGTCACCGCACCATTGCCGAGATTCAACGCACCGCTGCTGGTGGCGGTGAGGTTGCCGGTGGCCAGCGTGCCCAGGGTCAGTGCGCCGCTGTCGCTGATCTGGGTGGTGCCCCCGCGCAGGCTGACCGCCTGCTGGAAATCGTTACCTGCAGTGGTCAGCGAGATGGCTCCCGTGCCGGCCTGCAGATCGCTGGTGCCGGTGACGGTGAGGCCGGCGTTGCCAGCCTGCTGGATCGCGCCATTGTTGCTGGTGGCACTGAGCGCGCCGGTCACCGTGCCGCTGCCAAGATTCAGCGTGCCGGTGCTGGTGGCGGTGAGGTTGCCGGTGGTCAACGTGCTCAGCGTCAATGCACCGCTGTCGGTGATCTGGGTGGCGCCACTGGTGAGGCCGACACTGCCGCCAAAATGATTGCCGCCATCGCTCAGCGTCAGCGCCTGGTTGCCCAGCGAAAAGGTGCTGGTGCCGCCGACCGTCAGCGCGCCCTGTTGCGCCAGGCCGATGGTGTTGGTCAGGCCCAGGTTGCCGGCCACCTGCAGGAAGCCGAGGTTGGCGATCTTGTTGGCGCCGCTGAAGCTGGCATTGCCGCCGATGCTGCCGGACACGTTGCCGGCGGTGAGCACGCCGCCCTGCTGTACGGCGACGTCAGAGACATAGCTGATGGCACCGCTGCCGACATCGATACTGCCATTGCCGACGATGCCGTTGCTGCCGGCGCCGTTGGCCACCAGCGAGACGCTGCCGTCGCTGCCGCCGGCAAGTGCTGCAGCGCGGACGACGCCACTGTTGTTGACCAGCGCGTCGAACACGCCCTGTGCTGCGCGTGCGCTCAGGGAGATGGTGCCGCCGGGTGCGATCAGGCTGCCGGAGTTATTCACCGCGAACGTGCCCTGCGCGAATTCCAGCGATTTGTCGATGACCACGCCAAACCCACCGCTCTCGAAACTAAGGGTGACCTTGTCGGCGCCGGCCAGCGTGATGTTGCCGGCGTTGGCGGTGATGGTGCCGCTGTTGAGCACTTCGGCGCCGATCAGATTGACCGCGCCGGCGGCGGCGGTAATGGTGCCGGCATTGGACACCCGGGCGATCCCACCGTTTGCATCAAAGACGTCGTTGCCGTTGATGAAGTTGATGTCCTGGGCCCCCAGGGTGGTGGCGACCAGGCCGCCGACATTTACCTGCGCGGTATTGCCGAAGAGGATGCCGTTGGAATTGAGCAGGAACACCTGACCATTGGCGGTGATGTTGCCGAAGATCTGCGTGGGATTGCCGCCGATGACGCGATTGAGGATCACCGAGCTCGCAGAGGGCTGGTTGAAGCGCACCGTGGCGGCCGAACCGATATCGAAGCTCGTCCAGTTCAACGCCATGCGCGAGCCGGTCTGGTCGATCACCTGCGTTGTGCCGTTGGGCGCATTGATCGTGCCGGTGCCGCCCACGATGCTGCCGCCGGTGGGCAGCTGGGTGCTGGCAACCTGCGCCATCGCCGGTGCGCTGAGCATGAGTGCGGCGGCCAGCGCCAGCGCAAGCGGCGATCGACGCAGCAGGCGTTCGGAGGGGCGGGCTGCAACGGTGGAAGCGGTGTGGTTGGCGTGCATGCGCAGATCCCTCAGAAAGTGAAGCCGAAACGCGTGTAGATGCGGGCGTCGTCGCGTCCATCGGACGCATTGCGGCGTCCGGTCGGCAGGGCGGCCGTGAGGCGCCATTCGAAATTGGCGTACTGCGGCAAGCGGAAGGTGAAGCCGACACCGGCGGCGTCGAAGCTGGTTGGCGCAGCGACGCCATTGGCCGCAAACACGCGGGCGTGATCGGCGAACACGTCCAGCTCCAGCAGTTCGCGCCACGGCCGGCCATTGAACGGCGAGGCAGCATCGGCAAAACCGGGCGCATCGACGTGATATTCCAGCGCGGTGTAATAGCCGAGATCGCCCAGTGCATCGGACACCGGATAGGCGCGCACGCTGTCCGGCCCGCCCACCGCAAATTGCTCCAGCGGCGCCAGCGTGTCGCTGCTGTATTGGCCGCTGAACTTGAAATACAGGCGTTGGGTGCGGGTGAGGTATTGCAGGCGCGTGTACGACAGCCGCGTCAGGGTGAAGTGGCTGTCGCGGTCGGGGCTGACCAGATCCGGGTCGGCCGAGCCATCGCGCAAGGCCTGGCGCACGCTGAGCTGCAGCAGGTCCACCCCGCGCCAGCGCAGATCGGTGCGGCGCAGCGAGACGCCGAGTTCGGCCACGTCGAAGGATTGGTCCGACAGCGTGATGCCGGCGGCATCCAGCCGCGATTTTTCGCGCAGATACCGCGCCGAGCCTTGCAGCTGCAGCAGATCGTGATTGATGAATTTCCAGTCGGCGCCGGCATACACCACCGAGGTGGGGCCCTTGAGGCCGAGCCGGGCGAACACGCCGTTGCGTACCTCCAGCTCGCTGCGGCTGGCGCCGACCACCGCGCTCAGGCCGGACACCTGCCCCACCGGCAACGCATACGACAACGCGCCGATCTGGCTCTGCCGCGGCGCCAACGAATAAGCGTAGTTGGCGGCGAACACGTCGCCCAAGCCCAACGGGCTGTTCCAGGTGATGCCGGCCTGGGCGCGATAGCGGCCGGTGAGTTCGGTGCCGTAATTGTTGCCGCCTAGGCTGATCACATACGGGCGCGCAGCTTCGCTGGCGACCAGTACCACATCGGTTTCGCCGGCGTTCTGGCCCGGTTGCAGCACCGACGACAGCGACACGCCCGGCAGATCACGCGCGTACAGCAGCGCGGTGTCCACGTCCTGCTTGCGCAGCGGGCGGCCCTGCAACTGGCGCAGCGGCGCCGACAAGGTGGTGCCGCGATAGCGCGCGGCGCCTTGCACGGTGACCTGGCCGATGCGGCCTTCGAGCACGCGGATCTCGATCAGTTGGTCCGGGCCGGGCGTCTGCGCCGGCAGGTAGGCGGTGCTGACGATGAAGCCGGCTTCGCGATAGGCGCGGGTGACGGTGTCGGCCACCGCCTGCAGCTGGTCGAAGCGCAGCGCCACCACCGGCTGGCCTTGCGCCAACGCGGCGAACGCGGCATCAGCCACCGCCTGCACGCGCGCCGGGTCGATACCGGCCTCCGGATAGTTGCCCACATCGCGCACGCGGAATCCGCGTACCGGCAAGGTGACAACGGCATCGCCGCGGTCCTTCATCGCCGGCAGCGCAGCGCCGCCTGCGGGCGCGCCATCGGAGGCGCTGTGGTCCTGCGCCCACGCAGGTGCGGCCAGCAACAGGCACGCAGACACCGCCGCGGCCAGACACGTCATACGCATACGTCACTTACCCCTGAAAACATCCGTTGTTGCGCATGCCCGACGTGCTGTGCTGCGCATGCGGACGTGTGCACGCCCGCATGGCGATCGGCATGGTTGCGCTCGCCCCTGACTGAACGCCGGTCGAACCCGGACGTACATTTATGGAATGTTAGCAACATTAATGCGACGACGGTCACTGTTACGACAATTGCCGTGGCACGCCTGCGCAATCGGCTGGCGCGATCATGCTGAAAGGGCGGGCTGGAGCGGTCGTCGAGCGACCGCGGCTGCGGGTTGCGCAAGGTCGCGCCCTGCGCCTGGCGGGCGGCGTCCAGCACGCTGCGCCGCCGGGCGCGGTACTGCGCGCGATCGATCTGGCCAAGCTGGTGCGCCTGGGCCAGCGCATGCAGCTGGGCGTTGGCCGGGTGCTGCGTGCTGCCGCTCATGGCAGCTCCCGCAGCACGCGAAAGCCAACGTCCGGCTGCGCCGAGCCATTGTCGGCGCGGCTGGCCTGCACGGTGCAATCGGACCAGTAACTGGCAAAACTGCCGCCGCGGGCTTGTACGCCGGCGCCGCTGGAGACCCATTCCCACACATTGCCGGTGAGGTTGATCAGCCCCCACGGGTTGGCATCGCGGCCGCGCGCCGACACCGGTGCGCGCACCGCATCGGTGGCGCTGGCGGTGGGCGGTACGCAGTTGCTGTCTTCGGCTTGCCGCCAATTGCTGGCAGCCTGCGCGGCATGCAGCCATTCGGCATCGCTGGGCAGGCGGTAGCGCCAACCGCCGCTGCCGATGGTCAGCCAGCGCAGATAGGCGCGGGCCTGGGTCAGGCTGATGTTGCGCACCGGCGCGCGCGCCAGCTCGGGCGTGCTGGCGGCCTGCGCGGTGCAGCGGCCGGTGGCCTGGCAGAACAGGTTGAAATCGGCCACTGCCACTTCGCCGCGCGACAACGCATACGGCGTGCCGCCGTCGATGCCGGGCACCACCACCAGCATCGGGCCGCGGGTGTCGCCCAGCGTGTCGAAACAGGCGGCGCCACGGCCGGGCAGGCCGGCACCGCCGCACGGGTCCGGGCCGGTCGGAACCGGAGGCAGGCTGGCGTCGTCATCCACGCTGGTGGGCAGTGCGGCAGCGGCCGTGGTGCTGCGGGCCGCACCGGTGGTGGCCGTGGTGGGCTTGGCGGTGGATCTGCCGCGCGTCGATTTTGGTGGCGACGCGGCAGCCGGTGCGTCGGTAGCGCTGCCGGCGGGCACGCTGTCGGATGCGGGCGCATCGACGCCAGGCGCACGTTGCAGCCGCGCGGACAACGCGCCTTCGGGCAGTTGCCCGGCGGCTTTCATCTGCGCTTCCAGTTGCGCCATCGCGGTGGCATCGCTGCGATACAGCGCCTGCAGGCGCTGACCCAGTTGCTGGCGCTCGGCGGCCGGCAAGGTGCCAGCAGCCATTACCGCGGCGGCGACGGCATAACGCGCCTGCGCACTGCGTAGCTCGGCGCGTTGACCCAGCGTCTGCACCCCCTGGGCAAGCAGGTCGGCGGCCTGCGCATAGCGCCCTTGCGCAAAGGCGTCGCCGGCGTTGTTGCGATACACCTGCGACAGCAGTTGCGGGCCCTCGCTGCGCAGCAACGGATGGTTGGGCTGCAGCACGCGAATACGCGCCAACGCATCGCCGGTCTTGCCCAGATCGTTGGCGGCGGCGGCACGCCGCAGCGACTCCAGCCGACCGGCCAGTTCGGCCTCGGCACTTTCGCGGGCGAGCGCCTGCTGCAGCTGCTGCTCCAGGGTGTGCAGGCGCGTGCGTTGCGCCAGCAGCGCGCCGGACTGCGGTGCCAGCTGCAGACCGAAGCTGACCAGTGCCTGCGCGCCCGCCAGTTGCGCCGGGTCGGACTGGGCGGCGACCAGGCCAGCGATGGCCTCGGCCACTGCGCCCTGTTGCGTGCTGCGCTCGGCCGCCGGCAGGGCGGCCAATGCCGCAGTCACGCGGTCGCGCCACGCCGCATCGGTGCCAGGCTGGGCCAGCGCGGCGGCCAGCGTTTGACGTGCGCCAGCGGCATCGCGCGGCGCCGCAGCCACCGGCGTGCGTCGGGCTTGCTGTTCGGCCACTGCAACCTCGGCGCTGCGCAACTGCAGACGCAGCGAGTCGGGGAAGGCCGCACGTGCCTGATCGCTCTCGGTCCGCGCGGTGCTGAGCTGGCCTGCCGCAACCGCCTGTGCAATGGCGGCATCCAGCCGTACTTCCAGCGCGGCGTGATGCAACAGACTGCTGGCCGGGTCGATGCGGCGCACCTGGTCGAGCGTGGCCAGCGCGTTGTCGGCCTGGTTGCGGAACAGCAGACCGGCGTCGAGCTGGCGATTGAGCGTGGTGTCGAGCGCGTTGAGGCGCTCGTTCTTTTCGCGCTCGATGGTCTGCCGGCGCGCATCCAGCGACGGCGAATACAGCCGCAGCCGGTCGCGCAGCGCAAACACCTGCAACGCGCCGTGATAATCGTTGCGGCCGTTGGACGGATTCCACACTGCATCCAGACGACGCAGCAGGAAATCTTCGATCAGATCGCTGCGGTCGGTGAGCAGGCGGCGGCGGTCGTCCGGCTCCAGGCTGGACAGCGCCTGCATGGCCTGGGTTTCGTCGCGATAGCGCTGCGGGTCCTGCGCACCGAAACGTGCGACCACCTCGGCCAGATGCTGCTGATGCAGGTAGCGCTGCACGCCCCACCCGCCCGTGCCCAGCACCGCCAGCGCGGCGGCGCCGTAACCGAGCATGGGCAGTGCGCGTTCGCGCAGCGGCACCTGGCGCAGGCCATCGAGCAACTGATCCACGCGCTTGAGACGCTGGCTTGCGGGGAACGCGACGGCGGCGCACAGCGTGGCGTACTGGCGCCGGGTCAGGCCAGGCACCGGTGGCGGGCGGCGGCCATCGCGCAGCGCCACTTCGGCGCTGAGTTTGTCGAACGGGTGCTTGCCGGTGAGCAGTTCGAAACACACGCAACCCAGCGCGTACAGATCGTCGGCCGCGGTGGGCGCCTGCCCGCGAATCATTTCCAGGCTGGCATAGGCCGGCGTCAACGCACCGAGCGTGGCGGCATCGAACACGGTCTGTTCGCCGGACACATCGGCGGCGTGTTTGCCGGCGCGTGCGATGCCGAAGTCGAACACCTTGGCCACGCCTTCGCGAGTGACCATGACGTTGCCGGGTTTGAAGTCCGAGTGCACCACGCCGGCGGCATGCGCGCGGATCAGCGCGCGGCCCATGCCATCGATCAGCGGCCACGCCTGCTTGAGCGGCATGCCGTTGTAGGCCTGCTCGCGGATCAATGTTTTCAGGTCGCTGCCGTCGATGTACTCCATGGTCATGAAGACCAGGGTGCGGTCCTTGTCGAAGTCGTACACCCGCACGATGTTGTCGTGTGCGAGCTTCTGCGAGCGCCGCGCTTCGCGTTGCAACGCGACCAGCGAATCGGGATGACGGCGGAATTCGTCGCTGAGCACCTTGATGGCCAGCCACGGGTCGCGGTCGCGCGCTTCCACCTTGCGCTCGTCGCGTGCCAGATACACCACGCCCATGCCGCCGCGTCCGAGTTCGCGTTCCAGCAAGAACCGTCCCTTGAGCAAACTGCCGACGCTGGCGTGGTCGCCACCGGCCGCCTCGGCCAGGTGTTGCCAACTGGACAGGCTGGCAGTGCCTGCGGTGCCGGTGCCGGTTTGCGTGCCCACGCCCATCTGGGTGCCCAGGCCCAGGCTGGTGAGGCTGGGCACATCGCCGGGCAGCGGCTGCGCCGGTTGCACACGGGTGATGTCGTCTTCGACCGGCGCCGCAGTGCGGCGCGGCATCACCACGGTGGCGTCGTCGTCCGCTGGCGGCGCGGCGATTGCCGCGGTTGGCGAAATTGCTGGCGGCGCTGGCGATGCGACAGCGTGCAAGGCATCCAACCGATGCATCAACGTGGTGACGGTGACATCGTCCAGCAGTTGCTGGCGCTGCAGTTGCGACAGCGTTTCCACGCCGTCGCGGTATTCGGCATCCGGCACGGCCGCGCGCTTGGCCAGCGCGGCCAGCACGGCCTCCAGATTCAATGCGCCGGTGCGCATGGCGGTGACCAGTTCGGTCACGGTGGCAGTGTCTTGGTGCATGCGCTCACTCCTGCAGGCGGACGACGACGGCGGTGACGTTGTCGCGCGCCGCCCTGCCCATCGCCAGTTCGAACAACCGCGCCAGCAACGCGCGGGGATCGCCGAAGCGATGGCATTCGGCATCCAGCTCCGGGTCGGGGATTTCCTTGTTGATGCCGTCGCTGCACAGCAAAAATTGCGTGCCCGGCAGACTCGGCAGCAGCACCCAATCGACGAACAACGGCTCCTGCGCGCCGACCGCACGCGTGAGCACGCCGGCAGCTGCGGCGGCGGCCTGGGCACTGCCGAACTGGGTGACGTCCTCGCGCACGCCATGCACGTGATCGCGGGTGAGCTGGCGTAGCGGGCCGCCGTGTTGCGCATAGATGCGGCTGTCGCCGACCCAGCCGCACAGCATGAAATCCGGGTCGTGCACCAGCACCACCACGGTGGTGGCGATCATGTCCACGCGGCGTTGCCGCGCGACCTGCAGCAGCTCGGCGTTGATCTGCGCCAGGGTGTCGTCGATGGCGTCGAGAAAGTCGCACAGGTCCGGTGGGCGCACCAACGCGCCCAGCCGCTGCACCAGCAACTGGCTGGCGTAATCGCCGGCGCTGTGGCCGCCCAGGCCGTCGGCCACCACCCACAACCCGGCGTCGTCGCGCAGCAGCAGCGCGTCTTCGTTGAGCCGGCGCACCTTGCCGGTTTCGGTGTGCCCGGCCGATTGATAGAACGCGCTCATCGGGTCACCTCGGTGATGTCCACATCGGCCAGCAGCCAGTCGAGATAGCGTTCGGCTGCGGGCAGGCCGTCCAGCGCCTGCACAGCGCCGCCCAGTGGCCACCACAGCGACTGGCCGTGCGCCGGTGCATGCGTGGTGGATGACGTGGCAGGCACCGCGAGCGCGCGCACGGCGGCGTCGAAGCTCACCGCATCGGCGCGTGCGCGCAGTGCACGGCCCAGGCACGCCGCCAATGCGCCAAAGCAGGCGTGTGTGGGCAGGCAGGCATGCGGCAACGGCATCGCCACGACCAGCGGGAAGCAACGCCCCACGCGGTCTTCGCCCGGGCCAAGCACGCCGGCCCAGGCCTGCGGGCCGCACACGCCCGGCCCCAGGGCGAACGCGCGCAAGCCGCTGCTGCGATAGGCGCCGGGCCAACGCTCGCCGAGCTGCTGGCGCACCGTGTCCAGGCAGCTGGCAAAGTGCGCGTCCCACGGCTGCACAAAGCTGGCCGGCAAGCGCCGCTGCACGAAGTCGCCCACGCCGGGCAACTTGCCGTGGAAGCCAATCTGATCGGTCGCGGGCATGTTCATCCGCCGCACGCAAACTGCTGGACGTCGCTGTCCAGAAACGGATGGCGCAAGTTGCCTGCGCGCAGCGGCACCTGTACGTCGTGGCCACCGAGCGCGAAGCTGGCGACGAAGCGCAGATCGGACGGATTTTCCAGATGCCCGGCCTGCAGCGCGCGAAACAGCGCCCAGTCGCCTTGATAGTCGAGCGTGCCCAGCGCCACGCCATCGGCGCCGAAGGCGGCAATCGAGACATGCCCCGGTACCGGCCCGGGCCAGATCATCGGCATGCTCTGCGCCGCACCGGGTTGGTAGTCGTAGCGCTGGCCTTCGATGTCCAACGTCAGCCGGGTGACGCCCTCGCCCAGCGTGGGCGCCAGCACGGTGAAGCCGATCTGCGGGGTGGGCCCGCCGCGAAAATATTTCTGCCGGATGCGCTGTGCCAGTTGCAGCTGTACGGGCAGGCCGGGCGCGCCGACCACCGCATCCGGGCCTTGTTTCCAGCGCCATTGCGGCGCCTGTGTGTCCAGCAGCGGTTGCACGGTGCCGGTGTAGAGCGCATCCAGGCGCCCACCGGTACCGAACAGTTCGCCAAAATTCTGCAGCGGGATATCGACCTGCGCCGTTGGGTCGAAGGGGTAGCGGCCGCGCACGAAATCGCTGCACACCTCGCCCACCGATTGGCGCACCTGTGCATCCAGCGCGGCGCGTGCGCCCTGCGTCATCAAGGTGGCGCTACTGCCGGCCAGGGTTTGCAGCCAGTCGGTCACCGGCGGCGGTAGCTGCGCCATTTCCTGCCGGGCCACTGCCAGCTGCGCGTTGGCAGCCGCCGCATCGCCGCCGCCTTGCGACACCACCAGCAACTGCTTGCCCAGTTGATCGAGCACGCTCAGCAGATGATCCAGCGGCGTGGCACCAGGTGCGCCGGCAGTCAGCGCGTTGAGCGCCAGAAAGTGCTCGCTGATCGCCGCGCCCGGCACCGGTGCGTTGGCGGCGGCAGGGTCGGCCGGGGTGGCCAACGCCGCGCTCATCGCCGCGCCGCCCGGCAGCTTTGCCGCTGCCGCGTTGGCCTTGGCAGCCCCCTTGCCGGCCGCTGCAGCCATGGCGCGCTGCGCCGGGTCTGCCGGCGGTGCGCGGTCCATCGCCTGGGTGTGTTCGCCGACCACACCGAGCAACAGCCGCAGCGGCGAGCTGGGGCCGGCCAGTTTGGCGGCAGTTGCGCTGGCAGCGGCCAGATCGGCGGCCGGGCGCAATTGCAGATCGGCCAGCAGCGCATCCCAGTAGCGGATGTAGTCGGCGGCGTAGCGCTGGCCCACCTCACGCACCAACGCGGCCTTGGCGGCTGCATCCAGCGGCGCGCCGCCGAACACCCAATCGTCGTGCCCGAAGCGCTCCACCGCCTGGCCGATGCCATCGCGCTGCAGACCGGCAAACACCGGCTGGGTGTACAGCGCCGGCACCGCGGTGGACAGCGCGGTGCCGCTGCGCCGCACGAAGGTATCGGCAAGCAAGCCCAACGCCTTGTCCAACCGCAGCGGAGTGCCGGCCGGCGGCGTGAGCAGCAGGTTGCCGTAGATCAACGTAGACAGATCGGCCGCACGCAGGCTGGCGCGCGCCTGTGCGATGCGCTCGCCGTCCAGCGACAGCGCGCGCACGCGCTCGGGCGCATCGAGCAAGGCCTGCAACTGCGTGCTCAGCGCTTGTTGCTGCGCTACGTCGCGCGGAAACAGTTTGCCGGCCTCGATGGCCGCCAGCGCGCTGAGTTGTGCCGCATCCAGATGCTGCGGCTGGCCGAGCATGAGGTAGCCCTTGAGCGTGTAGTACAACGCCTGCGGCGCCTGCGCGTTGTCGACCAGACCATTGCGAAAGCGCACCGCCAGCGCCGGCAACAAGGTGGCATTGAGCTGGCGCAGATAGCCGGCCTGCACTTCATCGCCAAGCGCGGCGCCCTGGAACAATCCCATCCGCAGCGACCACGGCGTGCGCGCGTGGTACTGCCGTGCCACCCGCACCACCGCCTGCGTGGCAGCGGCCTGCTGCAGCGTGCGCGTCACGTACTCGGGCATGGCGGTGGCGGCATTGGGATCTGGCACTGCCGGGCGTGCATCCAGCGCCTGACGTACCTGTTCGAGATAGGCGCGATTGCCCAGATAACTGACGCTCAACCCGGCCAGCAGCGCACCACTCAACACCGCAACGCCCACATAGGCGGCCGCCTGCAACCACGCCATGCGGCGCTGCTGCGTGTGCGGGGTATTGGCCAGCCCGGATTCGCGCAGCACCACCTCGCGCAGCAATCGCTCGACAAAGAACGTGCGGCGTTGCGCGCCCGGGGCATGCACCCGCGCATCGTCCACACCGAAGGTGCGTGCCACCGCGCCCATCATGCGATCGATCGGCGTGCCTTCCTGCGTGCCGGAGGTGAAGTACACCCCGCGCAGCAGTGGTGCCGGCCCGTAGGCGTTGCCGGCGAAGGTACCTTCGACAAACTGCCGTGCACGCTCGCCAAGCGCGGCGACCTGCTGCGGAAACGACAGGATCGCCGCACGCCGCAAACGGTCGCGCTCCAGATTCAGACGCTCGAACAGGCGTGCGCTCAACTGCTGCTGCAGCAGGTTGAATTCGTCGGCAAAACCACGCGCGGCGCGTCCATCGAGCGTGTGCGCCAGCGGAAACGACATGCCCCAGACCTGGCTGCGCTGCGCAGGCGTGAGATCGTCGAAGAACTCGCCGAAGCCACCGACCAGATCGCACTTGGTAAAGATCAGGTACACCGGCACGCTGGCCTGCAACTGCTCGGCCAGCTCGTCCAGGCGGCGACGGATCGCCTGCATGTGCGTGTCGCGTTCGCCATCGTCCAGCAGCAACAGGTCGGACATGCTCATGGTCACCAGCACGCCATTGAGCGGCCGGCGTGGGCGATGGCGCCGCAGCAACCGCAGAAAGTCGCGCCAGGCGCCGGCATCGACGGCTTGATCGGAATCCTGCGTGGTGTAGCGCCCGGCGGTGTCCAGAAACACCGCTTCGTCGGTGAACCACCATTCGCAATCGCGGGTGCCGCCCACTCCGCGCAGCGCGGCATCGCCCATGCGCGCGGCCAGCGGAAACTGCAGGCCGGAATGCTGCAGCAAGGTGCTCTTGCCCGAGCCGGGCGGGCCGATCAGCGCATACCAAGGCAGCGTGTACAGATCGCTGCCGCCGCGTCGCTTGCGCAACAGTTGAATGGCTTGCTGAAAGCGCGCCTGCAACTGCGCACGCTCCTGCCCGCTGCGCAGTTCGCGGTCGTCATCGCGCCCCGGGGCGGCCAATGCGCTGGACAAACTGCCGGCGCGCCGCTGCGCGCGCCAACGCCGCCATGCCAACACCCCCAGCCACACACCGATCAAGGTCACGATTGCCAACAGCCGTGCCGCCACACCGGTCAGCGGGCTCCAGCCATCGATGGCGACATACGGCCCGCCCACCCACAACAGCAACGACAGCAGGCACAGCGCCAATACGCTCACCACCAACGTGGCACTCAGCTTGGACAACAGCGTTTTCATCGTCATTCCCCAGGCTGAAACAGAATCTCGACGCGGCGATTGCGCGCGCGATTGGCCGGCAATTGCAGTGGCTGCGCCACCGGTTGCGAGTCGCCGGCGCCCAGCGCTTCCACCCGCCCCGGCGTGCGCAGATGCGTGCGCAACAGCTGCGCCACCGCGTCGGCACGCGCGCCCGACAAGGCGTAGTTGTCGGCAAAGCGCAGCGAGCGCACCGGCACATCGTCGGTGTGCCCGACCACGATCACCCGGCCCGGCAATTGATCGATTGCCGCAGCGATCTGTGCGATCAGGCCACGTTGGTCCGGCTCCACCTCGACGCCGCCGGAGGCAAACATCGCCGCGCTGCTCAAGCGCACGCGCGTCTGCGCATCGGCCTGCTCATCCACGCTCAGCAGACCGGCGCGTTCCTGGGTCGACAGCAATTGTTTGAGGCGCACCTGCGGCGGCGGCAACGGGGTTGCATCCGGTGGCGTGGCCGGCGCCAGCCCCCATTGCGCGACCTGCGCACTGATCGGCGCCGACAAGGCGTTCAAGCGCGTCTGCATCCACACAAAGGCCACCACCAGCACGCTCAGCCCCAGCAGCGCAGCGGCCCACAGCGGCAAGAAGCGACCCAGCCGGCGACGGTCTTCCACCCCGCGCCAATGCGGCGCCAGACTGTCCGGCGCGGCGCCGCGCGCGGCGCGGATACGGCGGAACAGGTCGTCCTGAATCTCGCCGAGCTTGGCCAGCCCGCCGGCTTCGATCTGATAGCGGCCAACAAATCCCAGCGCCAGGCACAGATACATCAGTTCGATCAGGTCCAGATGCCGCGGCACATCGGCGCAGAGCCGCTCCAGGATCTGGAAGAACTTGGCGCCACCGTACGACTCGCTATGAAAGACCACCAGCAAGGTCTTCTGCGACCAGCCGCTGCGCTCGCCCCACGGTGCATTGAGCACCGCCTCGTCGAGCAAGGCGCACAACACGTAACGCGCGGCGGTGACCGCTTCGACCGGCGCGCCGCCATCGCGGGCACGTTGCTCGAAGCGGCGGATCTGCGCCATCACCTGCTCGCGCAGACGGGCCACGTCGGGCAGTTGCGCGCTGTGGCGCAATTGCACCGCCAGCAGCAACAGCGGCGTGGCCGCCTGCACCAACGGGTTGACGCTGCGGCCCAGCAGCTCGCTGATGTCGGCGTCTTCGGCAGCGACCGGGTTGGCCATTGGCGGCGCGACCAACGCGGCATCGAAGTCGGTAACGGGACGGCTCATGCGTTCAACTCCGGATCGCCCACAGTTGCAGGTCCAGCCCGGCAAATTCGCTGCCGAAGTGGAATGCGATGCCGCCAGAGGTCTTCAGCGTTCGCCACAACGCGGCGCTCTTGTCGAACTCGAAATACAGATAGCCGGCGTGGTACGGAATCTGCCGCGGGGCCACCGCCATCGGCGTTGCGACGATGCCGGGCAACTGCAGATTGACCAGATCGCGGATCTGCTCCACCGGCCCGATCTTGGCGTGCGCAGGCAGCTGCCGGCGCAACTCTTCGCTGGGCATGTCGGCTTTTGCGGCAAGCACGAACGCGGCGCTGTCCAGCAAGGTCGGGTCGGGCACCATCGCCACCCACACCCCGAATTTGCGTGCCTGCATCGGCAACGGGGTGGCGGTCTGTTCGAGTACCGCGCTCAGACTGGAGCGCAGTGCGCCGATCACCGGCTCGAAGCTGTCCTGCTGCGCCTCGTGCCGGTAGGCCGGCCATGCCGGCGGGCGCTTGCCCGGCGCGGTAAATGTGCTGAGTTCGCCGGCCAGCGCCACCAGCGCACGGAACAGTTCTTCCGGGTGCGCCAGTGGTGCAGCAGCCCAATGCGCAATCTGCGGCTGCCAGCGGTTGACCACTTGCAGTAGCAGGAAATCGGCGATGTCGGCAGCGCCGCCGCGATCGGTGAGCGTGACCCGCGCCGCCAACGCCTCGCCGCGCTGATGCAACAAGCCGAGCAGTTCGGTCAGAAACGTGGTCAGCCTTGAGGCGGCCTGGCACACCATCGCGCTGGGAATGAAGTGCGGGTCGAGGATCACCTGACGGTCCGAGCGCGATTCGATGATGCGTGCCACTGCAATGCGGTCCAACCCGTCCAGTGGCTGCGATTGCGGCAGCAGACGCGTACTCAGCCCGCCGACTTCCATCAGCACCGCCTCGCTGGTGCTGCCCGACGCATCGCCGCTTTCGGTTTCACGTACGCGGTAGCGGAACAACTGATCGGCCGGCGATTCCGGGCGCCCCAGTTCCGGCTGCGCAGGCACCCGCAACGGCAACGTGAGATACACGATCTGATCGCGGCAGTTGGGGTCTACCTCCAGCGCCATCGGCAGCGGGTCGTCGCCGGGCATCGCAAACGGCGTGCCGTCGGCAAACACGCCGCGCGCACGCCGCAAGCCCAGCTTGCCCACCGCCAATAGATCGGTTTCCCATTCCAGCTCGCTCAATCCCCAGGCATACGGCCGCAACCGTGCCGCACGCAGATCGACGTAGCGCTCCAGGTACCGCTCCTGCTGCTGCAGATGCTGAGGGCGCAGAAACAGCCCCTCGCTCCACACGACCTTGTTGTTCTGCATGATCCACTCGCTAGGGAAACGCCGCGCGCCACCGCACGGCGTGCCATGCGCGATCGTCATGTTGTTGGTCGGTTGCATGCCGCTGGCGATCGCGATGGCTGCAGTCGCCAGGCCCCGATGGATCGCGTCGATGGAGCGATTCTGCGGCGCACCTGCCAGGCGCACCCGTCAAAATGTCTCAGGCAATCGACTGCCATCCAAGACATCGGTACGCTCTGGCGCACCCGCACGGCAGACACCACCAAAGGTGCCATGCGCTGCGGATTCGTCGCTGGGGAGAGCGCCTTGATCGTGGTGTTTGTTGTCGAAAAGCGTCCCGTCACGCAAGGCTGCGGCTTCATTGCGGACTTTTGCTTGATCTGCCGCAACGCCCGGGTATTCGAGGTCCAGCGCGTCGGCCTGGCATGGTCGATGTTTGGCCTGCGTCTTGGCGCGGCGACCTACACGCATAAACATCAGGTGTGCCAACACTGCCGGCAAGCACTCCCGCACGATCCAGCGTGGTTCACGCAACGCGCGTCAACGCCAGAGACCGTCGACAGATTGATCCACATCACGCAGCCGGCGCTCGCCGTACGCCATGCGCGCCGGTTGAAGATCGAAGAGCGGATGCGCGACTCGGCCGCATCGCTGGATCCGGCGATACGCGCCGACCTGTTGCACGCCCCTTTTGTACTGCTGTCCCCGCAGCTTGATCAGCGCTTTGCGACCACCCAACTCGATTGGCGGCAACTGGCGGCACTGGTGTTTGGCCTGCCGTGCGCGATCCTGCTCCTGCTGCCCATCGAGTTCCTGCTCGAACGCGTCGGCGTCCCCATTGCACAGACTGGCCCGTGGATCGCGTTTGCCGCGTTCACTGCCTATGTGGGGCTGGTGCTGTGGGTATTTCGACGGGCACGCAAACAGTTTTTTGAGCGCGAGATTCTTTCAGCGTTCGCACTTGCCGTTGCCGGGCTTTCCCCAAGCCGCGAAGAACTGACGCTGGCGCTGGTACACCATCGCAGCGGCCCGCTGCGTCATTGGCGCCGCCTCACGCCTGCCTGGCTGGATACGATTGCCCGGCTGCCTGCACCCGCCAGGTGGCCTGCGCAACTTCAGGCGTCGTCGGCCGACGCGGATGCGCGCTGGCGGCGGCCGGCGTGATGGCGCGCTGTTGCCCGACCTGATTGCGACAGCCGCGGGTGGAGCAGCGGCGCGGCTGGCGATTCGATGCGTGCCGCGGTGAGCTTGCCCCCTGCGTTTGAATGGCGCTGCGACTGAGAGCGGCAAACACTACGTCGCGAGCAGTCAGCAGGTGGGTGTGGACGGTGCGGACGAAGCCGAGTGGACGCGTGGACCATGCCGCACCGAGCACCACCCGCGCCCGCCTGGCGGTGAGCACAGTCGTTTTGCTAGCCGCTCTTGGCAAGACCACCGTTGGCCTGCAACGCACTGACACCGTCATGATCGTCAGCGCTGCAGGCGTTTGCCACGCACGCCACCAGGACGCGCCTGGCGCCTCATCTTGCAGTCTCTGAAACCGTTACTTGAGGCGGCGCATCCGGTTTTTCTCAAGGGGAGCCGCTGGCCTCGGCCTCGTTCGCAATACCGTCGAGCATTGCCACCTGCTCTGCGGACAGGCTCAGCTCGGAAGCGGCGAAGTTCTCCCACAGATGAGGCACGGAGGAGGTGCCGGCGATCACCAGGATGTTCGGCGAGCGTTGCAGCAGCCAGGCAAGCGCCACCTGCTTCGGGCTTGCGCCGACCTGCTTGGCGACGGCCGACAGTCGGTCGGACTGCAGCGGTGAAAAACCGCCCAGCGGAAAAAATGGAACGTAGGCAATGCCTTGTTGTGCAAGCGAATCGATCAAGGCGTCATCGTCACGCTTGACCAGGTTGTAGTGGTTCTGCACACACACGATCTTGGCCAGCGACTGCGCCTGTGCGATTTGCCCTGCAGTGACGTTGCTCAGACCGATATGCCGAACCAGGCCCTCGCGCTGAAGCTCGGCCAGGCACGCAACCGGCTCGGCGATGGAGCCCTCGTCGGTCTGCATCGGTGCGCCCAGCCGCAAATTGACCACATCCAGTGCCTCCAGGCCGAGACTGGCGAGGTTGTCGTGCACCTGCCGCTTCAGGCTTTCGGGCGAGAGATCGATGTTCCAGGAGGCATCGCTTCCCCGGCTGATGCCGATCTTGGTGACGATCACCAATTCGTCGCTGTAAGGATGCAGCGCCTCGCGGATCAGTGCGTTGGCGATATGCGGCCCGTAGAACTCGGCCGTATCGATGTGATTGGCACCTGACGCAACGGCCTGGCGTAAAACCGACAGCGCCGCAGCCTTGTCGCGCGGCGGTCCCCAGACGTGCGGGCCAGGCAACTGCATGGTTCCGTACCCCACCCGCTTCAGGCTGAGGGGTGTGCCGGGCAGGGTGAAGCTGCCACCAAGACGCGTTGTGCTGTGCATGGGATGTCCTTGGATTGCGTGAGCGGAATGGCTGTGCCGGATCTCCCCGGGAGCGGGGCTACAACGCGCTGCGAAACCGCGCCACTGCGGCGCGCTGACTGCGGCGATGAAAGACCTCGGCTGCGAGGCGCATGGCCAATCTACGGGCGCCGCGCCTGTGCGACAATCGGGTACAAACTGGACAGCCTGTACGGAAATTCGAACAATGAGTAGCCGCCTGGCAGAGATGGAGGCCTTTGTGCGCGTTGCGCGGGCAGGCGGTTTTCGCCAGGCCGCCAAGAGCGCGGGCGGCAGCGCCTCCAACCTCAGCGATGCGATCAAGCGCCTAGAATCCTGGCTCGGCGTGCGGCTGTTCAACCGCACCACGCGCAGCGTGGTGCTGACCGACGCGGGCAAGGCATTGCTGGCACGCGTCGAGCCTGCCTTGATCGAACTGGATGGCGCCAAGGACGTGATGAGCGCGTTCCGCAACACACCAACGGGCACGCTTCGGCTCAACGTGCCGATCAGTGCCGCCAACCTGGTGATGCCGCGGATCATTCCACCGTTCATGGCGGCGCATCCGGATATCAGCGTGGAGATCCTGACCGAAGAAAGTTTTGTCGACGTCGTTGCTGCCGGATGCGATGCGGGCATTCGCTACGGCGAGCGGCTGCAGCAGGACATGGTTGCCATCCCGATCGGCCCACGTGTGCAGCGCAGCGCCACCGCCGCAGCGCCGGGCTATCTGACGCGACGCGGCCGGCCGACGCATCCCCGCGCGCTGGTCGACCACGACTGCATCCGTGCCCGCTTCCCAAGCGGTGCGATCGCCGATTGGGAGTTCGAGCGCAACGGTGAAGTGATCACCATTGTTCCGCGTGGGCAATTGCTGGTGGAAATCGGCGGAGGGATCGAGCTTGCCATTCAATCGGCGATCGCAGGCAGCGGGATCATCTATCTGTTCGAGCAATGGCTACAGCCGCATCTGGATTCCGGCGCGCTCGAACCGGTACTCCGCCCGTGGTGGCAGCCGTTTCCGGGGCCGTACCTGTATTACCCCAATCGCACTCTCACCCCGCCGCCGCTCAGGGCGTTCATCGAGTTCGTCAAGCAGCTGCCGGACTGAGCGTGCGCGAGGCGCGGGCGAACTAGTCGCCGAACAGGCGGCGTTTCGTAGGAGCGTGCCTGAGCGCAACGGGGCGTTACCGGGATGGCTCGGTCGCGCTCAGGCACGCTCCTACCGCTGCTGGATCGGGTTACCGCTCGCGCGCCGGCTGCCGCCGCGCCGATTTCAACCGCGCCAACTGCGCTTCGTACGCACGTGCGAATTCGTCGCCGAACAGACGGCGGAAGCAGTCGTCCGGGTCGCCGCGCAGTTGCTCGAAATTGTCGCGATAGCGCTCCCAATAGCGGCCCTTGCCGCCGAAGCTCAGGCGCTTGCCGCCGGCGTCGACTTCCTGTTCCAGTCGGTCGGGGCTGAAGTGGAACAGCATCGCGTCGAAGGCAGCGCGCATGCCGGCCAGCATCGCCATCTGGTGACAGCGGATGTCGTCGAAAGCATCCTCGAATGCAGGCACACCGGACAAGAACGAAGCGCTTGGCGGAGCCAGCAATTTCTGCAGCGCGTCTTCGGCGGTGGCGGCGAACTTGAGCGGGTTGTTCTCCGAGCGCTGAATCACCGTCACCGGCAAGCGGAAGGTGTTCTTGATCTCGGCGCGTGCGCGCAGCACATCCATGACGCCATCGACGACGATGGTGAAGATGCGGTCCAGCTCCGCTGGCACTGCCAGCGTGGAGACGGGCGCACTGGATGATGCCTGCGGCGCGGGCGCTGCAACGGATGACGCAGGCGTGGGCGCGGACACCGACGACGATGGCGGTGCAAAGTCGCCCATCGTCATGTCCCAGTTTTCCGGCAGCGTGGCGCGCGTGTCGCCATTGCTCGGCGGGCGGAAGTGATCGTGGCTGGCGTTGCTGTGATTCCATGCGCTGGGCATCACGCTCGGTGGTGGGGCCGGCAATGGGTCGAGCAGCCGCAATGGATCGAGCTCGCGTGGCGTGCTGCCGAGCAGCAGGCCGTCCAACGGGTCGTCGGTGACAGGATGCGCCGCAAGCGGGGCACCGAAGTCCAGAAGGTCGAACGCGTGCGCGTTGGCAGGCGCGGCGGTGCGCATCGGCGATGGCGGCGGCGCGACCTGGGTACGGTCGTCCATGGCGTCGAGCAACGGATCGAACGCAGGTGCCAGATCGGGCGCGGCGGTCTGTGAGTGCACCTGCACCTGGATCTCGAAGCTGTCCAGTTGCAAGCGGTCGCCATCGCTCAACGCGCACGGGTCGGCACGCGTCAACCCCACGCCATTGAGCGACATGCCATTGGTGCTGCGGTCTTCGATGAAATACATGCCATTGAGAAAACGCACCACCGCATGCGTGCGCGAGATGCCCGGCGCCGCCAGCACCCAATCGCTTTCATCGGAGCGGCCAATGCTGCCGCCGCTGCCGGCAAAACGCTTCTGCGCGCTGGCCCCGAATTGCGCGGCATGCGCGCCGCTCACGGTGAGGATCAACTGCGAACTGGACACGACACAGGCTCCTGCAAATGATGATCGATATCAGGGAAAAACGTGATGCGGTTGATGGAACGTCGCGAGCGGCCACGCAGTGATTGTTTAGCCATCCTCAACGTCATCCAGCTGGTCCTGAGCGGGGTTGGTCGAGGGCGCGGTGCCCTCACCGCTCGCCGGACACGCTCTGGATCCATCCATGCAGGCTCGGTGTCGGCATGCATGCCGCCACACGCTCCCGCAAGCGGTGAGGACACCGCGCCAGGGAGTAAGTTGGCCGCGTTAAGAAGATCTACGCACACCGACCGTCTCGACTGGTCATTGCCCGCCCCCCGTCGCGCGACCTTACGCGACACGGATACCGCGTAAGAGCCTGCGAGGACATCCGTGCGGCATGTCCTGCGATGGTGGGCGGGCAAGGGCTCTGCAGCGGCGGCGCAGATCATCCGCTCTGCCACCGGCGCAGTCATCGCCCTACACACAATCGACATCTCAAGATGTTCAAGTGGCTGGAAAACGTTGCGAACAATGGATAGATAGAGGTGGCCGGCGTATTCAAGGACGGCATGTCTGCCTGGCACACGCCGCAATGACCAACCGGCGATGTCATGGCGCGCGCGCACTGGTCAGCAACTCCAGCGCATGTGCGGCATACCCGTTGCGGCGCGCCTGTAGCTGCGCCGGCTCACGTGCCGCAAGCAAGGTGATTGCGGCGGCCACCGCGCGCGCGGTCAGGTGCTCGGGCGGTGGCACCGGCGTGGCCTGCTGCGGTGGTGCCAGGCTGCCGCCGGACCAGGCCACGGCCGCCGCAAGCCAGGCACCCAACGAGACGTAACCGCCTGCATGCGCAAACGCCTGCGCGGCGCGGCGATGCGCTTCGCTGGGGTCGCGTACCCATTTCTCGGCCAGCGCGGCGCCGACACGGTCTTCCTCGTCCAGCGTTTCGCCGCGCGCGCATTGGCACAGCCAGGCCACCGCGTAGCGCTTGGGCAACAGACGCGCGAGCAGCTTGATCGCATCCTCGCCATACCCCTGCGCCAGCAACGCACGCACCGCGGCCTGCGGCGCCATCGGTGCACCCAGCTGCGCACGTGCAGGTGCGGACAGCTGCATGTCCGCACACGCCTGCGCCAGCGAGAGATCGGGCGCGCTCATCCGATCATGATCAGGCCGCCGGCAACCTGCACCAGCGCGTCGGCCTTGATGTTGACCAGCGGGCCTTTGACGGTGGCCGACGCGCCGGCTTCGGCGTTGAGCATGCCGCCGGACGACAGTTTGAGCGTGCCATCGCCCACCACCTCGGTGGCCGGCGAGGTGGCCTGCAGCTGCGCATCGGCAATCAACTTGATTGCCATTGAGGTGGTCTTGGCTTCGGTCGTCGCATCGATCAGGATCTTGATGCCGCTGAGCACGATGTCACCGTTGCGCTTCATCACCAGGCGCGAACTGCCGGTGACCAGCTCGATCTCTTCGCCGGCCTTGAGCAACAGTTTCTTGCCTACGTCCAGGCTGTCGTTGTTGTCGATACGTGCGCTGCGATCGTGGTTGACCGTGAGCACCTGGTCGTTGGTCACCGTGGCGGTGTGGTCGTTCTGCACTTCTTCGCGCAGATCGCGTTGCGCGCGCAGATAGACTTCTTCTTTGCCAGCCTTGTCGTCGAAACGCAGCTCGTTGAAATCGGCGCTGCCGCCAAGCAGGCTGCGGCTACGCATGCCGCTTTGGGTCTTGTTTTCCGGCAAGGCGAACGGCACGGCATGATCGGCGTTGTAGACGCTGCCCACGATCAGCGGGCGGTCCGGGTCGCCTTCCAGAAAGCTCACCACCACTTCCTGCCCGACCCGCGGCAGGCTCATCGCGCCCCAGCCCTTGCCCGCCCACATCGAGGCCACGCGCACCCAGCAGGATGGCGCCGCGTGCGGGCGTGCAGCGTTGGCCCAGTGGAAGGTCACCTGCACACGGCCATGTGCATCCACCACGATGTCTTCGTCGGTCTCGCCGGTCACCACGGCCGTCTGCAGACCGGCGATGCTGGGCGTGGGCGTGCGCCGCAGGCTACGGAAGGGCAGCCGGCTTTCCATCACCTGCACGGTGCTGGAAAACGGCGCCTCATCGCCATGCTCCGTTGCGGCCAGCGTGGTGTGTGCCGACAGCACCAGATATTCCTGGTTGAGCGGAGCGCACGGATGCTCGCGCAAGGTGAACAGCGCACCGACCATCAGCCCGCAGGCATTGGTGGTGGCGTGGTGGCTGGCGCGTTGCACGTTGACCGCCTCGTTACGCACTTGCGCGTAGCGGCTGGCATCAGCTTGCAACGCATGCGGGCCTGGATAATCGAAGACGTCCAACCCGTCGGCCCCGTGCAAATCGTCGCCACTGGCGGCGACCTCTGCCACCAGGGAGGCGCGTGGTTGCTGCGGGTCGTAGTCGGCGAGTGCGTGACGTGTGGAATGCAGCGCACGGGCGCTGCGCCACTGGCTCACCACCGAGCGCAGGATGCGCCGGTGCTGCATGTCCGGTGGTACGTACGGCAAGGTGTCCACCCCGTTGCGCACCGCATGCGCGCCAAGCGCATCGCACAGCACCAGCGTGTGCGCGTTACGCGCATGCGTGAAGTAGTAATAGATGCCTTCCTGCTCCAGCAGCCGGCTGATAAAGCTGAAGTCGTCTTCACGGTATTGCACGCAATACACCCGCTTGGGGTATTGCGCGCTGAGCCGCTGCTGGATGTCGCTGTAGCCGCTCTCGCCCAGCACGCTGGTGACGATCTCCGGCACGCTCATGTCCTGATAGATGCGGCAATCGCGGCGTTGGGTGAGCAACCACGGCCGCGGAACCACGTGCAGCTCGAGCACGGTGTAAGGGAGCGCATCGATCACGGTGGAGCCGGCCTGCGTGCACGTGGCCACCATGCCGTGGTACCAGCGTTGCTCGCCGTTGTCATCGGCCAGCTGGACGGCGACCGGTGTGGCCAGCAGCGCGCGCAGGTTAGGGTTTGCATCCGTGCACAAGGCTTCGATGCGGAACTCGAACAGCTGCCCCAACGCTTCGCTGGCCTGCATGCGGTGCAGCAGCAGGCGCTCGCCAAGATCGGAGTGCAGCGTGATGGTGCGCGGCATCGAAGCATCCACAGGTGAGTAAGCAACGCACAACGCGCTGACCGGCAGCCCCGCAGTACCGGCCTGCAAAGACCACCGCGGGCCGGCAGCGGACCACTGCTGCCACGGTCATGCTCACACGCGTGCAGCCGGCAAAGCCGACATTTCGTCTCAGGTCTTTGCAGCTGTGCGTGCGGTCACGACCCAGCCATGCACCGGCTGGCCACGCTCGCTGCGTAGCACATCCAACGCGATGGCAATCGGCTGCAGACCTGCGCTATGCAGCGCAGCCAGCACATGCGCATGGCTATGCCGATAGCGGCCGCTGGCATCGAGTTCCACCGCATCGGCGTCGCTCTCCAACGCCTCGACGGTAAAGCCCAGCACGCCGCCCGGCCGCAGCGCAGCGGCTGCAGCGCCGAGCACCGGTTGCAGCGCACCGAAATACACCAGCGTGTCTGCCGATGCGATGACATCCCAATGCGCATGCTGGCTCTGCAGGTAGGCGGTGAGTTCGGCAACCTCCAGTACGTCGTAACCGCCGCGCTGCCGCGCCTTGGCGACCATGCCCGGCGACAGATCCACCCCGACCAGTTGCTGCGCATAGGGACTTAGCAGCGGTGCGCACAGCCCGGTGCCGCAGCCGGCATCCAACATGGTGAGCGCAGCCTGCGGCGCAGGCAGACAGGCGGCCAGCGCCTCGGTCAGCCGCTGCGGCGCGCGGTACTCCAGGTTATGCAGCAGTTGCTCGTCGAAGCTATCGGCAAAGCCGTCGAACAACTCGCGCACATAGGTGTCGCCCGCACGTGGCGGCGGCGCGGCGCCACCGCAGGCCGCCAGCATGTGCGCGGCCACGGCATTGCCCGGATCGCGCGCCAGCCATGCACGGTAGACCGCCTGCGCCTGGGTATGTTCGCCGAGCAGGTACAGCCCGGTGCCCAGCGCTTCGCGTGCGTGCAAATGCTCCGGTGCCAGGCTGCAAGCCTGTTGCAGGCACTCCACCGATTGCTGCAGGTGCTCGGCGGCTTGCGCGTTGTTGCGTAGAAACAAGCCGAGCAGGTAGTGCGCATGCGCCGATTCGGGATAGATGTGCAGCAACGCGGCGTAGGTCAGAAAGGCTTCCTCGAGGCGGCGCTGCGCTTCAAGCACGGCGGCCAGATTGGCCAGCGCATCGGCATGCGCAGGTTCCAGTGCAAGCGCACGTCGATAGCACTGCTCGGCCTCGCTCAGCCGGCCGCATTCGCGATGCACATTGCCCAGGTTGTTGCAGGCATCCGGTTGCGCAGGCGCCAGCTGCAGTGCCTGGCTGATGGCCTTCACCGCCGCTGCGCTATTGCCTTGCTGATGCAGCAGTACGCCCTGGTAATGCAGTGCCTGCGCATGGCCGGGCTGCACCTCCAGCAGCTGGGCATACGCAAGCGCGGCTTGGTCGAGCTTGCCGATGCGATGCGCCTGCATCGCGGTCTGCAGCACGGTATCCAGATCGGCGCGCATCTCGGCGGTCGCGTGACGGGCAGGCTGCATGTGACATCTCCTAGGAGGATTGGACGCAGGGGCTGCGTCGAATGACGGCGGAACGGAACGGTGGCGCGCAATCTCTGGCGATGCATCTGCGCATGGGTATCTGCAATCGCTGCGCTTGGCTGCTTCTAGCGGCGTTTTGAACCACGCTCACGCTGTGCATTGGCCGCTGCATTGCAGCCACTCAGCTGCATGCGTACGCAAAGGTCATTGCAATGACAGTGCTGAGTGCGCATCGATGATCGCTGAGGCGTCGCATGCAATGACGTCGCATGACACCCATGCAAGCCCATCGCCGCGCGCATCCCCCAGCCACGTCATCAGCCGATCAACACCGTAAAGCAGCCCAAGGCGATCACCCCGCCATGCGCAGTGCTGTCGCCCAGGCGGGCGGCTGGTTGGCCGCTGATGATCACGGTGGGCGCGCCCATCACGATGCTGTCCGGCGGGCCGACGCACACCGCCGAATCGCCGATGCGCGCGGCCGGCAGGCCGCCGATCAACACCGTCGGTGCGCCGGGCCCGATGATTGGCCCACCCACATGCGGCACCACACCGGTCACCATCGGGCAGACATGCAGATCGGTCAGGCGTGCGGCAGGTTGCACGGGTGCGCTCCGGCGCTGGCAGTGCGGGCACTATCGCGCCGCGTGGCGCGGCTTACCCGACGATTCGTCTCAGCGCCGCGCCACCGACGTTGTCGTCTCCACGCTGGAGGCGGCCGGCTCCGCCAACGCCAGGGTCTGCCGCGCCGCACGTAGCGGCTCTTCGGCATCGCCAAAGATGCCGGTAAGCACCTGCACCGCCTGCTGGGCATGCGCGCGCGCGGCGGCGGCCTGGCCGAGCACGCGCTCGGCTTCGGACATACCGCGCAGGATCTCGGCCGTCTGCGGATGCGCGCGGCCCAGCACCCGCAGGCTGGTAGCGAACGCGGCCCGCTGCTCGGCCAGCGAGGCCGCCGCCTGCCCGGCGTCCAGCAGCCAGAACGCGTGATTGCTGCGCATGCTGATGGTGGCGGGCGCATCGTCTCCAAACACGGCGCGCGTGCGCTCCAGCGCCCCCCGATAATGCGGGCCGGCTTCGGCCACCTTGCCCTGCTGGCGCAGCGCGCCGGCCAGATTGCCTTCCACCATCAAGGTATCCATGGCGTTATTCCCGTAGAGCCTGCGATTGATCTGCAGCAGCGGCGCAAGTTCGGCCTCGGCGCTGGCAAAATCGCGTTGCATCAACAGATAGACCGACAGGCTGTTGCGCATCGCCAGCACCAACGGATGCTCGGGACCGTGAAGGGCGCTGCGCTCGCGCAGCAGGCTGCGCTGCAAGGCGATCGCCGGGAGCAGTTGCCCGCTATCGGCCAGCAGCGCGGCATAGACATTGCCGGCATCGATGCGTTGATCTGCGCTACTCGCAGGATTGGCCAGCGCCGCCACGTAAGCGCGCCGGCTCTCGGTCATGGCCTCGGCCATGCGGCCCTGATCGCGCAGCGTCCAGCCCAGCCAGGCGCGCATTTCATTGCCAATGGCTTGCTGTTGCAAATCGCCACGCTCGGCCTGCGCAATGCCCTGACGCAGCACCTGCACCGCTTCGTCGCGCCTGCCTGCACCGCGCAGCGCCTGGCCCAGCATGGAAGCCGTCTTCAACGCCGGCCTGCTGCCCGCGCCCATGCTCTGTTGCGCCAGTGCGTGGGCGGTGCGCAGATGCAGTACCGCCTGCGGAAAATCGGCCAGCGCGATCAAGGTGCCGCCCAGCGTCTTTTCCACATCGGTGCGCGCATCGGGCTGACTGGCCAGTTCGCGCGCGGCGCGCTGCGAGGCTTGCTCCAGCACACGCAGCATCAGCGTCTTGTCCAGATCCTTGGCGATCGCCGGGTCCACGCTGGACAGCACCGAGGCCATGAAATCGCCGGTGACGCGCGCCCGTTGCGCGTCGCGCGCGGCCTGCTGCAGCGACCACAGCGTGGCGCCCAAGCCGGTCACCACCGCCATTGCCACCAAGCCACCGGCCAGCACGCCACTGCGATGGCGCTGGGTGAACTTGCGCAACCGCAATAACCGGCCAGCGCGTAGCGCGCGCGGCGGGTAGCCATCGAGCCAGCGATGCAGATCGTCCAGCAGCGCCGACACCGAGGCGTAGCGCTCCACCGGCTCCGGCGACAACGCGCGCAGCACGATCGCATCCAGCCCATCGCGCAGTTGCTGCTGCAGACGCGTATGGGTGGTCGCACGCGCCGCACAGATGCGCGCACGCGCATCGGGCGGTACCGCTGCCACGCGCTGCGATGGCGGCTGCGGCAACCCGTCGCGCCCGGCCACTGGCACCAGCCCGCAGCTGAGTTCGTAGAACATCGCCCCCAATGCGTAGATGTCGCTGCGCGCGTCCACCTCCTGCGCGCCGCGCGCCTGCTCCGGGCTCATGTAACCGGGTGTGCCGCGCCCATGCGCCGAGGTCACGCCCGGGTTGGCGGCATCGATGGCGATGCCGAAGTCGATCACTCCCGGCATCGGCCGCCCATCGATCTCGCTGACCAGCACGTTGCTGGGCTTGAGGTCGCGATGGATCACGCCTTTCTGATGCGCGTGCTGCACCGCCTCGCTCACCCGCAACATCAGCAACACGCGCGCATGCAACGACAGCCGATGCGCATCGCACCACCAGGTGATCGGCTCGCCGCGCAGGTATTCCATCACCAGGTAGGGACGGTCGTGCGCATCGGTGCCCACATCGTGAATCTGCGCGATCGCCGGGTGCACCATCTGCGCGAGCAGCCGGCATTCGAACTCGAACAATGCACGGCCCTGCACATCCAGCGCGTCGGCGGCCACCAGCTTGATCGCCACCTCGCGCTCGTAGGCACCGTCGGCGCGATGGCCCAGATACACCTGGCCCATGCCGCCGGCACCGATCAGGCGGTCGATCGCCCACGCACCAAAGCGCGTGCCGGCCGGCAGCTCCGGCAACGGCGCGCGCAATGCGGCGGCGGCCTGTTTCAGTGGCCCACGCACGCGCATCGTGGCCTGCGATTCCACTGCCAGCATCGCCAGCAATTCATCGCGCAACACCGCATCGTCGCTTGCCTGGGCATGCGCAAAGGCCTCGCGCTCGCGCACCGGCAACTGACAAGCCTGATGGAACAGCGCCTCCAGCCGCTGCCAGGCAGTGGCCGCCACGCTCACAGCTGCGCCGCCAACCACACCCGCGCAAAACGCAGATCGCGCTCCAGCGTGGGCACCGACACCTCCAGCTGCTCGGCCGCTTCGGCCACACTCAAGCCCACCAGCTCGGTCAACGCAAACGCCTTGGCCTTGCGCTCATCCACCCGCGCCAGCTTGTCGAAGGCATCGGCGACCACCATCAACGCCTCCGGCCGCGCTGCGCCGTCGGACAAGCTGATCGTCAGCGTCACCGCCTGCCCAAGCCGTTTGGCGCTGGCCTGCTGCCGCGCCAGATCCACCAACAGATGGCGCATCTGCAGCGCCGCCACCGCATAGAAATGCGCGCGCGAACGAAACCCTTGCTGGCCCTGCTCCAACCGCATCCACGCTTCGTGCACCAGCTCGGTTGCCTGCAGCCCGCCGCGTGCATCGCGGCGCAACTCGCGCAGTGCGGTGCTGCGCAACACCTCGTAGACCTGCCGCGCCAAGGCGTCGCCCGCCCCGGGCGCGTCGTGCTGCCAGGCCTGCAACAACTCGGTGATCGGCAGCTCGGACATCGGGGCCCATCTCGCCTGCGTGGGAGTGCAGTATCCCGCATTGGCGGCTGGGTGGGCGGCTGAATACGTAACGATTTAGACGGCTCACAACGCCGTCCGGACAGGCATCAGGTGAGCGTGGACGGCGCGCAGGAACCGTAGTGTCCGAGTTGGGCCGGCCGATGTCGAACATCGGCTGCGCCTGCCGGGCGGCTCCCCAGTCGTTTCGTTAGCCGCGCTTGGATGCCCGGCCCAGGTTGCAACGGGCTGGATGTATCGGGCTGGCTAGCTTCCCCGACCGTGCGTCTGCGCGGCGATCAGTTGGCAGGCTGCCAGGTTGGGCCCTGGCAGATGAAGGCCACACATCCCTCCACCTTCAACGAGCCATCGGCATCGCGTTTGACCTTGGCGTTATAGCGCTTGCCGGACTCGGGGTTGTAGATCTTGCCTTTCCACAGATCCCCCGCATCCACCAGCTCGCTCAGAATCACTGTTCCCTCCATCGGGTTGTGGCGCTTGGACGGATCCGGATTGAACACATCGGTCTTTGCGCTACCCGGCTTGACACGCAGCACCTTGACGATGGTGCCGCACAGCGCTGCACCGCAGGGCTGGATGTCCACCAGTGCCTGTTGGTTATCGGTGAACCACTTCCCGGTGATTGGTTCGGCGGCGAATGCGGTTGCGCTCAATGCAACCAATGCGAGGACTAGACAGCGTGCGTCAGAGATCGGCGGGTGCATGATTCGTTCAACCTTCAACAAGACGGGAAAACCAAAGCGGCTTGCCGCAGTGGCCGATGACCGGCGATTGATTCATGAAAGAATCAGAGCCGGCTAATCCGATCTTATTGGCGCAATCTTGGGACATGGTTAGCCACGACTTGGTCGACAAGGCAGCATTTTCATCTTCAGCGTCTTCTGCACTGCATATTCTCCAGTCCCTCCCCACTGACGGGAAAAGGACTGGAGAGCTACTGATCATGGCCAATCTTGGGCCACATCAGCGCAACGCACTCTGCTCAGCAACCGACTAACTCAAGTTCAATGTCGAGCCTTCTGCACAGGCACGAAACTGCTGCGCGCCGCCACTGACAGCCGTGTAAACGATGGCAAAGTTCTTTTTGACATTGGGATCGGGATCCCCGCCGAACGTTGCGTTGCTCACCGTGATCGCTGTACCACCGTTGTTGATCAGCCATTGGCATGTGGCAGTGACGTCGTACCCGTTGTTACCGGTGCCGTACAGTGCACGCACGACTGTAAAGCTGGGTTTACCCGGCACTGGAACCGGCGTCGTGGCGGTAGGCGGATTGGGAACCAGATCGATCTGTCCATTTTCCGCGCAACCGAGCGCGATGGGATTGCCGTTGTTCAACGCGGGATTCTTATACAGAAGCGCAAAGCTCTTGACCGTACCCGGGTCGGGGTCCGTTCCGAAGAAGGCATTGCTTGCGGTGATATCGTCGTTGCCTGTGTCGACGATGTTCTGGCACACCTGGGTGACATCGACTCCTGCCTTGCTGGTGCCGTACACAGCGGAAAGGATCGTGATAGCCATGATAATTACCCTCTTGGGGGCTGGGAAGGCCGCCCCGAGTCGCCTCTCGCCATGGATGACCGATCAACCGGCACCCTGGCACAACGTTGGACGCAGCGTGCGTGATACTTGGTTATTCAGCGCAACATTTCCTGATGTCTGTGATTTCCAATATCCTTCCGAAGCAGTTGGCCAGCGCCATGCCGAAGCTCTGATGCCGGAAACTCAACGCCACCGTCTTATCCATGCCTACAGCGTCAGGGACATTCATTGATGCTTCCAGAGTCACGATAAAACGTGACCGGAGAGCATCGACAGGAACTTGATGCAGCAACAGGGCTCATGCTGTCCTCAAGCACCGGTAGGGCTCAAGCCAATCTTAGCGAGCGGTAGAACACACACCCGACACAACGTCTCAATCATCTGCCGGGATGCAGACGTGTGACATGCGACGCCTTGTTGGATGAAAATTCGACTAGGCGCGCTGGCTAACGGTGAGAATGGACCGCCCTTCCAATAGGGTCCGCTTCATCTGACTTGTTTCTAGCGACGGCGACAGCACGGGCTTTGACGTTCCTGGCATCGCACGCGTATCGCGCTAAGTAACGACTGCTCCATGCCCCGCTTCTGTGAAGCCTGCGATGCGTACCGCTGTGTGGTGACCTATGACGCTGCGCGTCGCCAAGGCCGCTGACTCCAGACTTATCCGTTCACAGCAGTTACATGCACACGCTAGTGAAAATCCGCAGCCAAGGTGCGGTGTCGCACGTAGGCAACCGCTCCAACTCTTCACCACTTCGCAAGTGTCTTCAAGTCGAAGCAACGCCATCTGCCGCGTGGCGATGTCTGCGTCATCACTTCGGCAACAACCCGCTTGCCTGGTAACTGTCGATCAACGCATCGAAGAGCTTGATGTCCGCTCGACCACGTGCCATCAACTGCGCACCGCCGATTGCGGCAAAGATGGCGCGAGCACGCTTCTTGGAGTCCTTGGCGTTGGCCGCGTCGGCCGCCACCAGCATCTTGGAAAGCCAGGCAATGTTCACATCGGTGAAGCCCTGAACCTCGCTCTTCACCACGTCCGGCAGGTCGTCGTACTCCGCAGACATGAAGCTGCACAGGCAGATGCGGTTTCCGTTTTCGAGCGAGCGACGAAACGTTTCCGGATAGCGGCGCAACGCCTTCAGCGGGTCTTTGGTTTCCGCTGACAAAGCGTCCAGCGTGGCGGCCGAATCCTCCCAATAGCGCTTGGCGACGGCTGCCGCAAGATCTGCCTTGCTCGGGAAGTGGTGATAGAGGCTGGCGGCCTTGATGCCCACCTCTTCGGCAACGGCGCGTACGTTCAAACCACCGTAGCCATGCGCCTGCGCAATCCTGGTCGCTGCGAGCAGGATCCTGTCGCTGGAATTCGTACTGGCCTGGTTCTTCACACATCCGCCTTCGACAGGTGTTGACAGCACCCAGTATAACGCGCATCGTTTACCTAACAAACGTTAGGTAGGTATTTTCCGGCGTTTGTCCGCCAGCTAACTTTCCCCTTGCGAGGCACCCCATGCGCAGTGAACTTTTCTATCAAGACGCCACCACCCTGGCAGAACTCATCCGCACCAAGGCCGTCTCCCCGGTCGAGGTCATGCAGGCGCATCTCGACCGCATTGAAGCGGTCAACCCGCGGATCAATGCGATCGTCAGCGTGGCCGAGGGTGCGCTCAGCGCGGCCAAGGCAGCTGAAGCTGCAGTCCTGGCAGGCGAAGAACTCGGCCCGCTGCACGGCGTGCCGTTCACGGTGAAGGACTCGATCGACACCGCCGGTGTACTCACCCAGCGCGGCTCGCCGATCTTCAAGGGACGCGTGCCCGATGCCGATGCAACCAGCGTGGCACGCATGAAGAGGGCGGGCGGCATCCTGCTTGCGAAGACCAACCTGCCGGAATTCTCCTATTGGATTGAAAGCGACAATCTGCTCACCGGCCGCACTAGCAATCCGTGGGATATCACCCGCACCTCGGGCGGGTCGAGCGGCGGTGAGTCGGCCGCCATCGCAGCCGGCATGTCTCCGATCGGCCTCGGCACCGATCTGGCGATCTCGGTCCGTGGCCCGGCGGCGCAGACCGGCATCACCTCGATCAAGGCCACCCACGGCCGCATCCCAATGACCGGGATCTGGCCGCGCGCGCCGCGCCGTTTCTGGCATGTCGGGCCGATGGCCCGCTCGGTCCGCGACATCGCGCTCGCCTTCGCACAGCTGGCCGGCCCCGATGGCCAGGACGCCTTGTCGAGCAGCACCGTGGCGTTCGACGCCGGCATCGGCCGCCAGCCCTACCGCCCGTTGCGGGTTGGCTGGATGGTTGGCCCCGGCTACGGCCCGGTCGACCCGGAAGTGCAAGCGACGGTGCGCGCGGCGGCCACGGCATTGAAGGACATCGGCATCTTTGTCGAAGAAGTCCGAATCCCGGCGCTGGAGCGCGATTTCGCACTCGATGTATTCAACAAGCTGCATGTCATGGAAATGAAGCCTGCGTTCGCGCACGCAACGGCTGGCCATGAAGACCTGATGTTCAAGATGTCCAAGACCATGCTGTCGCTCGCCGACACCTCGCTGCAGGATTACATCGAGGCAGAGCAGGCCGCCGAGCGCATCCGTGATGGCTATGCCGACTACTTCAGCCGCTACGATGCACTGATCACCCACGTGTTGCCGATTCCCGCGCATAAGCACGGCGTCGAGCAATTCACTATCGACGGTCAGACCGTGGACGCCACCTACCTTCAAGGCGCAACAGTGCCGCTCAATGTCGCCGGCCTGCCTGGTGTTGCGATGCGGTTCGGCACAAGCAAGGAAGGCTTACCGATCAACGTGCAGATCGTCGGCAAGTGGCAAGCAGAATCCACCATCCTGCACGTCGCGGCGCTACTGGAAAGCGTCAGCGCCGTGCGCAACCTGCATCCGGCGCTGTGACAACGACAGCGCTCGCAGGGCTTGCGAATCCCGAGCGCTTTCACTTCGATCTAGGCGAGCGGCTTACAACACGCAACGGGCAGCTATCCGGCCGGGAGGTGTGGACGGCGCGGAGGAACCGGAGTGTACGCGTGGTACATGCCGCACTGCGCACCGGCTACACATGCATGGCGGTGAGCGCGGCAGTTTTGTTGGTGGCTCGTCGGGGGGTCATGAAAGATTGGCTTATGCCACTGCGACCGGATAAACCGCCTCATCGATCCATAGAAACCGTCCATCGGCATCGCGTTCGGCGAACACGTAGACATCCAGCGCGAGCGCTGGGCCATTGCGCATCGCGAGGGCAATCGTGTGCCGCTGCGCATAGCGATTGCCGCAGCAAAACTCGTCGCGCACAACGAACGTGGCGTGCTGCAAATCCTCGCGCAGCTGCACGATGCGTTCGCTTACGGCAGTGCGGTCTTCCCGGAGACCGTTAGTGCATTGCCGAAAGTCGGGGCTGAAGTGCCGGTCCATGGCCTCTTCCACGCTCAGCTGGCGATTGTTGAGCAAGTCCTCCACCGCGGCCTTGAGAACATTCGCACGCACGATGGTCTGGCGATCGTCCATCACTCGACGGTCATCACGATCTTGCCCTGGATGTGGCCTTGCGCTGCGCGTTCGTGTGCCTGCTGCGCCTGCGACAGATCGAAGCTGCTGTCGATGGCCACGCGCACGATGCCGTCTTGCAGAAGCGGCGCCAATGCAGCGAGTTGTGCGCCGCTGGATCTGACCTGGGTGGTGGAGACGCTCACACCCAAGGCGTCGGCGGCTTGCCCGCCGTCGAATCCGAGCGGAAAGATCGGAAACAGCGCTCCACCACGTTTGAGCGTGCGGAGGAATCGCGCCGTCGCAGGGCCGCCCACGGCATCCACGACCAGATCTGCGTCGCTGATGGCATCTTCTGGCGTTACCCGGGTGTAGTCGATGAACACATCCGCGCCCAACTCACGCACGAATGCTTCGTGTCTGCCGGAGGCGATCGCAACCACGTGTGCACCCTTCCATTTCGCCAACTGCACTGCAAAGTGACCGACGCCGCCGGCGGCACCGTTGACCACCACGGTCCTGCCATGCAGCTCCACCGGCAGATGCGGCATCGGTTGCAGCGGATTGGCTGCGTTGTGCCCTTGTTCGACCATGAACTGCCAGGCCGTCAACAGCGACATGGGTGCACCCGCAGCGTGGGCATGATCGATCCCGGTGGGTTTGACGGCGACCTCGTCTGCCGGCGCGGTCACATACTGCGCATACGCCCGGCTGCCTCCGGCCAATCCGCTCGGAAAGCGCACCATCGCATAGACCTCCTCGCCCACCGATAGCGCGTCGACGTCGTCGGCAACCGCTTCGATCACGCCTGACACGTCCGTGCCCAGTATCAACGGAAAATCCACCGCCGGGCGCCACTGCGCTGGCAGCGCCTTGTAGCCCTCACGCAGGTACCAGTCCGGTGGATTCAAGCCGACGGCGCGTACCCGGATCAGCACTTCCCCCGGTTGTAGCGCAGGCATCGGCGCGTCTTCGTAGCGGAGCACGTCGGGCCCGCCGAATGCGGTTTGACGGACTGCCTTCATCGTCTTCATCGTTTCTGCAGCGGATTGCATGCGATATCCTGAGCGGAACAGTGATCCGAATATACGGAGCACTGCTCCGTATGTAAAGGATGAGCATGAGAGCCGACGCACAGAAGAACTACGCGCGCTTGTTGGACGTGGCACGGGAAGCCCTCGCAGAAGCGGGCGCGGAGGCATCGCTGCGGGACATCGCCCGCCGTGCCGGGGTCGGGCTGGGCACCTTGTACCGGCACTTCCCCACGCGCGAGGCGTTGCTGGAGGCGCTATTGCGCAGCAGCTTCGAAGACCTGGCAACCAAGGCCGATGGCTTGCAGCACGCAGACGCATCGGACCGGGCATTGGTGCTGTGGCTGCAGGACGTCATCGACTTCACGCACCGCCAGCGCGGCGTCCTTGCGCCGATGATGTCGGCCATCGAAGACGAATCGTCGGCACTGCACAGCTCCTGCGTCAGGCTCCGCTCCGCCGGCGCGGCACTGCTGGCGCGCGCCCAGGCAGATGGCAAAGCGCGTGCCGACATCGACGGAGACGAACTGTTCGACCTCATCGCCGCGTTGGCCTGGCTTCGCGAACAACCCTCGCATACCGATCGGTCCAGCCGCCTGTTCGAGATCGTCGCCGGGGCGATTCTCATTGGTGCCCCTGCAGCAATGCAGTAGGTAAGCTGGGCACAACGGCGGGACGGAATCTGCCGGCGCTGACCTGCGCGCAGCAACACAGCCCATCTCACGCTCAGCGCTTGGCCGCCTCGCATAGCTTGCGATTGAACCAGGTGGACTTGGCGATCGGCAGGTAGGCGTCCCAATCGCTGGGCGGCAACATCGTGCTGTTCTGATCCAGCTCCGCTTGGAACGAATCCTCGTCGTGGCTGCGGCCAGCCATGGTGCCGTCCAGTGCCGCCAGGCACTCCTTCGGACGATTCAGGCGCAGCAGGGTGAGTGCGCGGTCGTTGGCGAAACGGTCGCGATCGAGCCAGGTGAGAAACTCGCCGCACTCGCCTGCGAATGCCTGCATGCCGGCGAGCGCTTCGGCATAGCGCTTGCCGCGATAGTCCCGCAGGTACGCCTCACGTCGTCGACTGCTGGCAGCGGACGTGCAACCGGCCGGCAACTGCAGATAGTCGCCTTCAAAATGGGCACGCATGCCGCAGTAGTCGCGGCAGCTGTCCTGGGTCAGTGCGGCGATGGTGAAGCCGCCCGCCACAGGTTCGAACGATAGCTTGCAGGGCGCATCGACAACATCGCTCACTTCCGCCTTGTCACCGTGCAGCGTGCCCGATAGCGTGCAGCTGTGGCCGTTGGCGCCCATGGTGAGAATTTCGAACTGGCGCGCCCCACCCTTGTCGCTGACCTCTAGGCTGCCCCAGCCTTGCTTGGTGCTGTATTCGCCCGGCGTCGGACCGGCCGCCACCGCACCGAAAGTCATCAGCCACGCCAGTATCCCGCTCCATCCATATCGCCCTGCCATCGCCGCGTCCTGTGTTCGACCAGAGCGCAAGTGTGCGACATCGCGGCGACGCCAGGCTACTCAGGTGTAGATCATCAACCCCAGCAGATCCAGTGCGCCATGCGCCAGGATCGCTGGCCACAGCCGCCCGCGTCGGGCCACCCACCAACCCAGGATCAACCCGATTACCAAAATGCTGATGGCGCCGATCGGGCCCTGGTAGAGGTGATACGACGTGCGGATCGCCACGCTCACATTCACCGCGAACGCACGGCCATGGCGCGACTCCAGGGCGCGGATGACGTAAGCGCATACGAACACTTCCTCGAAGATCGGATTGATCAGCGAGATCGCCAGCACAGCCGTGATCGACAGCTGTCCGGCGGCCATCGCGTCGAATGGATTCGTGTTGCTCCCCAAGCTCCAGTTCAACAGCGTCAGCGGATAGGTGACCAACAGGCACACCGCCAGTAAGCCGAGCCCCGCCGCCAAGTCGCGCAGCTGCCACTGCAGCCCCAGTGACTGCGACCTCCATCCGCGGAACCACAGCATTGGCAGCAAGATCATCAGAATGAGCAGTTCGTAGAACACCATGCCCCACAGGCTCGCGTCGGAAAAGACCGGCTCGATGGCGTCGCGCGCTACTGCCGAAACACTGGACCAGATCGACAGCCCGAACGCGATCGTCACCACGAGCAACAACTCGCCCCATCTGGAGGAGGCCCCCTCACGTCCTTGCATCGATCCTCCCTGGATTGCCTTAATTGCCCACGCCCGAGTTAGAGAGACCGTTTAACGACAGGCCTGTACGACCGCCCGCTCGACGGCCTGCATGAAATCGGAATCGCGACGCATCGTGGCATCGACGCGTGCGCTATCGCGCACATGGGTGGCGCGCGTACACGCCTCCGGGCTGGGCTGGCGCTCGTAACTGATCAGGCGTAAACCCAAGTTCGGCTCCTGGCCATAGCCAGACGCCATTTGCGGGCCAGCCTGCGCGGCCGCGGCCATCGGGGCGGGCGCGGCTTGCTTGGTCCAACGCTTCTGCTCGGCGCCGTTGGCGCACGGCGTGGACTGGTACACGGTCCCCAGCTTTGTATCGCTGCACTTGTAGGCAGACTGCGCCGCCGCCGGCAACGCCAGCAGATAGATCATCACCACAAGACTGCTTTTCATTTGCCCCTCCCCGGAACGGCATAGCTTACCGATAGCAGGGAATGAGGCTTCATTCCTCGGAGCCGTACATGTTGGCTCTTCGATCGCCAGGATGGGTAAGGCGTGCCTGGCAGCTTTACCGACCGGCCTGGATCGTCGCAACACTTGTGCGTTACCAATGGCAGCGCGAAGCGGAAGCAGAGTGCTTGCCGACCAATGTCGCATGCACCCTCCATTTTTCGCCGCAAACAGCTTCACCAGGCGATAAAAGCGCACACAGCCTGGATTTATGGCGGCCGCGCAGGCGGAGCGGCTGTCGGCCAGCTCTTTGAAGGCGTTGGACCCGCTCATCGTCCCCGCACATCACCGTTGTCGACTGGTAAGTGGCCCTGTCTGGTTACCCGTCGGAGCCTTCTAGCGGGGCTTTTCAATGGAGTCAGAGTGTGACCCCCCTGTTCCAACCGTCGGGGCGGGCATTACGTGAAATACCGCGTGAGTGTCGACGCACGGTAGCCGAGCCGGCCATCGGCGCGCCACTGCGCGGTCACCACCATTCCGTAGACGCGCGATACCGACTGTTTGTGCGTGCTGGCCGGGGACAGCCCGTAGTAGCTCTTGCTCGCGCCCATGTAGTTCGGATGGGCATTGACGAATTGCATTCCCATCGCTGCCACGATCCTCTGTCCCGCTGCGTGCCCGTTTCGGTTCATGCTGTAGAGATGGTTGGCGATCCAGCCTTCCTCCATCTGGCTGTAGCCTGGCGGCACGAAGAGTGAAAAGTTCAACCCCGCTCCTGGACCCTTCGCCTCCACTATTAGGAAATTCGACACGCCACCGCCCTGAGGGTACTCCCAGATCTGATCGATACCCGTGCCCGAGTGCAGGTGGTAGCCCCAGAGCATGTTGCCGGCAGGATGGCGCTCCAGAACACAGATCGCTGCGGCGGCCTCGCCGACGCATTCGGTGATGCGCGTGTTGGCCAGCAGTGCGCGCATGTCCTGCGCGATCGCATCGAAGTGCTGGCAAGCCTGCGCGTCGGCTCCCAGGCCCGCGACCTCCTGCTCCAGACCTTGCCAGATCGCACCGGACTGGATGTCCAGCCAAGCGAACGGCAGGAAAATCTCGTTGTTGGCCCTGACGCCCCAACCGATGGTGTTGTTCAGATCGTCTTGGTAGACGACGTCGCGATGCATGCCGCGCGGCGGCCAAGACGTTAGCGGGGGCGCCGCATTGGCCCGCCCGTTAGCCGCGTTGATGCGGATGACCTTCGGTCGCTTGGGCTTCTTGGGCGAGATAAACGAATACCGGTCGTACCTGCCGGTCACGGCCGCATAGTCCACCTTTGCTTTGTTGCGCAGCACTCTTCCCATCACCATTCTCCTTAACGTGGTCCCTGACCGCCTATGCAGCCTTGGATGTAGCGTGGCCTGCAGGTGTGGCCACGAGCTCACAGCCCTCGACTGTGGTACTTATCGGCGACAACGAAGGTGCCCAGAGGAGGCTCGATGTAGCCTCGACCAATAGTGCCTTGCAGAAATTCGCAGCTACCTCGATCAACAACGTGCGCTTGGCATACCGCGCTTCCAGATACAGATCGAAACGATGCTGGTCCACTGCGTAACGACTCGGCCGCGAGGACGGCCGAGCGCTTCGTTCAAGTGATGTTGGTAAATCATCCGGAAACTACTTTTTTGCCCACGTCGCATTTGCAGGCAGTTTGATATCCTTCAGCCTCGCGGCTTGCTGCAGAGATTTTTGTGATGCTTCAGCTGCTTCTCGCTTTGCCAGCTCGTCTCGGAGATCACGTAATATTCCAGACTCATAAGATACTCTAATTACGTGCCCTTGGTCCGCCCCCATGCTTTTCAGAAACCCGCGAGATTTAACGGAACTATTGACAGAAGCAATTAATTGCTGGAGGCGTAAAGAATTAACAATAGAAAGACTACCTTGGCTTATTAAATTATCCGCTTCATCTACATCGCACTTTAGACTTTGAACCTTCTTATTTGCTTCAAACTCTTCATTACTCATTGACATGACTCACTCCAATTTTCTATGCAACAAATTTACTTTATATTTATCAAAATAAATAACAACGCCATTTCATCTTCTGGAGCGAACCAATATCTTTTGAGGGCAAGAAATGGTTCACTTTGAATTCTAAATTGAACTTAACCATTTCTTGTAGACTCCGTTCTTGCGCACAACAGCTGCTTTTTATTCAACAGCTCGTCATTTTTTAACAAGCCATGGCAATTTGTGCTGCACGCCCAATACGGTTTTGATCCCTTTTACTGCAGCTCCCAGACCCCTATTGCCTTCGACTCGATCAGTTCGCTGATATTCTTTCGCGTTGCTTTCATATGTAGTACTTCGACTCATGGCCATCAAGGAATTCAAGATAATCGAATCATCATCGTGCTTATGCTTCTTGGTTTCCGAACTCGGCCAAGGAAAGTGCCAACCCACCTGTGTCCCATCTGGCAAAGCATCATTCAGAAATGGTGAACATGAGCCACACGGCTGACGCTCTGTATACACGCAAATGATCCGTGTTCCGGCTCCCATTACTGCATTCGCCGTTTGTCTAGGAATTTGAGTTCCCTGACCGATAGCCCAGTTTGGCAAAGCGATGGAGCGCAGACCCGGCTGTCCATTGAGCATCATCCAGACCTCTTTCTCGGAATGATACTGATTACTCGGCGCGGTTGTAGCCATGATAGGTCCATGCGCAACCTGCCACCAGAAAGTCGCATAGTTCACGCCACTGAAGTCTGCGTTATTGCCTCGCAATGCGCGGCAAGCTAAAGACCATGGACTAGTAAGGTAAGCCGTCATAAGGTCGAGGTGGCCTGTGCCGAGCCAGACAGAGACAAACGCCATGTGGTTCTCCTTGTCGCTTTCCAAACTTCTTTTATTCAAATTTATATTTGAATCCGTCACTGCTAGAATGCAAATCGATAAGCTGAACGAATGATCCAGAAATCATCCGATTCAAAAATTCTCGGCTAATCTCGGGCAACATAGAATTAGTCAAAATTGCATCGATCATCCGCCCACCCGACTCACTCTCGGTGCACCGACTCACCACCAGCTCCACCACCGAGTCGTCGTACTCAAACGGAATCTTGTAGCGCTCTTCAATGCGCCTCTTGATGCGATTCAACTGCAGCCGCACGATCTGCCCGAGCATGTCGTTGCTCAGCGGGTAGTATGGAATTGCCACCAGCCGCCCGAGCAATGCCGGCGGAAACACTTTCAATAATGGCTCGCGGATGGCCTTGGCCATGCCCTCCGGATCCGGCATCAACTCCGGGTCTTTGCACAGGCTGGCGATGAGGTCGGTGCCGGCGTTGCTGGTGAGGATGATCAAGGTGTTGCGGAAGTCGATGCGGCGGCCTTCGCCGTCTTCCATCCAGCCTTTGTCGAAGACCTGGAAGAACAGTTCGTGCACGTCGGGGTGGGCCTTCTCCACTTCGTCGAGTAGCACCACCGAATACGGTTTGCGGCGCACCGCTTCGGTGAGCACGCCGCCTTCGCCATAACCGACGTAGCCGGGCGGTGCGCCCTTGAGCGAGGAGACGGTGTGCGCCTCCTGGTATTCGCTCATATTGATGGTGATCAGATTTTGTTCGCCGCCGTACAAGGTTTCGGCAAGGGCGAGTGCGGTTTCGGTCTTGCCGACGCCGGAGGTGCCGGCGAGCAGGAACACGCCGATCGGTTTGTCCGGGTTGTCCAGGCCGGCGCGGCTGGTCTGGATGCGCTTGGCGATCATCTCCATGGCGTGGTCCTGGCCGATCACGCGCTTGGCCAGCAGTTCGGGCAAGCGCAGTACGGTGTCGATCTCGTTGCGCGCCATGCGCCCGACCGGGATGCCGGTCCAGTCGGCGACGACGGCAGCGACGGCTTGATAATCGACGGTGGGCAGGATCAGTGGCGATTCGCCTTGCAGTGCGGCCAGTTCGGCCTGCACCAGTTGCAGGCGTGCTAGCAGCGTGTCGCGATCCACTTGCACCGGTGCGTCGAGCACGGCGGTATCGCCGGAGGCGTCCTGTTCTGCCTCGGCTTCCAACGCACTGCCGGTGCCTTCGACCGGGGCGTTGCCGCTGCGTAGTTGTGCGCGTAGCGACAACAGTTCATCGACCAATGTTTTCTCGGACACCCAGCGCTGTTCCAGGTCATGCAAACGGCTACGCTCGCCATCGAGCAAACCCGCACAAGCGGCCGCGCGCTCGTCGACCACGATGCCAATCGCACGCTCGCGTTCGATGATGGCGTGTTCGGTATCCAGCGATTCGATGCGGCGGCGGCTGTCGTCCACTTCCGCCGGGGTGGCATGCAGGCTCACTGCAACGCGCGCGCACGCGGTATCGAGCAGGCTCACCGATTTATCCGGCAACTGGCGCGCGGGGATGTAGCGGTGGCTGAGTTTGACGGCGGCTTCCAGCGCTTCGTCGAGGATCTGCACGATGTGGTGCTGCTCCATCATCGAGGCGACGCCGCGCATCATGCGCACCGCCTTGGCTTCGTCCGGCTCGTCCACCTGCACGGCCTGGAAACGGCGGCTCAGCGCGGGGTCTTTTTCGATGTACTTCTTGTACTCGGCGAATGTGGTTGCGCCCACAGTGCGCAACGTGCCGCGCGCCAGTGCCGGCTTGAGCAGGTTGGCGGCATCGCCGGTGCCAGCCGCGCCACCGGCGCCGACCAGGGTGTGGGTTTCATCCACGAACAGGATGATCGGCTTGGGGCTGGCCTGCACTTCGTCGATGACGGCGCGCAGGCGCTGCTCGAACTCGCCCTTCATGCTGGCGCCGGCCTGCAGCAGGCCCACGTCCAGCGTGCGGAGCTGCACATCTTTCAATGCGGGCGGCACGTCGCCGCGTGCGATGCGCTGCGCGAAGCCTTCCACCACAGCGGTCTTGCCCACGCCAGCCTCGCCGACCAGGATCGGGTTGTTCTGGCGACGACGCATCAGGATGTCCACCACCTGGCGAATCTCGTCGTCGCGGCCGATGATCGGGTCGAGCTTGCCCTCGCGTGCTTGCGCGGTGAGATCGGTGGTGAATTTCTTCAGCGCTTCCTGCTTGCCGAGTGCGGCAGGCGCGATGGCGCCACTGGCTTCGCCCGGTGCGGCAGTCTGGCCGAGCGAAAAGCCATCGCTGGGCAGCAAGCCCTCTTCCGGCGAGCCGGCCACGATTTGTGCAAAGTGCTCGTTGAGCACAGCGGGCTTGAGCTTGTCGAATTCCTTGGAGATCGCCAGCAGCGCGTTGCGTAGACCGCGCACGCTCAAGATGCCGACGACCAGGTAACCGGTGCGCACCTGCGCCTCGCCGAAGCTGAGCGAGGCATACACCCAACCGCGCTCCACCGCTTCTTCGACATTGGCCGATAGATCGGTGACGGCGGTGGAGCCGCGCGGAAGGCCGTCCAGCGCGGCGGTGACATCGCGCGCCAGCGTGGAAGGATTGAGTTGAAAGTGCTTGATGATGCGGTGCAGGTCCGAGTCCTGCAGCTGCAGCAGCTGATGCAGCCAGTGCACCAGTTCCACATACGGGTTACCGCGCAGCTTGCAAAAAACGGTGGCACTTTCGATGCCGCGATAGGCGAGTGGATTGAGCTTGCCGAACAGGGCACTGCGGGAGATCTCGGCCATGATGCGTCCTTCGAAGTCGGTACGTTGCGTGTGAGCGTGTGTGTGAGCGGCAGTGGTAGCGGTGCGGTCAGCCGGAGGGGCGCAGCAGCACCTCGTCGGCGTCGGCAACACTCCAGGCGCGCCGGCCGAGCCAGGTGTCCAGGCCCAAGCGGCTATTGCGTGCCAGGTGCGGGGTGGGGACGTCGTCGGCCTTGAGCAGCAACTGCAGCTCCCAGCCGAATTCGTCGCCCAGATAGCTGCGTACCGCCGCGGTGAGCTGGCGTAGCGCGTGGCCACCGGGCAGGAAGCGTTGAAACGCGATGCGCGGCAGCGGCCCCAGCCGAATTCGCACACGCTGTTGCGCACCACGCACCTGCGCACCGACCACGCTGTCCACACCGAGCCGCGCATTGCGTGGGCCAAGGCCCAGTTGCAACTGCGCATCGGCGGGGAGCCGCATCCATTCGGCAATGAATTCCTGCACCTGCACCGGCCAGTCGAACAGCTGCTGCAGCACGGCGCGCAATCCTTCTGGTGTGCGCGTGGCCGCACCAAACCGGCCGGCGTGATAGCGGCGTGCATCGTCGGGCAATGCATCGCGCTCGCGCAGGTGCGGGCTGGCGATACCGACCAGCGCATCCAGCCACGCACGGAACTGATCGCTGGCCGGCCGCTCGGCCTGCACGGTGGGCTGCGCCTGCGCCCAGGCGCGATAGAACAGGCTGAGCATGCGGTGATGGAACACATCGGCAAACGCGGCGAAGGTGCCATCCTTGGCTTGCAGCGCACGCTCGATGGCGTATTCGGTCAGGTGGAGCGGCAGCGGTGCGTTAGGGCCGAACAGGCCGAGAAACAGCCCGTACAGCGCCGCGGGTTGCGCGTCGTGCGCCGGTGTGTAGCGGTCCAGGGCGTGCGGCGCGAATGCCAGCGATGGTGTGTGCCGCAGGCGCACCACGTCGTCCACCGCACGGGCGGATTCGCCCAGGCGCGGCTGCAGCGGATGGCAGCGCTCGATCGCGCGCAGCGCCGCAAACGGGGTGAAGTCCTGGGGCCGGGTCTGCAGCGCCTGTTCCAGCGCGGCAGCACCGGCGCTTACAGGCGCGGTCGGGAGCCGGGCTGGGCGGGCCATCGGGCCACCTCGTTGCGTTCGGTGGTGCGCAGTACGGTTTCGGTAAAGGAATTCACCGAGACATAGCGCGCAAAGAAGTGCCGCAGCACCGAGGTCAGCAGAAACGCGCCGGTGCCTTCGAAGGCGGCGTCTTCGCAAGTGAGCGTGATCTCCAAACCACGGCCGAACGTGATCGGGCCCGGCACCGGAATGCGTCGCACGATCGGCGTGCCGGTGACCTGCTTGACCCCTTCGATCTGCCGCTGTGCCGAGGCATCGAACGGGTCGCAATACAGGGTGAGGATCTCGCGCAGCGCCGCCGCACCGTTAGGGCCATCTTCGAACAGCGACAGATAATTGAGCTGCAATTGACTGAGCAGTCGCCACGCGGTTTGCCCGTCGGACACCGCCGGGCGCGGCTTGGTCGGCCCGGCCACGCAGCGCACGCTCTGTACCGGCACACCACTGTCCATACTGAAGTCGGTGGTGCCCTTGCCCACCGGCATGTGCAACGGCAGGTCGCGGTTGCTGCACCATAGCTGCAGCCCGAGCTGACGCAAGTTGCTGGCGTGCGCCTGATCGTTGGCGTCGACCAGGCTGACGAACACCTCGCTACCCACATAACTGGAGCGCGCGCCATCGCGGCGTTGCCGCGCCGACAGCAGGCGTGGCTCGCGGCGCATGGTGTAGAACGCGCCATGCCGCGCATGCCAGGTGTGTGCGTCGCCACCATAGAACGCGGTGAAGCGTTGTTCCGGTTCCTGGCGGTCGCCGAAGCCTTCCACCTCGCCCAGATGATGGATCTCGAAATCCATCGGCCGGGTGCGATCGGCCAGCACGTGATATTCGTGCTGGCCGGGCTGCAGATGGATGCGGTCGGCGCGGCGTTCGAACAGATTGATCGCCGGCGTACAGAACAGCTTGAAGTGTTCGGCACTCACTGCGGCCGCCAGGCTGGGCACGCTGCGTTCCAGCAAGATCACCACCTCGAAACTGGTGCCGTGCAGGCGACGCAATGCAGTGCGCAAACCGGTGAGTTCTGCGAACAGGAAGCGCTCCGGGCAGGCGAAGTATTCCTGCAGCAACCGGTAGCCACTGAACGAGCGACCGTCATACGGGATCAAGCTGTCTTCGTCGGCGTACCCGCGCATCTGCAACGCATCGGCGCCTTGCAGCGTCTGCACGGTGGCGCCCTGCGCATCGCTGCCACGTACCAGAACGGCGCTGGTGTCGGCATGCAGTTGTTCGTACAGCCGCTTGGGCAGGCCATCGGCGCCGGCCAGGAACAGCGGCAACCGATCCAATGCCAGGCCTTGGGTCTGCGCACCGCCCACCAGCTCGAAGCGCACGCGGATGCCGGCGCGCACGCTGCGCCCGGCGGGCAATGCGATCCCGGCCGCCGCCAGCGCAGCCGGCGATTCCAGATACTTGGCCTCGGCCAACTGCAGCGGCCACAGCGTCACCGCATGCGCGGTGCGAAATTCGCAGGCGGTGCGCTCACCGGCACCGATCAGGCTGCGCAGCGCGCTATGCCGCGGCACGTCGACACCGGCGCTCAAGCCGCTGTCTTTCAGATCCGGCTGCAACTGCACCACCGCCATCGAGGGCAGTGGCGCCAGATAATGCGGGTAGACCATTTCCAGCAAGTGCTGGGTAAAGACCGGGTACTGCGCATCCAGCTTGAGCTGCACACGCGCGGCCAGAAACGCGAACCCTTCGAGCAGGCGCTCCACATACGGGTCAGCACATTCGAACGCATCCAGCCCCAGCCGCCCGGCGATCTTGGGGTACTCGCGCGCAAACTCGGCGCCCATGTCGCGCACGTGCTGCAATTCGCGGGTGTAGTACGGGAGCAGGCGCGGATCCATGGGATTAGCCGTGGCCCTCCATCACTTCGAGCCGGCCGGTTTCCAGATCCAGCGCGGTCTTCAGATACAGGTTCAACGGCAGCGGCTGGGCCCACATTTCCGATTGGATGGTGAACAGCAGCGAGCGCTTGTCCATGCGTGCAGCGTCGGCGTGCACACTCACGCGCAAGGTATCGGCGATCAGGCGTGGTTCGAAGGCCAGGATGGCGTCGCGAATGCGCTGCTGCAGCGCAGCCGCATCGATGCCGGCCACGGCTGCGCCGGCCAGATCGGGGATGCCGAAGTTGAGCACCGAGCGACGGATCTGCGGATGCGCGTCCAGCGGCCGGCTGGTTTCCAGATTCACTGCATTCAACAGCCACGACAGATCGCGGATCACGCATTCGCGCAGGCGCGTTGCCGAAATCACGCGTTGGTCGCGGCTCTCTTCGCGTTGGCTGGGGGCGGCATCGGTGAGCCGGTCCAGCAGCGAGGGCTGCAAGCGTTCGGTGGTGGTGAGCTCGGCCATGACGATCAGGACGCGTCGAACTGCAGCTCGCGCACCTCGAGCAGCGCAACCTCGCGCGACTCGGTGCTGAGCATGCGTTGGCCCAGGCCGATTTCGCCCTGCGCACCTTCGGTCCATTCGGTGCGACGCGCCAGTTGCAGCTCGCCCGCATCCAGGTGTTCGCTGCCGGGATAGCGCACCGGCATGTATGCAAACGCCTGTCCACCATTGCGCCACAGCACGCTCACCGGCGCCCATACGGTGTCGCGTAAATCGCTGGGCGCTTCGAAGCGTAGCTGCTGCACTTGATGCAGCGGTGCCCACGCATAGCCGGTGTCCAGGATCAGTTCGATGCATGGGCCGAAGCGTGCATCCGCATCGGCCAGCCACTCGAACCGCACGCCATCCAGCGTGCCGCCGATGGCCGGTGCCTGCGCAAACGCCTGCTCGCGCAATGCGGCCGCCTGCGCTGCATTGCCGCGTAGCGATAACTGCAAGGCCTGCAGGTGCAGCGCCATCCATGCATCGGGTGCGCCGATCACGGTAGGCAGGCAGTCGCCGGCAAATACCGCAGCGCGCGTCTGTTCTGCCTGCAACACGCGCTGGTAGGTGTGCACCATCGGCGCACTGCCGCCATCCAGCTCCAGGCAGGCGCGCAGCTGGTCGGCCGCGCGCGACCACTGGCCCAGGACGGCCAGCAGCTGAAACAAAAACACGCGCTGCGCGGCATCGGCCGGTTGCCGACGCACCTGCTGCACCAATTGCTGCAACGCCTGCGCCGGCTCGCCACGGGCGAGCAGGGTCTGTGCGGTGGCATCCATCGCGCGTGTCCTTATCGAAGAAGGTGGCGGTGCCGGTTATGGCACCGCCGTTGGTGTTGCCGGCATTACGCCTTGGCGACAGCCTGGATGTCGTAGGTGAATTCCTTCGCGCCGCCCTGCGCCGTGCCCTTGTCGTCCTGCGGCTGGAAGCCGTACTTGAACTTGCCGAAGTGCAGCGTCACGTTTTCAGTCAGACGGTCTTCGCCGCCGGAACCGCCGGTGGACAGCGAGGTGATCAGCACGCCTTCGCTCAACTCGATCGTGAGAAAGTCGCTCTGCTCGCCGGTGGCGTTGGTGACGTACAACCAGGCGTTTTCCACGCGGGCGCCGGTGCACACCGCATCGAGCAATGCGTTGGAACAACCGTCGACGTACTTGGTGATGGAAATGTCCTGGATATGCGCCTTGCCGCCGCTGGCCGAACCGCCACCGGTATGCAGGTCGCCGGAATTGCTCGCGCCCCACGACCACGCCAGGATCGGAATCTCGCCCTTGTGCTTCTTGTGATTGGACGCGCCTTCGATCTTGACCTTGCCGCTGCCGAACTTGATATGCATGTCGAACGCCATGGAACTGCTCCTTCGCTAAGTGGGAAACACAGGTGGCGCGACGTGCAGAGCGCACGTCGTCGCCGTGACGCAAAGACGCTGGATCAGGCCTTGGCGGCCGAGGGCAAGCGCGAGACCAGACGCAACGAGACGGTCAGGCCTTCCAGCTGGTAATGCGGCTTGAGGAAGAACTTGGAGCTGTAATAGCCCGGTGCGCCCTCCACTTCTTCCACCACCACTTCGGCGGCGGCCAAGGGCTTGCGCGCCTTGGTTTCTTCGCTGGAATTGGACGGGTCGCCATCGATGTACTGGGTCACCCAGCGCGTCAGCCAGCTCTGCATCTGCTCGCGATCGGAGAACGACCCGATCTTGTCGCGCACGATGCACTTGAGGTAATGCGCAAAGCGGCAGCAGGCAAACATGTACGGCAGGCGCGCGCCCAATGCGGCGTTGGCGGTGGCATCCGGGTCGTCGTATTCGTCGGGCTTGTTCAAGGACTGCGCGCTGATGAAGGCGGCCATATCCGAGTTCTTGCGATGCACCAGCGGCATCAGGCCCATCTTGTCCAGCTCGGCCGAACGGCGGTCGGTGATCGCCACTTCGGTGGGGCACTTCATGTCCACGCCGCCGTCGTCGGTGGGGAAGGTGTGCGTCGGCAGCCCTTCCACCGCGCCGCCGGATTCGATGCCACGAATCCGCGAGCACCAGCCGTACTGTTTGAACGAGCGGTTGATGTTGACCGCCATCGCATACGCCGCGTTTTGCCAGGTGTATTTATTGGAATCGGCGCCGGCAGTCTCTTCTTCGAAATCGAATTCGTCCACCGGGCTGGTGGCCGCGCCATACGGTAGACGCGACAGCGTGCGCGGCATCGCCAGACCGATGTACTTGGAATCTTCCGACTCGCGCAGCGAGCGCCATGCGGCGTAATCGGGCGTGGAAAAGATCTTGGCCAGATCGCGCGGATTGGACAGCTCGTTCCAGTTGTCCATGCCCATCAACTTGGGCGCGGCCGCGGCAATGAATGGCGCGTGCGCAGCCGCAGCAACCTGTGCAATACCGTTGAGCAGTTCCACATCCGGCGGACTCTGGTCGAAGTAGTAATCGCCGACCAGGCAGCCATACGGCTCGCCGCCGAGCTGGCCGTATTCCTGCTCGTAGACCTTCTTGAAAATGGGGCTCTGATCCCATGCGGTGCCCTTGTAGCGCTTGAGCACCTTGCCCAGTTCTTTCTTGCTGATGTTCAGCACGCGGATCTTGAGCTGCTGATCGGTCTCGGTGTTGTTGACCAGGTAATGCAGGCCGCGCCAGGCACCTTCGAGCTGCTGCAGATCGGCGTGATGCAAGATCTGGTTGAGCTGTTCGGTGAGCGTGCGGTCGATCTCGGCGATATAGGCCTTGATGGTTTGCGAGACGTCTTCACTGACCACATCGCTGCGGTTGAGCACCTGCTCGGCGAGCGTGCGTACCGCCGCTTCCACTTCTTCCTTGGCGCGTTCGCTCTTGGGGCGGAACTCGCGATTGAGCAGCGCGGCAAAATCGCCCTGCTCACTGGTTTCGGTACTGCTGCTGGCCAGTGCGGCTTCGGTGGCGGACATGGCGTCAGGCTCCTTCCGGCTCGGAGGCAGGCTTGGCCGCCGACACCAGCGACTGCAGCAACGCCGGGTCGCGGATGGCATTTGCAATCAGCTGCTCGGCGCCGGCCTTGCCATCCATATAGGTGTCCAGGTTGGCCAACTGCGTGCGTGCTTCGAGCAACTTGGCCAGCGGCGCGACCTTGCGCGCGATGGCGGCCGGGGAAAAGTCGTCCATGCTTTCGAAGGTGATATCCACCGACAGTTCGCCTTCGCCGGTGAGCGTGTTGGGTACCTTGAACTGCGCACGCGGGCGCATCGACTGCAGGCGGCTGTCGAAGTTGTCGACGTCGATCTCCAATGCCTTGCGCTCGTCCAGCGAAGGCAGTTCGCCGGCGTTGGCACCGGACAGGTCCGACATCACCCCCATCACGAACGGAATCTGCACTTTCTTCTGCGCGCCGTAGACCTCTACGTCGTATTCGATCTGCACGCGTGGCGCCCGATTGCGGGCGATGAACTTCTGACTGCTGGCCATGCCTGATCTCCGATTGAGCTTGCCCGTTGCGCCAACGTGCGGGGCACGTGCGCTGCCTTGTGGCCTGGATATCGCCGGCCCGGCCGATCGCCTGGAGCCTGCGTGCGACGCCGGTGCTGCGAGCTTCCCCGCAACTGCCGCACCACGCGGACCAAAGCGACAGGCCGTGCGATGACGCTCTTCAGCGTTGCGGCGAGTCTAGGAATGGCCCTGCGCGCTCACCCGACAAATCGTCTCAATCGTGCCGATGCGTGATGCGCGGCCGACTTCGTGAAAGAGGCGTGATGGGTTGGCGATGCTTTTTTCGGTTGATCAAAGGACAGGCCCCGGGGAGTGGGCCGCAGGCAGTACCGCATGAGCATCAGCTACTACAGCGCCATCGCGCCGCAAGCGTCCTCGACCATCGAGGCGCATGCGCCGCTGATGATCGATCTGCTGGCCTATATCGAGCAGCACATCAGTGAGGCCGAGCTCGGCACCGAGTCGTTGCAACAGGCGTTCGCGCTGTCGCGGGCGTCGTTGTATCGGCTGTTCCAGTCGCGTGGCGGCGTCGCCAGTTATATCCGCGAGCAGCGTCTATGCACCGCGCACCGCTATCTGCAGGCGTATCCGGAGTGCAGCCTCACCTGGTTGCTCTACGAAATGGGGTTTGCCTCGGAGCGGCAGTTCCAGCGCGCCTTCCAGCAGCGCTTCGGCATGCCACCGATGCAGTGGCGCCGCCAATGCCGCGCCACGCCACACGCACCGGCACCGCGCCGTGGTCACTACATGCCGATGTGGCGCTTCATGCGCGAGCTAGGCCAGGACGCCCAGCAGCACACGCACGCTGCGCCACGCAGTGCTGCGCCGCTCACCCATAACGCACCGCTGATGCACGCCGAAGCACTGCGCCGGCTCGCCCGACCGTCGCCACGCTTTGTGGCGCAGCTGGAGCCGATGAAAGGCTAATACGTAGGAGCGCACCTGGGCGCGACGGGCTTCACCTGGACGCCCCATCGCGCCCGGGGGCGCTCCTGCAAGAGCGTGCATGCATCAGACTGCACGTCCATTCATCGTGTTCTTGTCTGCCTCGTACACACCGCAAACTATAAACACTGCGTAGGAGCGCACCTGGGCGCGACTGGCTTCACCGGGAATGCCAGTCGCGC
>NZ_JBEGDX010000005.1:172994-400593 GCF_040202975.1 Xanthomonas sp. WHRI 10207 | reverse complement strand
ACCCATCCGCTTCGCAATGGCACAATCAACAACCACCTCTACTTCTGAGTGACTCGAAGAATCGAGGACGCTTCAGATCGAGTATTTTGCCAAGAAGGCCGAAGAAGAAGGGCAGGAGGTCGTCAAGGAACTCGTGCTCGATGCCAGGATCTTTCACGAGCATGGGCTAGCTCTTGCTGGTGCGTATGCACTAGCGGAGGGCGTGGACTACGTGATGTGGCAGAAGGTCACGCGCTATGCGTGGACCTAAGTCGCCTCTACTTATGTCAATCGGTACCGATCGGCGAGCGGCCGCCCCGCGGTGAGTGGGCGTTAGCAGATGATTGGGAAGATCTATCAGGGGTTGGGAAGGGCGGATGTTGACCCAAACTGCTTCGGCAGGGGTGCGGCAATCGACGCCGGTGTCGTCGGTGCACTTCGGTTTTGCCAGCGGCCACCCAGCTTGAATAGCGCATATCTACGTGGCCCATTCGCCCGTGCCGTCACACACCCTATTGCAAGATGCCCCAGGAGCTTTGGCGCTAAGCGTGCCAAAGCTCCTGCAGGTCGATGTCCCCGCTGTCCGGACGTCGGTTGGCGCTGAGCATGTCGACCTGGACAACCATCGGCAGGTCGAAGGCGGTCCCTGTCACGACGCAGCAGCCTTGGGTGAGGTTCGGAATCAGCGCACGGGAAATCGGGTCAAGGGTAGAGATGGTGTTGTCGATCAGGAACAGGTCGCGGTCGTTCACCAGACGATGGATCAAGAAGTTGTGGATCTGAGACACGATGGTCGGAGAGATGTCGGCCGGCCGTTGACTTGCTATAGTCAAGAAGACGCCGAACTTGCGTCCTTCTTTAATAATCTCCTCAAATAATTCCAGGCGGTAGTCCTTCCACGCTTCCGCTTCGCGGGCGGACATCTCGGACAGGATGTTGTGGGCCTCGTCAATGATTAGGTGCAACGTGCGGTCCGGCGGAGAGGCTACGGCGGCGCGGTGATGGTGATACGCGTGCTTGGCGATGAGGATGGGAAGAATCTTCTTTGCGTCGGTGCTGCACTTCTTAAGTGATACGACCGTCACCATGGGGAGTGGCTGTGCGCCCTCGACCGCAACTTGAACAGCTTTGCGCAGCATGGCGATCGCGCCTTCCATGCGCTTCATCAGCGGCAAAATATAATCGAGTTGAACTTGACCGGTACCGATATCGTTCATCAAGCCAAGTTGGCAGCGAATGTCCAACTCTTCGAATGCGTCCATGTCGGGCAGGGCGGCGGCGCCAACGAGCTGAGCTAGCGCGACGTCGTAGCCAACCCCGTCTGCGTTGAACCAGGTTCCGCTGCGGGTGTTATGGAAGTTCGCGGCGCCCCCGTGCCATTGAATCTCGTCAAGCGCTTCGATGAGGTCGTCCAGCCCCAACTGGCGGACCAAAAAACGGGCTCGATCCAAGAGTTCTGGACGCGGGCGGCCAGAGGTGAAGGTTTTCTTGACCACGCTGCGAAAATAGCGGGTCAACGAGTCGGCCAAGTGCCCAAAGCGCCTGCGGCCTTCCACCACTCGACTCAGGAAAGGACGCTGGGTGTGCTGGGTCGCCTGGAAGAGAAGGGCAAGGGTCTCGACATCCCAGAATTCGTCCAACGCAATCGTGATGCGGTCGCCGGGGATGCGTCCGGTCGACACATCTAGCAACCGTTTATGGGGTGCGTCGACCAGTTGCGCTTTGGTGTACTCGCCATTGAAGTCGATGAGGACGAAGCGGCTGCGTTGGGCTAAGCCAGGCGGGTTGCGCTCGAACAACGCCGTGTATAGCTTGGCCAAGGTGTTGGATTTGCCGCTGCCGGTGTTTCCAAAGATACCGATGTGGCTGTTGAAGACGCGAGTGTAGGGCAGCGCGACCGGCAGGCCTTCTTTCTGCAACACGCCGATGCGCAACCCTGGGACATGTGCCGATCGGTCAAAGATTTGCGCAATCCGATGGTCCGACAAGAGGTGCGCTTCATCCAAGATCATGGGCAAGAACTTGATCCCTTGCATGAACCGGCCGTCCTCAAAATATCCGATGGGCCGCGCGTCGATGCGACGCACATATTCGGTTCGAACGCCATCCGACTCACTCCGGCGCTCGTCCAAGAACTCACCCTCGACCATGCAGATGATGTCGCGAAAGCCGCGGGAGATGGCTAGGTACTCGCGGATCGAAATGCCCTTCAGCCGTTCGCCCCGGAGGAATAGGACCTCCTTGCTCGATTCCTCATCGATGCGGAGCGTGACCTTGGTCCCTGCCACAGCAATGACCTCGCCGACCCGCATCATGGGGCCGCCCCGACCACAGGGCCTGCGGCGGGCGGTGGGTTGGCGGCGGAGAGCAAAGCGTTAAACGCGTCGAAGGTGAGGTTGCCGTCCGTGGCCATCAGGCAGGCCACGTTCGCGTAATTAGCAAATTGGGCGGACAGGCGCGCATGCTCGGTCTCGTTGAAGCACGTGACAAAGACCATTAGTTGCGGGTTCGAAAGCGAGCGTTTAACCAGGTTGAGAATGTGCTCATCGGCGAACGAGAAGCCGAAGGTGATGAGGACAGCATGCTCACGCTCCAGCTCAAAGCTGAGCATCCTGAGCATCTGGTAGTAGTGCTCCTCAAACACCGTTTCGTGGAACTTCCATTTGGTGGGGTTCACGATTGGGAGGCGGCGGTAGGCGGTCCAAAACGCGTCCATCTGATCTTGAGTGAGGGGAGCGTCAGGCAGCGCCGTATCGGGGCCGCCGGCGTTCAACTGCTCCCAATACGCCTTCACGGTCTCGCGCATCCCCTCATCGACCAACGGAGCGTCCGCCGAGTGATCATGGCTGTAGGTCACATGCACTTGATCGGCATGCCGTGACCAATAGACCGACCCATGCAGGTTGATGATATTGATCTGGAGGACGGTCTGACGGTGTCGCTCGAAGATGCCGGTGCGGGTCAGGTAGGTGTTGTAGTTGCGCGCTTCAACCACCCGACGGAAGAAGCCGCGGCTTCCGTCGTTGACTACGAAATCCTGCCCGCCGTCGAGCATGATGCGATTGGCCGCTTCCGGCAGGCACCCGTCGTAGTTGGTAGTGAACACGTTGCAGCGCCGGTCGACCCCGCGGCGGCGCTGGAGCAGCGTTAGCACCGCCCGGATGAAGCGCTCGTAGTTGGCTTGGACCGGGGCCCGCGCGGGGTCGTTACGAATGGCTTCGAACGACATCACCTGAGCGGGACGAATGCACTGGTCGTAGTAGTGCATGAAAAGCGCGGTGTAGCGCTTCCTATCGTCCTGCTGCTCGTAATATGTCGCCAAAGTTTCGATGGTGTGTGTCTTGCCGTCCGCCCAGGTGACGTTCATGGCTAGGGTGGGCAGCAGCCCGAACGAGGCGCCGCACCCGATCAGAAAGCTGAGGGGTTTGTCGTAGATTGCGTTGACATCAAAGCTCATGACCGGTCCTTGGAAGGGTGAAATCTATGCCCTGCAGAGACATAGAACGTGGATCATTTTGCGTCCGGAGCAACCTGAGTTCGACTTGATACTAGTGAACTTAGCCAGGACTCTGCGCTAGCTCTGTGTGGGCACGCCTGCCACCACATTGCGAGCAGCCAAATAGGCAGGTTAGAGCGACGCCCAAGTCCCTCGGCCTCGGAGACCAGGGAGGACCATTCATACGTACTTGGATAAATGCGTGTCAGCTCTTGGCCCTGTCTTGCCGTGGGAGCAAGGTACATCCACTCTTCGGCGGGTAGGAAGTAGCGGTGGGAGAGTTTGGAGAAGTCACGCCAAAGGCGCTTGCACTCCGACTTCTCGCCGATTGCCGCCAGTGAAAGTAGGAGAACCCGTGCCATGTACGAGGAGCCCTCAAAAGTCTCCTTCTCACTTTCCTCCACGTCGAGCGACATCTGAGCGAGAAAGCTAGTCGTTCCGTCGTAATAGGGACTCGACAATGCTAGTCCTGAATCGGCTTGATTCAACACGATGATGGCGGCCGCCAGGCTTGCTAGGGTAGCCGCCACCCGCCCGTCGTCCCCCATTTTGCGAAGAACGAGTAGAGGGGGGAACTCGTAAGCAATGGCAGCCTCGCCCCAAAGGTCTGGAGCACCGCGCTCCTCCATGAGCCAAGCTCCCAAATCCGTGTGGTCTTCGGGCGGCAACAAAGGCTGAGATTCGTTAGCGAGGTACAGGGAGGACAGTAGCCCTCGCAGCACGCCGATCCGCCATCCATAGATGACGGAGTCCTCTAACCCCGAGGGCATCGCCAGGTGATCCCGCCGACTGACTTCGGCCCAAAGAGCTGCCAGCGCGTCAAGGATGGCCCTCTCGGCGAGTTCGAAATGGTGGCTTACTTCCCACTTTCCGCCACTCTTCTCGTACATCGCCTGCAGCATGGCCCGGCACACGGTCCAGCCAACCGCGACCGCTTGGTGGTTCTCGCTCAGCGCAAAGGGTGACAGCGCAATACTCGTTGCCCACATTGCACTGCTGGCAACTCGAGAGAGCTCCAGAATAGAGGGTTGGTCACTTTCAGAATCAAGTTGGTCCAGCAAAAGAATCGAGGCCAGCATGCCCGCAAGTAGGTCTAGCGGAAGCTGATCCGACGTGTCTGCCATGTAAAGGTCCAGAAGTCGCCTTGTATCGTCGATCTCGCTGGGCCATAACTTGGTTGACGCACTAAGAGCCATCTCCAACAGCTTGCCCCGGCTCCACAACTCGAGCTTAGAGGGATAGGGCGCTGTATTCATCTGTGAAACGGCTACCTGTACCTCTTCACTGAAGCTCCCGTTGCTGACGAGGTAAGACCGATGAACGCCAGGAGGGAAGCCAGGCATTGCGGGCGGCTGGGACATAAGCTGGACCAACTGAGGCTGGATTTCCCTTCGGAACTCGCCGGCAGTCATCTGCTTTTTGGGCTGACCTTTTAGCTGGAAGGCGCAACCCACTCCGTCCGGTGCGATTGCCAGTACGTCTTTTCCGAACTCAAGCAGGCAATGGCGGGTGCTGTGGAGAACCGTGTACCCGGATGCAGATAGCATCTGGACGAAGACCTGCTGGTAACTCAGCTCACTCGCACTATCCAACCAATTCTCGAGCAGCTTCTCTAGCATGGTATGCCTCACGCTTCCGCTGCATGATGTCGTTGTATCGTTGCTGTAGGACCGGGTCTGTATCCAACTGCCTTTGGGCTCTGGCAAAATCCCGCCTGGATTCTGGGTGCATGACCAGCCGCATATTTTTTATCTGACCGGCGTCATCAAAATCCATCTCGATCTTTTCGAGTAGTTCCAAGAACAGCTCGGGGGTGAACCCCTTTCCCTTTCCATTTACCACCTGGCCGGCAGCCTCCAGCGAGCGGTCAAGGTCGCCGTAGAGTTTTCTAGACATCCCCTCAGCCATCCGACGCGCCAAGTCGGCTAGAACATCGTAGCGCTCAGCCGGTGTGAGCGCCGCCACTTTTCTAACATCCAGCGAGCTCTCTGCGGAGACCGTCGACATGCCGCTTACCTCTGCGGTGCCATCGGCGCGCAGAGTAACCATGCCATCGCCTTCATGAATGATGTGTCTGGGGATGTCCGAGAATGCTCCAAGTTGCTTTTGAGCCAAGGCGCTGATCGTTTTGAGATGCACCTTGTGCAGCTCGTGCTTTACCTTTCGGAGATCGGGCAACATTAGATCTGCTTCCTCAGGGGGAAGGTAGTTTACCGGCACGAAAGCTGAGCTCGAGCCGTTTTAGCAGGTTTGACACGGAGGAGCGGTGCCCGCGCCCTCCTCTAGGGGATAGAATCCCGCCCCAGTTGAACTCTTCTGCTATGCCTCCGAGGCTAACTATTGCCGAGTCCTCCAAGGCCTTGACCATTGGCTGGTGCTTCTCCTAAGCATCATCCGCCGCGTCCTTCGCGGCGCTTGAGCCTCCAAAACTGACTTTCCCTCCTGACCAATTACCGTCCTAACTACCCAGAGCAGGTTTTGAGCCTCGCACGTGCGCCCGAGCACAAGGCTTATGGCCGGAAGTCAGTCTTCCAGCAAGCGGGCAGCAGGATTTGAGGAAGCGCTTCCGGTCTGGAAATACCCCACCACGCTCGACACCGACCGGTGCTCGGTCAGCTGCATGATCGCTGGAAGTGCCACACCTTGGCGGCTGGCTTCGGTCACGAACCCAGACCGCAGGCTGTGTCCGCCAAAATCCCCCTCCAGCCCGGCCAAGCGCGCCCGGCGTTGCACGATCTCACCCACGGCGGCCGGGGACAGGGCAGGGCCAACCCGCTGTTTCCACAGCCGCCGGAAGATAGTCCCCTCGGTGAGGCCTGAGGCCTCCAACCAGTCCTGGAGGGCGAGGGCAGCCCGATCGAGCACCGGTTTGTCCGGCGTCGAGCTGGCCGTAACCCCGGCCTGCTGGGTCTTGCTGTGCTCCAGCCGGTAGATATAGCCCGCCTCGCCAATCCGGCGCAGGTCGCGAAGGTCGGCGGCGGCGATCTCGCTGCGCCGGCGCCCGCCGCTGGCAAACCCGAAGCAGAGTAGGGCGCGATCCCGTATTCCTTCCAGGTTGTCGTCGCAGGTGGCCAGCAGGGCCTCCAGCTCGGGCAGGGTGATCGCGGTCTTCTTGCGCGGCCGCTCGCCGCGTTTGACTGCGGCTCGGGCGGCGCGGCTGAGCACGGTGCGGATCGCTGGCTGTTCGCAGGGATTGGTCGCCTGTTTGAGCCTGTGTGCGGTGGATAGCACGGCGACCCGATGCCGCACGGTGGCCAAGGTCCAGGGCCCAAGCTTGGCCTTCAGGCCGGCCGCCACCAAGGCCTGGTCCACGATCGGCGACAGCTCCCACGCCAGCTCACCGTCAGTCGAGCGGCGCTGCACGTGGTCGACCACAAACTGCAGCACGGTGGCTTCGGGCACCGGCAATGCGAGCTCGATGCCGTAGCGCGCCGCATGCCAGCCGGCCCAGTAGCGCAGGGCACTGGTGTAGCTGCGGGTGGTGTTCTCGGCCGCTGCTTCGGCCAGCAGCTCGCGCACCGCGTCCGCCGCCTGTTGCGCCAGCTGTTCGGGCAGTACCAGCTGGTGGACGGTCTGGACGAGGGCGGCACTAGTGGAATTAGCATTCATAGTATGTAATGTACGCTACAAATAAACAGGCGTAGCCACGATAATCATCACTTATCGCGAGTACGTCAACTGCGGGGCAGGGCGTCAATACGGGAGACATTTTTGATGGCCAGAGGCATCACCGAATCCGACGTGCACGGCGCTGCCGATGCACTTGTTGCAGATGGCGAACGACCTACGGTTGAGCGTATCCGCGCCTATCTGGGTACAGGGTCACCGAACACAGTGGTGCGCTGGCTGGAGACTTGGTGGCAAGGTTTGGGGCCTCGCTTGGCAACGGACCGTCAGGTCCGGATCACCACGGCCAACGTGCCTGAAGTCGTCGCTGCCCTGGCAGGGCAGTGGTGGACATTGGCGCTGGACCACGCCCGGGTGCAGGCCGATGAAGCAATGGCTTCTGATCGAGCATCCGTCTTAGACGCCCGAGAAACGTTGGAGCGAGACCGGCACGCCATGCAGGCGGAGCTGGCCCAGCTAGAAAGCTTGACCCACGCTGCCCAGCAAGCGGAACAGCTCGCTGCGGCACGGACCTCCGAGTTGGAGCGTCTTGTCGAGCAGTTGCAGCGTCAACTGGCGGAACTTGGTCAGCAGCGCGACGCCTCAGCTTTGCGTGCCACCGGTGCAGAAAGCGCCAATGAAATGCTGCGTATCCAACTCCAGGAATTGCAGGATGCGGCGCGTGCCGAGCGCGACACATTGACCCAACACATGCGTGCCACCGAGGACCGGGCACATGCGGAGATCGATCATGCGCGTCAGGAATCAAAGCAGGCCAAGCAGCAGCTAGCTACCAACCAGCGAGAGGCGGCGCTTGCTAAGCGCGGATTTGAGGAAGCGCTAGAGCGCGCACAAGGCAATGTTTCCGAGCTCCGCCAAGACCTCACGATCCAACAGGCACGCGCAGATGCGCTTGAAGCACAACTGGTCAAATTGAACGATCTGCCGGCAGCACTTGAAGCAGCTTGGCAGCAGCATGTGGGGCGGAGTCAGCCGACGCATCCCAAACCCGTGCGCTCTAAGCGAAGTCGCGGCAAAGCGGCTCCCTGACACCACGCAAGCCATAGTTTGGTGCTGGTCGGTCTAAAGCCCTGCATGGGGTTGGCTAAGGCTCCAGAACTTGCCCGCGGATATAGAGGCTGCGCTTATGCGAAAAAGAAGAGCTCATCCAAGGACACGAACCAGGAACATCGGCTTGGGTATCCATCCAGAGACATCAATTAGGACCGCTATTGACGGCACTCTGTTCCTAATTGATGTCTCTGGGAGACGTTTTGGTAAGCGAAAAATCCTTTAAATTCAACGGGAAGCACTATCTAGGAACAAAAGGACATCAATTAGGAACACCGACAGCAAACGAACGCAACAGGCGAAGTAACGCCATGACATAATATACATTATGCGAAATAAGGTGTTGCGTTCGGTAAGGGCGCGGCCTCCGCTGGAACCGGGCTCGGTAAAGCTGTGACTTTTCACCCTCCTCCCGGCCAAGTAACAGGTTTTGCGTGCAGTTCGGGGAAGTCACAGGTTTACCGAGGCGCACCGGTTACGGCCCGGCACGAGAAATGAGTACCGCATTCTTTAACGGTCCATCGACGCACGCTGGGTGCAACCCCCCGTGGCTGACGTTGGAGGCGATTGCCAACAAGGACGGTTGCTGTCGCTCAAATCCGATGGGGACCTTTGGAGTAACCGCGAAACCACTCCTCCTCGAACTGCGAGGTTAGATACGGCCGAACAAACGCCGATTGGGTGAGGTCCCGCAACCGCTCCTCATGCTGGGCGATGGCTTCCACATCGCTGAGTGTCGGGTAGTGACGCAACAGCCGATAGGCTTCCTCGCGTACGGACTTTGGTACGGCTTGGCTGCCGGCGAGTTCCTTGAGAAACGCGCCGGCTTGCAGCAGGTTGCGCGTGCGCTCGTCAGGCAGGGTCATGCGACTGGCTCACCAAAGCTAAGGAATTCTTAGCGTAGCGCTTAGGCCCGCGCGCGTGCCAGTAGCCAAGACGCGGCCTATCGTTTGGCCACCCGGCGCGTGGTACTGGCAACCCTTTTTTTGACAACAGTCGGCGCCTTGGTCGGGCGAGGTTGTGCGAGCGCCTGGGCGCGCGCATGAGCTGCGGCGCTTTCTCGCTCGGCGCTGTACTGCGCGCGTTCGGCTGCACGCCGGGCTTGCTCGGCGTCGCGCAGTGCTGCTGCATGTTCGCGGGCCTGCGTCGCCAGTTGAGCCTTGTGTGCCTTGGCTTCCTGGCGCAGTCGATCGATCTCGGTATAGGCCCGGTCCTCGACTTGGCGCAGGTGCGTCTGCAACGTCTCACGTTCGGTTGCAGCCGCACTCCGCTCCTGCTCCAAGCGGGATTGGGCGCTATGCAACTGCGCTTCCAAAGCGTCGCGACGCCCGCATAGTCCCTCCAGTTGCTGCAGCAGCGCGCCCGCCTGATTGGCAAGGTCGCCGGCTCGCTGCTCGCACACCGACAAGGCCGCCTCGGCGACTTGAGCCGCAGCGAGCGCCTGCTGACGTTGCGCCTCGACTGCTGTAACACGCTCGCGCTCGGTGCTCACGCGAGTTTCGATGTCGGCGTGGGCCCTTGCCAAAAGGGCGCGCTCCGGCGCCAGAGCGGCCTCGGCTTGTCCCCGCCCGGCCGCCAGCGCTAGTTCCCATACCTGCGCCAAGGCCACGCCCACATTCTCTGGCACTCCAGGCAGTGCCAGCCGATGCTTGAGCCGCTGCGAGAGCTGAGTCCACCACGCGTCCAACAACGGCCCGATCGTATTCGGCGAGCCGCGACCAAGGTGCAGGCGTACGCGTTCGACGGTCGGCCGCTCGCCAGCGCCGAGCAGCGCGTCGGCCGCCTCAAACACCTCGTTTTCTTGGATTCCTTTAGCCATTTGATATCTCCGACACGCGTGCCCTGCCCCATTGCTAATCCACGTCCGATAACAGATAGTTATCGGAAGTAGGCACCTTCAAAAGTAGTATTTAATACGTACGACATATGAAATCTAACATGGTTGTGCCCAACCCCCCTGCGTCGGCCATCCTCGCCCCGGACCGTCTCGCAGCGCAGGCGGCCGACGCCGTGCGCGAACTGCTGGCTGAGGCCGCCGCCGCTAACACCACCCGCAGCTATGCCACTGCGCTGCGCTACTGGGCGGGCTGGTTCCAGGGGCGCTTCGGGCAGCCGATCACGCTGCCGGTGCCCGAGCCGGCCGTGGTCCAATTCGTGGTCGACCATCTGGCCCGGCGTGGGAAGGCCGGCCTGACTTGGGAACTGCCGCCGGAATTGGATGCGCACCTGGTTGCCGCCGGTCTCAAGCAGAAGTCTGGCGCTTTCAAGCTCAGCACCGTCGTTCACCGTGTGGCTGTGCTCTCGGCCGCCCACCAAGCGCACAAGGCCGCTAACCCGTGCGAAGCGCCTGCAGTGCGCCAACTGCTCAAGCGCGGCCGCCGCGCCTCGGTGAAACGCGGAGAGCGTCCACACAAGAAGACCGCCATTACGCGTGACGAGCTTGAGGCGCTGCTTTCCGCTTGTGACGACTCATTGGAGGGGCTTCGAGATAAGGCGCTGCTGCTGTTTGGTTTTGCTAGTGGCGGGCGCCGACGCAGCGAGATCGCGGCAGCGGATTGGCAGGACCTGCGCCGCATCGGCGATGACGCTTTCATTTATCGGCTGGAGCACAGCAAAACCCAGCAGGCTGGCCCGAACGCCACGGCCACACCCGACAAGCCCGTGCTGGGCCGCGCAGGCAGCGCCCTGGCTACGTGGCTGACCGCGGCCGACATCACCGAGGGGCCCCTCTTCCGCCGCCTATGGGGTGAACGCGTGGGCCCTGCCCTCTCGCCGAAGGCGGTTGCAGCGATCGTACAGAGGCGGGCCTTGCAGGCAGGGTTAACCGGGGACTTTGGTGGCCACAGCCTGCGCTCAGGTTTTATCACCGAGGGCGGCCGACAGGGCATCGCCCTGCCCGCCCTAATGGCGCTGACTGAGCATCGCTCCGTCCCGCAGGCGATCGGGTACTTTCAGGCCGGTGAGGCGTCAAGCAACCCAGCGGCTCGACTGCTTGATCTCTAGCGCGTCAGCCAAAACCTCGTCTTCGGTGCGGACATTTGACGTCTACGAAACTCTCGCAGGTCCGGCCCGCTAACGCTAGTCACGGCTAATATGATGACTGACCTAAGGGAGACGACATGCAGGCCAATCCACGTACCATTCCCTTCCTGTTCGGCTCACAGCTGCGCTACGTAGTGCCGATGTTCCAGCGCAAGTATGTGTGGCAGGAATCGCCGCAGTGGCAAACATTGTGGGAAGACATCTCTGAAAAGGCCCTGCTTCGTCTCGTGGGGAAGGAACAGCGGCCGCACTACCTGGGGGCATTGATTATCGAGGGCGTCAAGCCTGAATCCCCGCAAGAGGTCAAGCGCTTCCTAGTCATCGACGGGCAGCAACGCATAACGACACTTCAGTTGCTGCTTTGCGCCTTCCGCGACTACGCGCGTCAGCAAGAATGGCGTGCAATCGAGATGCCGCTCACGCGTTTCGTGGAAAACCCCGATCGCGAGGTTATGGAAAAGCCTGACGAAGAGGTCCACAAAGTTTGGCCAACCACCATGAATCGTGAGGTGTTTCGCTCGGTGATGACGGCTGGCAGTTGCGCCGAAGTAGAAAAGCGCCAGCCGCTGCAATACTTGCCGAGAAAGCGAAAGCCCGAACCGCGCAGCGCGCTAGTCGAGGCATACCTTTATTTCGCTAAACAGATCCAAACCTGGATTGAGTCCACGGCATCACGCAGCGACAAGGACCCGGTTGCCCGCGCCTTTGCGCTACTGCAGTGCCTGCAGGAGGATTTTTGTGTGGTGGAAATCGCTCTTTCAGACGGTGACGACTCGCAAGAGATCTTCTACTCGCTAAACTCCCAAGGCTCGCCATTGTCCCAGTCCGATCTGCTACGAAGCCTTATCTTCATGCGTGCCGAGAAGGAAAAGCAAAATCGCGACGATATCTTCAATGACTATTGGAGTCGATTCGAGACGCCTTTTTGGAGCTACGAATCCTCCCGTGGCGGACGCACTTTCTCGCGGCTGGACCTGGGCTTGCGCTTTTTCCTGATCGCTAAGACCGGGGCTTCGGTCGATGCCCGGCGCGTGAATGAGGAGTATCGCCGCTGGGTTCAGGGCGTACCTCCGAAATATGCCACCGTGCGGGAGGAATTGTCGGACTTTGCCAAGCACAGCCAAGTGTATGAGCACTACACGCTGTCGCCCAGCACAGCGCTGTCCTCGACCGATTTCCGGCGCGTGGTCAACGACTTGGACGTTTCTACCGCCTTGCCACTGATCATGTTCCTGGAGGCCGAAGCGGGGCTGGATGCGGCACAGAAGACCGCGTGCCTAGCCGCGCTTGAGTCGTACATTGTCCGCCGGTATTTCACCGGCGAGGAAAATAAGGAATACAACAAGTTGTTTGCCGACTTGGTCTTCCACCTGCGCAACAAAAGCGGCAACGAGATCATGCCGCTCTTGAGCAATCGCCTACTGGCCGGCGCCGGCACCACCCGTGTGTGGCCAAGCAACGACGAGATGATCGATGCCGCCATCAATCGTAACGTCTACAACAACTTGTCGCGCCCTGGCCTGCGACTTTTGCTTGAGCGCGTTGAGTTACGACTTCGCACCAAAAAATCGGAAGAAACCGATATCGCGTCCAACCTGCAGATAGAACACATCCTGCCACAACTGTGGATGACGCACTGGCCATTGGAAGGTAAACAGGTTCCCAACATGATGGCGATGTACCCGCACACGGTCAACGAGGAGTTTCAACCCCTACAAGATGCTATTCGCCGACGTAATGCCGCCTTGCAGACGATCGGTAACCTGACATTGCTAAACCAATACCTCAACCCGGCCGCAAGCAATGGCGGTTTCGATTCGAAGCTCAACGAGTACCGCAATTCCGTTCTTCGCCTGAACCGCTATTTCGCGGATCTGGCTAGCTGGGACGAAGCGGCGATCGCTAAGCGCAGTCAGAGCATCGGTGAAGCCCTGTGCGCGATCTGGCCGCGTCCCGAGTCCACGACGGCTTCTGGTTCGCCTGTCGCCGTCTGATGGCGCATCACCACCGACGAACGCTGCTTATTGGTCAGCCTTTTCTCATTGGCGCTGTGCTTCTGGCGGATCTTCGCATTGCTGCGCCGGGAAGCCTGGATGGCCAACCACAAGCGCGTGTACCTGTTGTACTCTTAAGCGGGTCTCAGACTGCGGCGCGAGTCTACAGCTCGCCTCCTGGAGAGCACGGTACTGACGGGCCCCGCCAAGTGTGGAGCAAGGACTTCGTAGCCGATGCATTATTCGACGGGCGCTAGTTCTGGGACTTGACCTGGTGGAGGACTTCACCAAGGAAAATTTGGTCATCGAAGTAAATCAATTGAGTAGTGGGCCGGGTAAGCAGCCGGCGTTTGATGTACCTTTAATCGGGTCATTAACATATTGAGATAGTTAAATGAACGAGCCGCAAGCAGCGTCGTTGATCGTTACCTCCCGAAGACGAGATGGCCGTTTTATGCCGTTTCTCGCAGAATTATCAGCGCAGGATTTTGTAAAATTGGTGGTGGGAGCGCGGAGGGATGTCGTCATTCACATTGATTGGTCGCAGCTTATATCTGTGATCTCCTCCGAGTTCGATAGGATGCGGTCTCGCCAGATTAACGATGCCTTTCAAGCTCTTTGGCTGCAATGGGTTGATGCACCAACCTATCAAAAATCAGATGTTAGGCTCCAGAAGTTCATGGAAGTCTCATCTCGGGCCACTGATGCCCTTGCGCAGCTGCAAAGCTCAGTCGCTGAACACAAAGCGTCGCTCCGCGTAATTCGAGACGAGAATCCGGGTGCATGCTTACATTTATGTAGTCAGTATCTCGCCGCCTTGATGTGCTACGTACACGCGAAACAGGAGCTTGAAATTTCGTCGTTTTCCAATCCCGTACTTCTCCTCAAGTATGCGGAATGGATGGAAGGGATTTTACGTGACGCGTACGAAATCCGCCTCGAAGTATTCCAGGGTAAAATTAGGGATTCTTCTCATCTTATCGCATTAGCTTTCGATGAGGATCCTGAGCTCAACTTGTATATAGAAGCCCTCAGCCAGCCTGCTGATTTCGTCGGCGAAGATCTTCGTCTGTCCTACATCAAACGTCACATTGAGACGGATCGACGTGGTGAATGGATTAACATCAACGTCCAGATTCAGCGCGTATCATCGGAGCAGGCCGCAATCATATTGAGACTTCGAGACCTCCTGCGCTGGGCGACCGCTCTGCGTAATCTCATCACGAATTTAGGTGCACCGCTTTCGCATAGTAATATTGCCGTGAAAGTTGAGGCTAATGGTGGTGGCACTTGACTGGCCCGCCAGCCTTAAATCGTTTGGCTGGCAAGCACAGAATAGAGTTAAATCTTTTTAAACTCCATGCGAACGCAGGTTGCAGGAGAGTTTACGCTGATGCCATACATAGGGATATCCTTTAAGACAACCTCAATCATCGACAAATCCGGATTTTGGTTGACTTCTGCGGCACTTCCCAGGGTGACTGTCACGCCGCCCCCCTTTTTTGGCCGACACACCAGCCTAAAGGACTCTGAGTCCAAGTCTGCTCTTAGTTTGGCCACCAGCTCTGTTACGGATTTAACCTTTGTTTGATCGCCCTGGATCGCTTGTGAATCTCGCCACTGCATTAGCGTTTCACTCACCGTTTGTTTCAGGTTATTACTCATCAACAGTAAATTCTTACCGCCTTTTTCAGGGCGAAGTACTGCTTCAATAGTTCCGCCGCCCAAGTTGGAAGAAAGGGCGGCGATTTGGTTACCTTGCGACCAAGCTGTTATTTCGACGCTTTCGAAGAAGTAGCCAAAGTTTGGTTTAATAGGAACACCAATTCTCGTCAGTTCCTGGGCTGCCTTCTGCTGCGCCTCCAGTGCATAAATTTCGTTGAGGCGACCTACATAATTGACATTGCCATCCGCTTCGAGGTCCGCTTGAGAAATTGTCTTTAGCGACTTAGAAATCCACTCGATCTGCATAAATCGACCGCCGACCTTCAGCGTAGACCAGCCCTCTGTCATCTGTTTAAAGGTCGCATCTAGAAGAGATGCCTCGTCCGTTTCAAAGAATGCCGCTTCTCCCTGGATACATAGAACTTGGCCGTTAGGCAACTTTCCGTGCAGAAGGTCGCACGTTTGACTCGCCACAAGGTAGTAAATTGGCGGATCATCATTAGTACGGAATACGTCCCCAAAGCGGAGTGCGCGTTTGCCCACTTTGTGGCGATAGATCTCGCTACTAGCAGGACGCACCATCGAAACTTCAGTGAATAACTCTGGAATACCCTTTGACGGTTCCAAGTGCCCTAGAAGAATTTTGTAACTCTTTTCGGGAAGCTCCGCTGCACTTGTCGCGACGCTGGATGATTCATGCAGCTTGCCGGCAAGAGACTGGCCACACAGCCAAGCCATATAGTCTCCCAGGGACTCATGTTCGACACTGAGCTGACCAACCTGCAGCGCAGCGAGGTCTTGTAGCTCGAGCTCGTTGATCGAATTCTGGAGAGCTGCGACAGCAGCTTTCAGAGATTCTTTGAAATCTATGTGATATCTTCGAAATGCGTTCAGTTCGTCTCGTTCACTCTCGAAGTTGCTCGTTGCGTGCTTTACATTTGTAAGCGTTGATTGGGGGTTCTTCTCAACAAATCGGAAAAATGCGCCGTGAAGTCCATCGAGCCTGTCTTTGAAGTCTTTGGCCTTCGTCCTAAGCGTGGGAAGGTTTGAGACTAAGATCATCAGCGGACAGCGCCCGGCCTTTGTGCCAAGATCGGTAAGCTCTTGAACAAAAGCGATACTTTCCTCGATTAGTTGGGCACTGTCATCAGACGCATCCTCAGACAATATGTAGTCAAGCACCACTACCGAGATTCCTGGCGGGAGATCTGATACTTTCGGTATGCGACTAAAACGCTTCACAGAGAATTGCCCGAGCGCCAGCTCAATTTGTTCCAATATCTCTCGCTTTGGGCTGCAGCCAGAGAGCATACCAGCAACTGCATCTTCATATCCGGCTACAGGACAGTTAAAACGAGATTCCCAAAGTCGATTTCGCAACGCCTCATTGGATGCTAGCTGGTCTGAGTATTTTCGAGGAAGGACGCTTTCGACTTCAAAGGTTGATAGAAACCATGACATTGCATCCTCGTTTTCCTTTAGGAAATCGAGGAGCGTCGTCCAGTGATGGAGCACATCGTCGGCTGCTGGCAGCGCGTACGCATCATCAATAATAATGGCAAGGGGGGGGGCTGTGGCTTCCATGTCAAAGATTCCTATTGAAAAGTAAATTTGAATCCGTTGATTCGACCCTTCGTGGCCGGAAGTAGCTCAACCTCAATCCCGTTTTCGGCACACAAGGTTTTCACGATATATAGGCCTATGCCCCTCCCTGTCGGCTTCTTGCTAAAAAAGGGATCGAATACCTTCGGTCCATCCTCCGCTGAAATCCCGCCGCCGTTATCTTTGAAGACAATTGTCCTGTCCGAATAGTCCCCCTCGACTGTTATCGATGCGCTGAAAGTCGAAATAGCATTATGCTTTGCGAGCACAGATCGGTGGTGCGTAAGCCAATATACGGAATTGGAAATTAAGTTCTCGAAGATCTGATACATTTGGCCGGCAACTGCAGTCGATATGAACACAGCAGGAAGTCTCGAAGTGTCTACCGAGATTGCATGGCGATCAAATTGCTGCTCGTGTGCATCCACCAAGGTATGGATGACCTCAGCAACATCAGTATCTTCCTTGCGCTGCCTGCCTGGGGTGGCGACGGGGTCGAGAATTCGAAGTCGCTTATCCAGAGTCTGAAGCTGTCGCGTGAGCGAGCGCAAACTAGGCGGGAGCGTGGCCTGTTGCTGCGACTGCAAGTCGCTAAGCGAACTCTGCGTTACGCGCGCTAACTCGTGCACCACGAATTCAAGAAGCATTCCGACGCCAGCCAAATGCAAATACATGCCCGCTTGGCCTTCCTGCTTTCGAATTGTGGCTTTTGCTTTAGACCAAGATGCTTCCACGTCCTCTACATATGCGCGAAGCTCTGCCACGGTCTCTCGTTCGCTCGGCGCACGGCGACCCAATTCCTTAAGCACTCCGCGTACAGCTCTCGATTTGTCTTTAAATTGCCTGTCAACCTGCTGCATTGTGCCAAGCGCCCGAGCGGTGCTCTTGATCTCGTGCTTGCGGACAAGGCTTCCCAGCTCATTCCAGATCACCCATTGCAATGCTTGGATCAAGGCGCGCTTCTCCGGAGAGTCGCACAAGCCCTGTCTATTGGTCTGATCCCTTAGATGTGGATTTGTTCTGGAGCCAATTCGAACATACCCCACAAACTGTCCGCGATTGAGCTTAAAGGCTCGTTGACGAAGAGCCTTCTGGTCAAGCTCGAGCCAATCGTCATCGGGCTCTGCGTAGGGATATACGCGGTATCCATCACGATACATTAGAAGGCCGCCCGCCCATTGCAGCAGCCAGCGGCCTAGGGGGTCGTAGCTTTGACCTCCGGCTTTCTTTTCGAGCTTGCTTCGCTGTCTATTGTACCAATACCCTCTTGCTTCAAATGGTCCGAGCGTATCAATGCCATCGAATCTGGGAATGGCACTGAGTTGCCCGTCTGCTGCTGCAGGATGGTGATTACTGGCTAGCAGGCTGTAAAGTCCATCGCCACTGGCGTGAATGATCCGCTCTTCTGTTTCCCCGGCCTGAGCCCTCACTCCATCGTCAGGAATTTTGAAGCGGACGACGCCGTGAAGTACAGGCTCCAACTGCCCATCACTTTGTCTAGGCTCGTAGCTCATTGAAACATCGAAGTAGCCGTGGCAATCGTCAAAGAACTCCGTCCGGATGATTGACGAAAACTGGATCGGATTACCATTGAATGAAAGCCTTAGGTCGAGTGCGGTGGCATCGAGATCAAATGGATCCTGAAGTTTGGCGAGCTCGCTAGCGGCGAGCTGATTAAAACGGTCCGATGTCCATTCAGACTTCAGATCGCGAATCTCAATTAATGTCCCTTTATCACCAATGCTCTTGCTATCGCCCTTGGTCGGCCTGACCGGAAACTGGTCTAGATTCATATCGAGGTCGCTCAGCTTCGACCAATCGATTTCAAGCGCCTGCCAGTGAGTGTCGTTCTTTGTGCCGGTATAGACGCCGAGGGTGTCGCCAAGGCGCATAGCAGATAGGCGGCCTATACCTTTTTCCCCGAGGATGATTTCCTGCTTGGGTGCGCTGTTGCGTTCCAGCGCCCTGTGTGGTGTGCCAATCGTCAAATAGTGATTCTCTAGATCACTCGCGGACATACCGCATCCCCAATCCTCAATTGAGATATACGTATTGTCGAGGAAAAATTGGCGTAGCGCGCTCCTCGCTCTTAGGGGAGATGTATCGGCAATAAGATTCAGAAACTCCTCGCGGAGCTCTTCGCTTGTACCAGGATCAAACGCGCGAGCAATAGCACGCTGCGCATAGCCACGCTTCACCAAGCTGTCGTTGGTCGCGGCCAACTCTTTGTCAATGGCGCGGTATCCCGAAGGCGTCAGCGCAACATGAACATCGAGTTGAATTTTTCTACTCTTGGCATCAACAGCGTTTTTTACTAATTCATAGAGCGCGATCCCGTCAGAGCTGATCAGCTCTGCGCCGAGTTCGAGCAAGACGCGAGCTTTGACTTTAAAGACCATTCCCTATCCTCCCTGACCCATTCTTTACACGCTGCAAACTACGCAGCCGTCATCCTCAATCGCTTCACGCTGCGCTCGGAAGATATCGGCTAATGATTGATTGTCTTTAGAGGACAGCCTTGCTGGCCGCTGCAGAGCATCTTGCTTAATCTGAGCCACGCGCTCCGGCTTGCGCAGCTCTGCCAGCGGCTCCCCCTGCGACCAAGTGAAGAGGTTGCCCGTGGGCACATACTCCCGTTCGTAAGCCTCCGCCTGATCGTACAGGTCTGGATAGGTCTCCAATAGGTTCACCCACTCAATCTTCTGCTGGTAGAAGCAGAAGAAGCAGCCAGAGCGAGTGCGACCCCACTTGGTATAAGGGGGCATGCCGACGCCCGACTGATGCAGAATACGCACGATATCCGCGTACACCAAGCCATCCTCTATGAACGGATAAATCGGGGTGATGTTCTGTTTGGTGCTTACATAGCCTTGGCGATCTTCGTCGGCCCGGATGCCGACATAATTCAGCACTGGCTCCTCGCCAATGTAGGCCTCAAACGGCTTCAGCTTTAGCATTTTGGTGCACCAGCGGCGATGGTTGGACGGGATCATCCCGCCATACATCTCATACCAGTGGTCAAAGCCCTTGTCGGCATTGAGCCGAATTACAGGGCGCCCCAAATAGTCGCCAATGCGGTCAAGGTACTCGTAAGTCTCGGGCAGCTCTTTGCCCGTGTCGTTGAAGATGTACTCCATGTTCGGGATTCGATCACGCATGTATAGCGCCAGGGCAGCGCTGTCCTTGCCACCCGATAGGCTCAGAATGTGTCGAGGTTCGGTCATGCCAGGCTCTCCGGCTGGGTGACGGGTAGGTCTGATGAGAATTCCAGAAGCAGGCGAGCCAAAGCGTACGCCGGCACGGGCAGGCGGGACAGCGCGGCCCGGACGTCTGCCATATCCTCTGAGGCAAGCATTCCATCAGCATCGGCGGGTACCGCCACAAATCGCTCCTTGCCCTTTTGATCCACGACATGGACCGCGACTGCGGCATGATCAGGCGACTTTGAAGCTCCAGTCAATTTGTTCAAAGCCACCACGCGCGTCAAAAGCGTATACACCCGGCGAACCTCGCCCCGGAATCGGACGATGGTTTCATCGTGCCAAGTGTCAATGCTGCGGCCACCGAGCAGGCTGGCCAGAGAATCTATCCATTGGCGATCATCGCGCTGCCCATCCGTAGAGCGCTGCATGAAAGACTTGAGCGCATAATCAACGACTTCGCCCATTGCCCCTTCGGACAGCGCGATGATGTGAGGACGCACACTTGCCACATCGCGCACTCCGACCTCTTCTGCGAGCACCGTGGTGATCTCCGAACGCAGGTCGTTGAGGCGCTCAGAACCTGCCCGCAACATGCCTTCAAAGCGAGCACGCAGGACCTCAACGGCTACCTTGCTCCTGCCATCAATTGGCTCTCGGACCTTGATTGCCCCAAGCGCGAATGGAATTGTCACAGTGAGAAGCTCGATCGGGTCGGAAGCCTTGTTCAGCAGCGCCAAAACCGCACGATGCGAAGCGTCGAGCTTGGTGGAATTGAGTGTGTGCTCTGGAAGGGTCAGGTACCAGTCGTAAATCGCGCGAGTGATCTCGGCAACCGTGGCGCCAACTGCGGCCGAACCAAGGTGCTTTTGCAGCACGGTCTGGTACATGGTCAGAACGGAGGCCGTAGAAGATTGAGCGTGGATCATGTGCAGCTCAAATGCCTCAGGCTTCTTAACCAGCCTACCCAGGTGGCTGTCCTCAAGAACCGTGAGGTAGCTGCCGCGCTCACGCAGGATGATGGCGTCGCGGTTGACACTCAAGAAAGCGGCGATCAGTAGCAAGGAGACGCTATGTCGCATGCCAAACGGAGCGTCTGCAAGATGATCCATGACCTGTCGGATCGTCACCAGACCCTTGGTATCGAGCATTTCGCCCAGCGCATTCCAGGCCGGCATCCAATCACTGCCCGGCATCGGGGCTTGGAAGCGCCATGCAGCGCCATCGGCGCGATGCAGCCCGGTATCTTTGAACAGGGACAGGTAGATCGCCATTTCAGGCGGAGTTTGCTGGATGCCTAAGTCGGCTTCATCGGCATTGGCAAACATCCGTTCCAGCAATCGCTGTCGGGCTGCGGCTGCAGCACTAGAAATCGCTGTGCGGTTAATAAGCTCATTACGGACTCGCGGAGCCTGGACGTAAAGATCATCGAGGATGGTGGAAAGCTGCTGGTTCAGCTGGCGCCCGCTGGTTATGTCAAGACGCTGCCCCAGGTGCCACCAAATAACTCCGTCCGTTCCCTGCCCCGGCACTCGCAGATCTGCCAGGCGCAGCGAGATGTTGGCGGTCACCCTATGAATGGACTGCTTGACCTCATTACGCGCATAAGTATCGACGCGCAGGTCCGCACACTCATTCTCCAGCTGCGTCCACGCGGCCAGGTCATCTGCAAGTTCAAGGTCGTCCTCGCTCACCTTTCTCAAGGCAAAAAGACGACCTGGTACCGATGAGGCGCTCATTGCCTCTAGTTGACGACCAAGGAACGCCGCATCTTGGTCCGGATAACATGGGATGATCAGGATCTCGGCATCACCGTTGATGGCTTGCTCAGCTCGCCCATGGATCTGTGTGATCTCATCAAACAGGTGAATCTGGACCGTCCGCAGCGTTCCGGTCTCAAAGTAATGCCGGTGTGCGACCATGGGTCGTGCGCCGGGAAGGTGCTGCAGCAACGAGCCCAGCCGTTGTGCAGGCTGTAGTCCCTTGCGGATGCGCGAATACTCGCTTGCAACATCCACACTGCTCTGCGGCCAAAGACACAGCTCCTGGGTCGCCGGTCGCACATAGAGTAGAGATTTCTGAATCAGCTTCTCAACTGCCTCGGCAATGGCAGGCGAGTCAACTCGGTCCTCCAAAGCGAACGACAAGTTTGCGAAGGTCACCGGTAGCCCAGGCTGAGGCTCAAGCAGGTTCAGCAGACCCACAGCTTTCAGGCACATCAGCTCTTCGGTCTCGTAGACCGGTGCAGAGCGGAGCGTTTCCTGAAGAAGCAACCAGCGCTTCAAGCGCTCCTCATCGAGCGTGCGCAGGGTGCCCTGAGCAAGCAGCCAGTCGCAAAGATCGGTGACGCGGTACCACTCGCCCGGATCCAGATTGCGGCGGCGGATATAGTCTTGGAACGCAAAAGGCTCAGAGGCCAGCAGGAACGAGAATGTGGAACGCTCGTTTTGCCCAAAGCGTCGGAACATTGAGACGGCGGAAAGCAATGCGGCGGGGTGAAGCGGATACAGGCTCTCGCCACTAATCCCCTCCCCCTTCAGCAATCCTGAGTTCATCAGGCCTATCTTGCTCGCCTGCATGTAAAGTTCTTTGGACCGAGCGGACACGCCTGAGCGCTTGTAAGCAGCGCGATCGGGCTCCAGCGCTCGGGCAATGAGCTTGGCAGTGCTTTCAAAGGTCTGAACGAACGAAATGTCCTCGAACCGCTCGGCAACCTTCGCCCATTCAAGGCCTGCACGACGATCCCGACGACCACTGGCATAGTCATCGAAGCGCTGATGCAGGAAGCCGATGACTGCCACAGGAATATCGTCCACGCGACCGCCGCACTGCTCGGCCAAGGCCTGGAAGAACGACGCATCGATCTTGGAGTCAGGTGCCGCGGCGTACTCCAGCCAGCGACCCATTTCATCAACCAAGATCAGGAGGCCTTCGGAGGCAATGGTGGCCGAAGCGATCAGTGCACGAACCTCACCTAGAAGCTCCAGCACTTCACTGGCGCTACCCTTGCCAGCTTGCCGGGATTGGATAAATTCACCGAGCCGGCTACGAAGCTGTTTCTGGTTTGAGCTTGTCCGGCGTCGAGCTAAAAGCTCGCCAAGTGCACGAGCGAGCGCGATGCTCGCATCCTCTTTGGCGCCAGTGATAACCAGCACCTCATATCGCGGCAGCTTACGCAAGTCCGGGAGCAGGTCCTTGGCTTGCTCATCAAGAACCGCACCTGCAGTGCCTTTCTTGGTCAGTGGCTGGCTGAACAGATTTGCCAGCAGTAGCCCGAAGGCAGACTTGCCACTTCCGTAGCTGCCAGTAACGCGCCAGGCGCGCTGGGTTGATGCTGCAGAAAGACCCTTGGACAGGCGCGCAAGCGCCTGACGAACACCATCAGTGATCAGATAGCCTTCGAGCGCGCCGACGTCGTCCAGATCGCGGGAGATGTTGACGGCGCGCACATATCGGCTGCGCACGCCAAGCGCGTCCTTAATGGTCATCTTGCGATTGCTCATACATACCCCACTTCAGATTTGGCCATACGTACGTCTGCTGTCAGCAGAGTGATTGCTTGGAGCTCCGCACTGTCGGAAAGGTGGAAGAGGTCCGGGCGAACTGCGCACGCCTCAGCTATCAGTTGCATAAGCGCACGTTCGTCCAAGCGCAGCGTTAGGCCAGGACTGCCAAATCCCGTCTGAAGCGAACGGAGAGAGATGGTCTTGTCGCTTGGAGCAGCCAACTCCCAGTAATCCAGCATCACGCGGATGAATGTCTCAAGCGAAAGGTGCTTCCAAGGACCCCGCGAGAATTCAATCAACTCCTCCTTCTCACCGGCAGGTACGATGCGTGCAAGCCCAAGCTCTTGAAGCGGGCTTCCCAGGCGTTCCTCAACACTCGCGCGCTCGGCGTTCGGGGACGCGGCGTAGGTACTCAGGAATATGTCCAGATGCTGGCGAACGGTGGTGGCAGACAGCTTCTTATCCAGTGATACCGCATGTCGCTCCAATCGCTGGAGCAGGTAGCGCTTAAGCACTTCTTTTTCGGGCAACTGAAAGAATGCGACATGCCATGCCGCGAGATCGGCCTTTGCCGCCAAGCGCCAGTGAAGCAGCCAAAGACTGCCGACGTCTTCCAGGTAGGGGTCTGCACCGTTTTTCTGGTCAAGCAGCCAGTTCGCAAACGGAGTAGCTGCCGGATCCGTCCTTGGGTGATCCACCATCAAACCAAACGCTTGCATCCAAAAGCGTACAGATTTGACCATGTTGCGACCGATGCCCAGAGCAACCATGACCTGCTCGTCGACTCGAACGGCTTCAGGGCGCCGGACCAGAAGGTCGTAGAACTTGGGTAGCCAGCCATAGCGGCATGGAAATGACTCATGGCCAGAGAAGCGATCTCCCGAGGTCCGTTCGGCAAGATTCGCAGTTGCAGCGTCAAGCATCTGATTTTTAAGCCTTTTTTATACGGCGTCCTGCCCCAATGGCTTGCCGCCTGTGGTGAGTATAGGTTGCTGCTCCTCGTGGTCAATCTTGACAGTGCCCCGAGGTCGCTAGTCGCGAAGCTTCCCCACCGCCCACGCTAGGCGCTCGATTACATAGTCCACGTCTTCTTCGGTGGTCATTCTGCCCAGACCCAGTCTCAGGCACTGGGATGCTTCTTCCTTCGATAGGCCCAAGGCCATCAGCACAGGCGACGGCTCTGGCGTACCGGAGCTGCACGCTGATCCTGTGGACATCGCGATTTCGGGGAGCATGAGGAGCAGGCTGTCGGCGTCAACCTCCTCAATACGAAGGTTTAGATTCCCCGGATACCGATGTATCGCACTGCCATTGAGGTGGACGCCTGCCACCCTGCCAGCCAAGCCCGTTAGCAGCTTGCCCGCAAGACCGGAGATCCTACGGCTTTCGGTCACGCCCTCTTCCACCATCAGCCGAGCGGCCGTGGCGAATCCAACGGCAAGCGGCACGGGCACTGTGCCAGCCCTCAACCCATCCTGTTGTTTGCCTCCGGTGATTTGAGGGCGCAAAACCTGGCGGGCGCGATCATTCACAAAAAGTGCCCCGATGCCTTTTGGTCCATAGATCTTATGGGCTGAGACACTTAAAAGGTCAATGTGCTGGCGGTGAACGTCGATCGGGACACGGCCGTAAGCCTGAGCTGCATCGACATGGAACAGAACACCACGATCCCGGCAGATCGCACCGGCATCAGCGAACGGCTGTATGACACCGATTTCACTGTTCACCGCCATTAGCGACACGATCCGGGTTGAAGCCGTGATACTTGCTGCCAGCGCCTCAAGGTCGATCAAGCCGTCATCGGCTACAGGCAGGCATGTTACCGAGCAACCGTTCTCCTGGAGGGATGACAGCGTGCTGAGCACACTGCTGTGCTCGGTGACACAACTGATGAGGTGTGACTTTCCGCGCTTAGGAAGTGCGCCGCGCAGTGCAAGGTTATTGGACTCAGTGGCGCCCGATGTCAGGACGATTTCGCGAGCTGTTGCTCCAATGACCTGACCGATGTCCTCCAAGGCTTGGTCCACGGCATGCTGCGCCGTGATCCCGAACCGGTGTTCAGAGGAGTGGGGATTGCCAAACGTGTTGGTAAAGTACGGGAGCATCGTCTCCATAACCCGGGAATCGACGGGCGTGGTTGACTGATAGTCCATAAAGATGTCACGCATCACCTAGCTTCGCCGGTCGAATTCGATTCAAAAGGCACCATCCATGCAGCAGTTGTTGCCTCCCACCCCTTAATCTCCCCTAGAAGCTGGTCTGCATCTTTTTTGACAAGCTTGTCCAAGCCTCGTGGGAACGTGGTTGTGTACGACGGCAAGCGCACATGTTCGTTGGTTGCTGGGCTCGCCGCCGCTCGAAGAACGCTTTGGTGTGCAAGAAATATTCCAAGCAGCCTGCTCAGCTCACGATTTTCGCTTCGGACCAAGCCAATTTTCTCGTGCAGCAACTTTACGATCTGATCGTTGACAGACACGATCTCTTTTACAGTTCCCATGAGAGTGCCATGGTAAGCCAAGAGGTAGCCCATCTGCTCAATGAGTCGGAACGGTATCGCAGCAGACCCATCAGCGGGGACAACAAATAGTGACTTCCCCTTTTGACCCTCTGGATCCGGCCTCATCTCATAGGTACGGTCCGAGCAGCCACTCTTGATCAACATCTGATAGAGCTCACCTCGTACCGTCACGTTTTGAATCAGTAGCGCTTCAAGAGGAGCGTAAAGCTCATAGAGTTGTCGGCTCTTGAAGTCCATCAACTTAGATGCAGCAGCAATGCCAGCCGTGGCTCGCGTCGCCTTGCCCTCGTTCTCTATGCGCCGCTTTTGCAGGCGGGCGGTTGAAAGATTAGCCAGGCCCGCACCGAGTAACACGCCCAATACGCTTAAAATTGCAGGCGCAAGTTCTTTCAGTGGCGAAGGCTTAAGGTCCTTCACACGAATGGCGAGGTCTTCCTGTCGACGAAGCATCAACTCCATCTTCGCTTCACGTGAAGCGGCAGCCCCAGTGGCGCTTGCTTCAACCACAGATGCAGGCAGAGATAGAGCCGGCTTTCCAACCGGGTCTGCTGGCGGCTTGCCGCTTACGGCAGGTTCTAGACTCGTCACTGCAGTCATTGCCAGCGTATTGCCAGAAGCTTGAACCCTACTCACCTGAGTGCTATCGCCTAGTGCTGCACTCGCCTGCGACTGCATGGTCAGGGCCACAGACAGCGCCAGCGAAAAGGCGGTTATCCAGACTTGTTGCCGCGCCATGCCCCCCCCACTTCCTGGCTGATGAATAGGGAGAGTATCCTCCCATATGAGGGGAGTTTTCTAGCTTCTATCGTCTAATTGTGGACTTACACCCTCACCCTCCTCGCCAGCTGCCTGGCCTTGACCAGCTCCTAGCTAAAGAAAGCTCGATCTGCGGAATCAACGATCAGGTGACGTGCCTGACGCCTCACCGTTTGAAAGCAGGCAGCTGTCGACCGTTACCATCAAGAATCGTCTCGCCCATTGCCTGAGCACTGAGCGACTAGAAAAAACCTTGCTGCTTTGGGTGCCTTGCGCACCCCACCCTCCGCCATCAGGACCGCAAGACGGCCAGCCAACCCATTTTGCACGTGAACACCCCCATGTGCCCGGCAGCCCCTGCGCACATCCGGCTCGAAGATGAAGACTCCCAGGCCTGGATCGGTTATCGCCCACCTCTACTATGCGCTAATCCCTATCCAGCTTGGCGCTGAGTCCTTGTCCGAGGGGTGTATCTGATTTGGCGCTGGCTAGGCATGGACTGCGTCCGGCCTCTATGACAGGGAACATCAATGCTTCGCCGGCTGCCATCCTGCCTTCAGGGCTTCGGCGGGCGTGCAGAACATTCGCTCGCCCCGCGCAGGAGTGATGGAAGTGCGTTCGTAGTCGCGTTGCCCAGGCATGTGAAAGATCCTCTTTCCGTTGCGGGAGAGGTTGCCTTTGATGTTGCAGCCATTGGCGACTGGGAGCGCAGTAGAAATCGAGGTCTTAACCGATGAAGCGCGCTTTGCGTGTCGGAAGTTCGCTGGCAACTGAAAAGAGCCGCTCCAGATGTTGAGCTTGTGTTGCTGAGCAAGGCTCTCATCAGTAACGAAGGACGTGGAATATTGCCGATACGCAACTGCCCAGCCGGAACTCACCATCCAGCGGTTGACGGACTGCCCTTGGAGGAAGCACTCGGCCACCACTCGGCCGTAGCGGTCTGTGTCCTTGGGTTGGCAGCGAACAGTCTTGTCTAGCAGATAGCCGTCCAGCGCAGCTGCAGACCGCCGGCCACATGGCCAGGAGCTTCCGTTGCTCGTGATGCATAGCTGGGCACTTTCCGGGGCATCGATTCCCCACAGGCGAATGCGTCGCTTCGCCACGGTGAGGGTGTCACCGTCCGTGACCGTGGCGCGGCCGACCAAATCTGCTGCGATGGCAGCAACAGAAGCAAAAACCAAAAGCATACCCACCAGAACCTTCGACACCATTGACAACCACTTCCTTCCAGATACTTTCAGCCGTGTGCGCCGTTTCGCACAAGATTCCAAAATTTTATCGGAAACCGCAAGGGAAGGACGAAACTTCGCCAAAGTCACCAGTGAATCGCCGGCAGCTCGGCTATGGCGATTCACTCAGGCGAGCAAGAAGTTTGCAGAGCCGGCACTACTGCCTCCTGAAGCTCAAGGCGAAGACGCAGCTCGGCTATGTCCACGGACTTGAGTATCAACAGCGCTGCCGCACTACAGGACTGAAGGAAGGTAGATCCGGGATGATTGTCGGGATGATTGTAGTGCGCGCCAGTTTGGTTGGCAGATCGACCCGTATCCGACCTCGCATTGCCGCTTCGCTTCCTGCGAACATAGTCTCTAGTTCTTGGGCGTCGGTGAGCAAGGCTTGAGCGCGCGTATAGTCGCTACAACCACCAGTCGCGACAACACAGCATCTGTGCACGATTGCGACAGAACTGAACGCAACCGAATGCCGGGTGCTGCGCTGCCTATGTCTCGGCTAGCCCTGCAAGCGTGCCGCGCTTTGCTTGCACATCAGCCCCCGCGCCGTTGAGGAACATGCGAACACCCTTCGGGCCATACTGCACTGGAGTGGTGCCCGCGAGCTGATGGCCTAGGCCACACATCAACACGCACTCTGTGAGGTAGTGCACCTGCTCAGGCGCCGTTAGCATGCAGATGTTGTCCACGATTGCAAAGGAGCCACCTGCCCGACCGCGATCGCATCCACGAACAACACACTCCGCATGGATCACGCCATCTTCCAAGGATTTGCACTATGGCCAGCAAAGGCAAAAAAAATAAACGAAATAAGGACCTCTCCTCGCCTGCGACGACGAAAAAGCAGCTCAAGAAGAAAATCAATACCAAACAAATGAAGAATGATCTTGCCGCCCCGTCGCCCGACAGGCTCGAGCGCGCCACTACCCCGGTCGATCTAGTCACCGAGGCCCTAAACGCCGGCGCAGACGTGATCTACGCTGTGGTGGAACTGAATAAAGCTGTGATGAACCTGTACAGCGCGTTCGAAGGATCCACTGAGTTTTCCGATCGACACAGGACGCTCGAGCTGGTGGTCGTCAACGCCACCCAGAAGCGCTTGATCTGGGAAAAGAGCTTCTTTGAATCGGGCACCACGTTCGCCGCCCCCATCCCGTTCAATATCATGCCGGTCGCAGAACAGTCGCTCACCGGTGCATTGCTCTGGGGCGTTGCAAACGCCAAGGGCTCGATCATGACGGGTGTGTCGGGCGCGGGCAAGTGGCGCATCGAAGGCAGCGAATTCGCTTTGGCAATCGGCTTCACCAACCCGCAGTTCGGTGTGATGAAGAGCGCGATTGGCATCGTCGGACGCGATGCGCCAGTGCGGGTGGCCTACGATGCCTGCGAGGATGGGGAGGCCAAGCAATACAGCGCCATGGGTTACGTGGTGCGGGTATATGCGAACAATGCGCAGGCAGGCGGCCAGCGGCGCTTCGTATACTGCATCGCCGAAGCTGCCGATGCGCAGCAGTTGAACCTGGGCGAGCGCCTGCAATGCGGCGACAGCTTACCTCCGGACGGGTTTCTACGCTCACGCAATGGTCGCTACGTGGCAATCCACGAGGTTAATGGAGGGTTGGTCGTCTACGACCTCAATGGATTACGCAACGCCATCTGGCGCAGCGCAGTGGCTCGCATCACAAGCACTAAGTGTGCACTGGGTGCAGATGGGTTATTTTCCGTCCGCGACGCGGAAGGTCACATTGCATGGGCTGCGCCGAGGAAGGCCCCTGCCGGAAGCGTGCGCGTGACCGACGACGGAGCGCTCGTGCTGCAGGGTGCGGATGGCCAAGTGCTGTGGTCGTCGCGGTGACCGGTGGCAACGGCGAAAGCCATCGCCATGTAGCGGTTGCCTACACATGTCACCCAGAACGCCTACATGACCTGGGTTGTGAACGTCGGTCGGACCGGAGCGATTCTCGCGACTGCCTTGAGACTATGACACCGCACGCATCGGACCTGGATCAATCTGGCCAATATCTCCGAGGTCAGTAGTGGTCTCTCGTCGAAGTCAGTCGCGTATTTGATGTTTTAGCTGCGTCAATCATGACTCGTGACATCTTCTGTCGGCTGGAGTACGGCAAATCCCAGTAGGCTGGTCCGAGCGCCATTGCCACATCCGACAGACCCGTGTTGGGCCGCGCAGGGTTGCCCTAGCTGCGTGGCTGAGCGGCAGGCATCACGGAGGCCCCCCTCTTCTGCCAGCTGTGAGGTGAACGCGTCGGCCCCGCCGCCCTCGCCGAAGGCGGCTGCAGTGATCGTGCAGCAGAGGGCATCGCAGGTGGATTTAGACGGGAACTTTGGGGGCCACAGCCTGCTTGGGCTTTATCATCGAGGGCGGCCGGCAGGGAACCGCCCTGCCCGCCCTCATGGCGCTGACGGAGCATCGCTCCGTCGCGCAGGCGATCGCCCATTTTCAGGCCGGCGACGCGTAAAGCAACCCAGCGGCTCAACCGCTTGATCTCTAACGCGCGGGCCAATGCGTCAACGTCCCTTGTGCGGCTCCCGTTTCGCCGGAGTTTTCTCAAGGCTTTTGAGCAGATCCTTCTTCTGGCGTACGGATAGGTCGTTCCATTGGAGAAGAAGTTGAGCCAACAGCTCGTCCTCGGTGTAGAGAAACGCCGCGGGTATGCCCAGCACCTCAGCCAACTGTTTGGCCGTCTTGATCTGGGGTTCGTGCTTGCCGCGTTCGTACTGGTTGATACGTGGAGAGGCCACGGCGGGATCCAAGCCGGCGAGGATGCCGAGCTGCTTCTGAGATAGCCCGGCTCGTTCGCGTGCCTGTGCTAGCCGCAGCGCAAAAACCGGATGTTCTGCCGTCCGCCCGTTCACTTTTACCCCCTCAAGAGAGGGTTAAGGATGGCGGAAGTGACCGGCGCTTGGATACTAAGATATTCTTAGACGCTATGGCAACGGCCAGCAAGCAGCTCGGGCCCTGGATTGACTGCTCAGTGCCCCTTCATCAAAGAAATGAACAACTCAAAACCGCAGCCTCAGGGTCTTGGGCGTCTTGACGCCCCAACCATTAGCGACGTCCGTCATCTAGGCGGCCGTGGCGCCCTCTATCTTCTGGCTCTGGTGCAAGCTCTCCACGCGCGAACACGCTTGGCGCCCACGCTGGAGGCGACTCATAGTGTTCTTTCGGTATTGGATGCGCTGGGAGTCATCCGAATCGAGCCGGAGACCGGCCCGGATATCCATGCGATCGCTGGTGACAAGATTGCCTGGTCCTACACTTGGCCACACGTCCCCTTCGGAGAACTGGAATCGAGGCTCAAGGACTACCTGCAAAGTGAAGCTCAAGAGTCTCCTTATGCAGAGATGTGGTTAAAGGTCTGGCAAGAGCTGGTTCCGCTGGAGGTGACCGCTTATCTTCGGCATCAGTTGCGCATTCACCAGTTTCCCGACTTTTTCCTTGTTGAACTGGCCCGGCTACTCATGCCGTACGAATCCCGATACAGCCTTGGCCATTGGCGCTATGCGTGCTGGGCAGCGGTTCGCAGCATGGCATCCATCTCCCTACAATACCCAGGCAACGTCGAGATTTTGAAGTTCACGCTGAGCAGTGAACTGCCGCGGCGACTCAAGCTCACCCAGGGCAGCTTGGAAGGAAAGCTTTGCTTTTCCCCTTCCCATTCGCTCCCAGACTGTGCGCTAACGTCTGCGTTCTCCACCGTCGCCACGCGACTGGGCGATCGGTACTGGATGTCGCCTCCAACCCTTGAGCTGATATAGCACCTACGGATCTGCACTCGCGTCACGTACGTTTTGCCCGCGATTAGGATTCGGCCAGACATGCGGGCATGGGTCTGATAGTCGGCCGCACGGGGTTGTCATACAGGACTGGCAAGGCGCGCCTTTCTTGCACCGGTCCGGCACGAGCTCCTTGCTGCGGCCAGACGCTGCCACCGAGGCTTCCCCAATGTCAGCCGGTGCGACCTGGCATGCTGGCCAAGTTCTGCCCTCGCCTGGCAGCCCCTTGAAGGTGGTTAACGCGACCTTGTCAGCAATCCCATCTGGGCTAGTTTGGTAGTGGAAATGGCACTGTCCTAGACATTGCCCCTGCTCGTTCGGCTTTGACTGCTGCATCGTTGAGCCGGTGAGCCCTCGGACTTAGTCGCGCAGGTGTGACACATGCGCCCATGTGTCACACCGCGTAAGCAGTATCAGCGGCTTGCGGAGACACCTAACTGATCCATGATCCAATGCGCATCTGCAATAACATCGCTTTGGACATGACGCAATGATCGGCGGCCCGAGGTCGACAAGCGCTCCCCTAGGCTCATCACCTGATCGCCGATATGACGACAGTGAACGGCAGACCATTGAAAGGTGTGGGAAACAAAGGCAGTTGTATCGTGGGTGTGCTCGCTACGTGGGCGGGGTGATCGTATCTTTGAAGGAATATCCCAAAACGCGAGCAACATCTCGCTGGCGGAGGTCTTCCCCATAAGCGGTGCCTGCACGTACGCTAGCCAGCTCACCGACAAACACAAGCCCAGATGCGACCCTTCATACGCTAACAGGTTGACATTGTCTGACCGGACCGCAGTGTTGACTTGCCCGAGCTGGCTGCGCAAGCACCACAGGGAGAAGCCGATGCTGCAGGGGCACTGAAGCTGATGTTTGCCTGATCCACCACCCATGCCTTGCATGCACGCGTGGCCAGACTTTCGCGCCAAGGTGCGCGCCTGGGCGGCAATGCGAGAAATAGCTTCTGCGTGGCTATTAACAAGGGTTTTGGTTACTTGCCTAGGCGGGATGAAGCGGAAGTACTGATTAAGCACCCGGCTTTGTGGGGAAGGTGCTGCTGCGCGCATCCTCTCTGCCGCATGAATGCGCACATCGTGGGGCGAAATACCCAACGGACGAGGCGGTCCGGATGACCATGGCAGACCGGCAACCCAGACCTGCTCAGCTACCTGGCAGGTCAGTTGTTCCCCGACCGAGGAGGTTTTAGGTGCGGGGGTCTGCGATGAGGCGCCGTCACCCGAGCCATCCAGACGACATCCGCATCCGCCGCATTGCAGCGGCTCCCTATTAAAAAAGACACGATAGCCAATGTGCTGGCCACAGTAGTTGCAGAATTGTTCGAGGCGGACTTGATGCTCAGGGCAGAGCCAGAGTGAGCGATGCTGATGGATCGCCTTGTGATGATTTCGCTTCATGCACTGCGGGCACCAGAACACCGTGGCTCGAAACCACTCCAGGGGCACTTCAGTGAGGTCCTGCCGCGCCTTGGCGATCACGCGACGAAGTAGCTGATGCGTGATTTGGTCGCTCGCCACCTTCAGTTGCGCTACCCAGTTCATGAATTCGAACAGGTGGGTGGGCGAAGGCGGACGATACGGCTGGAATATACGTAAGGGCCGCTCGATGAGTTTGGCAATATCGTATGCACGGCACAGGTTGAATCGGCCGATCGCCGCGTATGCTCCAAAAAGGGAATTGTTCTCCCAGTGCTCTGGAAGATGGGCGACAAAGCTCACCGGCGCCGAGGCCTCAGATGACATCAATCTTCTGAAGCAGTTCCGATGTGATCTTCAACTCCGTACTGTCAGAACCACGAAGGTGAATGAAGAACGATGCCAAGAACCCTGCAACACTGGACATGGCCACGACGGTCCCAACGCCAGGCAAGCGTTGCTGTTTAAGTTCGCGCCAGAACAGCGCACTACTGCTGGCAAGCCGCCCCCCGCCCTGATAAAACCTGGGCAATAGCAGTTGCAGGTAACTCATTCCCGAACCCACAGGAAACTCAGAACCGGCGTCAATTGCCGCCAGCAGCGGTTCCAGTTCTGCTGCGTTCTGAATCCCCCTGAATTCGTTCAACGTGGACATGAATCGTTTTTCCAGATCTGAGCGTGCGGCCTTCAACCGTTGCCGTTTCTCTTTTAGCTCGATCTGCCCGAACAAGACGACCGTGACCTTTACGCGGTCTCGCACCAGGCGATTGATGACCGACTTGAGCCAGGCAAACTCGTCACAGCTCAGCTCCTGCGCTTCATCGAAGATCAGAAAAAGGTGACGGGACTCCCCTGATAGGGCCAGCAAGGCGCGGTGCACTTGGGTACGCTTGCCAGCCAAATCTCTGGCGATCTTGGGCGCATAGTCGATCTGGTTGAGGATTTCCGAAAGTAAACGCCCCTCGGCCGGATTGGTGTCTTCGACCACTTCGAATATCAACACGCCGCAGCCAGGCTTTTTTCGCTTCATTTCCACCAATAGCAACTCGGCACATGAACTCTTGCCCGACAGCGGCTGGGCAAAGAAGGCAATGGATCCCCTGCCCTTGCGGCCGAGTGCCCAAACACGGGCCAGAACGTCCTTGGCAGCAAGCGTTGGCAGCACCGCTCGCTCAATGATTAGCGGATGCTCATCCCATACCTGATCACGCAAGCGTAGAATCTCCTCAATCGTCATGACGATCTCCGTTGAAGGCACCTATGTCATCCCACTGCATGTAGTTGGACGTTGTTGATTCACTGGCCCGATCCAAGAGGTCCGTCACCGCGACTCCGACCTGCTTCACCTGATCGGCGGTGTTGGGGACGTCATCGGGCACGTCGCGCCGGGCGTTGTGATCGCCCACATGTCGCATGGCCGCCTTGGCCGGCTTGGATTTACTCTTGGATCTGACATATTCGTCCGCCACCTTTTTCAAGAACGCGGCCACGACATCATCGTTCCTGTCATTCTCGATGTAGCCCTCGCGCAGGAGTTGATTGATTTGGCGCCGCAGATCGATCGAGTGATCGCTCCAGCGCCAGCGACCACCGGCCTGGCAGATGCCCAAGGGGCGCTGACGGCAGAAAGCCTCAATGAATCGAATATTGGTCCGCGCGACATGCAGTTGTAGGTCGACCTGCTCATCCAACAGCGCCCAATCCTTCGCCATGGCCGGGTTCGTGTAGTCGACCTCCAGAAAAGAAAAGTAAGGGCGACGACCAGTGGCTTTGTTGCCCCGAATTGGCACGGTGATGATCGACTTGGACAGATCTGCCTCGCCTTCCCGCAGCGGAGGTAGAAATGGAAACTGGTACTGATCGCGTTCGGGTCCGCAAATGATCGCGTGCATGCGCTGGGCCGGGCTGGCCGCCAGGTTGGCTTTGCCCATTTTCTCGTTGAAGTTGCGCAACAGATTCGACACCAGGGTCACAATCTCGAGCTCTGACAGGATGCACGCGCGGGCAGCCTCTTCCGCCTTCTGCCGCCTAGGATCTTGCGGTCCAGCGCCGGTGGTTTGAGGAAGCCGTTTAAAGCCTGCGCGTTCCAGTTCGTTGAAAATGCGCTCCACTAACTGGCGCCTGGCTGGAGTCTTTATTGGGCCAAAATTCACCGCGCATCCGCTCAGCGACATCACACGTGAGACCAGTTCGTCAGCTAGATGGATGAGCGCGTTGTCCAGCAACAGGCAGTTGAATCCACACCAGCCGAAGCGCTCGTCCAGGTCGGCTAAAGGGCGCGTGGCCAGCTGACTGTCCTTGCGGTGGGCCCAGTCCGGTTCGCCGAGTACGCCCGCGTGAAGCACGTCCATTGCATCGCCGGCGTTGGCCGCCTCGCGGAAGATCACCTTGAAGGCCATGATCCAACCCTTGTGGCGATCAACCAGCAGCAAGAGCGTCATTCGGCCTGCATCCAGAAACCGGAAACCCTCAGGCGTCTCGATCCTGACGGTGCCGATGCAACCCATGGCATGCTCGTCCATCTCGACGATATCCATTGGCATACAGGACACGAGGCGAGAGCCATGGCCATTGCCGGCCTTGGCTTTGGTCGCGGCCTTGTCCCCATACTGGGTAGCCACGATCGCGTCGTAGTGCTGGGTCAGAAAGGCCTTGGTGAACTCCCGCACGGCCCCCGCTCCACGCCGACGGGAGGTAAAAGGCCAAGACTGCATGTCGGGATCCTTGGCTTCGCATAGACGCAAGAATTCCATGTGTACCGACTTGTGTCGCACGCCCGCCTCTCCGCCGGGCTTTCGTTTGGCGTTGAGCAGCAAGTACGACTCTAATGCTGCGGCAATGCCGCCGTTCTGGCGTAGGAACTGCGCAAGTGCCCCCGCTAGCCCTTTGCTTTGATGCTTCGGCAAGGGCTTCCGTCGCTGCCGCGGCTGGATCTCCAAATAGGGCAGCAACCCCACCCAGCCGATCGGCATGCCTCGCCCATCAAGCGCGACACATTTGTCATAGGCTCGATAGAACACCTCTCTCCAGATCGATTTGGCCTGCAACAGTTGCGTGATCCGTGCGCCGTGCACGTAGTCGGTAATGGCCTCCTTGAGCGAGTAGAACCGCTTCTTCTCTGCCGCATCCAGGCCTTCTAGTGATGGCATGGCCCAGCTGGCGAGAACCAAACGCTCGGGAGGCGTCGTCTTCAGAGTCAGGCGGCTACCCATGACGATGTGTCCGCAGCACAGTACCGGGACCCCACAGGTGGGTATCTACATCGCTTTCAATTTCGCGCGAACGCAGCAGCGTGGCCACTGCGCCTGTGACCAGCGCGGTACTTTCGGTGGTTAGCTGCTGGCACAGATCCCGAATAGCTAAGTCGCCATGCTCTTCCAGCAGATGCCGGCAGCGAATGATCAACGGGCCCAAGGAATGCGATCGGCACCGGTTGATCGTGGGAACGATGGCCCGCCAGCTCTGGACATGCACCTTCGCTGCGTTGAGCACCGCCAGGCTGATCAATCGCCGGCCCGCCACCGGTGCCTTGTCGGCCTCAAGGGCCAGATCGACGTCGAGCTCGGTACCCTCCAGCGTAGTGACGGTAGCGAAGTGCCGCCGCCCCGGGTGCGAATGCGCTCGCCCATGGCGCAGGGGGGAATAGTCGACGAATGCCACATCCGGTGAACCTTCCAGGTAGAAGAAGGCTTCCAATTCGATGTCCGAGCTCAGCGTCAGCGGGAGTGCCTGCGTGTCCTGTGGGGGGGTGACAAACCACAGGTTGTGGCCGCTGGCCCCCCTAGCACGCACGGAGGCCAGGTACTGGTTGCGCTTTTTCTGCGCCGGGGTCTTACCCATTGGGTTGCCCGGGCAAACCAGCGGCGGCAGGCAAGCGGGTGCGACCTTGACCCGCATAGCGGGAAGGGGTGTATAGTCTCTTCGGCATCAACAGGTCCTCCAAGCGACCTGGCCTCAAGAGTCCGACCATTGCAGTGGCGGGCTCTTTTTTGTGAATGAGTTTTTAATTCCAGTAGTGCTGGCGTACAGACTACCCGCAGGGAAGGTCGTCAAATCCAATCTCCTGCCGTGGTTTGATTTTCAATCCTCGCCCGAAGAGCCTCGATCATGGTGCTGGACTGTGCTAGCGGATTTCGTCAGATAGGCGCACGGGTATGGACCCGGTACCTGTTGAAGTCGTTGGAATGCGACGTCCAATGGTTGAATCGGACCCTGCTTCTGCCCTGCGAGGGCTTCACTGGAGCGATCTATGAGGGGCTGACACCTCGGGTCTTCGAAGAGATCCACAACGCGGGCAAGAACCCCGACGGCGCCTATTGGAAAGAGATCAAGGACAAGACCAAGAAGTTCAATCTGCTTGAACGGGTATGTGAGCGTGTGCCGGCGTCACGCGCTTGGTTGCTGCGCGATTTCAACCGCTACATGCAGCTTGATCCGCCCTCATTGTTGGACTCACGCGAGCAGTTGCTGGTCTACACCAACTCGCGAGGTCTTCTGCTGGTACCTGGGCGTGTCATGGCCGCCGTGGAGCACCTGGATCCGGCCCTATACGCCGATCTTGAGCACCGATGCACCAGCGCGCTGATTAAAGCGGCTACCCCCAGCACGCTGCTCTTTGTCATCGCCTTTCTGCATGAGGTCGCCTGGCGCAGGCACCGGGGGACACAAGCGGCAAGGGAATTAGCTGACAACGCGGTTACCGCATTCTCCGCCTCAATGCACGAACGCGCCTTCGAAGACGGCCAGCGACTGGGCGAACAACTTCAACCTTACTTGCAAGACGCCTTGGCCAATGTCTCGGTATGGGGTGACCGATCCGCGCCTTCAAAGCTCCCTCGGGCACTGGGAGACCTTGGGGTACTGCCTTTCCTGGTGAGGAAGAACCAGGACATGCTCGATGCCTGCGCTTGCCTACATGCGGCCGGTGAAGCATGGTACGAACGAATCGATCATCCGTTGCCTGAGCGCTACCGGGACGGCGCCTTGGAGGTGACAACTGAGGGCTTGACCTCATATACACCCGCCCCTGCGAGCATCGAAGCGGCGCTCATTGCGCTGCGATTGGAGTTGCTCAAAACGCACGGGGATATCTCGCTCGAATACAACCAGTCGCTTTTGATCACGACAGCCACTAACCACGTCGCATATGAAAGGTTGTCCGGCGATTCACGGGCTAGTAGGAACACCCGTTCGCCTCGTTTATCCTCGCGTGCACAATCGGCATAGAGATCGCCGCACGCTCGCGCGATCCGTATTCACGCTCCAGATTCTTAGCTTCATACTCCGCACGCATCTTAGCTAGTGCCGGCTCTTGCAATGCGTTATAGCTTTCCGTGCAGTGAGCCGAAACCAACTGCCATCTCGCTTCTTCATCAAGATTTGAAGCTTCACACACCTCGGAAAAATCGACGCCGTTTATGTCCTGCCATAGTATCGCCGGTGTGTCCTCATTGATCCTCGATGCTTGCCAACGCTCAAAGCTCGTGGGCAATTTATTTGCTAGCCAACCTGACAGTTCATCCGAATCACTTCTCAGGAAGGTCGAAATGGAACTCATCAGGCATGCCTTCTCAAGAACGTAGGAACCGAAGGACCGCTCGGCCGTGCTCTTAAGCCCCCACGCGTCCCAGAGTTCATAGGGAAGCTTCTCCTGTACGCGGTCAATGCGGCACATCTCCCACGCCACAAACCCGTTCCCTATGCAACAAAGCTTATGCGCGGTCCGAGCAGGAAACTGCCCCACTTTTTTGCGTTTTATCACCTCTCGCGAGGTTGCGATACAGGTAAGGTGATCGGAATACCGTTGAAGCAGCCAGGCACCCGCTCGCAATTGGGCAGTTTGATGGACGACGGTACGATTCCCCTCGTTGATCGAGCATGGTTCCTCGGCACGCGGGCTTTTCAAGATCCGATGGATAGATGGCTGTCCCCGATGATTGGGAGTGACTTTGATAGCGGCGAATGTTGGTACAAAAGAAAGCTCCTCGGAACGTTGTCTATTGGGCTCCAACATCGCTGTGGCAGCCTCCTTGACTCCAGGAAAATAGCCTTTCCTGCCAAACCGTCCCGTCGCCATGGAATAAATCGGTGCGCAAGTATCCATTGCCCTAAACAGCTCCTGATGGGCGCGTGAAATCTGCCATCGGACGCGTCGCTTCGCACACACATTGGTCACATCGACAGCTAACAGAGAGCCACCGCAGCCGTCACAGCCAAATGCCGGGCGGGACATAGCGGCGATGTAATTAATTTGGTCTCCGCAGACTGGGCAGTGAGAGATAAGTCGTCGTTGGTGGTAAGGACAGAACTCAACAAACTGCAGTTGGCAGACCGTGAAGTGCATTCCAAGGGCGATGCATTCTGTGCAAAAGCGGAGACACTCGTCTTCCCATGCCCCATCTGAGTAGTCCTTCAGCATTAGGAAATCCGACTCATTGAAGTAATCCCTTAGCCTCCCTTGCTGGATTGGCCACAGATACCTGTGCGCCTTACTGCTCCATTCATTAACTACTTCCGCGTAGTCGATCCGGCCTGGCTTGCGGGGATACTGGTTTTGCTCAGTGATACGAAGATCACGCATCAGCTGAAGTGGGCCCCTTGCAGCGAACCAACCCAATTTGTTCAGAAATGCATATGTTGATTCTCCTGGCAGCAAGGCGTCGCGCACCCAAGGTATGTACGGCTCGAACTTTTCATCGCTCAAGACCCTTCTCCAAGCAAGACTTGGCCAATTGTTGATCGCTTTTCCCAAAAATTCAGGGGATCGGGAAAGTCACAGCTTTAGCGTTCACCCCAAAATAGTCACAGCTTTACCGGTCTCCTTGTTACAGTGATACCGAATCCAAACCCAATCCTCGCCCACCGAATAAGTGATTGTTTTATATGAAGCGAGACGAGAGAAGTGTGGTCACAGGTTTATCGAGCCCGGTTGCTGGATCTGGCTTTGGATCAAGACTTGCCTGCCGAACCGTTCCCCTAGCGAAACGGAAATCGCTGCATGACTGACACCTACAACCTCGACCGCCGCCAACCTTGCTGGCCTGTTGGAACGCAATGTCCAAACAGCTGCGCCGAGGATCTACACCGCCGCGTCGTTACCAACCATGTGGAACTCACCGGCCCGTGGGCTGGTTGGCCGGGCGCGACCTGGAACTGATACCAGAACGCCGGCCGCGTGGCTTGCTGTGGCATGCCAATGCTAGCGACATTCGGGATTCGGTCCGCCGTCGAAACGCCGGCCGCAAAGCGGTTCAGCAGTCGATGGTCAAGGTCGTCGTCGTGGATCTTGGCGAATGGCGAGACCGCCACTTCGGGCGAATTGCGGGGTGAGGCGTTATCCGTAGGGGCTATGCCCCTACACCCCCGGTCTACAATGCCAGCTCACAAGATCGGGCGCGACATGGAACGCAGATATCAGCAAGCAGACTCATCAGACCTATGGTGGCAGATTGCGCTTGGCGGCTTCATCGCACTACTAGCGCATAGCATCGTCGTTGGGTTGTACACCAGATATGAGACGCGCCAAGCGATGGCGCAGCTTGAAAAAGAATCGAAACTAGCGACGCAGCAGATGCAGCGCGCACTTAGACAGAACGTCCAGACACCCAGGAACGCGCCGGAGGTGCGGGAATATGACCCACCAAGACCGTTAAGCGACGGCGAGCGCTGCTTACAAGGCCGCCGTTTCAAACGCGTGTCAAACGGCTGGGTGCAGCTGACGCACGATCCCTGCTGATGGTTTACAGATCAGCCGTGGTCGAAGGAACGCTACTAGCAGTAGCGTAAGGCTTCGACTCGGGGAAAGTGCCGACGTCACGTGTGCCCCTTGCAATGACAGATCCTGCGAGCTGCAAAGGCTGATTCTGATGACCCACCTGCCCGGTTTGCGCCTGCTGCTGTTGTTGCGCTGCTGCTGGCGCACGTCCTTGTACGGGTTGTAAGGAGCGCCATTGCGCGCAAGCGTGCGGCACATAGGCTGGGGAAGATCGTACCGCGTGCCCTGCTCTCTCATACAGGTAGAGGACGCCTCGCGCGGATCTGAGGCGGTGGGCATGCTGGACATGCAGAACACCTTCGGATCAGCGACAACCGGACGCTGATCGAACACCTCAGCAGTCCACGGCATCGTTTCAAAACGCGGTAGGTGCTTGGCGGCTTAATCACTCTTGCCGGCATATTTGACATGGCCGTTGTTGTCGCCGCTCAGCACGCCAGACCCGAGCGCTGAGGCGCTCGTGCCCGGCGTGCTGGCTTGCTCCTTCTCACCGCCTCCCATCAGGCTTGGATCACCCATCTTGACCTCAAAGCCTCGGATTTCCTTGTCAGCAGCCGAGTATCGGACTCACCTCACCTATCAACGAGGCAGTACGCCAGAATTGTCCACCGCTGAGTGGAAGAAGCCGGCCTCGATTCCGGCTCCTACGGCACCCGCACGATGCGCAGGACCAACGCTTTGCTGATCTACCGCAGGACACGAAACCTCAGGGCGGTCCAGCTATTGCTGGGGCATACGAAGCTAGAAAGCACCGTGCGCTACCTAGGCATCGAGGTCGACGACGCCTTAGAGATCGCCGAGCAAACGGATGTCTAAGCCCAAGAGGCCACTCCTCGACCGGCAAGGTCGAGGATTGGCCAGAAGAAGAAGTTCAGAAAGTGCTGCGAGACCTCGCCCGAAAGAAGGAACTTCAGGAGGTTCCTACTGATCGCTTCGCAACCCTGAGCATCCCTCCCGGCCACTAAGGGCAGCAAAACGTTTGGCCCGGCCCCGCGTACTCCGTGATGGCTAGGATCAGCACGATCCACGCCAAGGCCTGGACCTTTGCCGCCAGCACGGCACCCGCCTGAGTTCAGGCGCCGGGCCAGCCAAGCCAAACGCGATGCGACCTGCTCCCGGCGATGTCGTGGGCTTGCGCTCTACTTGAAATGATACCGACCGGTCTATATCATCCGCGGCGAATCCACCGCCGGAGTGATCATGAGCAAGGTTCGCGAGCGCATCCTTGATGTCGCTACCAATCTCTTCTATCGGCAGGGGATTCAGGCGGTCGGCGTGGACGCCATCATCAGCACCGCGGAAGTCGCCCGCATGAGCTTCTATCGGCACTTTCAGTCGAAGGAAGGTCTGGCGTTGGCAGTGCTGGAGCGGCGCGACGAACGACTCTGCGCCTGGTTCGAGCAGGAGGTCGAGCGCTTGGCGCCCGATGCAAATCTGCGGCCGCTGGCAGTGTTCGACGCCTTGGCGATGCGCCTGGCCAGCCCCGACTACCGCGGTTGCGCCTTCCTCAACACCATCGCCGAGACGCCGCCGCCCAGCCACGCACTGCATCGGGCTGCGGCTGCGCACAAGCACCGCTTTGAGGCCTACTTCGCCCGTTTGTTGCGAGCGGCCGGGCTGGACGAAAGCGCGGCCGGCGATCTCATGCTGCTGTTCGACGGGGCCGTGGTCACCGCGGTTCGCGAAGGAAACCCGACCCCCGCCACGCGGGCAAAAAACATGGCGGCGCGAGTGCTCGGCATCGCGCCGGCGAACTGAGTCAGTGTCTTACTGAGAGAGTAGTTATGTCTGCGGAAGTTGCGTCGCAAGACCCGGTCGCTCGCGGCGAACGGTTGTTGCAATTGGATGTGCTGCGCGGTCTGGCCTTGTTCGGCGTGCTGCTGGTCAATATCGGTTACTTCTGCGGTGCCGATTTGGCGCGGGAAGCCGGGATCGCCTATCCGCTGGGAGACTTCGGTGGCTTGGCCGGCGACCTCGTTAGGGTGCTGTTGGAGAACAAGGCGGCGGCGCTGCTGTCGATGCTGTTCGGTGCTGGCCTCGCCATCCAAGCCGATCGTGCGTCCGAAAATGGTCAGTCGCGCTGGCCGTTTGCGCTGCGTCGCAGCGCGGTGCTCGCCCTGCTGGGCAGCGTGCACACGTTCTTGTTGTGGAACGTCGACATCCTGCTCGACTACGCACTGATCAGCTTGATGGTTCTGCCCTTCCTGCGGCTATCGGCCGGCCGGGTGTTGTGGGCGATCCCCGTGGTGCTGATCGTCTCGGCGGTGATTGCCGGTCCGATGCAGGCGCTTGCAACGGATCTGCCGCCGGCGCAAACCTACACCCTTGGTCTCCAGCACTACGGGCAAGGTGGGTGGCTCGACGCCCTGCAATACCGATGGTGGGAAACGCTGCATGTGGTCGGCCCGATGCGTATCGCCAATCGCTTCGTCATCCTGGCGCCGTTCTTCATCGTCGGCGTTGCGGCCTGGAAGGGCGGATGGCTTTCGGCGCCGGACGCGCATCGGCGCCGGCTGCGGCAGGTCTTCGTGCTCTGCTTCAGCTTCGGGCTGGTGGCCAACGCGGTGCCGCAGGAGGCGCTGCATGCCTGGGTGAATCAGCTTGCGCTGCAGCCGCTGCGGGTCTTGATTAAGGCGACCTTCTTCTTCGCCAAGTTCGCGCTGACCCTGGGCTACGCAGCCGGCATCCTGTTGCTGCTGCAGCGATCACGCTGGCGCGTGTGGCTGGGTGTGTTCGCGCCGCTCGGTCGCATGGCGCTGACCCAATACCTGCTGCAGTCGCTGTTCTGCACATGGATCTTCTACGGCTTCGGTCTGGGCCAGTACGGGCGGATGCCGCTCGACCTGGCGCTGGCGCTGGGCGTGCTGCTGTTCGCTATGCAGGTGATCAGCAGCCGCTGGTGGTTGGCGCGCTTCAGCATCGGCCCAGTGGAGTGGCTGTGGCGGCGATTGAGCTACGGCGGCATTCGCCAGCGCCCACCGGCGCTCGCAGCGGCCGGGGCGGAGGCTGAACAGGCCCGAAGCCGGTAGCGTGGGTGATGCCGCGTCGCGGCATTAGCGCCGTGTTTTTTGCGCCTGTCGGCGTGGTGGTGTGCGGGCAGATTCAGCGCCATGAGCGCGTCGCTGCGGCCGCCCGCGTCGACAAGACCCGGATAATGGGATGCCGTCAATCTACCTCCACATCCTTCAGATGCCGCAACTGCGACACCTCCATGCCGGCGTAATTGGGCTTCCAGACGTAATAGGTCGGCTCGCTGATCCCGTGCTTGCGGCAGGTCTCGCCAACCCTTGCACCGGCCTCGACTTCTTTGAGGATCCGAACCATCTGTTCTTCGGTGAACTTCGACTTCTTCATGCAGAGCTCCTTGGGATGGAACTCTACTTCCAAGTGGATCGAGTTAACGAGGACGCTTCACCTCCAGACCGACTGAAGCGCTTGATCCGTTCGACACCAGCGTCTGCAGCAGTACGGTGAGGTCTTCGTGCTATAGATATGCGAGCTTCTTAGTGGCTTGAGCGTGACATTTCAGCTCACGTCTACTAGATGACGGTTCGCCTCCCCCGCTCGCTACCCGTCCAGCGAGAACGCGCGACGCCAGTCGCGCGGGCTCACCTGGAACGCCCGGTTGAAGCTTTGGCGGAACGATACGGCCGTGCGGTACCCCGATCGTTCCGCCACCTGATCGATGGACAGCGAGGTGGACTCGAGCAGATCCTTCGCCCTGCGCAGGCGCTCGGCATCCAGCCAGCTGCCGACCGTCATGCCGGTCGTCTTGAGGAAGCGACGGGTAAACGATCTCCGGCTCATGGCGACACGTTCGGCGAGTTCATCCAGCGAATGATCGCGCTGCAGGTCTTCGCGCATGTAGTCCAACAATCGGCTGAGCAGTGCATCCTGCGGCGAGGCTGGTATCGGCTGGTCGATGTATTGGGATTGGCCGCCTTCGCGGTGCGGTGGCAGGACCATCATGCGGGCGATACGGTTTGCCTCGCGCGCACCGCAGAGCTTCCTGACCAGATACATGCAGCAATCCAATGCCGCCCCGCTGCCTGCCGACGTCACAACACGGTCTTCGTCGACGTAAAGGGCATTCATGTCGAGCGTGACTGCCGGAAAGCGCGCGTGGAAATCCGTTTCGGCGAGCCAGTGCGTTGACGCGGCATGTCCGTCAAGCAAGCCTGCGTAAGCAAGCGCATAGGCGCCATAACACAGGCCCACGACGTGGGCGCCACGCTGATGGGCTGCGATCAGCTTGGCGCTCAGCGCGGCACTCGGTGCGTGATCCAGATCGGCCCAGCCGGGGATGATCACTACCTCGGCCTGGTCAAGCAGTTCCAGTCCGCCGTGAGGTATCACCGCCACCTGCCCACCCGATAACGTGACCCCTCTCCGCTCCGCGGCAATCCGCAGCTGGAACAGCGGCGGGTCATCTGCATGCACGTCGAAGATCGTCAGCGGGACGGACAGTTGGAAGGTGCTGACGCCTTCGGGCGCTACCACGACGACCCGGATGGGCCCGCTGCGTTGCTGGGATGAACAGTGGCTGGCCATGGCCCGATATCATCTATGTTGGTCTTTCGGGCCACTATACACAGCTTCGCGTCCGCCTCAATCTGGGCGCCATCCGCTCACCTTGAGAGAACCACATGAAACTCCCGTCCCTCGCACTTGCCACGGTGTTGGCCCTGGGTATCCAGACCAGCGCAAACGCGGCAGCCCCGGCATCCCCTATCACGTCGATCCAGCAGATCCGCAATGCAACGGCCAAGATCACCTATGGCGACACCGTGCTGCTGGTGGACCCGATGCTGGCGGCCAAGGGCGCATATCCAGGCTTCCCGGACACGTATCGCAGCGAACTGCGCAATCCAACCGTCGACCTCCCCTTCGATGTGGGCCAGGTGCTCAAAGATGTGGATGCCGTCCTGCTGACCCACACCCATCTTGATCACTGGGACCCCGCCGCCGAAACGCTGATCCCGCGGCAGATGCCGATGTTCGTCCAGCATGAGGCGGACGCCGCCCTGCTGCGCGGCAAAGGGTTCGCTGATGTCCGTATCCTCCCCGCGCACGCCACCTTTGGCGGGGTAAAAATTTCGCGCATCGCCGACCAACACGGCACGGCAGCCATGTTCCAGGTGGAGCCGCTAGCAAAGCTGCTCGGCAGCGTGACCGGCTTTGTGTTCGAGAAGGCCGGTGAGCCGACCATCTACCTCGCCGGCGATACCGTGTGGACCGACGACGTACAGGACGCGATCAAGCGCTATACCCCGGATGTCATCGTGCTCAACACGGGCGATGCGCGGATCAAGGGCTTTGATGCGGGCATCATCATGGGCGTGGCTGACACCTCGCGTGTCCATGCGCTGGCGCCGAAGGCGAAGATCGTCGCCGTCCATATGGATGCGGTGAATCACATGACCGTCTCCCGCGCAGACCTGCGCCGCTACGTAAGTGAGAAAGCCATCCAGGACAGCGTGCTGATCCCTGAAGATGGCGAAACCCTGAACTTTTGAACGAGTACAACATGAACACTGCACTGATCGTTGTCGATATCCAGAACGACTACTTCGCGGGCGGCCGCTTCACGCTGGAAAACAGCGAACAGGCCCTGATCGCAGCGCTAGACGCAATCGCGAAGGCCAAACAGGCTGGTGACGTAGTCGTGGGGATCCAGCACATCGCGCCTAGCGATGGTCCGTTCATGGCGAGAGACACCCAAGGTGCCGAGCTGCATCCCGCCATTGCGGAGGCGCTGGAGGGCTGCCCGGTGATCGAAAAGCATCAAGCCGACAGCTTCCTTGGCACTACGCTGGGCGAAACACTCGTGGCGCGGGATGTCTCGGCCATTCGACTGGTAGGGATGATGACCCAGCACTGCATCACGCATACGGCACTGTCGCCCGACGCAGCGGGTTTTGACGTCACGATCATCGGCGCGGGCTGCGCTGCGCCGACCGCGGTGATCAGCGGTATCGCGCTCTCCGGACTGGCCGGGCGCTGCAACGTAGTCTGATGTGTACCGGGGCGCCTGTGGAAGGCAGGCGCCTAGCAGTAGCGAGCATGCGAGCACTGCAGTGACGCCTCTGCAGCCTCTACGCAACCCGCGCGTGCGCCTGACGTTGACGGAACGTTGCAGGTGTACGGCCCACCTCGCGCTGGAACAACCTGATGAAGTTGGGTGTGTCGCTGAAACACAATCGTTCAGCGACCTCCAGTGACCCACCGACGACGTGCCCCGCCCTGAGTAGTGGTCGGGTTTAGAGTCTGGAGTTGATGATATCGGTGTTTGCTAAATGTTGGGCATAAGCGGCCGGCGTCATGCCGCCGATTGCCTTCTTGGGTCGTTGCTCGTTGCATTCGCATCGCCAGCGTTTGATCTCGGTGCGCGCATGCAGTGGTGTTGGGAGCCCTTGTTCGTTGAGGCATTCGTCGCGTAGCCGGCGTTTGAAGGATTCGACGTAGGCGTTCTGTTCGATTTGCCTGGTTGGATCAGTCACAACTGCACGCCACAGGCATGCGGCCAGACGACCATGGCCTTGCCGCAAAACTCCTTGCCGTTGTCGGTACGGATGACCACGACCGTGCGCCAGCCGGTTCAGCGCACGCGTCACGCCACGGCCCGAAATTGCGCGCTCTACCTCGGTGACCACTGTTTCGTGTGTCGCTTCGTCCACGATCCCCAGACACTTGATCACACGACCCTCGGCAGTGCGATCGAACACGAAGTCACTCGGCCACACCTGGTTGGCCTGCGCTGGCCGCCGATATGGCTTGATTTTTTACTTCTGAGATATCTTTATTCTCTAGCTTGGTGTTTGCAAGTTAGCAGTCTAGGACAACCAACTTTGATCTTTGAAATGCAAAAGGCACGGCTATGATGACAGCTGTAGTTGACGTGTCGGTATGTGCATACACGTCGATTTGGCAGCGCCATGAAAGCCAAATTCAGTGGAACCTATGGCAATCCATAATCTACTTCTTGCTGCCCTGCCCTACCATTTGCATGTTCGCGCTTCACTCTGTCAAACGAAGCACCAAGCGAAGCGACTAGATCAGTAGCTGTTCGTTTCAATCCTCATCATCCTCGCGCTCCATCCGTACAAAAACCTCTATGTCACGCGCCCCAACTTTCGGGCAAGAGCAGTCTGTCGCTCAAGCGTCCACGCGCCGGTTGACGGGTAGACGCTGCTTACAGAGAGCATTGCTAGCGCTTGCTTGATTCGTTGCCCGCGTCAACGCAGCAATACAGCGCCGTCATAAAAGCATTTCAAAATCGTCATTTGCCGCGCTTAAGGTCGCACCAGCGGCGAGGTCCTCGCCGCATCTTGGGGGCGCCTTTCATATGGACTTGCGAGGTATGGCGATGCTCAGCGTGCTGGCTGTCAGCGCACCGGACGCTACTGCCATGGAGCCGGTGGAAGATGCGCATTTCGACATCCTGGCTTACCAGGTTGTAGGCAATACTCAGTTACAGAACGTGCAAGTCGAGCGTGCGGTCTATCCGTTTTTGGGTCCACAGCGCACCGCCGCCGACGTCGAACAGGCGCGTGCTGCACTCCAAGGCGTTTACGAGGCCGCAGGACTGGCAACGGTGGCGGTCAGCGTTCCCGAGCAGGATGCGGCCAGCGGTTTGGTCACGCTGCAGGTCACCGAGCAACGCGTCGGGCGGGTGCGGGTAGTGGGCGCGGACTACTATTCGCCGGACGACGTCATCCGTGGTGCGCCATCGCTGGCCGAAGGCAGCGTGCCCAACTTCAAGGACGTGCAGCGCGATATCGTCGCGTTGAATCAGTTGCCCGACCGGCGTGTGACGCCACAGGTCCAGGCGGGTGCGCAGCCGAATACCGTCGACGTCGATCTGGCTGTCGACGACGCATTGCCGCTGCACGGTTCGCTTGAACTCAATAACCGCAAGAGTGCCAACACCTCTGAACTGCGGCTCAGTGCGGCAGTGCACTACGACAATTTGTGGCAGCGCGGTCATAGCCTGAATGTTTCTGCGCAGACCGCGCCGCAGAATCCCGACGATGCGCGGGTGTATTCCGCCTCCTATCTGGCGCGCTTTTCAGACTCGCCGTTCTCGCTGTTGGGCTATAGCGTACGCAGCGATAGTGAGGTGGCCGCGATCAACAGCTACAACGTGATCGGCAACGGGTCGCTGTCCGGGTTACGCCTGATCCGCGCGCTCCCCAATGGCACTGGATTCTTCCATTCGTTGAGCCTGGGAGTGGACTACAAGGACTTCAAGGAAGACACGGTGTTCGGCAGCGACCGTAGCTCGGCACCGATCCGGTATGCGCCGTTGAGCGCAGCCTACAACGCGAGCTGGGTGCGCGCGCGCAGCACCAGTGCGCTGACCTTCACCGCCACCGCCAATCTCCGCGGGGTGGGCGACGATGCCCGCCAGTTCGATGCCAAGCGTTACCGCGCACGCCCAAACTTCATGCACCTGCGCGCAGATGGGTCGCAGACCCGGATGCTGGGCGAAGACATTCAGCTCTACGCGCATGTGCAGACGCAGCTCGCGGCAGAACCATTGATCAGCAACGAGCAATTCAGCCTGGGCGGTCTTGACAGCGTACGCGGCTACGACGAGAGCCAGGCCTTGGGCGACTTTGGCGCAATCGGCCAGTTGGAGCTGCGCAGCCCATCGTTCGCATCGGCTGCAGCAAAGCTAGTGCAGGAGGCACGCGTGTATGCGTTCGTCGATGGGGGCTACGCACGCATCCGCGATCCGCTGCCTGAGCAACGGGTTAGCGAAACCCTGATCAGCACCGGTTTGGGATTCACCTTCAAGGCCGTGTCGCATCTCAACGGCGCGGTGGATTTCGCCGCGCCGCTGTCGCGCCCGGATGGACGCAAGCCGGACGAACTCAATGTGCTGTTTCGGCTCTGGGGTGAGTTTTAAGCCGGACGCAATCAACTTTTCAGTGGGGTAACGCGTGAGCAGATTACGGCTGTATGTATTCGTCGGTTTGATGTTGGCGGCATTGCCTGCCATGGCAGAAACGTGGTGGGACGCGAAATGGAGTTACCGCGCCAAGGTTTCGCTCAACACCACATCGACCGGCGCGGCGGTCGAGCAGGTACCTGGCCGCGTGCAGGTGCTGGTACGGCTGCATTCGGGAAACTTCAATTTCACCGATGCCAAGCCGGATGGCAGCGATATCCGGTTTGTTGCAGGCGATGACCGCACACCGCTGAAGTACCACTTCGAGAAATACGATGGCCTGGTCGATCAGGTTGCGCTGGCATGGGTGGACCTGCCTGCCCTGCCCGCCAATGCGATGACGCCGCTGTTTGTGTACTTCGGCAATCCAGAAGCGAGTACCGGCGCGGATGCAAAGAAGTCTTACGACGCCGACACCCTGGCGGTGTACCACTTTACCGATGCGCAAGGCGCCGGTCAGGACACCACCGCTTATGCCAACAACCTGGCTGCACCGTTGGCACTGGCCGACACGGCGCTCATCGGCTCGGGCCTGCGCCTGGATGGCACCGCTCCGGTGTCGGCGCCGGCCTCCGCATCGCTGACGTTGCCTGCCAACGCTGCATTCACGCTCTCTGCCTGGATCAAGCCGGCCACGCCTGACGCGTCCGGGGTGCTGCTGGCGCTGCCGGGTGCACTGAACGTGCTACTGGAAAAAGGCACCGTGGTAGTGGAGTCGCGCAGCGGCGCACGGCTGGCAAGCACCGCGCCGTTGGTGGGCGATGCATGGGCGCATCTGGCGGTGCGTGCCGATGGCAAGCAACTGGCGCTGTACCTCAATGGGAAGAACGTGGGCGAAACCGCGGCGACGGTTCCGGCGGCGACCGCCGGGCTGATGCTCGGCGGAGAGCCGGGCACGACGCGGCCCAACTTCATCGGTTTGCTGGACGAGGTCGAACTGAGCAAGGTTGCGCGCCCTGTCGGCGCAATCGAGGCGGCGGCACGCAGCCAGGGCGTGGACGCGCGTCTGTTGACGTTCGAGCCGGTGGAGCAGCGCGCCGGTGAAGGCGGACATGGCTACTTCGGCATCCTGCTCAATGCGCTGACACCCGATGCCTGGGCGGTGATCTGCATTCTGGGGGTCATGGCATTGATCAGCTGGTGGGTGATGGTCCGCAAGGGGCTGTACCTCAATGCCACTGCCTCTGCGAATGCACGTTTTTTAGGCGCGTTCCGGCAGCAGGTGGCGCAGCATCCGTTGCATGCGTCCAGCTGGCAACAGCTGTATGCAAGCGGCCCGTTGAATGGCGCTCGATCCAATCTGGCGCGGTTATTGAATATCGGACTGGAAGAGCTGCGCGGGCGTCTTGCCGCCAGCGGTACCTCGGTGGTGCGCACACAGTCGATTGCGGCCATTCGCTCGGCACTGGATGCCGCAGTGGTGCGCGAAGGACAACGCATCCACAAAGGCATGGTGTTGCTGACCATCGCCATTTCCGGTGGCCCGTTTCTCGGACTGCTGGGCACCGTGGTGGGGGTGATGATTACTTTTGCCGCGGTGGCTGCCGCTGGCGACGTCAACATCAACGCCATCGCGCCCGGTATCGCGGCCGCATTGCTGGCCACGGTGGCAGGGTTGGCCGTGGCCATCCCTGCCCTGTTTGGCTACAACTACCTGCTCAGCCAGGCCGATGCGGTCGCGGCGGACATGCAGGTGTTCGTCGACGAACTCGAAAAACGCATTGCCGAAGATTACGCCGGCGATGCACCCGCACGTGTGCAGGGAGCCTGAGCGCAATGAAGGTCCAGGGTCGCAAGCCGTACGACGACATCAACATCACGCCGATGCTCGATCTGGCCTACGTGCTGTTGGTGATCTTCATCATCATGACGACCGCCGCAGTGCAAGGCATCAAGGTGGACCTGCCGAAGGCCAGCGCGGCCAAGCCCTTGTCCGAACCGAAGACCAAGGTGATTGCGATCGACAGCAACGGCCAGGTCAGCCTGGACGCGGTGCCGGTCAGCATGGACGAGCTGGAGCAGCAACTCCGCAACGCGGTGGCCAACGATGCCGAGCTGCCGGTGATGCTGCGCGGCGACCGCACCGTGCAGTACGAAAAAATCATGGCGGTGCTGGATCTGTGCAGCAAGCTGGGCATCGGCTCGATCGGTCTGGCGTCGCAACGCCAGCCTGCGGGCTGAGCACGCGGCGATGGATGCCCTGGACCCCACACAACCGTTGCTGGAAACCACCGGCGTCGGGCGCTGGCGCAAGCTGGCGATCGTGCTGGCGGTGCTTGCGCTGTTGGGGTGGCTGGTCTCGCTGGCACTGCGCCCTTCCACCGCGCCACCACCGCGCGCGGCACCGCCGCGCATCACCCATGTGACGCTGCCGCCCCCTCCTCCGCCTCCGCCGCCACCCAAACCCGAGTTGGAGCCGCCCAAGCCGCAGCCGCGCATGCTGGACAAGCCGATGGCCGCGCCGGATCCGTCACCGCCCAAGCCGGCGGAAGCGCCCCCCGGCGATCCGCTGACCGCCGCTGCCGGACCAGGCGACAACCCGTTCGGCCTGCAGGCCGGCAATGGCGGCGGCACCCGGATTGGCGGTGGCGGGGGCGGCAGTGGTAGCCCGTTCGCGGCATATGCGGCATCGGTGCAGCGCGCCGTGCAGATGCTGTTGCAGCGCGACGAGAAGACGCGCAAGGGCCGCTACCGCGCCACCGTGGCGGTGTGGCTCAACAGCGACGGCAGCATTGCGCGCACCCGCGTGATCGCATCTGCAGGCACGCCCGAACTGGACGCGGCCATCGCTCAGGCGTTGCAGAACAAGCCCCTGCCCCAGCCCCCACCCGCCGATCTGCCGCAGCCCATCCAGTTGCGGATTGGCGCGCTCGCACCCGGTTGACGTTCCCCTCTTTCAGGAAGCTCGTGCATGACTGCCCCGTTCCCGCCACGTCGCGTTACCCGCCTTGCGTTGTGTCTGCTCGCGATGATCGCCGCTCCCGGCGTGTGCATGGCGCAAGGCGCCAGCGCGGTGGATCCTGCGCGCATCAGCCCGCAGGTGACGCTGCGCCTGATCGATCTGCTGGTGGCCAAGGGCGTGATGACACGCGACCAGGCCGATGCGTTGATCCAGGAGGCGGCCACCTCGATGACGGCCGATGTCACGCCGCCGCCGGCCGGCGTGCCGTACCAGACCCAGCCGGGCGCGATCGTGGTGCCGTATGTGCCCGAACCGGTGCGCGCGCAGATCAAGGACGAGCTGCGCAGTGAAGTGACTGCGCAGGCCAAGCGCGAAGGTTGGGCCACACCGGGCGCATTGCCGGAATGGACCCAGCGCCTGCGCCTGTATGGCGATCTGCGTCTGCGCGGTGAAGGCATTTTTTATCCCGACGACAACTACGGGTTCTTCCCCGACTTCACCGAGATCAATGCGGGCAACGGCTTCGATGTAGTCGGCACCGGCAACGCGCCGTTTCTCAATACCTCACGCAATCGCAGCCGCATGCGCATCCGTGCGCGGCTCGGCGTGCAAGCGCAGATCGCCGACTGGATCACCGGCGATATCCGCCTGGTCACCGGTGCCGATCGCGGCCCGGTGTCGACCAACCAGACCCTGGGCGGCGGCGGCAACCTGGCCAAGGAGCCGATCTGGCTGGACCGTGCGGCGTTGGTTCTGCAGCCCATGCGCGATCTCGACCTGTCGTTCGGGCGCTTTGCCAATCCGTTCTGGAGCAGCGAGCTGGTGTTCGACGAAGACATCAACTTCGATGGCATCGCCGGCCGCTACGCGTTTGCGCCACAAAATGACTTCGCACCGTATGTCAGTGCAGGCGTGTTCCCGGTGTACAACACCGACCTGGATTTCGGCTCGACCAACACGCTCAAGACCCGCAGCCGCGACAAGTGGCTCTATGGCGCCGAACTGGGCGCGCAGTGGCGCATGCACGACGACATCGCACTGCGCATGGCCTTCAGCTATTTCCAGTACGACCAGTTCGAGGGCAAGCGCTCCGGTGCCTGCCTTGCACCCACCGCCAATGACAACTGCGATACGGACGGCTCGCGCCCGCAGTTTCAGCAGTTCGGCAATACGCTGGTGCCCATTCGCAACATCGTCGCCGATCCGGCCAATCCGGCCGGCCCGCAGCTGCAGTACTACGGTTACGCCAGCAAGTTCGGCATTGCCAATCTGCACGCGCAGCTTGAATTGGCGCAATTCGATCCGGTCAAGCTGCTGATCGAAGCGGATCTGGTCAAGAACACTCGCTACAACGCAGAGCGCGTGCGCTCGCTGGGCCCGGTCAACAACCTTGGCAATGGTGGCGCCTTCGACGGCGGCGACCACGGTTATCTGCTCAATCTGCTGGTCGGCCAGCCACGCGTGACTGAGGCCGGGCAATGGAATGCGTCGATCGGTTATCGCTATCTCGAATCGGATGCAGTGCCCGATGCATTCGCCGACTCGGACTTCCACATGGGCGGCACCAATGCGCGCGGCATGATCCTGGGCGGCGCCTACGGCCTGGCCCGCAATACCTGGCTGTCGTTGCGCTGGCTCAGTGCCAATGAAATCTCCGGCCCGCCGTACGCGGTGGATGTGTTGCAGCTGGACCTGAGCGCGGAGTTTTGAGCATGCGCGCATGGCTGCTTCTGCTGGTCGGTACGGTGCTGTGGGTTGGAGCGCTGCCTGCGTGGGCGCAGGCACAGACCGAAACGCGTCTGCGCGATGCCTTGCGTCAAACCAGCGCCAGGCTGCGCCAGGTAGAAGCCGATCTGGCGCAACAGCAATTGGCCACCGCCGCGGCACAGCGTGAGCGCGACGCCGCGCAGCGGCCTACCCCGGCGGCAGCGCCAGCGGAAAACGGCGTGCGCCTGGCGGCGCTGCATCGTGAGCTGGAACAGCAACGACAGGCCCTGGCCGCCGAACGCGCGCAGCGTGCACAGACCAGTGCCGCACAGCAGCAGGCGCTGGCGCAACAGCAACACCAGCAACAACAGGCATTGCTGGCCGAACGCACGCAGACGCGCGAGCGGCTAAGCCGCTGCAACGCAGAGGGCGATGCGCTCTACGCCAGTGCGCAGGAACTGGCGGTGCTGTATCGCGACCCGGCGTTCGTGCGGTTTGTGCGGGGACGCGGGCGCGAGCTGTTTGGTATGTCGCGGGTGGCGCATGAAAACCGGGTGCATGCCCTGCAATCCACGATCGATGCGCGCTACGCGCAGCTGCGCAGCTGCCTGGATGGTGGTGCCCTGCAAACAGCGCCAACGACCGCTGCGCCATGACGCCTTCCCTGTGGATCAGCGTTGTGTTGATGACGGTGATCGCGGCCGCTCCGGCTGCCGCTGCATCGCAAGCAGCCGTTATGCCAAATCCCGATTCGCAGGCAGCGCCTTGTGTGGAAGTGCAGATCGGGCAGACCAGCACCGGCCGTCTGTCGTGCCTGAATCAGCTGCTGCGTGAGACGACGGCGCGTGCAACCGGCGCGCCCCAGGCAGCGGTCACACCGGCGACAGGGTCGCCGATTCACCTCGGCCAGCCCACTCCGGCTGCACTGCGTCAGCGGCTCGGGCAGGCCTACGGCAGGTCCGCGCAGCCGCAGCGCCCCGCGCCACCACGCTATCCCACTCTCTTCGCGCCAGTGCGCTGACACGCGCGCTTTCAAGGATTCGTCATGACCCGCAAACGTCGCTCCCGTCCCCTGCGCGTGTTCCTGTTGAGCGCGGCGATCTCGACGGCGCTGTTCGATCAGGCGCATGCACAATCCAGCCCGTTCGTGCGACGTGGCGCCGACCCGTCCGTGCAGGCCGCGCAGGCGGCGCAACAGCAGGGCGTGCAGGCCGCCGCAGCGGGGACGCTGGCACAGAAATCGTTGCAGGCGTTTCAACGCGCCGCGCAAGCGCGCCAGGCCCTGGACGCCACGCAGGCTGCGGCGCGTGCTGCGGCAGCTGCAGCGCAGGCAGCGGTTCCCGACGGGCTGGTACGCGGTGGCTTGCAGGTGCCGGACAACGTGCAGATCGATCCCGGCACGGTGCTGGCGAGCGACCCACGGCTGGGCCAGCGCAACGTTTGGCTGGGCGCCAGGGCACCGACGCAACAGGTCAGCGATGGCACTACCCAGGTGACCGTGACCCAGACCCAGAAGAAGGCCATCCTCAATTGGGAAACCTTCAATGTCGGCAGCCGCACGCAGTTGCGCTTCGACCAGTCGGCCGGTGGCAGCGAAGCCGCGCAGTGGATCGCCCTGAATCGGGTCAATGATCCGGGCGCAGCGCCGAGCAGCATCCTTGGCAGCATCCAGGCGCAGGGTCAGGTGTATCTGCTCAACCGCAACGGCGTGTTGTTCGGTGCCGGCAGCCAGGTCAATGCGCATTCGTTGCTGGTGTCGTCGCTGGATCTGTTCGACCCCAACCGTGCCCTCAGCGACCAGACGTTCATCAATCGCGGCCTGTTTGGTCCCACCGGCCAGACCGGAGTGGTGTTGACAGGTAGCGAGGCCGCCGCCGACCGCATGCCGGGCGATATCCGCATCGAAGCCGGTGCCCGTCTTGCCACTGGCAGCCAGGGCTACACCGTGATCGCCGCGCCCAATGTCAGCAATGCCGGCAGCGTCACCGTGCAGGACGGCCAGGCGTTGCTGGCTGCGGTGCTGGGCCTGCGGCAATCGCAGGAGTTGCAACAACTGCTCGGCAGCAGCGGGACAAGCGCGCCGCTGGGCTTTGGCAATTTTCTGTCGCCGATCGGCAACGATCTTTCGGGCATTGGTCAGTTGGACAACAGCGGCATCGTGTCGGCGACGCGCGGGAATGCCACCCTGGTCGGTTACTCGGTGCAGCAACGCGGTCTGGTGCAGGCCACCACCAGCATCAGTCGCCCCGGCAGCGTGATGCTGCTGGCGCTCAGTCAGGACAATCAACTCGGCGACAGCCTGGCCGGTTACAAGGGCGGTTCGCTGGTGCTGGCGCCCGGTTCGGTCACCGCGACACTGCCCGAACACGATGGCGAAACCACCACCTCCAGCGCCGCCTCGGACCTGGCGTTTGTCGGCCCGCGCATGGTGCTGGCCGGCGCACAGATGCATCTGCAGCCGCAATCGCTGACGTTCGCGCCCGGTGGCACCGTGGACATGGTCAGCCTGGCCGCCGAGAGCAGCGATGCGCAACTGCGTGGCCGCACTGCCCTCACCAACCGCCTGCTGATCGACGGCGGTGCGCGGGTCGATGTCTCCGGTATCGCCAACGTGCAGCAGGCCATGCAGGACAATCTGGTGCGCATCCCGCGCGTGGGCTTGAACGAATTGGCCGATGCGCCGCTGCAACGCGACGGCGTGCTGTTCCGCCAGTCGCTGCAGTTCGATCGGCGTGCAACCGGTGTTCGCAGCGATGGCCAGGCGTGGGTCGGTAGCCCGCTGCTCAATGCACAAGGGTATGTGGACCAGGTGCCGCGCAGCATCGATGAACTCCTGCTCGATGGCGGCACCGTCAACATCGTGGCACGCGATCTGGTGATCGCCCCGCGTGCGCAGGTGCAGCTGGATGGCGGTTATCTGCGTACCGAAGGCGGCATGGTGGAAACAGCACGCCTGCTGGGTGCCGATGGACGCCTGTACGATCTGGCCAGCGCCGATCCCACACGGCAGTATCTGGGCATCGCCGGATCGCAAACGGTCGAACACACCCGCTGGGGCGTGAGCGAACAGTTCGGCAATCCGCTGCTGGGGACGCGCCGTTTTTACGAAAGCGAGTATCTGCAGGGCGGCAATGGCGGTGCGTTGAATATCGCGCTCGGGCGGCCACTGGGCACCTCCGGCGTGGCGGTGCTGGCCGGCGAGATCTCGGCGCACGCGGTGTCTGGGCGGTATCAACGCGCCAGCGGTGCAATGCCGCAGGGCGGCACGCTCGGTATCAACAGCGATGCGGCCTTGTACAACACCACGCTGGGGCAGTCTGGCGATGCGCCGCGCGACCCACGCAGCTGGCAGATCGTCGACGCCGCCGTGCAGATGCCGCAGGGTCTGCAGATCGGCACGCAAACCTCGACGTTGCCCGGCAGCCAGGGCAATGCCCAACAACGCGACAACCCGCTGTTCTGGTCGCAGCTGTCCAGCAGCATGCTCAAGGACAGCGGCCTGCACGGCGTGGCGATCGGCAATGCGCCGGTGATTGCAGTGGATGCGGATGCGCAGTTGCAGGTAAGCGATGGCGGACGCATTGCGTTGCAGGCGCAGCGTGTCGAAGTGGATGGTGCGCTGATTGCGCGAGCCGGCACCATTGCGCTGCAAAGCAGTGGCGGGCTGGTCAAGCCGCAGGACTGGCGGCCGGATGCAGTGGACGCGCAGGAGCGCGGCGACCTGCTGCTGGGCGCTGGCGCGCGCCTGGACGTGAGCGGACGTTGGGTCAACGACGATCGCCGGCTCACGCTGGAACCGCAGGGCCGCGCATTTATCGATGCCGGCAGCATCACGCTAGACGCGCTGCAGCAGGCCATCGGCGATGCGGGTTCGGCGACCGGACGCGACGTCAGTGCCTCGCTGCTGATCGCACCCGGCGCGGTGCTGGATGCATCCGGCGGCGGCTATGTCGCACCGGATGGCAGCCTGCCGCTCAGCGGTGGCCGCCCGCTTGGACACGGCGGCGACATCGCGTTGCGAACCTATCAACGCCCGGCCGGCGAGAACGCAGGTTCGCCCACCTACACCGCCGACCTGCAGCGCGCCGACAATGCCGGCCGGCTGCAGTTCGATCCGGCCAGCCTGCGCGCAGACAGTTTTGCCGGTGGCGGCACCCTGAGCCTGCGTGCGTTCGGTGTGCAGATCGGTGGCCAGGCGCCGTCCGATCCGCGAGTGCTGCACCTGGATGCGGGATTCTTCGAGCAAGGCAGCTTTGGTCGCTACGATCTGGCCGCCGAGCACGATGCCCGCATCGCCGCCGGCAGCCAGGTGCGGGTGAGCCAGCGCAGCCTGCTTGCGAACCTGCAGACACTGCCCACGGCGCCCAGCGACAGCGCGGTGTTCGCCGGTGCCGCGCAGGCCGGCGGCAATGGCTACGTCTCGCTGGGTCAGCTGGATCCGTTCTATCGTCCCAGCACCGATTTCGCGTTGCGTGGTGGCGATTATCTGGGCCGTGTCGCTGGCAATCCCACGCTGGATGACGGCACCGGGCAGGTGCGGATGGAGCGCGACGCACAGCTGCTGCTGGACCCGGGTGCGACGGTTCGGCTGGGTGGGCGCGGCCAGGTCACGGTGCTCGGCGGCATCCAGACCCAGGGCGGCCACATCCTGCTCTCCGGCGACACCTCGGCCAGTTCGGGATTGTCCGCACCGCCGGATATCGACGAAGGCCAGGCCTACGCACTGCCGGGCAAATCGGTCTGGCTTGGCGAAAGCAGCCGTCTGGATGTGTCCGGCGTCGCGGTGCTCGACCCGCAGGCGGCATGGCGGCCTGGCGCGCGCGGGCTGGTGCAGCCACGCAGCGGCCGCGTGCTCGATGGTGGCAGCATCACGCTCAGCAACGACAGCGGCGCGGTTGTCGTCGCTGCTGGCGCCCAACTGGATCTGCGCGGCGCCGCCGCCACGCTGGACCTACCTAGCGGCAGCCCGCTGATTGGCGCAGGCGACCCGCTGCAGGCGCAGACGGTGGGCAGTGCGGGCGGCCAGTTGGCATTGGCCGCCGCCACCGGCCTGTTCTTCGACGGACGCATCCAGGCTGCCGGCGGCACGTCGCAACAACGCGACGGCAGCTTGTCGCTGCTGCCGCTGCAGCTGCAATCCGGTAACGGGCTGCTGCTGCCCGGACCCAGCGGGGTGATCTTCACCCAGCACGGCAGCCGCCTGCCGCAAGGCGCACAACCCGGTGCGCCGCTGCCATTGGCAACCGCCACGCCGGGCCCGCTGTACTTCGCCGCCGACCGTCTCACCGGCGCCGGCATCGACACCTTGCAGGTTGGCGACCTGGCACCTACCGAAGCGCGGCCGCTGGTGCCGGTCGGGTTTGCCGGCGATGTGTCGTTGCAGCTGTCGCGGGCGCTGCTGTTCAACGCGCCGTCCTATGCGCTGTTGCGCAGCGATGCAACCGACTTCTCGTCACTGGCCAACAGCAGCCGGGTCGATCTTGGCGCTGCCTACGTGGGCCTGTCTGGCTACCGCCTGCAGCGCGCCGGCGAAATCACGCTGGCGCAGCCGCGTGCCGGTAGCGATACCACCCTGGCGGTGCAGGCGCAGCAGATCGATGTGGGCGGCCAGTTCACGCTCGACGGGATTGGCAATACGCTGCTGTCCAGCAGTGGGGCGCTGCGCTTCCACACCCCGGTGGCCTACGCCTATGCGCAGAACGCCACCGGCGTTGCCACCCCGCGTGCCGGCGACCTGCTGACCTCCGGCAATCTGACCTTGCGCGCCGCGCAGGTGTATCCGGGTAGCGGCGAAACCTTCCTGGTGCGTGCCCTGGGCGCGGTGGATGCCAGCGGCACCCGCGCCGACACCCAGATCCATCTGCAAGCAATCGGCGATGTGCCGGCGCTGCCGTTGTCGGCCGGCGCTACGCTGGCCATGGACGCCACCACCATCGTGCAGGAGGGCCGCCTGCGCGCACCCAACGGCCGGCTGATTCTCGGCGTCCAGGCCGCCGAAGACAGCGCGGCCGATGCCGTCTTCGGCACCCGCGCCACCACGCCCACGCGCGAGGTTCGCCTGGAGCCCGGCAGCCTGACCTCGGTGTCGTTGGAAGGCGCGGTGTTGCCGTATGGCACCACCGTGGATGGCAGCCAGTGGCGCTACGACGGCACCGTGCAAGGCACCTCGGCTGCGCTGACCGCCCCGCCACAGAAACAGATCCGTCTTGCGGGCGACGCGGTGGCCTTGGCCCCCGGCGCGCGCGTGGACCTGTCTGGCGGCGGCGATCTGCTGGCCAGCGAGTGGGTGCCAGGCACCGGCGGCAGTCGCGATCTGCTGGCCTCCAGCAACACTAGCTATGCCAGCGGCGCGGCCACGCAGGTGCCGTTGTACCCCGATGGACGCCGCGTGTATGCCATCGTGCCCGGCCCGCAATCGCTGCTGGCCGCCAGCGATGCGCCGTTCGAACGCCTGGAGGGCGCACCCGCACCCGGCAGTGCGGTGTACCTGGACGGTGTGCCTGGCCTGGCCAGCGGCACCTACACCCTGCTGCCGGCCCGGTACGCCACCCTGCCCGGCGCCTTCCGGGTGGTGATGCGGCCCGACAGCAGCGATGCCACGGCGGCGCAGAACCTGCTGGCACCCGACGGCACCGCCGTGGTGGCCGGTCATTTCGTCGACACCTTGAGCGGCACGCGCAATGCGCGCGCGCACTTGTTCGAGGTGCAGTCGGCAGCGACCTGGGGCCGGTATTCGGAGTACACCAGCACCCGTGCCACCGCCTTCTTCGATGCGCAGGCCAGCCTCAGCCAGCAAGCGGCAGCCCAATTGCCGCGCGATGGTGGGCAGCTGATTCTGGCAGCCACGCAGCGGCTCGGCCTGGGCGCCACGCTCTCCACCGCGGCTGCCAACGGCGGCAGCGCCGCGCAGGTGGACATTGCCGCACGTGCGCTGCAGGTGCTTGGTAGCGGGCAGGTTGCCAGCGATGGCTACGTGGGGATCGACGCCGGCGCGCTCAATGCGCTGAACGCCGGCAGCCTGTTGCTGGGCGGCGTGCGCGAGCAGACCACGGCGGGCACGCGCGTGCACGTGACATCGCAACGTGTGCGGGTCAGCAACACTGCCGATACCGCGTTGCGCGCACCGGAGCTGTTGCTGGCCGCTGGCGGCGACAGCAGCGGCAGCGGCGTCTACATCGATGCCGGTAGCGTGCTGCAGGCGCAGGCCGGCAGTGACGCGCGGGTCGCCACACCGCTGTTGCTGGGCGAGGCGTCTGGAGAGAGCGGCGACGGTGCGCTGCTGCGCCTGTCCGGCGTGGGTCCCGTTGCGCTGCAGCGCGCCAATGTGCCCGATGCCGCGCAGTCGAAGGCGCTGCTGCAGATCGGCGATGGAGCACGCCTGGAGGGTGGTGCGGCGCTCACGCTGGATTCCACCGGCGCCAGCGCCATTGCTGCGGGCGCCGTGCTGCGCGGCGAGCAGATCGATGCCAGCGCCGGCCGGGTGCGCCTGGATACACAAGCGGTCAGCAGCGATGCCGATGGGCTGGTATTCGGTCTGGCCAGCCTGGCCCAGTTCGGGCAGGCCAGGCAGATCAGCCTGCACAGCTATGGCGACATGACGTTTGCTGGTGGCCTGGACCTGCGCGTGGACAACGCCCTCACTCTCAGCGCCGGTCGCTTCATCGGCGATGGTCGCTCGGTCAGCCTGCAGGTCGATCGGCTGACCCTGTCCAACCTGGGCGCTGCAGCCGATCCTGCCGGCGTGGTCGCAGGCAGCGGTCTGCTGCGACTGCAAGGGCGCGAGGTGGCGTTTGCAGGCGGCGACAAGCAACTGGCCGGTTTTGCAGCGGTCGCGATCGAGGCCACCCAGCAGGTGGTGGTGCGCGACCGTGGCGAATTCGATTTCGGCGCCGTGGATGTCGACCTGCGCGCGCCGTTGCTGCTGGCCGACGCCGGTGCCGACCATGCCTTGATCACCACCGGCGCACTACGGCTCGCGCGCAGTGAAGGCAGCAGCGACACCGCCCGCCCGCTGGGCGGCCGGATCACCTTGCAAGGCGGCAGTGTCGACAGCACCGCGCTGATCCGCGCTAACTCCGGGGCGATCCAGCTGCGCAGCAGCCAGGGTGCAGTGCGCCTGCACGATGGCGCATCCCTGGACGCGGCCGGCGTTGTGGACACGTTCTTCGACCGCGTACACGCCACGCCCGGCGGCAGCATCACGCTCGCTGCCACGCATGGCGATGTGTCTGCCGATGCTTCCACCCGGCTCGACGTGAGCGCCCCAGCACAGGCCGACGCCGGCACGCTGACGCTGATAGCGGCGCAAGGCAGCGTCACCCTGCCCGGCCGCATCGACGGCACCGCCGCACAGGGGCGCGGCGGGCGTTTCGTGCTGGATTCGGGCAGCCCGGTCGCGCTGGATCCGTTGGCCGCGCAACTGGCCGCAGGCGGTTTCGATGGCGCCATCGACGTACATGCGCGCAGCGGCAATCTGTGGCTGTCGGCCGATCGCAGCTTGCGTGCGGACAGCATCAGCCTCACCGCCGATGGCGGCGCGTCCGTCGCCGGCCGCGATGCGGACAATGGCAATCTGCGCATCGACGGCCGCATCGATGCCTCCGGGATACAAGGCGGCAGCATCGCTTTGTGGGGACGCCACGGCGTTGCCATCGACGGCCAGCTGTTGGCGCGTGGCAGTGCCGCCGACAAACGCGGCGGCAGCATCCAGCTCGGCAGCAGCGGCGTGGCGGATGGCTCGTTGAATCCAGAGTTCGGCTATCAGAACGTGCAGGCCGCAGCGGCGGGCACCATCGCCATCGGTGCCGCTGCCGTGCTGGATGTCTCCGGCGGCAGTGCCGGTGGCCTGTCCGGTGGCGATGTGCAGATCCGCACGCCGCTGTTGAACGATGACGAGGTCAACGTCACCGTCGCCGATGGCGCCAGCATCCGCGGCGCGCGTAGCGTGGATCTTGAAGCGTATGCGGTGTGGAGCACCACCGACGCCAGCACCGATACGGCCAAGCATTTCGATGGCATCGTCGACCCGGCCGGCTGGTACGACGCACAAGGCAGCCTGGTGGCAGGCAGTTGGTCGGACATGACCGGCACGCCGATCGCAGTGGCGCCGAGCACGCCGGAACAGATCGCCGATTACCTGAGCCGTTATCTTTTTACCCCCGACAACGCCAATCTCGCGCATCGGCAGTTCTATGGCTATGCCGACGATGCGGCGCGCACCCCCGGCACCTTGATGGGATTTGTGCAGCGCCCCGGCTTTACGTTCGAGCAGCGTCTGGCGAATGTGCCGAATCTGCACGCCCGCCCGGGTATCGAACTGCGTAACCCCGACCCTACCCTCAACGGCGGCGAAATCCGCGTGCTGAGCAACTGGAACCTGGGCGCCGGCGCCAACCGCAATCAACTGGATTTCCGCTACAACGGCAACGCACCCACGGTCAGCCTGCGCGCCGAATCGGCCGTGATCGTCAAGGCCAGCCTCAGCGACGGGTTCTATCAACTCAGCAACCCCTTTGGCGGTGGCGGGCCGCAGGCCAGCTATCCCACGGCGAACTCCGGCTATCAGGCGGTGCTCGCGTTCGGGCAGGACCAGCTGTTCGCCACCCTGGACGGCCTGGTTCCCGCGCCGCCGTCCAGCCTGGGTGGCGACCAGGAACAGGCCCTGCAGTACTACGGCCAGTACATGCAGTTACTGGCCATGCTGCAGAAATCGCAGCCGGAATGGGCAGGCACCTTCCCGCCCTACGACACGTTGTTGGGCGGTTTCATCGCCAACTACGCGCCCGAACTGGGCTACCCGGTGCAGGACTATCCCGGTCAGCCGGTGGCGCCACCGGCGCCGAGCTCGCCCGCCGATTACCCGCAATACCTCAGCAATTACGAGCGCTACGTGCTGGATCTGGCTGCGTTCTACAACGCGCTAGGTGAGTTCGCATTGCCCACTTTCACCGCACCAGCGCTGCCAGTGCTGGGAGCGCTGCTTCCGGCGGCCACCCAGAACACGCCGTCCCTGCAGGCCAACGCCAACAATCCGCTGCCGATGGCGACCACCAGCCTGATCGGTGGCGACAGCAGCAGTTACCGCCTCATCGCCGGCGCAGATTTTTCCGGCATTCGTCCCGATGCGCTGCGCGCCGACAGCACTGCGGACGTGGTGCTGGATGGTCACCAGCGCTACCAGGAAGACGGCCTGAAAGACCTGCTGCTTCCCACCGTAGTGCGTACCGGAACCGGCAGCATCCAGATCGCCGCCGCACGCGATCTGCGTTTTGCCGATGCCGATGCACCGGCCAGCATCTACACCGCCGGCCGGCCCGCTGGCGATGGCGAGATCGGCACCGATGTTCGGGTTGTGCGTAATGACGGCAGCGCGGCCGATCAGATCGTCAGCGCGCAGGCCAACGCCGACGCTGCTGGCAACATCCAGCTGCAGGCCGGGCGCGATATTGTGGGCAACCGCCAGATTTACGATCGCGACGGCAGCAGAACCGGAGTGACCGGCAGTTATGTCGGTCAGTACTGGTGGCCCTGGTTGCAAGTGGGTAATCCGCTGGACACCGATGGCACCACCCCACGCGCCGGGCTCATCAACTATGGTGGCTTCGCTCAGGGGGTGCTGGCCAGCGGTGGCGACGTGGCGGTGCAAGCCGGTCGCGATATCCGCGAACTGTCGGTCTCCCTGCCGACCAGTTACCAGCTGGTGGCCGATGGCCGGCAGACGTACGGCGGCGGTGATCTCGATGTCCAAGCCGGGCGCGATGTGCTGGGCGGCGATTACTTCGTCGCACGTGGACAAGGCAACCTGAGCGCCGGCGGCAGTCTGGGCAGCGCGTTTGCCCTGAGCGCGCAAGGCTTCGATATCAATGGCACCCCACGTACCGTGAGCAGCGCGGTCGACCCGGTGCTGGCAGTGCAGGACGGCCAATGGGCCGTGCACGCCGGTGGCGATGTCGCGCTTGGCGCCATCGTCAATCCCGCCTATCTCACTGCCACCGGCAGCATCGGTCCGCTGTTGGGCGCTAGCGCGCGTGCGACCACCGACTACGGCCAGAACTCCTCGGTCGGGATCGATGCACTCAATGGCGATGTGCGATTGGGAACGCTCAAATTGCCTGGCGTGCTGTTCTTCAACGGGCAACGCGACCCGAGTCGCGGCACCGACAGCGCCATCCTCACCGACAGCGTATTCGACAGCGTTCTGCCCGCACAGCTGTATGCAAACGCGCATGGTGGCGCCATCCAGATCGAAACCAGCGGCCGGCTGTATCCGTCCGCGCAGGGGCAACTGGAGATCCTGGCGCAGGACGATATCCGCTTGTTCGACGACACCTTGAGCGGCGGCAGGCGCAAGTTCGAACTGGCGATGCTGGATGAAACCGGCGCCTATGCCGGCGACGACAGTGCTGCAGCGGCAACCGACAAACTCAACCTGCATCGCCAAGACACCCAGCCGGTGCGCCTGTACAGCCGCGATGGCGATCTGGTCGGCGGCTACGCGGTAGACGGCTTCATGGTCAATCCGCTGACCATCAAGCTGCCCAAACCCGCCGATCTGCGCGCCGGCGGCGATATCGTCAATCTGGATTTGCGTGCACAAAACTACCGGCTGAGCGATATAACCCGCGTGCAAGCGGGACGCGATATTTACTACACCCCGGTGCAGGGCGGTGCCAATCAAAGCACCAGTACCGAGGCGGTGCGCTGGGGCTGGATGGAGCTGGCAGGCCCGGGTACCTTCGAGGTACAGGCCGGGCGCAACCTTGGTCCGCTCACCTCGGCCAACGAGGCGCTGAGCGCTGCATTGCTCAACGACCGCAATGCCGGCGGCATCCGTACTACCGGCAACCGCAGCAACACCGGATTGCCCAGCGAAGGCGCGGACCTGGTGGTGCGCTACGGCATTGCCAATGGCGAACAAGCCGATGCCTTCGCCACGCAATACCTGGACCCGTCCAGCGCACATAGCAACGCCACGTATCAGCAATGGTTGCTCGCGTTCAGTCGCCTGCATTCGGCTGACAGTGTCGGAACCGAGCCATCCCCCGCGTTGCAGGCCAACACCGACACGGCCGCGGCGGCGACCGCAACCGCAACAGATGCCTGGCAGACCTTCAACCGGTTGCCGGCCAGCACCCGCAGGCTGCTGACCGAGCGCGTTTTTCTGGACGTGCTTAAACAGGTGGGCGAAGGCTACGCCAATCCCGCCAGTGCCGATTTCCAGAAGTACGCACGCGGCTATGCCGCGATCGATCTGCTGTTCCCCGCCAGCCTGGGCTACACGCGCAACAACCTGGAAGGCGGCGCCAACGGTGCCAGTGAGCGCGTGCGCACCGGTGCGTTGGACATGCGTGGTTCGACCTTGCAGACCGAACGCGGCGGCGACATCCGTGTGCTCGGCCCAGGCGGCGATCTGCAGATCGGTAGCGTGCTGGCCCCGCCGAGCGTGGTCGATGGACAAGGCAATGTGCTGATCGGCCCGGCGCAACAAGGCATTCTGGCCGTCGGCCAGGGGGAGATCGGCCTGTTTACCGATGCCAACGTGTTGCTCGCGCAGAGCCGAATCTTCACCCAGCGTGGCGGCAACCTGACCGTGTGGAGCTCCAACGGCGACATCAACGCCGGCAAGGGAAGCAAGACCAGTGCCGAGCGCGCTCGCGCCCGCTATCTGTGCGACCAGGACCAGTTCTGCATGCTGGACGCCAGTGGACAGGTGAGCGGTGCCGGCATCGCCACGCTGCAACTCAATCCCGGCGATCCGCGTGGAAACGCCGTGCTGGTTGCGCCGCGCGGCACCGTCGACGCGGGTGATGCAGGTATTCGCGCCGCCGGTAATCTGGTGGTGGCCTCGCAGTTCGTTGCCAATGCCGACAATATCCAGGTCCAGGGCGATGCGGTCGGGGTTGGCAGTACGCGCAGCGTCAATACCAGTGCGCTCAGCAGTGCATCCAATGCAGCCTCTGCAGTGGCTGATGCCGCCAGCGAGGTCGCCAAGCGTCCGGCAACTGTCACCGACACGCCATCGATCATCACCGTCCAGGTGGTGGGATTCGGTGACTGCCCCGAAAACGATGCCAATTGCCGGAAAACTCCGTGATGCTGCCAGCGCTTGCGCTCGTCATCGAATGGAGATATTGCCCCGTGCGAATGCAGTAAATCTGACATTCCCGCGTAAATCCGTATGCGGTCGAAACATGAATGTTGCAACGTGTCGCAATTAACCGAAGTCACAAAAGAAATTTAATTTTGTCGCGCAACCATAATGCAAGAAGCGCAGCCTGGGTTTGCGATAGTTAATCGCATTCAATTCGCACGGATAAACCCATCCGATCCGCTGTTTTCCAATGAAGGAGAAAAGCAGTGCGCACTTCCATTGTGTCCCCCGTTTCGCTCGCCACCGCCGTCGCGGCCGCTCTTGTTGTCCTGGCGACCCCCGCCATGGCTGCCGAAAATCTGTACGGTGGCGGCGCGACCTTCCCGGCGCAGCCTTATGTGGGCAATGCCTACCTGACGCCGAACCCCGATGCGCGTCTGTCCACCAATGCCGGCAACACCGCTGGCGGCAGCAGCACCGTTGCCGGGATCAGCGCAGGCTCGATCTTCGCCACGTTCAGCGCGGGCGCCAACAGCAACAAGGTGTCGTACTGCCAGACCGGTAGCGGCACGGGCAAGAACACGCTTGCAGGTACCGTCGCTGCCAACCAAGCGTGTAACGATTTCAGCGTCGCCCCCGCTGGCCTGAGCGCAGCCACCGCCACGCCGGATTTCATCGGCACCGATGCACCGTACAGCACCGCCGACTACCAGGCATTTCTGAGCGGCAGCAATGCCGCAGCACGCGTCGGCGTGGTGCAGATTCCGACCATCGCCGGTGCCATCGCGTTGTCGCAGAGCACCGCCACCACCGCGCTGGCGTTGACCTCCGCACAGGTCTGCCAGATATATTCCGGCCAGGTCAGTGACTGGTCGCTGGTCTCCGGCAGCGGCGCAACCGGCCCGATCAAGATCGTCTACCGTACCGATGGCAGCGGCACCAGCTTCGCCTTCACCAGCTATCTGGCGCGTACCTGTAATGGCACGGCCAATGTGCCGTCGGGCTTTGTCTTCACCCCCAACCAGACCTTTAACTCGGCACTACCGGGCGGTGTGAGCACGGTGTACGGCTCGCGCGGTATCGGCGCCAGTGGCAACAACGGTGTGGTCACCGCGGTGCGCGCAACGACCAACACCAATGCGCTGGGGTATGCCGACATTGGCGAAGTGCTGCTGCAGTCTGCCAAGTACGCCAAGGTCAACGGATTCGATCCGGCGCTGTTTGGCCAGAACGGAACCCCGGTGTCGCTGGCAGCGGCGGCCCTGCTGAGTGGTCGCGTGCTGGACGGTGCCACCGTCAACGCAGCGCCGGGTACCGGAACGCAGGCCGTCAAGAATTGCGTCCGCCTAGTCAACCCGGCCGCATCGATCACCAATGCGTACCCGATCGCGGCCATCACCTACGTTGCCGGCTATACCAGCGGCAATGGCAGCGCCGCGCACGTGCAGGCAGTGAAGGATCTGTTCGGTATCTTCTACAACACCACCACGCGTCCGGCATTACCAGCCGGCTTTGCCTACCTCGATGGCGTCGCTGCGTTCCGTACCTCGGTACAGAACACCGTGGCGACCTGCGTGCAGTAACGACTGCCGCAGATGTAATACGCAGCGATTGGCGGCGGGCAGCAATGCCCGCCGTTTTGGCTTTGCGCGCGTTGATGCTTAGAAGACTTTGAACAAGTTCTAAGGGGCACGATCCTCAGTAAGGCCTTGCTGCTGTACTCGCCATTCATTGCGACACGGTCGCTTGCTTGGCATCAGGTAGCAGCCGCTTTGCCGCACCATCTCGTAGCGCGCGCGTGTTTGGGGTGCTTGGGCTGACTCCGTCCGCGATGTTGATGCCACGCCGCCTCAAGTGCTGCCGGCGGATCGTTCAATTTGGCCAGTTGTGCCTCAAGTGCATTGGACTCCTGAAGCGCACGAAATGATCTCCGCATATGCCCGGTCTTCAGTGGCGCGCATGTGTTGGTTCAAAGTGTCTCGCTCGGCATGCGCCGCATCCAGAAATTCCTGGAGTTGAGTCCATAGCATTTCATTGGCGCCTTCAGCACCAGTGGCACGCTTCGACAGCACCATGCGTCAAGTCGCACTTACCGCATAGGCATCCAGCATCTTCAATGGCACGTGCAAGGTCTTATCTGCGGAAAACGCCTCCAGCAGGTAGTCCACCGTGACCCGCACACGCGGAGCGATCAGGGCGCGGTGGGGATACTGGATGACCATTTCGTAGCTGCCGGGGTGGTACTGGCGGTGCAGGACAATCTTCAATCTGCCCGAGACCAGTTCCTCCCATGCGAGATGCACACCAACCTGTGCAATGCCGATGCCGTCGCATGCGGCCGCGACCAGGCTTGCTGGTGCCGACAACGTCAGCAGCGCGGTGTCGGACGGATCGAGGGTGACGATACCGCCGTCTGTCGCGCGGAAACTCCATGTCGCCACCGCACCGCCCAGGAAGCGCCGCGCGATCAGCCTGTGCTGGCGCAACTCGCTGGGATCGCGCGGTACGCCGTGGCGCGCCAAATAATCGGGCGAAGCGACGAGGACGGTGTTCAGGCGACAGACCGGGCGCGATACCAGCGCGGAATCGCGGATGTTTCCCCCGCGTAGGGCCAGGTCGTAACCGCCGCGCACGAAATCGACGACGCGGTCGTCGAAGTCCACCTCCACCGACAAGCCGGGATGCCGCGACAGCAGGCCCGGCAGCACTGGCATCAGATGTTCCTGTCCGAACGAAACGCTGGTGGTGATGTGGACACGCCCACTGAGCTGCTCGCGCTGTATGGCAACGGCATCGACGGCCGCGTCCAATGCTTCCAGCGCCAGCCGTGCCCGCCGCAGGAACGCGACGCCCTCGTCGGTGAGCTTGAGCGTGCGCGTCGTGCGGTTCATCAGGCGCACGCCCAGCACCTTTTCCAGAGTGGCGACGTTCTTGCTGACCGCAGCGGAGGTCACGCCAAGCGTGCGCCCGGCCGCCGCGAAGCTGCCGCCGTCGGCTGCGTGCACGAAGGAAAGAATGGCGCGGACGCGGTGTGGCGAATCCATGCTGTGCTCAGATGGGTGGCGGCATGCCGGAAAGAAGATTATCAACTGCAGGTTGATAGACGATCAACCAATTGACGACTTCTGGTTTAGAGATGCGCCGCGCATGATGCCGGCATGTCATCGATAAGCACTCCTCCGCCGAGCATCTGCGTCGTCTACGACAGCGGCTACGGCCATACACGCAGGCAGGCCGAAGCCGTTGCCGAAGGCATTCGCCGCGTGTCTGGAACCGAAGCGCGGTTGATCGCGATCTCCGACGGACCGATTCCCTGGCCGGCCCTCGCAGCCAGCGATGCCATCGTTTTCGGTGCGCCTACCTACAACGGCGCGCCCAGCGCTCGCTTCAAACAGTTCTGCGAGGACTCCACCGCGGTCGCCTGGAACGCGATGAAGTGGCGCGACAAGATCGCCGCCGGCTTCACCAATTCCGGTGCGCAAAACGGCGACAAGCTGCATTCGCTGATCCAGATGGCGCTGTTCGCCGCGCAGCACGGCATGGTGTGGGTGGGGTTGGACCTGAAACCCGGCAATGACAGCAGCCGAGGCAGCGTGCACGACCTCAACAGACTCGGAAGCTGGCTGGGCGCCATGGCGCAATCCAACGGCGACCAGGGCCCGGACGACACCCCCATCGCAAGCGATCTGGAAACGGCCGCCTACCTTGGACAGCGCGTGGCCGAGACCGTGCGCCGGCTTGGTTCCGTCGGACCTGCATCCGCCCGCGTTGAACCCGCCTGACTTACTTCCATCGATTTTCCACAAGGACCTGCCATGAAATTCCTCTGCCTCGACACGCCTCAGCCCGGCGCCAGCCTGGAGAAGTACCAGCCGCACATGCTGGACGAAGCCCGCCATTGCTGGCAGGACTACAAAAGCGGCTTCGTCCGCGACATTTATTTCCGCCAGGATCGCCCTGGCGTTGCGATCATTGCCGAAGCCGACTCGGTCGAAACGGCGCAAAAAGTACTGAGCGCGTTTCCGCTGGCCAAGGCCGGACTGATCGGCTGGGAGGTGATCCCGCTCGGCCCGTTTACGAACTGGGAAATGCTCTTCGCATCCGGCAACGCCTGAGTCCTGATGAAGACCGATGGTCCAGCCGTCCCGCTTTCAGAACCGGGCCGTGCAGATCGTCGCCCGCCTGCAACTGCCCGGCAATTCCAGCGAGGACAGCAATTTTCCGGTGCTGGTCGGCATTCGCCCTGCCGGCGGTCTCGATCTTCAACACCTTGCCGGAGCCGCTGACGTCGCCGCCACTGCTGGTTGCCGGCAGCAGACCGTTATCAAGGAAGGGCTACAGCGGCCAGGCCGATGCGCTCACCAAGGAGCCAGGTCGCTGTTGGTGATCGCAGGCACCACCCACATCGCACTGTCCGAGCTGCCGCACGACATCGATCCGACGGTTGCGACGCTCGCGCATTTTTCGACAAGCACCTCGGACTCGATGCAGTCGCTTGACCATAGACCAGAGCTCGCTCGAACACAGGAATTCCAAGACCATGCCCAAGCACGCCTCAGACCTCCTGCCAGTCCTCTTCGTCGTCACCAGCTGCGCGGTGAAGGGCGACACAGGCATTCCCACCGGCTACAACCTTGCCGAAGTCACCCATCCGCTGGAAAAACTGCACAAGGCTGGCATCAAGGTGGAATTTGCCTCGATCCAGGGCGGCGACGCACCGCTGGACGGGATGGAAGACCTGCACGATCCAGTCATCGCGCACTACTGGGCCGATGCGGAATTCCGCCATGCGATCGCCAACACGGTGCGCCTGGACGAGGTGAATCCCGCGCGCTACTCGGCGATCTTCTTCGCCGGCGGCCACGGCACGATGTGGGACTTCCCCGACAGCGCCGCTGCGCAGAACGCGATCCGCGAGATCGATGCGGCGGGCGGAATCGTCTCGGCGGTGTGCCACGGCCCGGCGGCCCTGGTGAACGCGACACGCGCCGACGGCAGCCTGCTGATCGCCGGCAAGCAGGTCGCCGCCTTCACGGACGATGAGGAAGAGGAAGTGCAATCGACGCACGTCGTGCCCTTTCTGCTGGCGTCCACGCTCAACGCACGTGGTGCGCATCACCAGAACGCATCCAACTGGGCCGACAACGTGATCGTCGACGGCCGGCTCATCACTGGCCAGAACCCGCAGTCTGCGGCGAGCCTGGGCGTCGCACTGCGGGACGCGCTGCTGGCCTGATCGCATGCGGATATGGCGGCAGGCTTTCACGCTCGGCGCGGACTGCTCGCGTTGCTGCCGATGACCATGGCTGCCTGCGTCCGATCCCTCTTTCAACGGGAGCATCATGAAACTGATCTGCGTCGAAGAACACGTGCTCGATCCGGCGATCGGACAGGCCGCGCAGGCGCGCGTACGCGCCGAGGCGCCCTACCTCGCCGACTGGGGCCGCCGCGTGATCGATGGCCGGCAGGTGACCGATCGCAGTCGCCCGCATGTGATCGCGCCTGCCGACTCCGCGCACAAGGCGCTGGAGATGGGCGCGTCGCGCCTGGCCGACATGGATGCGGCGGGCATCGACATGCAGGTGCTGTCCTTCGGCGGATTCCCGCAACTGTTACCGTCGGCCGACGCCATCGCGCTCAATTGTGCAGCCAACGACAGGCTGGCGGAGGCGGTGCAGGCCCACCCCACCCGCTATGCCGGTTTCGCCACCCTGCCCTGGCAGGCGCCAGACGCCGCTGCGCGCGAGCTGGAGCGTGCAGTGAAGGAACTGGGCCTCAAGGGCGCGCTGATCAACGGCCGCCCTGGCGATACATTTCTGGACGATACGCGCTACGCGCCGATCCTCGCTGCGTTGGACGCGCTGAAGGTGCCGCTCTACGTCCATCCCGGCTTACCGCTGCCTGCGGTGCAGGCGCCCTACTACGGCGGCTTGGATCCCGAGCTGAGCGCACGCTTGTCCATGTTCGCCTGGGGCTGGCACAACGAAGCCGGCATCCAGGTCGTGCGCATGCTGCTGGCCGGGGTATTCGACCGCCATCGCAACCTGCAGGTCATCAGTGGCCACTGGGGCGAGATGGTGCCGTTCTTCCTGCAGCGGCTGGAGGATTCCATTCCGCAGGAAGCCTCGGGTCTGGAACGTTCTATCGTGCAGACCTATCGCGAACACGTGTACGTCTCCCCCAGCGGCATGCTCACCCTGCCGCATTTCCAGTTCGTGTACGCCCTGATGGGCGCGCAACGCATCCTGTATTCCATTGACTACCCCTACCAGAGTCTCGATGGCGCGCGCGCCTTTATCGACCACCTGCCCGTCAGCGATGCGGAAAAGGCGCTCATCGCCCACGGCAACGCGGCGCGATTGCTGGGGCTGTGAGTCGGTCATGTCGAACACGACGCTACCGCCTCGTCGGCGTACGTTGCGCCAGGCAAACCCGCCTCAACGGCCTACGCCTGGTGATGACCGCAGGCATGGACCACACACCGGAATGATGCGGACGTCGGCAGGCGACGTGGTCCGGTGCGCGTCTGGCATCACGCACTGGCCAGACGCGCGCCGCCCCGGCAACGCCCACCGCGACGGCACGGGAATACAGGACGGCCCGAACGACAATCAGTACCACCGTCGACGGGGCGCACCATGAACATTTCAATCTGTAAGCGCCCGTCGAACCAAGGTGGACTGACGTGAACTGCTGGAGAATTCTATTGACCATGGCAACGATGCTGGTCGCCCCGATTGCCGCCGCGCAGCCGGTGGTGCGTCTCTTCGAATTGCAGACCGATCCTGCGCGGGCGCAAGTGTTCGATGCTGCGGGCCGGGACAACATGCAAGCCTAGCTCCGCGACGAGCCCGGTGTGCTGGCGATGCATGCGGTCGCCAGCCTGAGCAAACCCGGCCTGGCTTACGTGCTCGAACTATATGCCGACGAGGCAGCCTATCGGCGCCACATCGAGACTGCCCATTATCGGCGCTTCCTCGAATCGACGCGGTCGCTGGTCACAGACAAGCGCCTGGTCGAGACCGATCCAGTGTTCCTCGCGGAGCAGCCGGCTGCGCTATCGATCCTGCAGCGCGGCAGGGCGCCGGAAGCGCGCATCGTCGAGGTGACGGTGAGGCGCGAAGACCTCGCCCAATTCCATCGCATCGTTACGAAGGAGATGCGCAAATCCATGCAGGTCGAGCCCGGCGTGCTGGCGATGTATGCTGCGACCCGCAAGGGGCGGCCGGATCAATGGTTCTTCTTCGAGATCTACGCCAACGCCGCAGCCTATGCCTCGCATCGCCAGACACCGCACTTCAAGGACTACCTGCGCCTGACCGGCGACATGCTGGTGGAAAAGAGCCATGTCGAGGTCGAAAACATCGCGCTGCAAAGCCGCGGCGGATTGCGGTTTGATCCTCCGGCGAGTGACTAGGTGTTTGGTCTCAGACATTGAGGGTGCACTCTTTCCCCACGACTGGAAGCAAGCACGATGGGCCAGGTTCTGCCCTGAAGCGCCACCACGGCAGAGGCAATGCGTCGAGCGAAACAACATCGTCAAGCAAGGCTGAGAGCGCTCTCCAAGCGCTACGGAATCAATCAAAAGACCGTGGCGAAGTGGAAGAAGCGGACCGCGGTTGCGGAGTTGCCCAACGGTCCGAGGCAGCCGCGCTCCATCGTTTTTTCCAGTGAGCATGAGGCGGCGATCGTTGCCTTCCGCACGCACACCCTACTGTCGCTGGACGACTGTCTCAACGAACTGCAGCCGACCGGTGACAACATGACTGGCTTGCGCCAAATCGCCGAGTGACTTGTGATTGGCCGCGTGGATCACGACTCATTGATCTGCAGCGCCTAATCCTGCGAGCAGTCCGCGTTAGATCAGGAACGCCAGCAGCGGATCGCGAAAGGCACCAGGAAGTCGCTGATCTCCACGCCTGTGTTCTCCCCCACCACCACAATCACCGCACGCGCGCGATTGAAGCGAGCGCGATAGACGGGGATCAACGCCTCCTCGGTGGATGTGGCACTCGATGTCGCTGCTGCAAGTGGCGTCGCCTTCGATGGCGGCGCTGCACATCCGGCCAGCAAGACGCATGCAGCCAATGTGGCGTGCCGAACCAATCCAGGGAAGATGCCAGGTGCCCTGGTGCTGCCGTAGGTGGGTGGTGTGCGTGCATTCTTTGCCCACTCGCTCGCAGCAACAATGCCGCTGTTGCGTCATTTCCTGCCATGCGTCGATGTAGACCTGCCGTGCTGGTTGATGTCGCCTGATCCCGCCTGCTGTACAGAACGCATGGCGGAGGCGCGCCGTGCGCCGTGTGCACGCATCCCCCGAACGAGTCATCGGACCCTGCCCCGACGCGGTGTTCTGGATTCGGTCCGAGGCGTCCAGCATGGACCACATCGCTGACGTCCCTCGACGCCATGACCCAGCGATTCCCCCTCCAGAGAGATCGCGTCCATGACGATGTCTGATGTGTCGGGCCAGCGCCACGCGCTCGCCGGCAGTGCACTCCCCTTGCCGTGCGGCCAGGCACGTTGGCTGGCGGTGGCGCGTAGATGCCATGCACTACCGACCTGCGCGGACCGTGCGTCACCACAGGCAGTCGCACGATGAAGCCCTATCTGCTCTCGCTTGGCGCCGGTCTACTGGTTGGTGTGATCTACAGCCTGCTCAATGTGCGCTCGCCAGCGCCGCCGGTCATTGCGTTGGTCGGTTTGCTTGGCATCCTGGTCGGCGAGCAACTGCCACCACTTGTGCGCCAGCTGACAACGCGCAGCCAGACCGAGGCCTCGTGGATCGGGCATCAGGTCAAGCCACATATGTTCGGGCATCTGCCAGAAGGCAAACGTGTGCCGCCGGCTGCGCCATCATCGCCACCTGCGCGAACCGACGAAGGCGATGCGTGAGCGCGCTCGTCCATGCGATCTGATGGTGCATCTCACATGCGTAAGGCCGAGTACGTCGCCGGCGAGAATCCAGCAAAAACGGCGCATCGATCAGTCGGTTGTTCTCTGTGGCGATGCGCAGAGCTGCAAAGCAGGTCGCGCGCGTGATCAAACAACTTGGCAACAAACACAGCGCGATGCGGGAGGCGTCCTAGTCAAACCGGCGCGCAAGAACGCTTCAAGTGCATCCAACTCCTACCGCAAAGGCATCGACAGCCCATGGCAGGAGATGCCATCGCTGCCCTCTTTCCCCAAAGGAACTTCCATGCGTCCGCTACTTTCCCTGAGCCTGTCCGCCGCGCTGATGCTGAGCGCGGTCCTTCCGGTCCTTGCCGATGCTGCAGCGCCGGTGTCGGTCGGCCCGCAGTACGACACTACGCACGTTTATGTAGCACCTGCCGATGTGGATGCGTTTGCGCGCAGTTTCGCCGCGACCTTCAGCGGACAAAGCACGCGCCAGGTGATCGCCACGGTCACGCCAACGCCAAGCAGTACCAGTTCGCAACTGGTGCAGACGCCGGCAGGCACCGTGTCGTTGTTCGGATTTCGTACGCCGGTGCCCCACCCGTTCGGCAGCGAACGCACCGGCTATCTGGTGACCGACATGCAACAGGCAATCACTGCCGCACGCGCTGCCGGAGCGGAGGTGCTGGTTGCGCCGTTCAAGGATCCTATCGGTATGGATGCGGTGATCGCCTGGCCGGGCGGCGTCAGCATGCAGCTGTACTGGCACGACACCGCACCGCATTACGCACCGCTGGCGACGATTCCGGAGAACCGCGTCTACGTCTCGCCAGACCGCGCCGACGCGTTCGTTAAAGCCTGGCTGAAGTTTTCTCATGGCAAGGTGCTGCACGATGACCGCCGTGCGGACGCAACGCTGATCGGCCGACCTGGCGTCACTTACCGCAGCATCGTCATCAGCTCCGGCTTCGGTGCGCTGCAGGTGTTGGTGACTGACGGCCACCTGCCCTATCCGTACGGCCACGAGCTCACCGGATACGCAGTGGACGACCTTGCGGCAACGCTCGCGCGCGCCACCGCGTCCGGCGCAAAAGTGTTGGTGCCTGCGGTGGCCGCGTCGGGTCGACAGTCGGCGATGGTGGAGTTCCCCGGTGGCTATGTCGCCGAGCTGCACGCCGAACTCTATTCCTGATCGCACATGTCGTTACGCCTCACGCTGCCCCTGATGTTGGTCCTGTGCCCATGCGCCGATGCATGGGCGCAGTCTTCGGTCGATGCAACCGCCGCCACACCGGTACGCCCTGCCATCAAGTCCAACCGTTGGCAGGAAGACTGGTCGCCGCTTGCTGATCCCGCGCTGCGCACGCACCCGTTCGATCGCCTGAAATATATCCCGCTTGGCGACGCGGGCTACGCATCGTTCGGCATCAACCTGCGCGAACGCTTCGAAAGCAATCACACGCCTGCGCTGGGTATCGGCCGCGAGAGCGACAGCTATCTGTTGCATCGCCTGCAGGCGCATCTGGACGTGCGGGTTGGCGAGCACTTGCAGCTCTTTACCCAACTGGAAGACGTACGCGCAGTGGATAAACGCCGCATCGGCCCGGCCGATGCCAATCGTGCCGACCTGCGCATGGCGTTCGTGGCCTACACCGCGCCACTGGCCGATGGCGATATAAAACTGCGCGTGGGCCGGCAGGAGTTTGCCTTCGACCTGCAGCGATTCGTCTCGCTGCGTGATGGCCCGAACGTGCGCCAATCTTTCGATGCGGTGTGGGTCAACTACGAAACCGGCCCATGGCGCTGGATTGCGTTTGTCAGCCAGCCGGTCCAGTACGCCGATGTGCGCAGCTTCGATGACTTCTCCAATCGACATCTGCGCCTTGATACGGTGCGCGTCGAACGCCACGTCCTGGGCAGCGACGAACTGTCGCTGTATTACGCACGCTATCGGCAGGATGACGCCAGCTTTCTGGATGCGGCCGGCAACGAGCGCCGCGATATTGTCGATGCCCGCTTCGCAGGTGTGCACACTGCATTGGACTGGGATCTTGAGGCGATGGGGCAACGCGGAAAGGTCGGCAACAGCCGTGCGCGTGCCTGGGCGCTCGGCCTCAAGGCCGGCTACACCTGGCAGGACACCGCGTTGACGCCGCGCCTGGGGCTGCAGGTCGATACCGCCTCCGGCGACCGGCATCCGGACGATGGACAGCTTGAAACCTTCAACCCGCTGTTCCCGAACGGCGCATACATCAACCTGGCCGGCTACACCGGCTATAGCAACTTGCTGCAGATCAAACCGATGCTCACCCTGCGGCCCACCGCGCAGCTGAGCGTTACCGCCTCGCTCGGCCTGTTATGGCGGCAAAGCACCGCCGACGCCGTGTATGTGCAGCCGGACATTCCGCTGGCCGGCACTGCCGGCACCGGCAGTCACTGGACCGGCCGCTATCTGCAGCTGCGCGGTGACTGGAAGCTCAACACACACCTGCAGACCGCCATCGAAGCCGTGCATTACCAGGCCGGCGACACCGTGCGTACCGCCGGCGGTCACGACAGCAATTACCTTGGCTGTGAGATGAAGTTCATGTGGTAGCTGGCGCTGGAAGGCCAGCGGCTGTGATGAACTTGCTGATTGCTGAGCATTCATTGCGAACGTAGACGTCAATGCGACCGAAGCGCCGTTGCGTTGATCGACGCATCAGTGCATGAGCGCAAAGCGCTCCTGACCAGTTAATGCCTGCATGCTGATAGCACCGCACCTTGTGCGGCAGACCTTGCAGCGTGTCGGCCGCATGTGTGGTCGAGGGATTATCGCGTCTAGCCGAATGCTGCGAGCACTCATCAGTGCATGGAAAGCACACGTATAAGCGCTGATGACCGAATCTACGTTTACTCACGCGGAGCGGATGCTCCACCTTCGCACCAATGCCGGCTTCCACCTGAGCGGCCACTGTGGGAACGTACCTGACGTGACTAGGCAACGCTGGTTGGCCCGCACTACTGGGCGGCGCGGTGTTGGGGATCGATCTGCTGGTTGCGCAGACGGGCCTGGCGGTGCGGCGCGGCTGAGCGAGGGCCGCCGCCTCGAGGGGCGACGGCCATTGAAATCCGTATCGAGGTCAACATGTCCCAAGAACCGGAGACCGCCACATGCAAGCCCGTCGATTGATGCTGATCGCTGCCCTGACCCTGGGGATGCTGATGATCAAGACTCTGGCCTAGCCCTAGCTCTCTCCCTACTCAGCATTACCCAATCGCAACCAGCGGGCAGAGATGGCAACCGCACACATGGCGGCAGCCACGAGCATCAGCGCGGCGGTCAGTCCCCAGCCGTGGGCGGCGAAGCCGATCAAGGCGGGGCCGGCCAGGACGCCGGCGTAGCCGAGTGTCGTCATTGCGGTGATCGCCATGCCCTCGGGCATGGCGCGCCGTTGTCCGGCCATCGAAAACAACGCCGGTGCAATGTTGGCGCATCCCAACCCGATTAGCGCATAGCCCAGTAGCGAGACCTGCCACCACGGCGTCAACACGGCAATCAGGAAGCCTGCGCATGCGCCCAGTCCACCGACCATGATGGATCGGACGCGGCCCACGCGTTCCACAAGTGCGTCGCCAAACAGCCGCGTGGCGGTCATGGCCAATGCAAAGATCACATAGCCTGCGCCGGCCTTGGTGGCATCGACATTGCGAACCTGCGTCAGGAAGACGGCGCTCCAATCCAGGATGGTGCCCTCGGCGAGAAACACGACAAAGGCCAGGATGCCGATCAACAACACACTGCCCCGCGGCCAGGCAAGCAGCGGGCCTGGCTGGGTGTCCTGCTCCGCTCTCCAAGACGGGGCGGTGAGCGCGGCGACGATCAGGATGGTGAGTACGCCGATTGTCGATGCGATTGTCGGTGCGATGCCGACGCTGAGCAGTACCGTCATCAGCAAGGCGCCGGCAAAGCCGCCGATGCTGTAGAAGGCGTGGAAGCCCGATATCATCACTTTGCCGCTCTCGCGTTCGACAGCGACCGCCTGCATGTTCATCGTGCAGTCCATCGCACCAACGCCGGCGCCGAACAGAAACAACATTGCGCCCAATGCTGCCGCCGACTGCATTGCGCTCAAAAACGGCAATGCAGCGCACATCAGGGCGACGGTGACCAGCATGATGCGCCTACAGCCTGCGCGCGATGCCCACAGACCCGCGATGGGCATTGCCATCAGCGACCCGGCGCCAAGGCACAGCAGCACCAGTCCAAGCCTTGCTTCGTCCAATGCCGACTGATTCTTGGCGAACGGAACCAGCGGTGCCCAGAGCGACACGGCGAATCCGGGAATAAAGAACGCGGCGCGGGTTGCATGGTGTTGCGCACGGTGTGAAGCATGAGACGTCATCAATCATCCAACTGCGAAGACACCGGCTGCCAGGCGATAGACGGCATCAAGAGCCACTAAGAGCGGCTAACAAAACGCAGCGATCAGTCGTCAGATGGATGCGGACGGCACGCTCAGAACCGGGATGTACACGTGGCACATGCTGCTCCGAGCACTGGTCACCCGCACTTGGCGGTGAACGCAGTCGTTTTGTTAGCCAATCCAGGAAAGCAGAGCGAACAGTCGTCAGGTCGGTTTAGACGGCGCACTCAGAATCGGAGTGCACCCATGGCATGTGCCGCACCAAGCACCAAGCACCGAACACCGGCCACGTCCGCCTGGCGGTAAACGCAGCAGTTTTGTGGGCTGCGCTAAACCCTCAGGACAGATCGTGCAGATCCTTGCCGAGCACCGGGCCGAGCTTCCAGTCGGAGAAATGCACCTTCAAGCCTTCGCGCTCTGGCGTGCAGGTCATCGGACCAACCAGATAGGTGCTGGCCACCGGGAATGGGCACAGCCGCACCAGCGGCCAATACGTGCCGTCCTTCGAGACTTGCAGACGCAGCACGCCCTTGTCGACGGTGGCGCGGATCCAGAAGTCGGACGGGTCAGCTTCGTACGGCCCTGTGGCCCAATCCGATTTGCCATCGGTCAGCACGCTGCTGAGCATCGCGCGACCGTCGCTGAGCTCGATGCCCGCCTTGACCCACTGCCGCTCGTTGACGCGGATCATGAGGCCAGCCTGGTCGTAGAGCTGCTCGAACGTTGCGCGGACGCGCAGCTGGCAGGTAAACGCTACCGGCGCCGCGATGCCAAGAAAGTGCCCGCTATCGCGGGTGAACCCGTAATGGGTTTCGCGCCAGAAGTCAGTGCCCTTGTCGGTGACGACCTCCAGCACATCGCCGCTCAGGATGCGGTGCGATTTGGGCGCATTGAGCCATTTGCCTTGCTGCCAATGGCTGGATGGAGCTGCGCCTGCACCGGTTGCGATGACCACGCCGCCAGCGGCCAAACCGCCCAGCGTCGCCCTGCGGCCCACATCGACCTGGTGTTTTTCCGAACCCGTCATACCTAGTCCTCGTGACGAAAAAGCAATGCTCTCCGGTGCCTTTCTGCGGGCAGCGTAAAGCCAGCAGCGTCAATTTGTACATCCGTACCAATTGGCAAGTCAACTCTGGATTACCATCGACCTGGTCGATACGTGCATAAAGACAGATGAGCGGCAGGACCTGGCGGCAAGATCCACATCGAAAAGAACACATTGAGCAGGCCACCTTGCAGGTGGTCGTCGAGCATGGCGTGGCGGGGACAACCTTCCGCAAGGTTGCCGAACACGCACAGGTGCCGTTGAGCGCGACCACCTACTACTTCGGCTCCATGCATGAGCTGCTGATCGCGGCATTCACCCGCTTCTCGCAGGAGGTCTCCAAGAACTTCGCCACCGAGATCCGCGCTGCGAAGAACCGCGACCAAGCCTGCGATGCTGTGGTGAACATCATCTTTGCCGACAGCACCGCCTCGCCGCGTATCCTGCTGCTGAGCTACGAGCTGTACGCGTTTGCCCGGCGCCATCCGGAAATGACCGCGATCATGGAGCAGTGGATGGCACGCAGCCGCGCGGCGCTGGAACTGCATTTTTCCAAACCCGCCGCCAGTGCGATCGATGCCTTGATCGAAGGCATGACGATCCATCGTTCGGTGGTGCGTATGACCAAGAAGAGCGTGCGCAATGCGGTGGGGCAGCTGGCCCTGCTGTAACGCATGCTGGGCGCTGCACAATTGAGCGGTACACGCATCGCGACCTCCACTGCATGGCGACGGATTGATCGCTGCACACTGAATTTATGAGGTGAGGTTTTGCGGATGTCGCCGCCGCTCGCGCACCAGCGCATGTGTGAGTCAAAGGTCTCCATCTCGCGCTGAAATTCAGAACGTAACGACCAACCCATAGGCTGCCCTTGACCTATCTCTCGCTGTTCTCACTGTCGTTGATTGCCGCTACGCTGCTTCCCGCGCAGTCGGAGGCGGCATTGGTTGCGTTGTTGCTGGATGGCGGTTCGGTGGTGGGGCTTGTGGCGGCTGCGAGCGTCGGCAACGTGCTGGGCTCGCTGATCAATTGGTGGATCGGGCGCGAGGTGCTGCGTCTCCAGGGGCGGCGCTGGTTTCCTGTAACCCCAAACGCCTTGGCGCGTGCGCAGGCCTGGTATGGCAGATATGGCAAATGGTCGCTGCTGCTGAGTTGGATGCCGATCATTGGCGACCCACTGACGCTGGCGGCCGGGGTCATGCGCGAACCGTTGCGCGTCTTCCTGCCATTGGTGACGATCGCCAAGGTCACGCGCTACGGCGTAATTGCATGGGCAACGCTGGCACTTGTCCGGTAATGCCAGGACGTGGAGCCTGCACGACCTACAGCGCGCATGACACAGCGCGCCATTGGCGCAGGTGGCCGCGCACGGGTTCTTAACGTGGCACGCCTATGCTGTCGGCGCGCTGCAACCCATCTGCCGCGCATCCAGGGACATTGCACAATGGACATTGCAAAGGAGATCGTATGAAGAAGCTGCACAGCATGCTGCTCGTCGGATGCCTGCTCGGCCTGAGCACCCAGGCCTGGGCCGAAGTGGCCAACCTGACCAATAGCGCCGATGGCGCCAACCGCGAAGCCGGGATTGCCGCGGTGAAGAAGAAACTTCAGGACGCCTGCACGTCGCGACAGGGCAAGGTAGACATGGCCTCGTTCGAAGTGGTGTTCGAAAAGACCAGCACCAATCCCGACGTCCCCAAACCCTATTACGTGGACGGCAAGATCAAGTGCGATCTGCCGTGATGACCGCGCTGGCGTAGCGCACTGCCCTACGCCGCCATGCACGAATGCAAAGCCCCGCGGATGCGGGGTTTTGCATGTCAGACAGTCGTGCGGTGCAACCCGCTGTCTTCGATGCAGGGTCCGACCGCTCTGCAGGCGCCATCGGCGGCGCCCCGCACCCGACGCACGGCATAGAGTTGCGTGCGCAAGACGGGTACGCTGCGGGTCTACCAATTACAGGATGTTGTCATGGGTCTGATCCAGGCAGTGGCGGGTGCGGTCAGCGGCGTGTTGGCCGACCAGTGGAAGGATTTCTACACCGTGCCGGCGGATCTACCGGCGACGGCAGCGCTGTTCGCTGCGGTTTCGCACGGCAGCAACGCCGGGCGTGGCGCCAACACCAGCGCGTCGTCCAACATCATCAGCAACGGCTCGAAGATCGTGGTGCCCGAAGGCTATGGATTGCTGCTGTTGCAGGATGGCGCCATTACCGGGTTTGTCGCCGAACCCGGCGGTTACGAATGGCGCTCGGACGATGTCAATGCGCAATCGCTGTTTGCGGGCGACGGGCTGGTGGCGCCGTTGATCCGGCAGAGTTGGGAGCGCTTCAAGTACGGGGGTCAGCCCGGATCTCAGCAGGCAGCGTTTTTTGTCTCGCTGAAGGAATTGCCGGATAACCGCTTTGGCACACAGTCGGAAATCTATTGGGACGACGGCTTTCTGGGCACGCAGGTGGGCGCGATCACGCGCGGCGCGTACACCTTGAAGATCGTCGACCCCATCCTGTTCGTGAAGAATTTTGTGCCGGCGCGCTATCTGCAACCGGGCGCGATCTTCGACTTCACCGATCTGGATAACGCCGCGGCCAGTCAGCTGTTCAACGAAGTGGTCGGCTCGCTCGCGCCCGCTTTCAGTCTGTATACGAACGACCCGGCCAAGGGCAATCGCATCACCAAACTGCAGCAGGATTCGCTGGGGTTTGCGCGCAGCCTGTCCGATGCAGTGGAGCAGGCGTATCAGTGGAAATCCGATCGTGGCCTGGCAATCGTCAAGACCACCATCGTGTCGATCGAGTACGACGCCAACACGCGCGAATTGCTCAAGACCGTGCAGCGCGCCGATGCGCTGGCCGGGGCGCGCGGTAACTCCAACTTGCAGGCCAGCGTTGCGCAGGGTCTGCAATCGGCAGGCGAACACGGCGGAGCGGCAGGTCTGGTGGGCGTGGGCATGGCCACGGGCTTGGCAGGCGGTGTGGGTGCGTTGCAGCAGCCTGTCGCAGCAGCAACGCCTGCGGCGGACGATCCGGTAGCCAAGTTGAAAAAGGCCAAGGACATGCTGGATCTGGGCCTGATCACGCAGGCCGATTACGACGCCGCAAAGGCCAGGGCGTTGGGTCTGTAAGCGCGCTCGCCGTCATGTCCGATCCCCGCTTTCCGCCGCCGCTGCCGCCACTGCAGCCGCCTCCACTGCCGCCTCCACTGCCGCCATTGGGTGCGGCACCGCCTACCGGTCCAGGCTCACCCCAGGACGTGCCGCCGTTGCCGGGTAGCCTGTCGCTCGACCCTGCCACTCTGCCCGGCCCGATCCGCGAGGAAGTGCTGGCTCCCGATCCATTGGCGATCGACACCGCCGCTGCCGAGCTCAAGGATGGCCTCAACCGCTGCCCGGCCTGCGGCTCCAGCGATATCCGCCCCAAGCTCGGCACCGACCTGCTGGTCTGTCAGTACTGCCGCGCCGAGTGGCCAGGGGTACGGGTCGAAGAGGCATTCGGCTTCGGGAAAGGCCTCGACGCGTTGCATGGCACGGTCGTCGCCTCCGGTGCGCAAGACATCGCTGCGGATGCGGCCAGCCTGATGAGCTTCAAGTGCGCCGGTTGCGGGGCTGAGGTCACCATCAACACGCAAAGCACCATGACGGCGCGCTGCCATTGGTGCCGGCATGTGTTCGGCGTCAACGAACAGGTGGCCAACGGCGCGGTTCCCGACGCGGTGCTGCCCTTCCATATCGACAAGCAGGATGCGGTAGCGCGCATCCGTCAGTTCGTGGGCAAGCGCCGGTTGTTTGCGTTGAAGGCGTTCAAGCAGCAGTTCACGCCCGAGAACGTAGTGGGTGTGTATCTGCCTTACATGATCGTCGACGGCAATGTGAGCGCCAGCGTGTCGGGAATGGGCGAGATCAAGCTACGGCAGTACACCCGCGGCACCGAAAAGAACAAACAGACCTATTACGACGCCGACGTATATCAGGTGCGTCGGCAGATCGAATTCACAGTGGACGATCTGCCGCTGGAGTCGTCCGCGGCGCGCGGCAATCTGGATAGTCGGGTCAACACCAACAACATCATCAACGCGATCCTGCCGTTCGATACCAAGAACGCCGTGCGCTGGAATGCGTCGTATCTGGCCGGTTTCAGCTCGGAAAAGCGCGACCGCGACATCGCGCAGCTACGCCCCCGGCTGGAAGACCAGCTGCTGTCGATCGCACGGGCGCAGGTCGAACCGTCGGTCAGGCGCTATGGTCGCGGGGTGCGCTGGGAGTCGGAGCGGTTGGACGTGCACGGCACGCGCTGGGTGTCGATGTATCTGCCGGTGTGGTTGTATTCGTACCATCAGCCCGGTCGCGACGGCGGCATGCTGCACTACATCGCAGTCAATGGCCGAACCGGCGAAACCATGGGCAGCGTGCCGGTCCAGCAGTGGAAACTGTTGCTGGCTGCGCTGACTGCCGGCACCGCGATCGAAGCGGCGGTTCTGTTTTTTCTGGCAGGTGTTTGATGAGCGATGATGGCGTTCTTTTTCTGCTGTTGGCGGGCCCGGCCGGTGGCTCGGCGCTGTACTGGATGCTGTATCGGTACTACCGCAACACCGATCAATCGCATGCGTTCGAGCGCGAAACCAAGGTCGATGCACAGCCGGTGACCGGTACCGACGTCAAGGTCGATACCATCATCGGCACGCGCCAAACGCAGATCGATGGCGACAATGTGTCTGCCTACCGTACACGGGTGCGACGCGAGGGCGATTGATCGATGCCGCCGCGCCGGCTGTGGTTGCTGGGCGTGCAAGCAGTGCGACTAACGCGGTGCGGATGTGTTGGTGCGGCGCGGGCGTGAGGTGCTTGCGATCCGTGATGTAGCGGCTCCCCTGACAACGGTGAGGCGCGTCAAGCGGTATCAGCGTCAGCCGTTGCAGCAGCTGCGTGCAGCTGTGCGCGCGCCACGTCCAGCGTTGTCATGATCTGCACCACTTCGTCGAGCGGATGCAGCGGCGACTCGCTGCGGCCTTCCCCGATATAGCGTGCGGCGGCGTTTGCCTGCCATGACAGCCCTTCATAGCCCTTGATGCCGGTCGGGTCGGTCCATTCGACCGGCGTGCTGGCGTCAGCGTTATTGCCAATCCGCAGCGTGGTTAAATTGTGGAAATCGCCGACCAGGTCGATGCGGCCGTCTGTCCCGGTGACGTAGGCCATCGAACTGCTGCGCGCGACGATGGAGCTGATCAAGGTGGACTGCGCATGCGCGCGATGCGACAGCACGATGGTGGAAAAGGCATCGACGCCGGTGTCGGTGAGCTCACCGACGGCGGTGATTGCGGTGGGCGCAGAGAGGATCATCGAGGAAAACTGCACGGCGTAGACGCCCAGATCCAGCAGCGCACCACCGCCAAGTTCGGGACTGCGTTGCCGATGTGCAGGGTCGCTGGGTCCACGCTGGCTCAGGTCGGCAAACACCTGGCGCACATCGCCCAGCGCACCATCAGCAAGCAGTTTGCGGATCACCGAGGTCTGCGGCAGATAGCGGCTCCACATCGCTTCCATCAAAAACAGGCCGCGTGCACGCGCTTCCTGCACGAGCAGGTGCGCATCGTCGGCGCAGGTGGTGATGGGCTTTTCGATAAGCACATGTTTACCGGCGCGTAGCGCCAGCAGCCCATGCTGCAGATGCTCGCTATGCGGCGTGGCGATGTAGACGATGTCGACGTTCGGGTCATCGACCAACGCCTGATAGCTGTCGTACGCACGGTCGATCGCCCAGGTCTTCGCAAACGCGTTCGCACGCTCGCTGCTACGCGAGGCAACTGCCACCGGGCGTTGATGGGTATTGCTGCGCAACGCACGCACGAATGCGGATGCGATCCCGCCGGGACCGAGCACGCCCCAGCGCAGGGATGGCTCGCCTTGGCCAGGCACGAACAGATCGGGCTCGGGGATGTGGAGCATCGGCATCGGGTCGCTGCGTTGTCGTGGAGCGAACGATGCTAGCAAACCACGCGTTTTGATCGGCGCGGCATGGCGCCTTAGGCGCAGGGCTGTAAGAGCGCAAAGCAGACGCGGCCAGTGCGCGTGCTGCATGTGCTTGCCTCCCGTGCCTGGCCGACTGAGTCCCCTCCCCGCTTAACGTGCGGCGCGCCGCCAACCTGCATTCAGCGCCTCCTGCGCCGAGCAAAAATAGCGCTCGCCCTTCTCGGTCGAGATGCTGGTACGCGCGTAATCGCGTTGACCCGGCATGTGGAAGATCTTGCTGCCCTTGCCCGAAACATTGCCCTTGATGGCGCACTTGCCCGGCACGGCTGCCGGTGCAGTTGCTGCTGCGCGTGATGCAACGTGATGGCGTTTGTTGCGCCGGTACTCGGCAGGCTGCTGGAAGGTTCCCTGCCAGAGATTGCGTTTTTGCTGCTGCGCGATGCGCTCATCGGCAACGAACGCAGTTGCGTACTGGCGATACGCTACCGCCCAGCCGTTGCGCACCATCCAGCCGTTGACCGATTGCCCTTGAACAAAACAATCGGCAACGACGCGTCCGTAACGGTCGGTATCCTTTTGCTGACACCGCACGGTCTTGTCGATCAGATAACCATCCAGCGCCGCTGCAGAGCGCCGGCCACAGGGCCACGCACGGCCGTCTGGATCATTGCACTGCTGCGCGCTTTCCGGCGCGTCGATCCCCCATAACCGGATGCGCTTGTGCGCCACGGTGATGGTATCGCCATCGGTGACGGCGGCCCGACCGACAAGCTCTGCTGCGCCGGCAGGCAAAACGAGTAAGACACCCACAACACCCAACAACCATCTAAACAACATCGACAACAACGTCCCTTGGCAATCGGTAGAAGTCGTCCCTGCATTCTTCCCGTGTGTGCATTCTTAAAACGGCTAACAAAACGTAGCGAGCAGTCGTCAGGCGGGTGTGGACGGCGCGCTCAGACCGGCGTGTACGCGTGGTACATGCCGCACCGAGCACCGGTCACGCCCGCCTGGCGGCTGCCCAGTCATTTTGTTGGCTGCTCTTGGCCGGATGGCCTTGCCCGGCGCTGTCCTGACGCCCGACGTCCGCGCGGCAGTGCCGACGCAGGGCCGGCACTGTATGCGAATGCGAAGGGGATGGCTATCTTTTGCAAGTTGCGCACGACGATCTTTGAAGGAGACGATGCACTGAGATGCACACAACCCGTCGCAACGCGTCGCTGTCACAGCGCGCAGTCTTCCGCATGCATTGCGTTGCTGTGCACCCGCCCTGCGCTACTCAGGCGCACTGCCAAGCATCTGGCTGACTAGCCGTCTCGTGTGATCAGAACGGCAAAAGAAAGCCCGCCCGGCGCATCATGCAACCGGGCGGGCTCTCGTGTTGCTGCTTACTGTGGCGCGGCTGGAGTCGCAGCTGCCGGGGCGGCTGCAGCGGCCTCTGGCGTCACGCGCCAGATGATGTTGGCCAGGTCGTCGGCCACGATCAAGGCACCGCGCGGGTCGACGGTGACACCCACCGGGCGGCCGCGCGTCTTGCCGTCATCGCCATGGAAGCCGGACACGAAGTCGACCGGCTGACCTGCCGGGCGCCCATCGCGGAACGGCACGAACACCACCTTGTAGCCCACTGGCGGGTCGCGGTTCCAGCTGCCGTGTTCGCCGACAAACACGCCGTCGGCAAACTTCGCGCCCAGCACCGGAGACGAGAACGCCACACCCAGCGCGGCAACATGCGACCCCAGCGCGTAGTCGGGTGCGATGGCAGAGGCCACTTTCTGCGGGTCCTGCGGCATCACACGTGCGTCCACATTTTTGCCCCAATAGCTGTAGGGCCAGCCATAGAAGCCGCCTTCGCGTACCGAAGTCAGATAGTCGGGCACCAGGTTCGGGCCGATTTCATCGCGCTCGTTGACGACTGCCCACAGCGCGCCGGTGCCGGGCTGGATCGCCAGTGCGGTGGGATTACGCAGACCGGTGGCATATGGCTTATGCGCGCCGGTTGCCGCGTCCACTTGCCAGACCTGCGCGCGATCGACTTCTGCAGCCATGCCGCGTTCGGTGATGTTGCTGTTGGAGCCGATCGCCACATACAGATAACGGCCATCTGCGCTGGCAGTGAGCGCCTTGGTCCAATGGTGATTGATGACCGACGGTAGATCGGTCAGTTTGCTCGGCGCGCCGCTGGCCTTGGTCTGGCCGTCGCGATAGTCGAAACGTACCAGCGCATCCTGGTTGGCGACGTAGAGCGCATTGCCGATCAGCGCAAGCCCGTAAGGCGCGTTGAGCTTGTCGGCAAAGACCGTCTTCAATTCATAGGTGCCATCGCCGTCGGCATCGCGCAACAACGTCAGCCGATTGCCGCTCTTGGCCTTGGACGTGCCCTTGGCCTTGATCGGGCCGGCGATGATGTCCTTGGGCTTGAGATTTGGCGCAGAACCGCCGCGTCCTTCGGCCACCAGGATGTCTCCGTTCGGCAACACCAGCGTCTGGCGGGGAATGCCGAGGTCGGTGGCAATGGCGGTAATGCGATAGCCCGCCGGGACGGTCGGCTTGCGGTCGCCCCATGCACTTGGTTCGGCGATTGTCATGTCGGGCAGCACCCCGCGATCCGGGGACGGCAGCTCTGGCGTGGCGCCATGCTGATCGAGCTCGGGTGCCTTGCCGCAGGCGGCCAGTGCAGCAGCAAGAACCGAGACGGCAAGTACACGCGTGTAGCGGCTCATCGTGCACCTCCCACGCGCAGACCCGACAGCCCCGACCAGGTGGCGACCAATGCGAACAGGGTGGCGATTGCCGACAGCGTCAATGCCGCCGGCATGATGGCCCACGCATCGCGCGCGTGATGCAGCGCGTCGAAAAATCCCACGATCCAGGTTGCCACCAATGCGATCACATAGATGAAGTTGCGGCTGCCGCGCACCAGCGCGACGAAGGCGGCCACGAGCGCGATGGTGGTCACCACCATAGCGCCGACCAACAGCCAGGACGCGAAGTTGCTCCATTGAATCTGGTAGCTGCTCCAGTAGGCGTAGTCGCTCAATAGCGCGCCAAGGAACAAGGGCCATACACCGCCAAGCACGGCTGCATGGAACGGGTGGATGGCCCAGCGACGGGGCGAAACGGCTGCTGCATTCATGGCGAACTCATTGGGGCGATGGCGAAACGTGCCCCGATGCTGCCAGCTGGCGTGTGATGAGAAAGGCGATATTCAGCGCCTCACATCTCTACACGCCACGAACGCACTGTTGCACGCGCCAGGCTGTTGCGCTGTTGCGCTGGGCGATACCGAAAGACCGCATTGCATCGTCATGGTATTGGCATGGCATATGCGGCGAGTGTTGGCATGCGTCGAGTGTTTGTCCGCGGCAGGCGCTCGCTCTTTCAGGGACTTCATTGCAACAAGGTGGTGCGGACACTCGCTGATGAGTGCATCTCATAACTGCATGCGGCGTACACGGATGGAACAGCCATGCGGATACGGCATGCTGGCGCCCTGCCCTGTCGAGGCCCGTAACGGTGCGTACATGTCGCGTTCGCGCAATACGTCTGGCCTGCAGGTATCGATTCACCAAGGGCAACCCACAACACGACTGCGCGACTTCCCGCCGGGGCTGCGGGTGCTCGGAATCGGCATGTACCGCTCTTACATTCCGGTCTCTGTGCGCCGCCCACACCGCCTTGCAGCCGCGCGTAACGTTGTTGGTTGCCGCGCAACAGGAGGTTAACGCTTGGATTTCACCGTATCGATCCCTAGATCTGGATCTGAGAGACCGATCAATGCGCCTCGTTGGCGCCCATTGATCGTTCGTGTAGTGGTCTGCGCCCTTGGCGCGGCCGCTGTTTGTGTCGTTGCCCCCTCCCCCGCAGCAGCACGTTCCCCGGAGTCCATCGGTATGTCCATCTCAGAAAGCCTGTCTCCCCAGCAGCAAGCCATCGCCCCGATTGCCGCGTTTGCGGCAACCGGCGATATCGACCGTTTGAAGAATGCGTTGGAGGCAGGTCTGGATGCAGGGCTGACCATCAACGAATGCAAGGAAGTGTTGGTGCAGGTCTACGCCTACGCCGGCTTCCCGCGCAGCCTCAATGCACTTGCGGCGTTGATGCAGGTGGTCCAGGCGCGACAGCAGCGCGGTGTGACCGACGCGCAGGGCGCGCTGCCCGGCCCGGTGCCGACCGGGCCGGAACTGCTTGCGTTGGGTACCGCCAATCAGACGCAATTGGTGGGGACTGCGGTGTCGGGACCGCTGTTCGACTTCGCACCAGCCATCGATGCGTACTTGAAGACGCACCTGTTCGGCGACATTTTTGCGCGCGACAACCTCGATTGGGTGAGCCGCGAATTGGCAACGGTGAGCATGCTCGCAGCGCTGGAGGGAGTGGATTCGCAATTGCAGTCGCATCTGAAGATCAGCATGAACATCGGTGTGAGCAGCGCGCAGCTCAATGCGCTTGCGCAGGTGCTGGATAAACGGGTCGGTGCCGCGGCCGGCACCCGCGCCAAGGCCGCCCTGGCCAAGACGCAGTGAGGGTACGGACCAACTGATGCAGCCGCTGGCCGACGCAGCCGCAGCCGCAGCCGCAGAGTAAAGACTCGCCCAATGTGCCGCCGCGCGGTTGGCAGCGACTTGGCCGCAGGTGGCGCGGCTCCGCTTGCGTATCTGTCTCCTGATGCATTGGCTAAGTGTTGCCAGGACAGATTGCTGCCGAGCTGCACCGCGCTCTGCAGCCACCCGACCGCAGGTGCGCGCCAGCGGTCGGGCGCCCGCTCATCGCGGCATCCTCAACACAGCCCGCAGAACGGCGTGTTGGGAGGCAAGCAGCGAGGTGCCGCCGCCCCTGTCGGCGCCGTCCATCGCCATCCCCATCCGCTGATTGCAGGATGCGGTGCGCATTGGCCAGGAAAAGCGACGACCACCGCGCCCGGCCAGCGCGCACCTTGACCCGTTGATCTCGACGCTGCGTGTCTTGCGCTGCAAACGCGTCGTTTAGCGCCGATGCGCCACCTATCGCTGATGCGTCACCTGCCCGCGCACCGCTCAAGGCACCCCACGCGCCATTCGGGTGCCATTGCGGACTTCCAGATGCATCTGACCACGCCATACCTTCCGAACCCATACGGGTGGTGGGCGATCTTGCGGATGTTCAGCGGTGGCCTGTGGAGTAGCTGGTGACGTACTAATCGGCTGCAGACGTGATCGCCCACGGCAGCCTGTGAAGATAGCCAGGGCACAGAGTCGGTCTGCAGGCTGTGCCGTCTATGAAGACGGCACAGCCTTGCCTGCGCAGATCCCTCAAGCAGTCACAGCCGCGACGCCACCGGCTTTCGCGGTACGGCGGGAGCAGAGGTCACTGGCCTCCGCACCCAGCGAGCTGAACCTTTACAGGCTTCGAATGCCGAAGATGTCGAAAGCTTGCCCTTTACGGTCGCCACTCTCCAATTCGCGCCGTAAACCAACCGGGATTTCGAGAATGGATAATCAAGTAATTGTCAGCCAACACTCGATTCGCCGGGAAAGAAATAATTAAAAACACACCCCGAAAATAAACAGAATTATTCAAACCGTTCATTTTTAATGCAACCGATTGCGAAATCGGCGCCTTCAGACGTCGAATTTTGCACAATCGGAAGAGGCCGGTCGGCATTTCCCGGGGGCGTTCTTATCGCAAAAAAGGCGAGCGATAACGATCGTTTAGACAGCTTTAACCGTCGCATTAAACAACATTATTCAAAATTTGCCTGCATACGGCAGAGTCCGTTAGAGTGACTAACTTGCGGTTGAATCCGCTACCAAGGGTGAGGGATTCACCGACATCTTTGACATGATTCCCTGATTACCCGCGCGCTCTATCGCATTTAGGCTTACCGCCCTCTGCGAAATGTGATGCAGAATTGTTGAGTTCGGTCCGACGTTTTTCTGTATTTTGGCCTGCTAGTCGGTTTCTAATCCGATTTAGCTATGGATTAAATCGGCGATACCTATCGCTCGATTTTTTTCTCTGAATAGCAACTGTCCATTCAGACTTTAGAGTTTATGGATAGCGCCGTTAAACAAACCGCAAGCACACGGCGAGTACATCAGCGTATTCGCCGCATGCTCCGTCAGCGCAACTCCGAGGGGACGGACCGCTGCGGTTTGAAGTGAATAAAACGTGAAATTAAACGCCTTCGTTGGTGACCACCAGCGCTGGGACCTTCTGCGCCAAATTTCAGAATCAGCAGTAGCGGCGCGCCTACAACGGAATCGACCACTCTTATGAATCGCTCGCTACTCGCCACCACCATCGCCTCCTGTCTCGTCCTGACCGCATGTGGCGGTGGTGGCGGTGGCGGCAACGTCCGCAATGATCCGCCGCAGAGCACCGTGATTGCGCCGGCACCCACGCCGACCGCGCCCACCACCCCGGGCACCACGCCCGATCCGCTGCCCAAGACCGCGCCGGTTCCGACGCCCGCGCCTGCGCCTGCCCGCTATCAAGGCGTCGGCAGCAATCTGCTGGTGCCGATCAATGCCGATCTGGCGCAGCAAGCCGGTGCCCGGGGCCAGGGCGTGAAGCTGGCGGTGCTGGACGACAACCTGGTGCCGAGCTACGCGCCGATTGCCGGCAAGGTCGATGGCTTCAGCGATTACACCGCTAGCCCGGGCACGCCCGAGTCGTCGTCCAATGCGCTGCGCGGCCATGGCACGATCGTCTCGGCGCTGGTGCTGGGCTCGGCGCAGGACGGCTTTGCCGGTGGCGTGGCTCCGGATGCGGACCTGTTCTATGCACGTATCTGCGCCGAGAATTCCTGCGGCACCCAGCAGGCCCGCCGCGCTGCGGTGGATCTGGCCGCCTCGGGTGTGCGCATCGCCAACCTGTCGCTGGGCGCTTCTTATGCCGACGCCGCCGGCAGCGCGAACGCGGCAGCCGCCTGGCGGTTTGCGTTGACGCCGCTGGTGCAGGCAGACGCACTGATCGTCGCCTCGACAGGCAACGAAGGCGCTGCCGAAGCCTCGTATCCGGCAGCGACGCCGGTGCAGGAAGCCAGCGTGCGCAACAACTGGTTGGCGGTGGGCGCGATCAATGTCGACAGTGCCGGCAATGCGGCCGGTCTGACCAGCTATTCCAATCATTGCGGCGCCGCGGCGCAGTGGTGCCTGGTGGCACCGGGCAGCTTCACCGCGCCGGCGCTGGCCGGCACCGAATTACAGGGCCAGATCGCCGGCACCTCGTTCTCCACCGCTGCGGTCAGCGGCGTCGCGGCGCAGGTCCTGAGCGTGTATCCGTGGATGAGCGCGTCCAACCTGCAGCAGACCCTGCTGACCACCGCCACCGATCTGGGCGACCCGGGCGTGGATGCGCTGTATGGCTGGGGCCTGGTCAACGCGGCCAAGGCGATCAAGGGCCCGGGCCAGTTCGCCAGCAACTGGGGGATCAGCGTAGGTGCGGGCTACGACAGCACCTTTAGCAACGACATTTCCGGCACTGGCAGCTTTACCAAGGGCGGGACCGGCAAACTCACCCTGAGCGGCAACAACACCTATACCGGCGGCACCACCATTCTCGATGGCGTGCTCGCGCTGTCCGGCAGCCTGCGCTCGGATCTTCTGGTGGCCAACTCGGCCACCTTCGAGTCGCGCGGCGGCGTGATCAACGGCGGCTACAGCCTGGTCAACAACACCGGCACGACCGCCATTGAATTGGGCAAGGGCCTGACCGTCACCGGTTTGGCCAGCCTGAAAGGCAATCTGCTGTTGCTGCCGGAAGCGGCGGGCTACACCGTCGGCAGCAGCGAGAAGATCGTCAAGGCCGGGGTCCTGCAAGGCACGTTCGACCGCGTGCAGTACGCCAACAATTTCTTCTGGACCGCATCGCTTGCCTACGACCCGACCACCGTCACCGCAACCCTGACCCGTAATGCGTCGGCTGCCAGCGCGCAGGCCGCCGGTGCGCCGCAGGCAGTGGTCAACGGTGCCGCCCAGGCCGATGCGCTGGTCAAGGTACTGGACACCCGCGTGGCCTCCGGCGACACCGCAAACCTGGGTGGCCTGATCAGCGCCACCGGCTCGCTGCTGGCGGCATCCAATGCGCAGGTTGCCGCATCGCTGCCGACCCTGGCCGGCCAGGTGCATGGTATCGAGCGCACGCTGGGCTTCCAGTCGGCACTCAACGATGCGCGCGTTGCTGCCGATCGCCTGCCCTATCTGGCCGACACCACCACGCTGACCACCTGGATGCAGGGCAGCTACCTGGATGGCGATCTGAGCCGCAGCGGGTTCGCCTCGGCCGACTACACCCAGCAGGCCACCACCTTCGGTGTGGATCTGCCGCTGGGCAGTGCCGGCACGGTGGTGGGTGCGGCAGTGACCTCGGGCCAGGACCGCGCGCACATCGATGCGTCGGCCAGCCGCCTGCGCGCGGACCGTTATGCGATGACCGCGTATCTGTACCAGCCCATCGGCCAGGCGTACGTGTCGGGCATCGGCTCGTATGGCATGAGCAATGTGGACACCGAGCGCAACGTGCAAGCCGGCAGCATCGGCGAGCGTCTGCAGGACCGTCGCCACGACACCAACTGGTCGCTGCGCGCGGAAGTGGGCTTGCTGCCGCATGCCGGGCTGTCGCCCTTCGTTGCTGCAGGCGTGGTCAGCCAGACCCAGGATGCCTTCAGCGAGGCGTCGGTGACCGGTCTGGGCCTGAGCGCCGGCAGCGACACCCTGCGCGCGGGCTACGGCGAGGTGGGCGTCCGCGGTCATCTGGCGCGCGGCAAGTGGGGCTTCGATGGTCTGGTCGCTTACCGCTCGTTGCTGGGCAACCCCAATGCCGACTTCACCGCCTGGTTCACCGGCTTGCCGGAAGCGCGCTTCAATGTGGCCGGGACGCCGGTATCGAAGCAGGCCGTGCGCGCCTCGGTCGGCGTGCGTTACCAGGTCAACGACGCGTTTTCGCTGTACGGCAATGTGGGCGCCGAGCGTGGTCGTTCCGATTCCAACAGCATCAACGCCAATGTCGGTCTGCGCTGGCAGTTCTGATCAGGCGATGGTGGTGGTAGCGCGCCACCCTCCGCTGGCCGCATAACGCCAGCGACAACGAAGGCCCCGGCATGCCGGGGCCTTCGTGCATCTGTGCGTGTGGCAGCGCGACTGCCATAGCACGCGTGGCCGTGGGCTTGCACGCTACGAAGGCACTCCAGGCGACGCCACAGGCAGCAGAAAACGCTTGAAAAGCGCTGCTTTTGATCGATGCGGGAATGCGGCAATGCACGCCACCGACATGATCTGCAGTCGATCCCCGCCCATGCTCATCGGCCGCCCCGCACATGGTTGCCGACGCGCTTGCGCTGGTCGAGACAGAGCGCAAGCCACGAGCAAACCGGTACCGATCGGTTACTTCATCGACGACGACGCGTCGATACGCACCCGGTCAAGCGGATCGGCACACAAAAAAAGCCCCGGCATGCCGGGGCTTTGTCGTTCACTGTGTGGAGCCGATCAGAAACTCCAGCCCCAGGTCACCTGCCCGCCATACGCGGTCTGTCCATCGCCGTTGAGTCCTTGCAACGACAGCGACAGGCGGCTGTTGGGCGAGGTGATCAGGCTGACCCCCAACTCACCGATGGCGGCATTCTTGGCCAGCGTGACGCTTTGCACTGCGAACTCAGAGCCAGTCCCGATGAAGCCCGCCGAACGCTGCACGGCGCGATCGCCGAACGCATGCCGCCAACCCACCGAGGCATACAGCGCGGCCTGCCGACCAAGCTCCCAACGCCCTCGCACACCCAACGTGCTGGTGGTGAACGTGTCCGTGGCACTGTCGACCGTCAGCCCGGCGATCCCGCCGCGCTCGTCAAATCCATCGGTCTTCAGATGGGTGTAGTCGGCGGCTATGAACGGGCTGTACACCGCATTGCCGGTGCGCAGATTCCAGGAGGCTTCCACCGACACCGTTACCGCAGTGGCGTCGTATTCGCTGGTGAGCCGTTCTTCGAGCACGCCGGGCAGCATCACCCGACGCGAGCCGTCCACGCTGTAGTCCGCATAATCCACGGCGCCCTGCAGCGAAAACGCGGACCAGTCGGCCTGCCCATACACACCGACGTGCGTGCCATCGATGTCGGCGCGGTCGCCCCACTCGCGCGACCAGCTTTCGATGTCCTGGCTGCCCACCGCAACACCGAGCACGCTGCGCTCGCCGATGCGACGTTCTGCACCGGCCATGATGCCGTTGTCTTCGCGGCGCACCGAAATCGCATTGGCATCGCCATCGACGCGGTTGGGCAGGCTACGCCCGGTAATCCACACCGTGGTGTCGCCGATGCGGGTGTCCTGGCTATCGCCGCGCAGATGGCCGCCGATGCCGCTATTGAGAAAGCGGCTGTCCAGCATGGCGGTCGCGGTGCTGGCATGGCTTTCGCCCGACAGCGACGCGAAGGCGGTGGCGATTGCCTCCGGGTCGTCCGGCAGACGTATCACCGCCTGATACACCGGGCTGGTCACCGGCAGGCCATCGACTGCGCCAGCAGTCGACTGCTGGTTGGGCGTGGTCACAGCATCCACCATGCCAACGGTATTGCGGCCCATCGATATCGACAGCGCCGTTGCAGTGGTGCTGACGTTGGGATCCATAAACGCGTAGTCGGACACGACGTTGGTGAATTGCCCGGTGAGGCCGCCGGCCGCGTTGATCACCGGAATCTCGGTGAACAATGGCAGGTCGACCGCACGCACCAATACCAACGTGCTGCCCGGTGCTAGCGTGGCCGCGCCGCCTACCGTCAAAGGCGTCACCGCACCGTCCGTACCGGGCGTGACCTGCACCGTGGAGCCAGGGCCCATGGTGGCGTTGCCAACCACACTGATCGTGCCGGTGGTGCCGCCCATGGCCAAGGTGCCGCCGGTCGTGGTCAGACTGCCGATGCTGCCGCTGCCGGTCAGCGTACCGCCCGGCCCCACCGTAACCGGACCGCCGATGGCGGCACCCGGGTTGGCCGGGTTGCCCACGCTCAAGGTGCCTGCGGTGATGGTGGTCGGGCCGGTAAAGCCGCTGCTGTCTGCAGTAACCAACAAGGTGCCGACGCCGTCCTTGAGCAGGCTGCCGGTGCCCGACAGCGTGCCTGCATAGGTGCCGTTGGCGTTCTGCAGGAACACCAACGCACTGTTGTTTGCGATGTTGCCCTGCAGGCTGTCGGTGTCGCCGATCAAGCTGCCCGCATTGATCGTGGTGCCGCCGAGATACGCGTTGACGCCATCCAGCGTGACCGCACCGCTGCCGTCCTTGATCAGCGCACCGCTACCGGTAATGTTGCCGGCAAAGGTGCCGTCGCCGGCCTGATCGAACACCAGCACTGCGTCGTTGAGGATGTTGCCTTGCAGGCTGGTGGTAGTGCCTTGCAGTGTGCCGCCGGTAATGGCGGTGCCGCCGCTGTAGGTGTTGGCACGAGCAAGCCTGAGCACGCCGGCACCCCGCTTCACCAAACTACCGGTGCCGCTGACAAGACCGGTAAATGTGCCATCGGTGGCTTGTTCGAAGACCAGCGTGGCGTTGTTCAACACGTCGCCCTGCAGGCTGGTCGTGGTGCCGATCAAGCTGCCGGCACTCACCAACGTGCCGCCGGTGTAGCTATTGGCACCGGTCAGTTGCAGTGCGCCGGTGCCGGCCTTTTCCAGCGAGCCGCTCCCACTGACCACGCCGGCATACACACCGCCGATGGCCTGGTTGAACACCAGTGCCGCGTTGTTGACGACATCGCCCTGCACGCTGGTGCTGTCGCCGATCAAGCTGCCGGCCGCAATGGTGGTGCCGCCGCTGTAGCCATTTGCGCCATTGAGCAACAGTGCCCCGGCGCCGTCCTTGACCACGTTGCCGGTACCGGTGATCGAACCGCTAAACACTCCGTTGGCTGCTTGGTTGAAGACGACGGTGGCGTTATCGACAATCGCGCCCTGCAAGCTCGCGCTATCGCCTGCCAGCGTGCCGGCAGCGACCGTGGTACCGCCGGTGTAACTGTTGCTGCCGTCCAGCGTCAGCGTGCCGGTGTTGGTCTTGATCAGTGCGCCGCTGCCGCCGATGGCGCCGGCCAGGGTCAGATCGGCCGGGTTGTCGACGGTGAGCACGGCACCCAGATTGACCGCATTGCCCAACGCGGCAGCAATCGCATTGCTGAGCACCGAATCGCCGGTCACCGACAGCGTGCCGACACCCAGGGCGGTGTTGCTGCCTACCGCCAACGTGCCCGCGTTCAACACCGTGCCGCCCGCGTAGCTGTTGTTGCCGTCAAGCGTGAGCGTGGTGGTGCCGTTCTTGATCAAGCCACCCGCACCGCTGACCGGCCCGGACAAGCTCAGATCGTTGCTGCCGATGAGATTCAACGCACCATCCAGGATCACTGCATTGCCTACCGCCACTGCCTGGTTGCTATCGAGGCTGGTGCCCGCTGCTGCGGTCAACGCGCCGGTGCCGAGCGCTTGTGCATCGCCCAGCGCCAGCGTGCCGCCACCGAGCGAGGTGCCGCCGGTGTAGCTGTTGGCTGCGTCGAGCACCAGGGTGCCGGTGTCGAGTTTCTGCAGTGCGCCTGCGCCGCCGATGGCGACATCGATCGTGCCGGTCACACTGGGGTCGACGCGGATGATGGTGTTGGCAGCATTGGCGCTCAACGCACCGGCACCGCCATCGCTCAGCACATAGCCATCGGTGACGAACTGCATGCCGGTGATGCCCTGGGTGCCCTGCACGGCCACGGTCCCGGCAGTGCCGGCAAACACCGCGAAGCTGTTCTGCCAGGTGTCGTTGGCCAGGCCGTCGATCGATGTCCAGTTGGTGCCGGCGGCCGTCCATGCAGCGGTGCCGCCATCGATGCTGCCGTTGGCGACGGTTTGCGCACCATCCCAGAACTGCACGTTGCTGCCTGGCGCCAACACCACCACGTTGACCTGCTGTGCCAGTGCGGTCTGCAGCGTCAGCTGGGTCGGGTCCACGGTGCCGGGCAGCGTGCCGATGCCCAGGCCGTTGTCGGTCAGCGCACCGCTGTAGTCGATCAGGCGATACACACCGGTGCCGAAGCCGCCGATGTCGGTGATGTTGAGCGTGCCATCCAGCGTAAGGTCGCCGTTGACCTGCAGCACCCCCGTCAGACTCGGGATGCCCAGGAATGCATCGAGCGTGGCGTTGGGCGCCATGCTCAAACTGCCGGTGGTCAGCAATGCACCACTGCTCACCACCAGACGGCCGCCATTGTTGACGGTGACCGCCGCATCGACCAGGCCACTGCCGCTCAAGCTGCCGCCCGCGCCAACGCTCAGGCCACCAGCGCTGGCCAGCGTGCCATCCACATCCAGCGTGCCGCCGAGGACCTGCGTGGTGCCGCCCAGCGCGCTGGTGCCAGTGAGCTGCAACGTGCCGGTGCCCACCTTGTCCAGGTTGCCGGCGCCACTCAAGCTGCCGGCAAACGTACTGCCAACGTTGTTGACGCCCAGCTGCAGCGTGTTGCCGCCGAGGATGTCGACCGCACCCAGCCCGGTCACCGCGCCCAGCGCTGCATTGCTGCCCAACGACAGCCCGGCACCCGCGGCGATATCCACCGCGCTGGTGGTGCCCAGGTTGCCGGTGGCAGCGGTGGCCAGTACACCGGCCTGCACCGCCACCGGACCGCTGAAGCTGTTGGCGCCGGACAAGGTCAAGGTGCCCAGCCCGGTTTTGGTGAGCGCACCCGCACCACTGAGCGTGCCGGTCAGTGCCAGATCCGCGGCGCTGGCGATGGTCAGATCCGCACCCAGGTTGACGCTGTTGCCCAGCGCCAGTGCGATCGCATTGCTCAAGGTGGAGTTACCCAACACCGACAAGCTGCCGACACCCAGAGCGCTGTTGCTACCCACCGCCAGCGTGCCGGCATTCAATACCGTGCCGCCCGCGTAGCTGTTGTTGCCGTCGAGCGTGAGCGTGGTGGTGCCGTTCTTGATCAAGCCGCCCGCACCGCTGACCGGTCCGGACAAACTCAGGTCGTTGCTGCCGATGAGATTCAGCGCGCCATCCAGGACGACCGCATTACCCACGGCCACTGCCTGGTTGCTATCGAGGCTGGTGCCCGCTGCTGCGGTCAACGCACCGGTGCCGAGCGCTTGTGCATCGCCCAGCACCAGCGTGCCGCCACTGAGCGAAGTGCCGCCGGTGTAGCTGTTGGCTGCGTCGAGCACCAACGTGCCGGTGTCGAGTTTCTGCACGCCACCGATGCCGGAGATGTCTACATCGATCGTGGCGGTGGCGCCGGGGTCGACGCGGATTGCAGTGAGGGGGCTGGTCACCGCCAGCGTGCTCGCACCGGCATCGTTTAGCACGTAGCCATCGCTCGCAAACTGCAGGCCGCCGATGGTTTGCGTGCCCTGCACGACAACCGTGCCGGCAGTGCCGGAGAACACTGCAAAATCGCCCTGCCAGGTGCTGTTGGCGGAGCCGTCCTGGCCAGTCCAGTTGGTGGCAGTGCCCCATACACCCGAGCCGCCGTCGACGGTGCCATTGGCGGTGGTCTGCACGCCGTCCCAGAACTGCACGATGCTGCCCGGTGCCGCGACCACCAGATTGATCTGCTGGCCGATCGCGGTCTGCAATGCCAATTGGCTGATATCGACGCTACCGGGAATGCTGCCGAACAGCACGCCGTTGTTGGTCAGCACACCGGTGTAATCGATCAACCGATACACACCGGAACCGAAGCCGCCGATGTCGATGACATTGAGTGTGCCGTCCAGGGTGAGATTACCGTTGACCGCAAGCAGGCGCGTAGTGCTCGGCGCCGCAAGCGACACGTCCATCACCGCGCCCGGTGCCAACGTCAGCCCGCCCATGCTGAGCGACGAACCGCTGCTCAATGCCAGCCGGCCGCCATTACCGATGGTCACATCGCTGCCGATGCTGCCACTGGGGCCGGTACCAGTGAGCGTGCCGCCAGTTGCCACGTTCAACGCGCTCGTACCCAGGCTGCCCACCACGTCCAGGACGCCGCCGCTCACCTGCGTGGCGCCGCCGATCAGGCTGGTGCCGAGCAGGTTCACAGTGCCCGGGCCGACCTTGTCCAGATTGCCGCCACCGCCCAGGCTGCCGGCGAAGTTACCGCTGCCCAGCTGCAAGGTGGCGCCGGCATCGGTATCGACGTTCCCCGCACCGGTGAGTGCATTGATCAGGCCACCGTTGGTCAGGTTCAATACCGCACCGGCGGCCACATCCACGTTACTGGCATTGCCAAGCGATGCAGCCGTGCTGGCCACCACGGTGCCGGCCTGGATCGCCAGCGGGCCGGTATAGGTATTGCTGCCGCTCAGCGTCAAGGTGCCGAGGCCGGTCTTGGTCAGCGCGCCCGCGCCACTGATGGTGCCGCTGGCCAGCATGTCCGCCGTGTTGTCGACGGTGAGCGCTGCACCCAGATCGATGCCATTGCTCAAGGCCACCGCGATGGCGTTGCTCAGCACCGAATCGCCAGTGACCGACAAGCTGCCGGTGCCGAGTGCGTTATCGGCCCCCACCGCAATCGTGCCGGCGTTGAGCGTGGTGCCCCCGCTGTAGCTGTTGCTGCCATTGAGCGACACGGTGGTGGTGCCGTTCTTGACCAGACTCCCGGTGCCGCTGATGGTGCCGTTCAAGCTTAGGTCGTTGCTGCCGATCAGCGAAAGCTGGCTGTTCAATTGCACGCTATTGCCGACAGCCAGCGCAGTATTGGCATCCAGTTCGGTGGCGCCACTGACCACCAGGCCGCCCACGCCCAAGGCTGCAGCGTTGCCAAGCACCAGGCGGCCGGCATCCAGCGTGACGCCGCCACTGAAGGTGTTGGCGTTGCCCAAGGTCAATGTTGTCGTGCCTTGTTTAGCGAGACTACCGGCGCCGCTGATCACGCCGTCCAGCGTGATGTCCTGCGTGCCGGGCAGCGTCAATGCACCATTCAAGGCAAGTGCATTGGCCAGCGTCACCGCCGTGGTGGCATCGAGCGTTGTGCCGCCCGCGGCGGTGAGCGTGCCGGCACCCAAGGCGGTGTTGCTGCCAACCACCAACCCGCCGGATTGCAGCTGCAACCCGCCGCTCCAGGTGTTGTTGCCGGAGAGCGTGAGCGTCTGCGTGCCGCTTTTGATCAGGCTTCCCGCACCATCGATCACACCAGTGAGCGTGAGCGCCTGGCCATCGATGCCGAGCGCGCCATTCACCGTGACGGCATTTTGCAAGGTCGCGGCGATAGCGGCGCTGAGCAGCGTGCCATCGGCCGCGATGAGCGCGCCGCTCCCGAGCGCCGTGTCACTGCCGACGATCAGCGAACCGGCATTCAACAGCGTGCCGCCGGCATGGCCATTGTTGCCGGTCAGCGTCAACGCGCCAGTGCCCTGTTTGATCAGGCTGCCTGTACCGCTCACCGTGCCGGTCAAGTCGAGCGCGTTGTTGCCGGTCAGCGACAGCGCACCGTTCAACACGACGTCATTGCCCACTGTCGCTGCAGTGGTCGCCTGCAACTGCGTGCCGTTGGCAGCGGTCAACACGCCGCTTCCCAATGCCGCGCCGCTGTCGATCAGCAAGGCGCCTGCGTTGAGATCCACGCCGCCGGCAAAGGTGTTGGCGCCGGTCAACGTCAGCGCAGCGCCGCCGTTCTTCACCAGACCGCCTGCACCGCTGACGCCGCCATTGAGCGCCAGGTCCTGGCTGCCGCCAAGCTGCAGGTCGGCATTCAGCACGACGTCGTTGGAAAGCACGCGTGCAGCGGTGCTATCGAGCAGGCCGCCGGCAACGGTGAGGCTGCCTGTGCCCAGCGCGGCATCGCTGCCGAGCACCAGGCTGCCCGCAGTCAGCAGCGTGCCGCCGGTGTAGGTGTTGTTTCCCGCCAGAGTCAGGCTGGCGGGGCCGAGTTTGTCTAGGCTTCCGACACCGCTGATGCCGCCATTGAGCGTCAGCGCGTTGCTGCCGCCAATGCTGACCAAACCCGTCAGCGCGATGGCGTTGGCAAGCGTGCTTACCGCGACATTATCCAGCGTGGTGCCGGCTGCTGCGGTCAGTGCGCCAACACCCAACGCTGTGTCGCTGCCAACGACAAGCCTGCCCGCGCTCAGCGATGTGCCACCGGTGTAGAGATTGTTGCCAGTGAGGGTGAGATCGCCGCTCCCGGATTTGACCAGGCTGCCGGTACCGCTGATGCCGCCACCCAGCGTCAGCGCCTGCGTGCCATTGAGCGTCAATGCACTGGTGTTCAATGCGATTGCATTGGTCAACGTGGTGGGTGTGGTGCCCTGCAGATTGGCGTTGCCGGTCAAGCTCAGCGCACCGGTGCCGAGCGCACCGTTATTGGTCACCTGCAAGGTGCCGCCGGCAAGCGTGGTGCCACCGCTGTAGGTGTTCAAACCGCCCAAGGTAAGCGTGCCGGTGCCGAGCTTGCTCAACGCACCGGTGCCACTGATCGCACCACTCAAATTCAGGGCGGTGCCATTGCTAGCTACGCCCAGCGTGCCGGTGAGCGCAAGCGCATTACCCAGCGTCGCTGCAGTGCTTGCATCAAGCACACCGCCGCTGGCGGTCAAGGTCCCCGTGCCCAGCGCAGCATTGGAGCCGACCACCAGGCGCCCGGTGCTCAGCGTGGTGCCACCGGTATAGCCGTTGATATTGGTCAGCGTGAGATCGCCGGCACCGCTCTTGATCAGGCTACCGCTGCCGTTGATAGCGCCGCCAAGGGTCAGCGCCTGCGCGCCGGTCCAGGTCAATGGCCCGGAAAGATTGACCGCATTGGTTACCGCCAACGGTGCGCTGGTGCTGAGACTGGAGGCGCCGGTGACATTCAACGCGCCGGTGCCCAGTGCGGACGCAGTCCCCAATTGCAGGGTGCCCGCTGCCAGCGTTGTGCCGCCGCTATAGGTGTTGGCGCCGTTGAGCGCCAGCGTGCCGGTGCCGGTCTTGTTAATACCGCCGGTGCCGGCAAGCGTACCGGTCAAGGTGAGTGCATTGCCGCTGGCACCCAGGCCCAGTGTGGTGTTGAGCGCAAACGCATTGCTCAAGGTCAACGGTGCAGTGGTGTCCAGCAGACCGCCTGCTGCAGTGACGGTGCCGGTGCCGAGCGCGCCGGAGGTTTCCAGCACCGTGCTGCCCGCGCTCAGCGTGGTGCCGCCGGAATAGGTATTGGCGCCGCCAAGCGTGAGCGTGCCGGTGCCGGTCTTGTTGAGTGCACCGACGCCGCTGACTACACCGCCGAGCCGTACGGCATTGGTCCCGCCAATGCCCAGGTTGCTGTTCAATACAAAGGCGTTGGCCAGGTTGAGTGCGGCACCGGCCAGCAGGCTGCCGCCGGACGCCGTGACGGTGCCTGTTCCCAAGGCGGCGCTATTGCCCGCGGTCAGCGCGCCGCCGCTCAGGTTGACGCCACCGCTGAAGGTATTGGCGCCGGTCAGATTCAGTCCGCCGGTACCGGCCTTGGTCAGCGCCCCCGTGCCTGTCAGCGTGCTGCCGATGGTCAGCGCATTGGTGCCCTGCACCGTCAAACCGCCCGCCGCGATCGCAATACCGCCGGCCGGTGCCAGCGTCAGGCCGGCAGCGGTGGCTTCGAGCGTGCCGCCGTTGGCGGTGATCGCCGTGCCCAACTGCGCGGGTATCGCAAATTGCAGGACACCGCCATTGAGTGCGCTGCTGCCAAAGTTGCTTGCGCCGCCCAGCGTCCAGGTCCCGCTGTTGACGCGCAGACTGCCGAAATTGATGTACTGATCGGTGCTTGCCGCGCCGACACCGGTAATGCCGCTACCGGTTCCTGTGGCGGAATTCTGCAGGATCAGCGTGTTGGTTCCGCCCGCGCCGCCATCCACCACGCCGGTACGCGCAAAGCTCAGCAAACCGCCTGGACCAAGCAATTCCAGTCCGAGTCCGCCAGCGCTGTTGATGCTTCCGCCCGTCACTGCGGTGAAGGTATTGGTGCTGTTGGCACCCATCGACACGCTGCCGTTGATGGTGCCGGAATTGACGAAGCTGTTGCCGGTGGCCGAGCTCTGAAAGCCGACGCGTCCATCGATGGTGCCGGTATTGACCGCATTGACGGTGCCGCCGCCACTGACCGCGATCACCGGCGTGTCGGCACCTAGTATCGAGAGATTGAGCAACGTCCGGCTGCTGATCAAGCCGGCATTGTTGATCTGCACGACGCCATTGCTGGCGGAGGTCAGGCCCAACGCCATTCCATCGAGATTGAGCAGATTGGCGCCCAGCAACCCGCCGGTCCCGTAGATGGTGCCGCCGGACAGATTGTTGGCAATCACCGATGTCGAACTTGCGTTGCCCATGGTGACGCCGGTACTCAACACCGACAGCAGACCCAGCACAGACGGGTCGATGCTGCCGCTGTTGTTGAGCGTTGCGTTGGTGCCACCGAGCGCGATGGCGGTACCGCCCAGCAAACCGGCCGTCATCTGCGTGCTTACCGCAACGTTGACGGTCAGATTATTCGCGTTACTCGAAAAAGCATTGCTGACGATCGGCAGACCGGTGCAGGTGACGGTTGCGCCGGCAGTCGGCAATGCGGGGGTGCACGCACCCCAGGCCAATGCGGGAGCGGCGGCCCCCACCGCCAGAACCACCAGGCTGGGCAGTGCACGGCGCGTCGCTCCGGGCTTACGTCGACGCCGCACCAGTTCATGCGTCACGACCCAATTGCCAATGGCTGCGTTCCAGACCAGCGCAAATGCACGATTCATTTTGATTCCCCTGATTGCCGCGCGATAGATCAGCGCGCACACATGCGCGCCTTCAAAAGACGGAAGTGGATTAAAGATTCGGTGGATTTAAAGCGTGACTCGCTTCAACCCGCTCGCTCAAGAATGAGAGTTGTTAATACCAATCCCTGGTAAACACGTTGCCAAATTAATAGGCGAATCGCCTCAATTGAACTGTGCGGAGTATCACTAACCACGCACCCGCGCGTTACACGGGCATAAACTGTCGACGTGTTTACTTGTGCCCGCTTCAAACGCTTGAACGGCCGCCTTTAATGCAGCCATAGCCTTGCCAGACGGGCGAAACAGCTAAAATCAAGACGTATTTCACGGTGATCCATGCCAATGCATTGGTTGAGTCCGAATCACCGAACCAGCCAATACGCATTACACCGCGTGATAGCGGCCCGAACCTTATGAATAGAAGAGGCCGCGAATCTGTCGTGTTGTGAAAGAACGGAATCACTGCCAAATGGTCTACCTGAGTCCGGTTGGATCGATATAACCAATCCACTCTCGACGCCGGTCGGTGGAATGCGGTATTTGTAGAGGCCAGCCCAAAGTGAGACGAGCAGCCTTTATCGATTATTTGTTGTGCCTGCTTACGGGAGTGCGCGTTATTGCGCGCAGGATTCGTGCGTGATGGCGGCATCACGCCCCCGGCTCATCACCCATTGGTGACCTCGAATTGTTTCTAGTGGCCCTGCAGTGTGTGATCTTCAACACGGAACCTGACGACATGACGCTTGCTTCGGCAGACAAAACACAGGAACGCCACTTCGATTGGTCCGGGGTGCCAATCGATCTCGGCGGGATGGAGCCGCTCGAACAGATCGCTCGCCTGCTGTGCCATGCGCTGGTCGCACCAGCGGCGGCATTGACCATTACCGAAGCCGGCCGCATGCGGGTGCTGGCGGCGCGCGGGATCAGCACCACCCAGGTCGAACAAGCCATTGCGCTGTGTCAACGCGCACCGGCCGCTGCCAATGGTGTGACGGAGTTGATCGAAGGCGCCGCACTCGCGCCGATTCAATTGGGCGATGCGGCGTTTCCCGGGCTGCCTGCACGCTTTATTGCCTGCGTGCCGGTCGGTGCGCCGCAGGCCGGCATCACCGGCACGTTATGCGTGATCGACACGCGCGAGCGCCGCCTCGCCAGCCAGGAACATCAGCAGCTGCTGATGTTTGCGAATGTGACGGCAGCGCAGCTGGAGCTGCAATTCGGCGCGGGCCGGCGTGAGCCGCACAGCGGTCTGCTCAACGCGCGTCAGCTGCAATCGGATTTGGATGCCCTCGCCTTCGGCAGCCACAGCGTGCCGACCATTGCGGCCTTTATAGAGGTCTACGACACGCAGGCGGCCAACGAGGCGCGCCAGGCCCTGGGCATGCAGCCGCTGGAAGAGCTGATCCGTCACGCCAGCTATGTGCTGACCCGCGCCCTGCGCGGCAAGGCCACCGTCTATCACGTTGCGTCGATGCGTTTTGCGTTTTTTCTGCTCAACTCGGCGCCCGACGAGATGGAAGACCTGCTGCTGGATTTGCGCGACATGCTGCAAAAGCCGTTCGATGCCGCCGGGGTGCCGATGTCGCTGACCTTCCATGCCGGCGTGGTGCGCTTTGCACCGCAACAACCAGATACCAACGATGTGATGCGCAAGGGGCTGGTGTCGCTGGGCGATGCCATCGGCAACAATGCCGTGGTGTGCTGGTATAGCGCCTCGCAGGACGATGCCATCCAGCGCTCGTATCGGTTGGCGCTGGATGCGGAAAAGGCGCTGGAGGCCGGCGATTTCCGGTTGGTGTTCCAGCCGCGTATCGATCTGGAGGATCTGTCGGTCGTCGGGTTCGAGGCACTGCTGCGCTGGCAGCATGCCAGCCTGGGGCCGATCGGTCCGGACGAGTTCATTCCGTTATTCGAAAAGACCGCACTGATGTGCACGGTCACCAACTGGGTGATCGAAAGTGCATTGCTGCAGTTGGCGCAATGGCGAGCGCAAGGCCTGGATTTTTCCATCTCGATCAATCTGTCGTCGCGCGATTTCGGCAACATCAATCTGGCCGCCGACGTGATCAATCGCTGCAAGGACCTGGCCATTCCGACCACGCGGGTCGAGCTGGAAATCACCGAAGGCCGCTGGTTGCGCAGCAACGTGGAAGCCGTCCCGCGGCTGCGCGCCCTGCGCGATGCCGGCGTCAGCGTGGCCATCGACGACTTCGGTACCGGCTACAGCAATTTCGGGTATCTCACCGAGTTGCCGGTCAACGTGCTCAAGCTGGACCGCTCGCTGGTCACCGGCATTGCCAACAAGGCCGGCATGCAGATGCGCGCAGAAGCAGTGGTGCGACTGGCCAGCGCGCTGGGCTATCGCACCGTCGCCGAAGGCATCGAGCATGCCGACGAAATTGCGTTACTCCGCAGCTGGGGCTGCGATGAGGCGCAGGGATATCTGCTGTCCAGGCCGATGGAGGCGCAGCTGGTGGCGGCCTATGTGCAGGACGCCCGGGTGCAGCAACGCCTGCCTTGAGCAAAAGCCGCGTGGTTGCGCTGATCACATGCAGGTCGGCACCGCTCGCTCGTCTGCAGCACGCAGGCAGCTAAAGCGCGTCGCAAGCCCGCGCTCACGCTGCTGCCTAGGTGTCTTCACCCTTCCGAGAGTGCGTAATCCAGTGCCGCACAAATCGCCGCGACCTGTGCGGCATTGCACTGCTGCGGCGTGGCGCGCGGGCTGTCCGGGTACACCTCGGTGGTGGTGCGATAGCGCGCAGCGGTGACGCCGGCACACAGCCCAAGGCGTCGCACCGGGTAGTTGATCACCCCATGACCCGTAACCGGCGCACCGATGATCTGACCCTGCGCATCGGCTGGCGCGATATGCGTGACCTGTTCCACTGCCGCGATCACCGCCTGTTGAAATGCGGGCTGCGGGTCTTCGCTATCGCCCACCAGGTAGAACCCGTCCGGAATGCTGCCAGGCACGAACGGTACGCCATCGCGTGCCGCCAGCGCAGGCCGGAACTCGCTCTCATCGCTGTCGGTGGTTTCGTGCAGGTCGATATGCACCAGCATCGTGCCAGCGGTTGCGGCGACCAGTTGCATCAAGGCTGCCGACTCTACAGCCGGACTGTTGTCGCGGAATGAGCGATTCGGGTCGACCGCGTCGGCGTTCCAGCGCTGGATGCGCTCATAGCCCCAGGGGTTGACGCATGGCGCCACCAGCAGATTGATCCTGCCCACATACTCTGCGGCGCGTTGCTGCAGAAATAGCAGCGCGCCTTGCACGCCACTGGTCTCGTAGCCGTGCACCCCACCGGTGACGAGTGCGCACGGCAGCGTGTTGTCCCACGCGGCACTGCGCAATGCCAGCAGCGGGTACTGCATGGAATCCGCCACGATGCTGCCGTAGTGCACGCGTTGGTAGCGCTCATCCAGTGCATCGATGACCTGCACAACCTCAGCGGCGTAACTGCGTTGCACCACTTGTTGAGCGCGCCATGCGCTGCGTTCGCCATCGCCCCACGCCTGGCCAGGAGTACCGATCGGATAATCGAGATGCGTTGTCATGATCGAGCCGGGTTGCCAAAGAGCGTCCAAGGGTAAGCGCTCGCCGCGCAGAAAGAAAAAGCCCGCATTCTCAAGATGCCTAGAGCATCAGCGCTGGCGGCCACGACGTGGCAGTCACGTGTGAGATCGCATCGCGAACCAAGAAGTCTTCGATCAGCGCGGGCAGAGGTGCAAGCAGCCAATCGGCAATAGCCTGCTCCTGGTCCTGCGGCAGAGCCTGCCAGCAGACACTCTGTGCGCATGGTCTTGGCTGCACTCGGTAACGCGGTGGACGCGGCGATCTCCAGGTTCTCGAACAGCTAGCTGGCCAGCACGTTCTCGACGACCTCATCAAAGGTCGTCACACCCCATGGCCGGGCCGAACGCAGCCCTGTTGCCCATGGAGTCCTTGACCGCCGATGGCGATCCGTCAAGCGTTCGATGCACGATCCCACTAGGTATTGCTGGCCGCGAGGTTGCTCAAGATGCTGCTCGATGCGCGCCTTGAGTTGCCGCTCGTGCTCGATGCGCCCGGCCTGGCTCTTGCGCAGAGGTCCGGCCTGCCGTTCCGTTGCGCACGCGTCGCGCAACCATTGCATAGCGCTATCGCATCTGCGCTTTCGACCAAGCATGCGGGCGCGTTGTCGGTCTTGTGATTCGCTGCCAAGACCGTTCTGAGCACTTGCCTCATCACGTTGCAGATTTTGCAAGGTCTGCAAATTCTGCCGACGCCAGACTACTTGATCACCAAAGGCGGAAAATTTGTACTGCAATCGATGGCGAGCACGTGCAGGTCTGCAAAAATTTCCCTGGCACTTGTAATGCGTTTTGCATCAATCAGTTATGGACTTGAGAGCGCGGGCATTGCGGCGATGGAGTGTGCCGATGTCATCTGCGTGCAATCGATTGCTTGTCGGCGCGTGCGCTTCGTGGGCTTGCGCCCTAAAAAAGCAGGCCCTGCGCCGTGACGGCGCAGGGCCTGCATCCCCTGAATCAATGACGGCACGCTATTGCATGCCCAACCGTTGACTACGCGGATTCTTCCTGTGGCTTGGCCTGCTTGGACCGCCCGCCCTTGCTGCCGATACGCGACATATGATCGCGATCGCGGCTCACGGCCTGGCCACCCTTACGACCGGCTTCGCGTGCCTCGTCGCTGGTGAATTCGTGCGCATTACCGCTGGCGTGTGCAGCCTTGCCACCGCTGCTGGCCAGCACGCGACGCTTCTCCGGGTCCAATGCGGCAAAGCCACGCCGGCTACGAGTACTGTTCTGTCCGTCTTCCACTGTGCCTCCTCTCGATGCATCGGGTACGTCATTCGGTGAGGGGCTTAACGCAACATTCGTGCCAACCCAAAACACAGGCCAAATGGGAGCAGACGAGCACATGCAGGAAAAAACGGCTGCGCTCGCTGCGCAAATCTTGCACACCTCACGCGCCTGGAACCGCCGCATCAGGCTGCAGGATGGGTAGCGCTACCAAAAATGACGAGACAGATGTCGTTAACGACAGGTCGACCGCAGCGACAGCGCGCACCCGCGTACCGACGGATGAGCGTCCGCGACGGGAGCCACGATTCGGATCAGCGTGGTCTGCGCTGCATCCTGCCGTGTCGGATGGTCGGTTCACATCGCACTGCAGGGGCTGACAGAATGAGCCGTCGTCAGTTGCCCGCAGCCGGCACGCAGGATCGGCTTGAGTGCGTAGTGCCGGCTCTAAACGCCACTGACAAAACGATTGTGCAGCCGCCAGGCGGGCGCGGCCGGTGCGAGGAATCGGCATGTACCACACGCACATTCCGGTTCTGAGCGCGCCGTCCACACCTATCTGACGACTGCTCGCCAAGCTTTTCAGCCGCTCCAAACCGCTGCAGCGCGTCCGATGGCCGCTGAGTGTTGTGCCTTCAAGCTGGGTGACCGATCAGCGGTCAGCGATCAGCGCTCAAAAACAGACACACCCAGCATCGGCGGATAAGGCTGCTCCAGCAAAATCGCTCGCATGGTCCTGTAATTCGAACGTGCGCACGCTAGACAGCACACGCATCAGGCAGTGCGCCACGATGCGCCGCGTAGCGCTTACCCCACTGCCTGTTGCAGTACCGCACCAAAGCGATCGTCGCAGGCCACCGACGCTTCGGACAACGCATCGCCCACCAGCAGCAGGGTCGGCAGACCGGGCAACAGCGCTGCCGCGGCACTGCCCAGGTCGCCCAGTGTGGTCAGCCTGCGCTGTTGCTCCGGCCGCGTGGCCGCCTGCACGATGGCGGCCGGCGTGCTGGCCGGCAGATGCGCCAGCAACGCCGTCGCCAGCGCGTCTGCACGGCGCAACCCCATGTAGATGCCGAGCGTTGTGCCGCTGGCCGCCAGTGCGCCCCAGTTCGGCTCACCATGGTCGTGCGTGTGTGCGGTGACAAACGTGATGCCGTGGCAATGGCTGCGATGTGTCAATGACACTTCCAGCGACGCTGCGGCGGCAAACGCGGCGCTGACGCCATTGATCACCTGCACGCCCACGCCGGCGCGTCGCAGAAAACCGATTTCTTCGCCCGCACGGCCGAACAACAACGCATCGCCGCCTTTGACGCGCACGACGCGCAAGCCCTGCAACGCATAACGCCGCATCAGCCGGCAGATGAACTCCTGCGGCGTGGAGCGGCAACCACCGCGCTTGCCCACGCGGATCACGCGCGCCTGCGGTGCCAGCGTGACGATGTCGGGGTTGGCCAGGTCGTCGAGCAACAGCACCTGCGCCACTGCCAGCGCCTTGACCGCCTTGATGGTGAGCAGCTCCAGATCGCCGGGACCGGCCGACAACAACACCACATCACGCGCGCAGGAAGGTGTGACTGACATGAGAGATCTCGCAGTGTGTGGAGGGATGAGGTGCATCAGGCCAGCCGCGTTTGGCGGCACAGCCGGGTCAGTTGCGGAACGCAGGAACCGCAGACGGTGCCGCAGCCGAGGCGTTGCTTGAGCTGCGCCACGTCGGCGCCATCGTCGATGGCCGCATGAATCGCGGCGGCCGACACCTGCATGCAGGTGCACACGATCGGGTCACTGGGCGCGGAAGGCGTCGGTGCGAACACGGCCAGCCGTGCACCCCGCCAGGGCTTGCCGGCCAAGGCGACCGTCAGCAGCGACTGATTGGCATCGCTGGGGTATGCGGCAGTCAGCAGCAGGCCATCGATATGGCTCTGCCCGTCCTGTGTACGCCAGCCAACGCGGCGCATCAATCCGCGGCGCAGATCGCGGTATTCCAGAACGTCGGCGCCGGCCGGCAACTGCAGCGCAGCCACCAGACGATCGATCCAGGCAGGATCGGGCGCGCGCTCGCAGGCCGCATGCAGCACCGCCCACTGCCCACCGGCATCGGCCAATGGCTCGGCATGCAGACGCAAGCTCGCGTAGCCGCACTCGCGCAGCAGTGGTTGCAGTGCCTGCTGCAATGCCAACGCATCACCGCGGCGTGCCGCCAGCAGATGCCAGCCGAACGCCGCCTTCTCCACGCGTACTGCCGCGTGTTTGAGCTCCGGCTGGTGCGAGCGCGCATCCACCGCCGACGTGCTGACCTCGTTGATGCCGCCGCTGGACAGCGTCTGCCCGCTCCAGTGCATTGCGGCGAAGACGGTTCCGGAGCGCAGTTCGTCCGACAACTCCAGCGGCAGCACCAGCGCACCGCGCTTGCTGGCCACCTGTACCAATTCGCCAGCCACCAGCCCGCGGCGTACGGCATCGTCCGGGTGCATGCGCAAGGACGGTTCCGGGCTGTGCGCATAGGCCGCGGCTACGCGCCCGGTGCGCGACATGCCATGCCATTGGTCGCGCAGGCGACCGGTGAGCAGGCGCATCGGAAAGCGTGCCGAGGTGGCTTCTGCCACCTTGCGATACGGCGTTGCATGAAACCGCGCACGGCCATCGGCAGTGGCGAACACTCCATCGGTGTAGCGCCGTGCCTGCCCTTGCGTCGCCCCTGCGGGAAACGGCCATTGCTGGGGCCCGTTGTCCAGCACTGCGTAGTCCAGGCCGCCGATATCCAGGTCGCGCCCTACCGTCAGCGCACGATGCTCATCGAAGACCCGTGCGGTGCTGTCGAATGCAAACAGGCCGGCGCCTGTGGCGGGCGCCAGCAGCGCCTCCAGTTGACGCGCAACTTCGTTGGCAATCCACCAATCGGCACGCGCCTGCCCCGGCGCTTCCACTGCCTTACGCACGCGGGTGATGCGGCGTTCGGAGTTGGTCACCGTGCCGTCCTTCTCGCCCCAGCTGGCCGCCGGCAGCAAGACGTCGGCATAAGGCACGGTGTCGGTGCCGGAGAAGGCATCCTGCACGATCACCAGTTCGGCCTGTTCCAGCGCGGCGCGAATGCCGGCCACTTCCGGCATCGAATGCACGGGGTTGGTACAGACGATCCACACTGCCTTCAAGGTGCCGGCGCGCAGGCGCTCGAACAACTCCACCGCCGGCGTGCCGGGGTTCGGCGAGATGCGCCCCGCCGGCACACCCCAGAGCCGCTCAACTTCGGCACGATGCTCCGCGTTGCCGATCTCGCGGTGCGCCGCCAGCATCGTCGCCATGCCGCCTACTTCGCGCCCGCCCATCGCATTAGGCTGGCCGGTCAGCGAAAACGGCCCCGCGCCCGGCTTGCCGATCTGACCAGTGGCCAGATGCAGATTGATCAATGCAAGATTCTTGTCGGTGCCGTGCGCCGACTGATTCAGGCCCATGCAATACAGCGACAGCGCCGCCGGGCTGCGCCCGAACCACTCGGCCGCCTGCACCAGGTCCTCGTGCGAGATTCCGCAGATCTCGGCGCTCATGCGCGGGGTGTACTCGCGCAACATCCGCTTGAGGGCATCAAACTCCTGCGTGCTCACCGCAACGAAACGCGCATCCACCAGACCCTCCCAGATCAGGTGATGCAGCATGCCGTTGAACAAGGCGACGTCGGTGCCGGGTTCGATTGCAAGGTGCAGGTCGGCCATGGCCGCGGTGTCGGTGCGCCGCGGATCGATCACGATCCAGCGAATGTCCGGGTTGCGTGCGCGTGCGTCTTCAAGCCGGCGAAACAGCACCGGATGCGCATACGCCATGTTGCTGCCGGCAAACAGCACCGTGTGCGCCAGCTCCAGATCTTCATAGCAGGTCGGCGGGCCATCGGCACCGAGCGCAAGCTTGTACCCGGTGACCGCGCTGGACATGCACAGGCGCGAATTGGTATCGATGTTGTTGGTGCCGAGCAGGCCCTTGGCCAGCTTGTTGAAGACGTAATAGTCCTCGGTAAGCAACTGCCCGGACAGATAGAACGCCACCGAATCCGGGCCATGTTCCTTGACGATGGCGGCCAGCTTGCTGCTGACATGCTGCAGGGCCTGATCCCAGCTCACCGGCGCACGCGGTGCCTGCCGATGCCGGCGCAACTCCGGCGCAAGCACACGCCCCTGCCTGCTTGCAACGGTCTGTGGCAACGCCAGACCCTTGCTGCACAGACGGCCGTGATTGGCCGGATGCAGCGGGTCGCCTTCGATGCCCACGATGCGCTCGCCATCGGCGTCGTGCTCGCTGTGGATCAACACGCCGCAACCCACACCGCAGTAGCAACAGGTCGAACGCGTGATGCGATGCATCGGCGCTGCCATGTGCGACTGCGCTGCCGTGGCAGGCGACGCGGCCTGCAGGCCTTCGCTCATGTCGCCGGCTCGGTCACGGCATCCGGCTGCGACACCGGCTGCAACACGATCCACACGGCATCGGCTTCCACCTTGACCGGGTAGCGCGGCGCGCAGCCCACGTCCGGTGCGTGGGCTTGCCCGCTCTGCAAGCCGATCGCCCAGCCATGCAAGGGGCACGTCACGGTGTCGCCGGCCACGATTCCTTGCGACAACGGCCCGCCCTTGTGCGGGCAACGGTCGCGCAGCGCAAACACCTGGTCGCCGGCAGTGCGGAAGATGGCGATCGGCGGCAGCCCATCGACCTCCAGCACGCGCGCACCCAGCGCCGGCAGGTCCTGCAATGCGCACACGCGCACCCATGCGGCGTTGTGCATGTTCATTCCTCCACCGTTGCGGCTGGCGCGGCGATGCGCAGCGGTTGGTATTCCTGGCGCCGCTCGCCGGCGATGCGCGCCTTCCAGGGGTCGACCAGGCCTTCCAGCGAATACAACAGCCGCTCGTACAGCGCACGCCGGTTGGCCGCGTCGTCGACCACCTGCGCACGGATGTAATCCAGCCCCACGCGTGCGATGTAGTGCACGGTGCGATCCAGGTAATAGGCCTGTTCGCGATACAGCTGCAAAAACGCACCGGTGTATTCGCGTACTTCCTCGGCCGTGGTCACCTTGACCAGAAAGCGCGCAACCTCGGTCTTGATGCCGCCATTGCCGCCAACATGCAGCTCCCAGCCCGAGTCCACCGCGATAATGCCCACATCCTTGATGCCGGATTCGGCGCAATTCCGCGGGCAACCAGACACCGCCAGCTTCACCTTGTGCGGGCTCCACATGTTGGCCAACATGGTTTCCAGATCGATGCCCATCTGCGTGCTGTTCTGGGTGCCGAAGCGACAAAACTCGCTACCCACGCAGGTCTTTACCGTGCGGATCGACTTGCCGTAGGCATGGCCGGACGGCATACCCAGATCGCGCCACACATCCACCAGATCTTCTTTCTTGACGCCAAGCAGATCGATGCGCTGGCCGCCGGTCACCTTGACCATCGGCACCGCGTACTTGTCGGCGACATCGGCAATGCGGCGCAACTCGCTGGCGTTGGTCACCCCGCCTTTCATCTGCGGAATCACCGAGAAGGTGCCGTCTTTCTGGATGTTGGCGTGTGCGCGCTCGTTGATGAAACGCGATTGCGGGTCGTCGATGGCTTCATGCGGCCAGGTCGAGAGCATGTAGTAGTTGATCGCCGGCCGGCAGGTGGCGCAGCCATTGGGCGTGCGCCACTCCATGAAGGCATAGGCCTGTGCGTGGGTCAGCAATTTGTGTTCGCGAATGGCACGGCGCACTTCGCCATGACTCAAGTCGGTACACGCGCAAACCGCCTTGGTTTTCGGGGTTTCCTGGAAGTTGGAACCCAGGCAATTCATCAGGATCTGTTCGACCAATCCGGTGCACGAACCGCAGGAACTGGCCGCCTTGGTGTGCTTTTTCACCTCGTCCACAGTGAACAGGCCTTGCTCACTGATCGCTTTGACAATCGTGCCCTTGCACACGCCGTTGCAACCGCAGACCTCGTCGCTGTCGGACATGGCGCTGGCGCGGTCCTGGCCGCCTGTGCCCGAGTCGCCTAACGCGCTCTCGCCGAAGATCAGTTGGTCGCGTTGCGCCTGGATCGGCGTGCCGTCCTTGAGCAACTTGAAGTACCAGCCGCCATCGCTGGTGTCGCCGTACAGGCATGCACCCACCAGCACGTCGTCGCGGATCACCAGCTTTTTATAGATGCCGCCAGCCGGGTCGGACAGCACGATTTCTTCGCAGCCATCGCCGCCCATGAAGTCGCCGGCCGAGAACAAGTCGATACCGGTGACCTTGAGCTTGGTCGATGCCACCGAGCCGCGATAGATACCGATACCAAACTGCGCCAGATGGTTGGCGCAGACCTTGGCCTGCTCGAACAATGGCGCGACCAGACCGTACGCAATGCCACGATGGTTGGCGCACTCGCCCACCGCATACACGCGCGGGTCGAAACTCTGCAGGCTGTCGTTGACCACGATGCCGCGTGAGCAATGGATGCCAGCTTCTTCGGCCAGCCGCGTATTCGGGCGGATACCGGCGGCCATCACCACCAGATCGGCGGGGATCTCGCTGCCGTCGGCAAACTTCACTCCGATCACTTCGCCCTGCGCATTGCCCAGCAGCGCGCTGGTGGCAGTATTGAGGCGGAACTCCAGCCCGCGTGCGCGCAGTGCCTGTTGCAACAGGTTACCGGCCACCGGGTCGAGCTGGCGCTCCAGCAACCAGCCGGCCAGGTGCACCACAGTCACGTCCATGCCACGTACTTTCAACCCGTTAGCCGCTTCCAGACCGAGCAGGCCACCGCCGATCACCACCGCATGCTGTCTGCTGCGTGCGGTGTCGATCATGGTGCGGGTGTCCTGGATATCGCGATACCCGATCACGCCTTTCAACGTATTGCCGGGAATCGGCAGCACGAACGGCACCGAGCCGGTGGCGATCAACAACCTGTCGTACTCGGCTTCGGTGCCATCGGCGGCGATCACGCGGCGACGCACGCGATCGATGCGCGTCACTTCCTTGTTCAAGTGCAGATGGATGCCGTTGTCGCGGTACCACTGCAGCGGGTTCAACACGATGTCGTCGAACTCCTGCTCGCCGGCCAACACGGGCGAGAGCAGGATGCGGTTGTAGTTGGGATGCGGCTCGGCCCCGAACACGGTGATGTGATACATGCCCGGCATCAGCTTGAGCAGTTCTTCCACGGTGCGGATGCCGGCCATGCCGTTGCCGATGACGACGAGTCTGGGTTGCTTCATTGCCTGGATTCCTGTCGACATGTCAGACGCGCGCCGCGCCGGCGGTAGACCATTCGCTGCGCCACTGGGTCTTGACCCCGGCCAGCAGCGCCCAGCCACCCAGAGCGAAAGCGGCGAACAGCCACATGCCCAATGCATAACTGCCGGTGTGTTGCTTGAGCACGCCCAGGCTCGCGGCCAGCGCAAACCCGCCGATGCCGCCGGCCATGCCGATCAAGCCGGTCATCACCCCGATGTCCTGGCCAAATCGCTGCGGAACCAGCTGAAAAACAGCGCCATTGCCAGCGCCAAGGCATAGCAAGGTCAGTACAAACAACGCCAGCGTGAGCGTGGCACCACCCGCACCGAATCCGGCAATGCCCACCAGCACGGCCACCAGCAGATACACCGTCAGCAAGGCACGTGTGCCGCCGACGCGATCGGCAATGACGCCACCGAGCGGCCGCATCACCGAACCGGCTAGCACGCAGGCCGCAGTCGCCCAACCGGCAGTGCGCGCGTCGAAGCCGAACTGGTCGTGGAAGTAGCCCGGCAACGCGCTCGCAAAGCCGGAAAACCCGCCAAAGGTGATCGCGTAGAAAAACATGAAGCGCCATGCATCGCGGTTGCCCACCAGCACGCGGCCGTAGTCGGCCCATTGCTTGCGTGCGACCGGTGTGGGCGCTTCCTTGGCAATCGACGCAAACACGATCAGCGTCAGCACCAAGGGGATGCACGCCAGTCCAAATACGTTTTGATAGCCGAATGCGGCGGCCAGCATCGGCGCGAACAACGCGGCCAGCACCGTGCCGGAATTGCCTGCACCGGCAATGCCCATCGCAGTGCCCTGATGCTCGGGCGGATACCAGCGCGATGCCAGCGGCAATGCCACTGCAAACGAGGCGCCGGCAATGCCGAGCAGCACACCCAATATCAACACCTGCCCCATGCTGTTGACGCCCAGTTGCCAGGCACCGAACAACGCGGCGATGACGGCGAGCTGCGCGAGTACGCCGGCACGCTTTGCACCGACGCGATCGGCAAACATGCCCAGCACCAGGCGCAGCACTGCGCCACACAGGATTGGCACCGCCACCATCAAGGCGCGCTGCTGCGTATCCAATCCCAGCGCCTGCGCAATCGGTACCTGCAACGGCCCGAGCAGATACCACACCATGAAGCTCAGGTCGAAATACAGGAAGGATGCGAACAAGGTGGGCGTGTGCCCGGATCGCCAGAACGAGCGCTGCATAGAGACCTCTTCGAATGCGATGGCCAAAAAAAAAACGGCGTCCCTCCGGTAAACCGGAAGGACGCCGTTGTCCTGGATGCGTGCGGATCGCCGTTGAGCCGCTGCACCGTGTACGTGTTGTTGCAGGCACGCCGTTGTACCTGCACGTGACTGCTACGCAATCAGCGTGCCAACTTTTTCATCAACACATCACATTGCTGCAAGCCATTGAAAAATTGACGTTTCATTGAATTTCACGCGAATGCTTCGCGGCTTTCTGGTGGACAGATGCAGCTCGCCACTCCCGTCTTTCGTGCGGCTACGCACCAATAGCGTGCGCCGGCCATCCAGGTTGCTACCTAGGCAAGATCAACATGTTGCACCCATCGCGTGCGCCGCAGCGAAGCTGTGGACCTACGGCTCCGCAGTGGATGCATCTGCGCTGTCCAAGCAGTGCGATGCAGAAGATAAGTCGATGAGTCGCGTCGTTATAGGGACAGGCAACTACTGACTGCGTCGAGCGCCCGGTGCCCTCGCCGCTCGCGGGACACGCTGTGAATCCATCTCTGGACGCTCCGTGGCGGCATCCATGCCGCCACACGGTCCCGCAAGCGGCGAGGACACCGCGCCAGACCGTTGGTCGGTCGCTGTATTGAAGACCAATACACCAACCCTCTCCTCTGGTCCTTGCGCGCCTACCGTCGCGGGACGTTATGCGGCATGGATGCCGCATAAGGGCCTCCGTGGACGGATGCACAGCGTGTCCCGCGATGGTGGGCGGGTAAGGGCCCTGCAAGAAAACCGTGTCAGTCGCCTATGGGTGTATCGAACAACCGATTGCGCCGATGATCGCTTTCCGGCACAGCCACCCCCACGCGCGCCGCAGCACGGCGATAGTTGTCCAATCGATGGATGTCGCGCAGCCGGGCGATATCGTCGTCCTGGATGTCGTGCCATCCCCAGCGCTGGAACTGGCGCAGGAACCACTCGCCATCCGATAGCCAAGGCATGTTCACCGTGCCGTGGCGATGGAACGCCAGCGCAGTGGCATCGCGCGCTAGACCATCGGCATCTGCATCGGCATCCAGGCACGCTGCCAGATGCGCCGCCGACACGCCGATATGCTGCGGCTCCGCCAACCACTGCGCGCAGTGCGCGCGGTTGTCCGCGGAGGCATCCAGCCAGCGGCACGCTTCCAGCACGCAGGTGGTCAATTGCTCGGTCAGCTCCGGCTGCAAGGCGGCAAACTCGCGCCGGCAGGCCAGTACCTTTTCGGGATGGCCGGGCCACAGTTGACCACTGCGGATCACCCGCGCGCCGCTGCCCTGCGCCTGCGCCACGGCCGCCCAGGGCTCCCCGGAGCAGTAGCCGTCGATCAATCCACTGGCCAGGGCGTCGGGCATCTGCGGCGGTGGAATGCTGAGCACATCGACATCGCGCATCGGGTCCACGCCGCCCGCGGCCAGCCAGTAATACAGCCACAACGCGTGCGTGCCGGTGGGAAAGGTCTGCGCAAACACCGCGCGTCGTCCCAGGTTTTTCAGTATCTGCGGCAGCGCCTGGCCGTCGACAAGCGCCTGCGCCAATGCCGGCGCCATGGTGATCGCCTGACCGTTGTGGTTGAGCGTCATCAGCAACGCCATCGGGCACTGCGGCCCGGCAACGCCCAAATCGATGGCATACACCAGGCTGGCCAGCGCATGCGCTGCGTCCACCTCGCCCGCCAGCAGACGGTCGCGCACGCCGGCCCAGGAGGCTTGCCGGTGCAGGTCCAGCTGCAGGCCGTGCACGCGATCCAGGCCCAGCCGGTGCGCGGCAATCAACGGCGCGCAGTCGATCAGCGGCATGTAGGCCACGCGTAATACGGGGAGGTCGGCTTGGCTCATCTGTTCATCCCAACAACTCGGCCATGGCCACGATGCGTCGCGCCACTTCGGCCAGCTTGACACCCTGCTTCATCGCCTGCTGGCGCAGCGCGGCGTACGCATCGGCCTCGCTGAGGCCACGTTTTTCCATCAGCAGACCCTTGGCGCGGTCGATCTGTTTGCGGTCCTGCAAGGCCTGCTGCACATCGTCCAGGCGCTTGCGCATGCTGCTTTCGTGCGCAAACCGGGCCAGCGCCACCTGCACGATCGGCGCCAGCCGCGCCGGCGCCAGGCCATCCACCACATACGCGGTGACACCTGCACCCACCGCAGCGTGGATCAGCGCGTCGTCGCCATCGCCGGAAAACATCACCACCGGGCGCGGCGCGTGGGTATGCAGCATCGACAACTGCTCCAACGTGTCGCGCGACGGCGAATCCACGTCGATCACCACCACATCCGGCTGCTGGCTCTGCACCGCATGCAGCAACGCACCGACCGATGCCACATCGTCGAGCACCGTGTAGCCGGCGCGCGTCAACGCCTGGCGCAGTTCGCCAATGGGCTTTTCGGTATCGTTGACCAGCAAAACACGCATTGGCGGCGGCGAGGCGTGTGGACGTGGCCCGATGGTGCCATGCAACATGCCGTTGGTGCGAGTCATCATTTTGGAGTGGGCCTGATGCCGTTGTTCCCGTTGTTCGCAAATCTGCAGGGGCGTGCCGTGCTGGTGATCGGCGGTGGCGAGGTCGCCACGCGCAAGGTGCTCGCGCTGCTCAAGGCAGGCGCTCAGATCCGCCTGTATGCGCACGCGCTGTCGCCCGAGCTTGCGGAGTTGATGCAGGCCGGGCGTTTCGAGCAGCTGGGCGGCGAGTTCGATCCGGCCTGGATCGACACGGTGTGGCTGGTGGTCGCAGCCACCGACGACACCGACTTGAATCAACGCGTCGCTGCGGCCGCGGGGGCGCGTCAGCGGCTGGTCAACGTGGTGGACGATGCCGAGCTGTCGACGTATCAGGTGCCGGCGATCGTGGATCGCGACCCGTTGGTCATCGCCATTTCATCGGCCGGTGCGGCGCCGATGCTGGCACGCCGCCTGCGCGAGCGGCTCGAGCGCGAGCTGGATGCATCGGTGGGCCGCTTCGCTGGTTTGTTTGCGCGCCATCGCGAGCGTATCCGCAGCGAATTTCCCGACATGAACCGGCGCAGGCGTTGGTTTGATCGCGTGATCGATGGGCAGGTGCCGTTGCTGCTGCAGGCCGGCGACGATGCCGCAGCTGAGGCTGCGTTCAACGCGGCATTGGACGACGCTGGCACCGTCCCGGCGCGCGGCAGCGTGCAGCTGGTCGGCACCGGCCCCGGCGATCCAGGGCTGCTGACCTTGAAGGCGTTGCGTGCAATGAATCTGGCCGATGTGCTGCTGGTCGGCGCGGATGTGCCCGACGCGGTAGTCGAGCTGGCCCGCCGCGACGCCTCGCGGCGCGCACTGCCGCCCGAGCCCCAGGAACAGCACGCATTGCTGCTGGAACTGGCAAGCGAAGGCCTGCATGTGGTCGCGCTGCGCAGCGGTACCGGCTACTGCCCTATGGCAGCGGCCCCGATCGAAGCCGCACTACAGGAACGCGGACTGGCCTGCGAGCGCGTACCAGGCATTTGCACCGAAGGGTGCAAGCGGCTCACGCCGTGACCAAGAGCGGCTGACAGAAACGTCTACGCAGCACCCAGGCGGGCGCGGTCGGTGCTCGGAGTACGTATGTATCGCTCATGCAATCAGCTTCCGGTGTGCCGTACTTACCCGCCTGACGACTGCTCACTACGTTTTAAGCCGATTCAAGTCGCAAGCAGGCTGCCGCCGTGGCGGTGTTGGGCAAACCGCAGGACGAGCGCTTACCGCATTCCATCCCTGTGTCGGCCCATCACGCGCATGCAGCAACGGCGCATCTAAGACGTCAACTCACTCCTTCGGAAACCGCTTGCGCGCACTGTCGCGCACATCGATATCGAAGGTCACGTGCAGCGCCATGTGTTCTGCATGCCCGGCGCCCGCATCGAAACTGAAGCTCAATCCCTCGCGGCTCGGAAGTTGGCGGGCGTGTTGCTCCAGCGCGTCGCGCGGCACCAGCAATTGCCAGTGATCGGTGGCGCAATTGCACGCAGCGTGACCGCCGGTCAGGCTGACGCTATGCCGAACCAACCGCGCGCCCTGCCCGCTTGGCAAGCGGCTGAGATTGTCGACACTGCGCCCGGCAAGCAAAGCAGCCAGTTCGTCTTCGTCGATACGGAACCGCACGTTCTGACCTTCAATCTGGATTTTCATGAATGAGCTGACTCCACTGCTCGGGCGTATTGCAATTGACGAACGCGGCGCGTTCGCTGTCTGTGACAGCCACGCGATGGCACTGCAGTGAACGCTGCAGGGCGCGCAGCGAGCGTGACGCTGCAGCACCATGCATCAACGTCGACAACGCTTCACGCACGGTGGCGTCGATGCACAGGCGCATCGGCAACATCTGCTCGTCGAAGGCGACGCAGCGCTGCTGCGCGGGTGTCAGTAGCCGCGCGATCAACTGCGAGGACAGCAGCGGCATATCCACCGGCACCACCACCAGCGTGGTCAGATCGGCGACCTGATCGATCACGCTGACCAACCCGCCGAGCGGCCCCAGATCCGGCTGCGCGTCGGCGATGCCGTCATAGTCCGGGCGCTGGCCGCTGATCAGCACATCCTGCGCACCCGCATCGCGTAGCAGCTCCTGCATCTGCGCAATCAATGGACGCCCGCGCCAAAGCAGCATGGCCTTGTCCTGCCCCATCCGCGACGAGCGGCCGCCGGCCAGCACCACACCAGTCCATGGAGATGCGGCGCTCATGCCGTGCACGCGCCTGTCGTGCGGTCCGCGTGCCGGCTCATGCCATCAACACCGGTGCTGCCGGCTGCAGATGGCCCAGGCCGAACACCTCCGCGGTCGTATGTGGCGCAGCTGCGTCGTCCTGCGGCTCCAGCACCGCCCAGACATTGGCCTGCAGCAAGGGCGCCACCCGGAACGATTCCTGCTGCGGCAGGATCTGCACACACAGCGCGCCCAGCGCGTTGCAGTACAAACGCGCACGCAGATGCTGGCGCCAGATCGGCCGCGCCTGCAGCGGCGTCTCCAATGCCACGCGCAGGCCGCGCTCGTCCGGCATGCCCAGCAATCCGCGCAAGGCCGGTTCGACAAAAAACCGGAGCCCGGCCGCGCTGGCCATAGGATTACCCGGCAAGCCCACGTACAAAACGCCGTCGGCAAACCGTGCCAGCAACACCGGCTTGCCCGGTCGCACGGCGACCTTGTGAAACAGCAGGCGCGCTGCGTGCCGTGCCAGTGCATCGGGCACAAAATCATAGCGACCGCGCGACACCGCACCCGTACTCAAGATCACGTCGGCGCCAGCGTTGCGCGCCTGTGCAAGTGCGGCGTCGAACGCCGCATCGTCGTCACCCACCTGCCCTTGCCACACCAACTCCGCACCCGCTGCGTGCACCTGGCTGCGCAGATAACTGCTGGTGCCATCGCGGATCTGTCCGGGCTGCAGCGGTTGCGTGGGGTCGCTGATCAACTCGCGGCCGGTCGCGATCAGCGCAACCCGTGGTCGCCGCACGACCCGAACTTGCGCGCATCCCAGACCAGCCAGCAACATCAAATGCGCACCACGCAGCACCGTACCCGCAGCGATCACGACATCATCCAGGCGAACATCTTCGCCACGGCAGCGGATGTGCTGCCCCGCACGCACATCCGCACGCAGCCGGATGCGGCTGGGGCGTGCGTCGTGGTGGGCAAGAATATCCACCTGCTCGATCGGCACCACCGCATCGGCATGCGCAGGTACGCCAGCACCGGTCATGATCTCCCACGCCGCACCCAACTCCGCCGCACCGGCATCTGTCCCTGCTGCGACCGTGCCCGCCACCACATGCTCGCTGCCTGCTGCAGCACCAAGCCCCTGTGTGGCGATGGCAAACCCATCCATGGCGCTGTTATCGAATGGTGGCAGTTCGGCCGGGCTCGACAACGCCTGCGCAAGTACACGGCCCTCGGCATCGGCGCTGTGCACCCACTCGCTGGCTAGCGTGGCGACCTGCTGGTGCACGATGGCAAGTGCTTCGGCGTAGCTGATCATGAGCAATGCGATGCCGACCGGTGGATGACCTGGCTAGGATACCGGCCTGCAGCGTGGCCGGTACAGCGTGGGCAGTGGCGTTCTGGTAGCGCCATAACCTGGGCGCTGCGATCGATCTACCTTTACAGCGCGCTGGTTGGCAATCCGGCGTCTATCCTCAGCAATGCCCTGGCCCTGCTGACTGTAAGCACCGGCGATGTGCCGCAGCGGATCAAACAGCGTCGCCTGGATGGCATTGACTGAGGAGTGGCTGGCGGAGCCTCTGAGTGTCGACTGCACAAACATGCATCGACTGAAGGATCAACGCCCGTGCAGTGTGTGATCTGCAGTGCCGTTCTACCTGGAATACAGCGCAGTGCCAGAGAAAGATGCTGAAACCGTACTTCCGTACCCCACCCTCATTCGCAAGCGTTGTAGCGCGACGGCGTGATTGGCTTGGCACAGCAACCAGCTGGTAACCGGATGCATGGCGTAACCGTTTCCGTCACGTCTTGCCAACGGTGCGCACAGCCTTCTTCGCTGCTGCGTTGCCAGCGTTTGCGGAACTGATTGCCGGCGTGCGCGTTGCATCCTTCTTTTTCGCTAGCACTCGCGTAGCGGACTGCTTCGCAGCGCGCTTTGAACCGCTTTTCGCCGCCGTCTTGGCTGCCGGCTTGCGCACTGGCGTTTTTTTCGTCGCCCCACGTTTGCGTGCCGTCGATGTAGTTTCATCGCTCGCCATGGTCTCGGCGATCGCGTTCGGTACCCGCACGTTGATCCAGGTAGGCGCGTGATCGCTGGCCTTTTCCAGGGCCCGCACCCATTTGTCTACGCCCGCATCCTGCAAGCCGGCCGCCAATACGCGATTGAGCAGTAGATGATCGATACGCAGCCCGCGATCACGCGCAAAATGCTGGCGAAAATAATCCCAGAACGTATAGATCGGCGCATCGCCATGCACTGCCAGCAGACTATCGGTCCAGCCCTGCTCCAGCAGCGTCTGGTACGCCTGCCGGCTTTCCGGCTGCAGCAATGCATCCTTACGCCAACCCTTGGGGTCGTAGATGTCCGCATCGGTCGGAACGACGTTGAAGTCGCCGATCAAGGCCACCGGATGCGGCAACTCCACCAACGTCTTTGCATGCCGGATAAGACGCTGAAACCAGGCCAGCTTGTAATCGAATTTCGGACCAGGCTGCGGGTTGCCGTTGGGCAAATACAGACACGCCACCACCACTCCATGAATCGCCGCTTCCAGATAGCGACTCTGGGTGTCGCTCGGGTCCCAGGGCAGGCCACAGCGAATCTCGACAGGGTCGGCGCCGCGCGCCAACAAGGCAACGCCATTCCAGGCGCGCTGTCCCTGCCAGATCACACCGTAGCCAGCATCGCGAACCGCCTGCTCCGGGAACGCCTCTTGTGTGGCTTTCAGCTCCTGCAGACCCACAATATCCGGCTGCTCGTGCGTGAGCCATCCCAGCAGGTGCGGCAACCGGCTGGCGATTCCGTTGACGTTGAAGGTGGCGATCTTGCGTGTGGTGCTTGCCATGGAAATGCCAGCTTGTTGCGCGCTCGATGAACTCGCAGCATGGCGGCGGTCACATGAAGGCGATGCCCAAGCGAGGTGAAGCTGCCGCGCAGGTATGCACGGGCGCACACGCCTCGCTGCATGCGCCCGACCATGACAGGCGAGGCATCAAGCCAGGCATGCGAGAAGGTGCCAGTCTCGCCTTCACCGGTCTGCTACCACGCCTGGGAGACCGGCGTTTGGCGATGCGGTCGCACACACAACCATACGATGCCCCCGCACGCACTACGCAGCGCACCGCGCTTCACCGAGGCGAAACCGGATACGTGCATCACGAACAAGCAGCAGCATGAAGACGAAACCAGCGCCGAGGCAGTGCTGACGCAGCGCCGCTTTCAATCACGCAAGACATGCACATCGATCGATAGGTCGCACCAACTCATGCGCTATCGCCCGCGATTGGCAACCGAGCAGCGGCGATCTCACGCCCCAGGGTCTGCTGGCCCAAGCTGATTGGCGGCCAGAATTCCATCGATCCGTTTAACAATCTGCGCGGCCTCTTCCTGCGACTGGGCAGCAGCAGTAATTTTCTCGGCAAGTGCGTGGAACACCTCCCAAAAATCGTCCGGATGCTGGCTGCGAATCTCAGGCAAATGTTCTGCCAGCTGTTTCAACTGCGCATCGATATCGGGTGTCATCAAGATCTCCTTCTGTAGCCAAACGCGGGTGATAAGACGTGGCGAAGAATGCTCAGGTGGATTCGGACGGCGCATAACTTGCGCGTTGACGCGAACACGCAAATTCCAGAGACCGGCCGCATCTGCCTGTCGAACATCCAACGCAAGACCATTGCGCTACGCTACCGCCGCCTGGGTGAGCCTGATGACAATGCAGCAGGCAACGTCATCGGCGGAACGAAAATCCGCAATGCTACGGACGCGCCAGCGCTGCAATCTCGCGTGGGAAATCTGCGCGCTGGTAACCCAGGCAGTGATTGGTCGTGGTTCCTAGTCACTTGCGCGCTCCGGCCAGCAACGTCAGGTTGTTGTTGAGCTCGTGATTGAACGCAAGGTCCAGCCACTTCGCGATGCTGATCGATCTGCTCCAGTTGATCGCCGGAAGCGTGCCGCAGAATTTCTGCGCCAGGTGCGGGCCATACCTGCAGAAGACTTCGTCCAGTGATCGCCAAGATGGCGTTGTAAAGGGTTCTTCGACACCGCACTCGAAGGCCAGAGGATCGGCCTGGGTACGCTCGATTCCCGCTGTCAGCCGCTGCACATCAAACCCCCGATGTTTGCGCGACAATGGCGCCATGAGCAGCCATGACATCTCCCCCGCCGATGCACGTGCACGCGCCCTGCAAGGCGCCTTGTTGATCGATATCCGGCACCTGCATGAGCGCGCCAGCGGCCAAGCCGAAGGCGCGTTGGCGATTGCGCAACACGATCTTGAAACCGCACCCACCCAGCATCTGCCCGACCAAGCACGCGAACTCCTGTTGATCTGCCAGAGTGGCAAACGCTCCGCGCACACGGCCGAGGTGTTGCGTGCACAGGGATACATGCAGGTGGCATCGGTGCTGGGAGGGACCACTGCATGGATGAGCGATGGCCTGCCGTTGGTGCGCCCGACCCTGCCGGCGGACGAGCAGGATTTTCTTGAGCGCTACTCGCGGCATCTGCGCTTGCCGCAGGTCGGCCTGCAAGGCCAGCAGCGGCTGGCACGTGCGCGCGTGCTGCTGATCGGCGCTGGCGGGCTGGGCTCGCCGACTGCGTTTTATCTCGCTGCCGCAGGCGTCGGCCACCTGCGCCTGGCCGACGACGATGTCGTCGACCGCAGCAATCTGCAGCGCCAGATCCTGCATACCGAAGACAGCGTCGGCACTGCCAAGGTCGCCTCGGCGGCGCAGCGCATCGGCGCGCTCAATCCGCGCGTGCACGTCGAGGCGGTGCAGACACGCGTGACCGCCGACAACGTGGAAGCGTTGTTGCAGGATGTCGATGTGGTGGTCGACGGCGCCGACAACTTTGCGGCGCGCTATTTGCTCAACGATGCCTGCGTCAAACTCGGCAAGCCACTGGTCTACGGCGCGGTGCAACAGTTCGAAGGCCAGGTGAGCGTGTTCGATGCCGGCCGCCATCGCGGGCAGGCGCCGTGCTACCGCTGCCTGTTCCCCGAGCCGCCGCCGCCGGAATTTGCCCCCAGCTGCGCGGAAGCCGGCGTACTCGGCGTGCTGCCGGGCGTGATCGGTCTGTTGCAAGCCACCGAAGCGCTCAAATTGCTACTTGGCATTGGCGACAGCCTGAGCGGCCGCCTGCTCAGCTTCGACGCGCTGTCGATGCGGTTTCGCGAGATCCGCCTGCCGCCCGATCCGCACTGCCCGGTGTGCGCGCCGGGTGTCGCATTTCCCGGTTATGCGGACTACGCGTCCTTTTGCGGCAGCGCAGTCGGCTGACCACAGCTTTCAAAGCGGCATTGCAGGTCTGCAACGTCCGATCAGCGCCCTGATTGCGATAGCGGCGCAGATGCGCCGGCGCGACTCGGCGGCCAATCAACGTCGATTGACGCGCTAGCGCGTTGAGCGAACCCACCTCGGGCGCCTGCGTACCACAGCGGCTTTTGCAGCGCGGCGAAGCTAAGCGGCACACGTTCTCCGCAACGCTTCCTTCTTGCCCTCACGACAGCAGCGTCGCCGCGCAGACGAGTCATTTAGAGCAGCTAGTAAAACGACCTTGTAGCCGCCAGGCAAGCGCGGCCCGTGCGCGGAATCACTCGTACACACCGATTCTGAGCGCGCCGTCCATACCCACTTGACGACTGCTCACCACGTTGAGTGAGCCGCTCTTGGTCATCTGCCTACAGCGCGTACGGAATCACCCGCACGATCTCGCCCGCCTCGAAGCGACGCGCCTGCTCCGGCAGGACGATCAGGGCATTGCTGTCGGCCGCGCCACGCAGCAGATGCGAAGCGTCGCCACGATGCGGCTGCGCGCTCAGACGTCCGTCGGTGCCACATTCCAAGCGGCCGCGCAGGAATTCCAGGCGCTCGTGACGTTTTTCCCAGGGACTGGCCAGCGCGGCGTGCCACACCGGGCGCGGCTCGCTGCGTCCCTGTAACCCGTCCAGCAACGGCACACCGTAGGCGATCAACGTTGCCAGGACAGACACCGGATTACCCGGCAGCCCCAACACCAGGCAGCGCCCGATCTGCCCCAACACCGCCGGCATGCCCGGACGCATGCGCACACGCCAGAAATGGATCTGCCCCAACTCCTGGATCAGTCCCGGCAGATAATCCTTTTCGCCAGCCGACACACCGCCGCAGGTAATCACCACATCGAAGGCGGCCGCCGCATCTTCCAGCATGGTGCGGATGCGCTGCGGATCGTCCGGCAAGGTCGGCCACGCGGTCGGCGCATAGCCCAGCGCCCGCAGCTGCGCCATCAGCATGTCGCGGTTGCTGTTGTAGATCTGGCCGGGGCCAAGCGGCATGCCCGGCTCCACCAACTCATCGCCAGTGGCCAGCACCGCGATGGTCGGCCGCGGTGCCACCGCCAGTCGCGACATGCCCAGCGCCGCAGCCAGTCCGATGCGCGCGGGAGTCAGCACCTGCCCGGTCTGGATCACCAGATCGCCTGCACGCACATCGCTGCCGGCCAAGCGCACCGATGCACCCGCGCTTGGTGTGGACCGGATGGTGACCACGCCGTCGCGTTCTTCGGTGTCTTCCTTGGGTACCACGGTGTCGGCCCCTGCCGGAAGCGGAGCACCGGTGGTGATGCGCAGGCATTGCCCTTCGGCCAGCGTGCCGCCCCACTGCTCGCCGGCAAACTGCTCGCCGACAAGCTGCAAGCGCGTCTGCGCGCTAGCCAGATCGGCATGCCGCAATGCAAAGCCATCCATCGCACTGTTGGCGAATGGCGGCAACGCCAGCGGCGCGATCAGATCGGCAGCGCAGATGCGGCCATCGGCACGCGCGGTGGCAATGTTTTCGTCGGGCGGACGATTGGCACCGGCGACGGCGTGCAGAATCTGCAACGCCTGCGCGTAAGCAATACGGGTGGGATAGTCGTTCATGGCATGAAGGATACCAGCGTGCCATGACTGCTCGGGGCCTACCCCGTAGGCCTGTCATCCAGACGCCGCATGCGGGCGCATTACCCGCCGCTCGCTACCCAACACATGCTGCTGCAATCCATCGATGCCACGGCGCCGAAGCGCCATGGCATACCGCAAAGACTTACTTGCCTTTGACGTGCCGCATCAAACGCCGCTTGCGCGCAACCTGACGGTCCGAAAGCGTGTTCTTCTTGCCCTCGTACGGATTGGAGCCTTCGCGGAAGATGAAACGCACCGGCGTCCCCACCAGCTTGAAGCGCTTGCGGAAGAAGTTTTCCAGATAGCGCTTGTAGGATTCCGGCAGCACCTTCAATCGCGTGCCGTGCACGATAAACGTCGGCGGATTTGCGCCACCCGGATGCACATAGCGCAACTTGGAGACGTGGCCACGAATGCTCGGCGGCGGATTGGTTTCGTAGGCGATTTCCAGCGCCTGATTCACTTCGCTGGTACTGAACTCATGCGTGGCCGATGCATGCGCACGATGGATCGCCTGGAACAGCTCGCGCATGCCCGAGCCATGCAGCGCGGAAATCCGCACCGCTTCGGCCCAGCTGACAAAGCCCAGCTTGCGCGACAACAGGTCTTCGGCCTGCGCACGCTGATAGTCGCTCTGTCCATCCCACTTATTGATCGCTACGACCAGCGCACGGCCAGCGTCCAGGATTGCACCAAGAATGGTCGCATCCTGATCGGTGACGCCTTCGCCGGCATCGAGCATCAGCACTGCGACCTGGCATTGTTCGATCGCCTGCAGCGTCTTGAACGCGCTGAATTTCTCCACCGCCTCTTCGACCTTGCCCCTGCGACGTAGGCCTGCCGTGTCGATCAAACGGTATTGGCGACCGTCGCGATCCATATCCACGGCGATCGAGTCGCGCGTGGTGCCCGGCACTTCCGAGGCGATCATGCGCTCTTCGCCAAGCAGGCGATTGACCAGCGTCGACTTGCCGACGTTCGGGCGACCGACAAAGGCGATACGCACGCGTGCCGGATCGGTATCCAACAACTCGCCGGCACCTTCCGCAGGCAGACGGGCACCGACTTCTTCGAGCAGTTCGTCGATCCCCTGCCGATGCGCAGCAGACAGCGCAACTACATCGGAGAAGCCGTAGCGCGCAAATTCCGAGCGCACGGTCTCTTCGTCGGTACCGTCAATCTTGTTGATGACCAACACGGTCGGCCGCGCGAGCTTGCGCAGCCAGGCCAGGATTTCGTCGTCCAGCGATGAGGCGCCTTCGCGGCCATCGACCACGAACAGCACCAGATCCGCCTCGCCTGCGGCAGCGCGTGCCTGACGCGCAGTCGCACCGGCCAGGCCTTCCTCGTCGCCGGCGATACCACCGGTATCGACCACGATGAAGGGGCGCTCCTCGTCGAGACGGCAGACGCCGTAGTTACGGTCGCGGGTGACGCCCGGCTGGTCGTGGACCAGCGCGTCACGGGTGCGCGTCAGCGCATTGAAGATGGTGGACTTGCCGACATTGGGCCGTCCAACCAGGGCGACCAGGGGCAGCATCGCAAGGTCCTTATTGTGCCAACCGGAAGGCGGTGAGATCGCCGTCGGTGTTTTGTACCAGCAGAATGCCATCGACGACTATCGGCTGCGCCAGCAGCGTGTCGCGTCCAGCGCGAGCGCGCGCGGCCAGTGCACCATCGCTGAGTTTCAGCCAGTGCAGATAACCCTTGTAATCGCCAACCACGGCGTAATCGCCCTGGATGGCCACACCGGTCAGGGAGCGACGCGCCAAGGCAGCCTGCGACCACATCGCCGCACCGCTGCTCTTGTCCAGGCCCCACACCGAACCGGCGTTGTCGGACACCACCACCATGGCGGACGACACACCAACGCCACCGGCGCCGCCGTGATCGCGTGTCCACAGCGGACGGCCGCTCGGGCCTTCCAGCGCGAGCGTTTCGTTCTTGAAGCTGGTGGCATACAGCGTGGTGCCATCCACCACCGGTGCGCCGTCCACGTCGGACATGCGCTCCAGCTCGGTGCGACCTTCCGGCACGCCGATGGCCTGCTCCCACAACGGGCGGCCATCCTGCAGCGCCAGCGCACTTAAGGTGCCGCTATCGTTGCCGACGAACACCACGCCCGGGCCAGTCACGATCGGCGCATTGCCGCGCACCGACAGGGTCGGGCCTTCCTCGGCATGGAACCAGCGACGCTCGCCGGTCGCCGCATCGAAGGCGCTGACGCGGCCATCGTTGCTACGCACCAGTACCAGACTCTGTGCAATGGCAGGCGCGGCGATCACTTCGTTGGGTACCTTGGCGCGCCACTTTTCGGTGCCGTCGGCCTGGTTCAACGCAATCACATCGCCAGACAGCGTCCCGATCACCACCAGGCCTTCGCCAACACCGGGACCGCCGGACAGGCGCTGCTTGAACTTGCGATCGTTACGCTCTTCTTTCTTGGGCTTGTATTCCCACACGCGCTTGCCGGTCTGCAGGTCCAGCGCCTGCACGCCGCCGGTGATCGCCGAGGCGTACACCTTGCCATCGGCCACGGCCGGGCGCTGACGCACACCGATGTGCCCTTCGCCCTTGCCGATGCCGGTGGACCAGATCTTGTCGACCTTGACCGACGGTTCGAACTTGACCAGCTCGGCAGGCTCCTGCGCCTTCTTGGCAGCAGCATCCTTACCGGCAAACCAGCCCTTGACCGTGCTGCAACCCGCCAACGACATACCCATCAGGGCGATCAACGCAATGCGCTTGTACATGGTGTCCTGCTTCATCAAATCTGCTCCGCTGGATCGGGCACTTTGCCGCCCACATCCATCAGCTTGGTTTCCAGCAACCGGCGCTGCGGCGAGGCCACATCCACCGTGGTCAATGCCTTGGCGTACAGCGCACGCGCCTCATCGGCCTTGCCCTGCGCGACCAGCGCGTCGGCGCGGATCTCCAGGCTGGTGTGATCCTGCGCATCGGCCAACAGCTTGATCGCCTCGTCCGGCTTGCCGCTCTCGGTCAGCACGCGTGCCAGACGCTGCTGCACGATCTGCTTGAGCTCGCCTTGTGCAGGCACGTCGCGCAGCGTCTTGATCGCTTCGGCATTCTTGCCGGCATCGACCTGCGCCTTGGCCAGACGTAGCGCCGCCAGCTCGGCATAGATGCCGCCCTTGCCGTCGTCGAGCGCCACGATGTCTTTGGCCGCCTTGTCCAGGTCCTTGCCCTGGATCGACTTCACCACCGCCTCGTAACGCGCGTTGGCTTCGACCAATTCGGTGGTGGTGTGCTTCTGCCACCACTGCCAGCCCAGGATCAGGGCCAGTCCGAGCAGGACGCCGCCCACCAGTCCCGCGCCATTCTTTCTCAACCAGGAACGAACGCGTTCGCCTTGTTCGTGTTCGTCCAGCAGATCGTCGATCGCCATGCGTACTCTCGCTCCGTCATCCCGGAGGCGCGGAACATCAAAAGGGAAAAATGAAAAACCGCAGTCCGCTTCACTCGGAAGCAGGTACCACGGAGCCGTCGGAGGATACCGCAAAACGGGCCACGTTAGCGCGCTGGAACGGTTTCACATCGACGATACTGCCGCCTTGCTGAACCTCTACCGCCGACGCATTGCCCAGCACGATGCGGCCCACCTGACCCGGCGAATAGCTGCGACGCTCACCGGCACGGATCAGTGTTTTTTCGACTGCGCTGCCATCCGGCGCCAGGATCTGCACCCAGCTGTCGCCACTGAAACTCAACGACAGACTCTTGCCAGCATCCGCCACTGCCGGTAATGCCTCGGCTTCGGGAGTTGCGCGCGGCACCGGGGTCATCGACGCAATGTACGGCGCCGGCTGCTCGCGCGGCGCTGAGGCCGGTTGCGCTGAAGTGTTACCGGCCGTGCCTGTCTTCGCTGCGACCGGCATGCTGTCCAGCGACACCGTGCTCGGCGACCTGCCGTCCAGATGCGAGCGTGTTGCGTACCAGACCGGTACCGCAAACACACCGGTGATCACGACATACATCGCCTTGCGCGCGGTGCTTTCGAAAATGCGGCGCGCACGTGGCGTGTGGGTATGGCTGACCAGCTTCACCGGTTCGATCGGCGCGATGCTGGCTTGCTGCAGCGACGGCTCCAGATCGATATGCAGCAGCCGCGCATAACTGCGCAACTGACCGCGCACAAAAACCGGGGCGCCCAGGCGCTGCCAGTCTTCCTGCTCTAGCGACCGCACCACATGCGCCGGCATACGCAACTTGCCGGCGACATCGTCGATGCTCAGGCCTGCCGCTTCGCGCGCGTCGCGTAACTGCGGCCCGCAGCCCTTTTCCTGCTCGAAAGGGTTCGGATTGGAATCACTGATCACAATGCATTGGCCCCGGGGTTAGCGGTCGCTGCGTCAGGAAATTCCTTGACCAACCGCTGTTGGTAACGGCTGGCAGCTACCTTGTCGCCTAGCCCTTGCTCAATCTGAATGGCGAGTTGTAACACGGAAGCCGTTACCGGTGCAGCCGCAAGCCGTCGTTCGATAAAAGCACGTGCTTCAAAATAATTGCGGCGCCCGGCCTCCAGCCGCGCCATCGACTCCAACGCATAGGGATTGCTCGGATCCATCTCGAGCGCTTTGCGTAAATCGCTTGCCGCGCGCTCGGGCTGCCCCGCCTTGAGTGCGCAACCACCTGCATTGCCAAGTGCGGACGCAGGCGATGCGTAGGTGCGGTCGGCCAATGCGCGATCGAACCAGATCAGCGATTCGGCAGGCGACCCATTGGCGCATACCCACGCGCCATAATTGTTCAACACATCTCCGCGCTGCGGCGCCAGTTCGGCGGCGCGGCGATAGGATGCGCCCGAACCGGCGACATCGCCGCGGCCACCCTGGATCAGGGCCAACATGCCGATGGCGTCCACCGATTGCGGATCTTTCTTCAACGCGGCGCGGATCTGCTCTTCGGCGCCGACATAGTCGCCGGTCTGCATCCTGTTACTGGCCAGGCCGAGCTTTTCCTGCACCGCCAGACGATCCTTGGTGGCCTTGTTGTCGCGGAACGAATACACCGGCGCGACTTCTTCCACACTCTTGGCCGAACCGGCCTTGGCATTGCGACCACCGCAGCCGACCGCGCATAACGCGATCGCCACGGCCGCCATTAACGCAAGTTCACGCTGCCGCATCTCGATCGGCCTGCCCTTCCAATGTGCGGCGGAACTCCGCCTGGCGACGGGTGCGGTCCATGACCTGCCCCTTGAGCTGCCCGCACGCCGCATCGATGTCGTCGCCACGCGTACGGCGAACCATCGTCAGCACCTGCGCGTCGAGCAGAATCTTCTGGAATGCGCGAATTTCCGTCTCGCCAGAGCGCTCGTAGCGCGTACCGGGGAACGGGTTGAACGGAATCAGATTGACCTTGCCGGCGTCCTTGGACTGCACCGTATTGTCGAACTGACGCATCAGCCTGGCCAACTGGCGCGCATGCTCCGGCTGGTCGTTGATGCCCTTCATCAAGGTGTATTCAAAGGTCACCGAATCGCGCTTCTTGTTGCCACGCAGGTAGCGCGCGCAGGACTCCATCAACTCGGCGATCGGGTACTTCTTGTTCAACGGCACCAGGCTCTCGCGCAGCGTGTCATTGGCGGCGTGCAACGAGACCGCCAACGAGACATCGCTTTCGGTGGACAGCCGGTCGATCATCGGCACCAGGCCGGAAGTCGACAAGGTCACCCGCTTGCTGGCCAGGCCGTAGCCCAGATCGTCGCGCATCACGCTCATCGCGCGCACGACGTTATCGAAATTCATCAACGGCTCGCCCATGCCCATCATCACCACGTTGGTGAGGCGGCGCTGCTGGTGCGGCACGTTACCCAGATGGCGCGCCGCTACCCATACCTGCCCAACGATCTCGGCAGTGGTGAGGTTGCGATTAAAGCCCTGGGTGGCGGTCGAACAAAACGTGCAGTTCAACCCGCAACCGACCTGGGAGGACACGCACAGCGTGCCGCGGCCCTTGTCGGGGATGTAGACCGTTTCGATGGCGTTCTTGCCGTCGGTGCCCATGGCCAGCAGCCATTTGTGGGTGCCATCGGTAGACGGCTTGTCGAAGACGACATTTGGAACCAGTACCTCGGCATGCTGGTGCAACTTCGCACGCAATGCCTTGCCGAGGTCGGTCATCTGGTCGAAATCGGTGACGTAGCGATGGTGAATCCACTTCATCACCTGATGGGCACGGTAACGCGCTTCGCCGAGCGTGTCGGCAAAGAAGCGCTCCAGTCCCTCGCGATCGAGGTCGAGCAGGTTCTGCTTGCGCAGTTCCGGGGAACGGACGGGAACGTCCTGCAACACGGATGGGATCACAACCTCATTCACGATTCGACTCTTTCGGCCTCAGCGCGAGACCACTTCGGTGGCGGCAAAGAAATACGCGACTTCGTTGGCAGCGTTCTCGACCGAATCCGAGCCGTGCGCGGCATTGGCATCGATCGAATCGGCGAAGTCGGCGCGGATGGTACCCGGCGCAGCGTCCTTGGGATTGGTCGCGCCCAGCAGGTCGCGGTGTGCTGCAACGGCGTTTTCGCCTTCCAGCGCCTGGATCATCACCGGGCCGGAGATCATGAACTCGACCAGCGCGTTGAAGAACGGACGCTCGCGGTGAACGGCGTAGAAGCCTTCTGCTTCACGACGCGACAGCTGCTTGTACTTGGCGGCCACGACCTTCAGGCCAGCCTTCTCGAAGCGGCTGTAGATTTCACCGATGACGTTCTTGGCGACGGCGTCGGGCTTGATGATGGACAGGGTGCGCTCCAGCGCCATGGGAAGTTCTCCGTTGGGCGGGCCACTAAAGACCCGAGGTTATCATGAAAAAAACCCGCGTCAAAACGCGGGCTTAGGCTTCTTTGCGATAGCCAATTCTATCTCTTCGCCACCGTGTTTGCACACCGCCCCCTGAATCGTGCTGCATTGCCGCATGACCTGCCCGCAACCAAACCCGTAGACTCAAACAATCGTTTGATTGAGTCCGACCCCAGCGCATGCCCAAGCCCGCCCACTTCTCCACCAAGGACCGCATCCTCGGTGCCGCCGAGGAGCTGTTCGCCCAGCACGGGTTTGCCGGCACCTCGCTGCGGCAGCTGACCACCCAGGCCGACGTCAACATCGCCGCGGTCAACTACCACTTCGGCTCCAAGGAAAACCTGGTCAACGAGGTGTTCCGCCGTCGCATGGACGAAATGACCGCTGCGCGCCTGCAACAGCTGGAGGCGGCAAAGAAATTGCAGCCGGGCGAGCTCACCGCGGTGCTGGCCGCCTTCGTCGAGCCGGCGCTGGCGATGGCACAGGACCGCCAGAACGGCGGCGCCTTCGTGCGGGTGATCGCACGCGCCTACGCGGAAAAGAACGACAACCTGCGCAAATTCCTGTCCGACCATTACGGCCATGTCCTGCGCGAATTCGGCAAGGCCATCGCCGGCTGCGTGCCGGGCCTGAGCAAGGAAGAGCTGTATTGGCGGCTGGATTTTCTAGCCGGTGCGCTCACCTATGCCATGGCCGACTTCGGGCTGATCAAGCGCCCGGCGGGCGTCAGCGAGGCCGACCATCGTGCGCGTGCCGCGCGCGAACTCATTCGTTTCGCGGAACCTGGTTTCCGCGCTCATTCCACACCGTAAACGCTCCACAAGAGGCTAATTGCTATGTCCAATCCGTTGCTAGTTCGTCGTGCCGCCGTGCTCGGTGCCGGCGTCATGGGCGCGCAGATCGCCGCGCATCTCACCAATGCCGGCGTCGACACCGTCCTGTTCGACCTGCCTGCCAAGGAAGGTCCGGCCGACGGCGTCGTGCTCAAGGCCATCGCCAATCTCGGCAAGCTCAGCCCTGCCCCGCTCGCCAGCAAGGCGCTGGCCGAGGCGATCACGCCGGCCAACTACGAGAGCGGCCTGGAACAGTTGCGCGATTGCGACCTGATCATCGAAGCGATCGCCGAGCGGATGGACTGGAAGCAGGACCTTTACAAGAAGATCGCCCCGTATGTGGCCGATCACGCCGTACTTGCCTCCAATACGTCGGGCCTGGGCATCAACAAGCTGTCCGACGTGCTGCCCGAGCAGTTGCGCCACCGTTTCTGCGGCGTGCATTTCTTCAACCCGCCGCGCTACATGCACCTGGCCGAGCTGATTCCGGCCAAGGGCACCGACAAGGCCGTGCTGGAAGGCCTGGAAGCGTTCCTGGTCACCACGCTCGGCAAGGGTGTGGTGTACGCCAAGGACACCCCGAACTTCATCGGCAACCGCATTGGTGTGTTCTCGATCCTGTCCACCATCTATCACACGCAGGAGTTCGGCCTGGGCTTTGATGAAGTGGACGGCCTGACCGGCCCGCTGGTCGGCCGCCCGAAGTCGGCGACCTACCGCACCTCGGACGTCGTCGGCCTGGACACCATGGCGCACGTGATCAAGACCATGGGCGACACGCTACCGGACGACCCGTGGCACCAGTATTTCAAGTCGCCGAAGTGGCTGGACGCACTGATCGCCAAGGGTGCGCTCGGCCAGAAGGTCGGCGCCGGTATCTTCCGCAAGGTCGGCAAGGACATCGTGGTGCTGGACCTGCAGAAACAGGATTACCGCGCCGCTGATCGCACTGCCGCACCGGAAGTGGTCGAGATCCTCAAGATCAAGAACCCGGCCGAGAAGTTCGCCAAGTTGCGTGAGAGCCAGCACCCGCAGGCGCAGTTCCTGTGGGCCACGTTCCGCGACCTGTTCCACTACAGCGCCTATCACCTGGCCGACATCGCCGAGACCGCGCGCGATGTGGATCTGGCGATCCGCTGGGGCTACGGCTGGTCGCTGGGGCCGTTCGAAACCTGGCAGGCCGCTGGCTGGAAGCAGGTGGCGCAGTGGATTGCCGAAGACATCTCCAACGGCAAGAGCATGAGCAGCGCGCCGTTGCCGAATTGGGTGTTCGATGGCCGCGACGGCGTGCATGGTGCCGAAGGCTCGTACAGCCCGGCGCACGACGCCAAGCTGCCGCGCTCGGCACTGCCGGTCTACAAGCGCCAGCGCTTCCCCGATCCGCTGTTGGGCGAGCAATTCTCGCCGGGCGAGACCGTGTTCGAAAACGACGGCGTGCGCATGTGGCATGACGGCGACGACATCGCGGTGGTGAGCTTCAAGACCAAGATGAACACCGTGTCCGACCATGTGCTCAACGGCTTGCAGGACGTGGTTGGCCGCGCCGAGAAGGACTTCGCCGGTCTGGTGATCTGGCAGCAGAAGGAGCCCTTCTCCGCCGGTGCCGATCTGGCCGGCGCGCTGGGCCTGTTGCAGGCCGGCAAGGTGGACGCGTTCGAAGCGTTGGTCGCCAACTTCCAGGCCACCAGCCAGCGCATCAAGTATGCGCAGGTGCCGGTGATTTCGGCCGTGCGCGGCCTGGCACTGGGCGGTGGTTGCGAGTTCCAGATGCACAGCGCCAAGACCGTCGCATCGCTGGAAAGCTATATCGGCCTGGTCGAAGCCGGCGTCGGCCTGCTGCCGGCCGGCGGCGGGTTGAAGGAGATCGCGGTGCGCGCCTCGATCGCCGCAGGTCCGGGCGGCGACGTGTTCGCCGAACTGAAGAAGACCTTCGAAACCATCGCGATGGCCAAGGTCTCCAACTCGGCGGTCAACGCCCAGGAACTGGGCCTGTTGCGCGCCACCGACAAGATCGTGTTCAACAGCTTCGAGGCGCTGCACATCGCCAAGGCCGAAGCACGTGCACTGGCGGAAGGCGGCTACCGCGCCCCGCTGCCGGCACGTCGCATCCAGGTCGCCGGCGATGTGGGTATCGCCACCTTCAAGATGCTGCTGGTCAACATGCTGGAAGGCCGCTTCATCAGCGAATACGACTATGAAATCGCCACCCGCATCGCCACGGTGATGTGCGGCGGCGAAGTCGATCGCGGCGCGCTGGTGGACGAAGAATGGCTCCTCAAGCTGGAGCGCAAGCACTTCGTCGAACTGGCTCAGCAGGAAAAAACCCAGGCGCGCATCGGCCACATGCTCAAGACGGGCAAGCCGTTGAGGAACTGAGATTCGTGATTCGGGATTGGGGATTCGTAACAGCGGCTCCCCTGCCCTCCAACATTCTCGCTTCCACCAAATTCATCCGCCGGGCAGGACACATTCGGTCATCGGGATTCGCTTTGACAAATCCCGAATATCGAATCCCCAATCCCGGCTATCGGAGATAGCCAAATGAGCAAGCAGATTCAAGAAGCCTACATCGTTGCCGCCACCCGTACGCCGGTCGGCAAGGCGCCGAAGGGCGTGTTCCGCAACACCCGTCCCGACGACATGCTGGCGCACGTGCTGCGCGCGGTCGTGGCGCAGGCGCCGGGCATCGATCTGTCGCGGATCGACGACGCCATTATCGGCTGCGCGATGCCCGAGGGCGAGCAAGGCATGAACGTGGCGCGCATCGGCGTGCTGCTGGCTGGCCTGCCCAACACCGTGGCTGGTCAGACCATCAACCGTTTTTGTTCGTCGGGCATCCAAGCCGTGGCGATGGCGGCCGACCAGATCCGCCTGGGCAATGCCGACCTGATGTTGGCCGGCGGCACCGAGTCGATGTCGATGGTGCCGATGATGGGCAACAAGGTGGCGATGTCGCCGAACGTCTTCGCCGACGACCACGTGGCCATTGCCTATGGCATGGGCATCACCGCTGAGAAGGTCGCCGAAGAATGGAAGGTCTCGCGCGAAGATCAGGACGCGTTCGCGTTGGCCTCGCATCAGAAGGCGATTGCAGCCATTGCCGCAGGCGAGTTCCGCGATGAAATCACCCCGTACGAAATCCTCTCGCACCAGCCCGACCTGGCCGGCAACGTCATCGCGCTGCGCAAGCGCCTGGTCGACACCGATGAAGGCCCGCGTCCGGACAGTTCGCTGGAAGGCCTGGCCAAGCTGCGTCCGGTGTTCCGTAACGGGCAGTTCGGCGGCAGCGTCACTGCGGGCAACTCCTCGCAGATGAGCGACGGTGCCGGCGCGGTGCTACTGGCCTCCGAGCAGGCGATCAAGGATTACGGGCTGACCCCGCTTGCGCGGTTTGTCAGCTTCTCGGTGGCAGGCGTGCGCCCGGAAGTGATGGGCATCGGCCCGATCGCGGCAATTCCCAAGGCACTCAAGCAGGCCGGCCTGACCAAGGACCAGATCGACTGGATCGAACTCAACGAAGCCTTCGCCGCACAGGCGTTGGCGGTGATCCGCGACAGCGGGCTGGACCCGTCCAAGGTCAATCCGCTGGGTGGCGCGATCGCACTCGGTCATCCGCTCGGTGCGACCGGCGCGATCCGTGCGGCCACGCTGGTGCACGGCCTACGTCGTCGTCAGCAAAAGTACGGCATGGTCACCATGTGCATCGGCACCGGCATGGGTGCGGCGGGCATTATCGAAGCGCTGTAAGTCGTTTTCATTCGGGATCGGCCACCGCGCCGATCTCGCGAACGCGAGGAAGAGCCGACCGAAGGCGTGCGCGAGCACGCCTTCTTTCTGGGCGGCTGAAAACCGCCGTCGGCCGGATCTGCATCGCATGCGGATTCGCTTGCCCCAGTCGATGCACCCGGTGAACGCAGCGCTTAGGCTGCCCGTGCGCACGTTGAGCGGCCGCTGTTGGCGCGATCGCGGGAACTACAGTACGAACCAGGCAGCACATCCCGACAGGATCGCCGCGCGCAATGCGCAGCGCCGCTGGCAGAAACCGACGCCCTCACAGTTCAACGGCTATAAAAATCTTGCAGACAACGTAGCGGTCTAGCGTGCCACCAGCCACTGGCCTGCACGCGCACCGGCAAACATCAGCGCCAGCCCGGCCACCAGCGTCACCGCCAGATACACGCCGATCATCGTGGAGCGATCGGTGCGCGCAAACACCAGACACTCCATCATCAGCGACGAAAAGGTGGTCAGCCCGCCCATCACGCCGACGATCAGCAGCGCCCGCAGCGGCCAACTCGACGGACCGCGCGCGTCCAGCCAGACCAGCAGCACTCCAGCCAGGAACGAACCAAGCAGATTGACCGTCAACGTTCCCCACGGGAAGCCGGCGCCAAAGCGCTGCAGCAGCGCTGCACCGATCGTAAAACGCAGCCCGGAGCCCAATGCGCCGCCGGTCATCGCCAACAATAATTGCTGCCACCACACCGGTGCGTTCATGCACGTACTCCGCAACCGCCCAGTGGGGTCTTCGAAAAAAACGTATGCGCGTTCGGCATCATCAATCCTGAGTCGAGAAGCGATGCCGGGGCACAGGCCTGCCGCCCCGGCGGGGGTGGACAGGCATCATCAGCGCGCAGACTGCGTGCGGTTCAAGGAGGAATGCCATCTCCCGTATCGCCGATTATGCCGTGGGCTTTCCAGCCTTGTCAGCCCGCGCCTGCGCACGCGCCTCGCGCAGCCGGTCGAGCTTTTCCTTGAGCTTGATTTCCAGTCCACGCGGCACCGGCTTGTAATACACCTGCTCGCCCATCGCGTCCGGAAAGCCGGTCTGGTCGAGCGCGATGCCGCCCTCGGCATCGTGGTCGTATTGATAGTCCTGGCCGTAACCGAGCGTCTTCATCAGCTTGGTCGGCGCATTACGCAGGTGCAGCGGCACCTCTTGCGTGCCGGTGGCGCGCACCTCGGCCCTGGCTTGATTGAAGGCAGCGTAGCCGGCGTTGGATTTAGCGGTGCTGGCCAGGTACAGCACCAACTGTGCAAACGCCAGCTCGCCTTCCGGGCTGCCCAGGCGCTCGTAAATATCCCAGGCTTCCAGTGCCATGCTCTGCGCGCGCGGGTCGGCCAGACCGATATCCTCGATCGCCATGCGGGTCAACCGCCGCGCCAGATACGCCGGGTCGCAGCCGCCGTCGAGCATGCGGGTGAGCCAGTACAACGCTGCATCCGGATTGGAGCTGCGCACCGATTTATGCAGCGCCGAGATCTGGTCGTAGAACTGTTCGCCGTTCTTGTCGAAACGGCGGGTGCGGTCGGCCAGCACCTGCAGCAGCGTCTGCGGCGTGATCTCCCCGCCCTCGCCGCCTGCCAGCTCGGCGGCAATTTCCAGCAGGGTCAACGCACGCCGCACATCGCCATCGGCGGCGCTGGCGATTTCCAGCAGCGACGCGTCGCTGACCTGGATGGTCTCCTGTCCCAGCCCGCGCTCGGAATCGTGCAATGCGCGTTGCAGCGCTTCAACAATGTCCTGCGGCGACACCGATTCGAGCACGTGCACGCGGCAACGCGACAGCAATGCGGAGTTCAACTCGAACGACGGATTTTCCGTGGTCGCGCCGACGAACAGGATGGTGCCACGCTCGATGTGCGGCAAAAATGCATCCTGCTGCGCCTTGTTGAAGCGATGCACCTCATCGACGAACAACACCGTGCGTCGGCCGCTGGCAAACCGTTGCGCGGCCTCGGCCAGCACTTGGCGGACTTCGGGCAGCCCCGACAACACGGCGGAAATCGCCTTGAACTCGGCATCCGCGTAGTGCGCCAGCAGCAAGGCAAGCGTGGTCTTGCCGCATCCTGGCGGGCCCCACAGGATCATCGAATGCACGCGCCCCGATTCCACCGCGCGGCGTAGTGCGCTGTCGGGCGTCAACAAGCGTTTTTGGCCCACCATTTCGTCCAGCGTCCGCGGACGCATGCGCTCTGCGAGCGGGCGCAGATGGTCTGCGTCCACGCTAAGCAGATCGGCGGTGCTATCGATGGTGGATCTGGTTCGTGCCACGCCCCATTCTATCGCGACGGGGCGTTATCGCATTGCAGCGGTGAGCTGCCGCGCGAAAGCGGCAGATCTCTCACGTTCCGGAAGGCCACCGCAGCGACGATGCGGGTTGGCGAGCGCAGCTGGATCACAGGAGGCACAACGCAAGACGCCTCCCCGTAGGAAGGCGTCTGCAATATTGCCTCAACGCATCTGCTGGCAAGCTGCAACGTGCAGCCTCGCGCCCCGAATGAATCGGTCGCCCTCAATCGGGCATGACCTTACTGCGCGTCGCCCACCACATCCACTCCCTTGGCCGGGGTGTAGCGGAAGGTGTCGGCCGCAAACGCGGGGTTGCGCTTCCAGCCGCTGAAGCTGATCGCGGTGCGCTGACCCACCGCATCGACCACTTCCATCTTGGCCAGGCCGTCCTTGCCGAAGCCGAGCGAGGCCATCTGGAAGCTGGCTTCGGTGTCGACCTTGGGCGTCAACGACAGCCACTGCAGGCCGTCACGCGGCGCGGCTTCTTCGCTGACGTCGTATTGCTTGTCCAGACGCGCGGGGTCGATCAATGCCACCAGCGGGCTGTTCTGCTCTTCGTTGCCCTGCGCGCGCACGGTGACCTGCTCCAGGTCGGGGTCGAACACCCACACCTTCTTGCCGTCGGCCACGATCAATTGCTTGTAAGGCTTGGCGTATTCCCAACGGAACTGACGCGGTGCCGACAATGCCACCCGCCCGCTCGAACGCTCCTTGACCCGGCCGTTGGCATCGGCAACCTGCTGATCGAACTGCCCATCCAGGCCCTTCAGGCCGCGGGTGAACGTGTCCAGCTCCTGGCGCGCACCGGCAAACGCGGTGCCGGCGAACAGAGCGGTGGCGAGGACGGCATAACGGAGCTGGCGATGCATCGCGGTCTTCCAGAAAGGAGTACGCCAATTCTGAAGCTTCATAGATGAATGGGCGAGCGCTATTGCACGGACGCGTTCATGAAGCGGCAGCGGGTTGCCTCAATCATTGGTCTGCACCTTGGACAGATCGCCGTAAACGATCTGCCCACGAAAGCCGCGTCGCACCTGCTGATACAACTCGCGAAATGCACGGTAATCCTGCGGCTGGCATAAGGCCTGCGGCCCATGCACCGCCGCACGTTGCAGACGATGGACCGCAGTGACCGTTTGCGCCTGGCGCGACCAGTCCACCACGTATTCGCCAGCCGCATTGCGAAACTTGCTGCTACGCGGGATGGCAATGATCGGCACCGTCTCGGGGAAGGTCACCACGTAGGTTTCCTCACGCACGCTGTCGTTGCAGTAGAACGGAGTCAGATTGTCTTCGGCCGAGGTAGTGGCGTAGATCCCGCGCGTCGATTCGGCCCCTGGCATGTCCGGCAAGGTCATGCCGCCGACCACCGAAAAATCCACCGCATCGTTGGCCTGGAAGCTGTAGCGATAGTTGAATGGCGTTTCCAGATCCAGTGGATCGCCCTGAATCAGCAGATCGCCGGTCCCGACGAAACCGGACTGGGCAATGATCGATTCCTCGATACGGTTACGGTTCTGCGCATTGAGTTGTACGAACATCGCGCGCAAGCCCACTTCGCCGGTCTGCCCGCTGTCCAGGGTCGTCAGGCCCTGCAATCCGCCCTGCGGCGTGAAGCGGTACTCGGTCCGGGCGACGTAGCGGTTGACCTTGCGATCGTTCGGCGGGGTCTGGGTGACCTTGCCATCGCGCGTATGCACCACCGGCGCGCCAAGATCGCCGGCCGGCAACTGGCCGAAGCGCGCGTAGGGGTTGGTCGAATCGACGTAAAGGTCGAAGGCCGGGATGTAGGTGATGGCGTGATTGAAGCGCCCGAGCACTGGGATTGCCGGCAATGTCGGCCCGCCCTCCGCGCCGATCAGCACCGGTGTGCTGGCAATGCCCTTGGCCGCCAGCAGCGCTTCCAGAATCACGGTGTGATCCTTGCAGTCGCCATAGTGGTTGGCCAGGATGCTGTCGGCACTGTTGGGCTCCAGACCGCCATTGCCTAGGTACACCGCCACGTAGCGGATATTGCGCGCGACCCAGGCATACAACGCCGCCGCCTGCGCCCGCGGCTCATCGATTCCCTTGGTCACCTGGTCGGCCAATACCTGGATCGCGGGTGTGACCGTAGCGGCGCGCCCACCCTTGACGTGATACGCCAGGCCCATCTGCGACCAGCTGTCGAAGGTGCTGGCCATCAGCGTGGGGCTGAATTCCCAGGTCGCCGCACTCCAGTTCTGGTTCTTCATCGGCGTGGCGCGCTGGTAGCGCCATTCCCAACGCGCCTGATCGCCACGCACCACCGGCTTGGTGCTGCCCTGCAGACCACGTGCGGACAAATGCATCGGCAACGACTTGGGCGCAACCAAGGTGACCACCGCATCGTCGTATTGCGCGAACACGCTGAAGGTTTCCCACAGACTGAAATAACCTGGGAAGTACGGCGTGTTCTGTGCGCGTCGCACGCGATAGACGATGCGCGCACCCGGCGCCAGGTTCGGGAACACCACCACCTTGACCTTGCGGTCGGCGTACATCGCCGCCGACGCGCTGGAATAGCTTTCCTGGGTGTAGATCTTGTCAGCCGCCACGTCCTGGCGCAGCCCTTCGGCGGTGACGGTGTACGCCTCCAGCACTTCGAGCGTCTCCATCTTTTCGCTATAGCTCAACCGCACCTGGCTGAACTGCTCCACCGCCGACTTGGTCTTGAGCAGGATTTCGTACTCGTCGGTTTCCACACTGCTGGCATCGGCGCGCACTTCGTAGTCGGCGCGGTAGCGCACAAAGCTGTAGTTGGTATCGGCCTGGGTCCGCGTCGCCGCCGCGGCAGGCGCGGGGCGCTGTTGCGCCTGGGCGAGCAGCGGGGCGCAGATCAACAATACGAGCAACAACACAGGACGACGCAGCATGGGTCTCGATCACGACGGGCCGGAGCGGCCGTTGTCCGATAGGGTAGCCGGTGTGCCCGGCAATGACAGGTATCGACTTCCAACAATGCCGCATTGATGCGTGCGGCAGCGCTCGTTGAGACGACTCACACACCGCAGTCCACGCAGACGCGCAATACGGGGTCTTGCGCCGGCGCGTGGGCGCAACTGGACGAGAATCGAAACGCGTCCTGCACACGTCGAATCCAGGCAATGGCCCTTTCGCCCTCTCGCTGCGCCTCCAGCCACCGTACCTTGCAGCGACTGCCGCAGCCGCGTGCCACCGCACCGCACAGCGACGAGAGCCGCCGCGCTTACTTGGGCGGCGGCGGCGCCAGCACGGTGCGATCGCCGTTGTGCTCGGGCTGGCTGACCACACCGGCCGCTTCCATCGCCTCGATCAAACGCGCAGCGCGGTTGTAGCCGATCTTCAGGCGACGCTGCACACCGGAAATCGATGCGCGCCGGGTTTCAGTGACGATGCGCAGTGCCTCGTCGTACAGCGGGTCGGACTCATCCCCACCGCCGCCACTGCTCTCCGGCAAGCCGGTAGCGCCCACCACGGTGCCATCGCCCATGGTCTGCACTTCGTCCAGCACGCCTTCGACATAGGAGACCGGCCCACTGGCTTTCAGGTGTTCGACCACCCGATGCACTTCTTCGTCGCTGACGAAGGCGCCGTGCACACGGTCCGGCAGCGCGGTGCCCGGCGGCAGATACAGCATGTCGCCATTGCCCAGCAGCGCCTCGGCGCCGGACTGGTCCAGGATGGTGCGCGAGTCGATTTTGGAACTGACCTGGAAGGCGACGCGAGTCGGGATATTGGCCTTGATCAGACCAGTGATCACGTCCACCGACGGCCGCTGCGTGGCCAAAATCAAGTGAATACCGGCCGCACGCGCCTTCTGCGCCAAGCGTGCGATGAGCTCTTCGACCTTCTTGCCGACGATCATCATCATGTCGGCGAATTCGTCGATGAAGATGACGATGAACGGCAGCGTCTCCAGCGGCCGCGGCGCTTCGCCCAGCTCCGGATTCGGTTTGAACAGCGGGTCCATCATCGGCTGGCCGGCGTCGATGGCGTCCTTGATCTTCTTGTTGAAGCCGGCCAGGTTGCGCACACCCACCGCGCTCATCAGCTTGTAACGGCGCTCCATCTCCGCCACGCACCAGCGCAGGCCGTTGGCGGCCTCCTTCATGTCGGTGACCACCGGCGCCAACAGATGCGGGATGCCCTGATAGACGCTCAATTCGAGCATCTTCGGGTCAATCATCAGCATCCGCAGTTCCTTGTGCGAGGCCTTGAACAACAGGCTCAGCACCATCGCATTGACGGCCACCGACTTGCCCGAGCCGGTGGTACCGGCCACCAGCAAGTGCGGCATGCGCGCCAGATCGGCCACGGTCGGGCGCCCGGCAATGTCCTTGCCCAGCGCAAGCGTCAGTGGACTGGCCGACTTATCGTACTCCTTGGAACGCAGCAGCTCGGACAGGAAGATCATCTCGCGGGTGACGTTGGGGATCTCCAGACCCACCACCGACTTGCCCGGAATCACGTCCACCACACGCACCGACTTGACCGACAGGCCGCGCGCGATGTCCTTGTCCAGCGAGCTGATCTGGCTGACCTTGATGCCCGGCGCCGGCTCGATCTCGAAGCGGGTGATCACCGGACCGGGATAGGCCCCGACTACCTGCGCCTCGATGCGGAAATCCTTGAGCTTGAATTCGATCTGCCGCGACAGCGTTTCCAGCGTCTCTTCCGAATAGCCCTTGGCCTGCGGCTTCGGATCGTCCAGCAATGCCAGCGGCGGCAGATCCGAGCCGTCGGTGCTCACGCCCTGGAACATCGGGATCTGGGTGTCGCGCTTGGCGCGCTCGCTCTTTTCCACCACCGGTGCCGGCGGCGGCTCGATCTTGACCGGCTCGCGCTTGGCCTGCTTGACCGCATCGACCTTGCGCACTTCCTCGCGTTCTTCGCGCATCACGCGGGTTTGCTGCCACTCGGTCGCCTGATGGGTCTTGCGCTGCATCAACGGGCCCAGCGCCAGCACCCACTGACCGATGCGCTCCATCACCACAAACCACGACAACCCGGTCGCCAATGTGATCGATACCAGCAGCAGCACTATCACGAACAGATTGGCGCCCAGAGCACCAAAGCCCGAACTGAGCGACCCGCTGACCAGCTTGCCGAGAATGCCGCCGGCCTCGGCGACCTCGCCCTGGAACAGGCGCAGATGCAAAAAGCCGGTCGAAGAGATCAGAAAGCCCACCATGCCGACCAGCCGCAGCGCCGGCCCCAGATCGCTCTGACTCTGCTCCTCGCGCTCGCCGATCAGCGCGATCCAGGCCACCGCGCCCAGGATCACCGGCAGCAGGAAGGCCACATAACCGAACAGCTGCAGCAACACATCTGCCGCCATGGCGCCGAACCTGCCGCCCATGTTGTGGATCGGCGCGACCAGATTGCCGGTGCGCGACCAGCCAGGATCGGTCGCCGAATAGGTGAACAGGCTGGCCAGCAGATACAGCAACAACGGCGCCACCGCGATCAATGCCAGATCACGCCAGAGCTTTTGCCGACGCGGATTGTCCGCCACCGCCGTCTTGCGCGACGACGATTTGCCCTCTGCGGGCTTGCTGCGTTCGGGAACCTGCTTTGCCACCTGTAGCCAGACCTTAGAAAAATGCTGTTAGTGGTTGATAATAAACGACTGAGGCCACGGTTTCAGCAGTTGAATGAGCACCGGCTGCCGGGGCGCCCGGCCGCCAACGAAAAACGCCGCACAAGGCGGCGTCGAACATGCATTGCGGGCGGACCATGCCATCTGCGGTTCAAGCAGTTCCATCGCGCCGCCTTGATTCACCGGGTGGGGACCGCCACTCTATGCCGCCACGGGGGCGCAATTCACCAGCGCCGTCCCTACCACTCCTAGACCGCGAGTATACATGAGCGCCTCATCTGCCAGTCCCGCCAAGCATTCCCGCCTGCTGATCCTCGGCTCCGGCCCGGCCGGCTGGACCGCCGCGGTCTACGCCGCCCGCGCCAATCTCAAGCCGGTGGTGATCACCGGCCTGCAGCAGGGCGGCCAGCTGATGACAACCACCGAGGTGGACAACTGGCCGGGCGACCCCCACGGCCTGATGGGCCCGGACTTGATGAACCGCATGCAGGCGCATGCCGAGCGCTTCGAGACCGAGGTCATCTTCGACCACATCCACACTGCCGATCTGTCGCAGCGGCCGTTCCGGCTGATCGGCGATAGCGCCGAGTACACCTGCGATGGGCTGATCATCGCCACCGGCGCCACCGCCAAGTACCTGGGCATCCCCAGCGAAGAGGCCTTCAAGGGCCGCGGCGTCTCCGCCTGCGCCACCTGCGACGGGTTCTTCTACAAGGACCAGGACGTGGTGGTGGTCGGCGGCGGCAACACCGCGGTCGAAGAAGCGCTGTACCTGTCCAACATCGCGCGCAAGGTGTACCTGGTGCACCGCCGCGACACCCTGCGCGCGGAAAAGATCATGCAGGACAAGCTGTTCGCCAAGGTCGCCGCCGGCAAGATCGAAACCGTCTGGCACCACGCCATCGACGAAGTGCTGGGCAACGATGCCGGCGTGACCGGCGTGCGGGTCAAGTCCACCCTCGACGGCAGCACCCGCGATATCGACGCGCACGGCTTCTTCGTTGCCATCGGCCACCATCCCAATACGCAGCTGTTCGACGGCCAGCTGGCGATGAACAACGGCTACCTGGAAATCCGCTCCGGCCTGAACGGCGCAGCGACCGAGACCTCGGTGGCCGGCGTGTTCGCCGCCGGCGACGTGGCCGACCAGCACTACCGCCAGGCCATCACCTCGGCCGGCTTCGGCTGCATGGCCGCGCTGGATGCCGAGCGTTACCTCGACAAGAGCGCCTGAGATGGCTGCTGACCGCCGGCCGCGCCGCGCGGACAGCACCAACAACGGGCCGCGCGCATGAGCGTGACGGCCCGCTGGTGCCGCCGGCTGGACGAGCTTCCTGCCGGTGCCTGGGATGCGCTACACGACGGCAGCCACCCCTTCGTCAGCGATGCCTTTCTGCAAGGCCTGGAACGCGAAGGCTGCCTGCGCCCGGATTGGGGCTGGAATCCGCTGCACCTGACCTTGTGGACTGGCGATACGCTGGTCGCCGCCGCGCCGGGTTACCTGAAAAACAATTCGCACGGCGAGTTCGTGTTCGACCATGCCTGGGCGCATGCGTATGCGCGCTACGGGCAGGAGTATTTCCCGAAGTGGCTGTGCGGCGTGCCCTACTCGCCGGTCACCGGCCCGCGCCTGCTCGGTGCGCCCAAGTGGCGTTGGCACTTGCTGGCCGCGATGCGCGAGCTGGTGGAGCGCAGCAGCTTGTCCTCGGCGCACGTGAATTTTCATCTGGCCGACGAAGACACCGCGTTCGATGCCGAGTGGCTGCAGCGTCACGACCTGCAGTACCACTGGCACAACGCCAGCGGCTGGAGCGACTTCGAAACGTTTCTGGCCGCGATGGACCACAAGCGCCGCAAGAACATCCGCCAGGAACGCGCCAAGGTGCAGCGCGCTGGCATACAGCTGCGCGTGGTGCATGGCGATGAGGCCAGCGAGGCCGACCTGGACGCCATGTACGGGTTCTATCTCAAGACCTTCAACGAGTACGGCAATTCGCCGGCACTGACTCCCGAATTTCTGCGCCACCTGGCGCAGCACCTGCCGCGCCAGCTGGTGATGTTCTTGGCCGACCTCGACGGGCAACCGATTGCCGGTGCGTTGTGCCTGCGCGGCCACGACACGCTCTACGGCCGTTATTGGGGCGGCGAAGCCCTGCCCGGGCTGCACTTCGAAACCTGCTACTACCAAGGCATCGAATACTGCCTGCGCGAAGGCCTGAGCCGCTTCGAGCCCGGCGCGCAGGGCGAGCACAAGATTGCGCGCGGCTTTCTGCCGACCGTGGTGCGTAGCCGTCACTGGATCGCCGACCCCGGCTTCCGCGAACCACTGGCGCAATGGTGCGCCGACGAGCGCGAGGCCGTCGCGCGGCACGCGCTCGAACTGGCAGACCACAGCCCGTTTCGCGACTGACCCAATGCGCGCCACCCGCATGCCGCACCGCTAGACTCACCCCATGTCGCGCGCCCTGCCCCACTTGCTGTCACCGGACCCCGCCAGTCCGTTCCCCCCGGTCGAACACGCTTTACGCGACCCCGACGGCCTGCTCGCCCTTGGCGGCGACCTGCACCCGCAACGCCTGCTCAATGCGTATGCGCAGGGCATCTTTCCGTGGTTTTCGGAAGGGCAGCCGATCCTGTGGTGGAGCCCGGACCCGCGCATGGTGTTCCGCACCGATAGCGTGCGCCTGTCGTCGCGCTTCAAACGGCAGCTGCGCAACTGCAACTGGACCCTGCGTGCCGATACCGCATTTGCACAGGTCATTGCCGCCTGCGCGTCCAGCCCGCGTCCCGGGCAGGACGGCACCTGGATCACCGCGCAGATGCAGGAGGCCTATGTCGACCTGCACCATCGCGGCCACGCCCACTCCCTGGAAGTGTTCGATGGCGCGCGCCTGGTCGGCGGCATCTACGGCGTGGCAGTCGGCAAGATGTTCTTCGGGGAAAGCATGTTCAGCGCAGTCAGCGGCGGCTCGAAAGTGGCGTTAGCCGCCCTGGCCGCCGACCTGCATACGCGCGGCTGGCCGCTGCTCGATGCGCAGGTGGAAAACCCGCACCTGCTCAGCCTGGGTGCGCAGCACATGCCACGCCCGGAGTTTGTGCAACACGTGCAGCGCCAGGTTGCCCTGGTGGAACCGGCCGGCAGCTGGTCCGAACGCTACGGCGAGCGGCCCGTCATGGCGTTGGGTGAAGCCCGCTTAACATAAAATTTGCACCACGGGGAGATGGAGCGTAAAATGCCGTCCCTTACGGCCCCTCCGGGCCAGCTTTGATTGCCAGGATTACATGTCGAAAGACGACTCCATTGAATTCGAAGGCAGCGTCAGCGAGACGCTTCCCAACACCACGTTCCGGGTCAAGCTGGAAAACGGGCATGAAATCATCGCCCACATCTCCGGCCGTATGCGCAAGAACTACATCCGCATCCTGACCGGCGATCGGGTCAAGGTTGAGATGACTCCGTACGACCTGACCAAAGGCCGTATTACCTACCGCATGAAGTAAGCGGTTCCGGTGCTGAGACGCAAGGCGGCCAATGGCCGCTTTTTGTCGGGCCTGTGATTTGGCACGTTACTGGTGACAGTGCGGTGACTCATCACGATGTGGCGCGGGCTGCAGTCCGCTGACGGGCGTATCCAGGCCAGGAGTCCGCATTGAGCACGCGCGCGCTGGCATTCGCACGTCAAAGTCGGACATGCGCCGATACGGCAGCACCCTAGCCGTTTTCTCGCTCGCCATAGCGCATTGCGGGGTTCAGCAGATGCGAGGCGCTCGACGGCTTATGGGGCGTTGGGGCTAACTGGCTACTCGCACAGTCAGCATCGCGCACCCTCTCCCGGACATAAAAAAGCCGCTCATTCGAGCGGCTTTTTTTGTTTCAGAACGCACGAATCAACTGCGTCGATCAGTCGACAGTTGCCGGCAGCAATCGCTCCGGCTCCGGATGCGCTTCCACCACCAGCTCGCCGTCCTTGACGTCGATATTGACCCGCCCGCCCTCTACCAACTTGCCGAACAACAGCTCGTCGGCGAGCGGACGCTTGATCTTCTCCTGGATCACGCGCGACATCGGGCGTGCGCCCATCAGCGGATCGAAGCCGTGCTGGGCCAGCCAGTCGCGCGCAGTCGGTGTGGCCGACAGCGAGACGTGCTTTTCCTGCAGCAACATTTCCAGCTCGATGATGAACTTGTCCACCACGCGCAGGATGTGGTCGAAGCCCAGCGCCTGGAACTGCACGATCGCATCCAGACGGTTGCGGAACTCCGGCGTGAACCCGCGACGGATCGACTCCATCGCGTCGGTGGAATGATCCTGTTTGGTGAAGCCGATCGAGCGACGCGATGCCTGCGTGGCACCGGCGTTGGTCGTCATCACCAGGATCACGTTCTTGAAGTTGGCTTCGCGCCCATTGGTATCGGTGAGGATGCCGCGGTCCATGACCTGCAACAGGATATTGAAGATGTCCGGATGCGCCTTTTCCACCTCGTCCAGCAGCAGCACGCAGTGCGGCGTCTTGACGATTTTCTCGGTCAGCAACCCACCCTGATCGAAGCCGACGTAGCCCGGAGGCGCACCGATCAAGCGGCTGATCGAATGCGCTTCCATGTACTCGGACATGTCGAAACGCACCAGTTCGATCCCCAACTGCAATGCCAACTGCTTGGTCACCTCGGTCTTGCCCACACCGGTGGGGCCGGCGAACAGGAAGTTGCCGATCGGCTTTTCCGGGTTGGCCAGACCAGAGCGTGCCAGCTTGATCGAGCCAGCCAGCGTCTCGATCGCCGGGTTCTGCCCGAAGATCACCATCTTGAGGTTGCGCTCCAGATGCTGCAGCACGTCCTTGTCGGTGGCGCTGACCTGCTTGGCCGGAATGCGCGCCATCTTGGCGACGATGGTTTCGATCTCCTCGATGTCGATCAGCTCCTTGCGCACGCCTTCGGGCAGCAGTCGCTGACGCGCGCCGGCCTCGTCCATCACATCGATGGCCTTGTCCGGCAACAGACGGTCGCCAATGTGCTTGACCGACAGGTCCACCGCCGCCTGCAATGCATCATCGGCGTAGGTCACGCCGTGGTGCGCCTCGTACCTGGGCTTGAGGCCCTGCAGGATCTCGAAGGTTTCACCGACGGTCGGCTCGACGATGTCGATCTTCTGGAAGCGACGCGCCAACGCCCGGTCTTTTTCGAAGATGCCGCGGTATTCCTGGAACGTGGTCGAGCCGATGCAGCGCAGCTCGCCCGATGCCAGCGCCGGCTTGATCAGGTTGGAGGCGTCCATGGTGCCGCCCGAGGCCGACCCGGCGCCGATGATGGTGTGGATCTCGTCGATGAACAGCACCGCATTGGGCACCTTCTTCAATGCGGTCAGCACGCCCTTCAAGCGCTTTTCGAAGTCGCCGCGGTACTTGGTACCGGCGACCAGCGCGCCCAGGTCCAGCGAGAAGATCACCGCGTCGGCGAGTACTTCCGGCACGTCGTTGTCGACGATGCGCTTGGCCAGGCCCTCGGCGATCGCGGTCTTGCCCACACCCGCCTCACCCACGTACAGCGGGTTGTTCTTGCGCCGGCGGCACAGGACCTGGATGGTGCGCTCGATCTCATCGGCGCGGCCGACCAGCGGGTCGATCTTGCCGTTGCGCGCCTGCTCGTTGAGGTTGGTGGCATATTCGGCCAGCGCATCGCCCTTGGCCTCGCCCTCCCCGCCCTCGCTCTTGGGCTCGCCATCGGACGCGGACGGCTGCTCGCCGTCTTCGCCCAGCTTGGCGATGCCGTGGGACAGGTAATTGACGATATCCAGACGGGTGATGTCCTGCTGATTCAGGAAATACACCGCGTGGGAATCCTTTTCGCCGAAGATGGCGACCAGCACGTTCGCGCCGGTGACCTCTTTCTTGCCCGAGGACTGCACGTGGTAGACCGCGCGCTGCAGCACACGCTGGAAGCCCAGGGTCGGCTGAGTGTCGCGGCCATCGTCTTCGGCCAGGCGCGAGACCGATGCCTCGATCGCCTGTTCCAGGTCGTTGTGCAGCCGCAGCTGATCCGCGCCGCAGGCCTTGAGCACGGCTTGCGCGGAAGGGTTGTCCAGCAGCGAGAGCAGCAGGTGCTCGACGGTCATGAACTCATGACGCGCCTCGCGTGCTCGCTTGTAGCACTGGCCGATGGTTTGCTCTAGGTCTTTGCTGAACATTGGTAACTCCGAACGGCTGTTGCCAACAATATGCGGCTTTTGTTGGGATTTTCCACAACCCTATCGGATAGGCATGTTCAGACGGCGTTAGCACGTGATTGCAGCCACACTGTTGCGCTGCTGGAATGATCCCGCTGCCAGCTCAGGTCTGTTCCATCGTGCACAGCAGCGGATGCTGGTTCATGCGCGAAAACTCGTTGACCTGCGCCACCTTGGACTCGGCCACTTCGCGGCTGTAGACCCCGCAAACGCCGCGTCCACGGGTATGGACGTGCAGCATGACCTGGGTGGCCCGCTCCAGATCGAGGTTGAAAAACTGCTGCAGCACGGTCACCACGAAGTCCATCGGGGTGTAGTCGTCGTTCAGCAGCAGCACCTGATACCGCGGCGGTGGCGCCACTTCAGGCTTGCTGGCTTCGACCGTGAGGCCATGATCGTGTTCGTGAGATGTCTTCCGGGGCATCCGGCCATTATACGGTTCATCGCCGCGCGCATTGGACGATTTGCGCCGCGGCCCGCACAATTTGTCTCCGATTCCCCGGCTGGCCCTTGATGACCGATACCCCGACCGCGCTGCGACAGGCGCCGTCTGCTGCAGCATCCCTGCATGCCCGCGCGCCCCTGCCTGCACTGCGGTGTTGCGCCGCCCGCCCGTGCACCGATGCGGTGACCGATGCAATGGCCGGCCTGTCGCCCGCCCAGGCGCTCGACCGATGAGCACGCCCGAACAGCGCTGGCACCCGGATGTCACCGTGGCCACGGTGGTGGTGCGCGACGGCAAGTTCTTGCAGGTGGAAGAAACCATCGCGGGCAGGCTGTTGTTGAACCAGCCCGCAGGCCATCTGGAGCCGAACGAAAGCCTGCTGGACGCGGCCGTGCGCGAAACCCTGGAGGAGACCGGCTGGGACGTGCGGCTGACCCACTTCATCGGCACCTACCAGTGGGTGGCGCCGAGCGGCCAGTGCTTCCTGCGCTTCGCCTTCGTTGGCGAGGCGGTGACCCATCACCCGGAGCGCCGCCTGGATACCGGTGTGGTGCGCGCGCTGTGGATGAAACCGGATGAGTTGCGCGACGCGACCGAGCGGCTGCGTAGCCCGTTGGTGTGGCAGGTGGTTGCCGACTTTCTGGCCGGGCAGCGTCACCCGCTGGCGTTGGTGCAGCACGTCGCATGAGTACGCCGCGTATCGTGGTGGGCGTGTCGGGTGGCGTGGATTCGTCGGTGGCTGCGTGGAAACTGGCGCAGCAAGGCGAGCCCATCGCCGGGCTGTTCATGCAGAACTGGGTCGACGACGGCAGTGGCGATTGCCGCGCCGAAGACGACCGTCGCGATGCGGTGGCGGTGTGCGGCGTGCTGGGTATCCCGTTCCACTTTCGCGATTTTTCGGGCGAATACTGGAGCGGGGTGTTCGAGCACTTTCTGGCCGAATATGCCGCCGGACGCACCCCCAACCCGGATGTGTTGTGCAACCGCGAGGTCAAGTTCAAGCATTTCCTGGACGCTGCCCAGGCGCTGGGCGCCGAGCGCATCGCCACCGGCCATTACGCGCAGGTGGCCCACAGCGGCGGACGCTGGCGGCTGCTGCGTGGGGCGGACCGTGGCAAGGACCAGAGCTATTTCCTGCACCAACTGGGGCAGACCCAACTGGCCGCGACCCTGTTCCCGATCGGCGATCTGGAAAAGAGCACGCTGCGCCGTATCGCCCAGGACGCCGGTCTGCCAACCCACGCCAAAAAGGATTCCACTGGGATCTGCTTCATCGGCGAGCGCGACTTCCGCGAATTCCTGGGGCGCTATCTTCCCGCCCGCACCGGCGAGATCCGCGACCCGCAGGGGCAGCGCATTGCCGACCATCCGGGGGTGTTCTATTTCACCCTGGGTCAGCGCGAAGGCCTGAACATCGGCGGCGTGCGTGGCCGGGCAGCAGCGCCCTGGTACGTGGTGGGCAAGGATGTGGCCAGCAACGTGCTGTATGTGGATCAGGACCGCGACAGCCCCTTGCTGCAATCGCGCTGGCTGCAGTCCGAGCAAGCCCACTGGGTGACCGGCGCACCGCCTGCGCGCCGCTTCAGTTGCACTGCGCAGACACGCTACCGGCAGCCGGACGAGCCGTGCACGGTGGATGTGCAGGACGATGGCAGCGTGCAGGTGTGGTTCGAGCGGCCGCAGCGGGCGGTAACGCCCGGGCAGTCCCTGGTGCTGTACGACGGCGAGGAATGCCTGGGCGGTGCGGTCATTGCCGCCACCGATGCGCCGCTGGAACGCCAGCTGGCGGGATCTTCTTTTTCCTCTGAGGGTGTGGCTTGATGAGTGTTTCCATGGAATACCGCGTGCTGGCGCTTGCCGGCGTCGCCCAGGCGTTGCAGCAGGTGCGGCGGATCGCCGAAACCGGGCATTCGGAAGCGGCGACGGTGCGCACCGCCATGGACAGCGTGTTCCGGGTGGATGCGGCCTCGCCAGAGGCCGTTTACGGCTCGGCTGAGGCCGTGGCGCCCGGTCTGCGCCTGTTGCACAACTACTTCCGCAACCAGGCTCAGGACGACGTGCTGCCGCGCCTGGCGCTGGCGGTGCTGCAACTGGAGCGCCGTTTCGTGCGCGACACCACCACCGTGTCGACGGTGTCCAACGGCATTGAGGCAGCCGCACGCCAGGCGCAGAACCTGAACGACAGCGCTCATCCGGATGTGCTCAGTTCGCTGGGCGGGCTGTACGCGCAGACCATCAGCCACCTGCGCCCCAAAGTCATGGTGCAGGGCAACCCGCATTACTTGGGCCAGGCAGGCGTGGTCGCGGAAATCCGCGCATTGTTGCTGGCGGCAGTGCGCTCGGCGGTCCTGTGGCGGCAGATGGGGGGCAGCTTGTGGGACTTCCTGTTCGCCAAACGCGCGATGAGTGAAGCGGTGGACCGCGTGCTGCGCTGAGTAGCGTAAACAAGGCGGTTTCAGGCGCCTATAACGGGCGCTAGCGTGCGCCGTCCGCAAGCGCATGGGCAAGACGATATGGCGATCGTCGCTAAAGACAACGGGGGTATTGCCGATACAGCAACCGTGACTCTGCCGAGAACGCCCATGTATTCACGTCCACTCATCCGTCTAGCCGCTCCTTTGGCTCTGACCTTGCTGTTTCCCTTCGCTGTCGGATTCGACTGGCCCGCCTCGGTGCGCTGGGCGATCCTGGCGACCATGACCCTTAGTTGGTTGGTTTTCGCTGCCTGGGTGACGTATTCCCAGTTCCGGCGCAACCCGGACCAGACCCGCATCCTGCGCGAGCAGGACCAACTGCTCAACGAACTGCGTACGTTCGTCAGCAACGAAGTCGATGGTTCGCGCTCGGAAGTCGAGCGTGCCCGCGAACTGATCCGCCAGGCCGTGTCCGGTCTTGGTGGCAGCTTCGAATCGATGAACCGCAAGTCGCGTCAGCAAAGCCAGGCACTGGCCCGCATCGTCGACCGCGCAGGCGACGATGGCAGTGCCGGCGTCGACGTCGCTCGCTTCGCCCAGCACGCCAGCTCCCGCATGGAGCAATTGGTGGAAGCGCTGGAACAGGTGAGCGGCCAGAGCACCAACACCGTCCATCACATCGATGAGATGGCACAGCATCTGGATGGCATCTTCGCGTTGCTGGAAGACGTCAAGTCGATCGCCGACCAGACCAACCTGCTGGCGTTGAACGCCGCCATCGAAGCAGCACGTGCCGGTGAAGCCGGTCGTGGCTTCGCGGTGGTCGCCGACGAGGTGCGTAACCTGTCCGAACGTTCCACCACCTTCAACGAACAGATCCGCAAGCTGGCACACAGCTCCAAGGAATCGATCGCCAAGGTGCGTGAAACGGTCTCGCAGCTGGCATCGCGTCACATGGACCGCTCCCGCGAGGCGCGCCATGAATCGGCCGCCATGCTGGAGAACGTCGCTCAGATCAACGCCTCGTTGGGCGATGGCATGCGCGAAATCTCCGAGTGCGCTCGTTCCATCGATGGCAGCGTGGCCGAAGCCGTCCGCGCCCTGCAGTTCGAGGACATCGCCACGCAGACGTTGAGCGGCATCCACACCCACCTCGATCGCCTCACCGCGATCAACCGTGAGGCGGTGGCGCTGCAGGAACTGCTGCATCGCAATGGCGGCGTGTACGACAGCGACCTGGTTGCGTCGCTGGCCAAGGTGTCCAGCCGTCTGCGCGACATGCGTGTGGAGTGGGAACGCCCGCCGCACAAGCCGGTCGCACAGCAGGGCATGGGTGCCGGCACGGTCGAGTTGTTCTAAGACCGATGTCTGCCCGCAGCTTCTGATCCCGACATTCCCCGGCTTTCCGGGGATTTGTCGTTCCGTAACGACCCGGTGTTCCGCTCATGACGCTCCTTGCCCCCACCATCGATACCGACCCCACTGCCGCATTGCAGGCAGCAGCCTTGGCCACCGCCCATGCCGAGCGCATCGCACAAAGCGAAGCGGCCAGGCCGGTGCTGCGGCGGGTACGGTTGCCGGCCGCACTGGAACGGCTGGAGCTTGCCGCCCGCGCGGAAATCAAGGCGTTGATCAACCCGCGCCGCGATTGCAGCGAAACCGACCTGCTGTTCGCGACCGTGGCGTGGGACCTGGGCCTGGACGGCGCCGCCGTCGGCGCGTCGACACGCTGATCCCTGCAACGGCGGGGCGCGCCTCGGCAGGCGCCCCGCCGGTTGTTTTGAACTGCCCGATCTCAGGCTTTCCAGCCAACCGCTCCGCTCGGCGTACATCTGGGCCCTAGTGCCGTACGCGCGCAACGTACATCACCGCGCTGCCATGCTTGCGTCCGAATCAGACGGCTGGCGATGGCGCTGTCGGCAATCGCATTGCATGAGTGGACGTGTCGGAATCAGCGCCACTAGCGCGGCACGCATCTGTGACCGACGATGCCTCGCTATGCCACCCGCGCTCGATTAGGGCCTGCTCGCCTCACGAGTACGACGGTGACGCATGCAGGCTGCCGAAGCGCTGGCGTTGCTTGATGCCCTGCCCCATCGTTTCTATATCGGCTTCGCGACATGCACATACTTCCGGCAGCAGACGCAGCGTAGCGTGAGTGCGGCGGTCGGCATGTCTGCATCGAACACCTTCAACAGGCGGTTTCCAGAGTCTTCCAGTTCGGCCATCTAGCCGTGCCCAGGACCTGGTCCGGAGGCTCTACCACGATGCATTTGCGGTAAAGATCATGCGCCGGTATGCATGCGTCGGTGGAGTGGTGATGGCGTGTGACTCTGGCAGCGTCGTACACAAGCAGGCGAGCCTGGCGAATCACGTATTCACGACGTGCCCGACCGAGGCGCTTGTACGATAACTGCCAGGGCGCGCGTAGCGCACTTTTGTCAGCACTTCCGAAACTCCTGCTGGCTCCATCTGCCTTTTGTAGGCAGCTGAAGTTTTATACGATCCAGGCACTGGCTTGAGACGCGGTGCAATTACGGAATCGGTTAACTATGAAAAATTTCGGCCTTGCGCTGTGTTTGATTCTTTGTCTGGTCGCTTGCGAATCGCGACGGATTGCCTACGCGATCCAGGATGAATTGACGGAGACGGGGAAAGTCGATTTGGCACAGGTCGCGCCGGGAAAGTGGGATCGGGTGTGCATCCTTGGCCCATATTCCACTGACGAAGATGCCGCTTGGTTAGTCGGAGCGCCCTGGTCGTTACGCGGCAACTCATCGGCGTGGAACAGCGACGGCGTGTCTGCCCTGCTCTTCGTCCGTGGTCAAACCGTCCTATCTTCAGGCGATGTGTCTCGTGCTCATGGCGACTTTTCCCGTCAATCCGACACGTGTTATCCACGTGAGAAGGCTCGGTTCGTGCGCTTACCGGGCAGCAAGACACTGATCGCGGCGGCTGACTGACCAGCACTTCCGTGATCCAGAACGAACGATTGATTTCGCCGCCACCGTGCATTGAACAGCGCATGGATCTTCTGATGTTCAACGTGCAGCTGCTTGGCGACTGGAGCAAGCCGATCACCGTTGCAAACCGGAACTCAGACCGGTGGAACCTACATCGCCGTACGACGCCGGCAGATGGCCGACGGCAGCGGCATGACCGGCCTCAGCTGGCGATCACCAAGCGCGCACCCAGTCGCATGCCGGCTTCGGCTTCACGCAGCCACTGCGCCATGTCGCGCGGCGACAACGGGCGCGAGTAGAAATAGCCCTGGATCTCGTCGCAGCCTTGTTGGCGCAGCAAGGCATCTTCCTGCACGGTCTCCACGCCTTCGGCGACAACCTGCATGCCCAGCGCGTGGCCCAGATGCACGATGGCCTGGGTGACCTCGGCGGTGTTGGCGTCGTCGAGCATGCCCTGTACGAAGCTGCGGTCGATCTTGAGGCGCTGCACCGGGAAGCGGTTGAGGTAATGCAGGTTCGAGAAGCCGGTGCCGAAGTCGTCCACCGCCAGCAGCACACCGTTTTGCTCGAACAACTCGAAGCAACGGCGCAGCGAATCCGAATCGCGAATCAGCGCCGACTCGGTCAATTCCAGTTCCAGCCGCGATGGCGGCCAGCCGTTGTCGCGGCAGATTTCCAGCACGCGCTCGGCAAAGCCGCGTTCGCGCAACTGCACGGCCGAGACATTGACCGCGATGCGGCTGAAATGGAGCCCGGCGCGATCCCAGACCACCGCCTGGCGGCAGGCTTCACCGATCACCCATTCGCCCAGACGCACGATTTCGCCGCATTCTTCCGCGATCGGAATGAATTCGACCGGGCTGCACGGGCCATGGCCTGGGCGATTCCAGCGCATCAGCGCTTCGATCGCCGGCGATGCGTCGCCCACGGTGTTGACCAGCGGCTGGTAGACCAGCGTGAACTCTTCGCGCTCGAGCGCACCTTGCAGTGCATGCTCGAGCTCCAGCCGGCGCTGCGCACGCAGCAGCACATCCTGGCTGTAGTAATGGAAGGTGTTGCGACCGGATTCCTTGGCCGCGTACATCGCCGCATCGGCGGCGCGCAGCAGGCTGTCGAAGTCCGAAAGACCCTCTCCCTGCAGCGCAATGCCGATGCTGGCACCGAGCTTGAGGGTGACATGGTCCTTGCGCAGCGGTTCGCCCAGCGCGCTGATCAACTTGCGCGCCACGTGGCCGGCATCTTCCGGCTCGGAAAGATCGCGCAGCAGCACGATGAATTCGTCGTCGCTGAAGCGGCCGAACAGATCGCTGTTGCGCAGATGCTGATGCAGGCGCGCCGAGGCGAGCTTGAGCAGGTTGTCGCCAGTGGCATGGCCGAACGAATCGTTGATGCTCTTGAAGCCATCCAGATCGATCAGCAGCATGGCCAGCACCTGGCCGCGCTCGTGCGCTTCGCGGATCGCGTTTTCTGCCTGCTCGCGCAGCAGAAAACGGTTCGGCAGGCCGGTCAAACGGTCGTAATGCGCCAGCAGCTCGATGCGCTCGTTGGCTTCGCGCTCGCGGGTGACATCGCGGAACAAGGCGACAAACCGCGGCGGCAGCCCTTCACGACGATCCAGCTCGATCAGCACCTGCACCCAGATGCGTTGACCGGAGTTGCGATAGAAGCACAGCTCCAGCTGCTCGGGCAGACCGCCATCGGAAATGCGCAGCAGCGCCGCTTCGAAAGCGTCGCGCGAATCCTGGGTGTACAGCGCAAGCGCCTGCTCCAGGGTGATGTTTTCCTTGCGCAAGCCGTGGATGCGGTAGCACTCCTCGGTCCACTGCATGCGTCGGGTATCGACCTCGATTTCGCAGCCGCCGATCTTGCCCAACGCGGATACGCGATTGAGCAGTTCGGTACGCCAACGGATCAGGGCATCGGTCTGCCGCTGCTCGGTGACGTTCTGCAACTGGCCGAGCACACGCACCATGCTGCCATCACCATCGAACACCGGCTGCGCCCAGACCCGCAGATGATGCGGATTGACGCCGAGCAGGCCGTTGACCTCCAGCTCGAAATGCACCGGCAGGCCTTCGTGCTTGATTTTGCGCCAGGCTCCGCGCAGTTGCGCCACCGAAGGCCGTGCGAGCAGACGCAGCAGGTCGCGAACGCCGTGCAGACGCAGCTGGGTCATGCCGAGCTGCTGCAGGAAGTCCTGCGAGATCCACAGTTGGTCCTTCAGCGAATCCCAGCTCCAGCTGCCCATGCTGGCAATGCGCTGGGCTTCTTCGAGCTGGGCCTGCTGCTCGCGCAGCTGCTGCTCGAGCAATTTGTGGTGATGCACGTCGGTATGGGTGCCCACCATGCGCAGCGGGCGGCCATCGGCGGTGCGCGAGACCACGCGACCGCGATCGAGGATCCAGCGCCATTGGCCGTCGTGCTGGCGCAGCCGGAATTCGGCTACATAGGTATCGGTGCGCCCATCCAGATGCGCCTGGACGGCAGCGCTGACCTGCGCGTGGTCGTCGGGATGAATCAACCCGGACAACGCGGTGAGATTGTTCGGTAGCGGTTGCTCGGAATAGCCGAGCATGCGGGTCCAGCGCTCGGAGCGGTACACCACGTCGGCGGGGATATCCCAATCCCACAAGCCGTGATCGGCGCTGTCCAGGCCCATTTCCCAGCGGCTGGTGCCATCGGCGCCCATCGGCTCGGGAATGCTCAGGGTGAAGGCCATGACCTTGCCGTGCTCGTCGCAGACCGCGCGCAGCCAGCCTTCCAGCCGTCCGCCGCCCGTTCCCGGCAACACGCAGGCCGCCATGCCGCCGCTGTCGGCCACCTGGGCGCGACTGCTCTCCAGCACTTCGGCATACGCACCAAGGGTTGCCGGCAGCCCGAGGGACTGCGCAACGCTATTGGCCGCCAGGGGCTGGCCATGCGCATCCAACAACACCACCGCTGAGGTCAGCGGGTGCTGCAGCATGCTTGCAATGACGCCTGAGTCCACTCTGGAACACTCCGAAGGATCGACCCCTGCCTCGGGGTCGCAATGGATAACGGCCGTCCAGCGGATTAGTTGAGGCGAGTGTTTCGAGCGCAACCGAACCGGGCCGACTTACGGCTAAGATGGCCGCATCGCCCGCTCCAAAGGTCGTCCGCGGACCCATGCACCAACCTGTCGCCGCGCCCGCGTTCTCGTCCCCTCCCGTGTCCCGACTTCGCCTGGCCGAACGCCTGCAGCAAGGCCTGTGGACGCTGACCGGTCTGTACCTGCTGATCGGTGTGGTGTGGCTGCTGCTGGGCAACCGATTGCTCAATCTGGCTGGCGCGGCAGTGCCGGAACGCTGGTCCGATGCCAGCTTTCTGCTGGTGTCGAGCATCGTGATCCATCTGGTGCTGCGGCGCTTCATGACGCTGATCGTGGAAGAACATGCGCAACTGGCGCAGTCCGAAGCCTTGCTGCAGGCCAAGTTCCTGGCCCTGCCCAGCCCGGCCTTCATCTACGACCTGGCGACCATGCGCATCCTCGACGCCAATCCGGCGGCGCTGGAATTCTTCGGCTGGGAGCGCGACGAATTCCTGCAGCAGACGCTGCAGGCGGTCTGGCCCAACGCCGATGGCGCGCGCCTGGAAGACATCATCACGGAGATCCGCGGCAAGGGCGACACCACCTGCGTGTTGAACGAAGATCTGCTGACCCGCAGTGGACTGCGGCACGTCGAGGTGCGCAGCAATCAGCTGCATCTGGCCAGCGGCCCTGCCCGTCTGGTGGTGACGGTAGACCGCAGCGAAGAACGCCAGGCGCAGCATCTGCGCGACGAAGCGCTGGAACGCCTGGAAGAAGCGCAGGGCATCGCGCGACTGGGTTCGTGGCAACTGGATCGCGCCAGCGGCCTGGGCCGCTACTCGGCGGCGGTGTATCGCATCCTGGGGCGCAGCGTGCCGATGCATCGGCGCGAACATCGTCTGGAAGAGCTACTGACCGCATCCGATACCGCCACCCAGGCGCGTATCGAACGCATGATCGAAGACATGTGCACCGGCGGCGAGGTACAGATCGATGTGCTGCTGCCGCTCACCGGTGGCGATTCGCAACCGCGTACCGTGCATCTGCGGGCAGAGAGCGTGACCCTGCCCAGCGGCGCAAGCCATGTGCATGGCACCTTGCAGGATGTCAGCGAACGCGAACAGTCGCGGCGTCTGCTGCGCGAGCGCGAGGAACAGTTCCGCGAGCTGGTGCGGGTGCTGCCGGACGGCGTGCTGATCCTCGCCGACGAGCACGTGATGTACGCCAATGCGGCAGGCTCCGCCCAGTTCGGTTTTCAGGGCGAAACCATTCTGGGCGAGCCGCTGCAGACGCTGGTCGGCGATTCCGACCTATCGGTGGTGCGCGAGTATCTGCGTGCCGGCAGCGATCGCAATGAGCCGGTGTCCAGTGCACGGGCGATGCGCCGTCGCGATGGCAGCACGTTCTATGCTGGCCTGTCGGCGGGCGATATCCGTTACGGCGGGCGCAGCTGCAAGCTGCTGGTGGTACGCGACCTGAGCGAGCCCGAGCGCATGCGCGATGCGCTGGCCGAGAGCAATGCCGAGTTGCAGGCGATGGCCAAGCGGCTGTTCTCGTTGCAGGAAGACGAACGCCGTGCGATCTCGCGCGATCTGCACGACGACATCGGCCAGGCGATCACTGCGATGAAGTTGTCCGCGCATGCGGCATTGGACGAACTCGACCCGGTCGCGCGCCGCGAAGATCTGCTGGAAGTGGTGTCGCTGGCCGATTCCACCGTGAACAAGCTGCGCAATCTGTCGATGCTGTTGCGTCCGCCGCAACTCGATGCGCTGGGTCTGGAAGCAGCGTTGCGTTGGCAGGCCTCGATGCTGTTCCGCGCCTCGCAGGTCCGGTTGGAGCTGGATATCCAGGCGCTCGACGTACGCCCCGGCAACGAAATCGAACAGGCCTGCTTCCGCATTGCCCAGGAAAGCCTGACCAATGCCTTGCGACACGCATGCGCCGGCGAAGTGCGCATGAGTCTGCAATCGATCGACAGCGAGACGTTCCGTCTGGAAGTCAGCGATGACGGCGACGGGTTCGAGCCGGAAGGCCCGCGCGGACTTGGACTGATCGTGATGCGTGAGCGTGCGCAAACCGTCGGTGGCGTGCTCGCGATAGACTCAGCACCCGGAGCAGGCACGCGCGTGACGTTGCGCCTGCCCTATCACCCGGCCGGCGAGTCCGTCCACGAAGATGGTGGACGTTGAGTCATGTGGAGCCCCGTAATCCCGCCCGGATTGGAAATCGTCAAACCGACACGCCTGGGCGCAGGCAACCCCGAATTACTGCATCTGGTCGACGCGGCCGCATCCGGCGGCCAGCCGTTGATGATCTTCCATGTCGACATCGATCACTTTGCCTCGATCAACGAGAACATGAGTGGTGAGGTCGGCGATCAGGCACTGACGCTGGCCGCACGCCGTCTACAGGAGTTTTTAGGCACGCGCGGCAAGTTGTGGCGCCACGGCAGCGACGAAATGATCATCGTGGCGGTGCGCCGCGACGACACGCCGCTGCCGGAAGATTTTGCCGAAGAGATTCGCCAGCAGCTGGAACTGCCGTTATCCGTGCTGCCGTATACGTTGTTCATGACCGGCAAGGTCGGTATCAGCCTGTGTCCGGAACACTCGACCTCGCTCTCCATCCTGCTCGACTACGCCGAAGAAGCCAGCTATCAGGCCGCGCGCGAAGGCGGCAACACGGTGCGCTTGTACACGCGCAACTCGGCGACCAACGCGCATAGCGAGAGCATCATTGCGCGGCAGATCGTCGATGCGATCCCGCATGGCGAACTGCGCCTGCGCTACCAACCGCTGGTCAGCGCACGCGACGGCCGCATCGTCGGCATGGAAGCGCTGCTGCGTTGGCAATCGCCCACGCTGGGCATGCTGGTGCCGGAGCGCTTCATGCGCACCGCAGAGCGGCTGGGCGTGATCGTGCAGATCGGCGAATGGGTGCTGCAGAACGCAGTGCGTCAGGCGCGGCTGTGGCGCGACCAGGGCTTCGACGATTTCAGCATTGCGGTCAATGTCTCCACGCTGCAATTGCTGCGGCCGGGCTTCTTCAACGAAGTGATGGCCATGCTGCAAACGGCGGGCGTGCCGGCGCAGTTCGTGACCCTGGAAATCAACGAAAGCGCGTTGACCAACAACGTCAACTTCGTCCACGAGACGATGGCCAACCTGCGCAACGAAGGCATCAGCCTGAGTCTGGACAACTTCGGCACCGGCGATTCCAGTCTGAGCGCATTGGTGCGCTACCCGGTCGACCGGCTCAAGATCGACCGCAGCTTCATCAAGAGCGCGCCGGCCGGCAGCCGTGAGGCAGCGATTGCGCGCGCCATCATCGCGATGGGCCACCAGCTGGGCATGACGGTGATCGCCAATGGTGTGGAATCGCAAGCGCAACTGGGCTTTCTGCGACGCAACGATTGCGACATCTTCCAGGGCTATCTGTTCGGAGAACCGATGTCGGCGGAGTCCGCCGGCATGGCACTGCGTCGGCGCTATCTGCGTCCGGAATCGTTCGCCGAAAGCCGCCCGGACCGCACCTTGTTGCTGCTGGACGACGAAGAAAACGTGCTGCGCTCGCTGGTACGCCTGTTCCGCCGCGACGGCTACCGCATCCTGGCGGCCGGCAACGTGCGCGATGCGTTCGACCTGTTGGCCACCAACGATGTGCAGGTGATTCTGTCGGACCAGCGCATGTCGGATATGAGCGGCACCGAGTTCCTGGGCCGCGTCAAAATGCTCTACCCCGATACCGTGCGTCTGGTGCTGTCCGGCTACACCGACCTGGCCACGGTGACCGAGGCGATCAACCGTGGCGCGATCTACCGCTTCCTGACCAAGCCGTGGAACGACGACGAACTGCGCGAGCATATTCGCCAGGCCTTCCGCACCCATGACGAGCTACGCAACGGCCGGGAATAGGGAATCGGGAATGGAGAATTGGTAGAGCAGATATCTACCGCTTGATTCTCCACGTGCCAAATCGTGCCTCAAAATCAAAGCACCAGCGCATGCCGCTCTCCCGATTCCCGATTCCCAGCGCGTCAGCGCTACTTCGGCTGCCGGATCGGCAACACGATGCGGAAGCTGGCGCCCTGCCCTGGCACGCTTTCGACGTCGATACGGCCGTGGTGCTTGTTGATGATGCCGTAGGAGATCGATAACCCCAGGCCGGTGCCGCTGCCGACCGGTTTGGTGGTGAAAAACGGGTCGAAAATGCGCTGTAGCAGGTCCGGGGCGATGCCGGCGCCGCTGTCCTGGAACTGGATCCACACGTTTTCAGCTTCATCGCGTCCGCTGGTGACGGTGATGGTGCCGCGCTCGACAATCGCCTGGCCGGCGTTAAGCAGCATGTTCATGTAGACCTGGTTGAGCTCGGATGGCAGGCATTCCACCAGCGGCAGCTCGGCGTAATTGCGCTCCAGCGTCACCTTGTACTTGAGCTCGTTCCAGATGATGTTGATCGTGGATTCGAGGCCGGCATGCAGGTCCACCATCTTCCACGACTCGGAACGGTCCGAGTACGAGAAGTCCTTGAGGTCGCGCACGATGCGGGTAACCCGCTCGATGCCTTCGCGCGATTCGGCCATCAACTGCGGCAGATCGCGGCTGATGAAGTCGATATCGGCACGGTTGCGGATTTCGTCGATCTCCGGAATCAAGGCCTTCGGGTCCGGCGCCTGCAGCGCGCGCTCGTAGGCTTCGATCAGGGTGAACAGGCTGCGCAGGTACTCCTGCAGGCTGCCAAGATTGGAGTGCACGTAGCCGATCGGATTATTGATCTCATGCGCCACGCCGGCCGCCAACTGGCCGATGGAGGCCATTTTTTCCGACTGCAGCAGTTTGTCCTGTGCGCCGTTCAAGCGCATGTAGGCCTGGCGCAGTTCGGCGTGGCGTTGTTGCAGCTCGCGCTCGTAATCCTGCTGGCCTTCGATGTTGTGGAACAACGCCAGAAAATGCCCGACGCCCTGCTCTTCGTTGTAATACAGGTGCGCGATGACCACGCGGTCGGCTACCGGCAGGCTGCCGGTCCAGCTGCCCTTGCTGCGCGCCTGGTTCAGCGCATCCGATGGCAGCACCTGCGAAATCCGCTCGCCCAGATTGCGATCGTCGGCGGGGTCTTCCTTGCACAGGCTCTGACGCGCGACGGCGTTGGCCAGAATCAGCTGCCCATCGGCCCGGAACAGCAAGACGCCTTCAAGCATCTGGTCGCCGAATGCGCGCAGGATGGTCGAAGACGGCAACAATGCTTGATTGAGAAAAAACTTGGCGGTCACGGGACACGGCGGCAGCAGGGACGCTTCAATATACGCCGAACCATAGGGCAGCCATATCGCCACTTGGTCTTAGAGCAGCTAGCAACAGGACCGGTGCAGCTACTAGGCGGGCGCGGCCGGTGCTCGGTGCGGCATGTACCGTTCGTACACTCCGGTTCCTCCGCGCCCTAGACACACACCAACGGCTGCTCGCTACGTTTTGTTAGCCGTTCTTGGAGCAGTCTTCAAACTGCTCTATTGGCAGTTGCCAGGCGCGACCGCTGATCGGCATGGCGTGCGTGCGTGCATTGGAACAGCGGTGATTCCACGCCGTCCCTTTCCGTCGGTCGATTGCGCACGGTGTCTGCCAGCCGGCAGTGTCGACCGTAGCAAACCTGCGTGGCCTGCGTGCGCGCAGCACCTGGGTGCGTGCGCCCGCTGCAGTGACGGCTACCTCAGGCGACTGCCAGCGAGCGTCCGCCGCGCAGTACGTTGGATTGGCCCTTGGCGTCGTAAGAAGGCGCGCTTTCGGTTCGCCCCAGGTGACGCAGCGCCCAGTTCACTTCGCGGCGGCGGCGTGCCAGCAGCGCACCATTGGCACGATTGGCTTCGGCCAGCTCACGCAGACGCTCTTCTTCGCCTTCGGGCATTCGCGCTTCAAGCGCGCGCAGCGCCGACAGCTTGTCCTGCGTGTGCCGCATCAACCCGTCGATGTCGTTCTCGAGTAATGCCTGGCGTTCGCCGGCCAGCGCATCGCTGAGACGTTGCAGGAACTCGTTCACGTTCATCCTTTTAGTCGGGGATCAACCCGCCAGTTGCTGATTCAGATCCATCATGCGGCTGGCGATGGCATCCGGGTTGATGGAGTAGCTGCCGTTCTGCAAGGCGTCTTTCACAGCCTGGACGCGACCGGTGTCGATCGCCGAGGACTGCGACAGCTCGCGCTGCAGGTTCTGCAGATTGGTGGCTTCGCCGGTCAGCTTGACGCTGTCGGTGGGCGGTAAGGCTGCAATCGGGGACGCGCGATCTTCACCGGCCGGAACGATCTTGCTGCTCGTGGCCGCGGTGCGAAGGGTGGCAGCGGTCGGTAGATTGCCTTCAATTTTCTGGGTCATGTCAGGAACTCCTCTACAGGTCGTAGGGGATAACGGCACCCAGAAAAAAAACTTTATAGAAAATTTTTACCTGGAGACCACAACGGTTCCGCTCGCTTCAACAATCCCCTGCACCACACGGCGGGACGAGGAGTTCTCGACCGAAACCCGCTCGTTTTCGCCGGCATCGGAGAGCGCGCGACCGCTCATGCGCACCTCCAGACCGCCGTTGCGCGACACCAGCGGGACGGTATCGCCGCGCCGGACCAGCCGCTGCGTCACCAGATCATTGGCCGAGAGCAGCGAGCCGGCCGGCAGGACACGGCGGGCGGACTTGCCCACTGCGGCCACCGGGTCGGCCAGTACCGCACCGACGATGCGGGCGGCGTCACGCTTCTCGATACTGATATCGGCTAGCGAGATGGTTTCTCCAGCGCTGATGCCCCGACGCAACACCAGGACATCCTGGTTGCGACGCACTTTCAATGGCACGAACAAACGCCAGCCAGCCGGCTGCGGGCAGGCCACTTCGACGGTGTTGGTGCCGGTGGGCTGGGCTTGCAGCGCGATGGGACAGGCTGGCATGCGCAGACCCGGATCGAGCGTGGCCTCGGCTTCGGCATCGGGGCCAACCGTGGCCAGCGCCGCTGCGCGAATGGAATCGACCGACTGGTACCCATCGGCCCAGGCCGGGGCGGCGACCAACAAAATGACAAGCAGGAGCAGGCGCATGGGACCAGATCCGTAGGAAGACGCGGAAGCTCATGCAAGCGGTGTGCCTGTTTTTGCCGGGATTGGAGATTCGGGATTTGGGATTGGTTGGAGCGGGCTGTTGCGTGTCTGCAGGATTGTGGTGACTGCAGCTGGATCTGCGTAGGCCTAACTCAAGTGAGTGGCGGTACCCAGACCCAGGACATCTTCCGGCAGCCCGTCGCGGCTCAACCGCCAGATCCCTGCTCCAGCTTTGGCTTTGGCTTTGGCTTTAGAGCTTGATCCCGCTCCAAAACCAATCCCGAATCCCCCAATTACCAATCCCTGCCTCTAAGCGAATCCCAACTCCCGCATCTCGACAGCGCTCCGACCAACCACAAAGCCCTCAAGTTTCCAGGCGGCGCTGTCGATATCTGCCCCATGACCCACGATCTGCTCAACCGCATCGACCAGCGCACCCGACTGGCTGGCCACAATCGACTGGCGCTGCTGCTGTTTAGGCTAGGCGGGCGCCAGCTTTTTGGCGTCAACGTCTTCAAGGTGCAGGAAGTGCTGCGCCGCCCAGAATTGTTCCAGGTGCCCGGCCTGCCGACCGAATTCGCCGGCGTTGCCGACGTGCGCGGGCGCTCGGTCCCGGTACTGGATCTGGGCCTGGCCATCGGCCACCCGGAACGCGACGCGCACTCCGAAAATGGGCCCGGCTACCTGGTGGTGGCCGAGTTCAACCGCTCGGTCCAGGGATTTCTGGTCAGCGGCGTGGAGCGCATCGTCAATATTGCCGTGGAAGATATCCACCCGCCGCCAGAACTAGGCGCCGAAGCCACTTATTTGACGGCAGTGACGCGGTTCCAGGGCGAGCTGATCCAGGTGATCGACGTGGAAAGCGTGCTGGCCGACATCGCCAAGGTCAGCAAGGACGTGCAGCTGGATCCGTCGCTGCAGCTGGTGGCCTACGACCGTCAGTTCCAGGTATTGGTAGTGGACGACTCGCGGGTGGCGCGTCAGCAGATTCGCAGCGTGCTCGACCAGCTCGGCGTGTCGGCAACCTTGTTGTCCGACGGCCGCCAGGCGCTGGATCACCTGCTGCAGGTGGCGGCCTCGGGCGAAAACCCGGCCGACCGCTATGCGATGGTGATCTCCGATATCGAAATGCCGGCAATGGACGGCTACACGCTGACGACGGAAATCCGGCGCACGCCGGGCCTGCAAGGCCTGTACGTGCTGCTGCACACCTCTTTGTCGGGCGTGTTCAACAACGCCATGGTCGAGCAGGTGGGTGCCAATGCCTTCGTGGCCAAGTACAGCGCGCACGAGCTGGCCGACTACGTGTTGGCACGCTTGAAAGTGGTTGCCGAAGCGGCCTGAGCAAGAGATCGACTGACCGGCTTGCCGGCGGCGGGGCGTTCGCAGCGCCGGCCGCGTGGAGGTGTCGATGGCAATGAGAAGGAATGCCTTGCAGGCATTCCCGGCGTAGAACTCCGGCGACACCCAAGCTGCCTTGGCGACGCGCCTTCGACGAACCAGCAGCCTGTTGGCGTGAATTACCGTCAATAGTGGCTTCGCAACACTCCCCACCTAATCTCGTCAGGCAAGACGCCCACATTGGGCGCAGCGCATTTCTAGAGTTGCGAGCCGTTGCCGCTGTCACCTGCCCCTTCCAGATGGTCCCGGTCTAGATAGTCACGACCGTTGCTGGCCGCAGCCGCTAGCCAAGCAGCGCCTCGCACAGGACTTGCATCAGCTAGTCCGATAGCGCGAAAGAGCCCCGAACCGGCCGCCCAGGTTCGCCTTCCTGGCTGAAACCGCGGCCTTGGCCGATCAAGGCCACGCCAGGGCGCTCCAGCCGCCCTACCCGATCGACGGGTCCAGCAGCACCCCTGATTTGGCACAAACATTGCTTCTTCTCTGGCAACACTTCGCGGGAGAGCACCGTGTCCAATCCCTTCTCGTCCTTCCTCGGCGTCCACGGCGACGCATTGTCGCTGCGCGAGCAGCGCATGAAGCTCATTGCCAGCAATCTGAGCAATGTGGACACCCCCGGGTACAAGGCCAAGGATCTCAACTTCGAAGCGGCCCTGAAGTCGGCCCAGGGCGTGCAGGATGGCGGCCTGATGCAGGCCACCGACGCCAAGCATTACGAAGTGGGCGGCGGCGCCGGGCTCAACCCGTTCCAGATCACCCGCGAATCCGATCAGCCCAGCCTGGACGGCAACACCGTCGATCCCGATGCAGAACGCGCCGCCTACGGCCGCGCCGCGCTGGAATACCGCGCGTCGCTGAGCTTCCTCGAATCCAAGGTGCGCTCGATGCTCACCGCGATCACGGGCCAATAAGTCATGAGCAACCTTCCCATTTTCGATGTGGCCGGCTCGGCGCTGCATGCGCAGTCGGTCCGCCTGAGCACCATCGCCTCCAACCTGGCCAACGCCGATTCGGTGGCCGGTTCTGCAGAAGCCACCTACAAGCCGATCGAGCCGATCTTCCAGGCCCAGCAGAGCCGTCAGGACCCCAGCCTGACCTCGGTGAACGTCAAGGAGATCACCACCACCAACGCGCCGCCGATCCGTCGCTACGAGCCCGGCCACCCGCTGGCCGATGCCGACGGCTACGTGTTCTCGCCCGACGTGGACCCGGTCTCGCAGATGGTCAACATGATTTCCGCCTCGCGCAATTACCAGGCAGGCGTGGAAATGCTCAATACCGCCAAGGAACTGGCGCTCGCAACCCTGACCATGGGTCGCTGACCCTCCTTGCTGACCTTTTTCCTACGGACCCTTTCCAATGAGCACGATCGGTAGCGACCTCTACACCAGCCTCGGGCTGACCTCCAGCAGCGCCACATCGACGAAGAAGAAAGAGGAAGCACTCGGCCAGGCCGACTTCCTCAAGTTGATGACCGAACAGCTGCAGCACCAGGACCCGCTCAAACCGATGGAAAACAGCGCGTTTCTAGGCCAGTTGGCGCAGTTCTCCACCGTGCAGGGCATTGGCGACCTCAATACCAAGGTCGGCAATTTCTCCGATTCGATGAACGCCGACCAGGTGCTCAAGGGCGCCGCGCTGGTGGGCCACAACGTGTTGGTGCCCTCGGCGCAGGTCGCCATCGATGCCACCGGCTCGGCCAAGGGCGTGGTCGCCGCGACCTCGGCTGGCTTCGTCAATTTTGAAATCACCGATGCCAACGGCGCCTTCGTCAAACAACTCAGCGTGCCGGCCAGCGCCGCCGGTGAGGTGTCGTTTGCCTGGGACGGCACCGACGCCAACGGCAACCGCATGGCCGCCGGCAAATACGGCATTACCGCAACCCAAACCGACACCGCCGGTGCCAAGAGCAAGTTATCCACCTATGTCGATGCACCGGTGGACAGCGTCACGATCGGCTCGGACGGCCTGTATCTCAACCTGACCGGGCTAGGCACTTCCCCGCTCGCCAACGTGCTCCGCGTCAGCTGAGCCGGCAACCGACACTTAAAGGAACTCATCCATGGCTTTCAATACCTCGTTGTCCGGCATCAACGCAGCCAATGCCGATCTGAACGTTACTTCCAACAACATCGCCAACGTCAACACGACCGGGTTCAAGGAATCGCGCGCCGAGTTTGCCGACATGTTCCAGAGCACCAGCTACGGCCTGTCGCGCAATGCGGTCGGTTCGGGCGTGCGGGTCAGCAACGTGGCGCAGCAGTTCTCGCAGGGCAATATCGACCCGACCGGCCGCAGCCTGGATCTGGCGATCTCCGGCGAAGGCTTCTTCGCGGTGTCCTCCAACGGCGCCAAGATGTACACCCGCGCCGGCAACTTCCAGACCGATGCCAACGGGTATGTGGTCAATCCGCAGGGCGCGCGCCTGCAGGTGTTCGCGCCGAATCCCAGTGGCAATGGCTTCGACGTGGGCCGTCTGTCGGACCTGCAGCTGCTGACCACCGACAGCCCGCCCAAGTCGACCTCCACGGTCAACCTGGCCTTCACCCTGCCCGGCAACGCCACCGCACCGACGGTGACCCCGTTCAGCCCGGCCGACGACAAGACCTACAGCCACTCCACCGGCGGCATCAATGTCTATGACTCGCTGGGTGTCAGCCACGTGCAGACCTCCTACTTCGTCAAGACCGCCAATCCGAACGAATGGCAGGTGCACAACTATGTGGACGGCACGGCAGTCGGTGCTCCGACCACACTGCAGTTCTCCGACACCGGCTCGCTGACCACTCCGGCCAACGGCATCATCGCGATGGACCCGTTCACTCCCAGCACCGGTGCCGGCGTGCTGAACATGCAGCTCAACGTAAGCGGCTCGACCCAGTACGGCGAAGCCTTCGCGCTGCGCGACACCCGCCAGGACGGCTACGCCAGCGGCAAGCTCAACGAGATCAGCTTCGACACCAGCGGCGTGGTGTTTGCGCGCTATTCCAACGGCGCCGACAAGCCGCTGGGCCAAGTCGCGCTGGGCAGCTTCGTCAATCCGCAGGGCCTGCAGTCGCAGGGCAACAACATGTGGGCCGAAAGCTACACCTCCGGCGCCGCACGCATTGGCGCACCGGACACCTCGGACCTGGGCCAAATCGAATCCGGCTCGCTGGAAGCTTCCACGGTGGACCTGACCGAGCAGTTGGTGAACATGATCGTGGCCCAGCGCAACTTCCAGGCCAACTCGCAGATGATCTCGACCCAGGATCAGGTCACCCAGACGATCATCAATATTCGTTAAGGGCTGGGAATGGGGAATCGGGAATAGGGAATCGTAAGAGCCGGCGTCACGTCTAGCGGACAACGGCCTTACCTCCCCTCTCCCAGTCTCCAGCAATCCCGCTTATACGATTCCCGATTCCCCACTCTCGATTCCCGGTGTCAAATGGACAAAGCCCTCTACGTCGCAATGACCGGTGCCCGTGCCTCCCTGCAGGCGCAGAGCACCGTGTCGCACAACCTTGCCAACGTCGATACGGTGGGGTTCAAGGCCGCATTGGCCAATACCGAGGCCTTCAAGATCCAGGGCAAGGGGTATCCGTCGCGGATCGATGCGCTGCACGTGGATCAGGGCTTCGATCGCAGCCAGGGCCATCAGAAAGTCACCGGCAACCCGCTGGACGTGTCGCTGCAACAGGACCGCTGGCTGGCCGTGCAATCGCCGGATGGCAGCGAGGCCTACACCCGCAACGGCGAATTGGCGCTCACCGCCAATGGCCAGTTGGTCACCGCCAACGGACATGCGGTGCTGGATGAAGGCGGCAACCCGATGACCATCCCGCCGCACCAGGCGATGGAAATCGGCAGCGACGGCAGCATTTCCATCATCCCGCAGGGCGAAGGCCCGCAGGCGATGGATATCGTCGGCAAGATGAAGGTGGTCGATGCGCCCGCCGACCGTTTGACGCGGCGCCCGGACGGGTTGATGCGCAATACCAGCACCGACCCGGCGCAGGCGTTTGCGGTGGCCACCGGCAAGACCGTCAACAGCGGCATGCTGGAAGGCAGCAACGTGGATGCCGCCGGCGCGCTGGTGGAGATGATCCAGCTGCAGCGCCAGTTCGAAATGCAGGTCAAGATCATCAAGAACGGCGACGACAACGCGCAGTCGGCCAATTCGTTGCTGCGGGTCAGCGGCTAACAACGCCTGGCGAGCGTTGGCCACGCGGGTGCGGCCGGCGCGGAGGACCCGAGTACGCAGCGATACCTGCCGATTCCGGGCACCGGATGCGCTTGTATGCTGGCCATCCAGTAACCGTCAGATGCTCTAAACGTGATCGCCGAAGCGATTGCTCCGTCAGACGGGTGCCTATGGCGGTCGTTCGGCTGCTTGAAACACCGCGATCGCGTTATTGCGGCGCGTTTATCGTACCTGCCGTCTTCGGCGTCAGGCCTGAAAGCTGCCGGCCTGCAAGCGGTCCAAACGCTCAGTGCACAGTGCGCATGGAGTCGCTCCAAGCCGTTGCACCCATTCGCCAGCGAAGACATCAGTCAACGCACGGCACCTGATTCAACCGCCACGTCTATCAACGCCGCGTTATATCTCAGTCACCGACCAAAACCGGCGGTGCTTGCGCGCGTGTAGGCGTGGGACCTTATGCGGCATGGATGCCGCATAAAGCCTCCATTGATGGATTCACGGCGTGTTCCACGCCTACACGCGTGCAAGCGCCCTCAGCAGACCGCCGCCCGCCATAAATTGGGGGCGGTTAGTAGAAGTGGAGCCCTCGTGACTGGACGGGTGTAATGCGCGGGTTGGTCAATGCGCGGCGCCGTCTCCGGAAGCGGGACACGCCGTGAATCCGTCCGTGGAGGCTCGGTAGCGGCATCCATGCCGCTACACGGTCCCGCCCCCGGAGACGACGCCGCGCTTGCACGGTTGGCCACTGCTGATCGGAAGCAATCGCGGAAGGCATAAACGTTCACTGCCTTGCCGTCTGTACGCCGACACATCCCGCAGGCGTCCGCGGTCTCCGACGCACCGATGCATCGTCTCCCGGCCGCCGCGTCTTGGCCCTGCGCCGCGTGATCCACCGCACAGCCGGCAAGATTCCGACGCGGGTTTGGCACAGCACGTGCATATACCCAGCCGTACCCGGAACACATCCCCGGGTCTAACGAGGAATCGGGTCATGAATCAGGCTTTGTGGGTCGCCAAAACCGGACTGGATGCGCAGCAGACGCGCATGTCGGTCATTTCCAACAACCTGGCCAATACCAATACCACCGGCTTCAAGCGCGACCGTGCCGCGTTCGAAGACCTGCTGTATCAACAGGTGCGTGCGCCGGGTGGTTCCACCTCCGCGCAGACGCAGCTGCCGACCGGCCTTCAGTTGGGTACCGGTGTGCGGGTGGTTTCCACCTTCAAGGGCTTCGACCAGGGCAGCCAGCAGCAGACCGGCCGCGCGCTCGACGTGATGGTCAACGGCCGCGGCTTCTTCGAAGTGCAGATGCCCGACGGTACCTCCGCCTACACCCGCGACGGCACCTTCCAGATCAATGCGCAGGGCGAAGTTGTCACCAACAGCGGCTACCCGCTGCAGCCCGGCATCCAGGTGCCCGAAGGCGCGCAGTCGCTGACCATCGGCAACGACGGCACCATCAGCGTGACCCTGGCCGGCCAGGCCGCGGCGCAGGAAATCGGTGCGTTGACGCTGACCGACTTCATCAACCCCTCGGGCCTGCAGTCCAAGGGCGAGAACCTGTTCGTCGAAACCACCGCCTCCGGTCCCGCGCAGAACGGCACTCCCGGCCTCAATGGCCTGGGCACCACCGTGCAGGGCGCGCTGGAAGGCAGCAACGTCAATACGGTGGAAGAGCTGGTGAGCATGATCGAGACGCAGCGCGCCTACGAAATGAATGCCAAGGCGATCTCCACCACCGACTCGATGCTCGGTTACTTGAACAACAACGTCTGATCGGCTCGCCGGTCGCTGCCCTCTCAGGAATCCACGCCATGTCACGCCTGCCCTCTCTCTCTTCGCTGTCTCTTGCCATTGCCTGCAGCGCGCTGCTGGGTGGCTGCGTGGCAGCCGGCGATGTGCGGCCGTTCGCCGAACTGGCGCCGATCGTGCCGGTGGTCGCGCCGGTGGCGCAGCCCAGCGCCGGTGCGATCTATGCCGCCGGCCCGGGGCTGAACCTGTATGGCGACCGCCGCGCCCGCGACGTCGGCGATCTGCTGACGGTGAACCTGGTGGAAAGCACCACCGCCTCGTCCACCGCCAATACCAGCATCAGCAAGGCCGACACCGTCGACATGAGCACGCCCACGCTGCTTGGCGTGCCGCTCACCGTCAACGGCACCGACGTGCTGCGCAACTCCACCAATGGCGACCGCAGCTTTGCCGGCAAGGGCAACACCGCGCAGAGCAACCGCATGCAGGGCAGCGTGACCGTCACCGTGATGCAGCGCCTGCCCAACGGCAATCTGGTGATCCAGGGGCAGAAGAATCTGCGCCTGACCCAGGGCGACGAGCTGGTGCAGGTGCAAGGCATCGTGCGTGCCGCCGACATCTCCCCGGACAACACCGTGCCGTCGAGCAAGGTGGCCGATGCCCGCATCGCCTACGGCGCCCGCGGTGCGATCGCGCAGTCCAACGCGATGGGCTGGTTGAGCCGCTTCTTCAATTCCCGTCTGTCGCCCTACTGAGCCTGCGACCATGAATCTGTCATCCCTGCCCTTCCGTTTGCTCGCCGCCGCAGTCGCGCTGTGCGCGATTGCCGCACCGGCATCGGCCGAACGCATCAAGGATCTCGCCCAGGTCGGCGGCGTGCGCGGCAACGCGCTGGTCGGCTATGGCCTGGTGGTCGGCCTGGACGGCAGCGGCGACCGCACCAGCCAGGCGCCCTTCACCGTGCAGAGCCTGAAAAACCTGCTCGGCGAGCTGGGCGTCAATGTTCCGGCGAACGTCAACCCGCAGCTGAAAAACGTCGCGGCCGTGGCGATCCACGCCGAGCTGCCGCCGTTCGCCAAGCCGGGCCAGCCGATCGACATCACCGTGTCCTCGATCGCCAACGCGGTGTCGCTGCGTGGCGGTTCCTTGCTGATGGCACCGCTGAAAGGCGCCGATGGCCAGGTCTATGCAATGGCACAGGGCAACCTGGTGGTTGGCGGTTTCGGTGCGCAGGGCAAAGATGGCTCGCGGGTGTCGGTCAATATTCCCAGCGTCGGCCGCATTCCCAATGGCGCCACCGTGGAGCGCGCCCTGCCGGACGTGTTCGCCGGTAGCGGCGAGATCACCCTCAACCTGCACCAGAACGACTTCACCACCGTCTCGCGGATGGTCGCGGCGATCGACAGCAGCTTCGGCGCTGGCACCGCGCGTGCGGTGGATGGCGTGACCGTGGCGGTGCGCTCGCCTACCGACCCGGGTGCGCGTATCGGCCTGCTGGCGCGGCTGGAAAATGTCGAACTCTCGCCGGGCGATGCGCCGGCCAAGGTCGTGGTCAATGCACGCACCGGCACCGTGGTTATCGGCCAGCTGGTACGGGTGATGCCGGCCGCCATCGCGCATGGCTCGCTCACCGTGACCATCAGCGAAAACACCAACGTCAGCCAGCCGGGCGCCTTCAGTGGCGGCCGCACGGCGGTGACACCGCAGTCCACGATCACGGCGACCTCTGAAGGCAGCCGCATGTTCAAGTTCGAAGGCGGCACCACGCTCGATCAGATCGTTCGCGCGGTCAACGAAGTGGGCGCGGCTCCCGGCGACCTGGTCGCCATTCTCGAAGCCCTGAAGCAGGCTGGCGCGCTGACGGCGGAGCTAGAGGTCATCTGACATGCGTATCGCAGCCTCGCCCATTGATCTCAATCCGAGCACCAAGGCCGATCCCGCAAAGATCGACAAGGTCTCACGTCAGCTCGAAGGCCAGTTCGCGCAGATGCTGGTCAAGAGCATGCGCGATGCCAGCTCCGGCGACCCGATGTTTCCTGGCGAAAACCAGATGTTCCGCGAGATGTACGACCAGCAGATGGCCAAGGCGCTGACCGAAGGCAAGGGACTGGGCCTGTCGGCGATGATCTCCAAGCAGTTGAGTGGCGACACTGGCGGCCCGGCGTTGAACACCTCGCTGAGCACCGCCGAAGCGGCCAAGGCCTATGCCCTGGTCGCCGGCAAGCGCGATGCCTCGCTGCCATTGCCTGCCCGCGACGGCTCGGCAACCAGCGTCGGTGCGAGCCTCGGCGCAGCTGTCGGCGCCGCGGCAGGCATCGGCGCAGGCGGCCTGACCGGTATCGGCATGAGCCAGGTGCTGGATCTGATCGCCGGGCGCAGCGGCGGCAGCGATGCCGGCAGCGACGACGCGGCCGCGCTGAGCTGGCCGTCGGCCAACGATCGCTGGTCCGATGTGGCCGCCAGCGACGCCGCCGACGCCAATACCGCCGTCAACGCAAGCGCGGCCAGCACTGCTGCTGCCAGCCTGGGCGAGCGCACACCGGAAGGCTTTGTCGCCAAAATCTGGACGCACGCACAGAAAGCCGCGCGCGAACTCGGTGTGGACCCGCGTGCGCTGGTTGCACAGGCCGCGCTGGAAACCGGCTGGGGGCGGCGCGGCATCGGCAACGGTGGCGATTCCAACAACCTGTTCGGCATCAAGGCGACCGGCTGGAGCGGCAACAAGGTCACCACCGGCACCCACGAATACGTCAACGGCGTCAAAACCACCGAAACCGCTGACTTCCGCGCCTATGGCTCCGCCGAAGAGAGCTTTGCCGACTACGTGCGCCTGCTGAAAAACAACAGCCGCTACCAATCCGCGTTGCAGGCCGGCACCGATATCAAGGGTTTTGCACGCGGCTTGCAACAGGCTGGTTACGCCACCGATCCGGGCTACGCAGCCAAGATCGCGGCGATCGCCAACGGCCCGACCATCGACCGTGCGGTCGCCGCCATCGGCAACGCAGCGGCAGATCTGTCCAACCGTTACGCCAGCACCGCCGAGCCTGCCGGGCTTGGCACCATCCGTCGTTGAGGTAAACGCCCATGTCCATCATGTCCACCGGGACCAGCGCGCTGATCGCCTTCCAACGGGCGTTGTCGACCGTTAGCCATAACGTCGCCAACATCAATACCGAAGGCTACAGCCGCCAACGCGTGGAATTTGCAACGCGCACGCCCACCGACATGGGCTACGCGTTCGTGGGCAATGGCGCCAAGATCACCGATGTGGGCCGGGTGGCGGACCAGCTGGCCATCTCGCGCCTGCTCGACAGCGGCGGCGAACTCTCGCGCCTGCAGCAGCTGTCGTCGCTGTCCAACCGCGTCGACGCGCTGTATTCCAACACCGCCACCAACGTGGCCGGGCTGTGGTCGAACTTCTTCGATTCCACCAGCGCGGTGTCGTCCAATGCCTCCTCCACCGCCGAGCGCCAGAGCATGCTCGACAGCGGCAACTCGCTGGCGACGCGTTTCAAGCAGCTCAACGGGCAGATGGACAGCCTGAGCAATGAAGTCAACAGCGGATTGACGTCCTCGGTGGACGAAGTCAACCGTTTGACGCAGCAGATCGCCAAGCTCAACGGCACCATCGGCAATAGCGCGGCCAACGCTGCGCCAGACATGCTCGATCAGCGCGATGCGCTGGTGAGCAAACTGGTGGGCTACACCGGCGGCACCGCGGTGATCCAGGATGGCGGCTTCATGAATGTCTTCACCGCCGGCGGCCAGGCGCTGGTGGTGGGAACGACCTCGTCCAAGCTCACCACCGTCGCCGACCCGTACCAGCCGACCAAGCTGCAGGTGGCGATGCAGACCCAGGGGCAGAACGTCAGCCTCAGCGCCAATTCGCTAGGCGGGCAGATCGGCGGCCTGTTGGAATTCCGTAGCAGCGTGCTGGAGCCGACCCAGGCCGAACTGGGCCGCCTTGCGGTGGGCATGGCCAGCACCTTCAACGCCGGTCACGCCCAGGGTATGGACCTGTATGGCGCGATGGGCGGCAACTTCTTCAACATCGGCTCGCCCACCACTGCGGCCAACCCGAGCAATACCGGCACCGCTTCGCTGACCGCCAGTTTCAGCAACATGTCGGCCGTGGACGGGCAGAACGTCACGCTCAGCTTCGATGGCACCGCGTGGAAAGCTACCAGCGCCAGCACCGGCGCGGCCGTGCCGATGACCGGCACCGGCACCGCTGCCAACCCGCTGGTGCTCAATGGCGTCAGCATGGTGGTCGGCGGCACGCCGGCCAGCGGCGACAAATTCCTGCTGCAGCCCACTTCCGGGCTGGCCGGCACCGTGTCGGTGGCCATCACCGACCCGTCGCGCATTGCCGCAGCAACGCCGGTCAAGGCCACCGCCACCGTCGCCAACCTGGGCTCCGGCAAGATCAGCGACGTCAAGATCACCAATGCGCAGAACCCGGCGCTGCTGACCCCGTCGTCGGTGGAGTTCATCGATGCCAACCAATACACCATCGACGGCGCCGGCCCGTTCGCCTACACCCCCGGCCAGACCATCAGCGCCAACGGCTGGAGCTTCGCGCTGGATGGCGCGCCCAAGGCTGGCGACACGTTTGGCGTCGGTCCGACGGGCGCCGGCTCCAGCGACAACGGCAATGCCAAGTTGCTGGCCAAGATCGACGATGCCAAAGCGCTCAGCGGCGGCACGGTCACGCTCAACGGCGCGCTGTCGGGCCTGACCACTTCGGTGGGCTCGGCCGCGCGTGCGGCCGATTACGCCGCCGACGCGCAGAAGGTCATCAACGACCAGGCGCAGGCCAGTCGCGATTCGATTTCCGGCGTCAACCTCGATGAGGAAGCCGCCAACATGCTCAAGCTGCAGCAGGCCTATCAGGCGGCCGCACAGATGATCTCCACCGCCGACACCATCTTCCAAGCCATCCTGGGCGCCGTACGCTGATGACCGACCGTATCTCCACCAGCATGATGTACAGCCAGTCGATCGCCTCGATGGGCGCCAAGCAGACGCGGCTGAACCAGCTCGAATCGCAGCTGTCCAGCGGGCAGCGCCTGGTGACCGCCAAGGACGATCCGGTCGCTGCCGGCACTGCCGTGGGTCTGGATCGCGCGCTGGCCGCGATTACCCGCTTCGGCGAGAACGCCAACAACGTGCAGAACCGCCTAGGCCTGCAGGAAAACGCGCTCTCGCAAGCCGGCGACAAAATGGCGCGCGTCACCGAATTGGCGGTGCAGGCCAACAACTCCTCGCTCAGCCCCGACGACCGCAAGGCGATCGCATCGGAACTGACCGCGTTGCGCGACAGCATGGTGAGCCTGGCCAACAGCACCGACGGCACCGGGCGCTATCTGTTCGGCGGCAGCGCCGATGGCAGCGCACCGTTTATCAAGAGCAATGGCGGCGTCGTCTATAACGGCGACCAGACCCAGAAGCAGGTCGAAGTGGCGCCGGACACCTTTGTCAGCGACACCCTGCCCGGCAGCGAAATCTTCATGCGCATCCGCACCGGCGACGGCACCGTGGACGCGCACCCTTCCAACGCCAATACCGGCACCGGCCTGCTGCTGGATTTCAGCCGCGATGCCAGTACCGGCAGCTGGAACGGCGGCAGCTACAGCGTGCAGTTCACCGCCGCCGACACCTACGAGGTGCGCGACAGCACCAATGCAGTGGTCAGCACTGGTACTTATAAGGATGGCGACGACATCACCGCGGCCGGCGTGCGCATGCGCATCAGCGGCGCACCGGCGGTCGGCGACAGTTTCCAGATCGGCGCCTCCACCACCAAGGACGTGTTCTCCACCATTGACGATCTGGTTGGTGCGCTCAATTCCGACACGCTGACCAAGCCGCAGAAGGCAGCGATGATCAATACGCTGCAGACGTCCATGCGCGACATCGCGCAGGCCTCGTCGAAAATGATCGACGCGCGCGCCTCTGGCGGCGCGCAGTTGTCGGCCATCGACAATGCCAACTCCTTGCTCGAATCCAACGAAGTCACCCTCAAGACCACCCTGTCGTCGATCCGCGATCTGGACTACGCCTCGGCGATCGGGCAGTACGAACTCGAGAAGGCCTCCTTGCAGGCCGCTCAGACCATTTTTCAGCAGATGCAGTCGTCGTCCTTGTTCAACATGATCCGCTGATTTGCAGCAGAAAACCTGCGTTTTCTTCGCTCCTGCGCGTGAGCACTTGCGCAGGCGGACGGAGTTTATTTTTCGAACGGTTATACCAACGCTAAAGATTTAAGGGGTGCTGCCGAATAAACCAAACCCCTTGATACACAACGCTTACGCATTTCGTCCCGCAGCAGAAAAACAGTAAAAAAATACTGAATTTCGCTAAAGGTTCCCGACGCAACGCCGTTATTCATCTCAGCAGCGGCAACGGCCAACTTGATGGCCCCCCTGCGGAGGCTCCGGGCAAGTCCCCCTTGCCGGAAAAATCGCTTAGGAGAAATCAAAATGGCACAGGTAATCAACACCAACGTAATGTCGCTGAACGCTCAGCGTAACCTCACCACCAGCAGCGCCAGCATGTCGACGAGCATCCAGCGTCTGTCGTCGGGCCTGCGCATCAACAGCGCCAAGGACGACGCCGCCGGTCTGGCGATCTCCGAGCGTTTCACCACGCAGATCCGCGGCCTGGACGTTGCCTCGCGCAACGCCAACGACGGTATCTCGCTGGCCCAGACCGCTGAAGGCGCGATGGTCGAAATCGGCAGCAACTTGCAGCGTATCCGCGAGCTGTCGGTGCAGTCGTCCAACGCCACCAACTCGGCCACCGACCGTGACGCGCTGAACTCCGAAGTCAAGCAGCTCACCGCTGAAATCGACCGCGTTGCCAACCAGACCAACTTCAACGGCACCAAGCTGTTGAACGGCGACTTCTCCGGCGCGCTGTTCCAGGTCGGCGCCGACGCTGGCCAGACCATCGGCATCAACAGCATCGTCGATGCCAACGTCGATTCGCTGGGCAAGGCCAACTTCGCTGCCGCCGTCTCCGCCGCCGGCGTGACCGGTACCGCCACCGCTTCTGGTTCGGTCAGCGGCATCAGCCTGTCGTTCAATGACGCCAGCGGTTCGGCCAAGAGCGTCACCATCGCCGACGTCAAAGTCGCTTCGGGCGACACCGCTGCCGATGTGAACAAGAAGGTCGCTGCGGCCATCAACGACAAGCTGGACCAGACCGGCATGTACGCCTCGATCAAGAGCGACGGCTCGGTGCAGATCGAATCGCTGAAGGCCGGCCAGGACTTCACCTCGCTGTCCGCTGGCACCTCCAGCGCCACCGGCATCACCGTCGGCTCCGGCATCACCACCGCCTCGGCCGCTTCCGGCACCACCGCTTCGACCCTGAGCAGCCTGGATATCTCCACGTTCTCCGGCTCGCAGAAGGCCCTGGAAATCGTCGACAAGGCGCTGACCGCGGTCAACTCCTCGCGCGCCGACATGGGTGCGGTGCAGAACCGCTTCACCTCCACCATCGCCAACCTGAGCGCCACCTCGGAAAATCTGTCGGCCTCGCGTAGCCGTATCCGCGACACCGACTACGCCAAGGAAACCGCCGAGCTGACCCGCACGCAGATCCTGCAGCAGGCCGGTACCGCGATGCTGGCCCAGGCCAAGTCGGTTCCGCAGAACGTGCTGAGCCTGCTGCAGTAACTTGCCGCAGTCGTTCAGAAGCGCTTCGCAGCAAATCAAAAGCCCCTCTTCGGAGGGGCTTTTTTGTGGGTGCGGGTTTTTTGACGCCGGTCGTTTGGCGCAGCCGGCACGGAAGTTGCATCCGCTTGGTGGTCAACAAGACGCGTCGGCGCCGCTAAAGTCCTCCCGGATGCGGCCGATACCCGTCTCGTAATCCCATGCATCCGCTGTCCGGATGCCCAGACGAGGAATGCAACATGGCATCGGTGATCAGTACGTCCGGCTCCGGGCTGGATATCCCCACCGTGGTGTCCACCCTGGTATCCCGTCAGAAGGATCCGGAGCAGGCGCGCATCAACAAGGCCGGCACCGCAGCGACCACGCAGCTGTCGGCCATCAGTCAGATCAAGAGCAGCATGACCACGCTCAAGTCTGCGCTGGACAAGGTTGTCAGCAGTGCCGATACCAACGCCTACAAGGCGACGGTCCCGACCGATGCCGGCTTCACCGCCACCACCACCAGCTCGGCCGCGCCCGGTAACTATTCGGTGGAAGTGGTCTCGCTGGCCGCGTCGCAGAAACTGGCCTCCGGCGCATTCACCGCCGATGCCACGGTCGGCAGCGGCACGCTGACGATCGGCTACGGCGACCAGAGCGTTACCGTCGACATCAGCGGCACCGACAAGCTCACCGACATCGCTGCAGCCATCAACAAGGCCGCCGGCGGCAAGGGCGTCACCGCCAGCGTGGTGACCGCCAACGATGGCCAGCACCTGGTCTTCAACGCGGTCGACTCCGGCACCAAGGGGGCGCTGACCGTCAGTGCCAGCGACCCGAGCTTGAACAGCCTCACCTTCGGCGCCGGTGTCACCGGCGGCCTGACACAGCAGGTGGCCGCCGCCGACGCGCTGGTGCGCGTGGACGGCTTCGAGCGCACCTCCAGCTCCAACACCATCAGCGACATCGTGCCAGGCGTGGTGCTCAACCTGACCAAGGCCGCCGAAGGCACCAAGTTCAACCTGGGCGTCGCCCCCGACACCAGCGGCCTCAAGGCCAATCTGACTGCGTACGCCGCCGCCTACAACACTGCCAACACCTTGCTGGCCAAGAGCAGCGCCTACGACGCCACCACCAAGACCGCCTCGGCACTGACCGGCGACTCACTTGTGCGTGGCCTGCAGCAGCAGTTGCGCGGCCAGGTCAGCGGCAACGTCAACGAGCTCAAGTCGCTGGGCCTGACGATCGACAAGGATGGGGTGATGAGCTTCGACGGTGCCAAGTTCGACACCGCCATCGCCTCCGACGGCGGCGCTGCCGCCGAGGTGCTCGGCAAGGACAGCAAGTTCGGCTCCGGCATGACCAAGCTGCTGGACAGCAACGTCAACGCCAACAACGGCACCCTGACCCTGCGCTCGGACAGCTTGAACAAGACCATCAAGGGCTATGAGGCCGACCTGGACGATCTGGACGCACGCATGACCAAGCTGACCGATCGTTACACCGCGCAGTTCACCGCGATGGAAACCATGATCAGCAAGCTGCAGAGCAGCGCCAGTTCGCTCAGCAGTCTGTTGAACAGCTGATTTCCGTGATGCCGATCCTCAAGTCCCGCAAGGGTCTTGCCGATACAAGAAGGGCCTATCGTGATTTCGGCCTTGCCTTCTGGCAGGAGCGTCGTCGCAGGAGCACAGCGCTCCGGGACCAGCGAAGGTCAGCCCATTGAGGAGTCATCCATGTACGGTTCCAATCGTCAATATGCCGAGCAATACCGCAAGGTCGGCGTGTCCACCAGCGTGACCGAAGCCGACCCGCACAAGCTGGTGTCGCTGCTGTTCGCTGGCGCCTGCCAGCGCATCCGTCTGGCTCAGGCCTGCCTGGCGCAGGGCGACCAGGCGCGCAAGGGCAAGGCCATTGGCGAAGCCTGTGCGATCGTCGGTCATTTGAACGGCTCGCTCGATCACGAAGCCGGTGGCGAGATCGCTGGTAACCTGTCGGCCCTGTACGACTACGTCATGCAGCGTCTGACCGCAGCCAACCTGCACAACGACGAGACTGCGTTGACCGAAGCGCTGGAGTTGCTCAGCGAAATCGACTCGGCGTGGAACTCCATCCCCCTCGAACAACGCGGCCTCGCTGCGGTTTCCTGAGTCCAGCCATGCATAACGCGCAAAGCCTTCAAGCCGAAATCGCCGATCTCCGCCTCGCCATGGCGCAAGAGGACTTCGAGGCGATGCCGTTCCTGCTCGACAGCCATGACCTGCACCTGCGCGAGTATGCGCAGCACGTGGATCTAAGCCAGGACCGCGACGCGCTGCAGACCTTGCAGACGATGCAGCAGGACTTGATGCGGATGATGCTCGACCGTCGCCGCAAGCTGCTGGACCTGATCCGCGCGCAGCGCACCTCGTCGTCGGCCAGCCTCGCCTACGCCCGGGTCGGCCGGATCTGATGACCGCGCTCGGCACACTCGCGCCATCCGCCGATGCCGAGCTGTTTGCCGACACGCTCAGTTGCGAATTGCGTCTGCCGGCCGGTTTCCACGCCGGTGCCGACGCCGGCTCGCACAGCGCCGCCGAAACCCTGCTGCGCAGCCTCGGCCAGGTCGAAGACCTGCGTAGCGAAGAAACCAGCGAAGACCGTGGCGAACTGCCGCTGCTGGTGCAACGCATGGATGCCAAGCTCGATCTGATGCTGGCACTGATCGGCCGCCTGGTCCGCCAGGGCGACAGTGGCCTGATCCAGGATGTGGTGCATTGGTCGGTCCGCGGCATCCGCTTGAATTGCGCAACCAGCCACGTACCGGGCACCACGGGCAGTGTCTGCCTGCAGCCATCCGACTGGCTTCCTGAATTGGTACAGCTTCCTGCCGAGGTGCTGGCAAGCGCCAGCGATGGTCACGATCAGTGGCTGTGGCTGCGGTTCGCGCCCCTGTCGCCGGGTTTGCAGGACGCCCTGGAACGTCATTTGTTTCGTTTACATCGCCGTCAGATCGCCGACGCCCGCCGCCAGCGCTGATCCCGCTAGTTGGCGCCAGACGCCGGGTCGGCTAAGGTGCCCCATACCGAAAAAAGGTCTCATCTGCGCCGTGCGAGTCATCATCGTCGACGATCACACCCTTGTCCGTGCAGGCCTGTCCAGGCTGCTGCAAACCTTCGCCGGCATCGATGTCGTCGCTGAGGCCAGCAACGCGCAACAAGCCCTGGATATGACATCCCTGCATCGCCCGGATCTGGTGCTGATGGACCTGTCCCTGCCCGGCCGTAGCGGTCTTGATGCCATGACCGACGTGCTGCGCGCTGCGCCGCGCACGCATGTGGTGATGATGTCGATGCACGACGACCCGGTGCACGTGCGCGATGCGCTCGATCGCGGCGCGGTCGGTTTCGTGGTCAAGGACGCCGCACCGCTGGAGCTGGAACTGGCGCTGCGTGCCGCTGCTGCCGGCCAGGTGTTCTTGAGCCCGCAGATCTCGTCCAAGATGATCGCGCCGATGCTGGGCCGCGAAAAACCGGTCGGCATCGCCGCCCTGTCCCCGCGTCAGCGCGAAATTCTGCGCGAGATCGGCCGCGGACAGAGCAACAAGGAAATTGCCGCCGACCTTGGCATCAGCGTCAAGACCGTCGAAACCCATCGCGCGCGCATGATGGAATCGCTGGGTTGTCGTCGCGCCAACGATCTGGTCTTGCTCGCCGCCAAGCATCACAACGAACTGGTCTGAGCGATTGCAGCCGCAATCGCCGTATCGGTCATTCGAAATACCCGGCGCGGCCCGCACAGGGCCGCCGCGACGAAAACAGTGACGGAATTCCGGCGGGCACGCTTGAGCTCGCCCTTCATGTCAGGGAGTTCCTGACAGACTGTCAGGAAAATCATGAGTCACCTCACCTGACTCCCTGATTAGAAACCCGTCGCTTTGTCCTGCAAGATGCGTTCCATCGCTGCTGCATGCAGCGCCCTTCGGAAGCGCTTCCATGAAGACGACCATTTCCGCCCAGCTTGGCCAGCAACTGCACCTCACCCCGCAGTTGTTGCAGTCGATCCGTCTGTTGCAATTGGACGGCATGCAGTTGGAACTGGAAATCCGTCGTGCCCTGGAAACCAATCCGTTGCTGGAGTTGGAAGAGCTGGCCGATAACGGGGATGAGGACACCACCAACGACGATGGCGCCGGCGATATCGCTGCGTTCGATGAGCTGCCGGAAAGCACGATGTGGGACGTGCAGAGCAGCAGTTGGAACGATGGCGACGACGACCGCATGCAGCGCGTGGCCGCCGGCGAGTCCACCGATCCGCATGTGCGCATCCTGCGCGAACTGGCGCTGGACCTGGACGAGGCCGCTTTGGGGGCCGCCGCGTTCTGGTTGGAGCAGACAGATGACGCGGGGTATCTGACCGAGGCGCTCTCGACGCTGCAGCAGCTTGGCGCCACCCGCCTGGGTATGACCGTAGAGGCAGTGGAAGCGATCCGTCAGCGCCTGCTGCACGGCGACCCCGCCGGCCTGGCCGCCTGCGACCTGCGCGAGTGCCTGCAAGCCCAGTTGAACGCCCTGCCCGGCCGCGTCCCGGCTCGTCATCTGGCTGCGCGCATCCTGTCCGGCGATCTGGATCTGCTGGCCAGCCACGACTACGCGCTGCTGGCGCGTGCGCACGATGCCGAAGTGGACGATGCGCGCGAAGCGGTGCGGCTGATCCTGTCGCTGCAGCCGCGACCGGGCGACGACCTGCTGCAGGAAAGCAACGCCAGCGTGATTCCGGATGTGCTCGCCTGGCATGCCGATGGCAGCTGGCGCGTGGCGTTGAATCCGGCCACCACGCACCGCGTCAGCATCAACCCGGTACACGAACGCGCATTGGCCGAGGCCGGCGATGCCGCGCAGCCGCTGCGCGACATGCTGCAGGAAGCGCGTTGGCTGACCCGCGGGCTGTCGATGCGCTACGAAACCCTGCTGCGCGCCACGCGTGCGATCGTCGAACGCCAGGCCGCCTTCCTGGCGCGCGGCGAAGAAGCGATGGCACCGCTGACATTGAAGGAAATCGCCGACGAAATCGGCATGCACGAATCGACGATTTCGCGCATTACCACCGGCAAATACCTGCAAACCCCGCGTGGCACCTTTGAACTCAAACATTTCTTCGCCGTGCGGTTGGAAGGCGCCAGCGTCTCCGGTCAGGCGGTCAAGGCCATGGTGCGTCGTTTGATCGAGAGCGAGCCGGTGGGTCGCCCGCTGGCCGACGAAGCCATCGCCGGCCTGTTGTCACGCCAGGGCGTTAATATTGCGCGAAGGACCGTGGCCAAGTACCGCGAACAACTCGAGATCGCCCCGGCCCGCGAGCGCCGCCGTAATAACAAACCGCTGCTTGCGCGAGCGGGATAAGGACTACTATGAGCAAACTCACCGTGCTGCTGGTCGACGACCACGAGGGCTTCATCAACGCTGCGATGCGTCATTTTCGCAAAGTGGAGTGGCTCAACATCGTGGGCAGTGCCGCCAATGGACTGGAAGCGATCGAGCGCTCTGAGTCGCTGCGCCCCAATGTCGTGCTGATGGATCTGGCCATGCCCGAGATGGGCGGACTGCAGGCAACGCGTCTGATCAAGACGCAGGACGATCCGCCGTATATTGTCATCGCGAGCCACTTCGACGATGCCGAGCATCGTGAACACGCTCTTCGCGCGGGTGCTGACAATTTTGTCAGCAAGCTGTCCTATATCCAGGAAGTCATGCCAATCCTGGAGGGCCTGACGGAAGGAGCCAGGAATGAGTGAGTCCCGCATTCTGTTGATCGACAGTGACGCCGTGCGCGCCGAGCGCACCGTGTCGCTGCTCGAGTTCATGGACTTCAATCCCCGCTGGGTCACCGACGGCGCCGACATCAATCCTGGCCGTCACCGCCACGATGAGTGGATGGCGGTGATGGTGGGCTCGGCGCAGGACGCCGCGCAGGCCGACAAATTCTTCGACTGGCTGGCCGATGCCAAGCTGCCGCCGCCGGTGCTGTTGATGGAAGGCAGCCCGATCACGTTTGCGCAGACGCACGGCCTGCACGAAGCCAATGTCTGGGCATTGGACACCCCCCTGCGCCATGCACAGCTGGAAGCCTTGCTACGCCGCGCGAGCCTCAAGCGTCTGGATGCCGAGCATCAGGCCGGCGTGCAGCAGGACACCGGTCCAACCGGCAACAGCGAGGCGGTGACCCGCCTGCGTCGCTTGATCGACCAGGTGGCCGCGTTCGACACCACCGTGCTGGTGTTGGGCGAATCCGGTACCGGCAAGGAAGTAGTCGCGCGCGCCATCCATCAACATTCGCCGCGCCGCGACGGGCCGTTTGTCGCAATCAATTGCGGCGCGATCCCGCCGGATCTGCTCGAAAGCGAACTCTTCGGTCACGAAAAAGGCGCCTTCACCGGCGCGCTGACCACACGCAAGGGCCGCTTCGAAATGGCCGAAGGCGGCACGTTGCTGCTGGACGAAATCGGCGACATGAGCTTGCCGATGCAGGTGAAGTTATTGCGCGTGCTGCAGGAGCGCAGTTTCGAGCGCGTTGGCGGTGGCCAGACCATCCGCTGCAACGTGCGCGTGATCGCTGCCACCCACCGCAACCTGGAAACGCGCATCAGCGACGGGCAGTTCCGTGAGGATCTGTTCTATCGCCTCAACGTGTTCCCGATCGAAATGCCGGCGTTGCGCGAGCGCGTCGACGATCTGGCCATCCTGGTGCAGACGATTGCCGGCCAGCTGGCGCGCACCGGGCGCGGCGAAGTGCGCTTTGCCGATGAAGCCTTGCAGGCGCTGCGCAGCTACGACTGGCCGGGCAATGTGCGCGAACTGACCAACCTGGTGGAGCGCCTGGCGGTGCTGCATCCCGGTGGGCTGGTGCGCGTGCAGGACCTGCCGGCGCGCTACCGCGGCGATTTTGCATCGTCCATTCCGGTCGAGCTGCCGCCGGAACCAGCCTTTGTGGCGGCGCCCACCGACGCTGGCGCACTGCCGAGCAACGTGGTGACGCTGCAGCCCAAGACGGCCGATGCCGAACCGGCCGCTGCCGCCAGCCTGCCCGACGACGGCATCGACCTGCGTGGCCACATGGCCACCATCGAGTTGGCCTTGATCAACGAGGCCCTGGAACGCACCCAGGGCGTGGTTGCGCATGCGGCCCAGCTGCTCGGCCTGCGCCGTACCACGCTGGTGGAGAAGCTGCGCAAGTACGGCATCGACCGCGAGCAGACCGAGCTGGCGAACTGAGCGGGCCGCTGCTCCGCCAGCGCCCGCTGGCATAGCGCTTGCTTCAACAGGATCACTCCGTCCGCAGCCACTGGTTGCGGCGGAATCCCGACATTCACCCGTCCCAGCGAGGCATTGATGCCCATCCCCGTCACCAGTCCGCTGCTGCCGCCGCTGGAAGACTTTCTGCCGTATCTGGAACGGATCTGGACCAGTCGCATCCTCAGCAACGGCGGCGAGATGCACCGTGCGCTCGAGCAGGCGCTGTGCGACTACCTGGGCGTGCCGCATCTGGCCCTGTTGACCAACGGCACCACCGCGTTGATCACCGCCCTGCAGGCGCTGCGCATCACCGGCGAAGTCATCACCACGCCCTACTCCTTCGTGGCCACGGCGCACTCGTTGCTGTGGAAGAGCATCACCCCGGTGTTCGTGGATATCGACCCGGTGACGCTCAACATGGACCCGTCCAAGATCGAAGCGGCCATCACCCCGCAGACCACAGCGATCATGCCGGTGCACTGCTATGGCACCGCGTGCGACACCACCGCGATCACGCGCATCGCCGACATCTACAACCTCAAGGTGATCTACGACGCGGCACATGCGTTCGGCGTGCGCGATGACGGCGGCTCGATCCTGCGTCACGGCGACCTGAGCGTGTTGAGCTTTCATGCCACCAAGGTGTTCAACACTTTCGAAGGCGGCGCCATCGTGTGTCCTGATGAGAGAACCTATCAACGCATCGGGCATCTGAAAAATTTCGGCTTCGTCGACGAAACCACGGTGGTCGCACCGGGCATCAACGGCAAGATGAATGAGATCAGCGCCGCGTTCGGCCTGCTGCAACTCAAGCACATCGACGAGGCCATTGCGCAACGCGGCGCCATCGACGCGCAGTACCGGCAGCGGCTGAGCGCAGTGCGCGGCATCCGCTGCGTGGCATCGCCGCAGCATTCCAGCGCCAATCACGCGTATTTTCCGATCCTGGTGCAGGACGACTACCCGCTGTCGCGCGATGCGTTGTATCAGTTGATGCGCGAACACGGCATCCTGGTACGGCGTTACTTCTATCCGTTGATCAGCGACTTCCCGATGTATCGCGCCCTGCCCTCATCGGCACCGGCGTGGTTGCCGGTGGCGCGCTCGGTGGCCGCGCAGGTGTTGTGCCTGCCGATCTTTCCCGGCTTGCACAGCGACCAGGTCGACACCATCGCCGACCTGATCGCCGGCGCACAGGCAACATGATCGCAACACGCTGCACCTGCATTTCAGACTTCCATCTCTTCAACAGGCAACCAGGCGAGATCGCATGACCCAGGCAACATTTATCGAGAACTTCCTCTCCGCCACCGACTTCCAGGAACCGGTGGAGGTCACGCTGGAGACCGTGCTGCTGGAATTGCCGGAGTGGGATTCGCTGGCCGCGCTGGGCGTGATCGTCATGTTCGACATGGAGTACGGCAAGACCATCACCGGCGAACATCTCACCACCGCCGTCACCGTGGGCGATCTCTACAAACTCACCGAGGCGTAAGCACCATGCCGACCTCCACGCTGCACAACGTCCGCTTTGCCGGCATGGCGACCTGCGTGCCCAAGCGGGTCGTGTCCAATCTCACCGACTGCCGGCCGCAAATCCGCTCCGAACGCGAGCGCCTGGTGCGCAACATCGGCATCGAGACGCGCCGTATGGCCTCGGAGTGGCAGTGCTTTTCGGACCTGGCCTTCGATGCGACGGAAGTGCTGCTGGACAAGCTGCAGTGGAAGCGCGAAGAGATCGACGCACTGATCGTGGTGACGCAATCGCCGGACTATCCGATTCCGGCCACCGCCATCATCCTGCAGGACCGGCTCGGCCTATCGCATGCCACGGTGGCGTTCGACGTCAACCTGGGCTGCTCGGCCTACCCGTTCGGTATCAACCTGCTCGGCTCGATGATCGCTGCCGGCGGCGTCAAAAAGGGCCTGCTGCTGGTGGGCGACCGTAGCGCGAACCTGGAAGACCCGATCTTCTCCGACTCCGGCACCGCCACCGCGCTGGAGTTCAGTGCCGATGCGCCGCCGATGTATTTCGACCTCAACAGCGACGGCAGCGGCTATAAGGCGATCATCCTGCCGGTGGGCGGTCAACGCGAACCGGTTGCCATGCAGCATCTGATTCCGTTCCGCGAAGAACCCGATGGCCCCTGGCGCCGCGCAACCGACCTGATCCTGGATGGCGTGGCGGTGTTGAGCTTCTCCACTCAACGTATTCCACCGGCGGTACAGAAGCTGCTCGACTACACCGGCGTTTCCAAGGATGAGATCGATTACTTCGTGTTCCATCAAGCCAACCGGATGATCAACGAGACCATTCGCAAGAAGCTCGGCCTTCCGGTGGAAAAGGTGCCCTCCACGTTGCGTGATTTCGGCAACTCCAGCGGCGCGTCGCTGCCAGTTACCATGAGCGCGCGCATTAACAAGGAACTCGAAGCTGGCCCCAAGCGCGTGCTGCTGTGCGGCTTCGGCATCGGGCTGTCGTGGGGCACTTGCCTGCTCGACATCGAGGGAGCCGTTTTTCCGGATGTGATTGAATCGTGAGTATTGCCCCAGACCCGTTCTCGCTCGCCGGCAAACGCATCCTCGTCACCGGTGCCTCCTCGGGTATCGGCCGCCAGATCGCTATTTCCTGCGCCGAACTGGGTGCCCATTTGGCGATCAGCGGACGCGACCTTGCGCGACTAACGTCCACCCTGGAGGTGTTGCCGGGCGACGGGCACGTGGCAATTTCGGCAGACCTTGACCGGCAGGAGGACATCGATCGCTTGGTCGCCGAAGTCGGCGTCTTGGACGGGATGGCACACGCGGCCGGGATTTCCCGACTAGTCCCGCTGCGCCTGGTCAATCGGGCGCATTTGGACGACATTTTCTCTAGCAACACATTTGCACCGATGCTGCTGACACGCGGCTTGCTGGCGAAGAAGCGCATCGCCGCGAACGGCTCGCTGGTGTTCGTCGCTTCGGTCGCTTCGCACATCGGGCCGATGGCGAGCAGCGCCTACGCAGCCAGCAAGAGCGCCCTGCTCGGCATGGTGAGATCGCTGGCGCAGGAAGTTGCCAAAAGCGGCATTCGCGCCAACTGTATCGCCCCGGGTTACGTGCGCACGCCGCTGCTAGATGGCTTGCAGGGTAGCGGCGGCAACATGGAAGGGCTGTTCGAACTGACACCACTTGGCATGGGCGAGCCGGAGGACGTCGCCTACGCCGCCACGTTCCTGCTGGCCGATGCGAGCCGCTGGATTACGCGTAACTATTTCGTCGTGGACGGCGGCCTCACCGTGCCGATGGATATCTACGCATGAACACGCCCGCACGCAAAGCGTTTTCGCTCGAGGGCAAGACAATCCTGGTGACGGGAGCGTCGTCGGGACTGGGTCGGCAGATCGCTATCGCGTGCGCACAGCGAGGCGCCCGTATCGTTCTCGCTGGCCGCGACGAAGACCGCCTCGCACACACCCAGGCGCAGTTGCAGGGAACGGGCCACGTTGGCGTGCTTGGCGACCTGACCAGCGCCGCCGATCGCGAGACACTGGCAGTTGCGGCCGGCGCGACGGTACATGGCGTGGTGCACTGCGCTGGCATGCAGAAGCACTGTCCGATCCGGCAATTGACCGAGGCGGCGATGACCGAGATGTACACAGTCAACTTTCTCGCTCCGGTGATGCTGACGCAGCGCCTGCTGCAAGCAAATGCCATCGCCCCGCAGGGCTCGATCGTGTTTATGCTGTCCACTGCCGCGCACCTCGGCACGCGCGGCGTGGGGCCGTATTCGGCGATGAAGGCTGGCCTTATCGGCATCATCAAGTGTCTGGCTCTGGAACAGGCCAAGCGCAGAATCCGGGTCAACGGCATTTCCCCGTCGGCCGTGGCCACGCCGATGTGGGGCGCCGACCAGCTTGAGGCGCAGAAGGCGCGGCATCCGCTGGGCCTGGGGGAGCCGCAAGACGTGGCCAACGCAGCCGTCTACCTGCTAGCCGACGCCAGCCGCTGGGTCACTGGAACCAGCCTGGTTATGGACGGTGGCGCGATCCTATGACTCATCCAGTTTTGATTGTTGGCGCCGGCGGATGGGGTCGCGAGGTCCTGGCGCAGATGCAGGGCGATCCGGCGTGCGGAACGCAGTGGCATCCGGTGGGCTTTCTGGACACGCGCCCCCAGATGCTGGACGGTCTTAGCTGCGAGCTCGCCATTGTCGGCAGCCCGCTAGCGTACCAGCCACAGGACGAAGAACGATTCGTCTGCGCGATCGGCGATCCGCATGCGCGCCAGCGCTACGCGCAGCCATTGCTGGCGCAAGGCGCGCAATTCATTCCGATCATTACCGGCGCCTTCCTGAGCCCCCGCGTGCACATCGGCCAGGGCTGCTTCCTGAGCCATCGCGTACAGCTCAGCCCCGACGTGTGGCTGGGCGACTTCGCCAACGTGCATGCCAATACCATGCTCGGGCACGACGTCCATGTCGGTGATTACGCGCAGATCGGGGCGATGACCTTCGTCGGCGGCGGCGCGCGAATCGGTAAGCACGCCATCGTGCACCCACATGCCACCATCCTGTCTGGCATCCATATCGGCGACAGCGCCGTCGTCGGCGCCGGTGCGGTCGTGGTGAAGGACGTGCCGGCAGGCGCCAGCGTATTCGGCAACCCTGCCCGAGTCATTTACCACAAGGATTCCTGAGGAAGCCCGCCGATGCGATCGCGAATGCACCCCAGCTACTACCTGTCGACGGAGATCTTCGAGCGTGAACAGCGCAAGATCTTCCGCAAGGTCTGGCTCTTTGCCGGCCTTAAGGTGCTGCTGCCTGATAACAACTGTTTCATCACACGCAAACTCGCCGGCATTCCGGTGTTGATCCAGAACTTCCATGGCCGGCTTCGCGCGTTCGAGAACGTCTGCCTGCACCGCAGCGCGCTGCTGCAGACCGCTGCGGTGGGAAAGCGCCCGCTGGTCTGCCCTTACCATGCATGGAAGTACGACGCCGACGGCCGGGTCGAGAACATCCCCGAATGCGATGCCCTCTATGGCTTCGGCGATGAGGAACGTCATGGTCTGAAGCTGCGCGAGTTCGCTTTGCGCGAGGTGGGCAACCTGCTGTTCGTCAACCTCGACGACACGCCAATGCCACTAGAGGCGCAGTTCACGCCGGAATTTCTGCGCTCGCTAGAAAGCAGTTCCAGTATCTACGACAGCGAGGTCATGGTGACCACCTGGCAAGGCCGATATAACTGGAAGCTGGCCTACGAAAACCTGCGCGACGCAAACCATCCGCGATTCGTTCACCCAAAGAGCCTGGCGCGCACGGTCAAGTTCATTCCGCGCATCGATCGTGCGCTGCTGGAGGACTCTTCGCAGCCGCTGGCCGACACCAGCCAAGCCGGCCTCCGCCGCGAGATGGCGCGGTTCAGTAGTGGCGGCGCTGACGCCCCGCTCCCCGAGCTCAAGCACGTCGGCTGGCACGACAAGGTGCAGCGTTGGGGCGATCAAGACGTCTACTACAACTGGCTGGCGTTCCCGAACATGCACATTGCCAGCGCCAACGGCGGCCGCTCATTCACGCTGGAGAACCATACCCCGGTGGCGCCGGACCGCACCGACCTGGAGATCTACTGGTTCACGGCGCGCAAGACTCAGCCCTATGCGGGCTCGCACCAGGTGCTGCTGGCGCAAATGCACGGCAGCAAATTGGTAGTTGGCGAAGACGTGGAAATCTTGGAGCAGGTGCAAGCTGCACTGCACGCCGACGCGCCAGTGCCATACCAGGGCGCCTACGAGTCGACCAACCGGCTGGTCGAACGCTGGTACGCAACGTTAATGGAGAGCGATCATGGCATCTAGGTGGATCGTGGGCGCCGGCCCGTTCCTGGACGTGGTGGTTGACACCTGGCAGCAGGCGCTGCCGGACGAGTCGTTACAGCGGCTGGAGATCCCCATGCGCGAGGACCATACGTTCGACATCGAACCTCTTCAGCGCATCGATGGCGACAACCTTGGTGCGTTCGTGGCGTTCGATGAGCGCTTCGGCAACTTCAGACGCATGGAGCTGATGCGCGCGGCGATGGAACGCGGGCTGCGGCTGGAGCCGTTCGTGCACCCGACCGCACTGGTTGCGCGCAACGCATCGATTGCTGCCAACGCCTTCATCGGCCCCTATGCGGTCATCGGACACGGCTGCCAGATCGGCTACAACAGCGTGGTCCTTGCAGGCGTGCAGATAGGACACGGGACTCGTATCAAACCCTCGTGCTGGATAGAAGGCGGGGTACAGGTATGCGCGCATGTAGAGGTGGAAAGCCATTGCACCATCCGTGCCGGCACGGTGCTCCAGCGCGGCATCAAAGTCGGCCGGGGCTGCGAACTGGGGTGGCCGCAAGCCTATGCCCACGATATCCCGGCCCGGACCGTGTTCGACCCGCGCTACGACGCACCGATCCATGTGTATGGCCAGTAATCCATTGGAGGCGGCAAGATGAAAGACTACGCGCTGAAAAGCGGCGAGCGATACCACACCCTCGACCCGAACCTTGTCGGCGGAGACCACTTGTGGCGATACCGTTACGCGGCTTCTCGCCTCGCCGGTGGCGACCGACAGCTATTCGGCGCAGACATCTTCTGCGGCTCCGGCTATGGCGCCGCGCTGGTGGCGCGCCAAACACAGGCATCAATCCTCGCGATCGACGGATCGGAAGAAAGCATCGCTCTCGCCGGGAGCAAGATCCACGCGCCGAACATCATCTGGGCGGCCAAGTTGTTCCCCTTCGATCTGCCCGATGGATGTTTCGATTTCGTCATGAGTATGGAGTCAATGGAACACGTGAAGAATCACGAAGCATTTTTCTGGGTGTTGACGAAATCATTGAAGCGCGGCGGGCAGCTTTTCATTTCCTGTCCCAACGAAAACGTCATGCCCTACACGGGCTACAAGTGGCACTACCGCCACTTCGTTCCTGCGGAGGTGCGTGCGCTCGCTCGCGAGAATGGGCTGGAGGAAGTCGCTGCATTCTCGACCGTATGTTGCGGATTCAAGGATGGCAAGACCGCAGTGTTCTATCCGCACCAGATGGGTAATGACCAGCCGCGGGATGTCGAAGTCGGCGACACCATGTTCTTCGAATTCCGGAAGCACTGACATGCGCATCTACGCCGCCGGCTGGGCTCTGCAGAGCCCCGCGCTCAACTTCTTCAAACGATTTCTGCGACTGAATGCGATGCAGCTGTCCGGCATCATCTACCCGCGCCAGATACCGGACGACCTCGACGGCATTAGGGTGCTGGACTTTGATGCCGCCCGCAGCGTGGTGCGCATGGACGACATTGTCCTTGAGTGCCACCGCCCCGGTCTGGCGGATGTGCGGCTGGGTGCCGATCTGCGGGACTTCTTCGCCACGCTGGGAATCCGAACGCAGGGGGTTGCCGAGTTCATCAGAGACCTAGTGGACCAGGACCATGGGGACCGGTTGCGCTTCCCCCTCGCCGGCGTCACGTCGTCGGACCTGCGCAGGCTGCGCGATTGTCCCGTACCGCATCTCATCGGCAACGGCTTCGCCGATCTGCGCTCGCACCAAGTCGCGATCCAGTTGGACGCGATCGCCAGGAGCTGCGATTGGGACCAGATGCTTGCCTTCGACGACGACCGGACGCCGGACGACGAGCTGCGCTTCTTGCTCTGCGATCTGTACGCGTATGGTGCGCTCAAGCGCGTACATGTGCTGGACACGCCACTGCCCTTTCTGGAGGCGCTGCTGAGTTGGCGAATCCAGGAGCCCGACGCCGAATTGGACGTGGAGTTGTCGACCGCTGCTGCCGAAGCGCTGGGGCCGCAGCTGGAATTCTACCGGCGCAGCCTAGGCTGCCTGCCTGTCGCCGAGGCAATGACCGACGCCGTTTATCTGTCCGGTTCCGCCGACGCGATCGCTTCTCTTCACCCCGAGCGCGCCGTCGTCCCTTCGGTGTTTTTCATGCGACGTTCGATCCTGGACCTGGGCACCCTTCGCCACGCGCTTGATTCGCGCCCGCACCGGCTCTTGCTACGTCAGCCAGACACCGATCCGGGCAACCTGATCGCAGCGCTGCTGAACTGAAAGGAAAGCGCCTGGACCCAGATGCCCTGTGGGCCGCCACCTATTGCCGAACGCCGGCCGCGTTGGACTCCCTGTTTTCGAATCTCCCCGACGAAATGTTACGAGTCCTAGTTATCCAATCCTCGAACACGGTCCACCCTGCATGACTTCCACCACCCTCGTCAGCATCGTCATGCCGACCTACAAGCCGCGCTACTTTGAGCAGGCGCTGGATAGCGTGCTGGCACAGACCTACGCAGCGTTGGAGCTAGTGATCTGCGACGACAACGGAGATGGCGCGATTGCGGCCTTGCTGGAACCCAGGCTGGCAGACGCACCCTTCGCGATCCGCTATCACCTCAACGCACCACGGTTAGGCGAGCTGGGCAGCACCGTTAAAGGCATAGGGCTAGCACAGGGCGAGTACGTCAAGTTTCTGCATGACGACGATGTGCTGGCGCCGGACTGCATTGAGCAGTTGGTGGCGGCGATCGAGCGCAATCCGGGCACGGCGATGGCATCGTCGCGTCGGTTGCGCATCGACGACAACGGTGCGCCGTTGCCGGACATCCTGGCCACCTGCTTTCCGTTTGCCGATGATGCGTTGATCGATGGGCAGGAGCTGGTGTCGTTCCTGGCGGACCACACCATCAACTTCATCGGCGAGCCGAGTTGCGTGCTGTGTCGGCGCGCCGATCTGCTGGCTATGGGCGCTGACTTGATGTCGTTGAACGGTAAGCCGATCCATTGGGTCGGCGACCTGGCGATCTACGTCAAGCTGCTGCGCCACGGCAACCTGGCGCTGCTGTCCAGGCCGCTCACGCACTTTCGGGTGTCCAATGCGCAGTTCAGCCAGGCCGGTCGTAATCAGCCCGGCATCGGCGATCAGGGCCACGAGGATCTACGCCAGGGCATCCGCCAGCTGGGTTGGCGGCGCGAGACCGGCGACAACCGGCAGGTGCGGGTTGCGCCGCTCAGCCCGCACAAGGCGCGGGTGTTCAAGTCGGTAGACCTGGTCAATGCGCTGATGCAAAGCGCCGGCATGGCCGAGCGGGTGTCGCCGGCCACTTGGCTGGGCGTGCGACACCCCAGCAATGTGCAGCGCGCGTTGATCGATGCCCGCCTGCAGGCGCATGCCGGCGGGCCACGCATTGCAGTGATGCTGATCGACCGCGATGGCGATGCCGCCGCAGTCGCCACAACCCAGGCCAGCATCGACGCGGTGGCCTGCTATCGAAATCAGCAGACCTGGGTGGTCAGCAGCGCACCGCAGCAGGTGGCCGAGTACGGCGAGCATGGGGTACTGATTGGCGAGGCGGGTCTGGTGGCCGCACTCAACCAGGCCATTGCAAGGCAACAGGAGGTCGATTGGGTGGTGCTGGTGGAGGCCGGCAGTGTCTTTACGACCAGCGGCCTGATGATGTTGGCGCTGGGCATGATCGAGCTGCCCGAGCAGTGTCAGGCGGTCTATGCGGACGAAGTGGTCACGCTGGACACCGGGCAGCTTGGGCTGGCGTTGCGGCCGGCGCTGTATCTAGATGCGCTGTTGAGCGCGCCGTCCACGCTGTCGCGGCACTGGCTGTTCCGCCGCAGCAGTCTGGTGGCCGACGGCGGTTTTCCGGCGGACCTTGGGCAGGCCTTCGAACTCGGCTATCAGCTTGGCCTGGTCGAGCGTTACGGCCTGGCCTGCGTGCAGCACATCGCCGAGCCCTTGTTGGTGGCCGCGGCCCAGACCCGGCACACCGATGCGGACGAGCAACATGCTATTGCCCGCCATCTGGCCGCGCGCGGGTATGCGGACGCGCGCGTGCACAGTGCCGGCCCTGGTCGGCATGCGGTGGATTACCAACATGCCCAGCAGCCGCTAGTCAGCATCCTGGTGCTGGTCGATGGCCGTTTGCCGCAGGTGCAGCGCTGTCTGGAAAGCATCCTGGCCAACACGACCTACCCGCATTACGAAGTGCTGCTGCTGGATCGCAACAGCACTGCCCCGGACCTGCACGATTGGCTGGCCGGCATCGATGCGCTGGGCATGCAGCAGATCCGCGTGCTGCGCTTTGCCGCGGAGCCTGCGCGTGAGGCGGTCTGCAACGCGGCCGCCGAGCATGCACGTGGGGACGTGCTGCTGTGGCTGTCGGCCGGCGCTGCGGTGATGAAGGCCGATTGGCTGGAGCAACTGCTCAACCATGCACTCCGTCCGGAAGTGGGCGCGGTGGCGGGCAAGCTGTTGCGCGGCGACGGCACGGTGCATCACGCCGGTCTGCTGCTGGGCTTGGGGGCACCGGTGGCGCGCGCGTTCGAAGGCAGTGCGTTCGACGAATCCGGCTATCTGCAGCGCCTGCAGCTGGATCAGAACTACACCGCCTTGAGCGGCGAGTGCCTGATGCTGCCGCGCCAGCTATTTATCGACGCAGGCGGCTTTGCGCTGGAGCCGGCACTGGCGCAGTGGAGCGATGTCGACCTGTGCCTGCGCCTGCACCAGGCTGGTTACTTAAATGTGTTTGCCGCGCGCGCACAGCTGTTGATCGACCCACCCGAGCAGACGCCTGCCACTGCGCTGGACGAAGAGGCGATGTATGCGCGGTGGTTACCGGTGATGGCCAACGACCCGGCCTACAACCCGGGGTTTTCGCTGGACCCGGGCGCCGGCTTTGCGCTGGCCGACCCGCGCGCCAGCTGGCGGCCGTTGCAGTCGTGGCGGCCTCTACCGAGCGTGATCGCACTGCCGGCAGATATCGAAGGCTGCGGACACTACCGGGTGATCCAGCCGTTGCGCGCCCTGCGCGAGGCCGGGCTGGCCGAGGGCGTGTTGTTCAACGGCTATTTAGAGATCAGCGAGCTGGCGCGTCAGGATCCCGACGTGGTGATCCTGCAACGCCAGGTGGGCGAAGCGCGGCTGGAAGCGATGCGGCGTATGAAGGCGTTGTCGCGTGCGTTCAAGGTCTACGAGCTGGACGATTACCTGCCCAACCTGCCGCTGAAAAATACCCATCGCGCGCAGATGCCCAAGGACATTCTCAAGACCGTGCGGCGCGGGCTGGGCCTGGTGGACCGCTTTGTGGTGTCCACGCCTGCGCTGGCCGAAGCGTTCGCCGGGTTGCACAGCGATATCCGCGTGGCCGAAAACCGCCTGCCGCCGCATTGGTGGGCGGCATTGCCGGAGCGCAAAGTCCGCCAAGGCGGCAAGCCGCGGATCGGTTGGGCCGGCGGCGCCAGCCATACCGGCGACCTGGAACTGATCGCCGACGTGGTGCGCGAGCTGGCCGACGAGGTCGAATGGGTGTTCATGGGGATGTACCCGTTCGCGCTGCGCCAGCACGTGCACCAGTTCCAGCCCGGCGTGCCGATCGATCACTACCCGGCCGCGCTGGCCGCGCTGGATCTGGATCTAGCGCTGGCACCGGTGGAGCAAAACCTGTTCAACGAATGCAAAAGTAATCTGCGACTCTTGGAGTACGGCGCCTGCGGTTATCCGGTGATCGCCAGCGACGTGCGTTGCTACCAGGGCAATCTGCCGGTGACGCTGGTGAAAAACCGCTACCGCGACTGGATCGGGGCGATCCGCGAGCATCTGTCCGACCCGGCCGCTTCAGCAGCGAAAGGCGCAGCGTTGCGCGAGGCAGTGCGCCGCGACTGGATGTTGAGCGGCAGCCATCTGGACACCTGGCAAGCCGCCTGGTTGCCGGACTAGCGCGGGGACGCTGCTTCAGCGTTCTCCCGCTTGCGGTAGGACGGATGCGTGGCTGAGTATGAATTGACGGTGGTGCCCTCATCCGGCGCTGCGCGCCACCTTCTCCCGCCAGCGGGAGAAGGGAAAGCCTGGCTGCACGCGACTGGTCGGTTGCACTGCAACTGGTGGCCCACCCGTTCCCTTCCCTCGCTTGCGGGGGAAGGTGCCCGAAGGGCGGATGGGGGGCGTACTGCCGCGTGTTGCTCTGCCTGCAGCCGCGTGGCAGTTAACGCGCGCCCTCATCCGGCGCTGCGCGCCACCTTCTCCCGCCAGCGGGAGAAGGGAAAGCCTGGCTGCACGCAACTGGTCGGTTGCACGCGACTGGTTGGCTTTACGTAACTGGTTGGCTGCGCGCGACTGATCGGTTGCACTGCAACTGGTCACCCATCGGCTCCCTTCCCTCGCTTGCGGGGGAAGGTGCCCGAAGGGCGGATGGGGGCGATCTCGCTGCAACGTTCCCGCCAACAGGCGCGACAGGAATGCCCCGTGCCGGAATCCCGGCGCGATTTCGGCACGCCGCTTGCATTAGTGTGGATGCCTCCCTGGCTGACCGCACCCATGAGCGACTCCGTTACCTCGATTCTTTCGCAGATCCGCAGCTACCAGACTCAGATGGGCCAAGGCCCGATGGGTGCGGTGGGCGATGCGGCGCGCGGCAATCAGATCCAGGGATTGGCTGGCGCACAGGGAACGCCGGCAACCCAGGCGCCCAGCTTCAGCGAGACCTTGCGCGGCGCCATCGGCGGCGTCAACGAGGCCCAGCAGAAGTCTGGTGCGCTGGCCAAAGCATTCGAAATGGGCGACCCCAGTGCCGATCTGGCACGGGTCATGGTCGCCTCCCAGCAATCCCAGGTGGCCTTCCGCGCCACTGTCGAAGTCCGCAACCGTCTCGTCCAGGCTTATCAGGACGTCATGAACATGCCGCTGTAAAGGTCGAACACCCATGGCACTCGCAATCAGCAGAGAAAACATGAACCAGAACGCCGAAAAGGCGGGCCAGTGGTTCGACCGTGTCCGTAGCCTGCAGATCACCCGCAAGCTGACCATGATGGCGATGATCGCCCTGGCGGTGGGTGCCGGCCTGGCGGTGTTCTTCTGGTCGCAGCAGCCGGGCTATCAGTCGCTGTACACCGGCCTGGACGAAAAGGGCAACGCCGAGGCGGCCGACCTGCTGCGCACCGCGCAGATCCCGTTCAAGATCGACCAAGGCACCGGCGCCATCTCGGTACCGCAGGACCGTCTGTACGACGCGCGCCTGAAGCTGGCCGGCTCCGGCCTGACTGGCAAAGAGACCGGCGGCGGTTTCGAGCTGATGGAAAAGGACCCGGGCTTCGGCGTCAGCCAATTCGTGGAAAACGCCCGTTACCAGCACGCGCTGGAAACCGAACTCTCGCGCACCATCAGCACCCTGCGTCCGGTACGCGAGGCGCGGGTGCATCTGGCCATTCCCAAGCCCAGCGCCTTCACCCGCCAGCGTGATGTCGCCAGCGCCTCGGTGGTGCTGGAGTTGCGTGGTGGCCAGGGCCTGGAGCGCAATCAGGTGGATGCCATCGTCAATTTGGTGGCATCCAGCATCCCGGACATGACCCCGGAGCGCGTGACCGTGGTCGACCAGAGCGGCCGCATGCTCTCCATTGCCGACCCCAACAGCGACGCCGCGCAGCATGCCGCCCAGTTCGAACAGGTGCGTCGCCAGGAAAGCTCCTACAACCAGCGCATCCGCGAGTTGCTGGAACCGATGACCGGCCCGGGCCGGGTCAACCCGGAAGTCAGCGTGGACATGGACTTCTCGGTAGTCGAAGAAGCGCGCGAGCTCTATAACGGCGAGCCGGCCAAGCTGCGCAGCGAGCAGGTCAGCGACAGCAGCACCAGCGCCACCGGCCCGCAGGGCCCTCCGGGCGCCACCAGCAACAGCCCCGGCCAGCCGCCGGCTCCGGCCGTCGCCGGTGCGCCGGGCACCCCGGCCGCCGCCAACGGCCAGGCCGCAGCGCCGGCCGCGCCGACCGAAAGTTCCAAGAGCGCCACCCGCAATTACGAATTGGACCGAACCTTGCAACACACCCGTCAGCCGGCCGGCCGCATCAAGCGGGTGTCGGTGGCGGTGCTGCTGGACAACGTCCCGCGCCCCGGTGCCAAGGGCAAGATGGTCGAGCAGCCGCTCACCGCCGCCGAGCTCACCCGCATCGAGGGCCTGGTCAAGCAGGCGGTAGGCTTTGATGCGGCACGTGGCGACACGGTGTCGGTGATGAATGCCCCGTTTGTGCGGGAAGCGGTTGCGGGCGAGGAAGGCCCCAAGTGGTGGGAAGACCCGCGCGTGCAGAACGGTCTGCGCCTGCTGGTCGGTGCGGTGGTGGTGCTGGCGCTGCTGTTCGGCGTGGTACGCCCCACCCTGCGTCAACTCACCGGCGTGACCGCGATCAAGGAAAAACACCGCAAGGGCGGCAACGATGGCACTCCACAGAGCGCCGACGTGCGGATGGTCAACGACGACAACGACCTGATGCCCGGCCTGGAAGAAGACACCGCGCAGATCGGTCAGGAACGCAAGACCCCGATCGCCCTGCCGGACGCCTACGAAGAGCGCATGCGCGTGGCGCGCGAAGCAGTCAAAGCCGATTCAAAACGTGTCGCACAAGTCGTAAAGGGATGGGTCGCCAGTGAAGCCTGAAACACAACCGATGACTGGAGTGCAGCGCGCCGCGGTGCTGTTGCTGTCGCTGGGTGAAAGCGATGCAGCCGAAGTGCTCAAGCACATGGACCCCAAGGAAGTGCAGAAGATCGGCATCGCCATGGCCACCATGACCGGCATCTCGCGCGATCAGGTCGAGAAGGTGATGGACGACTTCAACGGCGAACTGGCCGGCAAGACCTCGCTGGGCGTGGGCGCCGACGACTACATCCGCAATGTGCTGATCCAGGCGCTGGGCGCCGACAAGGCCGGCGGCCTGATCGACCGCATCCTGCTGGGCCGCAACACCACCGGCCTGGACACCCTGAAATGGATGGACCCGCGCGCGGTCGCCGACCTGGTGCGCAACGAACACCCGCAGATCATCGCCATCGTGATGGCGCATCTGGATAGCGACCAGGCCGCAGAGGCACTGAAGCTGCTGCCCGAGCGCACCCGCGCCGACGTGCTGCTGCGCATCGCCACCCTGGACGGCATCCCGCCCAACGCGCTGAGCGAGCTCAACGACATCATGGAGCGCCAATTTGCCGGCAACCAGAACCTGAAGTCGTCCAACGTGGGCGGCATCAAGGTGGCGGCCAACATCCTCAACTTCCTGGACACCGGCCCGGAGCAAGGCGTGCTGGGCGAGATCGGCAAGATCGACGCCGACCTGGCCAGCAAGATCCAGGACCTGATGTTCGTATTCGACAACCTGGTGGACCTGGACGACCGCGGCCTGCAGACGCTGCTGCGCGAAGTCTCCGGCGAGCGCCTGGGCCTGGCCCTGCGCGGTGCCGACACCAAGGTGCGCGAAAAGATCACCCGCAACATGTCCCAGCGCGCTGCCGAGATCCTGATCGAAGATATGGAAGCACGTGGCCCGGTACGCCTGGCCGACGTGGAAGCGGCGCAGAAGGAAATCCTCACCATCGTCCGCCGTCTGGCTGACGAAGGCGCCATCAGCCTCGGCGGCGCCGGTGCGGAGGCCATGGTATGAACGACGTGGTCACCCGCTGGCTGGCCCCCGACCTGCACATGGCCCTGGCCGCGCCGGAACCGGAGTTCGACGAACCGGCCGTGTACGAGCCGGTGCTGCGCCCGCCGACCCTGGAAGAAATCCAGGCCATCGAAGACGCCGCCCAGCAGGAAGGCTTTGCCCGCGGCCATGCCGAAGGCTTTGCCCAGGGCCAGTCCGAAGTGCGCCGTTTGACCGCGCAGATCGACGGCATCCTGGACAACTTCACCCGCCCGCTGGCGCGACTGGAAAACGAAGTCGTCGGCGCGCTCGGCGAGCTGGCCGTGCGCATCGCCGGTCAGCTGGTCGGGCGTGCCTACCAGGTCGAACCGCAACTGCTGGCCGACCTGGTCGGCGAGGCCGTGGATGCGGTCGGCGGCGCCGGCCGCGAGGTCGAAGTGCGCCTGCACCCGGACGACATCACCGCGCTGCTGCCGCATCTGGCGCCCAGCAGCACCACCCGCGTGGCCCCGGACATGAGCCTGAGCCGCGGCGACCTGCGCGTACATGCCGAAAGCGTACGCGTGGACGGCACCCTGGAAGCGCGCCTGCGGGCCGCGCTGGAGACAGTCATGCGCAAATCCGGAGCGGGCCTGTGAGCGCCCTGTTTGGCGCCACCCCGGCCGATTGGCTGGATGCACGCAATCTGCGCCTGGCCACCCGGCTGGGCACGCTTGGCCTGGAACCCACCGCCGGCCGCACGTTGATCCGCGAAGGCATCCTGCGCCGCGCCGTCGGCCTGACCCTGGAAGCCACCGGCTGCGAAGCGCCGATGGGCGCCACCTGCAAGGTCGAAGTCGATGGCGGCTGGGTGGATGCCGAAGTGGTCGGCTTTGCCGGCGAACGTACCTATCTGATGCCCAGCGCCGAACTGCACGGCCTGCTGCCCAACGCCCGCGTGGTGCCCTCGCGGCGCCGCGGTGGCGTGGAAGTGGGCGAAGGCCTGCTCGGCCGCGTCATCGACAGCGATGGCACCCCGCTGGATGGCAAGGGCCCGATCCGCGGCGAAGGCAGCGTCAGCATGGCCGGCATGTCGATCAACCCGCTGGCGCGCGAGCCCATCACCACCTCGCTGGATGTGGGCGTGCGCGCCATCAACGCCATGCTGCCGATCGGCCGTGGTCAGCGCGTGGGCCTGTTCGCCGGCTCCGGCGTCGGTAAATCGACGCTGCTGGGCATGATGACCCGCTTCACCTCCGCCGACGTCATCGTGGTCGGGCTGATCGGCGAACGTGGCCGCGAAGTGCGCGATTTCGTCGAAACCACCCTGGGCGAAGAAGGCCTGCGCCGCGCCGTGGTCGTCGCCGCCCCGGCCGACCGCCCGCCGCTGGCGCGCCTGCATGGCGCCTACCGCGCCACAGCGATTGCCGAATGGTTCCGCGACCAGGGCTTGAATGTATTGTTGCTGATGGATTCGCTGACCCGCTTTGCCCAAGCGCAGCGCGAGATCGGCCTGTCGGTCGGCGAGCCGCCCACCACCCGCGGCTACCCGCCGTCGGTGTTCGCCAAATTGCCGGCGCTGGTGGAACGTGCCGGCAATGGCGCCAAGGGCCGCGGCTCGATCACCGCCTTCTACACCGTGCTGACCGAAGGCGACGACCCGCAGGACCCGATTGCCGACGCCGCCCGCGCCATTCTGGACGGCCATATCCTGCTCTCGCGTCGGGTTGCCGACAGCGGCCTGTACCCGGCCATCGACCTGGAATCGTCGGTCAGCCGCGTGGTGCAGGACATCGCCGACGAACCCTGGCGCCTGCGTATCCGCAAGCTCAAGCGGCTGCTCTCTGCCTACACCGCCAACCGCGACCTGATCGCCATCGGCGCCTACCAGCGCGGCAGCGACCCGGCCACCGACGAAGCATTGGCGCGCTGGCCGGAGATCGTCGAATTCCTTGGCCAGGACGTCCACAAGGCATCGCTGCTGAGCGATAGCCTGTCCGCGCTGCAGCAGCTGGTGGAACCCGAGAACTAATCCATGATGCAGTCCAAGCGAATCGATCCCCTGCTACGGCGGGCACAGGAACAGGAAGACAAGGTCGCCCGCGAACTGGCCGAGCGCCAGCGCACCCTGGAGACCCACCAGTCGCGCCTGGAAGAACTGCGCCGCTACGCCGAGGAATACGCCAACAGCCAGCTGGCCGGCACCAGTGCGGTCGCGCTGAGCAACCGCCGCGCCTTTCTGGATCGGCTCGACAGCGCCGTGCTGCAACAGGCCCAGACCGTGGAAAGCAATATCGCCAAGGTCGAATCCGAGCGCACCCGCCTGCTGCTGGCCAGCCGCGAGAAACAGGTACTGGAGCAACTGGCCGCCAGCTACCGCGCCCAGGAAAACAAGGTGATCGAACGTCGCGACCAGCGCGAGATGGACGATCTTGGCGCACGCCGCTCGCGCCTGGCGCGGGCCGAAGATACTCACGGAGAATCCGTATGAACCCCCTGTCCGCGTTTGCCGCCGGCCTTGGCGCGCTTGCCAGCACTGGCAAGAAGTCCAGCTACAGCGACCCGTCGTCCGAACAGGACCCGGCGCAGGACCAGTTTGCGCGCATGCTCAATCCGGCCAATACGCCCAACCACGCCCCGCAGCAGGCGCCCGAGCGCGTGCCGGCCAAGCAGCCCGCGGCCAAATCCAGCCAGCCCGACAAGAACCGCGGCGACGACGAACAGAACGATGACGCGCCCGGCGATGCGACCAAGCGCCCGCGCGCCCAGGACGGCGAGACCAAGTCTGCGCAGCCCGCCAAGGAACCGACGGCCAAGGACAGCACTACCGCCACCGCAACCGGCAAGAGCGCAACCGCCAGCAAGGACAGCAAGGACGCCCCCACCGATGCCGCCGCGCCGACCGAGGCCGGCTGGCCGCCAGCGGGGCTCGGCGGTTTTGGCATGAGCCTGCTGGCCCAGGCGGTACCGGGCGGCGATGTGCTCGCCGCCGCTGCCGCAGCACTGGCCGCCAGTATGGCCAATGCGGCCGGCGCCACGCCGACCGCAACCGCACTGCCGACCGACGCCACCGCACCCACAGCCACTGCTGCCGCAACCGCCACGAGCGCCCTGCCCGCCCTGGGTGCGCTCGCGCCGGCTGCCGCCGCAGGCGCCAAGCCCACCTCGACCACCGCAGTCAGCGGCGATGCGCAAGCCGCCGCGCTGATGAGCATGGCGGTCAAGGCGCTGGACCCGGCCGACGACACCGCCGCAACGGACGCGCCGGATGCCCCGGCGTTTGTGTTGCCGACCGCCGCGCCTACGCTTACCCGCCTGCAGGACCCGGCGCCGGTCTTCGCCGCCTCGCCCACCCCGACCCCGGAGATGGGCAGCGACACCTTCGACGATGCCATCGGCGCCCGCCTGAGTTGGCTGGCCGACCAAAAGATCGGCCACGCGCACATCAAGGTCACCCCGAACGAGATGGGCCCGGTCGAGGTGCGTCTGCATCTGGACGGCGACAAGGTCAACGCCAGCTTCACCGCCGCCAACGCCGACACCCGTCAGGCCTTGGAACAGAGCCTGCCGCGGCTGCGCGAAATGCTCGGCCAGAACGGTTTCCAGCTGGGCCAGGCCGATGTCAGCCAGCAACAGCAGAGCCAGACCGGCAACCGCAACGGCGGTGGGCGCGATGGCAACGGCCTCACCCTGGACGACAGCCCGCCCGTCGGAATTCCGTCGGTGGTGTTACGCCAGCGTGGATTGCTGGACGCCTACGCCTGAGCCACCGCGCCGGATTAGCCCGGCGCGCTGCACAAACGCGCGTCGCACCGACGCTGCGGCCATTCCAACCCCCACGCGGCGCAAGGCTCGTGGGGGTTTTTGTGCACGCGCGCCTGCAGTGCCAGGAAACCGTCGCGGTTTTGGCATGCCAATTGCATCCATTGGATGAGCATTCTCCTGGAGCAGAACGTGGCAGCGGCCAAGAAACCTGAAAAGACCGAAAAGACCGAAGAGAAAGACGAGAAGAAGAAAGGCGGCAAAAAGCCTCTTCTGCTGATCGCCATCGGCGTGGTCGTGCTGGCAGCGGCCGGCGGCGGCGCGTGGTTCTTTCTGGGCCACAAGGGCGATGAAAAAGGCGGCAAGCACGCCGCGCCCAAGGTCGCCGAAGTGCCCAAGCCGGCACAGTATTTTCCGATGGACCCGGCGATCGTGGTCAACCTGGCCGACCCCGGCGACGGCCCGCAGTACCTGCAGGTCGAAGTGCAGCTGGTCACCCGCGACCCGGAAGAACTCAAGCTCATCACCGAAAACGCGCCGGCCATCCGCGCACACCTGTTGATGCTGCTGTCGCAGACCAAGGCCACCGATGTGGCCGATCTGCCCGGCAAGCAGAAGCTGCAGAAGGCCGCGCTGACCGAAGCGCAAAAGGTCATGACCAGCGAAACCGGCAAGAAGTGCGTCGAAGAATTGCTGTTCACCAGTTTCGTTACCCAGTAAGGCTTGCCCATGAGCGTCAGTGATCTGCTTTCCCAGGACGAGATCGATGCCCTGCTGCATGGCGTGGATTCCGGAGCGGTCAATACCGAGCCGGAGCCGTTGCCCGGCGAGGCGCGGCAATACGATCTGTCCAGCCAGGACCGCATCATCCGTGGGCGCATGCCGACCCTGGAGATGGTCAACGAGCGCTTTGCGCGGCTGTGGCGCATCGGCCTGTTCAACCTGATCCGGCGCTCGGCCGACCTGTCGGTGCGCGGCATCGACCTGGTCAAGTTCAACGAGTACATGCACTCGCTGTACGTGCCGACCAACCTCAACCTGATCCGCTTCAAACCGCTGCGCGGCACCGGCCTGATCGTGTTCGAACCCACGCTGGTGTTCACCGTGGTGGATAACTTCTTCGGTGGCGATGGCCGCTTCCACACCCGCATCGAAGGCCGCGAATTCACCGCCACCGAGATGCGCGTGATCCAGCTGATGCTCAAGCAGACCTTTGCCGATCTGAAGGAAGCCTGGGCGCCGGTGATGGAGGTGGACTTCGAGTACATCAACTCCGAGATCAACCCGCACTTCGCCAACATCGTCACCCCGCGCGAGTACGTGGTGGTGTGCCGCTTCCATGTGGAGCTGGAAGGCGGCGGTGGCGAGATCCACATCACCCTGCCGTATTCAATGCTGGAACCGATCCGCGAGCTGCTCGATGCCGGCATCCAGAGCGACCGCAACGACCGCGACGACTCCTGGAACGTGATGCTGCGCGAGCAGCTCAACACCGCCGAGGTAACGCTGTCGAGCGTGCTGGCCAGCAAGCGCATGAGCCTGCGCCAGCTCACCGGTTTGAAGGTCGGCGACATCCTGCCGATCGATCTGCCCGCACAGGTACCGCTGTGCGTGGAAGAAATCCCCATGTTCACCGGCGAATTCGGGGTCTCCAACGGCAACAACGCCGTGAAGATCACCGCCGTCCGCCCGCCCGGCGTGCAAGCCCCGCGTGCCGTTCCATCCCAGGACTCCAGCAAATGATGAACTCCGACATCCTCGACGCCGCGCCCGCCACCTTCGACAACCTGCAGGCCGAGCACGACAACAACGCCACCGACCTCAATCTGGACGTCATCCTGGACGTGCCGGTGACGCTGTCGCTGGAAGTGGGCCGCGCCCGCATCCCGATCCGCAACCTGCTGCAGCTCAATCAGGGCTCGGTGGTGGAACTGGAACGCGGCGCCGGCGAACCGCTGGACGTGTACGTCAACGGCACCCTGATCGCGCATGGCGAAGTGGTGGTGATCAACGACCGCTTCGGCATCCGCCTGACCGACGTGGTCAGCCCCAGCGAACGGATCCGGAGGCTGCGGTGATCGGCCTGCTGGCTGCCGCCGCGCCCGTCGCGGCCAAGGCCACCCAGGTCGGCGCGCACGCGCCATCCTCGCCCAGCCTGTTTGGCGCGGTCTTTGCATTGCTGTTGGTGCTCGCGCTGATCGTCGGTCTGGGCTGGTTGCTCAAGCGCATGCCCGGCAGCGGTTTTCGCAACAGCGAGGGCCTGCGCGTGGTGACCAGCCTGGCGGTGGGTGCCAAGGAGCGTGTGGTGGTGGTGGAGGTGAACGGCCAGCAGCTGCTGCTGGGTGTCACCGCCGGCGGCATCAGCACCTTGCACACCTTGTCCGAACCGCTGCCGCCCACGCCTGCACCCACCCTGCCCAATTTCAAGCAACTCCCCAATTTCGCCCAGCTGCTCGCTCAGAAGCTGCGCAAGGACCCGTGACATGTTCAGTTGTTGGAATCGCTGGGGGCGCAGCCTGCGCCTGATCTTGATCCTGCTGGTGATGAGCTGTCCGCTGCTGGCCGCCGCCACACCGGCCGCGTTGCCGTCGATGGCGCAGGCTGCCGCGCCCGCTGCCGCACCGGCGGCGGTGCCGCCCGGCTCCAACCAATTACCGACCCTGCCGAACGTGAGCGTCGGCCGCATCGGCGACCAGCCGGTGAGCCTGCCGCTGCAAACCTTGCTGCTGATGACGGCGATCACCCTGCTGCCGTCGATGCTGCTGGTGCTCACCGCCTTTACCCGCATCACCATCGTGTTGGGCCTGCTGCGCCAGGCACTGGGCACCGGCCAGACTCCGTCCAATCAGGTGCTGCTGGGCCTGGCGATGTTTCTGACCGCCCTGGTGATGATGCCGGTGTGGCAAAAGATGTGGGGCGCTGGCCTTCAGCCGTACCTCAACAACCAGATCGACTTTTCCACTGCCTGGACCCTGACCACCCAGCCGCTGCGCGCCTTCATGCTGGCGCAGATCCGCGAAACCGATCTGATGACCTTCGCGGGCATGGCCGGCGACGGCAAGTACGCCGGCCCGGACGCGGTGCCGTTCCCGGTGCTGGTGGCGTCGTTTGTGACCAGCGAGCTGAAGACGGCATTCGAGATCGGGTTTTTGATCTTCATTCCGTTCGTGATCATCGATCTGGTGGTGGCGAGCGTGTTGATGTCGATGGGCATGATGATGCTGTCGCCGATGTTGATCTCTGCGCCGTTCAAGATTCTGTTGTTCGTCCTGGTGGATGGGTGGGTGTTGGTGGTGGGGACGCTGGCTGCGAGCTTTAATGCGTCGTAGGTGTGGGCGCGCGTTGCGCGCGCGGTAGCACTCCCCCCAGCTGACTTTTGTTAAAGGCCGTCACAGCACAGCTGTATTACTCAAGCATCTGCGACGCGTTCCGCGTTCCGCCTTCCGCCTTTTGCCTTTTGCTTTGTATTTCGCTCTGGCTTCCAGCTTCTCCGGGGCCCCATACCGCAGCGGCAGGCCATCCGGGGCAAACCCCGCAGGGGCGGCGCGCATGGATGCGCGACGTTTTTCAAAGGGACATGGACGTCCCTTTGAAAAATTCCCGGATGGCATGCGGACCTGGAGCGCGTAGCGCGGAAGGCGCGAGGACGGGGTGTGCTTTCTTTTGGTTACTTTTCTTTGCACAAGCAAAGAAAAGTGACTCGCGCCCGTAGGGCGTGAAAGCCCTCGCTTGACGTTTGAGCTCCATAGAAAGCAAAGACATAAGCACAAGCAAGTGCAGAGCTTTCGGCCCCCTTCGGGGGTCGAGTTACTTTCTTTGCTTGTGCAAAGAAAGTAACCAAAGAAACACACCCCCGTCCTCGCGCCCCTCCGCGCCAAGGCGCTCCGGGTAAGCAAGCCGGGTAGAAATTTTTGTAAGGGACATCCATGTCCCTTACAAAAACGTCGCGCATCCATGCGCGCCGCCCTGCGGGTTGTATCTACCCGGCTTGCCGCTGCGGTATGGGGGATGGGAAGCCAACGGCAAAAAGGCAAAGGCAAAGGCAAAGCTCAACATCAGAGCCAAGCCAACATCCAAAGCGACAGCGACAGCGACAGCGACAGCGACAGCGACAGCGACAGCGACAGCGACAGCGACAGCGACAGCGACAGCGACAGACAGTGCAACACGAGGTAAGTCAGATCGCCGCTCACCTACCAATCCCAAATTCCAAATCCCCAATCCCCGTCCTTTGGCACCGCACTTGCATCAGCACTCCCCATGAGCCCTGAAATCGCCCTGACTGAATTACGTGGTGGCCTGGTCACCGTCCTGTGGATTGCCGGACCGATGTTGCTGGCAGTGTTGGTCGTCGGTGTCGTCATTGGCGTGGTGCAGGCCGCCACCCAATTGAATGAGCCCACCATCGGCTTCGTGGCCAAGGCCGTGGCGTTGACCGCGACCCTGTTTGCCACCGGCAGCATGCTGCTGGGGCATCTGGTGGAGTTCACCATTGCGCTGTTCCAGCGCATTCCGCATTTGATCGGCTAGCGGACCAGACCGGATGGATTCCGCTACCCAGATGGTGATCGACGGCCAGCGCGCGTTTGCGATGGTCGGGGCGATCATGTGGACCATGCTGCGCACCGGCGCGCTGCTCACGGCCATGCCGTTGATCGGCACGCGTGCGGTGCCCGGGCGGGTGCGGGTGATGCTGGCCGGGACCTTGTCGATGGTGCTGGCGCCGATCCTGCCGCCGGTGCCGGAGTGGGATGGCTTTACGGCGCAGGCGGTGCTGAGCATCGCGCGTGAGCTGGCCGTGGGCGCAAGCATGGGCTTCATGCTGAAGCTGATCTTCGAGGCAGGCGCGCTGGCCGGCGAGTTGGTGTCGCAGTCCACCGGCCTGTCGTTTGCGCAGATGTCCGACCCGATGCGCGGGGTGACCTCCGGCGTGATCGCGCAGTGGTTCTATATCGGATTCGGCTTGCTGTTCTTTGCGGCCAACGGGCACCTGGCGGTGATTTCGCTGCTGGTGGACAGCTACAAGGCGTTGCCGATCGGCACAGCCATTCCCGACGCCCGCGCGTTCGCGGAGGTGGCGCCCACCTTGTTCCTGCAGATCATGCGCGGCGGGCTGACCCTGGCCTTGCCGATGATGGTGGCGATGCTGGCGGTCAACCTGGCCTTCGGTGCCTTGGCCAAGGCGGCGCCGGCATTGAACCCGATGCAACTTGGCTTGCCGTTGACGGTCTTACTGGGGCTGTTCCTGCTGTCCAGCTTCGCAAGCGAGTTCGCGCCACCGGTGCAGCGCATGTTCGATACCGCCTTCGACTCCGCCAGAGAACTGACGGGTTAAGCGTACGGACGCTCAAGTTTTGCACCAGTTCGCCGTCAACGCTGAGGACGATTGGCCCGTTCAATCGCACGTCCCCCTTTCCGCGAAAGCCGATGCCCAACGTGTCTGCGCTGTTCGTTTCACCTGGTGTGCGCGGCAAGGCGCTGCGTCGTCTGGCAACGCTGTGCCTGCTCGGATGGCTGATCGCAGGCAGCGCATGGGCGAAAACCTACAGCTTCCGCGATTACGCACAGGCCGATGGCCTGCAGGGTATGACAGTCAACAGCCTGCTCGAGGATCGACAGGGTGTGGTCTGGGTCGGCACCGAACTGGCATTGCATCGCTTCGAACGCGAACAATTCATCCCGGTCGGCCAGGAAAGCGGCCTGGACGCGCGCTACATCCGCGCGTTGACGCTGGATGCGCGCGGGCGCTTGTGGGTGGCCAGCGCCAATGGCGTGTTCGTGCGCAATGGCACGACCTTCAGCCCGGTGCTACATGACGGCGCGCCGATCCGTGCCGACAGCGGCAATGTGATCGCCGCGTACGCGGGTGGCGTGGTGGTGGTCAGCGAAAATCAGCTGTTGCACCTGACGCCGACCAAGCCAGGCGGCTGGAGCGCCCGGGTGTTGCCGTTGCGCCTGGACGACGGCACCACCCTGCCCGCCGGGAAAGCCTTGCTTGCCGATGGCAGCGCGCTGTGGGCCAGTTGCGGAAAACGCGTCTGCCGCATTGATGCCAACGGACGCATCACTCAGTTGGGCGATGCCGACGGTGTGCCGGAACGGCAATGGCGCGCGGTGTTCCGCGACCATCGTGGCGACCTGTGGCTGCGCGGTGGCGGCATGGTGATGTCGCGCGCAGCAGGCGAGCGCGTGTTCCGCGACCATGCGCCTCCAGCCGGCACCAGGTTCGACACCTTGGCTGGCGCAACCACCTTGTCGGAGGATGCGCAGGGCCGCCTGATTACCCGTTCCGACCGCGGAGTGGTGCGCTGGGAAGGCGACCACTGGCACTATTTCGGGCACGACCAGGGGCTGTCGATCAGCCCGATGGTGGGCCCCTTGATGATGCAAAGCACCGGCCAGCTGTGGATCGGTACGCGCGGGCTGGGGGTGCAGCGCTGGCTGGGCTACGGCAACATCGAGCATTGGGACGAAAGCCAGGGCCTGGCCGAATCGCCGACCTGGGCCATCCAGCGGCTGCCAAGTGGTGAGCTGCTGGTGGGCGGCGATGCCGGCTCCAATGTGCTGGATCCGCGGACCGGGCGCATGCAGCCGTGGACACTCGCCAACGGCGAACCAATGCTGCAATCGATCTCCATCGCACTGTCGCCGAAGGATGGCGCGGCCTGGGTGGCGCGCTCGTCGGGCGCCCTCTCCCGTCGCGACCCGCAGACGGGCAAGACCTTCGACGTGCTGCAGCTTGGGCTGCCCACCAACAAGCTGTTGTTCGATTCGGGTGGCGTGCTGTGGGTCACCACGCCACGCGGCCTGTACTCCGTCGCGCCGGAGCTGCCGTTGCAGGCCAGACGCGAAGAGGCCGTGCCTGCGGCGTTCGTGGGCGATATCGATGTGGATCTTCAGGGGCGACTGTGGGCCAGTACCCGCAAAGGGCTGTATCGCCAGGAAAAAAATGGCCGCTGGTTGCAGGTGGAGGTGCACGGCAACCTGCCCAGCCACGATTACTTCCTGCTGGATTTTTCGGCCGACGGCCAGCTCTGGCTGTCCTTGCGCGACACCGGGCTCTGGCATGGCGCCGTGCAGAACGCAGCGACGGTCACGCTGACCGCAGTCAACGACCCGCTGGTGTCGCGCGTGATGCCGTTCATCCTCTCTCACGACAGCAAGGGGCGCTTGTGGCTGGGCAGCAGCCAGGGCCTGGACCTGCTGGAGAATGGGCACTGGTCGCGCACCACGCGCAGCGAGGGCCTGTTGTGGGACGACGTGTCTGCCAATGCTCTGTTCGAGGACGTCGATGGCAGCGTGTGGCTCGGCAGCAGCCGCGGGTTGACCCACCTGATCGATCCGTCACGTGTGTTCGCGTCGCCGCCGCTGCGGGTGGAAGTGCTGCGCGTGCGGCGTGGCGAACAGACCCTTGCCGCCGGTGCGCAGGTGCCCTGGTCGCAGGTTCCGCTGGACGTGGATCTGAGCACGCCCGGCGCCGAAGGCGGCCCGGACCGCATCAGCTTCCGCTACCGCGTGGAAGGCCACCAGGCCAGCTGGACCAGCACCTCGCTCAGCCACATCACCTATCCGCTGCTGCCGCCCGGCCGCTATGCGCTGGAGGTGCAGGCAGTGGACGCCGGCCAGCGCAGTGCCAGCCCGATCACACGCTTTGCCTTTGCGCTCAGTCCACCCTGGTGGCGCAGCATTCCCGCCTTGATCGCCTATGTGCTGCTGGCGATCGCCGCGGTGATTGCGCTGTTGCGCTGGCGCACCGCCAAACTGCTGCGTCGCAAGCGCGAGCTGGAACAACTGGTTGCCGAGCGCACTGCCGAGCTGGAACAGGACAAGCGCGACCTGGAATCGGCACGGGCCGAACTTGCCCTCAAGGCCACCCACGACGAACTCACCGGCCTGCTCAATCGCGCCGGCATCCTTGCCGCGTTACGCAACATGCTGCTGCGGGCCGATGCGACGGCGCGACCATTGGCAGTGGTATTGATCGATCTGGATCACTTCAAACTGGTCAACGATCAGCACGGGCATCTGGCCGGCGATGCGGTGCTGGCCGGGGTCGGTCGCCGGCTGGATACGCTGGTGCGTGGCGACGACCGTATCGGCCGCTACGGCGGCGAAGAATTGCTGGCGCTGCTGCCGGGGCTGACGCACGAAGCCACGCACCGATTGGACGCGCTGCATCGTGGTATCTGCGGCGATTACCCCATCGATGGCGGCTGGCTGCACGTCACCTGTTCGATCGGCGTGGCGTGGTTTATGCCCGGCGAAACCCTCGAGCAATTACTGGCGCGCGCCGATGCCGCGCTGTATAGCGCTAAACGCCGCGGACGCAATTGCATCGATTACGACGCTGGCCACCTCATTGCGCTTGCGGCACCCGACCATCGCGCCGACTGATCGCCGCGCGCGGGCCACCATCGCGCCCGACATCGCACGTAGAAACAGCGATGTTGGCGGTGGCAAAGCATCCGCACCCATCCAGCGAATGCAGCAGCGAATGCCAGCACTACCTGCAGCTAAGCGCGGTCGCGGCCGCCACATTGTCTGGATCGAACACCGGTGTTGGTCGCAGTCTCGGCCGATTTAGCGCATCCATGTGTGGCAGTGCAGCAGTCGCGCCCGCTCGATCGTGCCAGCATCGATTGCCACATGACGCACACTGGCGAGTACGCGTAGCGCGCAATACTCAACCTGTCGATAACACCAAACCGCAGTCTTTGCATGCCACACGCCCCTCCAGACTGCAGTCGTGCTTGCTGGCAGCTGCACAATGCGCAAGGGTGGTGTCCTAAAGTAAAGCGCGTGAACAGCCGCTAGTCGATATAACGCGGCCTGCTATGGGGGCTGCCAATGGCAAGCGTGAGACACCGCGCGAGGGGCGCGGACCGCACGCACCGATGCGTGGGAGATTGCAACGCTCGTGGGGTTCTTGCACCGCCAAGGGAGGTCGTCAGGCCGAGGGGCATCGTTTGCTGCGATGCTGCTGCTGGCGTTGCTGTCGTTTGCCGATCTGGCCAGCGCACAGAGCGCCAGCATCCGTCGCTATGCCCACGACCAGGGCCTGCTCGGTCTTGCCGGTACTTGCCTGTTGCAGACCCGCAGCACCTTGATGTGGGTCTGCACCGAGAGCGGGCTGTATCGCTACAACGGCCGCATCTTTCAACAGGTGATGCTGGACGGCCTGCGCAACGAACCGATTACCTCGATCAGCGAAGCGCCCGATGGGCGTCTGTGGGTCGCCGGCTTCCAGGCGTTGTTCGTCGGCGACGAGCACGGCTTTCGTAAACTCGCGCGCGATGAAGCCGAGCACCTGCAGGAAGGCCTGCTGCTTGCCAGCCCTGCATGGGGCACGGTGATCGCCAATGGCGGCGAACTGGAAGTGCTGCGCGCACGCAGCAACGGCCGTTGGCATAGCGAATATCTGCTGGACACCGCCACGCGCGTGCGCCTGCCCGATCTCTCCAAGGTGCTGAGTCTGTCGGTGGAAGGCGACACGTTGTGGGTCGGCTGCGGGCACAAGCTGTGCGCCATCGATGCGCAGCGCAAGGTACAGGTCTACGGGCCCGACGAGGGCGTGCCGGTCGATCGCTGGTACAGCGTGTTGCGCGACAACGACGGCGGGCTGTGGGCGCGTGGTGCCGGCACCCTGCTCTACCGCGCACCAGGTGCGAGCCGGTTCAGCGTGCGGCCGTTGCCGCTGCTCGACAGCAATACGGTCGGGCAACAGGCGCCGTTGGTGATGGATCGCGAAGGGCGCGTGCTGGTGCGCCGCAACGACGGCCTGGCGCGCTGGGAAAATGGCGCCTGGCGCAGCTTCGGCACCGAGAACGGGCTGCCGCCCGGCAGCAGCGACGCGATCGTGGTGGACCGCGACGGCGACGTCTGGATGACCGTGGATGGCGAAGGCCTGGTGCGCTGGGCCGGCTACGAATGGATCGAAAACTGGGACGCCTCGCAAGGCATGCCGGCCGCACCCACCTGGTCCATCGCACGCGATGCGCAGAACGCACTGCTGGTCGGCAACGAACACGGCATTGGGCGTCAGGCCCGACCCGGTGAGCGGTTTGTGCCGGCCCTGCCGCAGGCGGGCATCCAGATCGTCGGCATGGCGCGCACTACCGACGGCAGCGTGTGGACGCTCAATTCTGCCGGCTTCGTGCGCCGCAACTGGCCGGATGGCCGCAGCGCCGAGGCCGGCAAACTTCCGCGTACCGGACGGCGCCTTTATAACGACCGTCAAGGGCGCCTGTGGATTCTCACCCTCGGCGGACTGTTCGTGATCGAGCGCCCGCTGGACGGCGGCACCTTGCAGCCTGTCGCCGACATGCCTGCGATCGCCTACACCGATATCCAGCAGACCGCCGACGGCACTCTATGGGTCTCCAGTGCCAACGGGCTGTTTCGGTTGCAGGGCGAGCGCTGGTCCAAGGTGCAGGTCAAGGTCAACGGCGGCGACTCTGATCCGTGGATCAGCAAGTTCCACATCAGCGACAGCGGCGAGGTGTGGCTGGCGTTTTATCGCCCCGGCCTGTGGCACGGCATGTTGCTCGGCGATGGTCTGGACCTGCAGGCGATCAACGACGAAGCGCTGCGCGACGCGGGTGTGTACCTGATGCGCAGCGACAGCCTGGGCCGGGTGTGGGTGGGCCACGCACGCGGCGTGGAGGTCTATAACGGCGAGCGCTGGGCCCATCTGTCGCAGTCGCAGGGCCTGATCTGGGACGACATCTCCGAAGCCGCATTCTTTGAAGATCCCGACGGCTCGGTGTGGATCGGCACCGCGCGCGGTGTCAGCCACCTGGCGGATCCGGCGCGCCTGTTCGACGAGCGCCAGCCCAGCGTGCGCATCGACAGCGTCAGCCGCGGCGGCGTGCCGATACGCGCCGGGCAACTGCTGGCCTGGAGCGACACGCCGTTGCATATCGAACTGTCGACGATGGAGGTCTACGACGACCCCAGCCGGCTGACCGTGCGCTATCGCGTGCGTGGTCTGCACAACGAATGGATCGAGAGCGACGATCTGTCGATCGACCAACCGCCGCTGCCGTCCGGGCATTTCCGCCTGCAGGTGCAGCTGCTGGACCGCTATCGGCGCACCGCATCGCCGGTAGTGGATCTGGCATTTGCAGTAGCGCCGTTGTGGTGGCGCAGCCCGCCGGCGATTGCGCTCTATGTCTTGATCGGCGGCGGACTGCTGATCGGCCTGTGGAGCTGGCGGCACCGCCATCTGGTGGCGCGTGAGCGCATGCTGGCCGAGCTGGTGGCCGAACGCACCTATCAACTGGAGCGCGAAAAACGCGACCTGGAAAGCGCCCGCGCGGCGTTGGCATTGAAGGCCAGCCACGACGCGCTCACCGGCCTGCTCAACCGCTCCGGCATTCTCGACGCGATGACCGAAGAGCTGCAGGCCTGCACGCATGCCGAGCACGCGTTGGCGGTGGTGCTGATCGATCTGGATCACTTCAAGCAGGTCAACGACGAACACGGGCATCTGGCTGGCGACGCGGTGCTGGCCAAGGTGGGCGCGCGGCTCACCGCATGCCTGCGCGACTCGGACAAGGTGGGCCGCTACGGTGGCGAAGAACTGCTGTTGCTGCTGCCAGGCATGACCCGTCAAAGCCAGCACCGGCTGCGCGCCATCCACGAGGCGATCAGCCTGCCGCTGTACGACGTCGGTGCCGCGCGGCCACTGCAGGTGACCTGCTCGATCGGCGTGGCGTGGTTTCGCATCGGCGACACCGCCGCCACGCTGCTGGCACGTGCGGACGAGGCCTTGTATCGGGCCAAGGGCCACGGCCGCAATCGCATCGAACCGGAAGAACCCGAGGTTTCGGTCGCCTGATCCACTGCGTTGCGCCAGTGCGTGCTCAAGAACGCGCGCAGCGGGTCGCTAGCTCCTTGAGCAAGCGCGTCTTTCGACGTCGGAACTGGATGGGTGGTCGCAACCTACAACCTTGGCATGGTGCTGTTGTCGCTGGTGGTGGCCGTGTTGGCCTCCTACACCGCGCTGCATCTGGCCGCCCGCATGACCGCCAGCCGTGGCGGCATCGCCGCCGCATGGCTGGTGGGCGGCGCCATCGCGATGGGCATCGGCATCTGGTCGATGCACTTCGTCGGCATGCTGGCCTTCCAGCTGCCGATTCCGCTGGGCTACGACGTGGCGCTGACCGCCTATTCGATGCTGGCGGCCATCCTGGCCTCGGCGCTGGCGCTGTGGCTGACCTCGCAACCGCAACTGCCCTGGCCGCGGCTGGGCCTGGGTGCGGTGCTGATGGGGTTGGGCATCGCGCTGATGCACTACATCGGCATGAGCGCGCTGCGCATGTCGCCTGCCATTACCTATGACCCGGCGCTGTTCGCGCTGTCGGTGGCGATCGCCAGTGGCCGTGTTGGCCTCCTACACCGCGCTGCATCTGGCCGCCCGCATGACCGCCAGCCGTGGCGGCATCGCCGCCGCAT